>NZ_JBKBKQ010000004.1:0-255879 GCF_046294525.1 Acidovorax sp.
CGCCCGCGAGAGGGGGCCGAGCGAAGCAAAGGCCCGTGTGGCTGTTTGGATGTTCGGCTGCCCCACCCCCTGCTGGCTGCGCCTGCGGCGGGGCGGTTGTGGGGTGGCATGGGCGTCGGAGTGCCCATGCTTTGTGAACTGACTCGCCGCAGTTGTCCGAACGGAGCTGCGAAGCAGCGCAGTGAGTTCTGCGGCGCACCCCGCAACCGCCCCGACGCAGGATTGCCCCTTCGCTCCGCGAAGGGGTCTCAGACTGGGGGTCGCCCTTTCTTTGGTGACTTTCTTTCGGCGAGACGAAAGAAAGTTACTCGCCGCCGGGCGACTCCCGGCCTCCACCCTCAACCCGGGCATGCAGTAACCAAAGTAAATCAGACTACGACAAGCCCAGCCCAAAAGGACAGCGGAAAACAAAACACTATCAAAACAATAGCTTCCGGCGCTTTATATACAAGCGCTAGCAGCCAAAATCGCCTACAAAACTACTGCGATACCTGCGCCAACTTCGTAGCAGGTTGCTCCCCCCAACCGCCACCCAGCGCCCGAATCAACCCCACCGTCGCCACATACTGCGCCGTCTGCACCTGCAACGCCTGCCGCCGGTTGCGCAACTCACTGCGCCGCGCGTCAAGCAACTCCAGCTGGCTGACCAGCCCATTGCGGTACCGCACATCCGACAACTGCGTCGCCCGCCGCGCCGCCGTCACCGCACGCGCCTGCGCCTCGGCCTGACCCGACAGGAGACGGAGCGAGGTCAGCTGGTCTTCCACGTCGCGAAAGGCGTTCAGCACCTGCCCCCGGTGGTCTGCCAATGCAGCCTCCAGGCGGGCTTTGGCGCCCTCGATCTGGGCGTTGCGCTGGCCGCCGTCAAAGATCGGCAGCGACAGTAGCGCACTCACACCCCAGGCCCGCGCAGACCACTTGAACAGATCGCCCAGTTCTGGCGAGGCATGTCCCGCGTTGCCGGTGAGTGTGACGGCAGGGAACCACGCTGTCTGCGCCACGCCCACACGGGCCTGGGCGGCCAGCACGGCGGCCTGCGCAGCCGACACATCGGGCCGGCGCGCCAGCACCGTGCCGGGCACCCCGGGCGGGATCACCGGCAACGCGGCATCTCCCGTGGCGGGCGGCAGCACAAAGGTGCTGGCGACTTCGCCGACCAGCACGGCGAGGGCGTTCGACAGCAAGGCTTGCTGGCGCTGCAGCGCGAGGGCATCCGACTCGGTGGCGGCGACCTCGGTCTGCACGCGGGCTACGTCCAGCTCGGCCACATCGCCGGCCTGCAGGCGGCGCTGGGTGAGGCGCAGCGTGTACTGGTAGGCGGCCAGGCTTTCCTGCACCAGCACTTGTTCGGCCTGCACGGCGCGCAGCTGCAAATAGGTTTGCGCTACGTCGGCCTGCACCATCAGGCGCGTGCTTTGCAACAGCGCTTCGCGGGCGTCGGCGTCCAGGCGCGCGGCATCGCTGGTTTGGGCAAGGCGGCCGAACAAGTCCAGTTCGTAAGACGCATTGAGCCCCACCGTCCCTAGTGTGGACGGCGTGGCGCTGCCGGTGCTGCTGGCGCCGGCCTGGCGTGACACGCCAGCCGAAGCGCCCACCTGCACCGAGCGTGCGGCATCGGCCGAGCGCAGCAGTGAGCGCGCCTCGGCCAGGCGTGCGGCCGCCTGTTGGATGCTGGTGTTGGCAGCACCCGCGCGCTGCACCAGGTCGGCCAGCACGGCGTCTTGAAAGCCCAGCCACCACTCGCCGCGCGGTTGCGCCTCGGCCGGGGGCGCCACCGTCCAGGGCGCGGCGGTGGGCAGCAGCGCGTCGCCTCCCGCGCTGAAGCTGGCGGGCACGGGCACGCCGGCGTGCGGCGCGGGGACCACGGGCTGGGTCATGCAGCCGGCCAGCACCAGGGCGGCGGCCAGGGGGGCCAGGAGGCTGCGTTTGCGCGCGGCCAGGGCGCCCTCGGTGATGTTCTTCGTCATCGTCAGCAAATCGGTCATGGTTGATCTCCAGCCCGAACCACCACTGCCGGCAGCAGCAGTAGCAACAGCCGTGGGGTGCGAGCGTTCAGCGCCACCGGAGTGGCCGCTGTCGTGATTGGAAGAATGGAAGCAGAGGCTTGGCGCGATGCATGGCTCATCACTCATGCTCCTTGCGGGGCGCGGCGAGCACAGGCTGGCCGATGCCACCGCTGCCGGGCGTGTGCGAAATGGGCGCCACGTGCGCACCGTGCTCCACCAGCGGCCGGTTGCCCGCCAGCTTGCGCAGCACCACGTAGAACACGGGCGTGAGGAACAGGCCGAAGGCCGTCACACCAATCATCCCGGCGAACACCGCCACGCCCATGGCGCTGCGCATTTCGGCGCCAGCACCGGTGGACAGCACCAGGGGCAGCACGCCCATCACGAAGGCCAGCGAGGTCATCAGGATGGGGCGCAGCCGCAGGCGGCTGGCCTCGATGGCGGCCTGCACGGGGGTGCGCCCGGCAAACTCCAGCTCGCGCGCAAACTCCACGATCAGGATCGCGTTCTTGGCCGACAGCCCCACCAGCACGATGAGCCCGATCTGCGTGAACACGTTGTTGTCGCCCTTGGTGAGCCACACGCCCGTCATCGCGGCCAGGATGCCCATGGGCACGATCAGGATGATGGCGATCGGCAGCGTGAGGCTTTCGTACTGCGCGGCCAGCACCAGGAACACCAGCAGGATGGCCAGCGGGAACACCAGCACGGCAGAGTTGCCCGCCAGGATCTCCTGGTAGGTCAGCTCGGTCCACTCGAAGGTGATGCCCTGGGGCAGCGTCTCCTTGGCGATGCGCTCGATGGCCGCCTGCGCCTGGCCTGACGAATATCCAGGCGCGGGGCCGCCGTTCACATCCGCGGCCAGGTAGCCGTTGTAGCGCATGGCGCGCTCGGGGCCGAAGCTGGGCTCCATCTTCATCAGCGCCGACAGGGGCACCATCTCGCCGGTGGCAGAGCGCACCTTGAGCAGGCCCACGTCTTCCGCCCGCGCACGGTAGGCCGCATCGGCCTGCACGCGCACGCTGTAGGTGCGGCCGAACTGGTTGAAGTCGTTGGCATACAGGCTGCCCAGGTAGATCTGCAGCGTGTCGAAGATGTCCGTCACCGGCACACCGAGCTGGCGCGCCTTGGTGCGGTCGATGTTGGCGTACAGCTGCGGCACGTTGACCTGCCAGCTACTGAAGATACCGGTCAGCTCGGGCGTCTGGTAGGCCTTGGCCATGAAGGCCTTCACGGCGCCGTCCATGGCTTCGTAGCCCAGGGATGCACGGTCTTCGATCTGCAGCTTGAAGCCGCCCGTGGTGCCGAGGCCTGCCACCGGCGGCGGCGGGAACATGGCGATGAACGCGTCCTGGATGCTGCCAAACGCCTGGTTTAATTGCCCGGCCACGGCACCGCCGCTTTGATCGGCGCGCGTGCGCTCGGCAAAGGGCTTGAGGGTGGCAAACACGATGCCAGCGTTGGAGCTGTTGGTAAAGCCGTTGATGGACAGGCCCGGGAAAGCAATCGCGTCCTCCACGTTCGGGTTCTCCTTCATGATCTCGCCCATGCGGCGGATCACGTTCTCGGTGCGGTCCAGCGTGGCGCCGTCTGGCAGCTGTGCAAAGCCGATCAGGTACTGCTTGTCCTGCGCGGGCACAAAGCCGCCGGGCACGGCCTTGAACAGGCCCCAGGTCACGCCCACCAGCGCCAGGTAGATGGCCAGCATCAGCGCTTTGCGGCCGATGACGCGCTTGACGCCCCCGCTGTAGGCCTCGGAACCGCGATGAAACACGCGGTTGAAGCCGCGGAACAGCCCGTCAAACACCTTGTCCATGCCGCGCGTGAGTGCGTCCTTGGGCTCGTGGTGGCCCTTGAGCAGCAAGGCGCTCAAGGCGGGCGACAAAGTCAGCGAGTTGATGGCCGAGATCACGGTGGAGATCGCGATCGTCACGGCGAACTGCCGGTAGAACTGGCCCGTGAGCCCGCTGATGAAGGCCAGCGGCACGAACACGGCCGTGAGCACCAGAGCAATCGCGATGATGGGGCCGCTCACCTCGCGCATGGCGCGGTAGGTGGCCTCGCGCGGGGTCAGGCCCGCCTCGATGTTGCGCTCCACGTTCTCCACCACCACGATGGCGTCGTCCACCACGATGCCGATGGCCAGCACCAGGCCGAAGAGCGACAGCGCATTGATCGAAAAGCCCAGCAGGTGCAGCACGGCAAACGTGCCCACCACCGACACCGGCACGGCCAGCAGCGGGATGATGGACGCGCGCCAGGTCTGCAGGAACAGGATCACCACGATCACCACCAGGGCGATGGCCTCCAGCAGCGTATGGATCACGGACTTGATGGAGGCGCGCACGAACTGCGTGGGGTCGTAGGCGATGCGGAACTCCACGCCCTCGGGCATGTTTTTCTGCAGCTCGTCCATGGTGGAGCGCACGTTGGCCGAGATGTCCAGTGCGTTGGAGCCTGGCGCCTGGAACACGCCCATGCCCACGGCCGGGTCGTTGTTGAGCAGCGAGCGCAGCGAATAGTCGGCCGCGCCCAGCTCCAGGCGGGCGATGTCGCGCAAACGGGTCACGGCGCCGTCGGCACCGGTCTTGACGATGATGTCGCCGAACTCTTCCTCGGTCTGCAGGCGGCCCTGGGCGTTGATGGACAGCTGAAGGTCCACGCCCGGCAGGCCGGGCGATGCACCCACCACGCCGGCCGCCGCCTGCACGTTCTGCCCGCGGATGGCGGACACCACGTCGCTGGCCGAGAGGCCGCGCTGCGCGACCTTCTGCGGGTCGAGCCACACGCGCATGGAATAGTCACCCCCGCCAAACACCTGCACCTGACCCACGCCCTGGATGCGCGCGAGGCGGTCCTTGACGTTGAGCACGGCGTAGTTGCGCAAGTAGTCGATGTCGTAGCGGTTGTTGGGCGAGACCAGGTGCACCACCATTGTCAGGTCCGGCGCGCTCTTCACGGTCGTCACGCCCAGGCGGCGCACTTCTTCAGGCAGGCGCGGCTCGGCCTGCGAGACGCGGTTTTGCACCAGCTGCTGGGCCTTGTCGGGGTCAGTGCCCAGCGCGAAAGTGACGGTGAGCGTCATCACGCCGTCGGTGGTGGCCTGGCTGCCCATGTAGAGCATGCCTTCCACGCCGTTGATGGATTCCTCCAGCGGCGTGGCCACAGTCTCGGCGATCACCTTGGGGTTGGCGCCCGGGTACTGGGCGCGCACCACCACGGAGGGGGGCGCGACTTCAGGGTATTCGGAGATGGGCAGACCGCGCAGCGCGATCAGCCCTCCGAGGAAGATGAGCACCGACAGCACCCCCGCGAAGATGGGCCGGTCGATGAAAAAGCGGGAAAGGTTCATGGATGCAAATTCCTGCTATCGCTTCCGCTCAGGCGGCGGGCGACTTGCTGCTGTTGCTGTTGTTCTTGGCTTCCTTGGGGTCGCTGTCCAGTTCGGCCTTGGCGGTCATCGGCACGGGCTGGGGCGCCACCACGGCGCCGGGGCGCACGCGCTGCAGGCCGTTGACGACGATGTTCTCGCCCGCCTTCAGGCCCGAGGTGACCACGCGCAAGCCGTCAATCGGCGCGCCCAGGGTGACCTCGCGGTACTCGGCCTTGTTGCCTTCACCCACCACCATCACGAACTTCTTGTTCTGGTCGGTGCCCACGGCCCGCTCGTTGATAAGCAGTGCCTGGGTGTTTTGCGCCTGGCCCATGCGGATGCGGGCGAACTGGCCGGGGATCAAGGCGCCGTCCTCGTTGTCGAACACGGCGCGCACGCGCACGGTGCCGCTTCGGGCATCCACCTGGTTGTCGATGAGCTGCAGGCGCCCGGCATGCGGTGTACCACCCACGGCGCCGGTGCCCATCTGCACGGGAATGCGCTCGATGAGCTGGCGCGCGCTCTGGCCGCGCTGGCCGCTTTGCAGGTCGTGCAGCGCCTTCACCACGATCTGCTCGTCGGTGTCAAAGCTCGCGTAGATCGGGCTCACCGACACCAGCGTGGTCAGCACCGGGGCGCCCGCGCCCGAGCCCACCAGGTTGCCCACGGTGACCTCGATGCGGCCCACGCGGCCGGCGATGGGGGCGCGCACCTGGGTGTAGCTCAGGTTCAGGCGTGCGGTCTGTAGGGCTGCCTGGGCGGCGCGCAGGTTGGCATCGGCCTCGCGCTGGGCGTTCTGGCGCTCGTCGTGCTCGCGCTGGGCAATGGCCTTGTCTTCCAGCAGGCGTGTGGCGCGCTCCAGCTCACTGCGCGTGTACGACAGGCGGGCCTGCGCGGCCACCACCTGGGCCTCGGCGCGGTCCACCTCGGCGGCGTAGGGGGCTGGGTCCACCGTGAACAACAGGTCGCCCTGCTTCACCAGCGAGCCTTCGCGAAAGTGCACGGCCTGTACGGCGCCCGAGACGCGGGGGCGCACGTCCACGCGCTGCACGGCTTCAAGCCGGCCGGAGAACTCGTCCCACAGGGCGATGTCCTTTTGCACCACGGCGGCCACCGATACCGGCATGGGAGGCGGCTCGGCAGGCCCGCCATCGGCCTGCGCCAGCGGCGCCTGAAACACGAGCACAGCGGCGGCCACAGCAGCCGTGACGGCGGTGGCCAGGGTGGCAATGCCCAAGGGGCGGGGAGCGGAGAAGCGGTTGAAGTTCATGATGGTCGTTTCAATCGTTGAAGCTGCTTGTGGCAGCCGTGAAGGCTTGCGGGTTGCGGCATGCGGCTCGGGCCGCCCGCCAGGGGATTTGTATGGGGGGGGGCCGTGCGCACAGCCGGGTGTCCAGGTCAACAGACGAAGCCGCGTGGCGCGCTGTGACAGCCAACGTGGCGAATGCGGCCGCCGGCCAAAGGGCGAGAGATCAGGTTCATGGCGTTTTTCCTCCGTATCGTTTGAATCAGTGCAGGTGTTTGCGTGTTCTGCAGGCAAAACCTCTCCCCTCCGGCGCGCGGGGCCGGAAATTCAGCAGTCAGAGACAGGTTGGGGAGAAAGCAGGCGGCAGTATCAAACCTCAACTGAAGTTGAGGTCAATGCTTTTTTTCGGCCTTGCCCGCTCAGGAAGGCACCGGACTTCGGGTGGCTTCGAAAAACAGGCGAATCTGTTCGATGGCGCCTGCAGCGCAAGGACATTCGTGCTGGCCGGCTTGCAGCAATGCATCGGGCCACTGCGGCGCCTTGGAGAACACGTGGCGCGTGACTTGCAGGCCTGCTGATTCCAGCCGCGCGGCATAGGCCAGCGCCTCGTCGTGCATGGGGTCAGTGTCGCCCACCATGATCAGCGTGGGCGGCAGGCCCGCCAGACGGTGCGCACCGGCAGGTACTGCGTAGGGATGCTCGGCATCGCGCGGGCAGCGAAGAAAGTTGCGCCAACCCTCCGTCCACTTGCAGCCCATGGCATTGCCCGTCGCCTCGCGCAGCGACGCCGTGCCCACACACGGGTCCAGCATGGGCGACAGCAGGATTTGCCCGGCCAACGGCGGGTGCGACTGGTCGCGCGTCACCACGGCCACGGCAGCGGCCAGGTTGCCGCCCGCTTCTTCGCCCGCCAGGTACACCAGGGCGCCCTGCCCGCCCAGCTTGGTGCGGTTGCGGTGCACCCACTTGAGCACGTCGTAGCCCGTCTCTACCGGCTGCGGGAACGGCGTGAGCGGGTAGGCCACCGACACGACCACGGCGCCCGCCTCCTGCAGCAGCGTGGCCACGGTGCAGCCATTGTCCAGGTCGCCGGACGTGAACGCACCGCCATGGAAGTGCACTACCACCGGCGAGGCCTGGCCCGCCTTCTTGCGGCCGTACATGCGCACGGCCACTTCTTGCCCATTGGCCACCTCAATGGTGGAATCGGTGCAGACTGCGGCGGGCGCATTCGCCTTGCTGGCAGCGGAAGCTGCGGGGGCGACGGCGGCTGGCGATGGAGAAGCTGGCGAGGACGGGCGGTCGGGCTGCATGGCATGTACCCATTGAATTGAGAATGGTTGAAATGTAGTGGCTCAGGCCGCCCAGATAAACCGGCCAAACACCACCGCACTGTTTCCAAAAGCTCAACAATCACGATGGGGGCGGCGTGTGAGAATTCCTCAGCACCCACTGGTGGGTGCTGCAGTAGCGGACAGCAGTTCCGGATTTCAAGGAGAAGCCATGGACCAGATACAGGCCATGCGCATATTCGTGCGGGTGGTGGAGGCCGGCACGTTTACCCGGGCAGCGGATTCGCTGAACCTGCCCAAAGCCACGGTGACCAAGCATGTGCAGGCGCTGGAGGAGCGGCTGCGCGTGAAGCTGCTCAACCGCACCACGCGCCGCGTGACGGTGACGCCCGACGGCGCCGCCTACTACGACCGCACGGTTCGGCTGCTGACGGACCTGGACGACATCGAGGCCAGCATGACCAACGCCCGCGCCAACCCGCGCGGGCGGCTGCGCGTGGACGTGGGCACCTCGGTGGCGCAACTCCTCATCATTCCGCACCTGGCGGAATTCCACGCGCGGTACCCCGACATCCAGGTGGACCTGGGGGTGAGCGACCGCGTGGTGGACCTGATCAGCGACAACGTGGACTGCGTGATCCGCGGCGGGGAGCTGAGCGACCAGTCGCTGGTGGCGCGGCGCATTGGCAACCTGGAGTTCATCACCGTGGCCTCGCCCGACTATCTGGCGCGCAAGGGCACGCCCACGCACCCGCTGCAGATCGAGGAACAGCACACCAGCGTGATCTATTTCTCGCCCCAGACGGGACGGCACTACCCGCTGGAGTTCCGCCAGGGGGCCGAATCCATCGACATCACCGGCCCCTACCAGCTGAGCGTGAACGAAAGCAACGCCTACGTCACGTCCGTCATGGCGGGCCTGGGCATCGGTCAGATCACGAGCTGGCAGGCCGAGAGGCACCTGAAAAGCGGCGCGCTGGTGCAGCTGTTGCCCGATTGGACCCAACCCCTGCTGCCCGTGTACGTGGTGTACCCACCCAACCGGCACCTGAGCGCCAAGGTGCGGGCGTTTGTGGATTGGGCCGCCGAATTGTTTCAGCGCGAGGCGCAACTACAGCGGGCGGCATGAATCTCCCCTGAGCCGCATCGCCGCACGGTACGTCCGCCACGGGGGGGCGCCACCCGTGGCCTGGCAAACCCAGTTCCACGGTGGCACTGATGCAGGAAGTCCCGCTGCATGCGAGTGGGGCTGCAAGCAGATCGGGGCGCATCCTCACCGCGTTCTCAGTCTGTATGCTTGCAGCCATGAGCACCCCAGAGACCCCACCTCCCGCCCCGCCCGCCAGCAAGCCCGCCCAGCCCCGCAACCCTTTGCACGGCGTCACGCTGGAGGCCATGGTGGTGGCGCTGGCCGATTATTTTGGCTGGGAGGAACTGGGGCGTCAGATTCCCATCCGCTGTTTCCAGGTCGACCCCAGCGTGGGTTCCAGCCTCAAATTCTTGCGCAAGACGCCGTGGGCGCGTGAAAAGGTGGAGAGTCTGTATCTCTTCATGCTGAGAGACCAAAAGCGCAACGCCCAGGGCTGATTGACTGCCCACCAGAACCCATCGCACCCCAAGGAATGCTATGAAATTAATAGCTTCCAGCGCTTAATGGATAAGCGCTAGAGCCTAAATTCTCTTGGATTTTTGTGGCTGTACAGCCAGCGATCCATCGTGCAGCAGCGTTCTCTGGCCTTTGCGAAAGGCCAGAGAACGCAAAGATCAGTCGCCCGCCACCACCAAGAAATCCCGGCTGATGCCGCCACCCAGATCGTTCACACGGTCCAGGAACTGGGTGAGGAAGGCATGCAGCCCGGTGGCCAGGATTTCGTCGATGCTGCCGTACTGCAGGTCGGCCAGCAGGCGACCGGCGCGGCGGCTGGTTTCAGCAGACTGGCCGTTGGCCAGCACGGCGAGGTTGTCCACCACTTCGCGCATGCAGGCATGCAGCGAACGCGGCATGTCGCTGCGCAAGATGAGCAGGTTGGCCACGCGGCCCGGCGTGATCACGTCGCGGTAGACCTTGCGGTACACCTCGAACGCCGAGACGCTGCGCAGGATGGCGCTCCAGTGGTAGAAGTCGCTTTCCTGGTTGCGCTCGCTGGCGCGGCCAAAAAAGTCGTTCTTCACCGCGTGGAACTTCACATCCAGCAAGCGCGCCGTGTTGTCGGCGCGCTCCAGGAAGGTGCCCATGCGCAGGAAGTGAAACGCCTCGTCCTGCAGCATGGTGCCCAGCACCACACCGCGCGACAGGTGCGAGCGGTACTTCACCCACTCAAAGAACTGGCCGGGATCGCGTTCGAACGCGTCGCCTTCCAGCTGGCGGTGCAGTTCCAGCCAGGTCTGGTTCTGCGTCTCCCACACCTCGGTGGTGAGTGCGCCGCGCACAGCGCGCGCGTTTTCACGCGCGGCCCGCAGGCACGACAGGATGGACGACGGATTGGTGCCGTCTCGCACCATGAATTCCAGCACCTTGGCGGGTGTCACTTCGCCATGTTTGGCGGTGTAGGCAGGGATCAGCTCGCTGATGGACAGCAGGCCTTCCCAGCCTTTTTGCGCCACATCGGCGGCCTGGGGCAGCAAGGATGTCTCGTAGCTCACGTTGAGCATCCGGGCGGTGTTCTCTGCCCTTTCGGTGTAGCGGGACATCCAGAACAAATGGTCGGCGGTGCGGCTCAGCATGCGGCCTCCTTCATCGAGCAGGGCAGAGAACCCCGCACGTGCTGCGCACGCAGCACGCGGTGTTGTGCCGAAAAACTGCCTTTGGCAGTCTTTACTGCCCTTTCGGTGTACCTGGACATCCAGAACAGATGATCGGCGGTGCGGCTCAGCATCTCAATTCCCTCCCAATGTTTGCGTCATGCCGCCCATGGACTGCGTCATGCGTCCCGTGTCTGCGGAGGCTGTCTGCGACGCAGCAGCCATGCCCTCGCCCAGGACCCAGGTGTCCTTGGTGCCTCCGCCCTGCGACGAGTTGACGACCAGGGAGCCTTCTTGCAGCGCCACGCGGGTCAGGCCGCCGGCCACCATCTGCACGTCGCGCCCGCTCAGCACAAAGGGGCGCAGGTCGATGTGGCGGGGGGCGATGCCGCTTTCCACATAGGTGGGGCAGCTCGACAGACTGAGCGTGGGCTGTGCAATGTAGCCGGAGGGGTTGGCAATGAGCGCGCGGCGGAAGTCCTCGATCTCGGCCTGCGTGGCGGCCGGCCCGATGAGCATGCCGTAGCCGCCGGCGCCGTGCACTTCCTTGACCACCAGATCCTTGAGGTTGGCGAGCACGTGCTGCAGGTCTTCGGGCTTGCGGCACATCCAGGTGGGCACGTTCTTGAGGATGGGTTCCTCGCCCAGGTAGAAGCGGATCATTTCCGGCACATAGGGGTAGACGGACTTGTCGTCGGCCACGCCTGTGCCCACGGCGTTGCAGATGCCGATGTTGCCGGCGCGGTAGGCCTCCATCAGCCCGTAGCAGCCCAAGGTGGAGTTGCTGCGGAACACCTGCGGGTCGAGGAAATCATCGTCCACGCGGCGGTAGATCACGTCCACCCGCTGCAGGCCGCGCGTGGTGCGCATGTAAACGAACTTGTCCTTCACGACCAGGTCCTGCCCTTCGACCAGTTCCACGCCCATCTGCTGGGCCAGGAAGGCGTGTTCGAAATACGCGCTGTTGTGCATGCCGGGCGTGAGCACCACCACCGTGGGGTCATCGGCCGCGGCCGGGGCGCTGGCGCGCAGGGTTTCGAGCAGCAGGTCCGGGTAGTGGGCGACGGGCGCCACCTTGTGCTGGCTGAACAGCTCAGGGAAGAGCCGCATCATCATCTTGCGGTTTTCCAGCATGTAGCTCACGCCGCTGGGCACGCGCAGGTTGTCCTCCAGCACGTAGTACTCGCCCTTGCCCTGCGCATCCGGCGCCCGCACGATGTCGATGCCGGCAATGTGCGCGTAGATGTTCTGCGGCACATGCAGGCCGGCCATCTCGGGCCGGTACTGGGCGTTGTTCAGGATCAGGTCGGTGGGGACGATGCCGGCCCGGATGATGTCCTGGCCGTGGTAGACGTCTTGGATGAAGCGGTTCAGGGCCGTGACCCGCTGCACCAGCCCTTGCTGCATGCTGCTCCACTCGTGGGCGGGGATGATGCGCGGGATCAGGTCGAACGGAATGAGCCGCTCGTTGCCTGCGCCGCCTTCGTCCTTGGCTCCATACACCGCGAAGGTAATGCCCACGCGCCGGAAGATCATCTCGGCTTCGGCCCGGCGGGCCTGCATCACATCAGGGGGCTGTTTGCTCAACCACTGCGCATAGCGCTTGTAGTGTTCCCGCACGTCGCTGCCATCAAAAGGCAGCATGGCGTACATCTCGTCAAATTTCTGCATGAACGGGCCTCCTGTTTCACAGAATAGCAAGTTGTGCGCCCACCCCGCGTGAAACTGGGTCGCGCCAGTCCACCCTCAATCGGCGGACCCAGGCAGTGCACCAGGCAGTGCATGCTGCCAGTAGCGCCGGCCCAGGTCGCGCTCGCAGGCCAGTTCGCCGGGCGATGCGGACGACCAGGTGGCAGCCCCGCAGCGGGGCGACTCGACCAGCCGAGTGCCCCGCTCTCTGTAGCGCTGGGCCACTTCAGTTGCCGGATGGCCAAAACGGTTGCGGTATCCGGCCTGCACCAAAGCTGTGCGCGGCCCCACGGCCTCCAGAAACGCGGGCGAGGACGAGGTCTTGCTGCCGTGGTGCGGTACCAGCAGCAGGTCGGCCCGCACGGGCGCGCCGCGGGCCAGCAGGGCCTGCTCCTGGGGCGCCTCGATGTCGCCCACCAGCAGGGCGACCGCACCCGCTGCGGCGCCGGGCGCAGGCGCCGCTTCGATGCGCAGCACGCAGCTGAGCACATTGGGCCGCGGCGGCACCGGCGGGCCGGGCGAACGCGGCCCGCGTGCCACCGGGGCCTCGTCGCCCGGCTGGGGGTGCAGCACCTGGAACCGCACACCGTCCCAGTCCCACCGCTGCCCAGCCTGGCACGGCCGGATGGGCCGCAAGCGCTGAAGGCTGTTCTCAGCCTCGATGGAGCCCAGCACCTCGGCCTGCGGCTGTTGGGCCAGCACGGCGGCCGCGCCACCCGTGTGGTCGGCGTCGCGGTGGCTGAGGACCAGCAGGTCCACCCGCTCACCCAACGCACGCAGCAGGGGCACCAGCACGCGGTGGCCGGCATCGCTTTCGCGGCTGAAGCGCGGGCCTGCGTCGTACAGCGCCGTGTGGTGGGCCGTGCGCACCAGCACTGCGTTGCCCTGGCCAATGTCGGCGGCCAGCAATTCAAACTGCCCCACCGCGGGCCGCGCCGGTTGCCACGCAAACACCGGCCACAGCAGTGGCAGCGCCAGCAGCCGCACGCGCCACGGCAGGCGTATGGCCAGCAGCGCCCCGCCCGCCACGGCCGACACCCCTGCCCACAGCGGTGCCGAGGGCAAAAACACCACCGCCCACGGCCACTGCGCCAGCCACTGCAGCAGGGCCGACAGCGGCTGCAGCGCCAGGGCCGCGCCGTCCCACAGCGGGGCCCACACCACGCCGCCCAGCGCCAGCGGCGTGACAACCAGCGTCACCCACGGGATCGCCACCAGGTTGGCGGCAAACCCCACCACCGAGATCTGCCCAAAAAGCAGTAGACCGAGCGGCGTGAGCGCCAGCGTGACCACCCACTGCTCTCTAAACAATGCATAAAAACGGGCCCTAGCGCTTTCTGGCAAAGCGCTTACAGCTATCGGATTGGTAGCAAACAACACCCCCACCGCCACAAAGCTCAGCCAGAAGCCTGCCTGCGCCAGCGCCCACGGGTCCACCAGCACCACAGCGGCGCAGGCCAGCAGCCACACCTGCGGCCAAGGCCATTGCCGCCCGCTCAGGCGCAGCAGGCCCACCACGGCCAGCATGATCACCGTGCGCTGCGCGGGCACACCCCAGCCGCTGAACACGGCATAGCCCGCCGCCAACGCCACCCCTGCCACCAGCGCAGCCGATGGCGCGGGCACGGCCAGGCACAGGCGCACCGACCGCCGCCACAGCGCCCCCACCACCAGCGCCGCCAGCCAGGCAAACAGCGTGATGTGCAGGCCCGAGATGGCCATGAGGTGGGCCACGCCCGTGGCGCGGAACACATCCCAGTCGGCCCGGTCGATGGCGCGCTGGTCGCCCGTGACGAGCGCAGCCACCACGCCGGCGATGCGCGCGCGGGCCGGGTCGGCGGCCTCGCTGTCTGCGTCGCTGCGGGCCAGTCGCTCCTGGATGGCATCGCGCACGGCCTGGCGGGCCTGCTCCACGGGGTGCTGCCAGGTGGCGGCAAGGCGCACCGGGGCCTCGTCCTTGGGGCCCGTGCGCACGTAGCCGGCGGCCTGCACGCCCTGCTCCCACATCCACAGCTCAAAGTCAAAGCCATGCGGGTTGCGCAGCCCGTGGGGGGCCTTCAGGCGCACCGTCATCTCCCAGCGCTCCCCGGCGCGCAGCGCGGGGGGTTTGAGATGCAGGCCGGCCGCGCCTGCAGCGTCGCGGAACGCGCCGCCGTACCAGGCCACATCGATCAGTGGCGGCAGCTGCACGGGCGTGCCGCCCGGCGTACGGGCCTGCAGTACGCGCAGCCGCAGCCGCGTGCCGGCCTCGTTGGCCTGCGGCATGGTGGCGATCACGCCCGTCACGCGCAGGTCCTGCCCTTCCAGCGCAGGGCTCAGGGCACCGCCACCGTATTGGATGGCGCGCAGGCCACACAGCCCCGCCATCGCCATGGCCGCGGCCAGAGCCGCCATCAGCGCCGGCCCGCCGCGTACCCAATGGCGCGAAGAGCAACGTTGCGCCCACTTCCACGCGGCCCACACTCCGAAACTGCCGGCCGCCAGCAGCGCACCGTATACCCCGGCCGGCCACAGCGCTGGCTGCTGCAGCTGCAGCGCCGCGCCCGCCACCAGGCCGAGCATCACGGCGGGCAGCAGCCAGGGCCGCACAGGCAGAGTGAGCACTGCGGCGTCGGCCACGCGGGGCGCAGGGCGCGCGGCGCTGCCGGGCAGGGCCTGGTCAGCAGGGGCGCGCATTAGAGGCACTTATGGCATGCATGGGCTGATGCTAATGCGGCGCGGGCGCCCGGCCAGGCGCATGCCGCATGCGGGCCTGTGTAACACTCTCAGCGATCCGCCCCCGGCAGGCCTGCGCCTGCGGGCGGGCACGGCCACAGGCCAACTTTCCCACCACTTTCTTTACCCTTACCGAGGACGACCATGAGCGTTTACGACAAGCTGACCGAGCTGAACATCACCCTGCCCCCCGTGTCCGTGCCTGCAGCGGCCTATGTGCCCTATGTGCAGACCGGCAATCTGGTGTTTTTGTCGGGTCACATTGCCCGCAAGGACGGCAAGCCCTGGGCCGCACAGTTCGGCCGCGACATCGGCACCGAAGAAGGCAAGGCCGCCGCGCGCGCCGTGGCCATCGACCTGATGGGCACGCTGCAGGCGGCCTGCGGCGGCGACCTGAATCGCGTCCAGCGCATCGTCAAGGTGATGAGCCTGGTCAACTCCACCGGCGACTTCACCGAGCAGCACCTGGTCACCAACGGCGCGAGCGAGCTGCTGGGCCAGGTGTTTGGCGACAAGGGCGTGCACGCCCGCAGCGCTTTTGGCGTGGCGCAGATTCCGATGGGCGCGTGTGTGGAGATCGAGCTGATCGCTGAGCTGGCGTAAGCCCCCCTGTGATGCGGCGCCCGCAACGCTGAGCCTCCTGGCACCTGCCCGCCACACGGTGCGGCGGGCGCAGGGCAGCACCATGCGCCGCGGACACTACCAAAAACATAGCTGCTGGCGCTTGCCGGTAAAGGTTTTCAGGCCGTTTTGGCTTTAAACCCTTTACCGGCAAGCGCCAGCAGCTATTTTTTATGCAGCGAGAATTGGGACCGGCGCCTCAGAAGCTTTCCCAGTCATCCTCCGCCCCGCGCCCCGCTGCCGCCGGGCGTGCCGCTGCGGGGGGGGGCGCCGCAGCTGCGGACGTCTTCTTGGCAGGCGCGGCGCTGGCAGCCGCGCTGCCAATACGCGGGGCTGGTCCCCCAGCGCGCGGCTTGCCGGCAGGTGATGCCGCAGACTTTTGCGCCGAGGTGGCGCGTGCCGCGCCAATGGCGGCTTGCGCGGGCCCGTAGCTGGCCGCGCTGACCTTGAACATCGACACCACCTGCGCCAGCTGGTCGGCCTGCTCGCGCAGGCTCTGAGCGGCGGCGGCACTTTCTTCCACCAAGGCGGCATTCTGCTGCGTCATCTGGTCCAGGTTGCCGATGGCCTGGTTCACCTGCGAGATGCCCTGGCTTTGCTCGGACGACGCGGACGTGATCTCGCCGATCATGTCCGTCACCTTCTGCACGGACTGGACGATGTCCGTCATGGTGGTGCCCGCATCGGACACCAGGCGCGAGCCGGTTTCCACCTTTTCCACACTGGCGCTGATGAGCGTCTTGATCTCCTTGGCGGCCTCCGCGCTGCGCTGGGCCAAGCTGCGCACTTCGCTTGCCACCACAGCAAAACCGCGGCCTTGCTCGCCTGCGCGGGCCGCTTCCACGGCGGCATTCAACGCCAGGATATTGGTCTGAAAAGCAATACCGTCGATGGTGCCGATGATGTCGGAGATCTTCTTGCTGCTGTGGTTGATGTCCTCCATGGTGGCCACCACCTGGTTCACCACCTCGCCCCCCCGGCGCGCCACGCCCGTGGCCCCCGCCGCCAGCGTACTGGCCTGTTGCGCACTGCCCGCGCTGTGCTGGATGGTGCTGGTGAACTGCTCCATCGCGGCCGCAGTCTCCTGCAGGTTGCTGGACGTCTGCTCGGTGCGGGCCGACAGGTCGTGGTTGCCCGTGGCAATCTCTGCGCTGGCGATGGCAATGCTGTCTGTGCTCTGGCGCACCTGGTGCACCATCCGGCCCAGCGCGCTGCTCATGGTGTAGAGAGAGCGCAGCAGGTCGCCAAACTCGTCGCCGCGCGTGACCGATTCCTGCGCGCTCAGGTCGCCGCCGGCAATGCGCTCCGCCAGGCCATGGGCCTGCTCCAGCGGCCGCTGGATGCTTCCGATC
The DNA here is from genome assembly GCF_046294525.1 of Acidovorax sp. Taxonomy (GTDB): domain Bacteria; phylum Pseudomonadota; class Gammaproteobacteria; order Burkholderiales; family Burkholderiaceae_C; genus Acidovorax. Next base: position 17,037 of record NZ_JBKBKQ010000004.1, read on the forward strand.
AGGTAGTACGCCCCCACGATGATGGCCAGCAGCAGCAGGCCCACCGCTACCGCCGCAATCTTGACGGTGAGCATGCGCTCGGCCGCCATGGCCTTTTGCGTGTCTTCAGCGTTTTTCTGCTGCTGCTGCACAAACTCGCGCAAGGTGGTGATGTAGGCCGTCACCGACGGGTTGTACTTTTGGTTGATGAGCGTCACGGCCTGATCCTGCTGGCCGTCGCTCTTGAGCTTGCGCGCTTCCCCGCGCAGGTCGATCATGGTCTTGCGCGCCGCGGCAATCTTGGCCATCTGCGCCTTGTCGGCATCGGACAGCGCCATCGACTCCAGAGACTTCTGCACTTCGGTGATCTGCGCCGAAGTGGCGGCAATCACGTCCTTGAATTCGGCCTCCACGGCCGGATCATTGCTGACGATGAGCGCCTGCGTGCGGGCCGCGTTCGTTTCAGTAAGGCCGGACCAGCGCAACGCGGCCTGCACCCTGGATTCCATTTCTTTGGTGACAGCATCCGCATGCGCCTGCACCTTGGCCGACCGGTAGGCCGCGAACCCGACCACCGCCACCAGCATGACCACGATCAGAATCACCGCAGCCCACAGTTTGTGGGCCATACGAAGTTGGTTGAGCATGGGGCATGTCTCCGTCTGTGTTGTGCATGTAACGCGATGTTGCTCGCTTTTTTACGATTGCACAAACAGCGGCGGGGTGCACGAGGGTGTTCCCCAGCATGCCGCCACACCCCGCGCCCGCACACAGCTCCGCAGTGGCGGGACGCGCAGGCCTTGTTTTCTTGCCGGCTTACTCGACCCGCGTCACGGCGTTGGGCTTGAAACCCAGGTCCGCCGCCTTGCCCTTGCGGCCACGCGCGGCACGGGCGTTGTTCAGGCTGCGGATCTCCAGCGTTTCGTCACGCTGCTTGCCGCCCCTCCCCACACCGTCCAGCCGGATGCTGCGCGTGTAGGCGGCAGCGCCCGCCAGCGTGTCCTTGTCCTCCAGGTCGATCAGCATCAGGCCCCGGCCGCCGTTGGCCATGGTTTTGAGCTCTGTGATCTCGAAGGTGAGGATGCGCCCGCCCACGGACGCGCAGGCCACATGTGTGGCGGGCGGCACCGGCTTGCTGCCCGAGGTGCCTGCGACGTGCGACGGCACGCACACGGTCTCGCCCTCGCCCAGGGTGATGAAGGCCTTGCCGCCCTTTTGGCGCGACACCATGTTCTCCACCGCCGCCAGAAAGCCGTAGCCGCCCGAGTTGGACAGCAGCAGCGTGGCGTTGGCGGGCCCCGCAAAGTAGTGCAACAGCTGCGTGCCCGTTTCAAGCTCAATGAGCGTCGTCACAGGCTGGCCGTCGCCCCGCGCGCCCGGCAACAGCGACACGGCCACCGAATACACGCGGCCATTGCTGCCAAAGGCCAGAAGGGTATCGACCGTGCGGCATTCGAAGGTGCCATACAGCCCGTCGCCCGCCTTGAAGGCAAAACTAGCGGCCTCGTGCCCATGGCCCGTGCGGGCGCGCACCCAGCCCTTTTGCGACACGATCACCGTGACCGGCTCGTCCACCACCTTCACTTCGGCCACGGCCTTCTTCTCGGCCTGGATGAGTGTGCGGCGCGCGTCGGCGAAGGTCTTGGCGTCCGCCTCGATCTCCTTGATCATGGTGCGGCGCAAGGCGCTCGGGTTGTTCAGGATGTCTTCGAGCTTGCCTTGGCTCTCACGCAGCTCTTTCAGCTCTTGCTCGATCTTGATGGCCTCCAGCCGCGCCAGCTGGCGCAGGCGGATTTCGAGGATGTCCTCGGCCTGCCGGTCGCTGAGGTTGAAGCGTGCGATGAGCGCAGCCTTGGGCTCGTCCGACTGGCGGATGATGGCGATCACCTCGTCGATATTGAGCAGCACGATCTGCCGCCCTTCGAGGATGTGGATGCGCTCCAGCACCTTGTTCAGGCGGTGCTGGCTGCGGCGCGTGATGGTGGTCTGGCGGAAGGCGATCCACTCCTCCAGCATCTGGCGCAGCGACTTCTGCACGGGCTTGCCGTCCAGCCCCACCATGGTCAGATTGATCGGCGCCGAGGTCTCCAGGCTGGTGTGGGCCAGCAGCGCCGTGATCAGCTCCTGCTGCGGTGTCTTGCCCGTCTTGGGCTCGAACACCAGGCGCACCGGCGCGTCTTTGCTCGACTCGTCGCGCACCACGTCCAGCACCGCCAGCATGCTGGCCTTCAGCTGCGTCTGGTCCTGCGTCAGCGCCTTCTTGCCCGCCTTGACCTTGGGGTTGGTGATTTCCTCGATCTCTTCCAGCACGCGCTGGGTGCTCACGCCGGGCGGCAGCTCGTTGACCACCAGCTGCCACTGGCCGCGCGCCAGCTCCTCGATCTTCCAGCGCGCGCGCACCTTCAGGCTGCCCCGGCCCGTGCGGTAGGCGTCGGCAATGTCACCGGGGCTGCTGATGATCTGGCCGCCGCCGGGGTAGTCCGGGCCGGGCACGATGGCCAGCAGTTCGTCTTGGCTCAGCGATGGCGTCTTGATGAGCGCCACACACGCATCGGCAATCTCGCGCAGGTTGTGGCTGGGGATTTCGGTGGCCAGGCCCACGGCAATGCCGCTGGCGCCGTTGAGCAGCGCGAATGGCAGTCGGGCGGGTAGCTGGCGGGGCTCCTGCGTGCTGCCGTCGTAGTTGGGCATGAAATCGACCGTGCCTTCGTCGATCTCATCCAGCAGCAGGCTGGTGATGCGCGACAGGCGCGCCTCGGTGTAGCGCATGGCGGCGGCGCCGTCGCCGTCGCGGCTTCCGAAATTGCCCTGACCGTCGATCAGCGGGTAGCGCTGGGCAAAGTCCTGCGCCATGCGCACCAGCGCGTCGTAGGCCGACTGGTCACCGTGCGGGTGAAAGCGGCCCAGCACATCGCCCACCACACGGGCGCTCTTGACAGGCTTGGCGGCCGTGTTGCGCGTGGGGCCGCTGTAGCCCAGTCCCATGCGGTCCATCGAATACAAAATGCGCCGCTGCACGGGCTTGAGGCCGTCGCACACGTCGGGCAGTGCGCGGCCCTTGACGACCGAGAGCGCATATTCAAGATAGGCCCGCTGGGCGTAGCCCGCCAGGTCCAGGGAGTCGCCCCCGTCGTCGCCAGCGGTGGTGAAGTCAAGTGTGGGTTGGTCGCTCATTCGTTGGGTACAACAACAGTTTGTTCTTGTGTGGGGGCCGCTGGGGCGACGGGGGTCTGCGCCACCTGGGCGGGCGGCAGGTTGCCGCGCCGCGCGGCGCCGCCCGACAGCTCCATGCGCACCCGGCCCGTGACGGCACGCTGGGCGCGCACGGGCTCTGGCGGCTTGAGTTGTGCGTACAGGCCGAGCACCGTGCGCACGTAGTTCTGGGTTTCCTTGTACGCCGGTATTTGGTTGCCTGCGCGCTGCACCGCCCCTTCGCCCGCGTTGTAGGCGGCCACGGCCAGGTCCATGCGGCCCGGGAACAGGTCCAGCAGGTGGCGCAGGTAGCGCGTGCCGGTGGGCACGTTCACGGCCGGGTCGGCCAGCTTTTGCTCCACCGTGCGTTTGGCGTCCGCGCGCACGCCAAAGCGGCTGGCGGTGGCAGGCATCACCTGCATGAGCCCCACGGCGCCCTTGGGCGACACGGCGGTGGCATCAAAGCCGGATTCGGCGGCAATCACGGCCTGCAGCAGTTCATAGTCCACCGCGTGTTTCGTCGCCGCCGCCCGCAGGTGGTGCTTGACGCGCTTGTAGTCCGGCGCAATGTCAAAAAACGCCAGCAGGCGCGCGCCGTCAGCCGGGAGCGCGTAGGGCATGGGTTGCGCAGGGGCGGGCGTGTCGCGGGTGGAATCGAATTCGGTGCCGCGGAAGAACAGCTGGTAGCGGGAATCCAGCTGCTCGGCGGCAAAGTGGGTTACGCCGCGCTCGTCCACAAATGCCCACAGGTCCGCACGGGCGGTTTGCTGCAGAAAAAATAGCAACAAACCTATGCCAAGCAAGCGCAGGGGGGCAATTTTTTTCATATCAGCCAGATCCAAATCGATCAGATGTCGATCTCGACCGCATCCCCGTGCAGCTCCATCAGCTCGCGGCGGGCGGCTGCTTCACCCTTGCCCATGAGCTTGGTGATGAGGCCTTCGGTGGCGGCGAAATCAAGGTCGCCCAGCTGCACGGGCAGCAGGCGGCGGGTGTCGGGGTTGAGTGTGGTTTCCCACAGTTGTTCCGCGTTCATCTCGCCCAGGCCCTTGAATCGGCTGATCTGGCACTTCTCGCGCGACACGCCATCCTTTTCAGCCTTGTCGAGGATGGCGGCCAGTTCGCCGTCGTCCAGTGCGTACAGCTTGGCGGCGGGCTTCTTGCCACGGGCGGGCACGTCCACACGGTACAGCGGGGGGCGCGCCACGTAGATGTGCCCGGCCTCGATGAGCTTGGGAAAGTGGCGGAAGAACAGCGTGAGCAGCAGCACCTGGATGTGCGAGCCGTCCACGTCGGCGTCTGACAGGATGCAGACCTTGCCGTAGCGCAGGCCGCTCAGGTCGGGCGTGTCATTCGGCCCGTGCGGGTCCACGCCAATGGCCACGGAGATGTCGTGGATCTCGTTGTTGGCAAACAGGCGGTCGCGCTCCACCTCCCAGGTGTTGAGCACCTTGCCGCGCAGTGGCAGGATGGCTTGGCTTTCCTTGTCGCGGCCCATCTTGGCGCTGCCGCCGGCCGAGTCGCCCTCCACCAGAAATACTTCGTTGTGCGACAGGTCGCGGCTTTCGCAGTCGGTGAGCTTGCCGGGCAACACGGCCACGCCGGAGCCCTTGCGCTTTTCGACCTTCTGGCCCGCCTTCTGGCGGGTCTGCGCGGCCTTGATGGCCAGCTCGGCCAGCTTCTTGCCGTAGTCCACGTGCTGGTTGAGCCAAAGTTCGAGTGCAGGGCGCACAAAACCGCTGACCAGGCGCACGGCATCGCGCGAGTTCAGCCGCTCCTTGATCTGGCCCTGGAACTGCGGGTCCAGCACCTTGGCCGACAGCACGTAGCTGGCGCGCGCGAACACGTCTTCGGGCAGCAGCTTGACGCCCTTGGGCAGCAGGCTGTGCAGTTCGATGAAGCTCTTTACGGCGTTGAACAGGCCGTCACGCAGGCCGCTTTCGTGCGTGCCACCTGCGCTGGTAGGGATCAGGTTGACGTAGCTCTCGCGCATGGGCTGGCCGTCTTCGGTAAAAGCCACGCACCAGGCCGCGCCCTCGCCCTCGGCAAAGCTCTCGCTGTGGCGGTCGGCGTAACCCTCGCCCTCAAACAGCGGGATCACGGGGTCTGCCGACAGCGTCTGCATCAGGTAGTCGCGCAGGCCGCCTTTGTACTGCCAAGTCTGAGTGTCGCGGGTTTTCTCGTTGACCAGGGAGACGGACACCCCGGGCATCAGCACCGCCTTGCTGCGCAGCAGGTGGGTGAGCTCACCCATGGGCAGGCTGCTGGATTCGAAATATTTGGCGTCCGGCCACACGCGCACGGTGGTGCCCTGCTTGCGCTCGCCCGCTTCCAGCGGGCGCGCCACCAGTGGCTCCACCACGTCGCCGCCCGAGAACACCAGCCGTGCCAGTTTGCCCTCGCGGTGGCTGGTGGCCTCCAGCCGCGTGGCCAACGCATTGGTCACGCTCACGCCCACGCCGTGCAGGCCGCCCGAGAAGCTGTAAGCGCCGCCCTTGCCCTTGTCGAACTTGCCGCCCGCGTGCAGCCGGGTAAAGACCAGCTCGATCACGGGCGCCTTTTCCTCGGGGTGCATGCCGAAGGGAATGCCGCGCCCGTCGTCCTCTACGCTCACCGAGCCGTCGATGTGCAGGGTGACCTTGATTTTCTTGCCGTGTCCGGCCAAGGCCTCATCGGCCGCGTTGTCCAGCACCTCCTGGATGATGTGCAGGGGGTTGTCGGTGCGGGTGTACATGCCCGGGCGCTGCTTGACGGGCTCCAGGCCCTTGAGCACACGGATCGAGCCTTCGGAATATTCGGTGGGTGCGGAAGCGGGTTTGACTGCCATGGGCGCGGATTGTAGTGCGCCAAGCCGGACAGGGCTGGATAAAAAACCAGCATCACAACACCGGCGGGTGCACTGTACTGGTCGCGTTCGATTGCACCTGTATCAGCGCGTTTCACGCAAACTGGCTACATTCCTGCGCATGCATATGAATCAGCCCAAACTGTCCATGTTCCAGGTGCTTGCGTGCGGCGCGGCCATCGTCACGCTGTCCATGGGCATTCGCCACGGCTTTGGCCTGTGGCTGCTGCCCATCACACAGGAAATGGGCTGGAGCCGCCAGTCGTTCGCCCTGGCCATTGCCATCCAGAACCTGTCCTGGGGCCTGATCGGCATCTTCGCGGGCATGGTGGCCGACCGGTTTGGCGCGTTCCGCGTGCTCATCGGCGGCGCCGTGCTGTACGGCCTGGGGCTGGCGGGCATGGCGCTGTCGCCCACCCCCACGCTGTTTGCGCTGACCGCGGGTGTGCTGATCGGTGCGGCGCAGGCCGGCACCACCTACGCCGTGATCTACGGCGTGCTGGGCCGGCAGATCGCGCCCGAGAAAAGATCGTGGGCCATGGGCGTGGCGGCGGCGGCCGGCTCGTTCGGCCAGTTCCTGATGGTGCCAGTCGAAGGCTGGCTGATTGCAGGCCTGGGCTGGCAGCAGGCGCTACTGGCGCTGTCGATGGCGGTGCTGCTGATCGTGCCGCTGGCCTTTGGCCTGCGGGAACCGGGCTTCAAGGGGGCGGCTCCGGTCAAACGCGAGCAGACGATTGCGCAGGCGCTCTACGAGGCGTTCCGCTATCCAAGCTTCAACCTGCTCATGGCGGGCTACTTCGTTTGTGGCTTCCAGGTGGTGTTCATCGGCGTGCACATGCCCAGCTACCTCAAGGACCATGGCCTGTCGCCCCAGGTGGCCAGCTATGCGCTGGCGCTGATCGGGCTGTTCAACGTGCTGGGCACTTATGTGGCCGGCACGCTGGGCCAGCGCCTGCCCAAGCGCTACATCCTGGCGTTCATCTACTTTGCGCGGGCCGCCGCCATCACCGTGTTCCTCATCGCGCCGCTGTCGCCGCTGTCGGTGTACGTGTTCTCGGCGGTGATGGGCACGCTCTGGTTGTCCACCATTCCGCCCACCAACGCCACCATTGCGCAGATCTTTGGCGTTCAGCATTTGTCCATGCTGGGCGGCTTTGTGTTTTTCAGCCACCAGATCGGCAGCTTCCTGGGCGTCTGGCTGGGCGGCTACCTGTATGACGCCACGGGCAGCTACGATATCGTCTGGTACATCGCCATCGCCCTGGGCGTGTTTGCCGGCCTGGTGAACCTGCCCGTCAAGGAAAGTCCCATCCAGCGCTCAGCCCCCCAGCCGGCCTGACCTTCACGACCGTCGCCATGCCGCCCCACGCCGCCGCCCCCCAACTACCTGCCAATGCCGCTGCGCGCGGGAGGTCTTGGAAGGCGTGGGTATGGGGATCGCTGGCGGTGATCGCCTGCCTGCTGGTGTTTGGCCTGTACACGGCGCCAGACTTCATGGTGATGCTGGCCGACCAGGTGTGGGCCTGCTTTTGAGCGCCCACCACCACTGATTCCAAGCCTTTTTGGCCGCTAGCGCTGATCCATCAAGCGCTGGCAGCTATCATTTTTGAACTATCCACATGCACGGTACTGAAGCGCCTTCCGAGTGGGTCCGCCGCTGGTCGCACCTGATCGAGCCCGGCAGCGTGGCGCTGGACGTGGCCTGCGGCGCGGGGCGGCACCTGCGCTGGCTGCACGGCCTGGGGCACCGCGTGGTGGGGGTGGACCGCTCGGCCGAGGCTCTGGACGCATGCGAGGGCCTGGGCGAGATGCTGCTCGCCGACATTGAGCACGGCCCGTGGCCCCTGGCCGGGCGCACGTTTGGCGCAGTGGTGGTCACCAACTACCTGTGGCGCCCGCTGCTGCCCACCCTGGTGGGCAGCGTGGCGCCGGGCGGCGTGCTGATCTATGAAACCTTTGCGCAGGGCAACGAAACGGTGGGCCGCCCGGCGCGGCCGGAGTTCCTGCTGGCGCCGGGCGAACTCATCGCCGCGTGCGCCGGTCTGCGCGTGGTGGCGTACGAACACGGCTTCCAGCAAAACCCCGACCGATTTGTGCAGCGCATCACGGCGGTGCGGGAACTCCCGGGCGCGGCCGCACCCTCACGACATCTTTTGCGGGTGTCGCCTAGTTAGAATGCCCTTTTACCGTTTACCCCTGCGGACATGACCCTTCCCTCCGTCCCCCTTACCGGCAGCATCGTCGCCCTCGTCACACCCATGCACGAGGACGGTAGCGTGGACTACCCCACCCTGCGCAAACTCATCGACTGGCACATCGCCGAAGGCACCGACTGCATCGGCGTGGTGGGCACCACGGGCGAGTCGCCTACGGTCAATGTCGAAGAACACTGCGAAATCATCCGCGTCGCGGTCGAACAATCGGCCAAGCGCGTACCCATCATGGCCGGCTGCGGCGCCAACTCCACGGCCGAAGCCATCGAGCTGGCCAAGTTTGCCCGCGGCGTGGGCGCCGACAGCCAGTTGCAAGTCGTGCCCTACTACAACAAGCCCACGCAAGAAGGCCAGTACCAGCACTTCAAGGCCATTGCCGAGGCAACGGGCGACCTGCCCATCGTGCTGTACAACGTGCCCGGCCGCTCAGTGGCCGATATGCAGCACGACACCGTGCTGCGCCTGGCCCAGGTGCCCGGCATCATCGGCATCAAGGAAGCCACCGGCAACATCGAACGCGCCCAATGGCTCATCCGCGATGTGCCCAAGGGTTTTGCCGTGTATTCGGGCGACGACCCCACCGCCGTGGCCCTGATGCTGTGCGGCGGCCAGGGCAACATCAGCGTGACGGCCAACGTCGCGCCTCGCCTGATGCACGAGCTGTGCGTGGCCGCCCTGGCTGGCGACGCGCGCCGCGCTATGGAAATCCAGTTCAAGCTGATGCCCGTGCACAAGCACCTGTTCGTCGAGGCCAACCCCATCCCCGTCAAGTGGGCCATGGCCCGCATGGGTCTGTGTGGCGGCACACTGCGCCTGCCCATGACGCCACTGTCCGGCAGCAACGAAGCCGTCGTCGAAGCTGCGCTGCGCAACAGCGGCCTGCTCGCCTGATCGAACCCGGGCCGCACCCGGCCCTCCGAGACACTTTGTTTGTACTTCCCAAGGATTTCCGCGTGAACGCTGCTATCACCCGCCTGAGCCTGCTGGCCCTTGCCACGGCCTTGTCCGCCTGCGCCGCCCTGGAAGGCGACAAGATCGACTACAAGAGCGCTACCAAGGGCTCCACCCTGGAAGTCCCTCCGGACCTCACGCAACTCTCGCGCGACTCCCGCTATGCCATCCCCGGGGGCGCCGTGTCGGCCGCCGCGCTGCAGGCCGGCCAGGCCGCCCAGCCCTCGGGCACGGCCAATGCCGCCGCTGCACAGTTGGGTGACGTCCGCATCGAGCGCGACGGCAACCAGCGCTGGCTGGTCGTCAACCGCCCGGCCGACAAGCTGTGGGAGCCTGTGCGCGACTTCTGGCAGGAAAGCGGCTTCAATCTGGAACAGGCAGACGCCAACGTGGGCATCATGGAAACCGACTGGGCCGAAAACCGGGCCAAGCTGCCTCAGGATTTCATCCGCTCCACGCTGGGCAAGCTGCTGGATTCACTGTATTCCACCGGCGAGCGTGACAAGTTCCGCACCCGCCTAGAACGCAATGCCAGCGGCGGCACAGAGATCTACATCACCCACCGCGGCATGGTCGAGGTGTATGGCACGCAAACCAAGGACAACACCGTCTGGCAGCCTCGGCCGTCCGACCCGGAACTGGAAACCGAATTCCTGCGCCGCCTGATGGTCAAGCTGGGTGTGAGCCAGGAGCAGTCCAAGGCCGTCGTGGCCGCCGCTGCGACCCCGCGCACGCCCACGGCCCGCGCCACCACGGTCAACAACGTGCCCGTGGTGCAGATGGACGAGGGCTTTGACCGCGCATGGCGCCGTGTCGGCCTGGCGCTGGACCGCACGGGCTTCACCGTCGAAGACCGCAACCGCAATGAAGGCACCTACTTTGTGCGCTATGTGGCGCCCAACGCCGACAAAAAGGAGCCCGGCTTCTTCAGCAAGCTGTTCAGCAGCTCGTCGTCCGCTACCCCGCCGCTCAAGTTCCGCATCGTGCTGCGCAGCCAGGGTGAATCCACCACGGTGTCTGTGCTCAACGAAGCCGGCGCCCCCGAGTCGTCGGCCAATGCAGAACGCATCGTCCGCGTGATCGCTGACGACCTCAAGTAAGACACTTACTCTTTATCTTCATCGCGGGGCGACAGGGCATTGCCCTGGTCGCCCCGCGTTGTTCTCCGCCACGGCTTTTTCATGCTGCGATTCAAGAACCTGGGAAGCGGCAGCACGGGCAACGCCACCGTAGTGGAAGGCGCCAGAGGCACGCAGGTGAGCCGCCTGCTGGTGGACTGCGGCTTTGGCATCCGTCAGCTGCAGTCCCGCCTGGAATTGGCAGCGCTGTCCATTGAAGACATCGACGCCGTGTTCATCACGCACGAGCACTCCGACCACGTCGGCTGTGCGCAGAAGCTGGCGGTGCGCTACGGCATCCCGGTGTGGATGAGCGCGGGCACGCACGCCGCACTGGGCGCGCCGGACCTGGGCGAATGGCTGCGCGTGGCACGGGACATGGAACCCATTGATCTGGCCACATTCACCGCCCTGCCCTTCACCGTGCCCCACGACGCGCGGGAACCGCTGCAGTTGCGGTGCAGCGACGGCACAGCATCGCTGTGCGTGATGACGGATCTCGGCCATGCGAGCGACCACGTGCTGCGCCAACTGGAAGGCTGCCACGCGTTGATGATCGAAGCCAACCACGACCCCGATCTTCTGGCCGCGTCCAGCTACCCGACATTTTTAAAGCGCCGAGTGGGCGGCCGGTTTGGTCACCTGGCCAACGCCGCCAGCGCCGACATCGTGCGCGCTGTGCGGCACGACGGCCTGCAGTGTGTGGTGGCAGCCCACCTCAGCGCGCGCAACAACGCGCCGGCGCTGGCCCGCCAGGCGCTCTCGGAGGCGCTGGGGTGGGCGGAGGAGCGGGTGGCGGTGGCGGACCCGCTGGATGGCACTGACTGGCTGAGCGTGGGCTGACGCGGCCCGGTGCCGTGCCGCTTGTCTGCCAGCGACCGCAGCAGCGACCGCAGCAGCGACCGCTCAGGCAGGCGCGCACAGGCAAAAAAAATGCCCCGTCCTGTACAGGTACGGGGCTTTGCCTGGAACGCCTACCCGCCCGAAGGCAGAGGAGGCGCCAAAGGTCCAGTCAATGATTACTTGGCTTCGGAAGCAGCGCCGGTAGCGGCAGAAGCAGCAGCGTCAGCAGCGGCCTTGGCAGCGTCGTCAGCTGCAGGAGCGGAAGCTGCGTCGGAAGCCACTGGAGCAGCTTCGGAGGCGGCAGGCATAGCGGCTGGCGCAGGTGCTTCCACAGGAGCGGGAGCGGGTGCTGGAGCGGGTTCTTCCTTCTTGCCACAGGCGGCGAGTGCAGCAGCAGCGATCAGGGCGGCCAGAACGAGAGAGTTCTTCATTGAGATGTTCCTAGTTGGACAGACAGAATCTTGAAAAGCCACGGCGTCAGGCCTGTCAGAAGCCCCGGTACGCATTGGCACGATGCACTTGGATTGCACCTTTTTGGCGCAACCCCGGATTATATTGGCATTTAGTCAATACTGACTAACACTGACGAAAGCTTTACGGACACTTGACGCAGCGCTAGAAGCGCGACGCTGTTCTAAAGCCCCAGGGTAGTGGCCGGAAAACCTGGCGCGCTTTTGCCGCGGACCCATTCGTTCAATGTCTCGCGCAGCAGCATGCGGCGATCGGGCTCGGTGCCGGTCACCCCCACGCAACGCTCCGGGTCCAGGCGGTGCAGTACCCAGTGCGGCGACCACAGCGCACTGGGAATGTCGAGCGGGTCCGCAGCCGGGCTGCGCCGGCAGGTGATGATGTGGTCCCAGGTGCCGCGCCAGCGCACAAAACGCGCATGGCGGCGGATCACGTCGTCATAGCTGCAGGCGAGCATGGTGAAACGGCGGCTGCCGTGCGCCCACTCCTGCAAGGCCTCGACCACGCTGCGCTCGCCCAAAGGCCAGTCGTGGAAATGGGCGTCGCTGATGATGATTTCCTGCCAGCCCTCGCGCGCAGCCGTGGCAAAGGCGTCGCGCACCATCTGCTGGAAAGCCTCGCGGCTGCTGAATCTGCCGGTGGGCAGGTCACTGCCGTTTGACGGGGCGGGGGTGGCGGGCAGGTCAGTCATGTCCAGACATCCTTTCAGCAAGAAAGCGGCACCGTCCGCCGCGCTATGCGCTCCATGTGTGGGCCCAGCCCGCATCGCACCAGGACGAAAGCAGCTCCAGCGCGTCATCGCTCGCCCGCGCGAGGTCCCGCGCGGCAAGCTGCCGCTCATCGGCAAGGCGCCGCATCAGCGTCGCATCGCGTCCACCCGCCAGGTAGCTCTCGCCGTTGATGAAAACGTGCTTGGCGTCGTACATCATGCGGGTGCGGCGGTCCAGCCGCACGCCTTCCAGCATGACCCCGGGGTCGCCCGGCTCAAACCACACACTGGCCTTGGGCTCGGTCAGATATTCCCCCAACGCGCGCTCCAAAGCCTGCGGCTGTGCCAGCGCCCGGGTCAGCGCTGCGCGCGCAAAGTCCTGCAGATTGGCCGGAATGGCGGCCGCATGCGGCACAGCAGGTTGACCCGCGTCCGCATAGAGCGGTGTGTTGTCGTCATCCGCCGCGTCTTCGGCCAAGCGCGCCATCAACTCTTGCGCCAGCTCGGCCCGCGCGGGGGCTCTAAATCCAATCGAATATGTCATGCATTCGCCCTGCGCAATACCGTCATGGGCATAGCGCGGAGGCAGATACAACATGTCGCCCGGCTCCAGCACATACTCTTCTTCCGGCTCGAAATTCTCCAGCACCTTGAGCGGAAGACCGTCCCGCAGCGTCAGGTCCTTCTGCCGCCCGATACGCCAGCGCCGCTGGCCGTGGGCTTGGAGCAAAAACACGTCATAGCTATCGAAATGCGGGCCCACCCCGCCGTCCGGGCTGGCGTAGCTGATCATCAGATCGTCCAGGCGCGCGTCGGGCACAAAACGGAACTGCTGCAGCAGCGCGTGCACCGCGTCATTGTGCAAATCCACCCCCTGCACAAGCAGCGTCCAATCCGGCTGCTGCAGCGAGGGCAATGCGCGGCGGCTGAATGGGCCGTGGCGCAATTTCCATGCCCCCTTCACGCGCTGCACCAGACGGGATTCCACACCTTCATGCGCGGCTAGCGCAAACAGTTCAGCCCGCTGAACAGGGGGAGAAAACTGGGGGATGGCCTGGCGCACGAGCAAAGGCTTCTTTTGCCAGTGGCGACGCATGAACTGGGCCGGAGTGAGGCCGCCCAGAAGGGACAAAGGTTGCTGGATATCCATGGAATCATTCACGCCCGCAGAGGCAATCGGTCAAGCTGCGACAATTCTCCTATGGAAATTACCCAACAATGTGTGGTCGCACTGACCTGGATCTTGAAAGACACGCTGGGCGAAGAGCTGGACGTGCTGGATGATCCCGTAGAGTTCTTGATTGGCGGAGACGACCTGCTGCCGCGTATTGAAGAAGCCCTGCAAGGCCATGGCTCAGGTGCAACGCTGGCCCTTCACCTGGAGCCTGAGGACGCGTTTGGAGACTTCAACGACCAGTTACTGTTTCTGGAACCCCGCACGCTGTTTCCGGCAGAGATTGAAGAGGGCATGACGTTTGAAGGCACCGCGCTCCCAGCGGACTGCAATCCGGACGCGCCGCGCAGCGGGCTTTACACCGTGACGGAAATCTACCCCGAGCATGTGGTGCTTGACGGCAACCACCCGCTGGCCGGCATAGCGCTACGCTTGCAACTGACGGTGCAATCCGTGCGCGAAGCGACGGAAGAGGAAATTGGGCGCGGCACGGCCGGAACCGGGTTCTTCCGCATCGAACCCCAGGCCCCTGGCAACTCACTTCTACATTGAGATCCTGCCGACTCGATGTGAGCCGGCACGAGATGGCGTTTTAGATGCGGGAGATCTGGCCGTTGTACAGACGCACACGGTCGCCAATGCGCAGGTCGCCGGGCGAGCTCACGTCATAGACGCGGTAGCCGCCGTGGTCCAGTTGAACCGACAGGCGGTAACCCTGCGCATACTCGTTGCTGTTGTTGCGGCCTTCGATCGCGTTGCCTGCCACGGCGCCACCCAGCACGCCCACGGCGGTGGCGGCTGCGCGACCGGAGCCCTTGCCGACCTGGTTGCCCAGAACGCCACCCACGACAGCGCCCAAAATCGCGCCGCCGCCCGAGGTTTGACCCTGCGCACGGCCTTGCAGCACCTCAATGTTGGAGACACGCCCGTATTCGGTGCCAGCAGGGTTGGACGGATACGCGGGAGCAGGCGTCTGGTAACCGCCTGAATACTGCGGTGGGGGCGGGTTGTGGCCGCACGCAGCCAACGAACCCACCAGCGCCAGGGCACCAACAACGGCAAAAGGACGAGGAATGTTCAGCATTTTGGATCTCCTTGATTCAAAGGCGGGCGCAGGGCGATCGATAGTCTCGCCTCGCTACGCTCTGCCTTGATTGGAACAACGTCCCAAGGGTTGCAAGCGTAGACCCGAAGAACCCCTGCCCGTCAGTAACAGACCTTACGAGAAGTAAGCCGCGACCTACACGCTTGTCAGGCCGTGCCGGTAGAGCCGTAGCCACCCTCGCCACGCTCGGTGGCGGGGAATTCGGTGACCACGTTGAACTGCGCCTGCACCACAGGCACGATGACCAGTTGCGCAAGCCGCTCCATGGGCTCAAGCGTGAAGGCCACGCTGCTGCGGTTCCAGGCGCTCACCATCAACTGCCCCTGGTAGTCGCTGTCGATCAGTCCCACCAGATTGCCCAGCACGATCCCATGCTTGTGGCCCAGGCCCGAGCGGGGCAGGATCAGCGCCGCGTAGCCCGGGTCCTTGATGTACATCGAGATGCCCGTGGGGACGAGTTGCCATGCATTGGGCTGCAAGGTCAGCGGTGCATCCAAACACGCGCGCAGGTCCAGGCCAGCGCTGCCCGGGGTGGCATAGGTGGGCAACTGATCCGCCATGCGCGGATCCAGAATCTTCACATCAATCTTCACGGTCGTTTCTTCTTTCCTGTATTGCGCTGATCGGCTACCTGCCGCAGTCGCTCCTGCAAGGGCTCCAAGCCGGGCTTTCCGGTGGCGGCGCTGGCGCCCTGTGACACGGATGCGGGCGTCATCTGCAGAAGACGCCCCAGGCCCCACCACAACAACGCCATCACCATCAGACCGGGCACAGAGCCCTGGCCGAATACAAATAAAGCGGCGGCATGCAGCGCGGTAAACACCAGCAACGCCGCACGCGCGGCGCGCAGTGCGCCCATGATCGGCTGTAGGGCCACAACAAGGTCGGGGGGCAAGCCCGTGGTTCCAGCAACAGCGGAGCCCGCAGACTGCGGCGCAGGCGCCGCGCGACCTGCCCGAGCCGCCGAGTGGTTTTTGGGGGGCTTAGCTGGTGGTGGGGATGCCGTGAGCCGCTCCACGTAGCTCGCGAAATCGCCGTGGGGCGGCGTGTCCCATTCGGGTTTGGTGGCGCCAGTTCTCATACATGCTCCCGGGCAGCAAGGACATTCAGAGATGCCGTGGCGGCAGCCGCGCCGCGATCTCTTCCACCAACTGCCGGGCCAGCACCCGCTTGGACGCGTGAGGCAGTTCCCGGTGACCGTTGGCATCGACCAGTAGCAGCGCGTTGTCGTCCTGGCCAAACGCTGCGGGGCCGATATTGCCCACCAGCAACGGCACCTGCTTGCGCGCGCGCTTGGCTGTAGCGTGGGCCAGCAGATCGTGGCTTTCTGCGGCGAAACCTACGCAGTACAGCGCACCGCTGCGCGCTCGTTCCGACTGGGCAACCGATGCGAGGATGTCAGGGTTCTCGGCAAAGTCCAGGGTGGGAGCCAACCCCGAGCCGTCCTTCTTGATTTTTTGCTCCGCAGCCTGCGCCGGGCGCCAGTCCGCCACTGCAGCCGTGGCAATAAACACTGAAGCGGCGTTCACGTGTTGCTCCACCGCCGCGAGCATCTGCCGGGCCGACTGCACGTTCACACGCCGAACACCCCGTGGCGTGGGTAGGTGCACCGGGCCCGCTACCAGCGTCACCTCGGCGCCGGCCTCGCGGGCCGCACGTGCAATGTGAAACCCCATTTTTCCGCTGGAGTGGTTGGTGATGCCCCGCACCGGGTCCATCGCTTCAAAGGTCGGTCCGGCAGTGACAAGCACCTTTTGCCCAGCCAGCCGCTTCGGCGTAAAAAAGGCGATCAGCTCGTCCAAAAGCTCCAGCGGCTCCAGCATGCGGCCATCGCCGGTTTCGCCACAGGCCTGGTCACCGTTGCCCACGCCCAGCACCACAGCGCCGTCCTGCGCCACCTGGGTCAAGTTGCGCTGTGTGGCAGGGTGCGCCCACATCTCGCGGTTCATGGCAGGCGCCAACAGCAGGGGCACACGCTGTGCGGGGCGCGCCAGGCACAGCAGACTCAGCAGCTCGTCCGCCCTGCCCTGCACCAGGCGCGCGACAAAGTCCGCGCTGCAGGGCGCGATCAGGATCGCATCCGCCTCGCGGCTCAAATTGATGTGGGGCATGTTGTTGGGCTCGCGGGGATCCCACTGCGAGCCATAGACCGTGCGCCCGGACAGCGCCTGCATGGTGACCGGCGTGATGAACTGCTCGGCTGCCGCGGTCATGACCACCTGAACCGTGGCACCCTCCTTGACGAGCTGGCGGCACAGATCGGCCGCCTTGTAGCAAGCCACGCCCCCGCTCAGACCCAGAACAATGTGTTTGCCAGCAAGCTCATTCATGGGGCGAATTTAGCAGACGGGTTGCCCTGTCGAGAAAGGGGCGCGCAGGGCGGCCCTCTATAATCCCGATTTCCCACCACCAAAAAAGACATGACCAAATTTGTCTTCGTCACCGGCGGTGTGGTGTCTTCCCTCGGTAAGGGAATCGCCTCAGCCTCCCTTGCCGCGATCCTCGAATCGCGGGGACTCAAAGTCACCCTCATCAAGCTAGACCCCTACATCAACGTCGACCCCGGCACGATGTCGCCCTTCCAGCATGGCGAAGTCTTCGTGACCGATGACGGGGCCGAGACCGACCTCGACCTGGGCCACTACGAGCGTTTCATCGAAACGCGCATGAAGAAAACCAACAACTTCACCACGGGCAAGATTTACCAGTCCGTGCTGGAGAAGGAACGCCGCGGCGACTACCTGGGCAAGACCGTGCAGGTCATCCCCCACGTCACCAACGAGATCCAGGAATTCATCAAGCGCGGCGCCGGCATCGGCACGCCCGACGCCGTGGATGTGGCCATCGTCGAGATCGGCGGCACGGTGGGCGACATTGAATCGCTGCCCTTCCTCGAAGCCGTGCGCCAGATGAGCCTGCGCATGGGCCCCAACAATACGGCCTTTGTGCACCTGACCTACCTGCCCTGGATTGCGGCAGCGGGCGAGCTCAAGACCAAGCCCACCCAGCACACGGTGCAGAAGCTGCGCGAAATCGGCATCCAGGCCGACGCCCTGCTGTGCCGCGCCGACCGCCGCATCCCTGAAGAAGAGCGCGCCAAGATCAGCCTGTTCACCAATGTGCCCGAATGGGGCGTGATCAGCATGTGGGACGTGGACACCATCTACAAGGTGCCCCGCATGCTGCACGAGCAGGGGCTGGACGGCCTGATCTGCGACAAGCTGCGCCTGAACACGCCGCCCACCAGCCTCAAGCGTTGGGACGACCTGGTGCACGAGACCGAGCATCCGCAAGGCGAAGTCACTATCGCCATGGTGGGCAAGTACGTGGACCTGTCGGACAGCTACAAGTCGGTGAACGAAGCCCTTCGCCACGCGGGCATGAAGAACCATGTGCGCGTGAAGATTGAGCACGTCGATTCCGAAACCATCGAAGGCGCGGACGCCGCGCAAAAACTGGCCAAGTACGACGCCATCCTGGTGCCCGGCGGCTTCGGCCAGCGCGGCGTGGAAGGCAAGATCGCCACGGCCCAGTTTGCCCGCGAGCGCAAGGTGCCTTACCTGGGCATCTGCCTGGGCATGCAGGTGGCCACGATCGAATACGCCCGCCACGTGGCTGGCCTGGCCAACGCCAACAGCACCGAATTCGACCCGACCACGCCCCACCCCGTGATCGCGCTGATCACCGAGTGGAAGGACGCCGACGGCACCATCAAGACGCGCGACGAGAACTCCGACCTGGGCGGCACCATGCGCCTGGGCGCACAAAGCTCCGACGTGTCCAAGGACACGCTGGCCCACAGCATCTACGGCGATGTGGTGACCGAACGCCACCGCCACCGCTACGAAGCCAACGTGAACTACCTGGACCAGCTGCGCAAGGCAGGCCTCGTGATCTCGGCCCTCACGCAGCGCGAGCAGCTCACAGAGATCGTGGAGCTGCCGCAAAGCGTGCACCCCTGGTTCATCGGCGTGCAGTTCCACCCCGAGTTCAAGTCCACGCCCTGGAACGGCCACCCGCTGTTCAACGCCTTCATCAAGGCGGCCGTGGAACACCAGCAAGCCGCCAAGAAGGCGTAAAGGGACCTCACCATGCAGCTGTGCGGATTCAACGTCGGCCTCGACCAGCGCTTTTTTCTGATCGCCGGCACCTGCTCCATCGAAGGTCTGGAGATGTCGATGGAGGTCGCAGGCCAACTCAAGGAAGCCTGTGCGCCGCTGGGCATTCCGCTGATCTACAAGGGTTCGTTCGACAAGGCCAACCGCTCGTCCGGCACCAGCAAGCGTGGTGTGGGCCTGGATGCGGGCCTCAAGATCCTGGACGAAGTACGCCGCCAGCTGCGGCTGCCCATCCTGACCGATGTGCACGACACCTCGCACGTGGCCGAGGTGGCCAGCGTGGTCGATGTGCTGCAGACGCCTGCCTTCCTGTGCCGCCAGACGGACTTCATCCGCGCCGTGGCGCAAAGCGGCAAGCCGGTGAACATCAAGAAGGGCCAGTTCCTGGCGCCGTGGGACATGAAGAACGTCATCGACAAAGCCCGCGCTGCTGCGGCCGAAGTCGGCCTGTCGGAAGACCGCTTCCTGGCCTGCGAGCGCGGCGTGAGCTTTGGCTACAACAACCTGGTGGCCGACATGACCAGCTTGGCCGAGATGCGCAACTCCGGCGCACCCGTGGTGTTCGACGTGACCCACTCGGTGCAAAAGCCCGGCGGCCTGGGCGCCGTAAGCGGCGGCGCGCGCGACATGGTGCCCGTGCTGGCGCGTGCTGGCGTGGCCGTGGGTGTGGCGGGCCTGTTCATGGAAACCCATCCCCGCCCTGCCGAAGCCTGGTCGGACGGCCCCAACGCCGTGCCGCTCAAGCACATGAAGGCGCTGCTGGAAACCTTGGTGGCGCTCGACGACATCACCAAGAAAAACGGATTCCTCGAAAACAACTTTGGAGCCTGAAGACATCATGAGCAGTGGTTACGTCATCGCATCCGTCACCGTCACCAACCCCGAGCAGTACGAGGAGTACAAGAAGTGGAGCACGCTGGCCATGCAGGCGCATGGCGCCGAGGTGTGCATTCGCGGCGGCAAGGTGGAAGTGCTGGAAGGCGACTGGAACCCAGGCCGCACAGTGCTGCTGAAGTTCCCAAGCTTCGAGGCCGCGCGCGCCTTCTACGACACGCCCGAGTACCAAAAGGCCAGAGCCGCCCGCGAAGGCGCAGCCATCATGCGCATGGTGTGCGTCGAGGGTGTCTGATTCACGCTGCGGTTACCGCTCACCTATTGATAGCTTCTAGCGCTTACTGGGCAAGCGTTAGAGCCCGATTTGATTTAAAACTTCTGCAAAAGGAAAACCATGAGTGCCATCGTTGACATCGTCGGTCGCGAGATTCTGGACAGCCGCGGCAACCCCACCGTCGAATGCGACGTGTTGCTCGAATCGGGCGTGATGGGCCGGGCCGCCGTGCCTTCGGGCGCCTCCACCGGCAGCCGCGAAGCCATTGAAATGCGCGACGGTGACAAGGGCCGCTACCTGGGCAAGGGCGTGCTCAAGGCCGTGGAATACATCAACACCGAGATCAGCGAAGCCGTGCTGGGCCTGGATGCCTCCGAGCAGGCCTTCCTGGACAAGACCCTGATCGACCTCGACGGCACCGAGAACAAGAGCCGCCTGGGCGCCAACGCCATGCTGGCCGTGTCGATGGCCGTGGCCCGCGCCGCCGCCGAAGAGTCCGGCCTGCCCCTGTACCGCTACCTGGGCGGCATGGGCAGCGTGCAACTGCCCGTGCCCATGATGAACGTGATCAACGGCGGCGCCCATGCCAACAACAGCCTGGACCTGCAGGAGTTCATGATCATCCCCGTGGGCGCACCCACGTTCCGCGAAGCCGTGCGCTGGGGCGCCGAGGTGTTCCACGCCCTGAAGAAGATCCTGCACGACAAGGGCATCAGCACCGCCGTGGGCGACGAAGGCGGCTTTGCTCCCTCCGTCGAGAACCACGAAGCAGCCATCCGCCTCATCCTGCAAGCCATCGAAGCCGCTGGCTACACGGCGGGCGAGCAGATCGCCCTGGGCCTGGACTGCGCCGCGAGCGAGTTCTACAAGGACGGCATGTACGTGCTGGAAGGCGAAGGCGGCCTCAAGCTGACTGCGCAGCAATGGACGGACATGCTGGCGGCCTGGGTGGACAAGTACCCGATCATCAGCATCGAAGACGGCATGCACGAAGGCGACTGGGATGGCTGGAAGATTCTTACCGAACGCTTGGGTGACAAGGTGCAGCTGGTGGGCGACGACCTGTTCGTGACCAACACCAAGATCCTGAAGGAAGGCATCGACAAGCGCATCGCCAACTCGATCCTCATCAAGATCAACCAGATCGGCACGCTGACCGAAACGTTTGCCGCCATCGAGATGGCCAAGCGCGCGGGCTACACCGCCGTGATCTCGCACCGCTCGGGCGAGACCGAAGACAGCACCATTGCCGACATCTCGGTGGGCACCAATGCCGGCCAGATCAAGACCGGCTCGCTGTCGCGCTCGGACCGCATCGCCAAGTACAACCAGTTGCTGCGCATCGAAGAAGACCTGGGCGAAATCGCGCAGTACCCTGGCCGCGCTGCGTTCTACAACCTGAAGTAATGGCCCCGTTGGTCGCCCACAGCGTGTGGCTTCTTACCTTTCAAGGGAGCCGCGCTTTGCCATGGGGCGGCCCTGCGGCCAAGCCTCGAGCCAAGGAATAGGCCATGGGCTCCCGCCTCGTGCCCGTCATCCTGCTTGCCCTGCTGGCGGCACTGCACGCCCAACTTTGGCTGGGGCGAGGCAGCGTGCCGCGCGTCAACGAAATGCACCGGCAAATCGATGTGCAAAAGGCGGCCAATGACCAGGCGCGGCAGGCCAATGAACGCTTGGCGTCCGAGGTGCACGACCTGAAGGAAGGCCTGGACATGGTCGAAGAAAAGGCACGCAGCGAGCTGGGCATGGTCAAGCCCAACGAGATCTACGTGCAGTTCACGCCCCGCTGAACGGCGCGGCCCCCTCGCACGGCCGCACCTCTTCACCCATGGCTCCTGCAACCCCTCCTTTGATTGCCCTGGTGGGCGCCCCCTGCACGGGCGCAGCCCCACTGGCCGAGGCGCTTCGGCAGCGCCTTGCAGCGGGTGCAGCCACCCTGTGCCCCTCGACCGCGCTGCTGGATGCACTGACCTGCGCCCTTGCGACAACGCAATCCCCCTCCCCACCTCCGCCTTTCAGCCACAACAGCGGCGCTGTGGCCGCTGCGCTGGAACTGCACCAGCGTGCCCAACTCACGCTGCTGATGGGTCTGGATGAAGCGCCCCCGTCGCACTGGCAGGTGCCGCCCGGCACCTCACACGGCATGTCACAGGAGGCCTGCGATGCGCTTTTGCGTGCGGCCCTGGCGAACGCGGGAGTGGTGTTCCACGTCGTGTATGGACAAGGCAAGCGCCGGGTGGACACTGCCTTGAATGCTATAAAATCAATAGCTTTCAGCGCTTATCCAGAAAGCGCTAGAGCCGGATTCGATACAAATATAAACACGGAGGATGCCAACCCGCGGCGCGTCCGACTGCGCGCATGGGACTGCGAGAAATGCAGCGACCCGGAGTGTGAGCACCGCCTGTTCACGGCGCTGGTTGCAGCCCAGGCTGGGGATGCGCGCTGACGACCGACGCGCAGGAGTTTTGTTATCCCTGGCTGAGCCCGCGCTTGAGCTCCTTGAGCAGCAGCACCACCTGGCTGGATCCATAGCGGTAGCCACCGTTTAGCACCTGCACCGCCTTGTCCCATTCACCGTGCTGGGCCAGTTCGACCAGGCTGGCTGCCTGCTCGTGAAAATACCGGTGCCGGGCCAGCAGCAGCGCAAAGGCGGGCTGGTCGCCCAGCAGTTCCCCACCCACGCCATGCAGCCAGCGGCCCAGTGCGCTGTGCGTGTCGCGCCGCACCAGAGCCGGGTCCACGCCGTAGGTGGTGCGGCCTTCCAGGTAGTCCATCAGCCGGTCTTTCCATCGCTCGTGCGCGTTGATGGCCGCGTCGATGTCCAGCGCCGCCAGCAGGGTTTCGGGGCGGCGCGAATCAGCAGCCGCCCCGCTGTCGGACAGCGCAAGCGGCACCTCTGCCCCACGCGCATGGCGTACCCCTCCCAAGACTCGGCGAAAAATCTCCATGACACCCTCGTTGGACCGGCAGACCCGGAATACGGGCGGCAGCGGTTTGCATGGACCGGGATGTTAGGCGGGGAAGCGTCTGAAGATTGTCAACGATGGTCAGCGCTGCACCGGCGTGGGGGTTGGAGGCTCCAGGCTACTGGAGACCCGTCGGGCCGGGGGGTTGAGCGGAACTCGGCGGCACAAAGATCTGGGCGGCATCCACGGCGTCGAACCGATATTGCTGGCCGCAGAACTCGCACCCCACCTCGATATCGTCACGCTCGGCCAGGATGCTTTCGGCCTCTCCAGCGCCCAGGTTGCGCAGCATGTTGCTCACGCGCTCGCGGCTGCAGGTGCAGGCAAAACGCGGGCCGTCGGCACCCAGCTGCGGCTCGAAGCGCAGCAGCTTCTCTTCCCAGAAAAGACGGCGCAGGATGGTGTCCACGTCCAGCGTCAGCAATTCTTCGCGGGTCAGGCTGGAGGCCAGGTGCGCAATACGGTTGTAGTCCTCGTTGTGGCCGATCTGGTCTTCGTTCTCACGGTGCGAGAGGCCGGCGGCCAGGTTGCCCTCGCCCTTGATGGGCATGCGCTGGATCAACAGGCCTGCGGCCACCTGCTCGTTGGCCCCCAGCACCAGGATGGTGTCGAGCTGCTCGGACTGCAGCATGTAATGCTGAAGCACGTCCGACAGGCGTTCGAGCTTCTCGTGCCGGTCACCATGCAGCGGCACCACGCCCTGGTAAGGCTGCTGGCCGGGGTGCCGGTCCTTGGGGTCCAGCGTGATGGCGCAACGGCCACCGCCGCCCAGATTCACCATCTGGCTCAGGCGCGCGCCCTCGGGCACTTCGCCGTTGATGGTGGCGGTGGCGCGCAGGCTCAGGTCCGACTGCACCTCGGCCACAGCCAGCTTGACGGGGCCATCGCCAAACACCTGCAGCACCAGCGCGCCGTTGAACTTGATGT
Source organism: Acidovorax sp. (assembly GCF_046294525.1). Classification (GTDB taxonomy): domain Bacteria; phylum Pseudomonadota; class Gammaproteobacteria; order Burkholderiales; family Burkholderiaceae_C; genus Acidovorax. Next base: position 40,756 of record NZ_JBKBKQ010000004.1, read on the forward strand.
TGGACTGCATCAGCACGCCCGCCGCGGCCATCTCGCCCAGCAGCTCGCTCACGGGCGCGGGGTAGGCGCCGGTGGTGGTGTTGCTGGCGCGGCGGCGCTGGATCTCGGTCCAGGCATCGGTCAGGCGCACAATCATGCCGCGCACCGGCAGGCCATCAAAAAGAAACTTGTGGAGTTCAGACACGCAGGGGGTTCCAGAAAAAATTCGGCCTTCAGCCGATCTTGTGCAGGCCGGTCTGAAACCGGCGCGCGTTGTCAATGTAGTGCTGCGCGCTCTGGCGCAGGCCCTCGATCTGCTCGGGCGTGAGCTGGCGCACGGCCTTGGCGGGGCTGCCAATGATCATGGAGCCATCGGGAAACTCCTTGCCCTCGGTGACCAGCGCACCCGCGCCCACCAGGCAGTGTTTGCCGATCTTCGCGCCGTTGAGCACCACGGCGCCGATGCCGATCAGCGACTCGTCGCCAATGGTGCAGCCGTGCAGCATCACTTGGTGGCCCACGGTGACCCGTTCGCCCACCACCAGGGGCTTGCCGATGTCGGCATGGAGCACGCTCGCATCCTGAATATTCGAGCCCGCGCCAATGGTGATGCTCTCGGTGTCGCCGCGCACCACCGTGCCAAACCACACGCTTGCGTCCTCGCCCAGCACCACGTTGCCCATCACCTGCGCGCTGTCGGCCACCCAGGCCGATGCCGCCAGCTTTGGCGCCACGCCGTCCAGTTCGTAGATTGCCATGCACCCACTCCGCAAAAAGTTGAGGGGCGGCCCCTGGCGGGGCGCCCCTGAAGAGGTCGCCAATCGTTACAAAGCGTGTGTCTTCGCTCCGATGGCAAGGCCTAGAATTGTAAGGATGGAGCTTCGCCACCGTGCACTGCAGGTCTTGTGCCTTGCAGACCCCGAACAAAAAGCGGCCGCAGCGCTTGAACTGCAAGCGCAAGCAGCTACTCTTTCGATAGCAGACTCCGCGCCCGACGCACCTTCCGACGCCAGCGTCCTGCCTGGCCGCCCCGCCCGTCCTACGCTGCTACGCCACACCGAGGTGGCACGCCGGTCCCCCGCCACGGCAGAGGGCCGCGCCGTGCTGATCCACGCCATTGCCCACATCGAATTCAACGCCATCAACCTCGCGCTGGACGCCGTCTGGCGGTTTGATGGCATGCCCGCCGCCTACTACACGGACTGGATGCTGGTGGCCGGCGAAGAGGCAAGGCACTTCAGGCTTCTGCGCGACCACCTGCGCCTGCAGGGGCATGACTATGGCGACTTCCCGGCCCACCAGGGGCTGTGGACGATGTGCGAGAAAACCCAGCACGACATCGTGGCCCGCATGGCCCTGGTCCCCCGCACGTTGGAGGCGCGCGGCCTGGACGCCACGCCCCAGATCCAGGCCAAGCTGCGCCAGGTAGGCACCCCCGACGCCCTGGCCGCCGTGGACATTCTGGACATCATCCTGCGCGACGAGGTGGGCCACGTCGCCATCGGCAACCATTGGTACCGGTGGCTGTGCGAACGCGAGGGCCTGAACCCTGAAAGCCACTACGGCACCCTTGTGCGCCAATACGAAGCCCCTCGCCTGAAGCCCCCGTTCAACGAGGCCGCACGCCGCAAAGCAGGCTTTACCGACACCGAGCTGCGCTGGCTGCAGCAGGCCTGAGCCATGCAAACCTTGGCCGAATCGCTTTTCGATGCGCTGCCCTGTGCGAAGGCAAATGCACATTGCAGCACTCTGCGGGGATGGCCCAGTTTGCCGGTGGGCCAACGGGCTTCCCAAGCAGCCGCAAACGGCCCCGCTCCTACAATCCTGGACGGCTGGCAACCGATGCGGCCCGTATTCTTTTCACGATGACCTCCATGACCTCCCCTTCCGCCCCAGGCACCCCTTCCTCACCGCCACCGGGCAGCCAGACGTCTGTTGCCATGATCGCGCGCCAGGCCATCGTCAACGCGCAGCAGGTGGTCGTGGGGTACGAGCTGTTCAACCGCTCGCGCAGTGGTTCGGCCCACACGGCCGCCACGGATGTCATCCTGGTGTTCACCGCGCTGTCCCATGCCGGCACGGACGAACTGGTGGGCAAGAAGCTCATCTTTGTGAACTGCACGCACGAAAGCCTCTCGGGCGGTCACCTGGAGCTGGTGGACCCCGACAAGGTCGTGCTGGAGATTCCGCCGCTGGGCCACGCGGCAGCCGAGGAAGTCGCCACGCGCATGCCCATCCTGGCCGAGCTGCGCAACCGCGGGTTCCACCTGGCGTTCAACCACACCGTGCTGCAGTCGGCCTACGCACCCTGGCTGCCGCTGGCCGATTACATCAAGCTGGACCTGTCGGTGCTGGCACCTGACCAGCTCGCCGTGCTCATCAGTTACGCGGGGCGCAATTCCAAGGCTGAGCTGATTGCCGAGAAGGTGGAAACCGCCCAGCAGTACGACATGGTGTCCAGCCAGGGCGTAGAACTGTTCCAGGGCTACTGGTTTGCGCGTCCTTCGCTGGTCGAGGCCAAACTGCTCACGCCCTCGCAGTCCAGCATCATCGAACTCATCAACCAGGTGCGCAAACAGGCCAGCACCGACGAGATCGAAGAAGTGCTGAAAAAGGACGCTGGCCTGGCATTCAACCTCATGCGCATCATCAACTCGGCGGGCTTCGGCCTGAACCGCGAGATCACGTCCTTCCGGCAGGCGGTGATGCTGATGGGCCTGAAAAAGCTGTTCCGCTGGGCCGCCCTGCTGCTGACAGCCTCGCGCACCGGCGGCGCGCCCTCGTCCGTGGGGCAGACGGCGGTGGAGCGCGGCCGGCTCATGGAACTGCTGGCGCTGGAAACCCTGCCCCCCGAAGAGGCCGATCAGGCCTTTGTGGTGGGAATCTTCTCGCTGCTGGACGTGATGCTCTCCATGCCCATGGAATCCGCCATCGGCTTGCTCAACGTGCCCGAGCCCGTGGCCGCGGCCCTGCTGCGGCGCGAAGGCTTCCTGGGCGACCTGCTCACGCTGGCCGAGGCCTGCGAGTCCAGCGACGATGCCGTATTCAACCGCACGGCGGGACTGCTGCACCTCACCAGCCAGCAGATCAACATGGCCCACCTTCAGGCGCTGGCTTGGGCGGACCACCTCACCACCCAGTGACCGCACGCGCCCTGCACCTTCTGCCCGCTGTGCTCGCCGTGCCCGGTTGGGCCCGGCACCGCGGGTAAACCAATCGTTCGCGGTTGCGAATTAGGGGTCTAGAATCAGCGCAGAGCCCAGCCAACCACTACTGCAGACCCATGTCGAGCACACCTGAACAAGACACCCCGGAGGCTGCGTCCCTCGCGATGGAAGCCGTTGACGAGAACCTCGCCATCATCGCCCGCCAGGCCATCGTGGACGAATCCCGCGCAGTCTATGGCTACGAGCTTTTCGACCGCTCCACCGCCTCCGACTCGCACACCGCCGCCAGCGACGCCGCCCTGCTGTTCAACGCCCTGTCGTACGCCGGAACCGAGGCCCTGGTAGGCAAGAAGACGGTGTTCATCAACTGCACGCACGACAGCCTCTCCGGCGGCCACCTGGAGCTAATCCACCCCGAAAAAGTGGTGCTGGAAGTGCCCCCGCTGCCCGAGGGCGCCACGCCCGAAGACATCGAAGGCCGCGTGCCCACGCTGCATGCACTGCGCACGCGGGGCTTTCGCCTGGCGTTCGACCAGCAGGCTTTGAAGCGGGCCTACACCAGCTGGCTGCCACTGGCGGCGTTCATCAAGCTGGACATGCAGGCCTTCAAGCCCGAGTTGGCGGGCCCGCTGGTCAAATTTGCCACCACGCACAGCCAGGCCACGCTGGTGGCCGAAAAGGTGGAAACCGCCGAACAGTACGAGCTGATGAAAGGCCTGGGAGTAAAGCTCTTCCAGGGCTACTGGTTTGCAAAGCCTTCGCTGGTCAAGGCCACCACCATCCGGCCCTCGCAGGCCACCATCATCCAGCTCATCAACCTGGTGCGCAAACAGGCCAGCACGGCCGAGATCGAGGACCTGCTCAAGAAAGACCCCACGCTGTCTTTCAACCTGCTGCGCTTCATCAACTCGTCGGGTTTTGGCCTGTCGTGCGAGATCACGTCATTCCGCCACGCGGTGATGATCCTGGGCCTGAAAAAGCTGTTCCGCTGGGCGGCTTTGCTCATGACCACATCCCGCGCTGGCGGAGCCCCTCCAGCCGTGGGCCAGACCGCCGTGGTGCGCGGCAGGCTGATGGAGCTGCTGGCGGCCGAGCTGCTGCCCCCCGAAGAATGCGACAACGCCTTTGTGGTGGGCGTGTTCTCGCTGCTGGACACCATGCTGGGGGTGCCGCTGGAAAAGGCGCTCGAATCCGTGGCCCTGCCTGAGCCCGTGATGGACGCCCTGCTGCGCCGCACCGGCGTGTTTGCGCCCTTCTTGGAGCTGACCATCGCCTGCGAAAGCGGCGACGAAGTGGCGTTTGCCAAGAACGCCGACGCACTGCACCTGTCCAATCGCCAAGTCAACTGGGCCCACCTGCAGGCGCTGACTTGGGCGGAGAGCCTGAACGAGGAGTGACGCGCCCCCGCTGTGAAAGACACCGCAGCGTTTCAGGCTCAGATCAAATGGCACGGGCCCTGGTCATCCAGGGCCCTTTTTTTCTGGCCAGATTGCTCTGGCGTCCACTCGTCACTCAGTTGCTGGCGTGGATTCCGGCCTCGCGGATGATGCGCGCGTTGTTCTCCGATTCCTGCGCAATCTGGCGCGCAAACTCTGCCGCCGTGCCGCCGGTAGGCACGTTGTCCGTTGCTTCCAGCCTGCTGCGGATGTCGGGCAGGGCCAGGGCCTTGTTCACCTCCGCATTGATGCGCTGCACGATGGCTGCGGGGGTTTGCGCCGGTGCGTAAATGCCGAACAGCGACGACATGTTGGCAGCAGGCTGTCCCAGCTCGGCCAGTGTTGGCACCTGGGGCAGAGAATCGAGCCGCGCGGGCGCGCCCACGGCCAGCGGCTTGAGCTTGCCCGCCTTGATGTGCTGCAGCACGGCAGGGCCAGCATTGGTGGACAGCACTTCGTACTGCCCGCCCAATGCATCGTTCATCTGCTGGCCGCCGCCCTTGTAGGGGACATGCGTGATCTGAACCTTGCTCTTGCCCACGATCTGCTCCAGCATGATGTGTCCCAGCGATGCCTGTCCCGAGGTCGCCCAGCGCACGGCCCCGGGTTTTGCCTGAGCGTTGGCGATCAGTTCCTTGAAATCCGCTGCAGTGCTGGCGGAGGTACCCAGCAGCAGCACGGGCGAATACATCACGCTTACCACAGGGGCGATGTCCTTTTGCGGGTCGAATGGGGATTTGCCCAGGTGCGGGTTGAGTGCCAGGGGGCTCACCGACGCAAAGCCCAGGGTGTAGCCGTCCGGGGCGGCCTTGGCCACAGCGTCCACGCCCAGGCTGCCACTCGCTCCCGCCTTGTTTTCGATCACCACGGGCGTACCCAGTTGCAACGCCAGCTTGTCGGCCAAGGCGCGTGCCACGTTGTCGCTCACGCCGCCAGCGGGGTAGGCCACCACGATGCGGATGGATTTGGCCGCAGGCCAGGCCTGCGCCAACGCCAGGCTGGCCGCACTCAGCAGCGCAGCGCCAATGAACAGTTTTTTCATGACTTTCCTTGAATGAAGTGAATTGATGGGGGGACGTGCAAATCAACCAGCGCCGATGCAGCCTGCACCAGGCGCTATTCGCTATTCGCTATCCGCGCGGGTGATGCAGCGCGTGCAGAGCCTTGAGCCGCTCACGCGCCACGTGGGTATAGATGGTAGTGGTCGAGATATCAGCGTGACCCAACAGCAGTTGCACCACGCGCAGGTCCGCGCCATGGTTGAGCAGGTGGGTGGCAAACGCGTGACGCAGCGTGTGGGGCGACAGCGGCACCGTGATGCCTGCCACCTGCGCCCACTTCTTGACGATGACCCAGAACATCGCACGCGTCATGGCGCTGCCGCGTTGGGTCACGAAGAGATCGTCGGTCTGCTGCCCACCCAGGATGGCGCCGCGTGCATCCTGCAGATAGCGCTGCAGCCACTGCTGCGCCTCCTCGCCAAAGGGCACCAGCCGCTCCTTGCTGCCTTTGCCCATCACCCGCAGCACGCCCTCGCTCAGCCCCAGCTGAAAGGTCTTCAGCGTCACCAGCTCGGTCACGCGCAGGCCGCTGGCATACATCAGCTCCAGCATGGTGCGGTCACGCACGCCCAGGGGGTTGCCCAGGTCTGGCGCGGCCAGCAAGGCCTCCACATGCGCCTGCGACAGCGTCTTGGGCACGCGCAGAGGCTGGCGCGCGGCCTGCAGGCGCAAGGTGGGGTCGCTGCTGATGCGCCGCTCGCGCAGAGCCCAATGAAAGTAGCGGCGCAGCACCGTGAGGCGGCGGTTGGCCGACGTGGCCCGCGTCTGCGCATGCCGGGCTGCAAAGTAGGCCTGCAGGTGGTGCTCGGCGGTGCTGTCCAGCGCCAGCGGGGGCTGCTGGTCGGCCAGCCACTGGGCGTACAGCGTGAGGTCGCGCCGGTAGGCGGCCAGTGTGTTGCGCGAGAGGCCATCCTCCAGCCACAAGGCATCCACAAAACTGTCTATTGCGTTCAGGCTGGCGGCGAGCATCCAAAAACGATAGCACGTAAAAAAGCCGCCCGGCGGTACGGACGGCTTTGGGATGCGGACGGCGCGGAGGGGCTTATTCCAGCGTCAGCTTCTGCTTGGCCACCACTTCCTTGTAGACGGCGAATTCGGCCTTGATCTGCTCAGCAAACTGCTCGGGCGTGTTGCCCACCACGATGGAGCCGGTGTCTTCAATGCGCTTCTTCACGGCGGGGTCCTGCAGGGCTGTGCGCACGGCGGCGTTCACCTTGTCAACCACTTCCTTGGGCAGGCCCTTGGGGCCCAGGATGCCGTAGTAGGCCATGCGGTTCACCGGCTCCAGGCCCAGTTCCTTGAAGGTGGGCACGTTGGGCAGGGCAGCCACGCGCTGGGGTGCGGCCACGGCAATGGCCACCAGGCGGTTGTCCTTGATGAAGGGCAGCGCAGAAGGGATGTTGTCGAAAATGATCGGCACCTGGCCGGCCACTGTGTCGTTCAGCGCCGGGCCTGCGCCGCGGTACGGAATGTGCGTGACAAAGGTGTTGGACAGGCTCTTGTACAGCTCCATCTGCAGGTGGCCGATGCCGCCCGTGCCGGACGACGCGTACGAATACTTGCCGGGGTTCTTCTGCACTTCAGCCACAAACGACTTGTAGTCCTTGGCTGGGAAGCTGGGGTTCACGGCGATCAGATTCGGCGTGGCCGCAATGTTGATGATGGGCGTGAAGTCCGTCAGTGGGTTGTACGGCGTCTTGGGGTTGATGGCCGGGTTGGCTGCGGTGGTGGACACGGTGGCAATGCCCAGCGTGTAGCCGTCCGGGGCAGAGCGGGCCGTTTCTGCCGCGCCCACGATGCCACCGCCACCGGCCTTGTTTTCCACGATCACGCTCTGGCCCAGGGCTTTGCCCAGGGGGTCGGCGATCACGCGCGCAATGATGTCGGTGGTGCCACCGGGTGCGAACGGCACCTGCAGCTTGATCACCTTGTTGGGGTAGCCCTGCGCGGCTGCAGTACCTGCTGCGGCGGCCAGTACGGTCAGAGCGAGCCATTGACGACGATGCATTGAGTTCTCCTTGTGCGGGGTGACAGACAGCGCAGATGGTATGCGCAACACGCACTTTGGCGCCCTGCGGATTCCACATAAGGGGTAACCCCAGGGTCCGGCCCCGCATCCGCTATCCTCGCCCGGTGAATTACGCCCAGCTCCTGATCCCCGATTTCTCCCTCATCCTGTTCGGCTATCTGGTGTGCCGCTACACGGCGCTCAACCGGTCGGTGTGGCAACCGGTGGAGAGCCTGGTGTACTACCTGCTGTTCCCGGTGCTGCTGTTCCAGTCCATCGTCAAGAGCCCGGTGGACGTGGGTGCCGCATCGGGCCTCATCGCTGCGGGGCTGGTGATGGGCCTGTCAGGCATTGCGCTGGCCTACAGCCTGCCGCACTGGCCGTTGCTGGGCCGGCGCATTGATGCGCGTGACCACGCAGCCAGCGCTCAGGTGGCGTTCCGCTTCAACTCGTTCATTGGGCTGGCGATTGCCGAGCGGCTGGCGGGCGCCGAAGGCCTGCTGATGATTGCCGTGCTGATCGGCGTGTGCGTTCCGCTGTTCAACGTGGCAGCCGTGTGGCCCATGGCGCGGCAGGGCCAGCACAGCTTTGTGCGCGAGCTGGCGCGCAACCCGCTCATCATTGCCACGGTGTCGGGCCTGGTGGCCAACCTGCTGGGCTTTCAAATTCCCGAATGGGCGTCGCCCACAGTCAGCCGCATCAGCGCCGCATCGCTGGCACTGGGGCTGATGGCGGCTGGCGCCGGCCTGCAGTTCGGGCTGCTGGCGCGCGGCAAGCTGCTGAGCGTGGCGGTGTTGTCCATCCGCCACCTGGTACAGCCGCTGCTCGCATTTGCCATGGCCCGCCTGCTGGGGCTGAGCCCCGTGCAGACCACCGTGCTGCTGGCTTTTTCGGCCCTGCCCACCGCGTCCACCTGCTACGTACTGGCTGCGCGCATGGGCTACAACGGGCCGTACGTTGCGGGGCTGGTGACGCTGTCCACCCTGCTGGGCACGGCGAGCCTGCCGTTTGCGCTGGGGGTGCTGCGGTAGGGCAACGACGCGCAACGTCCGGTGCGCCGTCTCCTACCCGCGTGCCCGGGCCTCACCGACAGGGGTGTCCAGGGCGACTGGCCAGCATGGGGACATGCACCGGCCGCTGTGGCTGGTGCCCCTTTTGCGGAGATGCAAAACATGCCCAACCAGGAAAATTCGTCCGACGGCACACCCCATGTCGACCGCCACCGCCCCTCCCCCGATGTGGAGCGCCACGCCACCGATGGCCAGGCCGACGCACGCGGCAAGGGACCGACCGAGCAGCAAGGCCCGCCGCCTACCGGCAGCCGGCAAGACACCTCAGCCGGCGACGGCCCCAGCCGCATGGGTCTGACAGGTGCACCTGATGCAAACTTGGTCGCGCCCAGCGGGCTCAATGAACGCGACCGGGGCGCGGCCGATGTGCCGCCCACCACGTCCGAGCAGCTGAACTTTGACGACGCCAGCGACGACCACCCCAGGGGCGACAACCGTCGCACCGGCGGCACCTGGAACACGCCCGACCACAACACCGGCGACCAGGGCGAGCTGGGTCGCGCGCCCGGCGCAGGCCTGTCAGACCGCAACGGGCCCAGCGACCCGGACCAGGAAAAGGGCCGCCCGGTGGCATGATGCAGAGCGGCAGGAGTTGCCCGGTGCGCACGCCGGACCCCTCGCCGCTACGCCTGTGCTGCCACCATGCTTTCTTCCCGTCCCTTACGATCCTCTTCAACCCCACTCCCACGGCGTGCAGTGCTTGCCAGCTTGGCCGCCGGTGCGATGGCGCCGCTGGTCGCTTGTGGGCGCAAGGCGCCGAGTTCACAGGCCGTGCTGCCCGGCGCCACGGTCCTGGCCCTTGGTGATTCGCTGACATCCGGTGTGGGGGCGGCCGCCAGCACGGCCTACCCAGCGGTGCTGGCGCAGCTGACCGGCTGGAAAGTGGTGAACGGCGGAGTATCGGGCGACACCTCCGCCCAAGCGCTTTCTCGGTTGCCGGGCCTATTGCAACAGCATCAGCCCGCCCTGGTCATCGTGAGCATCGGCGGCAACGACTTTCTGCGCCGCCAGGGCAGTGCCGGCACGCGGGCCAACATCCTGCGCATCTGCCAGGATGCCCTTGCCAGCGGTGCGCAGGTGCTGCTGGTCGCGGTGCCGGAGCTCACGCTGATGGCCATGGCAGGGCGGCTCAGCGACCACGCGATGTATGCCGACATTGCGGCCGAACTGAAGATTCCGCTGCACAGCCAAGGCTGGTCCGGCGTGTTGGCACAAGAGCGACTGCGGGCCGACCAGATCCACGCCAACGCCGAGGGCTATGCGCAGTTTGCGCAAGGGCTGGTGCAGACGCTTAAATCCACGGGGCTGCTCGTAGGTTGAATCCCTGCGCTGTCAGACCACTCATTTTTTGATAGCTTCTAGCGCTTATGCAGCAAGCGATAGCGGCCGATTTCATTTAATTTCCAACGCCCAGGCTACGTGCTCGCGCACCAAAGCGCTCGGGTCCTGGACACGGGCGGCCAGTGCCGCGCGTACAGCCGGGTCGCCCGTGGCACGCAGGGCATTGCCCAGCGCCACCGCCACGTTGCGCAGCCAGCGCTCGTGGCCGATGCGGCGGATGGGGCCGCCCTCGGTCATGCGCAAAAAGGTGGCCTCGTCCCATGCAAACAGATGCACCAGTTGCTGGCCGGCCAGGCCCTGGCGCTCGTCAAAGTCGGGCAGACGGCTGACCTGCGCGAATTTGTTCCAGGGGCAGATGAGTTGGCAGTCGTCGCAGCCATAGATGCGGTTGCCCAGCAGCGGCCGCAGCTCCAGCGGGATGGGCCCGGCGTGTTCGATAGTGAGGTACGAAATACAGCGCCGAGCGTCGATGCGGTGCGGCGCGATGATGGCCTGCGTGGGGCAAACATCGATGCAGGCGCTGCAGCTGCCGCAGTGGGCCGTCACGGGCGCGCTTTCGGGCAGCGCCATGTCGACGTAGATCTCGCCCAGGAAGAACATGGACCCCGCCTCGCGGTTGAGCACAAGCGTGTGCTTGCCGCGCCAGCCCTGGCCGCTGCGCGCGGCCAGCTCGGCCTCCAGGACCGGGGCGGAGTCGGTGAACACGCGGTGGCCAAACGGGCCGACAGCGACGGCGATGCGGTCACTCAATTTTTGCAGGCGCGTACGCAGCACCTTGTGATAGTCCCGCCCACGGGCGTAGACGGACACGATGCCTTCATGCGGACGGGCCAGGCGGGACAGTTCCTGCGCCTGCCAGCCATCGGCGGCCTGCTGGCCTACACCGCCCCCCGTGGCCCTTGGCAAATAATCCATGCGCGCCGTGATCACGCTCACGGTGCCGGGCACCAGCTCGGCCGGGCGGGCGCGCTTCATGCCGTGGGTCTCCATGTAATGCATCTCGCCGTGGAACCCTTGCGCGAGCCAGGCCGCCAGGCCGGGCTCGGCGGCAGACAGGTCCACCCCTGCCACGCCGATTTGGGAAAATCCCAACTCGCGGGCCCACTCCTGCATTTGAGGAACGAGTTGACTGTTGCACCACATACCGGCCAGATTGTAGAAAGCGGCACCTCCCTTCCCGCCGACGCGGCCACCCGCCACGCCATCTGGCACAGCGAAGCCGACACCGATGCCTTTGCCCGCCAACTGGCCGCGCAGCCGCAGCTGGCCAACGCCTACCTGACCCTGCACGGCGACCTGGGCGCCGGCAAGACCACGCTGGTGCGCCACCTGCTGCGCGCCTTGGGTGTGCAGGGCCGCATCAAGAGCCCCACCTATGCGGTGGTGGAGCCGCACGAGGCGCCCAACCTCTCGATCTGGCACTTCGACTTCTACCGCTTCGACGACCCGCGCGAGTGGGAGGACGCGGGTTTCAGGGACATTTTTGCCAACCCGGGTCTCAAGGTGGCAGAATGGCCGGAAAAGGCTGCAGCGCTTACCCCGTCTGCGGACCTTGCTATCCACATTGAAGCAATCGATGACACCGAAAGGAAGGTCACGCTGCACGCCCACACACCCGCCGGGCGCGCAATGCTGCAAGGACTCTGACACGCCGTGAACGACCCGCACAAGCCCGCTCCCTCCGCCAGGCCGACGTCACGCCGCGCTGTGCTGCAGACGGGCACCCTGGTCTTGCTGCTGGGCACGCAGCACATTGCACGCGGCGCAACCATCGTGGCGGTGCGCGTGTGGCCCGCGCCGGAATACACCCGCGTCACCATCGAATCCGATGGCCCGCTGGTGGCCAAGCAGTTCTTCGTGACCACGCCACCGCGGCTTGCGGTGGACATCGAGGGCATCGACCTGAGCCCCGAGCTCCGCGAACTGGTGGCCAAGGTCAAGCCCGACGACCCCAACATTGCCGGCATACGCGTGGGCCAGAACGCGCCCGGCGTGGTGCGCCTGGTGGTGGACCTGAAGCAGGCCGCCATGCCCCAGGTGTTCACCCTGCCGCCCGTGGCCGCCTACCGCCACCGCCTGGTGTTTGACCTGTACCCGGCCGAGCCGGTGGACCCTCTGGAGGCGCTGATTGCCGAGCGGCTGCGCGACGCACCCGCGTCCGCACTGCCTGCACCCACTGCGCAGGCCCCTGCCGCCCGCCCTGCCGCGCCGGCCGCCAAGTCACCTGCCGCCCCCGGGCCCACGGCCGAGCATGACCCGCTGGGCGACCTGATTGCCCAGCGCTCGCAACAACGGCCCGCGCCGGCCGACGCCCCCGCGGTTGCGGCAGCCCCCCCTCCGGCGGCAGAGCCCACCCGCCCCGGCAACCGGGCGACGGCCACGCAGACCGACCGCATCATCATCGTGGCGCTGGACCCGGGCCATGGCGGCGAGGACCCTGGGGCCATCGGCCCCGGCGGCACGCGCGAAAAAGACGTGGTGCTGCGCGTGGCCCACCTCCTGCGCGACCGCATCAACGCCACCACCATCGGCGGCAATCCCATGCGCGCCTACCTCACGCGGGACGGCGACTACTTCGTACCCCTGGGCACACGCGTGCAAAAGGCCCGGCGCGTGCAGGCCGACCTGTTCGTCAGCATCCACGCCGACGCCTTCACCGTGCCTACCGCCCGGGGCGCCAGCGTGTTTGCGCTGAGCCAGGGTGGCGCCTCCAGCACCGCAGCGCGCTGGCTGGCCAACAAGGAGAACCAGGCTGACCTGGTGGGCGGCATCAACGTGCAATCCAAAGACCGGCACGTGCAGCGCGCGCTGCTGGACATGAGCACCACCGCGCAGATCAACGACAGCCTGAAGCTGGGCGCGGTGCTCCTGGGCGAGATCGGCAACGTCGGCCGGCTGCACAAGCCCCGTGTGGAGCAGGCCGGCTTTGCCGTGCTGAAGGCGCCGGACATCCCCAGCGTGCTGGTGGAAACCGCCTTCATCAGCAACCCTGAAGAAGAAAAGCGCCTGCGCAGCCCCGCCTACCAGGAGCAGCTGGCCGATGCGCTGATGCGCGGCATCACACGCTATTTCGCCAAGAACCCGCCGCTGGCGCGAAGCCGGTCGGTGTAAAGCCTGTAGGCCGTCTCCCCGGATGGGCCCGGCCACCTTGCGCGAGCCTGCGGGCCGGTGCACAGTGTTCTGCAATGCACAGCGATTGAAGGAGAACACCATGGCCCTGCCCCACGCCCAATCCGGCCAGATCGTCAGCGTGCGCCCCCTGGGCGAACGCCTGAGCGACACGCCCACTTCGGCCATCCTCAAGGCCGGTCAACTGGAAGTCATGCGGGTGGTGCTGCCCGTGGGCAAGTCGATGAAGGAACATCAGACACCCGGCGAGGCCACTGTGCAGTGCATCGAAGGTGTGGTGGAGTTCGCCAGCGAGGACGGTACCCAGCGCCTGCATGCGGGTGACTTCGTGCATCTGGCGCCCCGGGCACTGCATTCGCTCAAGGCGGTCGAGGCGGCGTCGCTGTTGGTCACCATGTGCCTGAAACCGGCGTAGCGCTGCCGCCCTGGGGCGCCAACCCGGGCAGCGATACCCTTGATCTAACGCCCCAGCCGGAACACGCTCACGATCTGCGCCAGGCGGGCTGCCTGGTGCTTCAGGCTGTCAGCTGCGGCCGCGCTTTCTTCCACCAGGGCCGCGTTCTGCTGCGTGACCTGGTCCAGCTGCGACACCGCTTCACCCACCTGCGTGATGCCGATGGTCTGCTCGCCGGTGGCGCTGGAGATTTCGCTGAGCAGGTCGCTCACCCGCTTCACCTGGGTGACGATGTCGTCCATGCTTTGCCCGGCAGCCGACACCAATTGGGCGCCGTTTTCCACCTTCTCCACGCTGGCGCCGATCAGCGCCTTGATCTCCTTGGCCGCGTCGGCGCTGCGCTGGGCCAAGCTGCGCACCTCGCTGGCCACCACCGCAAAGCCGCGGCCCTGCTCGCCGGCGCGGGCGGCCTCCACGGCGGCATTCAGTGCGAGGATGTTGGTCTGGAACGCGATGCCGTCGATCACCGCGATGATGTCGGTGATCTTGCGCGAGGCGGCCGAGATGTCCTGCATGGTGGCAACGACCTGCCCCACCACCTCGCCCCCTTTGACGGCGGCAGATGACGCGGAACCGGCAAGCGCTGCCGCGCGCTGCGCGGTGTCGGCGTTGTTCTTGACGGTGCTGGTGATCTGTTCCATCGATGCGGCGGTCTGCTGCAGGTTGCTGGCCTGCTCCTCGGTGCGCTGGCTCAGGTCGGCGTTGCCGGTGGCGATTTCGCTGGAGCCGGTGGCAATGCTGTCACTGCTGTGGCGCACGTCGCTCACAATGCGCACCAGCGAGGTCTGCATGGCCTCCATGGCCCGCATCATCTCGGCCACCTCGCCGCGTCCCTGGGCGTGAATGGGCTCCGACAGGTCGCCCCCGCCAATGCGCTGGGCCACGGCCGTCACCGCGCCCAATGACCGCCGTATGCGCTGCACCACCACCCACGACAGCACCACCAGCAGTGCCAGCCCCGCCAGCCCGGCCGTGAGCACCGAGATGCGGTACGACCGGATGAGGTCTGCCGCCTCGGCCGCCTGGTCGGCAGAGCGCTTGACCTGGTAGGCCACCATCTTGTCGGCCACGGCGTTGTATTTTTCGAGCACCGGGGCGAACGAGCCCAGCGCATAGGCACGGGCCTGCGCCATATCGCCCGCCTTTTTCAGCTCCAGCGCCTTGTCGCGGGTTTCGAGGTAGGACTTGCGGATGACGCCTAGCTCTTCCTGGATGCGCAGGCCCTCGGGGCTGTTCTCCAGCTCGGTGTAGCGCTTTTGCACCGTGCTGGTGTCGGCCGTGGTGGCGGCCACCACGTCCTTGAAGTAGTTCTGCAGGTCGTCCCCTTCGGACTGCACGATGGAGAACACGCGCGTGGAATTGACGGCAATGTTGCTGCGCCAGCGCAGGGCCAACTGCAGCCGCTCGACCTGCTCGGTGGCCAGCCGGTCCACCGTGGTACCCAGGTGCTGCACGCGCACCAGGCTCAGCGCCAAAACCACCACCAGGGCCAGCACGGCCACGCCCACGATGAGGCCGATCTGCTGGGCCACCGTGAGAACAGAGCCCCGCGGGCTGGGCGTCGGAGCAGGAAGCGTGGCGGGTGCAGGGACGGTCATGGAAGCTCCTTCACGTGGCTGCTGCAGCTCCCAACATGATCTGCCTGCATGGCCCGCTTGGCAACGGCCCTCGTAGCCGCACAAACCCTGATGGCGCGCCCCGATCAACAGCGCTTAGCCCATGCGGCCAAAACACCCGCCAGAACCCCGCCAAGGCCGCAGCCACGTGTCCTACAGGTGCAGGCCGCAGGTGCCTACACCCCCTGCGCAGGGTGCGCGCGATAGTTCATTCACAGGTCGCGCAGCAGGGTCTGCAGTCAAGAACTCCGATGCGCCAAGGCCTGATTCCTCAACCACCAAGGATCAAAGGACTCTTGCCATGAAAATTCGTCACATTCTTCTTGCGACCACCTGCACCGCAGCCCTTGCAATGGGTGGTTGCGCATCCAACCCCACCAACGCCCAGGTTGGGACCGGCGTGGGCGCCGTGGTTGGCGGCGCTGCCGGTAACGCCGTGTTTGGCGGCCCGGTCGGCACCATCGGTGGCGCAGCCGCTGGCGCGCTGATTGGTCATGAGATCGGGGAAGACCGCGATCAACGCCGCGGGTATCGCCGTTAATCCACGTTCATGAACCCGCCGACCCGGCGGTTATGGACGTCAAAAGAGCTGCCAGCGCTTATTGCACAAGCGCTGGCAGCTCTTTTTTTGATAGTGCGTCTTCGGTACGAGCGGCCTACGCTGCCCTGGCCTGGCGCCCGGCGCGCCATGCGCCAAAGATGGCAATAAGCCCCGGCACAAAGATCAGCGCCCAGATGATCTTGTCCAGATGCTCCCGCACAAACGGCAGGTTTCCAAAGAAGTAGCCGGCCGTGCAAATACCCAGCACCCACACCAGTGCGCCACCCACGTTGTACGCGGTGAACTTGGCTCGGTTCATCTCAGCCACCCCTGCAACAAAAGGGGCAAACGTGCGGATGAAGGGCATGAAGCGAGCGAGCACGATGGTGATGCCGCCGTACTTCTCATAGAAATTGTGGGCCTGGTCGAACGCACGGCGGTTGAACCAGCGGGAGTTCTCCCACTGGAACACCTTGGGACCAAAAAAGCGGCCGATCGAATAGTTGCACTGGTCCCCGAGAATGGCCGCCACGATGAGCAGCGTGCAGGCCAGCGGAAAACTCATCATGCCCGCGCCGCACAGCGCCCCCACGATGAACAGCAGCGAGTCGCCCGGCAGGAAGGGCATCACCACCACGCCCGTCTCCACAAACACGATCAGGAACAGCAGCGCGTACACCCACGCACCGTAGGTTTGCACAAACATTTCAAGGTACTTGTCGACATGCAGGATGAAGTCGATCAGAAAGGTCACAAGTTCCATGGGGAGGCCGGCGGGCAAGGCACCGGGCAGAGAAGAAAAACAGCGCGCATTATCCCCATCGGCCCTTGCCGCCCGCGCCGATACCCCTGCGCCCACCCCGCCCTAAAATGGCCCGGGTGAACGATGCCACCACCCTCCCCGCTGCGGCGCAGCCCGCACCTTCCACGCCCCCCCGCCGCCCCATCCGCGACCTTCCGGACGAGCTGATCAGCCAGATCGCCGCTGGCGAAGTGGTGGAGCGCCCCGCCTCGGTGGTGCGCGAGCTGGTGGACAACGCACTCGACGCCGGCGCCACACAAATCAACCTGCGCCTGTCGGCCGGCGGCGTGCGCCTGATCACCGTGGAAGACGACGGCGGCGGCATTCCGCAAGAAGAACTGCCCGTGGCCCTGCGCCGCCACGCCACCAGCAAGATCACCAGCCTGAACGACCTGGAAACCGTGGCCACCATGGGCTTTCGGGGCGAGGCGCTGGCGGCCATTGCCTCGGTGTCGGAGATGTCGCTGCTCTCGCGCCCCGCACACCAGGCCAGCGCCTTTCTGCTGGACGCGCGCAGCGGCGAACTGCGCCCTGCGGCGCGCAGCACCGGCACCACGGTGGAGGTGAAAGAGCTGTTCTTCTCCACCCCCGCCCGCCGCAAATTCTTGAAAACCGACGCCACCGAACTGGCCCACTGCATCGAATCGGTGCGCCGCCACGCGCTGGCGCGGCCCGACGTGGGCTTTGCCATCTGGCACGAAGGCAAGCTGGTGGAGCAGTGGCGCGCCACCTTCGTGCCCGGCCAAGGGGATGCACAGGATGCCCTGGCCCGCCGCCTGTCGGACGTGCTGGGCGAAGACTTCGTCACCCAGTCGGTTGCCGTGCAGCAACGCGTGGGCCCCGTCACCGTCACCGGCCGCGCGGGCCTGCCCGACGCAGCGCGCTCACGGCCCGACCACCAGTATTGCTACGTCAACGGCCGTTTTGTACGCGACAAGGTGCTCACCCACGCCGCGCGCAGCGCGTACGAAGACGTGCTGCACGGCCACAAGCAGCCCATTTACGCGCTGTATGTCGAGATCGACCCGGCCCGCGTGGACGTGAACGTGCACCCCACCAAGATCGAGGTGCGCTTTCGCGACAGCCGCGAAGTGCACCAGGCCGTGCGCCATGCCGTGGAGAACGCGCTGGCTGCACCGCGTGCTGCAGCGCTGGCAGCGGCTGCGCAGACCGCCACGTCGCCTGCCACGGGTGGTTTTGAGCAAAAACTGCCTCTAGCGCCCGTCTGGCAAGCGCAAGCAGCTATCAAATTTGAAGAACCCCAGCGTGGCCACCGCGTGCAGGACTTGCAGGCGCTGTGGGGCCCTCGTGGCGGTATCGGCAATACCAGCGGCGACGCTACGGTGGCTCCGGCCGCTTCCCCGGCAGCGCTCGGGGGCCTGTGGGCGCCCTCCGCGCAGCCTGGCCCGGCCAACGCCCAGAACCTGCAGCAGCCGCAAGCGTCCGATGCGTCCGATGCATTGGCCGCACCCGCCATCCCGGCGGCAGCGCAGGCCGCCTCCTCCTGGCCAACGGCCCGCGACGGCAGCGAAACCACCTGGCCTCTGGGCCGCGCCGTGGCACAGCTGCACGGCGTGTACATCCTGGCCGAAAACGCGCAGGGCATGGTCATCGTGGACATGCACGCCGCGCACGAACGCATCGTGTACGAACGCCTCAAGTCCCAGGTGGACAGCGGCGCGCGCATTGCCAGCCAGCCCCTGCTGATCCCCGCCACCTTCGCCGCCACCCCGCAGGAGGTCGCCATGGCCGAAGAATCCGCCGAGGTGCTGGCGATGCTGGGCATGGAAGTCGTACCCTTCTCCCCCAAAACCCTGGCCGTGCGTGCCGTGCCCACCACCCTGGCCCAGGGCGACCCGGTGGAACTGGCCCGCAGCGTGCTGGCCGAGCTAGCCCAGCACGACGCCACCACCGTGGTGCAGCGCGCCCGCAACGAAATTCTGGGCACGATGGCCTGCCACGGCGCCGTGCGCGCCAACCGCAAGCTCACGCTGGACGAGATGAATGCGCTGCTGCGGCAGATGGAAACGACGGACCGCAGCGACCAGTGCAACCACGGGCGGCCCACGTGGCGGCAGTTGTCGATGAGGGAGCTGGACGGGTTGTTTCTGCGGGGGCGGTAACAGGCACTCGGCAACTCACTGTCGCACTCCAGCCTATTGCCGCCTTTGGCTGGCATTAAGGTCCAAAGACGCCAACACGGGCAGAATCGGCCGCCCTACGATCTGGATGGCCCTGTCATGTTTGCACTCAACGCCCAATCCATCGCACAGACCACACCGACGGGCGAGGCCATTGCGCAGGCCGTCATGTCTGGCTGGGCGCTGGGCACCGTCAAACACTGCGTGCTGATGCGGCGCGGTTTCAACCAGGTGTACGAGCTGCACTTTGACAACGGCCGCCGCGCCATTGCCCGCCTGAGCGCCGAGAGGCCGCGTGGCGAACCCAACATTGCCTACGAAGCCGCCCTGCTTCTGCACCTACAGGCCCGGCGCATCCCCTTGGCAGCGCCGTTGTCCACCAAGGACGGGGCATTCAGCCTCTTTCTGGACCTGCCTGAAGGCCCGCGCGCGCTGATGCTGTTCGAGTTCCTGCCGGGCGATCCGCCCGGCGAATCGCTCGTGGACATCGAGGCCACCGGCCGGGGGCTGGCGCAGCTGCACACCGCCGCGCAGGACTACGCGGGCCCCGCCAGCCGCTACGCGCTCGAGGTACCCAACTTGCTGGACGCATCGCTGCAGCGGATGCTTGCTGCGCCCACGGTGGACGAACCGTTAGCCAGGGAGTTTTCTGCGCTGGCCCGCGATCTGCACGACCGCTTTGCCACATTGCCAGGGCTCACCCGCGTGCATTGCCACGGCGACTGCCATGGCAGCAACAACTTCATGACGGACGGGCCGGACGGGAGCCGCGTGGCTGCGTTCTTTGACTTTGACGACACCGGGCCGGGGCTGCTGGCCTACGAGCTGAGCGTGTACCTGTGGGTGCTGCTGCCACGCAGCCTGGAGATGCCCGCATCGGCTGCGGTGCTGGAGCGCTGGCGCCGCTACCTGGCCGGGTACACCACTGTGCGCGCTGTGCCGGAAGCAGACATGGCTGCCATTGCGCCATGCCTGGCATTGCGGCAGTTCTGGATCATGGGTGAATACGCGGGCCGCATTCCCGTCTGGGGCACACAGGCCATGCCCACACACTGGTTGCGCAAGCAGGCTCCGCTGATGCGGGCGTGGATCGACCTGCCCACGCGCGAGGGGCTGTCGGCCTAACCCGCCAGCCGCTCTGCCGATGCTCCAAATGCTGCCAGGGCGGCAGCGTGATGGCTTCGCTCAGTTGTCCCGCGCGGCCTTGGCCGTGTCGGGGAAGTCGCTGAACACGCCGTCCACACCCAGGTTGTAGAACAGCTTGTACTCGGCCTTGGGGTCGCCCTTGTAGTCTGACGCCAGCCGCTTGGCTTCACTGCGGAAGGTATAGGGGTGCACCATCAGGCCTTCGGCGTGGGCGTTTTTCACCACGTCGGTGGCGGGCATCATCACGCGGTCGCGCTCGTCGATGACGCCGTCGCCATTCAGGTCGTCGGGCTTGCCGTCGCGGTTGTTGTCCACCTGGCGTGACGGAATCAGGTAGGGCTTCCAGGGGCCGATGCCGTCGGCGTAGGTCTTCACTTCCTTGAGGCCCGCCGGGGTGAGCAGGCTGGCAAAGGTGCGGGCATCGCCGGCCACGGCAAAGTCGTACGGTTTGTCGTAGGGCGCCGTCAGGTCCATGCTGCCGTCGGGGTTCACGTCGTTGGCGTCCACCAGCTGCACCAGGCGGATCTGCGTCTTGGTGCGCAGGTACTTGAGGTTGGACACCTCGAACGACTGCACGATCACCGGCGAGGCCTTGGTGGTGTAACCGTACTGGGCCAGCACGGCCAGCAGGCGGTCTTCCAGCTTCAAGCCCAGGTTGACGTGGTAGGTGGGGTGCTTGGTTTCGGGGTACACGCCGACCGTGCGGCTGGCCTTGGCGCCTTCAGCCTTGGCCAGGTCCAGCACTTCCTGCAGCGTGGGAATCTGGTACTTGCCGTTGTGCGACTGGTCGCGGTCGGCCATGGGCTGGATGGCGCGCAGGGTCTTGATCTCGGCCAGGGTGAAGTCGGATGCGAACCAGCCTTCTTCTTCCACGCCATCGACGACTTTCTTGGTCTTTCGGTTGGCAAACTCGGCGCGCGTCGCCACGTCGGTGGTGCTGGTGATATTGGGCTCGTGGCGGGCGATGAGAGCGCCGTCCTTGGTCGCCACCAGGTCCGGTTCGATGAAGTCCGCGCCTTGCTCGATGGCGCGCTTGTAGCTCTCCAGCGTGTGCTCGGGCAGGTAGCCGCTGGCGCCTCGGTGACCGATGACCAGGGGCTTTTCGCCGTTGAGGGTGGGGTAGCGCGGGCCATCGTCGCCGCCACATGCCGCCAGAGTGGCTGCCACCGACAGGGCCACAGCGGCCCGCTTCGCACCAGAGATGTGCATGGTCTTCTCCTCAGGGTTGTTGTATGAAACCGCCGAACTGTGAGACTGCGGTGTGACAGCGCCATGACCACGGCGCCACCCGCCGCAACCGCAGCGCGACAGTGCCTGAGATTCGGAATCGATGCACCAAAAAAATGCAACCGGCCGCAACATTCCCCAGCGTTGTGCATAGCTATGGGCATGAACGTATAACTTTTGAACATAATCCCCCTCGGCGTGCTTGATCTGCGCCGCCCCCCGCCCTCTCCCAGTCCCCTCAGGCTCTTCGCTTGAGAGCCTTTTTTCCGAAAGCCTTTTGATCCATGAAACACGCGTCCGCAGGCAGCTTCCTCTCGCACGTCGCCCACCGCAACCCCGGCCAGCCTGAGTTTTTGCAGGCAGTGACCGAAGTGATCGACAGCCTGTGGCCCTTCATCGCCGAGCACCCCCGGTATGCCGAGCATGGCCTGCTGGAGCGCCTGGTGGAGCCCGAGCGCATCGTCATGTTCCGCGTGTCGTGGGTGGATGACCACGGCAGCGTGCAGGTCAACCGCGGCTACCGCATCCAGCACAGCATGGCCATCGGGCCGTACAAGGGTGGCATCCGCTTTCACCCGTCGGTCAACCTGTCGGTGCTGAAATTCCTGGCGTTCGAACAGACCTTCAAAAACGCGCTGACCACGCTGCCCATGGGCGGCGGCAAGGGCGGCAGCGACTTCGACCCCAAGGGCAGGAGCCCCGGCGAAGTCATGCGGTTTTGCCAGGCCTTCGTGTCGGAGTTGTTCCGCCACGTGGGCGCTGACACCGACGTGCCGGCCGGCGACATCGGCGTGGGCGGCCGCGAGGTGGGCTATATGGCGGGCATGATGAAAAAGCTCAGCAACCGCGCAGACTGCGTGTTCACCGGCAAGGGCCTGTCGTTTGGCGGCTCGCTGATTCGCCCCGAAGCCACGGGCTACGGCACCGTGTACTTTGCGCAGGAGATGCTCAAGTCCCGCGGCCGGTCGCTCGACGGGCTGCGCGTTTCCGTCTCGGGCTCGGGCAACGTGGCGCAGTACGCCGTCGAAAAGGCCATGCAGTTGGGCGCCAAGGTGGTCACGGTGTCCGATTCGAGCGGCACCATCGTGGACGAAGAAGGCTTCACCCCCGCCAAGCTGGCCGAGCTGATGGAAGTGAAGAACCACCTGTACGGCCGCGTCAGCGACTATGCAGAGCGCACCGGCGCCAAGTTCGAGGCCGGCAAGCGCCCCTGGCACATTCCAGTGGACGTGGCCCTGCCCTGCGCCACGCAGAACGAACTGGACGAGAACGACGCCGCGACCCTCATCCAGAACGGCGTGGTCTGTGTGGCCGAAGGCGCCAACATGCCATCGACCATCGAGGCGGCCAAGGCGTTTGAAGCGGCAGGCGTGCTGTACGCGCCCGGCAAAGCCAGCAACGCGGGCGGCGTGGCCACCTCGGGGCTGGAGATGAGCCAGAACGCCGCGCGCCTGTCCTGGCCACGCGAAGAGGTGGACGCACGCCTGCTGCAGATCATGCAAGGCATCCACGCTGCCTGCCTGCGCTACGGCAAGCGCGCGGACGGCACCGTGAGCTACGTGGACGGCGCCAACATTGCCGGCTTTGTGAAGGTGGCTGACGCCATGCTGGCGCAAGGCGTGGTGTAACAAGGCGGGGCACAAGACGGGGCCTCCCGGTCCAGGCACGAAGCCTGCTTTGTGTCAGAACTTTCTGACACAAAGCAGCTCAGTCATCACCATGAAGCGCACCCCCCTCCTGGTATCCCTGACCCTGGCCATCGCCGTCACCGCGGGGTGCGCCACCCTCGACGCCAAGCAGCGGGAATGGATCTTCCAGCCCAGCGACCGCAGCTGGGGCGGCGTGCAGTCCACCGCGGACATGCAGGACGTGTGGATCGATTTCCAGTCGCAAGCTTCCGGCAAGGCCGAGCGCCTGCACGGACTGTGGCTGGCGCATGAGCGCGCCGACGCCCCCCTGCTGCTGTACCTGCACGGCGCGCGCTGGAACGTGGCGGGCTCGGCCGGCCGCATCCGCCGCATGCAGGAGCTGGGCTTTTCGGTGCTGGCCATCGACTATCGCGGCTTCGGCCAGAGCAGCGCAGGCCTGCCGTCCGAAGCCACCGCCGCCGAAGACGCCCGCGCTGCCTGGGACTGGATGGCACGGCAGCAACCCGGCGCGCCGCGCTACATCTTTGGCCACTCGCTGGGCGGCGCCATCGCCATCGAACTGGCGCGCCAGGTGCCCGACGAGCACGGCACCATCGTAGAAGGTACCTTCACCAGCATCCCCGAGGTGGTCAGCACCTTCAAGTGGGGCTGGCTGCCCGTGTCGGGCCTCATCACCCAGCGTTTTGAATCGGTGCGCAAGGTGGCCGAGATCGGCTCACCCCTGCTGGTGGTGCACGGCAGCGAAGACAGCCTCATCCTGCCCAGCCTAGGCCGCAGGCTGTACGAGGCCGCCGCCGAGCCCAAGCAGTTTGTTTTGGTGGAGGGCGGATCGCACTACAACACAAACTCGGTGGGGCAACCGGCGTATCGTCAGGCGATGGCTTCGCTGTTCAAGTTGAGGTAAGCGACGGGCGCCGACAGGTCACAAGGCGGCGCAGAAACCACTCCTAGGCGCGTGGGTCGCCAGACTGCACGTCGCTTCCCTTTTTGGCCGACTCTGCCTGACGGTTAGCATCGCCGCGGTTCAGCATCCACCAAAAAAGAGGCGCTGTTAGTGCGACCAGCACCCCAAACCCCGCCACCGAATACCACAGGTCCTCGTAGTACGCAGCCGTTGGAATCCCGTCCTCGATAAGCACCTTGCTGCCAATCGTCAAGCCGTACGCCATCGGCTCCCATTGCCACCACAGATATACGGCGGCGAGCGCCGCATAGCACATCAGTACAGTTAGCCAGAATGGCCACCAACGTCCGCAGCCAGAGAGCATGTATACCGGCAATACCAAAAATAGCCAAAAAGGTATGCACACGCTCAGTGCCATCATGAGAACGGGCACGCCCACCATTCCAGCCCCGGCGAAAGCCAACACCACGACGATAGCGGTCGCCGCAAGAGAAAAATTAAACAACAATATTTTCACACCGCGCTCCTCGGCCAATTATTAGTTGGGAAGCACAACTGGTTCTCCCTCGCAGACAAGAGGGTCGATAGACCTAGTCAGCGCCATGGGCCCCGTCTGGTACGCTCAGACAGATATGTCTGCCCCTTCCGCCACCGCTGCGTCTGCGGCCGCACCCATCTCCATCAACCCCGGCTTGGCCATCCTGGTCCTCGCCCTGCTGCTGTCCATCCAACCCGTCACCACCGACCTGTACCTGCCCGCCCTGCCCGCGCTCACGCGCAGCCTGGGTGCGCCGCTGTCGGCGGCACAACTCACTCTCAGCGGGCTGCTGCTGGCGTTTGGCTGCTCGCAAATGGTGTGGGGCCCGCTGTCGGACCGCTTTGGCCGCCGCCCCGTGCTGCTGGCGGGCCTGGCCATCTACACCGTGGCCTCGGTGGGCAGCGCGCTGGCACCCAGCATGGCGCTGCTCATTGTGTGGCGCATCGCACAGGGCGCGGCTATGGGCGCGGTGGTGATGTGTGCGCGCGCCATCGTGCGCGACCTGTATACGCCGCTGGAAGGGGCGCGCGCCATGTCCAAGGCGCTCACCGGGCTGGGAATCGTGGCATGCATCTGCGCACCGTTGGGCGGGCTGCTGAGCGAGTGGCTGGGCTGGCGTGCCGCGCTGTCCGCCTTGACTGTGTATGCGGTCGTCACCCTGGCCCTGGTGGCCCTGCGCATGCCCGAGACACTGGCGCAACGCAACCCCCGGGCGCTGCAGCCGCGCGCGCTGGTCGGCACCTGGCTGCATGTGCTGAAGAGCCCCACCTTCTGGGCGTTTTCGCTGCAGACCACGGCAACCTATGGCGGGCTTTTCACCTTTCTGGCGGCGTCTTCGTTTGTCTACATCGACGTGCTGGGCCTCACGCGCACCCAGTATGGCTGGACCATGGCCTCAGCCTGCATTGCCTACCTGGGCGGCACGTTTTTGTGCCGCCGCCTGTTGGCCCGCTATGGGCTGAAACGTACGGTGATGGTTGCCGGGGGCCTGAGCGTGGCCGGCGGCACGCTGATGGCACTGGTGGCCTGGATGGGCTGGCACCACCCCTGGGCCTTGCTGCTGCCGTTTTACTTGTTCATGGTGGGCCATGGCATCCACCAGCCCTGCGGGCAAAGCGGGGCTGTGGGGCCGTTTCCGCAGGCGGCGGGCGTTGCGTCCGCCCTCAACGGTTTCATGATGATGCTGGCGGCCTTTACGGTTGGCGGCTGGCTGGGCCAGCGGCTCGATGGCACGGTGTGGCCGCTGGTCAACGGCATTTGGTTCTGGTCGGTGGTGCTGGCTGTCATCTCGTGGACGCTGGTGCAGAAGTTCGGAGCCGCCCGTGACCGTGCCTGAAACGGCTTTGCCCGCCATTGCCCTGGCCGGCCCCACGGCGTCAGGCAAGACCGCTGGCGCCCTGGCCCTGGCCGCTGTGCTGGGCAAACAGGGCCGGCCGGTCGAGATCATCAGCGTGGATTCGGCCCTGGTGTACAGAGGCATGGACATCGGCACCGCCAAGCCCGCGCCGGACGAGCGCGCTGCCGTGCCCCACCACCTCATCGACATCCGCGACCCGCTGCAGGCCTACAGCGCCGCCGAGTTTGTGCAGGATGCCACCCGGCTCATCACCGAGATCCGCGCACGCGGCGCCCTGCCGCTGCTGGTGGGCGGCACCATGCTGTACTTCAAGGCGCTGTTCGACGGCATCGACGACATGCCTGCGGCCGACCCCGAGGTGCGCGCAAAGATCGAGGCCCAGGCCGCCGAACAAGGGTGGCCCGCGCTGCACGCCGAGCTGGCGCGCGTCGATCCGGTCACGGCGGCCCGCCTGGCGCCTGGCGACAGCCAGCGCATCCAGCGCGCGCTGGAGGTGTGGCAGGTGTCCGGCCAGCCGCTGTCGAGCTTTCACACTACAAAAAAAGGAGCTGGCAGCGCTTTACCAACGGGCGCAAGCGCCTTTTTTTCCTTGGAACCCGACGACCGCGCCTGGCTGCACGACCGCATTGCCCAGCGTTTTGACGCCATGCTGGCCGGTGGCTTCATCGACGAGGTGCAGGCCCTGCGCGCACGCGGCGACCTGCACCCCGACCTGCCCTCCATGCGCTGCGTGGGCTACCGCCAGGTGTGGGACGAGCTGGACTTCATCGCCGCGCAAGCGCCCGGCCGCCCTATCAACATGGGCCTGCTGCGCGAACGCGGCATTGCCGCCACGCGCCAGCTGGCCAAGCGCCAGATCACCTGGCTGCGCAGCATGCCGCAGCGCCACGCCATCGCCTGCGACCACCCCCACGCCGTGGCCCAACTGGTGCAGGCCGTGCTGCAGCGGCTGGACCATCAGCAGCAGCGCACCCCGTCATGACCCCGCTGCGCGTGGATGGCCTGGGCAAACACTACGGCAGCACGCCGGTGTTTGCCAACGTGCACTTCAGCGTGGAGCCGGGTGAGTTTGTGGCCATCGTGGGCGACTCGGGCGTGGGCAAGTCCACCCTGCTCAACTGCCTGGCGGGGCTGGACACCTGGGACACCGGCAGCATCACCCACGGCGCCACCGACCTGGGCCAGCTGGACGACACCGCCCGTGCGCTGTGGAGGCGTGCGCATGTGGGTTTTGTGTTCCAGGCCTTCCACGTGCTGCCGCACCTGGACGTGGCGCAGAACCTGGCCCTGCCGCTGATGCTGCTAGGACAAAGCGAGCCCGAGCGCGTGCAGCACATGCTGACCGCCGTGGGCCTGCAGGGCCTGGGCGCACGGCTGCCGCAGCAACTCAGCGGCGGCCAACTGCAGCGCGTGGCCATTGCCCGCGCGCTGGTGCACCGCCCCGCCCTGCTGCTGGCCGACGAGCCCACCGGCAACCTCGACCCCACCACCGCCACCCGCGTGATGGACCTGCTGCTCGCGCAGACGCGCGAGCACGGCGCATCGCTGGTGCTGGTCACACATTCCGATGCCGCAGCGGCGCGGGCGGACCGGGTGCTGCGGCTCACGGCCAGCGGCATCGCTGCATAGACCCTGCCCACCCGGCAGCAACAGAGGCAGCCGCAGCGCGGGCTGGCTTATTCGATATTCAGCCGCTGGGCCGCCTTGTTCACCTTCTTGGGCAGGTTCAGCGTCAGCACGCCGTTGTCGTACTTGGCCTTGGCCTGGGCAGCGTCCACATCGGCGGGCAGCTGGAAGCTGCGGGCCACGGCGCCGTAGTAGCGCTCGCTGCGCAGCACCTTTTCGCCTTCGCGCTTTTCATCGTGCTGGCGCACCTCGGCGCGCAGGCTCACCACATTGCCTTCGAGCGAGACATGGATGTCCTCCTTGGACACCCCGGGCACTTCGGCCTGCACCGTGTAGCCGCCTTCGGTCTCCTTCACATCCACCTTGATCTGGCTGGGCGAAGGCAGGTTGTCGCCATGCAGCGGGCGCACGTAAAAGCCGGGGGCGATGTCCTTGAAGAAGTCGTCAAACAGACTGCCGCGGGTCACAAGAGAGTTCATGGTTTTGCTCCTGAAAAGGGGTTGAAACGGACAACTGAGCCTGCGCAGGAGGGCGGGCCCTGACTCCAAGATAGGCGCAGCTTTTCGACGCTTCAAGGGGTGCGAAACGCGAGGTTGATGTGCGTCAAAAACCTAGCCTCCCCATACCCGCGGCCACAATGCACCCCATGCTCGCTTTGCTTCGCACCTTCTCCTGGCAAGACCTGCGCCACCACCCCTGGCGCAGCGCCGCAGCAGTGGCAGCCGTGATGCTGGGCGTGGCACTGGCGTTTGCGGTGCATGTGATTAATGCTTCTGCGCTGGACGAGTTTTCGCAGGCCGTGCGCGCCGTCAACGGCCAGCCCGACCTGGAGCTGCGCGCCATGCAGGGCAGCCTGCCCGAGGCGCTGTACGAGCGCCTGGCCACCGACCCGCAGGTGGCCCGCGCCGGCCCGCTGTTGGAGCTGTCGGCCGTGGCGCAGGCAACGGATGCCGCTGCCGCACCCCCGCCCGCCCGCACCCCGCTGCGCGTGCTGGGCGCCGACGCGCTGCTGCTACCCCCCATGGCCCCCGCGCTCATGCCGCGCCCATGGGATGGGGCCGACCGCTACGCCCGGTTCGCGCCCGCCACCGTGTTCCTCAACACCGCCGCGCTGCAGGCGCTCGGCCTGCCCACCAGCGGCCCGCAGGCCGGCACCCCGCTGCCCACCGTGCTCCTGATCACCGGCCTGCAGCAGCGCGTGTCGGTGCAGGTGGCAGGCACCGTGGCCGCCGGTGGCGCGCCGCTGGCGGTGATGGACATTGGAGCCGCGCAAGACCTTTTTGGCCGCCAGGGCGTGCTCACGCGCATCGACCTGCAACTGCAGCCCGGCACCGACACCGCCGCCTGGCAGCGCACGCTGCGCGCCGAACCCGGCTGGCCCGCCAACGCCGTGTTTGCGCAGCCGGGCGATGCGGCCCAGCGCATCAGCAACCTCTCGCGCGCGTATCGCGTCAACCTCACGGTGCTGGCGCTGGTGGCGCTGTTCACCGGGGCCTTTTTGGTGTTCTCGGTGCTGGCGCTCAGCGTGGCGCAGCGCGGGCCGCAGTTTGCGCTGCTGGCCGTGCTGGGCGCCACGCCGCGCCAGCGCCTGCTGCTGGTGCTGGCCGAATCGGCCGCGCTGGGGCTGTTGGGCAGCGTGCTGGGCATCACCCTGGGCACCGCCCTGGCCGCCACCGCCTTGCAACTGCTGGGTGGCGACCTGGGCGGAGGCTACTTTGCAGGCGTGCAGCCCGCGCTGCAGTGGAGCGCCCCCGCCGCGCTGGTCTACGGCGCGCTGGGCGTGGCCGCCGCACTGGTGGGCGGCTGGTGGCCCGCCCGCGCCGCACAGCAGCTGCCCCCGGCGCAAACGCTGAAGGGCCTGGGCACCGCCGCCAGCCAGGCCGACCGGGGCACGCTGGGCCTGGTGCTGCTGGCGGGCGGCGCCCTGCTGGCACTGGCGCCCCCGGTGGGCGGCGTGCCGCTGGCGGCGTATGTGGCCATCGGCCTTTTGCTGGTGGGCGGCATTGCGCTGCTGCCCTGGGGCATGGCGCGGCTGCTGGCAGCCCTCCAGCCGCTGGCCGCGCGCCACACGCTGCCCCTGCTGGCGCTGGAGCGCGCACGCCGCATGCGCGGCAGCGCGGCCATTGCCGTGGGCGGCGTGGTCGCATCGCTCAGCCTGGCCGTGGCGCTGACGGTGATGGTGGCCAGCTTTCGCGGCTCAGTCACGCAGTGGCTGGACGCCGTGCTGCCGTCGCCGCTGTATGTGCGCTCGGCCCTCAGCACCAGCACCACCACGGGCACCGAGGCCGCGCTGCTGCCCGCCGGTTTTGCCGAAGCCGTGGCCCAGCTACCCGGCGTGGAACGCGTGCAGCCCCTGCGCGCCAGCCCCGTGCAGCTCTCGCCCACCCTGCCCGCCCTGGCGGTGCTGAGCCGCCCGCTGGGCGACAACCCCGCCCAAAGCCTGCCCCTGGTGGGCGAGCCCCTCAGCGTGCCTGCGGGCCGCGTGGCCGTCTACATCAGCGAGGCGGTGGTGGACCTGTATGGCGTGCGCCCCGGCATGGAATGGCCCGCACTTTCAGAGTCTTTTAGGCCGTTTGCGCTCGATGGACATGCCCAAGCAGCTATCTTTTACATAGCAGGCGTATGGCGCGACTACGCCCGCCAGTCCGGCGCCGTGGCCATGGATCGCGCCGCCTGGCTGCGCCTGACCGGCGACGCCCGCACCAGCGACCTGGCCCTGTGGCCCCGTGAGGGCGCCGACACCGCCGCGCTGCAGGCCGCCATCCGCAATTTGGCCACCACCCACGCAGGCCGCACGGCGGGCGCGGGCGACAACGGCGAAGCCCTGGTCGAATTCGCCTCCTCCGGCGCCATCCGCGACCGCTCGCTGCGCATCTTCGACCGCAGCTTTGCCGTCACCTACTGGCTGCAGGCCGTGGCCATCGCCATCGGCCTGTTCGGCGTGGCCGCCAGCTTCAGCGCCCAGGTGCTGGCCCGTCGCAAGGAGTTCGGCCTGCTCGCCCACCTGGGCCTCACCCGGCGGCAGATCCTGACCGTGGTGGCTGGCGAAGGCGCTGCGTGGACGGCCGTGGGCGCGGCGGCAGGCGTGCTGCTGGGGCTGGCCGTGTCGGTGGTGCTGGTGCACGTGGTCAACCCGCAGAGTTTTCACTGGACGATGGATCTGGCGGTGCCGGGGGGGAGGCTGCTCGCGTTGTGTGCTGCGGTTGTTGTGTCGGGCACGGTCACCGCGTGGCTGGCGGGGCGGGCGGCTGCGGGGAGGGATGCGGTGATGGCGGTGAAGGAGGATTGGTAGCGATGGTTCTGAGTCCAGCAACCGTGTAGGTCTGTAACATTCAATCAAATACCAACCCATACTTGATGCTGGGTGAACCATATTGCACGCTGTAGTTCTTCTGCTCTGCCCTCCATCCGATCTTGCAAAAAGACTTTAAGTGGGGTGACAGCAAAGCAACGCGACACATCATCCATAAAATTAATTCATTCAAATCATGTCCTACTCCATCCCGGCATATAGCAAGAACGCGTTTGACAAGGCCGGCAGAAGTTTGGCAGCGACAAAAAACTCAGAGGAATTTGACGAGTTGGCTTGGGAAATTTTGGGAAACTGGCGCGCCTCTCATGCATTTCCGTTGAATTCAATTACCGTCAGCTTAAAGGGCAAAGTGAGCCGCCTGGGTTTATCTGCTGTGGTTGTTCAGAGATTAAAGCGCTCTCGCTCCATACTCGCCAAGCTCTCGCGCGAATCGATGAGACTCACTCAAATGCAGGACATCGGTGGTTGCCGGGCTGTAGTTCCAACAATAGAAGACGTTTACAGGCTTCGTAGTAAATTTTATAAAAGTCGATCAAAACACGTACTGATATCCGAGGATGACTACATTGCAAGTCCGAAAAGCTCTGGATATCGTGGAGTGCATTTGGTATACAAGTTCCAAAGCTCCGCGAAACCTGAATACAGCAATCTTCTACTCGAAGTTCAGCTTCGCTCGCACGCGCAACACGCTTGGGCGACTGCAGTGGAGACAGTTGGGGCGGTCGTAGGTCAAGCACTGAAGTCCAGTCAAGGTGAGAGCATGTGGCTCTCTTATTTTCAAATAGCCTCATTGGCACTAGAGTACTCGGAAACACCTGCATTTGGCAGAAGTCCATTTATGTCTCGCGGTCAAGTCGCAAGAGAATTGGCTAACCTGGATAAAAGCCTAGAGGTGAACAAAAAGCTAACTGCCTACCGTGCAGCGCTTCGAGCAACCGAGCAACCGAAGGCGAAAAATGCTGGGTACTTCCTCTTGGTACTACTTCCAGATGAGCCGGGTTTACAGGTATTTTCATTCGCCAAAGACGAGGCGGATGCTGCTCAGAAGGAATATCAGCGATATGAAAGACTTCTCCCGTTCAAGTCTCGCCAAATGCCATTATTTCCAGAACTTGCCGACTATTCAGGAGCTCAAGTAGTTTTGGTTGGTGCAGAATCTTTTCGATCCATAAGAGAAGCTTATCCAAACTATTACCTCGACACCGAACAATTCATCTCGTTAGTCAATATTTTTATTAGAAAATATCGGCACTCCGCTTGAGGCACTTTTCAAAATCACCGATTTCTGTTCACTTGTCGCCATGGCAAGGACTAGAGAACGTCAGCTGACACTATTCACATCTCTCCCCCCCATGACCCTCCCCACCCCCTGGCTCCACGAAGCCATCGCCCGCATCGAAGCCGACTACCAGCGCAGTGCCGACACGCACCTGATCCCGCTGCGGCTGCCCGCCTTTGCCGCGCATGGCATTGACCTGTACCTCAAAGACGAATCCACCCACCCCACGGGCAGCCTGAAGCACCGGCTGGCGCGGTCGCTGTTTTTGTATGCGCTGTGCAATGGCTGGGTGCATGAGGGCTCGACCATCGTCGAATCGTCCAGCGGCTCCACGGCGGTGAGCGAGGCCTACTTTGCGCGGCTGCTGGGGCTGCCGTTTGTGGCGGTGATGCCGCGCAGCACCTCGCCCGAGAAGGTCGCGCAGATCGAGTTCCATGGCGGGCGTTGCCACTTTGTGGACAGCGCGGGCGCGGTGTATGACGCGGCCCGTGCGATTGCCGAGGAGACGGGCGGTCACTACATGGACCAGTTCACGTATGCCGAGCGCGCGACCGACTGGCGGGGTAACAACAACATTGCCGAGAGCATGTTCACGCAGATGGCGCGCGAGCCGCACCCTGTGCCGCGCTGGATTGTGGTGGGCGCGGGCACGGGCGGCACCAGTGCGACCATTGGCCGCTATGTGCGCTACCAGCGCCATGCCACGCAAGTGTGTGTGGCCGACCCGGCGGGGTCGGTGTTCAGCGCCTACCACCGCACGGGCGATGCGCAGCTGACCGCACCAGGATCGCGCATTGAAGGCATTGGCCGCCCCCGTGTGGAGCCCAGCTTTATCCGCACGCTGGTGGACCGTATGGTGGATGTGGCGGACTGCGAATCCATTGCCGCCATGCGCGCGCTGTCGCAGTTGCTGGGGCGGCGTGTGGGGCCGTCCACAGGCACCAACTTTGTGGCCATGCTCACGCTGGCCAGCGAGATGCGCGAGCAGGGCGAGCGCGGCTCCATCCTGTCGCTGCTGTGCGATGCGGGCGAGCGGTATCTGCCCACGTATTTCGACACCGACTGGGTGTACCGCACGTTTGGCGACTGCTCGGCCGCGCAGCACAAGGTGGACGCGTTGATGGGCTGAGCGCCCTGCCCCGTCCCGCAATTCCATTCCGAAACTCCATCCCGTACATCGATCCCCACACCATGCACAGCTCCACACGCCGCCAGTGGCTGATGGGGGCCAGCCTGCAGGCAGCCGGGCTGGGCGCGCTGCTCTGGCCAGGTGCGGCGCAGGCGCTGCCCGCGCGCACGCTGGCCTTTCCGCGCGACCACGGCAGCCACCCGGAGCTGCGCACCGAGTGGTGGTACATCACTGGCCATGTGCAGGCGCAGGGCCAGCCGTGGGGGTTTCAGCTCACGTTTTTCCGCTCACGGGTGGATGCTACGCAGGGCCTGCAATCGGCGTTTGCGGCCAAGCAGCTGCTGTTTGCGCATGCGGCCATCACCGACGTGAAAGGCCAGCGCCTGCGGCACGACCAGCGCATCGCGCGCGCAGGTTTTGGTGTGGCGCAGGCCAGCGAGGCGGACACGCGCATCCGGCTACAAGACTGGACGCTGGAGCGCAGTGATGTGCCGGGCAGCACCCCCGGTGGGGAGCCGCGCAGCCGCTACACCACGCGCATCACCGGCAGCGAGCTGGGGCTGGAGTTGCAGTTCGACAGCACGCAGCCGGTGCTGCTGCAGGGCCAGCAAGGCCTGTCACGCAAGGGGCCGGATGCGGCGCAGGCCAGCTACTACTACAGCCAGCCGCAGCTGGCCGTGAGCGGACACCTGACAGTGGCGGGCCGCCGCATGGCGGTGGAGCCGGGCACCGGCCGCGCGTGGATGGACCACGAGTGGAGCGAGGCGCTTATGCACGCCGAGGCGGTGGGATGGGACTGGATTGGCATGAACCTGGAAGACGGCAGCGCGCTGACGGCCTTCCGGCTGCGGCGGGCCGATGGGTCGGCGCTATGGGCGGGCGGGTCATTCCGCGCGCGGGGGCAGGCGGTGCAGGTGTTTGGGGCAGAGGACGTGGTCTTTGCGCCGGAGCGCTGGTGGACCAGCGCCGCCAGCAACGCACGCTACCCGGTGCAGTGGCGCGTGCAGACGCCCGTGGGCCGCTTTGCCGTGCACGCGCTGCTGGACGCGCAGGAGTTGGACAGCCAGGGCTCTACCGGCGCGATCTACTGGGAAGGCCTGAGCGAGCTGCGCGACGCCAGCGGCCAGGTCGTGGGCCGGGGCTACCTGGAGATGACGGGGTATGCGCGGGCGCTTCGGCTGGGGTGAGTGGTGTGGGGGCGCGTTGGCCCCACCGCCCGCATTGGCTCCGTTGCTTTCAATTTGATAGCTGGTATCGCTCAAAAACAAAGGGGTTCAGGCTATTTCGGCCTGAAACCCTTGTCCACCAAGCGCTAGCAGCTATCTTTCTGGAAGCATCTACGCGTTGAGCTTATCCGCGACTGGCTCGGCGCCTTGCCAGCCAGGCAATGATCTCGCCCATGATGCCGCGGCGGAAGGCCAGCACGCAGATCACGAAGATGAGACCCGTGACCATGGTGACGGATTCGCCCAGCGTCTTGAACCATTCCACACTGGTCAGCGCCGCCAGCATGTTGCCGAACTCGCCGATCTTGTTCTCCAGAAGCACCACCACGGCCGATCCGATGAGCGGGCCTGACAGCGTGCCCAAGCCGCCGACCAGCGTCATCAGAATGACCTGGCCCGAAGCGGTCCAGTGCACGTCAGACAGCGTGGCAAAGCCCAACACCACCGTCTTGAGGGAGCCTGCGAGGCCCGCAATGGCGGCCGAGATGACAAAGGCCAGCAGCTTGAAGTGCTGCACGTCGTAGCCCAGCGAGATGGCGCGGGGTTCGTTCTCCTTGATGCCCTTGAGCACCTGGCCGAACGGTGAGTGGATGGTGCGCACGATGAGCAGGAACGCCGCCACCACGATGACCAGCGCCACGTAGTACATGGTCAGGTCGTTCTTGAGGTCCAGCACGCCAAACAGCTTGCCGCGCGGCACGCCCTGCAAGCCGTCCTCACCGCCGGTGAAGGGCGCCTGCAGGCACACGAAGAACAGCATCTGCGCCAGCGCCAGCGTGATCATGGAGAAGTAGATGCCCTGGCGGCGGATGGCGA
Source organism: Acidovorax sp. (assembly GCF_046294525.1). Classification (GTDB taxonomy): domain Bacteria; phylum Pseudomonadota; class Gammaproteobacteria; order Burkholderiales; family Burkholderiaceae_C; genus Acidovorax. The sequence continues at coordinate 75,711 of NZ_JBKBKQ010000004.1, forward strand.
GCCAGCCGAACAGCAGGCCCAGCAGCGCGCCGCCGCCGGTGCCCAGCAGCATGCCCACCTCGGGCGTCAAGCCCCACACCTTGACGGCATGGCCCGTGACATAGGCCGCGCCGCCCAAAAACGCCGCGTGGCCGAATGACAGCAGGCCCGTGAAGCCCAGCAGCAGGTTGAAGGCCGAAGCAAACAGTGCAAAGCACATGAGCTTCATCACGAAGATGGGATAGGCGCCCAGGAAAGGCGCAACAACCAGGCCCAGCAGCAGCAGGCCGTATCCGATGGGGGCAATGTTCTTGAAGTTCATGCTGGCTGCCCCGGTTATTTCTCTTTGCCGAACAGGCCGGCGGGGCGGATGAGGAGAACGATGACCATGATGACGAACACCACGGTGGACGATGCTTCGGGGTAGAACACCTTGGTGAAGCCTTCGATGACGCCCAGGCCGAGCCCGGTGAGGATGGAACCCATGATGGAGCCCATGCCGCCAATCACGACCACGGCAAACACCACGATGATGAGGTTCTGGCCCATGAGGGGCGTGACCTGGTACACGGGTGCTGCGAGCACACCGGCAAAGGCGGCCAGCGCGGCGCCAAAGGCGTAGGTCAGCGTCACCATCACCGGCACGTTGATGCCGAAGGCCTCGACCAGGCGCGGGTTCTCAGTGCCGGCGCGCAGGTACGCGCCGAGCTTGGTTTTCTCGATCACATACCACGTGGCCAGGCACACGACGATGGAAGCCACCACGACCCAGGCGCGGTAGTTGGGCATGATCATGAAGCCCAGGTTGGTGGCGCCTTCCAGCAGCTCGGGCGTGTCGTAACCCAGGCCCGACACGCCGTAAATGGAGCGGAACACCCCTTCGATCAGCAGCGTGAGGCCCAGCGTGAGCAGCAGGCCGTACAGGTGGTCGAGCTTGTAGATCCAGCGCAGCAGCAGGCGCTCGATCAGCACCCCGAACAGCCCCACCACCAGCGGCGCCAGCACCAGCATCAACCAGTAGTTGATGCCGAAGTAGTTCATGGCCATCCAGGTGATCAGGGCGCCGGTCATGAACAGCGCGCCGTGCGCAAAGTTGATGACGTTGAGCAGGCCGAAGATCACGGCCAGCCCCAGGCTGAGGATTGCGTAGAACGATCCATTGACCAGCCCCAGAAGGAGCTGGCTCAACAGGCCGGGCAATGAGACACCAAAGATTTCCATGGGCAGGAGCAGCGGGTGCAGAGAGGGAACGGAGGGTTGGGGTCAGAGAGCGCGCGCGGGGTGTGCGTGCATGCGCCGTGCAGGGTTGCGGTACATGCCACCCGCCAGCCGGTGCGTGCAAGGCACACGCGGGCTGGCAGGCGAGCGGGCCGGGCGTCAGCCCGCGGCCCTCACGGGCGCGCCATCCATCACTTCCAGAGCGGGCATTTGCTCTCGGCCTTGGTGGTGAACACCTGGTCACCAGGCAGCTTCTTGATGAGCTTGTAGTAGTCCCAGGGCTTGGTCGACTCCGAAGGCTTCTTCACTTCCATCAGGTACATGTCGTGCACGTAGCGGCCGTCAGGACGCAGCTGGCCCGAGCCGAAGAAGTCGTTCATCTTCATGCCGCGCCATGTGGCCATCACCTTGTCGGCATCCACCGTCTTGGCGGCTTCTACGGCCTTGAGGTAGTTCATGGTGGCGGAGTAGTCGGCAGCCTGGATCTCGGTGGGCATGCGCTTGGTCTTCTCGAAGAACTTGGCTGCAAACTTGCGCGTGTCGTCGTTCAGGTCCCAGTACCAGCTGGTGGTGAACTGCAGGCCTTCGGTGTTGCGCAGGCCCAGGCTGTGCACGTCGGAGATGAAGATCAGCAGGCCGGCCAACTTCATGCTCTTGCCGATGCCAAACTCCTTGGCGGCCTTGATGGAGTTGATGGTGTCGCCGCCCGCATTGGCCAGGCCCAGGATCTGCGCCTTGGAGTTTTGGGCCTGCAGCAGGAAGGACGAGAAGTCGGACGCGTTGAGCGGGTGGCGCACGGCGCCCACCACGTTGCCGCCCTTGGCCTTGACGACCGCAGTGGTGTCGGCCTCCAGCGCATGGCCGAAGGCGTAGTCGGCCGTGAGGAAGTACCAGCTCTTGCCACCGGTGTCCACAATGGCCGAGCCCGTGCCCTTGGCCAGGGCCACGGTGTCGTAGGCATAGTGCACCGTGTAGGGCGTGCACTGGTCGTTGGTCAGGGCCGAGCTGGCGGCGCCGTTGTTGATATACACGCGCTTCTTCTCGGCAGCCACCTTGGCAGACGCGAGCGCGGTGCCCGAGTTGGTGCCGCCGAACAACATGGTCAGCCCCTGGGTGTCGATCCACTCGCGAGCCTTCGATGCGGCGATGTCGGCCTTGTTCTGGTGGTCGGCGGTGAGCAGCTCGATGGGCATGCCCAGCACCTTGCCGCCGAAGTCGTCAATCGCCATCTGAATGGCCACTGCGCCGTTTTTGCCTTCCACGTCGGCATACAGGCTCGACATGTCGGTGATGAAGCCGATCTTGACCTTGTCCTGCGCCTGCGCGGCCGAGGTGGCCAGGCCTGCGGCACCCAGCATCAATGCCAACACTTTGAGTTGTTTCTTCATGGTTTTGTCTCCTGGTGGTGTGGTGGAAGAAAGCGATGGGGAAATCAATGCGATGAACGGAGGCGTGTCTGGCGAGCGGCGTGCGACGCCATCACACGCCCAGCAGCTCGTTGAGCACGGGCATCTTGTCGTTCAGCTCGGCGGCGCCGAACTGCAGGGCGATACGGCCGTGCTCCATCACATAGAAGCGGTCCGCCAGCGGCGCGGCAAAGCGGAAGTTCTGCTCCACCATCACGATGGTGTAGCCCTTCTCGCGCAGCGTGGTGATCATGCGGGCCAGGGCCTGCACGATGACGGGAGCGAGGCCTTCGGATATCTCGTCCAGCAGCAACAACTTGGCGCCCGTGCGCAGGATGCGGGCCACGGCCAGCATCTGCTGCTCGCCGCCCGACAGGCGCGTGCCCTGGCTGTTCTTGCGCTCGGCCAGGTTGGGGAACATGGCGTAGATCTCTTGCACTGACATGCCAGGCGTGCCGGTCTTGAGGGCCGGAGGCAGCAGCAGGTTTTCTTCGCACGAAAGGCTCGCAAAAATGCCGCGCTCTTCAGGGCAGTAGCCCACGCCCAGGTGGGCGATGCGGTGCGTGGGCATGTTCACGGTTTCCACGCCGTCGATCTTGACGGAGCCTTTGCGCGCCCCTGTGAGGCCCATGATGGCGCGCATGGTGGTGGTGCGGCCGGCGCCATTGCGGCCGAGCAAGGTCACGACCTCGCCGGGCTGCACGACGATGTCCACGCCGTGCAGCACATGGGACTCGCCGTACCAGGCTTCGAGGCTCTTGATTTCGAGTGCGGGGGTGCTCATCTCAATGCGCCCCTTGGAGTTGACCATCTGTCGTGCCCATGTAGGCTTCCATCACTTGCGGGTTGTTCGAGACTTCGGCGTAAGGCCCTTCGGCCAGCACAGCGCCACGCTGCAGCACGGTGATGCAGTCGGCAATCGTGGAGACGACCTTCATGTTGTGCTCGACCATCAGGATGGTGCGGCCGGCCGACACCTTCTTGATGAGCTGGGTGACGCGGTCCACATCTTCATGGCCCATGCCCTGCGTGGGCTCGTCCAGCAGCATCAACTCGGGCTCCATGGCCAGCGTGGTGGCAATCTCCAGCGCGCGCTTGCGGCCATAGGGCAGGTTCACAGTCACTTCGTCGGCCAAGTCTTCCAGGCCCACTTCGGTCAGCAACTGCATGGCGCGATCATTCAGCTGATTGAGCGTGCGCTCGCTGCGCCAGAAGTGAAACGACGTGCCCAGCTTGCGCTGCAGGCCCAGGCGCACGTTCTCCAGCAGCGTGAGGTGCGGAAACACCGCCGAGATCTGAAACGAACGGATGACGCCGCGGCGCGCAATCTGCGCGGGCTGTTCGCGGGTGATGTCGTGCCCGTTGAAGCGGATCACACCCGAGGTGGGCGTGAGGAACTTGGTAAGCAGGTTGAAGCAGGTGGTCTTGCCCGCACCGTTGGGGCCGATCAGCGCATGGATGGAGCCGCGGCGCACGGCCAGGTTCACGTCGCTGACGGCGGTGAAGCCCTTGAACTCTTTGGTCAGGCTGTGGGTTTCGAGAATGACGTCGCTCATTGCGCCTTGGCCGCTCCGTGAAGAACTGAGGGAGGAAGGAGCCTTGCGTGCAAGGTCTCCGAGTGGTGTCGGGGTGTCGAATCGCTGTGCATGGTATGCCCCTCTACCGGCCGGTAGATACTGGTACTAATGCCTATGTATTACTTCCTAGGGTCTATCCGCAGGTAGGCTGGGCGCCGCACGGCAATCACGCTGCAAGCCGCGCCAGACCGTGGTTTCACGAGCTGCGCATGTCACTTGGGCGCGGCGTAGCCGCCATGCGCAGGCAAGCCTTCACTGACTTTTTGCTTACATATCGGCGTCGCCCGCGTGACTGCGCCGGTGTGCTGCTGCCGACGTGCACCCCCCTGGCCTCTGCCGCGCAACCGGCTGCGCGCCATCGGCACGGGCCCTACACTGACTGGATGGCATCCACCTCCACCGCGCCTCGTTCTTCGCCCACGTCTTCACCCTCCCCTGCACGCACCGCCGTTGGTGCTGCGGCCAGGGGTGCGCCCCGGTCCCTTTCGGGGCTGCTTCCGTTTCTGCGCCCTTACCGGGGGCGCATTGCGCTGGCGGCGGTGTTCCTGGTTCTGGCGGCGCTGGTCACGCTGGCGTTTCCGCTGGCGCTGCGCGGTTTGATCGACGGCGGGCTGGTGGGCGGCAGCGCGGCCGACAAAGGCGCACACGCCATGGCCTTGCGCGGTCATTTCGAGATGCTGTTTGCCGTGGCGGTAGCACTGGGGGTGTTCTCGGCCGCGCGCTTCTACATGGTAAGTTGGCTGGGAGAGCGTGTGACGGCCGACCTGCGCGATGCCGTATACAGCCATGTATTGCGGCAAAGCCCGCAGTTCTTTGAAACCACGCAGACCGGCGAGGTGCTGTCGCGCCTGACCACGGACACTACGCTGGTGCAGACGGTGGTGGGCTCGTCGCTGTCAATGGGCCTGCGCAATGCCGTGATGGGCATTGGCGCGCTGGCCATGCTGGTGTGGACCAACCCATACGTCATGTCCATCGTTCTGGCGGCCGTGGTGCTGGTGGTGCTGCCCACCATGTGGATCGGCCGGCGGGTGCGGCGGCTGTCGCGCGACAGCCAGGACCGCGTGGCCGATTCAAGCGCCATCGCAGCCGAGGTGCTGAACGCCGTGCCGGTGGTGCAAAGCTACACGGCCGAGCCGCGAGAGTCCCTGCGTTTTCGCCAGGCCACCGAGAACGCGTTCCAGACCGCGGTCAACCGCTCGCGGGCCCGCGCGGTGCTGGTGGCCTTCATCATCATCGCCAATGCGGCGCTTCTGCTGTGGGGCCTGTACCGTGGCACGCAGGCCGTGCTGGCCGGCCACATGAGCGCGGGACACCTGGGGCAGACGGTGGTGTACATCATCCTGCTGGCAGGCGCCGTGGCCGTGCTGGGCGAGGTGTATGGCGATCTGCTGCGCGCAGCAGGCGCCACCGAGCGGCTGATGGAGTTGCTGGCCAGCCGCTCGCCCGTGGCCGATCCTGCCGCGCCGCGCCCACTGCCTACCACCGACAAGGGGTTGGAGGTGTCATTTGAGCAGGTGCACTTCCACTACCCCTCGCGTCCTGACCAACCTGCGCTGCACGACTTCTCGCTGCACCTGGTGCCCGGCGAAACCGTGGCGCTGGTGGGCGCGAGCGGTGCGGGCAAGACCACCGTATTCCAACTGCTGCAGCGCTTCTACGACGTGGACAACGCGGCAGACGGCACACCGCGCGGGCAGATCCGGCTGAACGGAGTGGACATCCGCGACCTGCGGCTTGACGACCTGCGCGCCCACATCGGCACCGTGCCGCAAGATGCTGTGATCTTCTCGGCAACCGCCATGGAGAACATACGCTACGGCAGCCCCGGTGCGACCGACGAAGCCGTCATGGCGGCCACCCGCGCGGCATTTGCGCACGATTTCATCACCGCCCTGCCCGAGGGCTACAACACGTTTTTGGGAGAACGCGGCGTGCGCCTGTCGGGCGGGCAGCGCCAGCGCATCGCCATCGCACGCGCCATGCTCAAGAACCCGCCCCTGCTGCTGCTGGACGAGGCCACCAGCGCGCTGGACGCCGAGAGCGAGCGCATGGTGCAGGCCGCACTGGACACCGCCATGCAGCGCCACACCGGCCGCCGCACCACGCTGGTCATTGCCCACCGCCTAGCCACGGTGCAAAACGCGGACCGCATCGTGGTGCTGGAGCACGGCAGGATCGTGGAGCAAGGCACCCATGCGGGGCTGCTGGCCCAGGGCGGTGTGTATGCGCGCCTGGCGGCGCTGCAGTTCACGGTGTAGAGCGCACTGGTCGGCGGGACGTGGTGAATGTGCGTGCCGTTGGGGCTGCGAGTCTGGCAGCAGACGCAATGCCTTCGGCCTAGACTATTCAAAAATCATAGCTGCCAGCGCTTTCTGGATAAGCGCTAGAGGTCAAAACACTGAAACTTTTCGATGGATGGGGTGGCTAAAAGCCTCATCAGGCCCCGGAGCTGGCCAGGAGATGTCCGCCTCACGGCCTGCTACTGCAGCGTTTCCTTGGCTGCCGCTGGCAGCGGCAGGGGCAGCACGGCAATCCCCTCTTCCAGCAGCTCCATGGCTTCATCCGGGGTGGCCTGCCCGCGGATGGCGCGCTCCTGCACCTCGCCGTAGTGCATGCGCCGCGCCTCCTCCGCAAACTGCGCGCCCACGTCTTCGGTGTGGGCCACCACCTTGCGCGCCAACTCCAGCCACGCGGCCTGCAAGGCGGGGGGCAGCGCGGCGGGTGCGGCAAGGGTCTGGGGAGCGGCAGCGCCCATCGCAGCGGGCTCGCTGGCAGCGCGGGGCTGCACGGGCTCCCGCGCACCCAGGTTCAGCCGGGGGGCGCTAAGGCGCTTTTCAATCTGGTCGTCGGCACACAGCGGGCACTGCACCAGGCCGCGCCGTCGCTGGTCCTGAAAGTCGTCTTCCGACGCGAACCAGCCCTCAAAGACGTGGGCCTGCCGGCATTGGAGGTCGAGCACCTTCATGGCAATGAACGAACGAATGCAGTGGCTGGGTGGCTACGGCGTGTGATGACGGCGTCCGGTATCAGCCGTGGCGGCGCAACAGGTAGCGGTACACAAATCCCGGAAACGCGAGTGTGAGGAACAGCGTACCGGTGATGGCATAGAACTCCCAGCCCTGCGGCGCAATCTGCCCCGCGCGGCGCTCCAGCAGCAGGGCCAGCCCGCCAACCAGGAAATACATGACCACCAACTCAGCCAGCCGCCCCACGAGCGGCTTGCGCCCACCGGCCACCGGGCCCACCACGGCCCAGCGGTGGTTCACAAACGGCAGGTTGGCGGCAATGAATGCCGCCACGATGACCAGCCAGACGGAAGCGGTAAGTGACACAGGCTACAGACGAAACGGGCGGCTACAAGCTGCAACGAGAAATCGTGGCGCTGCGGCGGCGCGGTTCCCGATGCAATCGTCGCTCGTACATCAGGTCGCCAGCGCGCGCACGACGGCGTCGGCACACAGCGTCATCAAGCCACCCGGCAGCAGGCCCAGGCCCAGCACCAGGGCGCCGTTCACGGTCAGCACCACGCGCACGTCCACGGGGGCAGACACGGTAGTGGCCGTGAGCGGAGCGTCGAAGTACATCACCTTCACCACGCGCAGATAGTAGAACGCGCCGATCAGCGACATGATCACAGCGAACACCGCAAGTGCGATGTACAGGCTTTGGCCCGAGGCCACCAGCGCCTGCAGCACCGACAGCTTGGCATAGAAACCCACCAGCGGCGGAATACCGGCCATGGAGAAAAGGCAGACCGCCATGACAGCGGCATACAGCGGGCTGCGCTGGTTCAGACCGGCAAAGTCCGAAATCTCTTCGCTCTCGAAACCCTCGCGTGCCAGCAGCAGGATCACGCCAAAGGCCGCCAGCGTGGTCAGCACATAGGTCACCACGTAGAACATCGAGGCGCTGTAGGCGTTCTCGACCGCGGTCGCGTCCACATTGCCGTTGACCACACCCGACATCAGGCCCAGCAGCACAAAGCCCATTTGCGAGATGGTGGAGTACGCCAGCATGCGCTTGAGGTTGGTCTGTGCGATGGCGGCGAGGTTACCCACCAGCAGCGAACCAATGGCCAGCACGGCCAGCATCTGCTGCCAGTCGATCGCCAGCGGCAGCAGTCCGTCCACCAGCAGGCGAATGGTGATGGCAAAGGCAGCGAGCTTGGGCGCACCGCCGATCATCAGCGTGACCGCCGTTGGAGCACCCTGGTACACGTCAGGAATCCACATGTGGAACGGCACCACGCCCAGCTTGAAAGCAAGCCCCGCCACCACAAACACCAGGCCGAACACCAGCACTTGGTGCTTGATCTGGCCGGAGTTGACAGCCTTGAACACCTGGCCGATGTCGAGAGAACCCGTGGCGCCGTACACCATGGACAGGCCATACAGCAGAAAGCCGCTGGCCATCGCGCCCAGCACAAAGTACTTCATCGCGGCCTCGGTGGCCGTGGCGTTGTCGCGGCGCAGAGCCACGAGGGCGTAGCTCGACAGGGTCAGCAGCTCCAGGCCCAGGTAGATCACGAGGAAGTTGTTGCCCGAGATCATGATGAACATGCCCAGCAGCGCAAACATCGACAGCGTGAACATTTCGCCACCGCGCAGCATGTCGCGGTCTGCCGCATAGGGACGGCTGTAGACCAGCGTGACCATCATCGCCACAGTGGCAAAACACTTGAGCCAGTTGCCCATGGCGTCGCTCACGACCATGTTGCCAAAGCCGTAGAAGGTGTTGCCGCTGCTGGCGTACATGCCCTGCAGCGCGGCCACCACGGCCAGGGTCAGCATCGTCAGCACGTAGGTGCCGGTGCGGCGCGCGCTGTGCACGCCCAGATCGACCAGCGCGATCACGCAGGCCATGACGAGCAGCACGATCTCGGGGTAGATCGCTAGCCAGCTGATGTTGTCAATCATCTTCTTGAATCTCTCAGTTCAGTCTGGTCGGGTCGTGTCAATTCAGCTTGGACAACGCGACGTGCTTGAGCAGCTCTGCCACCGAAGCGTCCATCACATCTGTGAACGGACGTGGATACAGACCCATGGCCAGCACGGCAATGGCCAACACGGCCAAGACCAGGAATTCACGGCTGTCGATATCGGTCAGACCCTTGACGTTGTCGTTGGCCACAGGCCCCAGGTACACGCGCTTGAACATCCACAGCGTGTAGGCAGCGCCAAAGATCAGCGCGGTGGCCGACGCCAGGCCGATCCAGAAGTTGGCCTTGACGGCGCCCAGGATCACCATCCACTCGCCCACAAAACCTGCAGTGCCCGGCAGGCCGCAGTTGGCCATGGCAAACAGCAGCGCAAAGGCGGTGAAGTTGGGCATGGTGTTGACCACGCCGCCATAGGCTGCGATCTCGCGGGAGTGCACGCGGTCGTACAGCACGCCGATGGACAGGAACATGGCACCCGAGACGAAACCGTGGGCAATCATTTGCACCAAGCCGCCTGCAACGCCCAGGTCGTTGAAGATGAAGAAGCCCAGCGTGACGAAGCCCATGTGCGCCACGGACGAATAAGCCACCAGCTTCTTCATGTCCTTCTGCACCATGGCCACCAGGCCCACGTAGATCACGGCGATGAGCGACAGAGCGATCATGAGCCAGGCCCATTCACGCGAGGCATCGGGAGCGATGGGCATTGAAAAGCGCAGGAAGCCGTAGGCGCCGAGCTTGAGCATGATCGCCGCCAGCACGGCGGAGCCGCCAGTGGGCGCTTCCACGTGCACGTCGGGCAGCCAGGTGTGCACCGGCCACATCGGCACCTTTACGGCAAAGGCGGCGAAGAATGCGAAGAACAAGGCGGTCTGCGCGGTGCGGCTCAGGGGCAACTGGTGCCAGGTGGCAATGTCGAAGCTGCCGCCGGACTGGTTGTACAGGTAGATCAGCGCGATCAGCATCAACAGCGAGCCGAGCAGCGTGTACAGGAAGAACTTGAACGCCGCGTAAATCTTGTTGGGCCCGCCCCAGATACCGATGATGAGGTACATCGGGATCAACGTGGCTTCAAAGAACACGTAGAACAGGATGCCATCGAGCGCGCTGAACACGCCGATCATCAGTCCCGACAGGATCAGGAACGCGCCCATGTACTGGTTCACGCGCTCGGTAATGGATTCCCACGACGCGATCACCACGATCACGGTAATGAACGCCGTGAGCGGTACGAACCAGAACGAAATGCCGTCCACACCCAGGTGGTAGTGCACGTTGAAGCGCTCGATCCACGCCGCCTTTTCGACGAACTGCATGGCGGCCGTGCCGGTTTGGAAACCGTCGTACAGCGGCAAGGTAACCAGGAAGCCGATCAGTGCGCCCACCAGCGCCAGCCATCGCACGGCACGGGCATGCTCGTCCCGCCCCACGGCGAGCAGCAGTGCGCCAAAGGCAATCGGCACCCAGATTGCAAGACTCAACAGACCCATTTTGTTGTTTTCCTTATTTGATGAGCTGCATGAAGACGTCGCCCCAGACAAACCAGGTCATCAGCGCGAACACACCCAGAATCATGACCAGCGCATAGTGGAAGATGAAACCGGACTGGATCCAGCGCACAACGCCGGACACTCCACGCACGACCTTCCAGGAGCCGTTCACCAGCCCGCCGTCGATGATGGCCTGGTCGCCGCCCTTCCACAGGCCCACACCCAGCGCACGCGCGCCGCGCGCCAGAATGTTCTCGTTGATCCAGTCGAGGTAGTACTTGTTTTCCAGCAGCGTGTAGATGGGCTGCACGCGCGTCTTGATCGCCGCAGGCAACGCGGGATTCACCATGTACATGTAGTACGAAGCCGCCACACCAGCCAGCGCCAGCCAGAACGGCGCGGTCTGCAGACCATGCACCGCCATGCCAACGGGGCCATGGAAGATCTCGGCCAGCTTGGCCATGGCGGGATGCTTGGCCGCGTCCACAAAGATCACGTCCTTGAAGAAGTCGCCGAACAGCATGGGCTGGATGAACATGAAGCCCACCACCACCGAGGGAATGGCCAGCAGCACCAGCGGCACCGTCACCACCCAGGGAGACTCATGCGGCTTGGCATCGTGCCCGTGGTGGTCGTCATGGCCGTGGTGGTCATCATGATGGTGTGCATCGGGGTTCTGGTCGTAGCGCTCCTTGCCGTGGAAGACCAGGAAATACATGCGGAACGAGTAGAACGCCGTGATGAACACGCCTGCCAGCACGGCAAAGTGCGCGAAACCCGCCGCGGGCAGCTGGCTGAAGTGCACGGCTTCGATGATGCTGTCCTTGGAATAGAAGCCCGAGAACAGCGGTGTGCCGATCAGCGCCAGCGAGCCCAGCAGCGAGGTGATCCAGGTGATGGGCATGTACTTGCGCACGCCACCCATCCACCGGATGTCCTGGTTGTGGTGCATGCCCATGATGACGGAGCCTGCGCCCAGGAACAGCAGCGCCTTGAAGAACGCGTGGGTCATGAGGTGGAACACAGCCACCGAATACGCCGAAGCGCCCAGCGCCACAGTCATGTAACCCAGTTGCGACAAGGTGGAATATGCCACCACACGCTTGATATCGTTCTGAATGATGCCGAGGAAACCCATGAACAGCGCGGTGATGGCGCCGATGACGAGGATGAAATTCAGTGCCGTGTCAGACAGCTCGAACAGGGGCGACATGCGCGCGACCATGAAGATACCGGCCGTCACCATCGTGGCCGCGTGGATCAGCGCCGAGATGGGAGTCGGGCCTTCCATCGAATCGGGCAGCCACACGTGCAGTGGAAACTGCGCGGACTTGCCCATGGCGCCGATGAACAGGCAGATGCAGATCACGGTGATCAGCATCCAGTCGGTGCCTGGGAAGGCCAGCCCACCCAGCTCGCCCGACTTGGCAAACACTTCGCCGTAGTTGAGCGTGCCGGCATAGGCGGCAATCAGGCCAATGCCCAGAATGAAGCCAAAGTCGCCCACGCGGTTGACCAGGAACGCCTTCATGTTGGCGAAGATGGCGGAAGGCTTATTGAACCAGAAGCCGATCAGCAAGTAAGACACCAGGCCCACGGCCTCCCAGCCGAAGAACAGCTGGAGCAGGTTGTTGCTCATGACCAGCATGAGCATGGAGAACGTGAACAGCGAGATGTAGGCAAAGAAGCGGTTGTAGCCTTCGTCTTCTTCCATGTAGCCGATGGTGTAGATGTGCACCATGAGTGACACAAAGGTGACCACCACCATCATCATGGCTGTGAGGCTATCCACCAGGAAGCCGACCTCCATCTTGAGCCCGCCCACCACCATCCAGGTGTAGAGGGTCTCGTTGAAACGGGCACCATCCAGCGCCACGCTCTTGAGCGTCATGGCCGACAGCACAAAGGCCACCAGCACGCCGAGGATGGTCAGGGTATGGGACAGGCGTCGGCCGATCCAGTTGCCGCCGAAGGTCGTACCAAAGATGCCGGCCAGCAGAGCGCCCGCCAGCGGGGCCAGAGGCACGGCCAGGAGCGTTGAAGCAGAGAGGGTTTGACTCATTCTTGAGAACCTTGCGAATACCGGTGAGCCATCAACCCTTGAGGGTGTTGAGGTCTTCCGCGTTGATGCTGGACTTGTTGCGGAACAGCAGCACCAGGATGGCCAGGCCGATGGCCGATTCGGCAGCCGCCACGGTCAGGATGAAGAACACGAACACCTGGCCGTGCATGTCACCCAGGTAGTGGGAGAAGGCCACGAAGTTCATGTTGACCGCCAGCAGCATCAGCTCGATGGCCATGAGCAGCACGATCAGGTTCTTGCGGTTCAGGAAGATGCCGATCACCGCCAGCGCGAACAGCATCGCGCCCAACGAGAGAAAGTGGCCCAAAGTCAGCGTCATGCTTTTTTCTCCTCGGCAGCAGCTTCGGCAGGCGCCTCGGCCACGGCCTTCTGGGTTGCGGCCACCTTCACCACTTCCAGGCGATCGCTGGCGCGCACCCGAATTTGCTCAGAAGGATTGATGGCCTTGCTGTCCTTGCGCTCGCGCAGCGTGAGCGCAATCGCGGCAATCATGGCTACCAGAAGGATCACGGCAGCAATTTCCACCGGGTAGAGGTACTCGGTGTAGAGCAACTTGCCCAGTGCCTTGGTATTGGAGTACGAGATCACCTGGCCAGCAGCATCCACCGCGGTGGCAAGGGCCTTGGGCTCGTCCATGCCGCGGAAGCCCCCCATCAGCACAGCAGCCATTTCAAGGGCAATGAGCGCGCCCACCGTGGCGGCCAGGGGAAAGTGCTTCCAGAAACCCTTGCGCACGGAGTCGATGTGGATGTCCAGCATCATCACCACGAAAAGGAACAGAACCATCACCGCGCCCAGATAGACCAACACCAGTGCGATGGCCAGGAACTCGGCTTTGAGCAGCAACCACACGGCGGAGGCCTGCGAGAACGCGAGGATGAGGTACAGCACCGCATGCACGGGGTTACGGGCGGTGATGACCCGGAAGGCTGCGAACAGCAGCACAACCGAGAAAAGGTAGAAGAAACCGGTCTTGGCGTCCATGAATCGGGTCTTTATAGAAAGTCTGGCAATAAGGCCGCGTCAGCACCGCTCAGCGGTACTTGGCGTCTGCCGCCTTGGCTGCCGCGATTTCACCTTCGTACCGGTCCCCCACGGCCAGGAGCATGTCCTTCGTGAAATACAGATCGCCACGTTTCTCGCCGTGGTACTCAAAGATGTGGGTTTCCACGATCGAGTCCACCGGGCAGCTTTCTTCACAGAAGCCGCAGAAGATGCATTTGGTCAGGTCGATGTCGTAGCGTGTGGTGCGGCGCGAGCCGTCGGCTCGCACATCCGACTCGATGGTGATGGCCATGGCCGGGCACACGGCCTCACACAGCTTGCAGGCAATGCAGCGCTCTTCACCGTTGTCGTAGCGGCGCAAGGCATGCAGACCGCGGAAACGCGGCGACAAAGGCGTCTTCTCTTCAGGAAACTGCACGGTCACCTTGCGGCGAAACGCGTAGCGGCCCGTGAGGGCCATGCCCTTGACCAGCTCCACGAGCATGAAGCTCTTGAGGAAGTCTTTGATAGAGAAAGGTGCAGCAGCAACAGTAGCAGTCATACGTGTTGTCCCCGCTTATTTCCAGATATTCCAAGGCGAGAGCAACCACCCGCCCACAAACAGCAAATACACCAGCGTGACCGGGATGAAGATCTTCCAGCCCAGACGCATGATTTGGTCATATCGGAACCGGGGGAACGTCGCCCGGATCCAGATGAACATGGACACCACCAGGAAAGTCTTGATGCCCAACCAGATCCAACCTGGGATCCAGTTGAAGAACGCGCTGTCGATGGGTGACAGCCAGCCCCCCAGGAACATGAGCGCCGCCAGAATGGACACCAGCCACATGCTGGCGTATTCGGCCAAGAAGAAGATGGCAAAGCCCATGCCGGAGTACTCGACCATGTGGCCGGCCACGATTTCGGCTTCGCCTTCCACCACGTCGAAGGGATGGCGGTTGGTTTCGGCCACGCCGGAGATCAGGTACACCAGGAAGATGGGAAGCAGCGGCAGCCAGTTCCAGGACAGGAAGGTCAGGCCCTTGTCGGCAGCCATGCCACGCCCCTGCCCCATCACTATTTCGGTCAGGTTCATGCTGCCCGACACCATGATCACCACCAGGAAGCAGAAGCCCATGGCGATTTCGTAACTCACCATCTGTGCGGACGCGCGCAGTGCACCCAGGAAGGCGTACTTGGAGTTCGACGCCCAGCCAGCGATGATCACGCCGTACACCTCGATGGAGGTGATCGCCATCACCAGCAACAGGCCGGCATTGATGTTGGCCAGTGCCACATCGGGCCCAAACGGAATCGCCACCCACGCGGCCAGCGCCGGCATGATGGCCATGACGGGGCCGAGCACGAACAAACCCTTGCTGGCGGCTGTCGGCTGGATGATTTCCTTGGTCAGCAGCTTGAGCGCGTCGGCGATGGGCTGCAGCAAGCCCATGGGGCCGACGCGGTTCGGACCGTGACGCACCTGCATGAAGCCCAGCAGCTTGCGCTCCCACAGCGTGAGGTACGCCACTGCGCCCATCAGGGGAGCCAGAATGCAGACGATCTTGATCAGGATCCAGAGCACCGGCCAGACGATGCCGGTCCACCAGCCAAAGGAAAGCAGGTTGAGGCCCGCGTTGTAGATCGCGTCGATCATGCGGCCACTCCTTCACGAGCCAAACGCGCGTCGGCTGTCAGTTGCAGCGACGTGGCACGGCGCACCAGGCCGTCCAGTTGATAAATGCTGGCCACCACTGGCTCACCCGCTGGGCGCGTTGTGCCATCAGCCGCAGGAGCTTGTGCCACGGCATTGGACAGCTGGTCCGCAGGCAGGTGCGTGAGGCTGCCTGCGGGTGCGTTGGTAGCGCGGGCCAGGACGTCCTGCGAGGTCTCAAAGTCAAAACCCGGCACGCCGAGCACATTGGCCAGCACGCGCAGCACCTTCCAGGCGGGACGGGTGTCGCCCAGCGGACGCACCACGGCATGGAAACTTTGCAGTCGGCCTTCGGCGTTGACGAAGCTGCCGGAGGTTTCGGTGAACGGCGCGATGGGCAACAGCACATCACTGATGTCCATATTGGCCTTGAACGGGCTCATGGTCACGACCATCTGGGCCTGGCCGATGGCGGCAGCCGCCTGGGCACCATTGGCAGCGTCAAAGACGGGTTCGGTGTTCAGCAGTAGCACGGCCTTGAGGCCACCGGCCAGCATCTGGCCAGCATTCAAGCCATTGCCCACCGGGCGTGCGCCAGCGAACTGGGCGCCCACGGTGTTGGCGGCTTCGGTGAGGTACCCGACCGTGGCGCCGGTCTGCTCGCCGATCCAGTTGGCCAAGGCCAGCAGTTGTGTGGCTTGCGCATGGTGTGCAGCGGCATTGCCCAGCAGCACGGCCTTGCGTTCGCCGCCCAGCAGCGAGCGGGCGATGGCGAGCGCAGCTTCATTGGCTTCGCCGGCATTTGCGGGTGCGGCCACGCCCTTTTCCTGTGCCACGGCGGCTGCAATGCTGCCCAGGGTCTGCACCCAGTGGCCAGCGCCTTGCAGCAGCGAGTGCTGAACAGGCATGGCCCAGTCGGCCAAGGCCGAATCGACCACGCTGACTTGGCAGCCATGGCGCGCCGCTTGGCGGATGCGCTGGGCGAACAACGGATGGTCCTTGCGCAGATTGGAACCCACGACCAGCACGCGCTGCAGCGTGGACAGCGAGGCGATGGACGTGCCCAGCCAGCGGGCGCCTTCGTAGGTGGCGAATTCGGCGTTGCGCAGGCGGTAGTCGATGCTGTCGCTGCCCAGGCCGCGCACCAGCGCGGAAGCCAGGTACAGCTCTTCGAGCGTGCTGTGCGGACTGACCAAGGCGCCGACGCTGTTGGCCCCGTGGTCGTTCTTGATGTTCTTGAGACCGTTGGCAACGTATTCCAGCGCAGTCTGCCAGTCGACTTCCTTCCAGACACCGCCCTGCTTGAGCATGGGCTGGGTCAGGCGCTGGTCGCTGTTGAGCGATTCGTACGAGAAGCGGTCGCGGTCCGCGATCCAGCATTCGTTCACGGCTTCGTTCTCGAACGGAACGACCCGCATGACCTTGTGGTTCTTGACCTGGACGATGAGGTTGGCGCCGGTGGAGTCGTGCGGGCTGACCGAGCGGCGGCGGGACAGTTCCCAGGTGCGGGCGCTGTATCGGAAAGGCTTGCTCGTGAGCGCGCCCACGGGGCAGATGTCGATCATATTGCCCGACAGCTCGGAGTCCACGGTATCGCCCACCACGGTGGTGATCTCGGAATGCTCGCCGCGGTGGATCATGCCCAGTTCCATCACGCCGGCCACTTCCTGGCCGAAGCGCACGCAGCGGGTGCAATGGATGCAGCGGCTCATCTCTTCCATGGAGATCAGCGGGCCCACGTCCTTGTGGAAGACCACGCGCTTTTCTTCTTCGTAGCGCGAGGAAGAGCCGCCGTAGCCCACGGCCAGGTCCTGCAACTGGCACTCACCGCCCTGGTCGCAGATAGGGCAATCCAGCGGGTGGTTGATGAGCAGGAATTCCATGACCGACTGCTGGGCCTTGATGGCCTTGTCGCTCTTGGTGCGCACGATCATGCCCTGCGTCACCGGAGTGGCGCACGCAGGCATGGGCTTGGGAGCCTTCTCCACGTCCACCAGGCACATGCGGCAGTTGGCGGCGATGGAGAGCTTCTTGTGATAACAGAAATGGGGGATGTAGGTGCCGGCCTTCTCGGCTGCATGCATCACCATGCAGCCTTCGGCGACTTCTACTTTCTGCCCGTCGAGTTCGATTTCAACCATATGCGTTTCTCGCGATCAGGCGGAGGCGGAAGCCTGAGGGGACTTCTCGTTGCGGATCAGTGCTTCGAATTCCGGACGGAAGTGCTTGATCATGGCGCGCACCGGCATGGCCGCTGCGTCACCCAGCGCGCAGATGGTGCGGCCCTGGATGTTGTCTGCCACCGAGTTCAGCAGGTCCAAGTCGCCATCGCGCCCTTGGCCGTGCTGGATCCGGTCGATCACACGCCACATCCAGCCCGTGCCCTCGCGGCAGGGAGTGCACTGGCCGCAGGACTCGTGCGAGTAGAAATAGGACAGACGCAGCAGGCTTTCGACCATGCTGCGGGAGTCGTCCATCACGATAACGGCGCCCGAGCCCAGCATGGAGCCGGCCTTGGCGATGGAGTCGTAATCCATCGTGCATTCCATGATGATCGACGCAGGCAGTACCGGTGCGGACGAACCACCGGGGATCACTGCCTTGAGTTGGCGACCCTTGCGAACGCCACCGGCCAGTTCAAGCAGCTTGGCAAACGGGGTACCCAGCGGTACTTCGTAGTTGCCAGGCTTCTCCACGTCACCGGAGACTGAGAAAATCTTGGTGCCGCCGTTGTTGGGTTTACCGCATTCCAGGTAGGCCTGCCCACCGTTGCGGATGATCCACGGCACGGCAGCGAATGTCTCCGTGTTGTTGATGGTGGTGGGCTTGCCGTAGAGGCCGAAGCTCGCGGGAAATGGCGGCTTGAAGCGCGGCTGGCCCTTCTTGCCTTCCAGCGACTCAAGGAGCGCGGTTTCTTCACCACAGATGTAAGCGCCGAAGCCGTGCGCTGCATGCAGCTGAAAGCTGAAGTTGCTGCCCAGGATCTTGTCACCCAGGTAGCCCGCCGCGCGTGCTTCTTCGAGGGCCTCTTCGAAGCGTTCGTAGGTCTGGAAGATTTCGCCGTGGATGTAGTTGTAGCCCACGGAGATGCCCATCGCGTAAGCCGCGATGATCATGCCTTCGATGACGATGTGGGGGTTGAACTGCAGGATGTCACGGTCCTTGCATGTGCCCGGCTCGCCTTCATCGGAGTTACACACCAAGTACTTCTGACCAGGGAACGAGCGGGGCATGAAGCTCCACTTAAGACCGGTGGGGAAGCCCGCTCCGCCGCGGCCACGCAGGCCCGATTCCTTGACGGTGGCGATGACCTGGTCCTGCGTCAGCGGCTCGCCGCCGTCGGTGCCCAGGATCTTGCGCAGTGCGGCATAGCCGCCGCGCGCTTCGTAGCCCTTGATGCTCCAATTTGTACCATCCAGGCCCGCATAGATCTGCGGGTTGATGTGGCGGTCGTGGAAGCAGGTCTGGACGCCGGTAGCCTGGAACTGCGAGAGGATTTGTGCGGCGGTGGTCATGCTTGCCCTTCTGCAGCGCGCAGGCCGTCCACCAACTGGTCGAGCTTGTCGTTGTCCATGAAGCTGCACATGGTGCGGTCGTTGACCAGCATCACGGGTGCATCGGCGCAAGCGCCCAAACATTCGCACTGCTGCAGCGTGAACAGGCCGTCGGCCGTGGTCTCGCCCATGGCCACGCCAAGCTTCTTCTCCAGGTGATGCAGTGCCTTCTGGCCGTCGCGCAACTGGCAAGGCAGGTTGGTGCAGACGTTGAGCTTGTACTTGCCCGTCGGCTGCTGGTTGTACATGTTGTAGAACGTGGTGACTTCATGCACCGCGATCTGGGCCATGCCCAGGTAGTCGGCAATCACGGCCTCGCTCTCAGCGCTGACCCAACCCTGCTCCTGCTGCACGATGGACAAGCAGGCCATCACGGCGGACTGCGCCTGCTCGGGCGGGTACTTGGCCACTTCGCGAGCGAAGCGCGCCAGTGTGGCCTCGGTGATCTTGGTGTTGGTGATGCTGCTGCTCATCGGTCGATCTCTCCGAAGACGATATCCATGGTGCCGATGATGGCCACGGCGTCGGCGATCATGTGGCCGCGGGCCATTTCATCGAGCGTGGCCAGGTGCGCAAAACCCGGCGCGCGGATCTTCAGGCGGTAAGGCTTGTTGGCGCCATCGCTCACGAGGTAAATGCCGAACTCGCCCTTCGGGTGCTCGACCGCCGCATAGGCTTCGCCTTCGGGAACATGGAAACCCTCGGTGAAGAGCTTGAAGTGGTGGATCAGCTCTTCCATGTTGGACTTCATGGACTCGCGCGCGGGCGCCGCCACCTTGTGGTTATCGGTGATGACAGGACCCGGATTGGCGCGCAGCCAGTCCACGCACTGCTTGATGATGCGGTTGGACTCGCGCATTTCCTGCACGCGCACCAGGTAGCGGTCATAGCAGTCGCCGGTCTTGCCCACGGGGATGTCGAAGTCCACGCGGTCGTACACGTCGTAGGGCTGCGTCTTGCGCAGATCCCACGCAATGCCAGAGCCACGGATCATGGGGCCGGTCATGCCCAGATTGAGCGCACGCTCGGGTGGCACCACACCGATGCCCACGGTGCGCTGCTTCCAGATGCGGTTGTCGGTCAACAGCGTTTCGTACTCGTCCACGCAGCCAGGGAAACGCCTCGTGAAGTCGTCGATGAAGTCCAGCAGCGAGCCCTGGCGGTTCTGGTTCAGCGCTTCCAATGCCTTGGCGTTCTTGATCTTGCTGACCTTGTACTGCGGCATGCTGTCCGGCAGGTCGCGGTACACGCCACCGGGACGGAAGTACGCCGCGTGCATGCGCGCGCCGGAGACGGCCTCGTACATATCGAACAGGTCTTCGCGCTCACGGAAGGTGTAGATCAGGATGGTGGAGCTGCCACAGTCGTTGCCATGCGAGCCCAGCCACATCAGGTGGTTGAGCAGGCGGGTGATCTCGGCAAACATCACACGGATGTACTGCGCGCGCAGAGGCACTTCCAGGCCCAGGAGCTTTTCGATGGCCAGGCAGTAGGCGTGCTCGTTGGACATCATGGACACGTAGTCCAAGCGGTCCATGTAGGGCAGTGACTGGATGTAGGTCTTGTGCTCGGCCAGCTTTTCGGTGGCGCGGTGCAGCAGACCGATGTGTGGGTCGGCACGCTGCACGACCTCACCGTCCAGCTCCAGCACCAAGCGCAGCACGCCGTGTGCTGCCGGGTGCTGCGGCCCAAAGTTCAGTGAATAGTTCTTGATTTCAGCCATGGTGAGTCACATGGGGCGCACAGCGCCTCAGTGCAGGCCTCCGTACTTGTCTTCGCGGATGATGCGCGGAGTGATCTCGCGCGGTTCGATCGACACGGGCTCATAGACCACGCGGCGTTGTTCCGTGTCGTAGCGCATCTCAACGTGACCGGACAGCGGAAAATCCTTCCGGAAGGGGTGGCCGATGAAACCGTAGTCGGTCAGGATGCGGCGCAGGTCGTTGTGGCCGTCGAACACGATGCCAAACAGGTCGAACGCCTCACGCTCGTACCAGTTGGCCGAGTTCCACAGGTCGGACACCGAGGCAACGACGGGAAAGTCGTCGTCCGTGCAGAACACCTTCACGCGCAAGCGCTGGTTCAGGCTCACGGAAAGCAGGTGCGACACCACGCAGTAGCGCGGCCCCTCGTTCACTTCGTCGGCATATGCAGAGTAGTCGACTCCACAGAGGTCGACGAGCTGCTCGAACTGACAGCCCGGCGTGTCGCGCAGCAGGCGCATGGCGGCCAGGTAATCTGCCGCAGAGATCACCACGGTGACCTCGTCCAGTGCGACATGAATCTTGCGAACCTTATCGCCGAGCACCGCAGCGACGGTGTCTTTGATCTTTTCAGGATGGATGGCTACAGACGTCATCACCCCTCCTCAGACGCGCGCAATGGTGTTGGTGCGGCGGATCTTCTGCTGCAGCTGGATGATGCCGTAGATCAGCGCTTCCGCCGTGGGAGGGCAGCCAGGCACATACACATCCACGGGCACAATGCGGTCGCAACCACGCACCACGGAATAGCTGTAGTGGTAGTAACCACCGCCGTTGGCACACGAACCCATGGACAGCACCCAGCGGGGCTCGGACATCTGGTCGTACACCTTGCGCAAGGCCGGAGCCATCTTGTTGCACAAGGTACCCGCCACGATCATCAGATCAGACTGGCGGGGGCTTGCACGAAACACCTCGGCGCCAAAGCGGCCGATGTCGTAACGGGCAGCGGCCGCGTGCATCATTTCGACCGCGCAGCAGGCCAGACCGAACGTCATGGGCCACAGCGAGCCTGTTTTGGCCCAGTTCACCACGGAGTCGTAGCTCGTGGTGATGAAGCCTTCCTTCATCACGCCTTCAATCATTGCATCAGTCCTTGTTGGAGCCCGCGCTCATTCCCAGTCGAGGGCGCCCTTTTTCCACTCGTAGGCAAAGCCCACGACGAGGATGGCCAGGAAAATCACCACAGCCACAAAACCGGCCATGCCTACTTCGTGCAGCGTGACAGCCCACGGGAAGAGGAAGGCGATTTCGAGGTCAAACAGAATGAAGAGGATGGCGACGAGGTAGTAGCGCACATCGAACTTCATGCGCGCATCTTCGAAGGCTTCGAAGCCGCACTCGTAGGGGGAATTTTTTGCGTCATCCGGACGGTTGGGGCCCAGGACATAACCCAGAACCAGGGGGACAACGCCGACGGCGATGCCAACCAAGATGAACAAAAGGACGGGGAGGTACTGATCGAGGTTCATCTTGAGGATGTGCTCACCGCTGTGGCCCTGCCCAACATGAACCGCAGCGGGTCATGTGGGGGAGCCTTTGTTTTGGTGCCGTCGGCGAGACTCGAACTCGCACAGCTTTCGCCACTACCCCCTCAAGATAGCGTGTCTACCAATTTCACCACGACGGCTGGTTGTTGCATCTGGATGGCATGAGGAACCTTGCGGTTTTGGCTTTCCAGACAATCCCGGATTCTACCCCGGAAAAACCCTGTAACAGCTTACGCTGCGCAATTTTGCGCAGATTATTTGGTCGGGATCTGCGCTGCGCCCGATGCAGGCACAGCAGGTGATACGGCAGCATCCGACGCTGCACCCGCAGCAGGCACCGCAGCAGTCGGAGCCTCCAGCACACTGCCAGTGCTAGCGGGGCGCGAGTTGCCAAAATACGCCAGCGTCAGCGTGGCCGCAAAGAACACAAAGGCCAGCACAGCAGTGGTGCGCGAGAGGAAGTTGGCGCTGCCACTGGCACCGAACAAGCTACCCGAACTGCCACTGCCGAAGGCCGCACCCATGTCGGCACCCTTGCCATGCTGGATGAGGATCAGGCCAATCATCCCGAGGGCCGTCAACATCTGCACAGCCAAGACCACATTCACGATCGCATTCATTCTCTGTTCACTCCTGATTGTCTAACTGGTTGGGAAGCGGCCTCAACCGGCCGCCGCAATGATCTGTAAAAAGTCGGGCGCCTTGAGCGACGCACCGCCCACAAGCCCACCATCAATATCTGGCTGCGCCAGCAGCTGCGCTGCATTGGCCGCGTTCATGCTGCCACCGTAGAGCAAGCGGATGCGGTCAGCATGCTCACTGGCCGCAGCCAGCTGGGCGCGCAACACCGCATGCACGGCTTGGGCTTGCTCGGGGGTCGCCGTGCGCCCGGTGCCGATCGCCCACACAGGCTCATACGCCACCACCACTTCGCTGATGCAATGGCCGTTGACGTGGATAACTGCGGCCAACTGGCGCTTGACAACCGCCTCCGTCTGACCTGCCTCACGCTCTTGCAGGGTCTCGCCCACGCACACGATGGGCGTGACACCCGCAGCCAGCGCGCGTTGGGTTTTTTCCGCAACGACGGCGTCGGATTCGCCGTGGTACTGACGCCGCTCAGAGTGGCCTACCAGCACATAGCGCACACCAAAATCCTTCAGCATGGCCGCCGAGATTTCTCCGGTGTAGGCACCAGCATCGTGCTGAGACACATCCTGCGCAGCCACCGCCACCCCCGAGTCGGCAGTGAGCGCCTGAATCTGCGCAAGGTACGGCGAAGGCACGGCCACTGCGACATCGCAAGCCGGTTCGCCCACACCCGCCACAAGGGCTTTTACCAAGGCTTCGTTGGCAGCCAGGCTGCCATTCATCTTCCAGTTGCCTGCGATGAGTTTTTTCTTGCTGCTGCTCATTGTCGGGTCACCAGGTCAAAACAATCTTGCCGATATGTTGGTTGGATTCCATCAGGGCGTGGGCCTTGGACGCATCTGCGGCCGCAAACGTGCTGTGGATGACCGGGCGGACCGTGCCCGCCGCCAGCAAGGGCCACACACGATCACGCAGCGACCGCGCAATGGCGCCCTTGAACGACACAGGCCGTGGCCGCAGTGTGGAGCCTGTGATGGTGAGCCGACGCCGCAACACCAAACCGGCGTTGAACTCGCTCTTTACCCCCCCCTGCACGGCGATGATGACGATGCGACCATCTTCGGCCACACATTCCACCTCGCGGGCGACGTAGTCACCCGCGACCATGTCCAGCACCACGTCGACGCCCCGTCCTTCGGTGATGCGCTTGGCCTCGGCCACAAAATCTTGCGACTTGTAGTTGATGGCGTGGTGCGCCCCTAGTCGCACACATGCGGCGCACTTCTCGTCGCTACCCGCAGTAGCGATCACGGTGGCGCCAAACGCGCGCGCCAACTGTATGGCCGTCACGCCAATCCCGCTGGTGCCGCCTTGCACCAGCAAGGTTTCGCCGCTCTGCAGACACCCGCGGTCAAACACGTTACTCCACACCGTGAAGAACGTTTCAGGCAGAGAAGCAGCTTCGATGTCACTGAACCCGGCTGGCACCGGGAGGCATTGCTCAACGGGCGCCACACACCACTGTGCATACCCCCCGCCCGCAACCAGAGCGCAGACGCGATCACCCAACTGAATGCCAGCACGCGCCAGGACCTCGGCATCACCCGATTCCACGACACCGGCCACCTCCAGCCCAGGCAAGTCGGAGGTACCCGGCGGCGGCGCGTAGTGCCCCAGCCGCTGCAGCACGTCAGGCCTGTTGATGCCGCTTGCGGCGACACGGATCAGCAACTCACCCGCGGCCGGCTGCGGCTTAGCGCGGTCCGCCAATGCCAGCACATCGGGCCCGCCAAAGGACGTGATGGCGACGGCTTGCATGGTTTGGTTCATGGGTTTGAATTTGAATGATTTTGGCCTCTAGCGCTTTATTTTCAAGCGCTAGAAGCTACAAAATCAATAGCAACTATAAACTTGAAGCGGGTCAGCCCGTCAACTGCTCGGCAGAGCCATCGGCACCCGAGGACTGCTGCTGTTGCTGCTGTTGCTCTGCCGAAGGACGGCCACCTTCCCGGCCGCCATCGCGACCCTGGTCACGGCGGGGTTCGCGGTCACCGCGCTCTGCAGGCGCAGGACGGTCGCTGCCGCCGGCGGGGCGATCTGCCAACACCTTCATCGACAGCTTGATGCGACCCTTTTCGTCGGTTTCCATGACCTTGACCTTCACGATCTGGCCTTCGGTCAGATAGTCAGACACCTTCTCGACGCGCTCGTGGGCGATCTGGCTGATGTGCAACAGACCATCCTTGCCGGGAAGCAGGTTGATCAAGGCGCCGAAGTCCAGGATCTTGGTCACCGGGCCTTCGTAGATCTTGCCGATCTCGACTTCTGCGGTGA
Source organism: Acidovorax sp. (assembly GCF_046294525.1). Lineage (GTDB taxonomy): Bacteria > Pseudomonadota > Gammaproteobacteria > Burkholderiales > Burkholderiaceae_C > Acidovorax. The sequence continues at coordinate 100,779 of NZ_JBKBKQ010000004.1, forward strand.
TCTGCTCGATGCGGCGTTTGGCTTCATCGGCTTTGGCTGCATCGGTGGCGGCGATGGTGATGGTGCCGTCTTCCTCAATGTTGATCTGGCAGCCGGTTTCTTCGGTCAGCGCGCGGATCACCGCGCCGCCCTTGCCGATCACGTCACGGATCTTCTCGGGGTTGATCTTCATGGTGTACAGCTTGGGTGCGAAGTTCGACACTTCGTTCTTGGCTTCGCCCATGGCCTCTTGCATCTTGCCCAGGATGTGCATGCGCGCTTCCTTGGCCTGGGCCAGTGCCACCTGCATGATTTCTTTGGTGATGCCCTGGATCTTGATGTCCATCTGCAGGGCCGTGATACCGCCCGTGGTACCCGCCACCTTGAAGTCCATGTCGCCCAGGTGATCTTCGTCACCCAGTATGTCGGTCAGCACGGCGAAACGGTTGGCATCCTTGATCAGGCCCATGGCAATACCGGCCACGTGCGCCTTCATGGGCACGCCGGCATCCATCAGCGAGAGGCAGCCGCCACACACCGAGGCCATCGACGAGGAGCCGTTGGATTCGGTGATTTCCGACACCACACGCATGGTGTAGGGGAATTCTTCCTTCGTCGGCAGCACAGCCACCAGAGCACGCTTGGCCAGACGGCCGTGGCCGATTTCGCGGCGTTTGGTCGAGCCCATGCGGCCCACTTCGCCGGTGGCGAAGGGAGGCATGTTGTAGTGCATCATGAAGCGGTCTTCGTACTCGCCGGCCAGCGCGTCGATGCGCTGTGCATCACGCTCGGTGCCCAGCGTGGTCACAACCAGCGCCTGGGTTTCGCCACGCGTGAACAGGGCTGAGCCGTGGGTGCGGGGCAGCACGCTGTTGCGGATTTCGATGGGGCGCACGGTGCGCGTGTCGCGGCCATCAATGCGGGGTTCGCCAGCCAGAATCTGGCTGCGCACGATGCTGGCTTCGATGTCAAACAGCATGCCTTCGACCTTGACGGAGTCGAACTCCACGCCGTCGGCCTTGAGGGATTCCATCACAGAGGCGTACGCTTCGCGGCAGGCTTGTGTACGGCTTTGCTTGTTGCGGATCTGGTAGGCGGCGCGCAGCTTGTCTTCTGCAACGGACTTCACCTTGGCGATCAAGGCTTCATCCTTGGCGGGAGCCTCCCACTGCCACATAGGCTTGCCCGCATCACGCACCAGTTCGTGAATGGCGTTGATCGCCACATTGCCCTGCTCGTGGCCAAACACGACGGCGCCGAGCATGATTTCTTCGGAGAGTTGCTGCGCCTCCGACTCGACCATCAGCACTGCAGACTCGGTGCCCGCAACCACCAGGTCCATCTGCGAGTTCTTGCGCGCCGTCTGACCGGGATTGAGAACGTATTCGCCGTTGATGTACCCCACGCGCGCAGCGCCGATGGGACCATTAAACGGAATGCCCGAAACAGCCAACGCAGCGCTGGTGGCGATCATGGCGGCGATGTCAGCATCCACTTCAGGATTCAGCGACACGGTGTGGATCACCACATGCACTTCGTTGAAAAAGCCTTCAGGGAAGAGCGGACGAATCGGGCGGTCGATCAGGCGGCTGGTCAACGTTTCGTGCTCACTGGGCTTGGCTTCGCGCTTGAAGAAGCTGCCGGGAATCTTGCCTGCCGCATAAGTCTTCTCGATGTAATCCACCGTCAGCGGGAAGAAATCCTGGCCTGGCTTGGCCGACTTGGACGCCACCACCGTAGCCAGCACGACGGTGTCATCGATGTTGACCAGCACAGCGCCGGTCGCCTGGCGGGCGATCTCGCCTGTCTCCATGACAACGGTCTTGTCACCCCATTGGAAAGACTTGGTGGCCTTGTTAAAAATGCTCATGTTCAGCTCCTTATTTGATAGCTGGTAGCGCCCTACCAGATAAGCTTGGAGAGCAATTCAGAACACGATGCCATTCCAATGCTGCGCTTGGCGCTATCAAACTTGCAGCATTGGAATGACACAGCTTCGCTCTGTTTTGCGGCTCCGAAGCAAAAAACGCCTGAGCTAGCGGACTAACCCAGGCGTTTTTGCGTGCGTTTGCAATTACTTGCGCAGACCCAGCTTGGCGATCAGCGCGGTGTAACGGTCGGCGTCCTTGGCCTTCAGGTAGTCGAGCAGCTTGCGACGACGGCTCACCATACGCAGCAGGCCACGACGACCATGGTGATCCTTGGCATGCGTCTTGAAGTGAGGCGTGAGTTCGTTGATGCGGGCGGTCAGCAGTGCCACTTGCACTTCTGGGCTGCCAGTGTCATTGGCAGCACGGGCGTTGGCCTTTACGACTTCGGCCTTGATGGAGGAGGCGATCATTAATTTTCCTTGAATGACCCACGCGCAACGCGTCGCGGGATAAGTTTCACTTGCGCAAGCTGCTGGAATGGATGCTTGCGTGCGTATTGCAAAGCGCAAAACGTTCGTATTATAACCCCATAAGGCCATTTGCAGACTTCTACACGGACGCAAGTCGCACCCACATTCTTACTCTAGACGACCAGAAGGTCATTCACCCGCTTTTTGCAACGGCAAGATAACTGACGGTCCGTGACTACCTCCCTGGCCCACCGAACCCACCCGGACCTACCACACGGCACATCGCGGAGCACTTTTCCATACCGCAACGCAGAGATGCCGACACAAACCATCCAAAAAGAGATTCCATGCAATCGACTCCAAGCTCCAATGCAAACATCGGGAGCGAGACTCCGACATTTCCCGACACGCACCTGTTAAAGGTTTTCGCCGTTTCAGCACTGGGCCTATGTCTCCTCGCAGGCTCCGATTTAGCTGTAGCCGCAGGAGCCAACAACGCCAACACGAAGAGAACAACAGCCACACCCCAATCCGACGTCAGAAAAAAAACTGTGAACAAGGTCACTTACCAACGCAGTTCATCAGAAGAGACTCCCGCACAACGCGACCGGCGAATGCACCGGGAGTGCAAAGGCATGCACAACGCCGGAGCCTGCCGCGGCTACACGCGGTGAGTTGATTTTTCAAGCGCTACCACAGCATTGCCCAGGGCTTGGAATCGACAGTGCGAAGCGCCTCCGCGTTTCGGCATCGCTACCAGATCGAATCGCCCCGATTTGAACTGCACACAGAAGTTGGACAAACTTCAAGGGGTTTCCCATGAAGAATTACAAATCGAAGTTACCGTTTGCCGTGCTCCAAAGCTTCTTGGCTGGCGAAGGCGGCGCGAAGCTCTTGTGAATCGCTCCGGTTTCTGCGGAGGCTGTTTGGTTTAAGTCAGCCCACTTCCGCAGTGGCCTGACTGGCGAGTTGCCGGTAGTAGTTTGCCTCAGCCTCAGCTGGCGGGATGTACCCGATGGGTTCGAGCAGGCGATGGTGGTTGAACCACGATACCCATTCGAGCGTGGCGAACTCGACTGCTTCCTTGGTTTTCCATGGCGCCCGGCGGTGAATCAGTTCGGCCTTATACAGGCCGTTGATGGTTTCGGCCAGGGCGTTGTCGTAGCTGTCGCCCTTGCTGCCCACCGAAGGCTCGATGCCCGCTTCCGCCAGTCGCTCGGTGTAGCGAATGCTGACGTATTGCGAGCCTCTATCGGAGTGACAAACCAAACTGCCATCGCGCTCAGGCTGACGGGCATAGAGGGCTTGCTCCAGGGCGTCGAGAACAAAGTCCGTGCGCATTGAACTGCTCACCCGCCACCCAACGATGCGCCTGGCAAACACGTCGATGACGAAGGCTACGTACAGCCAGCCTTGCCAAGTCGAAACGTAAGTGAAGTCACTCACCCACAACTGGTTCGGCCTCTCGGCCCGGAACTGCCGGTTGACCCGGTCCAATGGACATGGTGCTTGGCCATCACTGACGGTGGTTCGTACGGCCTTGCCGCGCATCACACCACGCAGTCCCATGCTACGCATCAGACGCTCGACAGTACAGCGAGCTACGGTCACGCCTTCGCGCGCCAGTTGCCGCCACACCTTGTCGGCGCCGTAGACCTGCATGTTGGCCTGCCAGACGCGTTGAATCTGCGGCATCAGCAACTCGTCGCGTTTGGCACGGGCGCAGCGCTTGTGGGGCTGGCGCAGCAGCGCGGCATGACGTCGATACGCCGACGGGGCAACCTGCAGAACCTTGCAGAGCGGCTCGACCCCGAAAGCATTGCGATGCTGGTCGATGAAGGTCCTCAAGACTTCAGGCGGCGGTCGAGCTCCGCCTGGGCGAAAAACGCGCTGGCCAGCTTCAATATCTCGTTGGCCCGGCACAGTTCCTTGACCTCGCGCTCCAACTCCTTGACCCGCTGTGCTTCGGCTGTGGTGACACCTTCGCGCTTGCCTGCATCAACTTCGGTGCGCTTGACCCATTCGTTCAACGTCTGTGGCACGCAACCAATCTTGGGGGCAATGGACTCGATGGCGGCCCACAGGGATGGGTACTCCCCGCGCTGCTCCTGCACCATCCTCACTGCGCGCTCACGCACCTCGGGTGAGAACTTGTTCGTCTTCTTCATGGCTCAATCCTTTCAGAGTGTTGAGCCTCCTCAAAAAACCAGGGCGATTCAGAGAAATCCAGTTTTTAGAGGAAAGTCATACCTAGCCAACCGAAACCGCGCCGTTTGTCGACAGGAAAACGCCACCCATCTCCCGACTTGCCAAGAGAGCTATGTACGAATCTAGGATGAATGTATGAATCACCATAGAACTGACCAACAGCCTCAAACGGCGGCTTCTGCGCGACAATTTTGTGCTTGCCAAGATGGGTTCACGATGATTGAACTCATGGTAGTCGTTGCCATTGTGGCGGTATTGGCATCCCTCGCTGCTCCAAGTTTTCGCGACATGGTCGAGGGTTACCGCGTGCGCCAAGCCGTAGAGGAGATGACCAGCACTATCTACTTTGCCAGGTCAGAAGCTATCAAACGCGGGGGTAACGTTTCTGTCAGGCGCAACTGCACCACTGGCGACAACGACGACTGGGATTGCGGGTGGATAGTGTTCACAGACGCAGACAACAGTGGCACGTTGAATGGCGCGGATGTCATCCTTCAAACCTTCCCTGTACTAAACAACATGAATGTTGTGAACATTGGCGGCGGTGCGTTCTTCAGGGTGAATCGATGGGGTCAACCTAACAGCTTGGGCGCAGCCAGTTTCGCAATCAACCCCAAACCCGCAGGAGTATCTTCTCGACATGCATCCGCCCTTTGCATGTCGTCCGGAGGCCGAGTGCGCGTGGAAAAGAACACCGCCACTTGCGCCTAACGGAAACCTTCTTTGCCAATTTGAGGACCATCAGCATGTTTTCATCACAAGCACCTCTACGCCAGCGCGGCTTCAGCCTGATTGAGTCGCTTGTTGCTATCGTCGTTATGGCCCTCGGGATTCTGGGCATCTTGGGTGTTCAGATGCGAACGCTCGCGGACACGCAGACGGGAGTACGGCGCGCGCAGGCCATTCGACTGATCGAAGATCTCAGCGAACGTATCAAGCTCAACCCCAATGGCCTCGGTGCGACTGTCGTCAACAACCTGACTACGGGCCTGGGCCCAGTTAGTGGCGCCATTCCTAACTGTTCTGCAGGCTGCACCGCAGAAGATTTCGCTCGCGCTGAGTTGTCACGCTGGAAGACGACGGTGCAGAACACACTTCCGCTGGGCGACGCAGTTGTTTTTACGGTGGCTGATGAGACTGATGCGAACAATCGGCGACAACTGGGCGTCATGATTAGTTGGCGCGAAAACGAGCGGAACGCGGACTTGGCACCGGTTTTCACTCCCGACAGCACGGGCGCTGCGGGGGTCACATGTCCAGCTAATCGAATTTGTCACCTGCAATATATCCAACTGACTGCCCGTTGCGCTACCTACAACCTCTCTGGAGCTGCCACACCGCTGGTTTTTTGCCCACTCGCTCGCGGCGAGTTCACGTGAGCTGGAAGAACTTTAGTGGCCGTTCACCCAGCTCACCCCCTCCGCACCAGTCTCCCATCGCAAATTAATATGACACGCATACGCCCTACCCTTATGGCCGGCACGGTGCCCCTCATCGTGAGCACTCGCAAACACCGTGGAGCCACACTGATCGAGCTGCTGGTCGGAATCACGATTGGTTTGATGACAATCGCAGTAGCGGTAGGCGCCTTGATGGTGTCCCGTGGCGTTTCCGGTACTGTCAGTGACGCCAGCCAGATACAGCAACAGGCGGCATACGCTTTCCGGGTCATCGGACAGCAGTTGCGTCAAGCAGGGTCCATCCGGCTCGACTTGGCGTCGAACAAGGATGACAGCCAGCCAATCGACCCTGCAGATGTCGTGGCGTTTGAAACAACGTTTGACACCCTTACGCAAACTGTCAGCGGCCTCGATAGTCCTGGCGCAGGTGAATTCAAGCTCTCTGTGGGCTACCAAAACTACACGGAACCCAGCTTTAATTCGGCGCTCCCTGTTTCATTTTTTCGGGATTGTTTGGGTGCACAGCCATCAGCAACAATTGTCCGAAGTCAGTTCGTATTAACTGCCAATGAACTACGTTGTGCAGGAAGTGACAATGTTTCGCAGGCCGTTATCCGTAACGTGAGTGGGTTCACAGTCAACTACCTGATTCAGACGAGCGCACTGACCGGAATGCCGCAAATTCGATCAGTCAATGCTGCAACTGCAGCAGCGGACTGGTCACAAGTGTTCGGGGTCGAGGTGTGCCTGGATCTTATGAGCGATGAACGCGTAGATGTTCCCGCAGGAAGCACTTACATCAATTGCAATGGAAACGCGACAGCTTTTGGCGGGCGTCTGCACATGGTGTTTCGCAACGTGTACCAGCTACGCAGCCAAGGACTGGCAGGATGACCATGTACGATCAAGCCCCCCCTTCAATTCAACCCATGGCCTCGCCGCGAGTACGGCAGCGCGGTATCTCTCTATTTGTCGTGATTGTCATCGTGTTGCTGTCCACACTGCTATCGCTGTGGGCAGCACGGACCTCATTGTTCAATGAACTCATTGTTGGCAACGATGCCGATTACCAGCGAGCATTTGAGGCAGCACAAGCGCTGATGCAGGACGCGGAACTCGACATCCGCAGGGTCAAACCCGACGGCAGTGCTTGCACACCCGTTGCAGCGAAGCCCAGTATTTGTCGCGAGCCAGACGCTACAACTCTCGTCTGGTATCCAGAAGAAGACCAAGACCTCGCCACGCTGTTTGCCACGCTTGATGCGCAACCAACGAAGTGCCTCAGCGGGATGTGCCTCAAACGCACAGGCAACCAAGACTTTTGGACCGACACCACCACGCTCAACGCAATGATTGCCAATAACGTAGGCGCGAGATACGGGCAGTTTACAGGCGCTGAGGTCGGGGTGGTGGGCAGCAAAGCCAGCCATAGCATTCTCAAAAACACCACGGCAGGACAAGGTGGCTGGTATTGGGTGGAGGTAATGCCGTACGACGCCACTGCGGGCAATACGGGACTCATCACCAATGGCAGTACCAATCTTGCGTTGAACCTTAAGCCGAATGTGGCCTTTCGCATCACAGCCATCGCCAGAGGCTTGCGTCCCGGGACGCAGGTTGTTCTGCAATCTACCTTTGTTCGCCAAAAACTCAAGAATTGATGGAGTCCGACATGAAGTCATCCCTGGTTTTCAAGCGCACCTTGCTTAGCGTGCTGAGCTCATCAATTGCACTTCCCCATTTCGCTGCTGCCGCACCCCTGAACCTTGTGCAGTACCCAGCGGGTACAGCCAGCAAACAGCCCACCCCCAATGTGATCATTTCGGTAGACAACTCCGGCAGTATGGGTAGCGCGGGGATGACCGCACTGAAAAATGCGTTAAAAGATACTTTTGACCCATCAAATCTCCCCGACGGTTCGCTCCGGCTTGCTTATCAAGCCATGTGGGGTTGCAACACACTTCCAGGCACAGACAGCTCGTGCACAAAAGGTGGCGTGTCATGGAACACCATGCGCGAGCTGAAAGGCTCGACCTCCACAGCAGAGAACAGCCACCGCGGACAGTTTTTTCGCTGGATTGACACCTTGGGCGCAGGCGGAAACACCCCCACCCACACGATGATGTGGAGCGCCGGCGAATACATGAAGACTACCGGTGTTAACAGCCCTTGGAATGAAACTCCTGGTACTGCGGACGCGAATCCCTTGACCTGCCGACGCTCTTACCACATCGCGATGACAGACGGCGGATGGAACAATTATTCGCCGCCGGCGAATCCTTATCTGTCAAGCATGACTGCCATGACGATCAAGAACGACGATGGCACCGACCGCGTGCTCCCCGATGGTACGAACTATTCGGTAGCGTCTGACGAAACACGTATCTACCGGGATGACTGGGGCGGAGGCACTACCAGCAGAACTGTAAGCGGCACCACCTACAACTTTACCTTTCCGACGCTTTCGGACATGGCATTTCATTACTGGGCAACGGACTTACAGCCCGGTATCGCAAATGGTCTTTCGCCATTGGTCAAAAAGTCAGGCAGCGAGACGTTTGCCGACGGAGGAACGTCGCGCACGATTTCAGAATATTGGAATCCCAAGAACAACCCGGCAACGTGGCAGCACCTGACGACTTACACGATTGGCTATAACAACGCAGCAACTTGGCCAAACATCACTACAAACCCCATGTTTAACACTGCTGGGGGGATGTACGGAGGCGACTTTTCCCGGGCCATTGTTGGCACCCGTACCTGGCGCGACCCAATAACGACCAATGAGTCGGGCCGCCAAGAGGAGTTGTGGCACATGGCCATAAACAGCCGTGGGAAGTTCTACCCCGCTCAAACGTCGCAAGACCTCAAAAATGCGTTTCTTGAAATCGTTGGTGGCATCGTAGCCGACAACACAGCGCCCGTGACCAGCTTTGCAGGAACCTCTACCACCAATACCAGGTCGGATTTTGGTGTGTTTAAGTCAGGGTATCAAGCAGACGGGTGGACGGGGTACGTGCGCTCTGACATTGTGGCCAAAGGTACGGGTATTGAATCCGCCAACCCTGCATGGGGAACCAAGGCTGGACAGCCTGCGCCCAAAGATCGGGTGACCACTGCCGACAAGCTTGATGCGCTGACAGATGTCGCCGGGCGCGTCATCATCACTACCAACGACACCACTAACCTGGGCGCCCCTTTCGAGTGGGATGCCGGTGTGCTTAAACTAAGCGCGATCCAAAAAACCCTCTTGGACGCTGACGGTAGGGGCGAGGACCGCGTGAATTTCCTTCGGGGCGACCGCACCAAAGAAGGCAGCACAGTTGCCCAGCCATTTCGAGTTCGCCTGTCTCGCCAAGGTGATATCGTGAACTCCAATGTCTGGTTCACGGGGAGCCCGGTGAGCAATTTCAGTTTTAAGGGTTATCAGACCTTTGCTCGCGCAAATAAGGCCCGCAACCCAATGATTTACGTGGGTGGTAATGACGGCATGCTGCACGGATTCTCCGCCCTGTCTGGTGACGAGAAGCTGGCGTACGTACCTAAAGGCGTCTACCCCAACCTGACCGAATTATCCAAACCTGGCTACTCTCATCTGTACTACGTGGATGGTTCGCCCTTCACCGGAGACGTTGATGTGGGCGACACAGTCACACCCGACTGGCGCACGATGCTTGTGGGAACCTTGGGTGCTGGCGGCAAAGGGTACTTCGTTCTCGATGTCAGCAAGCCCGGTACAACCGACAGCTCAATTGCATCCAATTTCAGCACCGCCAATGCTGCGTCCTTGGTGGTAATGGACAAGACCATGCATAAATCAGAGGTTGTCCTGCCAGCCTCAGATGAGGCAGACATCGGACATATCTTTGCACCTCCCGTGGTGGAAGATACCAACCCGTTTAAGACGTCACAGATTGCGAAGCTCAACAACGGGCGCTGGGCGGTAGTGATGGGCAATGGCTACAACAGCACCAACGAACGACCGGTTTTGCTGATTCAGTACCTTGACGGTGACAAGAGTTTGAAAAAGATCGTTGCATCCACGACGGGCGACAACGTTGTACAAAATGGGTTGTCTTCGCCACGACTTGTGGATATCAATGGCGACGGCAGTCCCGATGTGGTCTATGCTGGCGATCTCAAGGGCAACTTGTGGAAATTTGACATCTCGTCAGCCACGCCGGCGAGTTGGAATGTGGCTTTCAGCGGACAGCCGCTTTACCAAGCCATTTATACAAGCGGGGGCTCCAGCACTCGCCAACCTATCACAGCAGCTCCGACCGTTAAAGCCAATGACCGCGGTGCTGGGGGAATGATGGTCGCCTTCGGAACCGGGCGGAACATCACCGAGGGTGACCGTACGGATCAGTCGAAACAAAGCGTGTACTCGATCTTGGACAACACAAAGTACAAGATCACTGCAGGCAAGGTCGTTGTTGACACAGCTGCCGCAACACCAACCGTCGTGAGTGGCACAACGGATCTGGTTCAGCAAACGATGGTGGGGAGTGCAATTGACGGTAGTGGTTCTAGCTCCGGCCGGAAGTTCTGGAAGATGAGCCAGAACCCTGTGCCTTACACCGGTGCTGGCGCGAAGAAAGGCTGGTACGTGCACCTGCCTGAGACAGGTGAGCGCGTGCTGAAGACCATCAACTTCTACGATGCCAGCAATAACCTGGAAGTGCTAACGCAAATTCCTGCCTCAGGGGGTAATGCCATCGAAGAGACCTGCACCCCCTCGCCCCAGGAAGAGCGGCAGTTCCGCACATTCCTGAACATCATGGATGGTCGCCGGCCCAGTGTGCAGGTGATGGACTCCAACGGCGATGGCCTGTTCAATGCTCTGGACCAGCAAGTGTCACGGATGCAGACCTCCAAGGGCGCACAAAGCCCAGTCATCGGCAAGGATCTGATCAAAGTCCGTGGTGCAGATGGGTCGCTGGACACGTTTGCCCGACTGCCTGAACAACCGCTGCGTCCAAGCTGGCGTCAGATGCAGTAACTGAGCGACCTTATATGATGATCTCCATGAAATCACCCATATTGCAAAAAGCCCGGCAACACGGGTTCACGCTGATCGAAGTCATGATTGTCGTGGCCATCGTAGGTATCTTGGCCGCCATTGCCATACCTAGCTATCGGGAATATGTGGCCCGAGGCCATCGCGCAGAGGCTCGTGCCGGCTTGCTGGCGGCTGCACAGTGGCTTGAGCGCGCAGCCACGGCGACTGGCACCTACCCGCTCACGGCAGCCTTCCCGGCCTCTCTGACGACAGTGCCTACCAATGGATACACAATCGCGCTAGCCTCTGCCAACGGCCGCACCTACACCCTTACGGCCACCCGTGCGGGCGTTCAGGCCAATGACCGATGTGGCAACTACACATTGACCGAGACCGGTGTGCGCGGGAATGTACCGCTGCCCTTGCCCAGTGGCACGACTGTCGCGGAGTGCTGGGGTCGCTAACGCAGGGCGGCAAGATCTGGAATACCATCCGGACGCCATGCATACCGTCCTAACCCTCATCCGTGAGACGACAGGAGGGGCTCCACGCTGAAGTCATGGCCCTGCGGCAGGCCGCAAAGTCTGGTGAGGGTGTGCGTGGTGCTACAGCTTATGTCACCATGAGGCCATGTGCAGCAGCCCGAGGGGGCACCCTCGCAGGCTGTGATGCGCTGGTGTCCGCCGGCATTGCGCGGGTGGTGGCGTCGATGCAAGCCCCAAACTGGATGGTGCGACCGCGTTACTCAACGGACAGAGCCAATGGACTACCTCCCGGCAGGCGCGTGCGGACGGCCACGCGTGGCGCGTCCGCGCATGTGCGGTGCTGACTGGCATGGACACCGTACTCGACGATGACCCACGTATGGATGTACGCGAGGTGGAGACGCAACGACAACCTTACGTCGTTCTGATAGACAGTTCGCTGCAGCTGCCTCTGAACGCCCGGCTGCTTCAAGTGCAGCGCACGTGCCTGGTCTACACCGCAGATCTAGACCCAGCCAAGCAGTCGGCGCTGCGGGCGCTCGGTATAACGTAATTTCTTTGCCGAATGCAGCGGGCAAGGTTGACTCGACCGCAATGCTGCATGATCTGGCCGCCCGCGGCGTGAACGAAGTCCATGTGCTGGCGGTGGGCTGCTTCGGCTTCAATGTGATAAGCGCCCAAACGGTGGGCAAGCTGTCGAGCCTGGTTGCCGTGAATTCACTGATGGCCATGGTGGGCGGCACGTTGGCCGCCCTGTTGCTGGCAAGAACGACTCCGGCTTTGTGCACAACGGCCCTTTGGCTGGGCTGGTGGCTGTGTGCGCGGGGTCTGACCTGATGCACCCGCTAGGCGCGCTGGTGGTGGGTGCGGTGACGGGCTCGATTTTTGTGCTGACCTTCACCCAGACGCAGAACCGCTGGAAGATTGATGACGTGCTGGGGGTCTGGCCGCTGCACGGCTGGTGCGGCACCTGGGGCGGCGTGGCGGCAGGCATTTTTGGCAGCAAGGCCCTGGGCGGGCTGGGCGGTGTGAGTGTGTGGGCAAAGTTGCTGGGCTCAGCGATGGGCGTGGCCTGGGCGTTGGCCGGGGGCGTTGCCGTGTACGGCATCCTCAAGAGCACCGTGGGCCTGCGCCTGTCGCAGGAAAAAGAGTTCGATGGAGCCGACCTGTCGATCCACAAGATCAGCGCCACGCCGGAGCGCGAGGTCAACTGGTAGCAAAGCGCCGCGGGGCCTTACGGCCGCGGTCTGGGCAGCTGTTCACGCGGGCGCTTCTTGCCCACGAAAGGCCCCCACGAAACGCCGACGCGTAGTTCAATGCAGCCCCCCTGCACTGCCGCCGGACAGGCACCGCGTTGGCGCTGCGTCCGACACACGGCGTGCACACGCACGGCGACAATCGCGCGATGCAAACCCTGCCCGCTATCGCCACCCCAACCGCTCCCGCTTTTTTGGCGCGCACCGCGCGCTACGGCTGGATGGCTGTGCTCGCACTGTGCGTGGCCGGCGCGGCGGCCATGGTCGGATGCACGGGGTTGCCCAAGGACGTGGAGCGGCCCGTGTCTGCGGCGCTGCCCTCCCCCTCAGGCACCGCGCTCGGCCAGTTGGTGGCCGCGCGCAGGCAGGCAGACGGCGGCAAACATCCCTCGGGCTTCTTTCTGCTGAGTGGCCCGCAGGACGCGTACAGCAGCCGCCTGGCCCTGGTGGATGCCGCAGAAAAAACACTGGACTTGCAGTACTACGCGATCCACGCAGACGCCAGCACCGAGCGCCTTTTGCGCAGCGTGGTCGCTGCTGCCAAGCGCGGCGTGCGGGTGCGGGTGCTGCTCGACGACTTTCACAGCACCGGGCGCGATGCGCAGGTGATGCGCCTGGCGTTTGTGCCCAACATCGAGATGCGCATGTTCAATCCGCTCACGGGTGCGCGTGGCTCGCCCATTGGGCGCATTTTCAGCGCACTGGGCGACTTCTCCCGGGTGCAGCAGCGCATGCACAACAAGCTGTTCATTGCCGACAACGCCATGGGTGTGACAGGCGGACGCAACTTGGGCGATGCGTATTTCGGCACGGCTGACGCAGGCAACTTTGTGGACCTGGACGTGCTGGCCGCCGGGCCCGTGGTGCTTGAACTGTCGCGCAGCTTTGACAGCTACTGGAACAACGAACGAGCCTACCCGGTGCAGTCATTGATCACCCGCGAAGAGCTGCTTGCCATGCGCGAAAGCCTGCGCGCCGCCGATGCCGCGCAGCGCGAGCGGGTGGACGGCGACGCCCACTTGCCCGCACCCGACGGCACCCAGCCAACCAGCCAGGGCCACTCTGCCAATGAGGCGAAGCGCGCCCGCATCTGGGACTACCAGCCCATGGACCTGGCGCAAGCGCGGTTCAGCTGGGCTCCAGCCGCCGTGCTGGTGGACAAACCCGCGAAGATCCCGGCCGACAGCACCGCCACCGGCGCGCTGCCCGAGCAGCCCCCCGCCAAGGCCACGCCATTGGCCATCACATCCCAGGGCGCTGGCACGGCCGCCAAGTCCACGCGGCCCGCACCCGGCACACGGCCCGACGCTCTCCAGGTTGCGACTCCTGTGGATTCGCTCGACGCGACCACTGCGCGTTCGCCCCTCAGCGCAGAGGTACAGGCCGCGCAGACCGACACTGTGGTGGACGGCCTGCTGCAGCTCATGGGCCAGGCGCGGCGCGACCTGCTCATCATCTCGCCCTACTTTGTGCCAGGCCCCGACATGAAAAAGGCCTTTGCCGACGCGCGTGCGCGCGGGGTGCGCGTGCGGGTGCTCACCAACTCACTGGCGTCCAACGACGCCCCCATCGCCCACGCCGGCTATGCACGCCACCGCCCTGACCTGCTCGCCATGGGCGTGGAGCTGTATGAAATGCGCAGCGAGCTCACGGGCGTCTTGCGGGGCTCTTTGGGCTCTACCGGCAGCTCTGGCAACGCCAGCACCCACGGTTCCGCCACAGGCAGCAGCGGCGGCTCGCTAGGCAGTTCGCGGGCCATGCTGCACTCCAAGCTGCTGATCCTGGACGGCCGGCTGCTGGTGGTGGGTTCGATGAACCTCGACATGCGCTCCCAGCTGCAGAACACCGAGATTGCGCTGCTGATCCGCAGCACCGAGCTCTCTCGTCGCGCCACCGCACAGATTGAAGATGCGCTGCGCGAGGCCGCCTGGCATGTGCAGCTGCAGCCGCAGGGATCGCTGCTGTGGCGCGCGCCCCAGGGCAGCGGGTTGCAGGATGCGCGGTCCGAGCCCGACGCCAGTGCGCCACTGCGCCTGATGCTGAAGTTGCTCGGCCCCCTCGCTCCAGACCACCTTCTTTAAAAATAAGCGGCGAACCCGGTGCAATCCACGGACAGTTTCATGCACCGTGGCGCTGCTGGAGGTCATCCACCCACAGGCTGATGGCGCGCTGGTCTGTCATGGTGCGCACGTGCTGGTAGGCATCCTCGGCCTCGCCATAGCGCCTGCGCAGCAGATTCAGCCACTGCTTGAGCCGACCTGCGCGCTGGCGCGGCTCCAGGTCGTCGCACACCAGTTGCCAGAACATTGCCAGGTGCGGCACCAGGTCGGCCCAGGCGACTACATCTGTGCCGGGTCGCCCCTCATCAGACGCACGGATGGCACGGGCCAGTCCCGGGTCGGCCACCATGCCGCGCCCCAACATGAGGTGGTCGCAGCCTGACACAGCGCGGCAACGCTGCGCGTCCGCCACAGTCCAGATCTCGCCATTGGCCACGACCGGAATCGCCACTGCCGCTCGGATGTTGGGGATCTGCTCCCAGTAAGCGGGCGGCCGGTAGCCGTCTGCCTTGGTACGCGCATGCACCACCAGCTCAGCCGCGCCGCCTGCCTGCATGGCCTGAGCGCATTCACGCATCAGCGCCGTGTCGTTGAAGCCCAGGCGCATCTTGGCCGACACAGGCAGGTGCGCGGGCACCGCACGGCGCACAGCCCCCACCACGGCCGCAATACGCTCGGGCTCCTGCAGAAGCGCCGCGCCACCACCGTGCCGATTGACAACCTTGGCAGGGCAGCCAAAGTTCAGGTCAATGCCTTCGGGCCCCAGGGCTGCCAGCCGGGCCGCGTTCTCGGCCATGGAGACGGGGTCCGACCCCAGCAGCTGTGCACGCACCGGCACCCCGGCCAACGTGCGGCTGCCATGCTTCAACTCGGGGATGTAGCGCAGGAACACCTTGTCCGGTAGCAGCGTGCCAGTGATGCGGATGAACTCCGAAACGCAGCGGTCCACCCCGCCCACACGGGTCAGCACATCGCGCAGTACAAAATCCAGAAGCCCCTCCATGGGCGCAAGCAGCAGGGTCATCGCAGACAAATCACTCGCCGCCGCCACATACAAACCGCGGCGGCATGGCCAAGACAAAAATATGTATAAAAACAGGCTCTAGCGCTTATCCAGCAAGCGCTAGCAGCTATCAAAAACAAAGCACAAGCCTCACGGCTGCGCTGCCCATGCGTCCTCTGCGACCTCGCGCCCGGCGCCGCTGCAGCCAACGCGCCATTGTGCGTCAGCGGGGTCATCACGGCGTCACGGCGGGCTGCTGCAATGCCCCGCATCGAATCCGCTGGCTCCCCGTGAACGAGGCCCCCATGCTGCTCCAAAAAACTGACAAAGCCCGCCTGGAACTCTCACCCGGCGTCCGATCCCTCAGCCTGCGCGAGCGCTCGCTGCTGCTGCTGGCCGACGGCAAACCGCTGTCGGACCTGCAGGCCATGTACAACGGCGTCGGCGCACAGATTGTGGAAAACCTCATGCGGCAGGGCTACCTGTCTGGGCCGTCGACTTTGCCTGCGGCGGACCCGCCCGCCGCTGCCGCCAGCACGGTGCAGGCACCGTCCGTGCAGCGGCCCGAGCCCGGCGAATCGCTGCGCTCCCAGGCCGGTGCGCGCATGTATCTGTTTGACACCTGCGAGCGTCTGTTTGCCCGCCGCGACCCTGCGCTGGCGCAGCAATTTCGCGAGGCCCTGCGCGCCGCGAAAGACCGCGAGAGCATGCTGGACGTGGGCGAAGCCATGCTGGAGGAAGTGGCACTGGCCGCAGGCAACGAACGCGCCGCGACGCTGCGCGAGCGGCTGGAGCAGTTGCTGCCTCGCACGCCGGCCCAGGGCAGCTTCGCTTCCACGCAACCCGCCGACCTGGACTGACGCGACTCCGCCAATCCGATCCAACCGTCAGGCCACCCGCAATCGCCAGAGAGAAGTGACTTCGGCCGCGCGTGCAGCATGCAACGGGTCTTGTGCATCGGCCGCCTTAGCGTGCCGGGGCTTCACGTCGCGCCGGCCGCTCACCACCAGGCCCGCATCAGCAATCCAACCCAGCAACTGGTCGCGGGGCCGCAGCCCCAGGTGCTCGGCCAGATCCGACAGGATGAGCCAGCCTTCACCGCCTGGTTCCAAGTGGTCCTTCAAGCCCGACAAGAAGCCGCGCAGCATGCGGCTGCCTTCGTCGTACACCGCATGCTCGATGGGCGAACTGGCGCGCGCGGGCACCCAGGGCGGGTTGCACACCACCAGCGGCGCACGGCCAGCCGGGAAAAGATCGGCCTGCAGCAGTTCCACCTGCGGCAGAACGCCCAGGCGCTGCAGGTTTTCGCGCGCACATACCAGCGCGCGCGGGTCCTGGTCCGTGGCCACGACACGCTGCACACCCCGCCGCGCGAGCACGGCAGACAGCACGCCCGTGCCCACGCCAATGTCAAACGCCAGGCTGGTGCCCGGCAAGGGCGTCTGCGCAACAAGGTCCACATACTCGCCCCGCACGGGCGAAAACACGCCATAGTGCGGGTGAATGCAGTTGTGCGGCGGCGCGCCCAGCGCGGGCACTTCCACGCCCTTTTTGCGCCATTCGTGTGCGCCCACCAAGCCCAGCAGCTCGCGCAGCGTGGCCACCCTGCGCTCACCCGTGGCCGGGCCCCAGGCCTCGGTGCAGGCCTCGCGCCAGTCGGGTGCCCGGCGCAGCGCAATGCTGTAGTCGCCCTCCAGCGGGATGAGCACGGCCGCCAGCACCCGGGCGCGCTGCGCCTGGGCTTGCCGGTGCAGGTGGAAGGCCTCTGCAGGGGTGGCAGCGGCCAGCTTTTGCGACGCCTTGGTGGCGGACTTGCGCGGCTTCTTATCCACCCGGCGCATCAGCGCCTGCAGCAAGTGCCGCGCGTTCTGAAAATCCCCTTGCCACAGCAGCCCCGTGCCCTCGCACGCCATGCGATACGCCGTATCGGCCGACAAGGTGTCGTCGGCCACCTCCACCCGGCGTGGCGCTGGCGCGCCGCTCTCCGAGCGCCACAGCGCTTGCTGGGGCTGGCCTCGGTGAATCCAGTGGATCAACGGAATCTGTACGGACATTGAATT
Source organism: Acidovorax sp. (assembly GCF_046294525.1). Lineage (GTDB taxonomy): Bacteria > Pseudomonadota > Gammaproteobacteria > Burkholderiales > Burkholderiaceae_C > Acidovorax. Next base: position 118,573 of record NZ_JBKBKQ010000004.1, read on the forward strand.
TTGACTGCGCGGTCGCTACCGACAGCCTGGGAAACTGGCAGGACCCAGACCAGCGCCACCGCACAAAGGCCGCCAAGCCGCGTGGGCGGCGCTTCGCTTGCGTACGCTGGGTGTGTCCCCATCCCGAGGGAGAGGGGAAAGGCGCCGCAGGCGACTCAGGGGGAGCCTCATCGCGTTATGCGTTGATCGGACGCTTCAACCGCACTTCTTCAATCTTCACGCCGCCAATCACCGCCGTCTTGGCCGTGGACAGCTCGCGCTTGAAGCCTGCCATTTCGTGGAAACGCAGGGCGCGCTCGTTGCGCAGCGGCACCCAGGCCGTCACGTTGGTGCAACCCTCTTCCTGCAGACCGTCGCGGGCGGCATCCCACAGGGCCAGGCCCACGCCCTGGTTCCAGTGGGTGGGGGCGGCGTAGATGGCCCAGATTTCACCGGTGGTAGGGCGCGACTTTTCGTCGCGCGAACGGTCATAGCCCACAAAACCGACGATCTTTTCGCCGTCGACGGCCACCTGGACCTGGGGCTCGCAATATTCGATGGCCTCGCGCCAATAGGCCTGGCGCTTTTCGACCGAAGACATGGCTTTCAATTGCTCGTCTGGCACCAACCCTTTGTAGGCCTCTTGGGCAGAGACGGTGTGGATCTGGGCGATGGCTTTGGCATCGCGAAGCGTAGCGGGACGAACCTGGATACTGGACATGGAAAAACCGAACGAAAACTGGGAATGAAAAATCGAAAACCCAGCATTGTCGCCGCAAACGGTTTTTCACTCCCTTCGCGCCCCTGGGCGGGCTCCGGAAAATCCGGCGCCACCCCGGCAAAGATCATCAAGCCATCAACATGCCCGCAGGCGCGCCGCCAGCCGCCATGGCAGCCCGCTGCGCCAGTGCACGCTTGTTGCGCGGGCGGGGAACGTGCACTTCGGGCGGTGTGCCGTTCACGGCCCCCAGGCTGAGCACCAGCGTCACGGTGCGCGACCCGTCGTCACGCTCGTCCGGCGCATAGGCCCGGTAGCTGCCATTGCCCGGCCCATGATTGCGCTGCACGGTGTGGAAGGCCACGCGTGCGCCCGTCACGCGGTGGCCGCCAAAGGGCAGCACGCGCAGGCGGGCATCGCGGTTCAGGGCCAGGCCCAGATGGCCGGCGCGGTTGATGAGGTCGGTGCGAATGGCCCGCCAAGTCTGGCCCTCATCGATGGAGAACTGCCAGGTGCCGGCCTGCGCGTCCAGGTGTTCGATGACCACGCCGGCTGCGGCCAACAGGTCAGGGCAATTGCTCTCCACGATGTGCGCCACGGTGTTGCCGCCCAGGCCCGTGGCCGCCTCTGCAGCACCGCCGGCGGGCGCGGCGCGGCGGGGGCTGCGGCGGATTACGCCGCCCTCGGAAGAGTCGGATGCGGCGGAGCCTTGGACGGTGGCATTGGCAGTCATGGAAATCCCTTCAGAACTTGGATGGAACAGGCATCGACACGGATGTCATCGCAGGTGTGCGCATTGGTGTGCCCTCCAGGTTCTTGTCCGTCTAAGGTGCATTTCAATGCTTGACGGAAAGTCTAAAAAGTGGCCCAGCACGCGTCCATCGCACAAATGGACTAGTCCGCCACGCCGGGTTGTGCGCAATACTCCGGTGTATGAGTGCACGCCTATTGCTTGTGGATGACCACGCCCTGTTCCGCACCGGGCTGCGCCTGATTGTTCAAGACCACCCGTCCGTGGGCGTGATCGCCGAGGCAGGCTCCATTGCCGAGGCCTGCGTCTTGAAGGCGGCCGACACCGACCTGGTGCTGCTGGACATCCAGCTGCCGGGCATGAGCGGGCTGGATGGCCTGCGCCCGCTGCGCCAGGCCTGCCCGGCCGCACGCATCGTGCTGGTGTCGGCCAGCGTGGCGCCCGACGCTATCCACGAGGCGCGGGGTCGCGGGGCTGATGGTTTTCTGCCCAAGTCCGCCAGCGCTGCAGATATCTTCGAGGCCATCACCAGCGCCCTGCAGGGCAAGCCGTGTTTTCCCATTCTCAACAGCACCAGCGCCGCGCCGCGCGCGGCCGACGCACCCGCGCTCACCACGCGGCAGCTGGAAGTGCTGTCGCTGCTGTGCACCGGCCGGCCCAACAAGGTCATTGCGCGCGACCTGGGGCTGAGCGAAAACACGGTGCGCGTGCACGTGGCCGCCATCTTCGCCCAGCTGGGCGTCAACAGCCGCAGCGCGGCACTGCTGGCCGCGCAGCGCCTGGGCCTGTCCACCCCGCAGGTCCATGACACGCTCTGAGGCGGCCGCCCCGCCCCTGTCGTCCACGCCTGCCGCTACGCCGGTGAACGAAGCCGGCGCACACCCGCCCACACGCTGGGGCTGGCCCCTGTGGGAGCGCGACGAGGTGCTGCGCGAACAGGTGGCGCTGCTGCGGCAGAACTTTCCGATGACGCTGCTGGCCTCGCTGGCCACAGCCCTGGGCACCCTGTGGGTGATGGCCCGCGTGGCCGATGCGCAGGCCGTGACCATATGGCTGATCACGCACACGCTGGTCGTAGCAGGGGTGTATGCCACGCTGCGCAGCATTGACCCGTTTGCCGACCCCGCCCCGCAGGCAGCGCGCAAACTCATCGCATGCATGGCGGCCATGGGCCTCAGCTGGGGCAGCCTCGGGTACGTGGTGCTGTACTGGGGCACGTCGGACAGCGTGATCTACGCCATCGGCATCATCAGCACCGTGTCGTCCGGCGCACTGGGACTGGGGGCCCCGCTCTACCGCGCGTACCTCACCTACCTCACCTGCGCCATCGGCGGGGTGATGGCGGCCGTGGCCCTCGCCGCCAGTGCGGTGATGTGGCCCGCGCTGTTTCTGACCAGCGTGTACTACGCCCTGACCAGCCTGCAGGCGCGCACCGCAGACCGCGCCACGCGGCGCAGCATCGCCCTGAAGCTGGAAAACGAACGCTTGGTGACCGAGCTGCGCGCCCAGTCGCAGCGCGCACTGGCCGCGCAGGAGGCAGCGGAACGCGCCGATCGCGACAAATCGCGCTTTCTGGCAGCCGCCAGCCATGACCTGCGCCAGCCCCTGCACGCCATGGGCCTGTTCCTGGAGTCACTGCAGCGCAGCCCCCTCAACGACCATCAGCACACCGTGCTGCGGCACGCCCACGCCGCGTCCGGTGCTGCGGCCGAGATGCTCACCACGCTGCTGGACTACTCGCGGCTGGAAGCCGGCGTGGTGAAGGTGCGCCCCGAGGCCTTTGCTGTGCAACCCTTGCTCACGGCGCTGGAGCAGGAATTCGGCGTGCAGGCCGATTCGGCCGGGCTGGTGTACCGCACGCGCGAGACCTCGGCCGCCGCATTTGCAGACCGGTCGCTGGTGGGGCTGGTCATGCACAACTTCATCTCCAATGCCCTGCGCTACACAACGCGCGGCGGCGTTCTGATTGCCTGCCGCACCCGGGGCAGGCGGCTGGCGCTGGAGGTGTGGGACACCGGAGCCGGCATACCCGAACACCAGTGGGACGACATCTTTCGCGAGTTCCACCAGCTCGGCAACCCCGAACGCGATCGCCGCAAGGGCCTGGGCCTGGGCCTGGCCATCGTGAAGCGGCTGGCGCGCGAGATGAAGACATCGGTCGAGCTGCGTTCCCAGCCCGGCCATGGCTCGGTGTTCCGGCTGTGGCTAGACCGCTGGCAAGGCGCGCTGGAAGACGAAACGCCCCCCGCGCTGGACGCACGCTGCCTGGTGGGTCTGAAAGTGCTGGCCATCGACGATGACGAGGCCGTGCGTCTGGGCATGCAGTCGCTGCTGCAAAGCTGGGGCTGCCACTGCATCACCGCGGAATCCAGCGCCGAGGCGCTGGAATGCCTGGACGACCTGACGCCCGACCTCATCATCACGGACTTCCGGCTGCGGCATGAGGAAACCGGCAAACAGGTGCTGGAGGCCCTGCGCGCCTACCTCGGCACGCCCGTGCCCGCCATCATCATGACGGGCGACACATCGCCCCAGCGGCTGCGCGATGCGCAGTCCACCTCGGCGCTGCTGCTGCACAAGCCCGTATCTACCGGCCAACTGCGCGATGCGATGGTGCAGCTGATGACTCAGCCGATGTTTGAGCCGTCAACGCCCCCCCACGGCGATCACCACGGCGACCACGATCACCCCGGCCACGCCGCTGGTGGAAACCCACCCGCTACAACCAGCGCCGCAGCATCGCCATGACCTGGTCGAACCGCGCGCCGTACGGCGGGTAGAACAGCGAGCCCATCGACCAGCGCGACTGGACCAGCACCGACTTCTGGTGGCAAAAGCGCAGAAAGCCCTGTTCACCGTGGTACGCGCCCCAGCCGCTGTCGCCCACCCCGCCAAAGGGCAGGTTATCGTGAGCAATGTGCATCAGCGTGTCGTTCACAGTCACGCCGCCGCTCACGGTGCGGCGCAGCACGTCGTCGCGCACCGCCTCACTGTTGCCAAACCAGTACAGCGCCAGAGGGCGTGGGCCGGCGTTGATATGGGCAATGGCATCGTCCAGCCGCTCGTACGAGATCACGGGCAGGATGGGGCCGAAGATTTCTTCCTGCATGAGCTGCATCTGCGACGTTGCGCCGAACACCAGCGTGGGCGCCATCTGGCGGCTGGCGCCGTCGCCCAAGGTGCCCGAGGTGTGCACAGGCGGTTTGCCCGCCGCTGGGTCAATGGTGTGCACCTCGGCGCCCTGCGTCTGGGCCTGCTGCAGCATGGTGCGCAGGCGCGCATGGTGGCGTGGGGTGATGATGGATGCGTAGTCGCCGTTGCCCTCCAGCGTGGGAAACAACCGCTGCACCGCCGCACGGTACGCCTGCGTGAACTCTGCCTCGCGGCCACGGGGCAGCAGCACGTAGTCCGGAGCAATGCAGGTTTGCCCGGCGTTCAGCAGCTTGCCGTGTGCGATCTTGAGCGCGGCGTCCTGCATATCGCAGTGGCCGTCAATGATGCACGGTGACTTGCCGCCCAGCTCCAGCGTTGTGGGCGTGAGGTGCTGCGCGGCCGCCTGCGCCACCTTGCGTCCCACGGCTGTGGAACCGGTGAACACCAGGTGGTCGAATGGCAGCGACGCAAAGAGTGCCGACAGGTTGGCATCGCCCTGTACCACGCAGAACTCGTCCGGCGTAAAAAACTGCGCTACCAGCGCCGCCAGCTGGGCCGAGGTGTGGGGCGTGAGTTCGCTGGGCTTGAGCATCACGCGGTTGCCCGCAGCCAGAGCTGTGATGGCCGGCGCCAGTGCCAGCTGCACCGGGTAGTTCCACGGCGCAATCACGCCCACCACCCCCAGCGGCTGGCGCTGGATGAAGGCGTGGGCAGGTTTCAGATACAGCGGCGTGTGCACGCGGCGGGGCTTCATCCAACGCGCCAGGTGGCGCAAAGTGTGTGACAGCAGCGTGCGCAGCACAAAGAAATCCGCCACCTCGGTCAGGCGCGGGGAACGTATGCCAAAGTCAGCCTGTACGGCCGCAGCCAGCACGGGGCCATGTTCGTCCAGCATCTTGCGGATGCGTAAGAGCCGCTCGCGGCGCACCAGCAAAGGCACATCCACCTGCGCGCGGCTGGCCTGGTGTTGGAGATCGAAATGGGCGTGGATATCGGCAGGTGTCATGGCTCAGGCGTGTCACAAAAAAACGAACGCACCCACAGGGTAACCGCCCTGTGGGTGCGTTCTACGAGGCACTTGACGCACCCTTAGCGCACTTCGCGCGCTTCGACGTCAGTGACTTCGGCAGAAGAGCCCGGCAGGATACCGCCCCGCCGCGATGCGGCGCCGTCAGTACCTGCCTCGGCCGCATTGCCTGCGCCGGAAGCCGCGCCGCGCCCGCCATACGCTGACCAGCGCTCTGTCGAGCGGAACACCGTGCTGAACCCAGTTCGCGGGTCCATGCGCATCACCCAGGGTGTCACGGGCCGACCTGTCAGGCGTGCCCAGCCAGCGCGCAGCAACCACACCAGCGCCAGCAGTGTCACCGCGACCAAGAGGCTTGCAAACAGCACCAGCCCCATGGCAACGACCACGACCTTCAGCAAAAGGCGCACAAGGCCCGATACAAAATCATTCAAACGACACCTCTCCTTCACAACGCAGGGGCTAGGCGGCCTGTGCCCCGTGCGGCTTCACGCGGCTCAGCTCGGTTCGGACACGCCGAACTGGAACACGCCTGGCTCCAGCACCGGGTTCACGGTAACCGGAATCACACTCTTGGGCGGGAAGCGCCCTTCGAGCAGCAGCTTCGACAACGGGTTCTCGATGCGCTGCTGGATCGCCCGCTTGAGCGGCCGCGCACCAAACACCGGGTCGAACCCCACCTTGGCCAATTCTGCCAAGGCGGCGTCGGACACCTGCAGCTCCAAATCCATCCGTGCCAGGCGGTTTTGCAGCGCCAGCAGCTGGATCTTGGCGATGGCGGCAATGTGCTGCGCATCCAGCCCGTGGAACACCACCGTCTCGTCAATGCGGTTCAGGAACTCGGGGCGGAAGTGGTTCTTGAGCTCGCCCCACACCGCGTCCTTCACGTCCTCGTAGTCCTGGCCCACCATGGCCTGGATGAGGTGCGATCCGATGTTGCTGGTCATCACGATCACCGTGTTCTTGAAGTCCACGGTGCGGCCCTGGCCGTCCGTCAGGCGGCCATCGTCCAGCACCTGCAGCAGCACGTTGAATACATCCGGGTGGGCCTTTTCCACCTCGTCGAGCAGCAGCACGCTGTAGGGCTTGCGGCGCACGGCTTCCGTCAGGTAGCCGCCCTCTTCATAGCCCACGTAGCCGGGCGGCGCGCCGATCAGGCGGGCCACGGAGTGCTTCTCCATGAATTCGCTCATGTCGATGCGCACCAGGTGGTCTTCGCTGTCGAACAAAAAGCCCGCCAGCGCCTTGCACAGCTCGGTCTTGCCCACGCCCGTGGGGCCGAGGAACAGGAACGAGCCCGTGGGCCGGTTCGGGTCCGACAGACCCGAACGCGAGCGGCGGATGGCGTTGGCCACGGCGGCAATCGCTTCGTCCTGGCCCACCACGCGCTCGTGCAGCTTGGTCTCCATCTGCAGCAACTTGTCCTTTTCGCCCTGCATCATCTTGGCCACGGGGATGCCCGTGGCGCGGCTCACCACCTCGGCGATTTCTTCAGCGCCCACCTGCGTGCGCAGCAGGCGGTTGGGGGTGGACACACCGTCCTTGCCCTCTTCCTTGGCCTGCGCTTCCTTCAGCTGGCGCTCCAGGTCGGGCAGCTTGCCGTACTGCAGCTCGGCGACCTTGTTGAAGTCGCCCTTGCGCTTGAGTTCCTCGATCTGCAGCTTCACCTTCTCGACCTGCTCGCGCACCTGCTGGCTGCCCTGGGCCTGCGCCTTCTCGGCGGTCCAGATGTCTTCCAGGTCGGCAATCTCTTTCTGCAAACGGGCGATTTCCTCTTCCAGCAGCGTGAACCGCTTTTGCGAGGCCTCGTCCTTTTCCTTCTTCACGGCCTCGCGCTCGATCTGCAGCTGGATCAGCCGGCGGTCGAGCTTGTCGATGGCCTCGGGCTTGGAGTCGATCTCGATCTTGATCTTGGCCGCGGCCTCGTCGATCAGGTCGATGGCCTTGTCGGGCAGGAAGCGGTCGGTGATGTAGCGGTTGGAGAGCTCGGCCGCAGCCACGATGGCCGGGTCAGTAATGTCCACGCCGTGGTGCAGCTCGTAGCGTTCCTGCAGGCCGCGCAGGATGGCGATGGTGGCCTCCACGCTGGGCTCGCCCACGAGGATCTTCTGGAAACGCCGCTCCAGCGCCGCGTCCTTCTCGATGTACTTGCGGTATTCGTCCAGCGTGGTCGCGCCCACGCAGTGCAGTTCGCCGCGCGCGAGGGCGGGCTTGAGCATGTTGCCGGCGTCCATCGCGCCCTCGGCCTTGCCGGCGCCCACCATGGTGTGCAGTTCGTCGATGAAGACGATGGTCTGGCCTTCGTCCTTGGCCAGCTCGTTGAGCACAGCCTTCAGGCGCTCTTCAAACTCGCCGCGGTACTTGGCGCCGGCCAGCAGGGCCGCCATGTCCAAGCTCAGAACGCGCTTGTTCTTGAGCGACTCGGGCACCTCGCCCGCGATGATGCGCTGAGCGAGACCCTCCACGATGGCGGTCTTGCCCACGCCGGGCTCGCCGATCAGCACAGGATTGTTCTTGCTGCGGCGCTGCAGCACCTGGATGGCGCGGCGGATTTCATCGTCGCGGCCGATCACAGGATCGAGCTTGCCCGCGCGGGCGCGCTCGGTCAGGTCCAGGCAGTATTTCTGCAGCGCGCCGCGCTGGCCTTCGGCCTCGGCGCTGTCCATCTTCTGGCCGCCGCGCACGGCGGTGATGGCGGCTTCCAGGCTCTTGCGGGTCAGGCCGTTGTCTTTGGCGATCTGGGCGGCGTCGCCCTTGCTGTCGGTGAGCGCCAGCAAGAAGAGCTCGCTGGCGATGAACTGGTCGCCGCGCTTGAGCGCCTCCTTCTCAGTCGCCTGCAGCACGCGGCCCAGTTCGGGGCCGCCCTGCACCTGGTCATGCCCCTGCACCTGCGGCAGGCGCTTGATGGCGGCTTCGGCCGCGCTGGTGAGGCCGGGCACGTTGGCGCCCGCACGCTGCAGCAGCGCCTTGGGGCCGTCGTCCTGCTTGAGCATGGCCAGCAGCACGTGCACGGGTTCTATGTAAGCGTTGTCATGGGCCAGGGCGAGGCTCTGGGCATCGCTCAAGGCTTCCTGGAACTTGGTGGTGAATTTGTCGAGACGCATGGGTGAATGTCCTCCGATTGCGTCTCATGTGAGGAGGGGCATGCAGTTTTCAAGCTGATGCAGATCAACTTATCCACAGCTTCACGGCGTGCTACGAGCGTCAATTACTATCATTTTGATAGCTTCCAGCGATTGACGGATAAGCGTTGGAGCCTATTTTCACTCAAAACATCTGGCCACGATCTCTTCGGCGCCGGCGCTGCCAGGCTGCCATCCCCGCCAGCAGCAGCGACATCCCGGCAAGCCCCGCCCCCGACAGCGTGGGAATGCCTACGGCCCCGCCCGGTGCAGCGAGCGGCACGGCCACCACCGGATCGTTGATGGTGCCGTCCAGCGCGCCGAAGCTGTCGTCGCCCAGCCCGCCGTCCGTCACGTCATACGTGGCCGTGTTGCCGCTGATCTGCAAGTTGGCAGGGTCGTAGTAGCGGCTGGTGGTAGGGCTCGCGGGCGTGGGCCCGTATTTCTTGATCGTGAGGCCCGCGAGACTCGGGAAGGTCACGGCCACGCGCACCGTCTCGCCTGGCTGGCAGTTGACAAGGCGCAGGCGGAAGGCCCCGTGGGGCAACGTGCCGGCGCCCGGGTATGGCGCAGGTGCCGCCACCGGGCCGGTGCCAGCCAGGTCGAGCCGGCAGCCCGCGCTGCCATTGACGACGCCCACGGTCACGGGACCGGAGCCGGTACTGGTGTCCACCGGAACGGTTTCAAAGCGGGCTTGCACCTGGCATGCGCCCATCACGGCGGCGGTGGTAAATGCGCTGCCGGCCAGCGTGCCGCCACAGCCGGTGACGGCAGCAATGCGATAGCCGGCGTCGGGAGCGAGGTTGAAAGCCCGCGTCTGCCCCTGCGCCACGCTCACTGCACCGGCCGGGCTGATGCTGCCGCCCGACTGGGCCGAGGCCGTGACGGTGTGCAGGATGGGCGTGAACGACGCCGTAACGGTGCAGTTCTGCGTGACCGCGGCGGTGGTGTAGAGGTTCTGCACCAGCGTGCCGCCGCAGCCAGTCACCGACGCGATCTGGTAGTTCGCCAGCGGCGTGACGGTGAAGCTGGCGGTGGCGCCGTCCGCAACGGCCTGGGCACCGCTGGGGCTGATGCTGCCACCCGCGCCTGCGGTGGCTGTCACGGTGCGTGCCACGGCAAAGCCGGCGCTCACGGTGCAGTCTTGCGTGACCGGGCCGGCGGTGTAGGTGGTGCCTGCCAGCGTTCCGCCGCAGCCCGTGGCGGACGTGGCGATCCACCCGGCGTTGGCCTGCACCTGCAGGCTGGCGCTGTCCCCCTGGCGCACAAGCTGCGGGGTCCAGGGCAGGAAGTAGCCTTGGCTGCTGACGGTGGGGGTGACCGTGTACTGCGGCACATACTGGTCCGCCGCAGTGCCTTGCCCCATGGCCAGCACCCGCCCTGACGGCAGCAGCACCGACACCAGCGAGGCCCGCGCCGACCGCAGCGACGACGCCTCGGTCCAGGTGCCAAGCGCGGGGTCGTACAGCAGAGCACTGGCGTAGGCAAAGCCGTTCACCGTGACGGCGTAGGGGGATTTGTCCCCGCCAGCAATTAGGACCCGGCCATCGGAGAGCAGTTGGGCCGTGTGCTTGGCGCGCGGGGTGTACATGTCCGCCAGGCGCCTCCAGCCGGACAAGGGGTTGTAGGAATAGACCGACGGCAGGGCGTGGCCGTTGAACCCACCGCTCCCATATCCGCCCACGGCCAGCACCTCGCCTGACGGCAGCCGGGTCAGCGTTGCTCCGCCGACGGCCTGGCCCAGGCCGCCAGCGTCTGTCCAGCTGTCTGTGGCAGGGTCGTAAAGCTCGCTGTTCGATTCGCCGCTCATCCCGTCGCTGCCCACCACCAGCACCTTGCCAGACGCGAGCAGCACGGCAGCGTGGCCCTTGCGCTGCCGCAGCGGGTTGGCAGCCGCTGACCAAGTCTGCGTAGCGGGATCGAACAGCTCCGCGCTGCCGGCGGTGCTGCCAGAGCCTTCGCCGCCGACGACCAGCACCCGGCCGTCTAACAGGGTCGTGGCGGAGTGTCGGCTTCTGGGTTGGGCCATGTCGGGCACGTTGGTCCAGGCGTCGGCGGCGGGGTCGTACACCTCCGCCGTCCGCGAGTACGAGGTGCTCAGCGACCAGCCCCCCGTCGCCAGCACCTGCCCCGACAGCAGCTTGGCCGCCTCAAACCGGTAGCGGTGGTGGTTCATCGGCGCCGCCGGGGCCCATTGGTCGGCGGCCGGGTCGTACAGGTCCGCACTGCTCAGGTAGGTACTGCCATACCCCCCAAACACCAGCACCTTACCGGTGTCCAGCAGGAAGGCGCGGTGCTCCATGCGCGGGGAAGGCATGTCCTGCGCGTCATCCCAGAGCCCCGTGCCCGCCGTGTTGTGATAGCGCTCCGCCCGGGACACCGCCCCGCTGGCGCCCGCGCCGCCCAGCGCCAGAATTTCTCCATCGGCAAGCCTCACGGCCACATGCCACATGCGCCCCGTGCCCAGCGGCGCATCGGCGCGCCAGGTGCCCGATGACGGATCGAACCGCTCGGTGGTGGCGGTAAAGCCTGCACTTGGCACATCCTCGCCGCCGAACACGATCACCTCGCCGTTGGGCAACAGTCCGGCCTCGTGGGAAGAGCGGGCCTGGGCCATCGGGCCCACGCTGGACCAGGTGCCGGTGGCCGGGTCGTAGAGTTCGGCCGAAGCGAGCTGCGCGCTCCCGCTGCGCCCGCCCGCCACCAGCACCAGTCCCGAGGGCAGCAGCGTGGCGGTGTGCTCGGTGCGCGCCTCGGCCATCGACCCGGTGGCAGACCACGTATTGGTGGCCGGGTCATACAACTCGGCACTCGACTCCACCCCGGCGCCCGAGTACCCGCCCACCACCAGCACCTTACCCGACAGCAGGAGGGTTGCGGTATGTTGCTGCCGCCGCACCTGCATGGCCCCGGTCGCACTCCAGGTGCCGGGAGACCCGGGCACGAACACTTCGGCCGAACCCGCGGCCAGATTGCCGCCCGCCACCAGCACACGGCCGGACAAGAGGCGCGTGGCCGTGTGCCGAAAGCGCTCCACGGCCAGCGGCGGCGTGGCCACGCTGGCGCCTGTGGCCGGGTCGTACACCTCCGCCGACGCCAGCGGCCACCCGGCATAGCCACCCGCCACCAGCACCCGACCGGTTGCCAGCGGGGTCACCGTGTGCAGCTCCCGCGGCTCGAGCAGGTCAGGCATGGCGGTCCAGGTGTTGTCGCGCGACTGGTACCGCATGACGGTGGCGGTGACGCCCGCGTTGCCCGAGCCGCCAGTAAGCAAGACATCGCCAGACGCCAGCAGTGCCGCCGCGTGCTGGTAGCGGGGGATGCCAGGGTTCGCAGCGTCGCGCCAGTGGCCTGACTGGGCCGCCGCAGCCAGCGCCATGCCCAGGCAGGCCGCAGCCAACATCCCTTTCAAGCCCCGGCGCGCGAGGCGCATCCACCGGCCTCCGATGCTCCTTCCACCCTCCTCTCCATCAAGACCGGACCGGCCAACAAGCGGGGGCAGAGGCAGCAAGGGAGGAGGGCAATGAGGGCGCATGAGGACCATGGGGGTGGCAAAGCGCGCAGTATCCCGAGCCCCGCACTGCGGTGCCAAGTCCAAAGATTGCATGGATCTCGCCCGGCGCCTTCCGGCCGACACAGAGGAGAACGGGCTCAGAGCCTGTTCACGCTCTCTCAGGCGTTACGCGCCGTGATGCCCCAGCGCGCCAGCGCCGCATCGTCGCTCACGCGGGCGTCCACCCAGCGGGCGCCCTGGGCGGTCTGCTCTTTCTTCCAGAACGGGGCCTGGGTCTTGAGGTAGTCCATCAAAAACTCGCAGGCCTGGAAGCTCTGCCCGCGGTGCGCGCTTGTCACGGCCACCAGCACGATCTGGTCGAGCGGCTGCAGCAGGCCCACGCGATGGATCACGCGCGCACTGAAAATGTCGAAGCGGGCGAACGCCTCGTCCACCATGGCCTCGATGGATTTTTCGGTCATGCCGGGGTAGTGCTCCAGCTCCATCGACGACACCGCGTCGCCCTCGTTGCGGTCGCGCACGGTGCCGACAAAGCTGCACACGGCGCCCACGCCCTTGTTTTCGCGGCGCAGGGCGGCTACTTCAGCGCTAAGGTCAAAGTCCTCGGTCTGGATGGAAACACGGGGCAAGGTCATGGCTGTGACGAAAGAAGGCGGAATGCAAAGCGGTCAAGGGGCGCGGTGCAGGCGCGGCGCGGCGAGCAACGCGCGTTCTTCTTCCACCACCTTGTTCAGCTGCACCATGGCGGGCGTGGAAGGCAAATCGGCCAGCAGGGCCTGTAGGCGCGTGATGTCGCCCACCGTGGGCGCCACCTTGATCTGCGCCACGGCCGCAGGGATGTTGCCGCCCCGTACCAGGGCCAACACCTTGGTCGGCCATTCACTTTTGTTTTTGGGGTTGCGTGCCATAGAACGAAGGGCAAAAAGCTTTGTCTGTACGATGCGATCCAATTCGGCAGCACTGTACCCTCTCTGCAGCGCGCAGCAGCCTTTTCCCAGCACCCGCCCATGGCCACCCAGACGATCCAGACCGAGCTGTACAAGCTCTACCCCTCGCCGCGCAACACGACCAAGGAGGTCTTTGCGCACCAAGTGTTCGTGCCATATCCCTACGCCATCATTGACCTCGAAGTGATGGAGCTGGCTGGCAAGACCACGCTGTTTGCAGCCTGCCGGCTGGCCGACATGAAGATGGGGCAGGTCGTGACGTTCGAGCTGGCGGCGGACCAGGCGCGGTTCGAGCGCCTGTTCACGCCCGACTGATCCACCCCAGCGCACCGGTCCATGGATTTCGAGGAATCGTTCCACCCGCTGGAGTCGCAGGCGCCCGACGCCTACACCGAAGCCGTGGAAGCCTACTGCCACGGCATCCTGCGGCTGCACTGGAACGAGCGGCTCATCAACAAGATCTTCGGCCGCGCGCTGCAGTCCCACGCTGCAGGGCGGCTGGTGGTGCAGCACTTCCAGTGGCAACGCGAAGGCGCACCCCGCCCGACCCTGGCCTTGCTGCAGCGTCAGGCGGGCAGCGGCGGCCGCACGCTGGCCACGTTCTTTGCCGTGCTGCGGCTGGCCGGCATGGTCAGCGCCGCGCCCGATGCGGCGGACCGCCGTGTGCGCTACCTGGTGCCCGGCCCGCGGCTGCTGGACGGGCTGCGCACCTGGGTGGTCCACCACCTGCAGTGCGCCGAGGCCCTGGGCGTGCTGGCCCGCGGCCACGCGGCGCGGTTGGGGGCGGATGCCGACTACTTCGAATCCTTTCTGTGCCGGGCCGACACCATCCTGGACCGCCTGGCCGCGCACCGCGGCCACTTTGGCGGTTGGGACTGGTTCGACCAGCGCGAGGGCGGCGGGCGCGTGGCCATGCTGCTGCTGCGCGAGCACTGCCGCACCACCGCGGCCCGCGTGGGCGGCCCGGCGCCGCTGTTTCCGCTGCGCGCGCAGGAGCTGGCCGAGCGCCTGGGCTTTTCGCACTCGCACGTGCGCAACCTGGTCAACGACGCCACGGCCGAGGGTCTGCTCACGCAGGACGGGCGCCGAGGCCTGGTAGCGCTGACGCCCCGCTTCGAAGCCGACCTGCGCCACTGGCTGCAGCACGTGCTGGGCTGGTTTGCCGAAGCCGCCCAGGCGGCCAACCGCAGCCCACAGCCACATGCCCGCCGCTGACCCCATCCGAGAACCCATGTACGACGACAACCAGATCCACGTGCCGCCATCCTTCATGGCGGTGTATTCCGACGCGCGCGGCCGGCTCACAGAGAGCGCCGACACCGTGCGAACCCGCTACGAGCTGTGCGAAGACCTGGCCGGCCACTTGGTGGAACAGGCGCAGACGCTCTACCACGTGCAGGCCCCGTCCGAAGCCGAGATACTGCGGCGCATCCATGCCGGGCTGTGCACGGCCGAGTCGGGCGTGCTGGTGCCCGAAGCCACCTGGATCACCACCCGCCTGGCCGAGCTGCTCAACTGGCCTTGCCCCGAACTCGTGCCTCCCACGCCACAGTCCTCAGAGGGCGCCTGAGGCGCTTGGCTATACTGCGCCGCATGCCCACGCACGCCCCCATCGCCCTGACCGCCCCACCGGCGGCGGCGTTGCAGTGCGCGGTCATCACCACCAAAGCCAAAAAACCCCAGCTCATCTGACCGGAGCTGCGTGGTTCCGTCCCGGATGAGCGACGGAACCCTTGGCACACAACCCTTCTTTGTTGATTCCTGGTTTTCCGCGCGCACACCCTGGACGGTTCTTCCTTGCGGTCGAATCTCCGTGGAGTGTTTCGCATGCCTTCTTCGTTCTCGCAGTCCACCGACGCCGCCGTTGACACCGTTTTCAGCGGGCTATGGATTCCCCTCGTCACGCCCTTCCGTGACGGCGCCATCGACCACCCAACCCTCGCCAAGATGACCGGCACTCTCGCGCAGCAGGGTGTCTCGGGCTTTGTGGCCTGCGGCTCCACCGGCGAGGCAGCGGCGCTGGACAAAGCCGAGCAGCTGGCCGTGCTGGAAACGGTGCTCGGCGCTGCCCAGGGGCTGCCGGTGGTGATGGGCCTGTCTGGCTACCACCTCGGGCAGACGGTGGAGTGGGTGCAGACGCTGGCGCGCTGCCCGCTGGCCGGCCTGCTGGTGCCCGCACCGCACTACATCCGCCCAGGGCAGGACGGCCTGCTGCACTGGTTCCGCACGCTGGCCGATGCGAGCCAAGTGCCGCTCGTCATTTACGACATCCCCTACCGCACGGGCGCCACGCTGGCCACCGAGACGCTGCTGGCGCTGGCGGCCCACCCGCGCATCCGCGCCATCAAGGACTGCGGCGGCAGCCCGGCCAAGACGCAGGCGCTGATCGCCGATGGCCGCCTGGCGGTGCTGGCGGGCGAAGACGCGCAGATGTTCGCCACCCTGGCCCTGGGCGGCACGGGCGCCATCGCCGCCAGCGCGCACTGGCGGGCACCGGAATTCTTGGAGCTGATGGTGCTGCTGCGTGGGGGGCAACTGGCCGAGGCCCGCCGTGCGTGGCAGGCCCTGTTGCCCTGGGTAGAGATGTGTTTTGCCGAGCCCAACCCCGCCCCGCTCAAGGCCGTGCTGGCGCAGGCGGGATGGATGCGCAACGAATTGCGCGCGCCGATGATGCCGGCCTCGCAGGCGCTGATCCAACGCCTCGGGGCCTTGCCGGGGATCAGCCGCCCGTGACCGGCGGGAAGAACGCCACCTCGGCCCCATCGGCCAGGGTGGCGGATTCGTCACTCAGGGTCTGGTTGAGCGCCATGCGCACCGCCTTGCCGCGCGCCAGGCTGGTGGCATGCGCACCGCCGCTGGCGATGAGTTCGTCGCGCAGCGCACCCAGGGTGGCGGCGCTGGTGTCCAGTGCCTCGCTGCCCTGGCCGATGGCCTCGCGGATGGAGGCGAAGTAGCGGACGGTGATCTTCATGAAATGAGGTCCGAGAAGGCGATGTACTGCACGGTGTCACCCGCCGCGATGGTCTGGCCGGCCGGGTTGTCCACCACGCCGTCACCCCAGGCGGCGGATGTGAGCACGCCCGAGCTTTGGTTGCTGAACAGCTCCAGGCCTCCTTGTGGATGGCGCCGCACGCGCAGAAATTCACGGCGTTTATCGGCTCTAGGCCAATCAAATCGAGCGGTGACAGCTATTGATTTAGGAGCAACCTCCTGCACCCCTTGCAGGCGCAGTACGAACGGCCGCACCAAAAGCGCGAAGGAGAGGAAGCTCGACACCGGGTTGCCCGGCAGCCCCATGAAATGCGCATTGCCCACCGTGCCGTAGGCAAACGGCTTGCCCGGCTTCATGGCGATCTGCCACAGGTCCAGGCGGCCCAGCGATTCGACGGCGGGCTTGATGTGGTCTTCCTCGCCCACGCTCACGCCGCCGCTGGTCAGGATCAGGTCGTGCGCGCTGCTGGCGTCGCGCAGCGCGGCGATGGTGGCCTCGCGCCGGTCGGGCACGATGCCGAAGTCCGTCACCTCGCAGCCCAAGCGCAGCAGCATGGCGCGCAAAAAGAAGCGGTTGCTGTTGTAGATGGCGCCGGGCCGCATCTGATCGGGCGGCACTTCACCGGGCATGACCAGTTCGTCGCCAGTGGAAAACAACGCCACGCGCGGGCGGCGTGCCACGGGCAGCAGGTGCAGGCCGATGCTGGCGGCCAGACCCAGCTCGGCGGGGGACAGGCGCGTGCCGGCAGCCAGCACCACGGCGCCACGGGTGATGTCTTCGCCCGCGCGGCGGATCCACTGGCCCGGCTGGGGCACGGCGTTGAGGCGCACGCTGCCGGGCTCCACGGCCTCGCAGTCTTCCTGCATCAGGATGGCATCGGCCCCTGCAGGGACCGGCGCGCCGGTGAAAATGCGCGCGGCCGTTCCGACAACCAGCGGCTCGCCTGCGCTGCCAGCGGCAATGCGCTGCGACACGGGCAGCACCGTTCCGGGTGCGGCAATGTCGGCGCAGCGCACGGCGTAGCCGTCCATGGAGCTGTTGTCCTGCGGGGGCACGTGCAGGGCAGAGATGCAGTCCTGCACCAGCACGCGGCCATCGGCGTCGAAAGTGGCCACGGTGTCGGTGCCCGGCAGCGGCGCGGCCAGGGCCAGCAGCTCGGCCAGGGCGTCGTCCAGGGGCTTGAGGGGCTGTTTTTTCATGCTGATGCGGGTACGGTTGTGCAAAGGGAACAGACGCGCGGCGACCCTGAGGCCCAAGGCATCGCCGCTAAGCCGACGGCAGCAAGCCTCCGTGCAGTTCCCAGTTGTATTCGAAGCGGTGCTCGTACTGGATCAGCCAGTCCACCACTTGCGAAGGCGCGTTCAGGTTCAGCAAGGGCAACTGGGTCGGCACAGGCAGCTGGGTGGGTGCATCGGTGGCCACGGCGGCCACAAAGTCGTCGTCGGGATAGCGCACGGGCTTGGCCACCTGGCCGGGCTCGGGCGCGCGCCACACTTCCACCTTGAGCAGGTCGCTGTCCTTGAAGCCCTCCACCAGCACCCAGTCCACGCCCTGGTACAGCTCAGCCAGCAGGTGGTGCACGCTGAGCGTGGCGGGCTGTTCGAACTCGCGCACCAGCATCAGGCGCTTGTCCGACGCAGCTACCACTTCAAACGCTCCGGCCTCGCGGTGCCGGTAGGTGTCCTTGCCCGGGTGGTCGATGTCAAAGCTGTGGTGGGCGTGCTTGACCACCGACACACGCAGGCCCCGCAGCCGCAGCTCGGGGATCAACTGCTCCACGAGCGTGGTCTTGCCACTGCCGGAGAAACCGGCAAAACCGACAACCTTCATCCGATGCTCCTTGTATAGCGATGCTATTTAATTTATAGCTGCCAGCGCTTACCAGAAAAGCGCTAAGGGCATTTTTTATTCAAAACTCTGCACCCGAAGGGCGGCACCAGCCTAGGCCGCAGGCCCGCAGTTGCGTTCGATATAGGCCTTCACCAGCACCACGTCGGCCGGCATCACCTGCACCCGCTTGGGCAGATCTTCGATGCCCGCAAACTTTTCGGGCCGGTCGGGCGCGTGGCCCAGCGCCTCCACGATGGTGGAAGCGAACTTGATGGGCAGCGCCGTCTCCAGCACGATCATGGGTACGTTCGCGTCGCCGCGGTGCTCCAGCGCCACCTTCACGCCGTCGGCCGTGTGGGTGTCAATGGTGACGCCGTGGCGCTGGTAGTTGTCCTTGATGGTGGCCAGGCGATCGGCGTGCGTACTCTTGCCGCTTTCAAAACCGTACTTGCCCGCTGCGTCGGCAAAACGCGGGTCGCCGCTCAGGTCGAACTGACCGTCCTTGGCCAGCGCATCGCCGAACAGCGCCTTCGTCTTGGCACTATCGCGGCCCAGCAGGTCGAACACAAAGCGCTCGAAGTTGCTGGCCTTGCTGATGTCCATAGAGGGGCTGGACGTCTCGTGCGTGTCCGCACTGCCGCGCACGCGGTACACGCCGGTGCGGAAGAACTCGTCGAGCACGTCGTTCTCGTTGGTGGCCACCACCAGCTTGTCAATCGGCAGGCCCATCATGCGGGCCACGTGGCCGGCACACACGTTGCCGAAGTTGCCGCTGGGAACTGTGAAGCTGACCTTCTGGTCGTTGGTCTCGGTGGCCTGGATGTAGCCTGCAAAGTAGTACACCACCTGCGCCAGCAGGCGCGCCCAGTTGATGGAGTTGACGGTGCCGATCTTGTACTTGCGCTTGAAGGCCAAGTCGTTGCTCACGGCCTTGACAATGTCCTGGCAGTCGTCGAACACCCCTTCAATGGCGATGTTGTGGATGTTCTCATCCTGCAGGCTGAACATCTGCGCCTGCTGAAAGGGGCTCATGCGGCCGTGCGGGCTGGTCATGAACACGCGGATGCCCTTCTTGCCGCGCATGGCGTATTCAGCCGCGCTGCCAGTGTCGCCGCTGGTGGCGCCCAGGATGTTCAACTCGGCGCCGCGGCGGCCCAGTTCGTATTCGAACAGGTTGCCCAGCAACTGCATGGCCATGTCCTTGAAGGCCAGCGTGGGGCCGTTGGACAGGGCTTCGAGCCACAAGCCGTCTTCAAGGTGGCGCAGGGGCACGATCTCGCCGGTGCCGAACACCTCGGCGGTGTACGTCTTGGCGCACAGGGCTTTCAGGTCGGCGGCCGGGATGTCGTCGATGTACAGCGACAGGATCTGGAACGCCAGTTCGGCGTAGCCCTGCTCGTGATAAGCCTTGCGCAGGCGCGTGAGCATGGCGGCATCCACCTGCGGGTAGTGCTCGGGCAGGTACAGGCCGCCATCGGGCGCCAGGCCTTCGAGCAGGATGTCGCAGAACTGTTTGCGGTCTGCGTGGCCGCGTGTGCTGAGGTATTTCATGAGGGGGTCCCGTCGGTGTCGCTCAAAGACTGATGCCGTACACACGGATATCAAGGTAAAAACGTGAGGCGATCAGCAGCAGAAAGCCGCCGATCAGGATCAGCCAGTACAGTGGCTTGTCCTCGTAATTGTCCGTGCGCTCCAGCAGCACGAAGTACAGCCAGCCTGCCAGAAAGCTGCCCACGCCGTTGAGGATGGCCTCCCCACGCGGCATGGACTGGAACAGCGCCAGCGTGATGAGCACGCCAAACCAGAAGGCCAGATGCCAGCGCGGCATATCCAGATGGGCCATCTTGAGCAGCGCCGCCAGCGTGAGCGCAGCGACCAGCGTAGGCATGGCGGTGGGGCTTGATCATCACGCGGCGGCGCCGGGCGTCGGCAGCTTCATCGTCATCATCGTCAGTTCAGCTCTTCCTTGCGGATGCGCGTGATAGGCGCCAGCACCGTGGGCAGGGCCTGCATCTGCGCGATGACGGCGTCCATGGTGCCTTCGCGCGTGTCGTGGGTCAGGATGATGAGGTCGGTTTGCGTGGAACCTTCACCCCCCACCTCGTCGGCCTCGCGCTGCAGCACCGCATCGATGCTCACCCCGGCCTCGGCCAGCAGGCCCGTGACCTTGGCCAGCACGCCAGCCTGATCAGCCACACGCAGGCGCAAGTAGTAGCTGGTCACGATTTCGCTCATGGGCAACACCGGCAGCGCGTCCATGGCGTCGCTGAGCGTATTCGGCTGGAAGGCCAGGTGCGGCACACGGTGCTCGGGGTCGGCCGTGTGCAGGCGGGCGATGTCCACCAGGTCGGCAATCACCGCGCTGGCCGTGGGCTCACTGCCCGCGCCCTTGCCATAGTAGAGCGTGGTGCCCACGGCATCGGCCTGCACCACGACGGCGTTCATGGCGCCTTCCACGTTGGCGATCAGGCGCTTGGCGGGCACGAGGCTGGGGTGCACGCGCAGCTCCACGCCCTTTTCAGCACGCTTGGTAATGCCCAACAGCTTGATGCGGTAGCCCAGTTGCTCGGCGTACTTGATGTCGGCGGCGGAGAGCTTGGTGATGCCTTCCACATAAGCCTTGTCGAACTGCACCGGGATGCCAAAGGCAATGGCGCTCATGATCGTGGCCTTGTGGGCGGCGTCCACGCCTTCGATGTCGAAGGTCGGGTCGGCCTCGGCGTAGCCCAGGCGTTGCGCTTCTTTGAGCACCACGTCAAAGTCCAGGCCCTTGCTGCGCATCTCGGACAGGATGAAGTTGGTGGTGCCGTTGATGATGCCGGCGATCCACTGGATACGGTTGGCGGTGAGGCCTTCGCGCAGCGCCTTGATGATGGGGATGCCGCCGGCCACGGCGGCCTCGAACGCCACCATCACGCCCTTGGCTGACGCGGCGGCAAAGATCTCGGTGCCATGCACGGCCAGCAGGGCCTTGTTGGCAGTGACCACGTGCTTGCCGGCGGCAATTGCCTCCAGCACCAGGCCCCGCGCAATGCCGTAGCCGCCAATGAGCTCGACCACGATGTCGATCTCGGGGTTGGCGATGATGGCGCGGGCGTCGTTGACCACCTGCACGCCGTCGCCCACCACGCTCCTGGCGCGCTCCACATCCAGGTCGGCCACCATGGCGATCTCAATGCCGCGGCCTGCGCGGCGTCGGATCTCTTCCTGGTTGCGACGCAGCACGTTGAACACGCCGCTGCCGACGGTGCCGATGCCCAGAAGGCCTACTTGGATGGGTTTCATAACAACAATCGAGAGAAAAAGTGAGAAATGGAGGAGATTGAAAATCGATCAGGGCGCAGCCGCCATCACCGTGTGACGTGGGAAGGCAATTGCCAAGCGCCGCCGGCAAAACCGCGGCACATGCTGTCGCCCGCCTCACGGGCCCGTACGAACACGTGCCCGTCAAACTGCCACTCGCGCGTCCACCAGCAGTCGCCAATGCCTCGCCCCTTCATCGCGGAATGCACTCTGCCGGTGGCGGAGTCGAACTCCCCGTCCACGTCGCGCAGCGGCTCGGGCTGGTACGGGGGCCGGTCGTTGGCGATCCACAGCAGGCTGCTGAAGTTGTAGGCCCCCATGCCACAGGGCACGGACAGAAGCACCTTGCGGTCGGTCAGTCGGTGGACCTGGACATTGGCCGGGTTGAAAGCGTCGTCGCCATTGCACTGCCCTTCGGCGCTGGCGCGGTCCAGTGCCGCCAGAAGAGGCTTGGCCAGCGCGGCATCGCCCTTGCGCGTGGGCACCGGCGCCACGGCCTTGACCGCTGGCGCCGGCAGAGGTGGCAGCACCGATGCTTCTGGCCGCGAACCCCGGCGCACCAGCGCACCAGGCGTGCCTACACGGCCCTGGGCCTCGTCCATCTTGAGCAGCACCGCATGGGCGCCCGCCAGCGACAGCGTCCACTGGTCCTTGCCGGCCGAGACAGTCGCCTCGTTGTTCTTGAGCAGTTCCTGCAGCAGCCGCGGCACCTGGCCCGGCGACACGCGCGGCGCATTGCCCTTCAGGCCACCCAATACAAAAGAGCCCACCTTGATCTGCAGGACCGCGGGACTGGCCTTTTCGGAATAGACCTGCAGTTCCACCTGGACCGGCGTGTCCGGGCCGGCATCGCGGGTCAGCAGCACGGACACGGGCTCGGAATCGCCGCCCTCGGCCTGGTAACCCACGGCGCGGCACGTGCGGGTGTTGTCACACTGCAGGGCCCAGTCCTTGTGCTGGAAGCTGAGGGAAGCCTTGTCCTGGTCCTTATGGTCGTCCGCCGCGTGCACCGGCACCAGGCCTGCGGCGACTGCCACCAGCGCACCCCACAGGCACGCCAGGCGTGCCCCTGAATGGTGGGTCACACGGTACATGCGCATGGGGCGGTCTCTTGCGGCAGCGACGGGCTCAGGCCGCGAGCGCAGCCGGCGCCGAGGCCTGCCGGCGCTTGCGGTACTGCTCCAGGAACTTCGCCACACGACCAATGGCGTCGCGCAGGTCGTCTTCGTGCGGCAGGAACACGATGCGGAAGTGGTCGGGTGCCGACCAGTTGAAGCCTGTGCCCTGCACCAGCATCACCTTAGTCTCCTGCAGCAGTTCCAGAAAGAACTGCTGGTCGTCTTCGATGGGGTACACGGCCGGGTCCAGGCGCGGGAACATGTACAGCGCCGCCTGCGGCTTCACACAGGTCACTCCAGGGATGGCGGTGATCAGCTCGTAGGCCAGGTCACGCTGCTTGCGCAACCGGCCGCCCTCACCCACCAGTTCGTTGATGCTCTGGTAGCCGCCCAGCGCCGTCTGCACAGCCCACTGGCCGGGCACGTTGGCGCACAGGCGCATGTTGGAGAGCATGTTCAGGCCCTCGATGTAGTCCTTGGCGGCCTTCTTGTCGCCCGACACCACCAGCCAGCCCGCACGGTAGCCGCAGGAGCGATAGCTCTTGGACAGCGAGTTGAAGGTGAGCGTGAGCACATCCTCGCTCAACGATGCGATGGCCGTGTGCTTGGCGCCGTCGTACAGAACCTTGTCATAGACCTCGTCGGCAAAGATCACGAGGCCGTGTTCGCGCGCGATGGCGATGATGCCCTTGAGCAGCTCATCCGAGTACAGCGCGCCCGTGGGATTGTTGGGGTTGATGACCACGATGCCCTTGGTGCGGGGCGATATCTTGGAGCGGATGTCGGCCAGGTCGGGCATCCAGCCATTGGCCTCATCGCACAGGTAGTGCACGGGCGTGCCGCCCGAGAGGCTGGCCGCCGCCGTCCACAGCGGGTAGTCGGGCGAAGGCAGCAGCAGCTCGTCGCCGTTGTCCAGCAGGGCGTTGGTGGCCATCACGATGAGTTCGCTGGCCCCGTTGCCCAAATAGATGTCGTCCAGCATCACGCCCTTGATCCCTTGCTTCTGCGTCTCGTGCATCACGGCCTTGCGCGCGGCGAAGATGCCCTTGCTGTCGGAGTAACCCGCCGAGTTGGGCAGGTTGCGGATCATGTCCAGCTGGATCTCTTCCGGCGCGTCGAAACCGAACACCGCCAAGTTGCCGATGTTGAGCTTGATGATCTTGTGCCCGTCTTCCTCCATCTTCTTGGCCGCGTCCATGATGGGCCCCCGGATGTCGTAGCAGACGTTGGCGAGCTTGGCTGATTTCTGGACGGTTTTCATGCGCTGACGGGTGTGCAGTGGGGTCAGGGGGCGGCCCCGCAAGGGATGCTGGGGCGAAACCTATAATTTGACCACAGTTCACCCGCGCCCTTTGGCCCCTCACCGGGCTTGCAGGCCAAGAACCAATGCCTTCGGCAGAGCCCACAACCACCCCGCCGCCATGAAATTCCAACCCGACCGATCCAGCGCACAGACCATCAGCGGCTACGGCCCCGGATGGATCGGTGTAGACGCGGACCGGATCACCCACAGCGTCATCATCGGCTCGGCCGGCCTGCGGCAAGCCTGGGCGCCCGCGCGGTTTGAGGACTTGGGGCCAGAGCACTTTGCTGAACTGGCCACGCTGGAGGCCGAACTGGTGATCTTCGGCAGCGGCAGCCGCAACCGGTTTCCGCCGCCGGCCTGGCTCGCCCCTCTGATGGCGCGGCGGATGGGCCTGGAAGCCATGGACACGGCCGCAGCCTGCCGCACCTACAACATCCTGGCCAGCGAGGGCCGCAATGTGGTGGCGGCGCTGATTCTGGAGCGTTAACACGCCCCCAGTTCCCGCCGTCGTAAAACGATTGCGCACGGGCACCCGATCCCTCGGCCAGAGGGCTAGACACACTGTCTTACATTTGGCCGAGGAACGATTTCGGGGTAAAATCTCCGGTTGCGGTCGGGGGCACTTCCAAGAGCAATAACACACCCGCTCCCCCGGCTTACCAACGACTACATCCTGAGAGATTGAAGTGTTATGGCGATCGTTGTCAACAAACCCCTCCCCGAATTTGAAGCCAACGCGACCGGCGGCCTGAAGGTCTCCAACACCTCGCACCTTGGCCAGGTTCTGGTTCTGTACTTCTATCCCAAGGACAACACGCCCGGCTGCACCACGGAGGCCATGCAGTTCCGCGACAAGTACAAGGATTTCGTGAAAGCTGGCGCCGCAGTGTTCGGCGTCTCGCGCGACAACATGAAGTCGCACGACGACTTCAAGGAAAAGTTGGAACTGCCCTTTGAGTTGATTGCCGACACCGAAGAAAAGATGTGCCACATGTTTGGCGTGGTCAAGAACAAGATCATGTACGGCAAGAAGGTAAAGGGTATCGAGCGCAGCACTTTCCTTATCGGCCCTGATGGTGTGCTGCTGCAAGAGTGGCGTGGCCTCAAGGTGCCCGGCCACGTGGACGACGTGCTCAAGGCCGTCAAGTCCATTAAGGCCTTGAAGAAGGCTGCCTGAGCCGGCTTGGGCCCTCCACTCCTTTTGGCCGGACGGTCATCTGGAGTAGGCATAATGGGCCGATGTCCCAGGTTTGCGCAACGCTTGCTTCCCCCGAAAAAGCCGCCTTGGCCTCCAGGCGGCTTTTTGCTTTCTGAACATCCTTGACCGAGGCCCTGCCACCATGCCCCTGCCCCCCGCCCCCAGCCGGCGCGCCGCGCTCCTCGCCCCAGAAGCCTTTGAGATCACCGCGCCACCCCGCGCCACATCGCTGTCCGCCGGCGATGCAGATGATTCGGTGATTCCACTGAATGCACCCGCTGCCAACCGCAGCAGCCGCAGAACAACGTCCAGCGCATTGACGCAGGCCCCTACCGCCGTTGCGGCCCCGCTGGTGCAGGTCGAAACCCGCGCCCGTGCCGCCGAGCCGACCCCGGTAGCACGCGGCCGTGCAGTTGCCACCGCCGACGCGCTCACGGCCCGCGGCACCACCAGCCGCCGCAGCACGACTGCCAAACCCACCGCTGTGGCCGCTGCACCTGCAACAGCAGCTGCCCCAGCACCCAGCCGCGCCAGCGGTAGCAGCAACAGCAAACGCACGCGCCCCCAGGGCCCCCCCACCAAGCTGTTTGTGCTGGACACCAACGTGCTGCTGCACGACCCCTCCAGCCTGTTCCGCTTTGAGGAACACGACATCTTCCTGCCCATGATCGTGCTGGAAGAGCTGGACGGCCACAAGAAGGGCATGACCGAAGTGGCGCGCAATGGCCGCCAGGCCAGCCGCACGCTGGACGCGCTCGTGGCTACACAGGGCGCTGACATGGCACGCGGTCTGCGGCTGGATGCCACGGGCCAGAAGGCGGCAGCCGGCTGCCTGTACTTCCAGACCGCGCCGCTGAACTACAGCCTGCCCACCAGTCTGCCGCCCGGAAAGGCCGACAACCAGATCCTGGGGGTGCTGGAGGCCCTGTCCAAGCTGCACGCGCCTCGCGAGGTGGTGCTGGTGTCGAAGGACATCAACATGCGCGTGAAGGCGCGGGCCCTGGGCCTCTCGGCCGAGGACTACCAGAACGACAAGACCCTGGAAGACGGTGACCTGCTCTACGCCGGCGTGATGGCCCTGCCGCCCGACTTCTGGGCGAAGACCGGCAAGAACGTGGAAAGCTGGCAAAGCGGCGCGCACACGTACTACCGCATCGGCGGCCCCATCGTGCCGCAGTTGATGATCAACCAGTTCGTCTATTTCGAGGCCCCTGGCGAGCCCAGCCTGTTTGCGCGCGTGAGCGAGATCCGCGAAAAGACGGCCGTGCTGCAGACCCTCAAGGACTACGGCTCCACCAAGAACGCCGTATGGGGCGTGACCACGCGCAACCGCGAGCAGAACTACGCCATGAACCTGCTCATGGACCCGGAGATCGACTTCGTCACGCTGACCGGCACGGCCGGCACCGGCAAAACCCTGTTGGCCCTGGCCGCCGGCCTGACGCAGGTGCTGGACGAGCGGCGCTACACCGAAATCATCATGACGCGCGCCACCGTGAGCGTGGGCGAAGACATCGGCTTTTTACCCGGCACTGAAGAAGAAAAGATGGGCCCATGGATGGGCGCGCTGGACGACAACCTGGAGTTTTTAGCCAAGGGCGATGGTGGCAATGCCGGCGAGTGGGGCCGTGCGGCCACCAACGAGCTGATCCGCAGCCGCATCAAGATCAAGAGCATGAACTTCATGCGTGGGCGCACCTTCCTGAACAAATACGTGATCATCGACGAAGCGCAGAATCTGACGCCCAAGCAGATGAAGACGTTGATCACACGCGCAGGCCCGGGCACCAAGATCATCTGCATGGGCAACCTGGCGCAGATCGATACGCCGTACCTGACCGAGGGCTCTTCCGGCTTGACGTATGCCGTGGACCGCTTCAAGGGATGGCCGCACAGCGGCCACATCACCCTGGCACGCGGCGAGCGTTCGCGCCTGGCGGACTTCGCCAGCGAAGTGCTCTGACCCGGGAGGCACCTAACCATGGCCGTGTGGCTCACCGCGCTGAAACTGGTGCCCTGGGGCGATGTCATCGAGGCTACGCCCCAGATCCTGAATGCCGCCAAGAAGCTGATGGGCAAGACTCGCGCCGGTGGCGCCGACCCAGCTGCAGGCGCACTGGCAAACGCTGGTGATGCGGCCGCCACGCCGGTGGAGGCGCAGATCCAAGCGCTGACACAGCGGGTGGCGCAGTTGGAGCAGGAGCAGCGCGATTCTGCGGCGCTCATCGAGTCGTTGGCCGAGCAGAACGCGGTGGTAGTGCGCGCGGTGGAAGCCCTTCGAAAGCGCTCCCAGCGCCTGTCGGTGGCCATGTGGGTGCTGGGCATGGCCTGCGCAGCTCTGGGGGTGTGGGTGCTGCGCCAAGCCTGATCGTCACAACGCCGCCCGCTACTGTATTGATAGCTGCTAGCGCTTATTCAGTAAACGCTAGCAGCTATTTTTATGCTTAAAAGTCGTCGCCAGACCCCATCGCCAGGTTCTCAAAGCGCGTCTGGTTCTTCTGGAAGAACAGCTTGACCGTGCCCGTGGGGCCGTTCCGCTGCTTGCCGATGATGACCTCTGCCACGTTGGGCTCCTTGGAGTCTTTGTTGTAGTAGTCATCACGATAGATGAACATGATGATGTCCGCGTCCTGCTCGATGGCGCCGGACTCGCGGAGGTCGGACATCATGGGGCGCTTGTCGGTGCGCTGCTCCACCGAGCGGTTGAGCTGCGACAGCGCGATCACTGGGCACTGCAGCTCCTTGGCCAGCATCTTGAGGCCCCGGGAGATTTCGCCCAGCTCGGTGGCACGGTTGTCGCTGCCACTGCTGCCCGAGCCGCTCATGAGCTGCAGGTAGTCCACCACGATCAGGCCCAGCTTGCCGCACTGGCGCGCCAGGCGGCGCGCGTTGGCGCGTAGCTCGCTGGGAGTGAGGCCCGGCGTCTCGTCGATGTGCAGCGACACCGTGCGCAGCTTTTCGATGGCTTCAGTCAGGCGCGGCCATTCATCGTCGGTGAGCTGACCGGTACGCAAATGCCCTTGGTTCACGCGGCCGATGGAGCCCACGATACGCACCGCGAGCTGGGCGGCCCCCATTTCCATCGAGAAGATGGCAACCGGCAGCCCTTCGTTGAGCGCCACATGCTCGGCGATGTTCACGGCGAACGAGGTCTTGCCCATGGAGGGGCGCGCGGCCAGCACGATCATGTCGCCGGCCTGCAGGCCCGAGGTCATGCGGTCCAAGTCGGCAAAGCCGGTGGGAATGCCGGTCACATCCACCGGGTTGTCCGCCATTTCCTGCACTTTGTCGAGCAGGTCGATGACCAGCGTGTCGAGCGACTGGAAACCCTGCTTGGTGCGCGATCCTTCCTCGCCAATGGCAAAGATCTTGGCCTCGGCCTCGTCCAGTATCCGCTCCACCGTCTTGCCCTGCGGATTGAAGGCGTTGGTGGAAATATCGTCGCTGGCGGTGACGAGTTTGCGCAAGATAGCCCGCTCGCGCACGATCTCGGCGTACCGGCGGATGTTGCTGGCGCTCGGCACATACTGCGCGAGATTGTTCAGGTAAGTCAGCCCGCCCGTTTCCTGCGCCTTCCCCAGGTTGGTGAGGTGCTCGAACACTGTGATCACGTCCGCAGGCTTGCTGGCATTGATCAGTGCTCCGATGGCCGTGAAGATCATCTGGTGCTCGTGCCGGTAGAAGTGGCTTTCCACCAGCAGGTCCCCCACGCGGTCCCAGGCGTTGTTGTCCAGCAGCAGCCCGCCCAACACGCTGGATTCGGCCTCGATGGAATGCGGGGGCACACGCAACTGCGCCACATCACGGTCCGGCACTGGCGTGAAGCCATCGTCAAGAGGGGGAAAAACGGCAGACATGGAATCCTCGGAGCTAACCCGGCATGCTAGCGCCCGTGCGGCGCGCCGTCATGGCACAAGTCTGTGGATAAGGCGGGAGTAACCCGTGGGCAACCTTGTACAAAACCACGGTCACATAAAACAAAAAGCCGCCCGAAGGCGGCTTTATCGTCAGTCTTGAATGAAGGACGATCAGGCAGTTTCGCCGTAGACCGAAACGGTCACTTCGACCACCACGTCAGTGTGCAGAGCCACGCTCACGGTGCTTTCGCTCACGACCTTGATGGGGCCGTTGGGCATGCGCACTTGGGACTTCACCACCTTGTAACCTTGTTTGTTCAGCTCTTCGGCGATGTCATGGTTGGTCACCGAGCCGAACAAACGGCCGTCCACGCCAGCCTTTTGCGTCAGCTTGACGGTGGTGCCGGCCAATTTCTCGCCTTGGGCCTGGGCTTCTGCCAACTTGGCGGCAGCCGCCTTTTCAAGTTCAGCGCGCTTGGCTTCGAACTCGGCCTTGTTGGCTTCGGTGGCGCGGCGTGCGCGGCCCGAGGGAATCAGGAAGTTGCGTGCGTAACCGTCTTTGACCTTGACGATTTCGCCGAGGTTGCCGAGGTTCACAACCTTGTCGAGCAGGATGATTTGCATGGGTTGTGCTCCTTAGATCTTGTGCTGGTCGCTGTAAGGCACCAGGGCCAGGAAGCGGGCGCGCTTGATGGCGGTGTTCAGCTGACGCTGGAAAATGGCGCGCGTGCCGGTCAGGCGTGCGGGGATGATCTTGCCGTTTTCGGCGATGAAATCGCGCAGCGTATCGACATCCTTGTAGTCGATTTCTTCAACACCGGTCACCGTGAAGCGGCAGAAGCGCTTGCGCTTGAACAGCAGGGACTGGGTGTTGCGCTTTGGGCGCTTGTCTTTGTTGAACTTCTTGAACGTGGCCATTGCGGACCCCTTGAAAATTAATTTTGTTGAATATCCTGGATGTGCAGCACTGCCGTCTTGCCATTGCGCGGGGTGGCCAGAAATCCTTCAAAAGTCCAGCGACTTCCGATGTTCTGCCTTGCCAGACGCTCTGCCATCGCCCCGAAGGCCATGGCTTTGATGGCGGCCTTGACGTCGCGCGGGTGGCCTGCTTCAGTCTGCTGGGACTCGTGTTCGAGGCGCAGCGTGAGGGCAGGCAGTCCGGCGGGCGTGTAGCGCAGGGGCTCGGCCTCTGCAATACAGGCGGTCAAGACGACGCGGTTCTCCACTCCAAAGAGGAAGGATCAGCGCTCGCCGCGCTCGCCAGCAGCTGCGTATTCAGCTTGGCTGGCCTTACGGGCTTCTTCACGCTCCACGGTCTTCATCATGGAGGAAGGACCAGTTTCGGCCTTCTTCTTTTGCACGGTCAGGTGGCGCAGCACGGCGTCGTTGAACTTGAAGGCGTGCTCCAATTCAGCCATCACAGCCTGGTCGGCTTCGATGTTCACGCACAGGTAGTGGGCCTTGGCCAGCTTGTTGATCAGGTACGCCAGTTGACGACGGCCCCAGTCTTCCACGCGGTGCACCTTGCCACCGCCAGCGGTGATCATGCCCTTGTAACGCTCCAGCATGGCTGGAACTTGTTCGCTTTGATCCGGATGGATCAACAAAATGATTTCGTAATGACGCATGCAGACTCCTTTTGGATGAAGCCACCCACCGCGTCCAGAAGTGGTGTGGCAAGGGAAAGCCTGCGATTATAACCCGCCCCGCACGGCTTGTACACTCTGGCACCTTGCGCTGCCGAATGTGCGCCGCCAGCGCAGCCCTGCCCTTGCAAAACGCGGGACCGGGCCGACATGCCAAGCAACAATGTTCTCTGCCCGCATGCCTTAAATGGCATATCCCTTGCGCAGACCTTGATTTGCGGCAGCCTGCCCTCAACTCCCGCGCGTGTCCGCAGCTTCATTCGGTTTTCTGCTGCAGCTGTCCACCTTTACCTTCAGACCACAACATGTCCGATACCAGCCCTACCAATCCACCCCAAAGCGCTCCCGCCCCCGAAGAAGTTGAAGCCGCCATGGCTGCACACGCCTCTGACGAGATGGCCCGCCTGCAGGGCGAGCTGGCCGAGCTGAAGGCCAAAAGCGCCGATCTGGCCGACCAGTTCCTGCGCGCGAAGGCCGAGGCGGAAAACGCCCGCCGCCGCGCCGAGGATGAAGTAGCCAAGGCCCGCAAGTTCGGCATCGAGAGCTTTGCCGAAAGCCTGCTGCCCGTGTGTGACAGCCTGGATGCAGCCTTGGCCATCAAGGAGGCCACCCCCGAGCAGCTGCGCGAAGGCGCGGACGCCACTCTGCGCCAGTTGACCACCGCCCTGGAGCGCAACAAGGTGCTGGCCATCAACCCCGCCGCAGGCGCCAAGTTCGACCCGCACCAGCACCAGGCCATCAGCGTGGTGCCCGCCGAGCAGGAGGCCAATACCGTCGTGGCCGTGCTGCAAAAGGGCTATGTGATTGCCGAGCGCGTGCTGCGCCCCGCGCTGGTCACCGTCGCAGCGCCGAAGTAAGCCCCATCCTTTCAAAAAAATCAGCGCGGACGACTTGAACCCCCACGAGTTATCCACAAGTTACTAGCCATCCAAACCATTCCAGCATTCGGAGAAAAATCATGGGAAGAATCATCGGCATTGACCTGGGCACCACTAACAGCTGCGTGTCCATCATGGAAGGCAACACCACGCGTGTGATCGAGAATAGCGAAGGTGCACGCACCACGCCCTCCATCGTGGCTTACCAGGAAGACGGCGAAATTCTGGTCGGCGCATCGGCCAAGCGCCAGGCCGTGACCAACCCCAAGAACACGCTGTTCGCCATCAAGCGCCTGATCGGCCGCAAGTTCACCGAAAAAGAAGTGCAAAAGGACATCGACCTGATGCCCTACTCCATCGTGGCCGCCGACAACGGTGACGCCTGGGTGGAAGTGCGCGGCAAGAAGCTGTCGGCACAGCAGGTGTCGGCCGACATCCTGCGCAAGATGAAGAAGACGGCCGAGGACTACTTGGGCGAGCCGGTCACGGAAGCCGTGATCACGGTGCCCGCGTACTTCAACGACGCCCAGCGCCAGGCCACCAAGGACGCCGGCCGCATTGCAGGCCTGGACGTCAAGCGCATCATCAACGAACCCACGGCTGCAGCCCTCGCCTTCGGCCTGGACAAGCAGGAAAAGGGCGACCGCAAGATCGCCGTGTATGACCTGGGGGGCGGCACTTTCGACGTGTCCATCATCGAAATCGCCGACGTGGACGGCGAAAAGCAGTTCGAAGTGCTGTCGACCAACGGCGACACCTTCCTGGGCGGCGAAGACTTCGACCAGCGCATCATCGACTACATCATCAGCGAGTTCAAGAAAGAGCAAGGCGTGGACCTGTCCAAGGACGTCCTGGCCCTGCAACGCCTGAAGGAAGCCGCTGAAAAGGCCAAGATCGAGCTGTCCAACTCGGCCTCCACCGATATCAACCTGCCCTACATCACGGCAGATGCCTCGGGTCCCAAGCACCTGAACATCAAGCTGACCCGCGCCAAGCTGGAAGCCCTGGTGGAAGAGCTGATCGAGCGCACCATCGCCCCTTGCCGCATGGCCATCAAGGACGCTGGCGTGTCCGTGTCTGACATCCATGACGTGATCCTGGTGGGCGGCATGACCCGCATGCCCAAGGTGCAAGAGAAGGTCAAGGAATTCTTCGGCAAGGAACCCCGCAAGGACGTGAACCCCGACGAAGCCGTGGCCGTGGGCGCTGCCATCCAGGGCCAGGTGCTGTCGGGCGACCGCAAGGACGTGCTGCTGCTGGACGTGACACCGCTGTCGCTGGGCATCGAAACCCTGGGCGGCGTGATGACGAAGATGATCACCAAGAACACGACCATCCCGACGAAGTTCGCGCAGACCTTCTCGACGGCCGACGACAACCAGCCAGCCGTGACCATCAAGGTCTACCAGGGCGAGCGTGAAATGGCCTCGGGCAACAAACTGCTGGGCGAGTTCAACCTGGAAGGTATTCCGCCTGCAGCACGCGGCGTGCCACAGATCGAAGTGTCGTTTGACATCGACGCCAACGGCATCTTGCACGTGGGCGCCAAGGACAAGGGCACGGGCAAGGAAAACAAGATCACCATCAAGGCGAACTCGGGTCTGTCGGAAGAAGAGATCCAGCAGATGGTGAAGGACGCCGAGCTGAACGCCGCCGACGACAAGAAGAAGCTGGAACTGGTGCAGGCCAAGAACCAGGGCGAAGCCGCCGTGCACAGCGTGAACAAGAGCCTGGCCGAGCATGGCGACAAGCTGGACGCTGGTGAAAAGGACGCGATCACCGCCGCTGTAAAGGCCCTGGAAGATGCCCTGAAGGGCGAGGACAAGGCCGCCATCGACGAGAAGACGACCGCGCTGATGGCCGCGAGCCAGAAGCTGGGCGAGAAGATGTACGCCGAGTCCCAGGCTGCGCAAGCGGCCCAGGCCGCAGGCGGTGCAGAAGCCGCAGGTGGCGCCTCGGCCGGCGCGTCCAGCAAGCCAGCGGACGACGACAACGTGGTGGACGCTGAAGTCAAGGAAGTCAAGAAGGGCTGATCAGCCTGCTGTTGACCCGAGCCGCCGCGCGGTGCCGTTGAAGGTGCTTGCGCGGCGTTCCTGTTCCAACCGGGCTTAGAAGACCATGTCCAAAAGAGACTTTTACGAAGTGCTGGGCGTTCCCAAGAACGCATCGGACGAAGAAATCAAGAAGGCCTATCGCAAGCTGGCGATGAAGTACCACCCTGACCGCAATCAGGGTGATGCGGCCAAGCCTGCGGAAGAGAAATTCAAGGAGGCCAAGGAGGCCTACGAGATGCTCTCGGACCCCCAGAAGAAGGCGGCCTACGACCAGTACGGCCACGCCGGCGTGGACCCGAACATGCGCGGCCCGGGCGCGGGTGCGGAAGGTTTTGGCGGCTTTGCCGAAGCCTTTGGCGACATCTTCGGCGACATGTTTGGCCAGCAGGGCGGGCGTGGGCGCGGTGCCGGCGGCCGACAGGTGTACCGGGGCAGCGACCTCAGCTACGCCATGGAGATCACGCTGGAAGAAGCCGCACGCGGCAAGGATGCGCAGATCCGGATCCCCTCGTGGGAGAGCTGCGACACCTGCCACGGCAGCGGCGCCAAGCCCGGTACCAGCGCCAAGACCTGCGGCACCTGCCAGGGCGCAGGCACGGTGCAGATGCGCCAGGGCTTTTTCAGCGTGCAGCAGACCTGCCCGCACTGCCGTGGCACTGGCAAGATCATTCCCGAGCCCTGCACAACCTGCCATGGCCAGGGCAAGCTCAAGAAGCAAAAGACGCTGGAAGTGAAGATCCCTGCGGGCATCGACGACGGCATGCGCATCCGCAGCACCGGCAACGGCGAGCCTGGCACGAATGGCGGCCCACCGGGTGACCTGTACATCGAAATCCGCCTGAAGAAACACGACATCTTCGAGCGCGATGGCGACGACCTGCACTGCCAGGTGCCCGTGAGCTTCATCACGGCAGCACTCGGCGGCGAGATCGAAGTGCCCACGCTGGCTGGCAAGGCAGCGATCGACATTCCTGAAGGCACCCAGGCCGGCAAGCAGTTCCGCCTGCGCGGCAAGGGCATCAAGGGCGTGCGCGCCAGCTACCCGGGAGACCTGTACTGCCACATCGCGGTCGAGACGCCCGTCAAGCTGACCGAGCACCAGCGCAAGCTGCTGCGCGAACTGGAAGAGTCGCTCAAGAAGGGCGGCGCACGCCATTCGCCCAGCGGCGAGAGCTGGACGGACCGGCTGAAGAACTTCTTCAGCTGACCTCTCTCCCAGCCGACCGCCAGTGCCTTCTCGGGCCTGGCGGTTTTTTTTTGCGCCGCCACGGACAGTCCTGGCGCCATGAAACGGACGGAATGCTTGATGCGCATCAAGCCGGATTCGCGGGCATGCGACATCCCGCCCCACAGCGGCCGTGCAGCCCATACCATGGCCGCTGTACACACGCGGGAGCAATGGCATGGACGTGAACATCACCTTCCTGGGCGGCGCCGGCACGGTTACCGGCTCCAAGTACTTGGTCCGCCACAACAGCAAAAGCCTGCTGATCGACTGTGGGCTTTTCCAGGGTTACAAGCAGCTGCGCCTGCGCAACTGGCAACCTCTGCCGCTGGCCCCGGGCCAGATCGACGCGGTGCTGCTTACGCATGCCCACCTGGACCACAGCGGCTACCTGCCGCTGCTGACGCGCGATGGCTACCACCGCGCGATCCACACCACGCCCGGCACGCGCGACCTGTGCGCCATCCTGTTGCCCGACAGCGGCCACCTGCAGGAGGAAGACGCCGCCTTCCTGAACCGGCACCAGCTCAGCAGCCACACGCCCGCCTTGCCGCTGTACACACGTCTCGATGCGCTACACAGTCTCAAGCAATTCAAGGTGCACCCGCTGCACCACCGTTTTGATCCGCTGCCCGGCTGGCATGCCACGTTCTCCAGCGCGGGCCACATCCTGGGCGCTGCCAGCGTACTGCTGGAGGTGGGCGGGCGGCGCATTCTGTTCTCGGGCGACCTGGGGCGGCCCGACGACATGCTGATGAACCCGCCCGACTCGCCGCCGCAGGCCGACACGGTGCTGATCGAATCGACCTACGGCGACCGGAAGCACCCTCAGGAAGACCTGCTGAGCGAACTGGGCCCAGCCCTGCAGCGGCTGGCCGCGCGCGGCGGCGTGGCCGTGGTGCCGGTGTTCGCCGTGGGGCGTGCACAGGTGGTGCTGCACGCCATCGGGCTGCTCAAGGCGCAGGGCGTCATTCCCGCCAACCTGAAGGTGTTCCTCGACAGCCCCATGGCCGTCAGCACCACCGGCCTGTACCGCCATCATTTGGGCGAGCACCGGCTGGACGCGCGGCAGGTTAACGCGCTGGAGCACGGCGCCACCATGGTGCAGACGCCCGAGCAGTCCAAGGGTCTGGCCCGCCTGCACGGGCCCATGGTCATTCTGTCGGCCAGCGGCATGGCCACGGGCGGGCGCGTGCTGCACCACCTGGCGCTGCATGCGGGCGACCACCGCAACATGATCATCCTGACTGGCCACCAGGCGCCAGGTACACGCGGCGGCCGCCTGGCCGATGGCGAGAAAACCATCCGCATCCATGGGCAGGACGTGGCGGTGCGCGCCGAGGTGGTGAAGCTCAACACCGCATCGGCCCATGCAGACGGCAACCAGCTCCTCGCTTGGCTCCACAGCATGGACCACGCGCCCGACCAGGTGTTTGTAGTGCACGGCGAGATGGGCGCGGCCGACCAGCTTCGCCAGCGGATCGCGCACGAATTGCGCTGGCGTGCCACGGTGCCGGAACACGGCAGCACCGCTACCGCTTGAGCTATAACAATAGGAGCACTCAGCGCTTTAATAGCAACAGCTTTAGCTATTTTTTATGATTCAGTCTTCAGCCGACAAGCGCCAGCAGCTCACTTTTTCCATAGCTATTATCATGGCTACGACATCAACCATCGTATTCCACGATGGCAAGATACATGAGATTTGGGGGAAAATACACAGCCTTCTCCAAACAAGAAGGCTTACCCCCACCCATGAAAAGCTCAGAGCGCAGTTTTGCGCGCCGTATTGACCTGACCTCGCTGCAATTGTTTGTGGCGGTGTGCGAGCTTGGCAGCATCGGCCGCGCGGCCGAGCGCGAGTTCATCGCGGCATCGGCCGTCAGCAAGCGCCTGTCGGACCTGGAAACGGCCGTGGACACCGCTCTGCTGTACCGCCACAGCCGGGGCGTCACGCTCACCCCCGCAGGCGAGAGCCTGCTGCACCACGCGCGCACCGTGCTGTTCGGCCTGGAGCGTATGCAGGGCGAACTCAGCGAATACGCCGACGGCGTGCGCGGCCATGTGCGCATGCACGCCAACATCTCGGCCATCTTCCAGTTTCTGCCCGAAGACCTGGGCGCCTTCGCGCGCGAGCACAGCCAGATCAAGATCGACCTGCAGGAGCACCTCTCCAGCGACGTGCTTCACGCCGTGCAGGAAGGCGCCGCCGACCTCGGCATCTGCAACGTGGGCATGGCGAACGGCGGCGGCGCCCTGGCGCTGCAGACCCGCCCCTACCGCGCAGACAATCTGGTACTTGTTGTGCCCCGGGCGCACGCCCTGTCTACGCTGGCAGCTATCAATTTTGACGAAGTCCTTGACTGGGACATCGTGGGCCTGCACGCCAACAGCAGCATCAGCCTGGCCATGCGCGCGGCTGCTGCTGCCGCCGGGCGCCCACTGCGCCAGCGCATCCAGGTCACGGGTCTTGATGCCATGTGCCGAATGATCGACAACGGCCTGGGCGTAGGGCTATTGCCCGACAGGGCCTTTGCACTGATGCGCGGCGTGGGCAACCTGCAGGCCGTTCCGCTCACCGATGCCTGGGCGCACCGCGAACTGCGCGTGGTGGCCCGTGACTTTGACGCCCTGCCTGTCACGGCGCGTTTGCTGGTGGAACACCTGTCGCCGCGCCAGGACCCCGACACTAAAATCCAAACCCCCACCTGAAGCCAGGAAGCACAAAGAAAGAAAGCCACGCCATGGGACGCACGCTGTACGACAAGATCTGGGACGAACACGTCGTCCACACCGAGGAAGACGGCACGTCCATCCTCTACATCGACCGCCACCTGGTGCACGAAGTCACCAGCCCCCAGGCGTTTGAAGGCCTGCGCGAGGCGGGCCGCAAGGTCTGGCGCATGAGCTCCATCGTGGCCACGGCCGACCACAACACCCCCACCACGGGCTGGGAGAACGGCTACGACGGCATCACCGACCCGATCAGCAAGGAACAGATCACCACGCTAAACGACAACATCGCGCAGATCACGCCGGCGGCATTCTTCCCCTTCATGCACAAGCGCCAGGGCATCGTGCACGTGATCGGCCCTGAAAACGGCGCCACCTTGCCCGGCATGACGGTGGTGTGCGGCGACAGCCACACGAGCACGCACGGCGCGTTCGGCGCACTGGCCCACGGCATCGGCACCTCCGAGGTCGAGCACGTGATGGCCACGCAGACCCTGCTGGCCAAGAAGGCCAAGAACATGCTGGTGCAGGTGGACGGCCAGCTCGCCAAAGGGGTGACGCCCAAAGACGTGGTGCTGGCCATCATCGGCAAGATCGGCACGGCCGGCGGCACGGGCTACACCATCGAATTTGCAGGCTCCGTCTTCCGCGCGATGAGCATGGAAGGCCGCATGACCGTGTGCAACATGGCCATCGAAGCCGGTGCCCGCGCAGGCTTGGTGGCGGTAGACGACAAGACCATCGAATACGTCAAGGGCCGCCCCCTGTCGCCCACGGGCGTGGAATGGGACCAGGCCGTTGCGTACTGGAGGACGCTGCACTCCGACGCCGACGCAAAGTTCGACACCGTGGTCAAGCTTGATGCGGGCGACATCGTGCCGCAGGTCACCTGGGGCACCAGCCCCGAGATGGTGCTGGGCGTGGACGCTCGCGTGCCCGACCCGGACAAGGAAAAGGACGTCAACAAGCGTGGTGCCATCGAGCGCGCCTTGACCTACATGGGCCTCACGCCCGGCAAGCCGATCAACGACATCACCATTGACAAGGTGTTCATTGGCAGCTGCACCAACAGCCGCATCGAAGACATGCGCGAAGCCGCCGCCGTAGTGAAGAACCTGGGCCGCAAGGTGGCCGGCAACGTGAAACTGGCCATGGTGGTGCCTGGCTCGGGCCTCGTCAAAGAGCAGGCCGAGCGCGAGGGCTTGCACGAAATCTTCAAGGCCGCAGGCTTTGAATGGCGCGAACCTGGCTGCAGCATGTGCCTGGCCATGAATGCCGACCGCCTGGAGCCCGGCGAGCGCTGCGCATCCACCAGCAACCGCAACTTCGAAGGCCGCCAGGGCGCTGGTGGCCGCACCCATCTCGTCAGCCCCGCGATGGCTGCCGCTGCCGCCGTGCACGGCCACTTCGTGGACATCCGCCAGTTCGCCTGATCGACAACCAAGGAGCGCATCATGAAAAAGACTGCTGCATTCATCACCCTCGCGCTGGCTTTTGTGCTGGCGGGTTGCAACACCGTCAAGGGCGTGGGCCAGGACGTACAGCGCGCTGGCGGTGCCATCGAGCGCGCGGCCAACAAATAAGTAATACACACGCCATGCAGAAATTCACCGTGCACCAGGGCCTCGTGGCCCCGATGGACCGCGAGAACGTCGACACTGACGCCATCATCCCCAAGCAGTTTCTCAAGTCGATCAAGAAGACGGGCTTTGGCCCCAACCTGTTTGACGAGTGGCGCTACCTGGACAAGGGCGAACCCGGCATCCCTGAAAGCCAGCGCAAGCCCAACCCCGACTTCGTGCTGAACCAGCCGCGCTACCAAGGCGCCAGTATCCTGATCGCGCGCAAGAACTTCGGTTGCGGCTCCAGCCGCGAACACGCGCCCTGGGCGCTGGACCAGTACGGCTTTCGCGCGATCATTGCGCCCAGCTTTGCCGACATCTTCTTCAACAACTGCTTCAAGAACGGCCTTTTGCCCATCGTGCTGCCCGAGACCACTGTGGCCCAGCTGTTTGATGAGGTGGCGGCCTTCCCCGGCTACCAGCTCACCATCGACCTGGAGCGCCAGGTCATCGTGCGCCCGCAGGGTGAAGAGATTCCGTTCGAGGTGCAGGCCTTCCGCAAGTACTGCCTGCTCAACGGCTTCGACGACATCGGCCTGACCTTGCGCCAGTCGGAAAAGATCAAGGCCTTTGAAGCCCAGCGCCTGGCCACCAAGCCGTGGCTGGCCCACACCATGGTGTCCTGATCAAAAAAATTCAGGTCAAATTGGCCGCTAGCGCTTACTAAACAAGCGCTGGCAGCTATCGTTTTTGAATCACATTAAGTCATGAAAATCGCAGTTCTGCCGGGTGACGGCATTGGCACCGAAATCGTCGCCGAGGCCGTCAAGGTCCTGGAAGTGCTGGACCTGAAGTTCGAGATGGAATCCGCCCTGGTCGGCGGCGCCGCCTACGAAGCCCACGGCCATCCGCTGCCCGACTCCACCCTCAAGCTCGCCAAAGAGGCCGACGCCATCCTGTTCGGCGCCGTGGGCGACTGGAAATACGACAAGCTCGACCGCCCCCTGCGCCCCGAGCAAGCCATTCTGGGCCTGCGCAAGAACCTGGGCCTGTTCGCCAACTTCCGCCCCGCCATCTGCTACGAGCAACTGGTGGGCGCATCGAGCCTCAAGCCCGAGCTCATCGCGGGCCTCGATATCCTCATCATCCGCGAGCTGACGGGCGACATCTACTTTGGCCAGCCGCGTGGCCGCCGCGTGGCCACCGATGGCCACTTCCCCGGTGCCGAGGAAGCCTTCGACACCATGCGCTACAGCCGTCCCGAGATCGAGCGCATCGCCCACGTCGCCTTCCAGGCCGCCCGCAAGCGCAACAAAAAGGTCACCAGCGTGGACAAGGCCAACGTGCTTGAAACCTTCCAGTTCTGGAAGGATGTGGTCACCGACGTGCATAAGGAATACCCCGACATCGAGCTGCAGCACATGTACGTGGACAACGCGGCCATGCAGCTGGTCAAGGCCCCCAAGGCGTTTGACGTGGTGGTGACCGGCAACATGTTCGGCGACATCCTGTCGGACGAAGCCTCCATGCTCACTGGCTCCATCGGCATGCTGCCCTCGGCCAGCCTGAACAGCAGCAACCAGGGCCTGTACGAACCCAGCCACGGCAGCGCCCCCGACATCGCCGGCAAGGGCGTGGCCAACCCGTTGGCCACCATCCTGTCGGCCGCGATGATGCTGCGCTTCAGCCTGAACCAGGAAGCCGCCGCCCAGCGCATCGAAGCCGCGGTGCAAAAGGTGCTGGCCCAAGGCCTGCGCACACCCGACATCTTCAGCGAAGGCACGACCAAGGTGGGCACTGCACAGATGGGCGATGCGGTGGTGAAGGCGCTGTCGGCGCAGTGAGTCTGACGCCCGGCCCTGTAAAGCCACCCCATCACGAAGAAGCGCCGCCCCCTGCGGCGCTTTTTTCATGACCGGACGGTTTAGCCTGTATCCAGAAAACATCGGAAAAACGCGAAACGGCGATCAAAACGGTCGAAAACCGCCAAGACCCCATCCGCGCGACTGCGGTCAAAGGCTTATCCGCTACAATCCCGCCCAATGTTTGCCGCCCGCCCGTTCGCCCTGATGAACACCGCTACTGCCGCCCTGGCAGGCGTGGCTGTGCGCGCAATCACCACCAAAACCACGACCATTAAGGGCTGACCTAGCTCCGGTATCGTCGTGCGCCCTCCCTGGCCCAGACGAGCCGGGGCAAAGGTCCAGTCCCGGTCGGGCACTGTTTCTTACACTGAAAAGGGGCGTTGAAATGAGCAAGTTGGTAGGGTTGGTCGGCTGGCGCGGCATGGTCGGCTCGGTTCTGATGGACCGCATGGAACAAGAGAAGGACTTCGATCTGATCGAGCCCATGTTCTTCTCCACGTCGAACGCAGGCGGCAAGGCGCCCGCCCAGGCGAAGAACGAGACCACGCTGCAGGACGCGTTCAACATTGATGCTCTCAAGCGCTGCGAAATCATCATCACCGCTCAGGGCGGCGACTACACCAACGAGGTGTACCCCAAGCTGCGTGCCGCGGGCTGGAACGGCCACTGGATCGACGCGGCCTCGTCCCTGCGCATGGAGAAGAACGCGGTCATCGTCCTTGATCCGGTGAACATGCCTGTCATCAAGAATGCCCTGGCCAACGGCGGCAAGGACTGGATCGGCGGCAACTGCACCGTGAGCTGCATGCTGATGGGCGTGGGCGCGCTGTACAAGGCGGGCCTCGTGGAATGGATGAGCACCCAGACCTACCAGGCCGCTTCGGGCGGCGGTGCCCAGCACATGCGCGAGCTGCTCACGCAGTACGGCACACTGAACGCCGAAGTCCGCGCCCTGCTGGATGACCCCAAGAGCGCCATCCTCGAAATCGACCGCAAGGTCATCGCCAAGCAGCGCAGTCTCTCCGCTTCCGAAACTGCCAACTTCGGCGTGCCGCTGGGCGGCTCGCTGATCCCCTGGATCGACAAGGACCTGGGCAACGGGATGTCCAAGGAAGAATGGAAGGGCATGGCCGAGACCAACAAGATCCTGGGCCAGGGCGAAGGTTTCAACACCGCCGCCATCCCCGTGGACGGTTTCTGCGTGCGCGTGGGTGCGATGCGTTGCCACAGCCAGGCGCTGACCTTCAAGCTCAAGAAGGACGTGCCTGTGGCGGACATCGAGGCGATGATCGCCGCCGACAACGAATGGGTGAAAGTGGTTCCCAACACCCGTGAAGCCACCATCAAGGATCTGACTCCCGTCGCCGTAACCGGCACCATGACCATCCCCGTGGGCCGCATCCGCAAGCTGGCCATGGGCCCAGAGTACGTGGGCGCCTTCACCATCGGCGACCAGCTGCTGTGGGGCGCCGCCGAGCCGCTGCGCCGCATGCTGCGTATCCTGCTGGACGCCTGAAACCGCTACACACCTCCCTCGAAAAAGCGCGCATAACGGCCGTTGTGGGCGCTTTTTTACAGCCAACGTCTTGACACACCCGGTTACGGGTCGTTGGCAATTGGCAACAACCCAATGCCCCAAGTTGGGGCGTGGGGCCGCCGCACAAAGCTTCGGCGCCACCTCAGCTTGTCAGTGCAAAACATTGATGCTATGGTGCTTTTTACATATTTTCACGCGCCGGGGCGGGGATCAGACTATGAGAAAAACTGCACCGCTCGACCGAGCCGCAAAAAATCCTAATCAGTTGTTGGCAAACATGCATCGTTGGAAAATTTCTGCCTTGGCGGCTGCGGCCGTTGTGTCGGCTGGCTTTTACGCTGGAGACGCAGCCGCTTTGGCCCTGGGTCGCATCACTGTGCAGTCTGCTTTGGGCGAGCCTCTGCGCGCCGAGATCGACCTCCCCCAGATCACGCCCGCCGAGGCCGATACGCTGCGGGCCACAGCCGCCTCGCCCGAAGTCTTCCGTGCGCAGGGCATGGAATACACCCAGACGATGAACAGCCTGCAGATCCAGCTGCAGCGCCGCGCCGACGGCACCGCCGTGCTGCGCCTGTCCAGTGACCGCCCGGTCAACGAGCCTTTCCTCGACCTGGTGCTGGACGCCAACTGGGGCACGGGCCGCATCCTGCGCAGTTACACCATGCTGTTCGATCCGCCCACGCTGCGCCGCCCGGCGCCCGCAGTCACGGCGTCGCCCCAGATCACTGCGCCCGCCGCGCAGCCTGCACCGTCTACACGCGCCACGCCCCCCGCCCCGGCCCGCAGCGAATCGGCCGCAGCGCCCTCAGCACCGCGTCCGGCCGCCACACCACGCACCGCACCCGCCGATGGCGTGACGGTTCAGGCCGGCGATACGGCAGGCCGCATTGCCAACGCCTACCGCCCTGCGGATGTCTCGCTCGACCAGATGCTGGTCGCCATGATGCGCGCCAACCCCGACGCATTCATCCAGGGCAACGTGAACCGCCTCAAGGCCGGCGCCGTGCTTCAGATGCCCGACCAGGCTGCCGCACAAGCGACCCCCGCCGCCGAAGCCCGCCAGATCTTGTCGGCGCAGGCCCGCGACTTCAACGAATTCCGCCGCAAGCTGGCGGGCGCAGCCCCTTCTACCGAAGTGGCCGCCGCGCAGCGCTCTGCCACCGGCACGGTGCAAACCCGTGTCGAAGACCGCAAGCCTGCCACCACGGCGCCCGACAAGCTCACGCTGTCCAAAGGCTCCGTCACCGGCCAAAAGGCCGCGGAAGACCAGGTGGCCCGTGACAAGCAAGCCAGCGAAGCCGCCACGCGCATGGCCGAGCTGTCGAAGAACATCACCGATCTGAACAAGCTGGGCGCAGCGTCGGCCCCCACGGGCAGCGCCGCCCCTGCCGCGGCAGGCGCCGCCAGCGCCCCCGCTGGTGTGGCTGTGCAAACACCCGCCGTGCCCGCCACGCCAACCGCCCCGGAGGCGCCGGCATCTGCCCCCGAAACCTCTGCCAGCGCCCCCGCCCCCGCTGCCGAAGCTGCGGAAGCCGCTTCCGAACCCGCGTCGGCTCCTGAACCCGCACCCGCCCCAGCGCCCGCGCCAGTGCCAGCCCCCGCACCGGCCGAGGAGCCCGGCTTCCTGTCGGGCCTGATGGACGACCCCGTGCTGCCCCTGGCGGGTGGCGGCCTGTTGGCATTGCTGCTGGGCTATGGCGCCTACCGCGTGGTGCAGCGCCGCAAGCAAAACGCTGGCGTGGACAGTTCCTTCCTGGAAAGCCGCATCCAGCCCGATTCGTTCTTCGGCGCCAGCGGCGGCCAGCGTGTAGACACCGCCAACAGCGAGATGACCACCGGCTCGTCCATGGCCTACTCGCCCAGCCAACTCGACGCGGGCGGCGACGTGGACCCCGTGGCCGAGGCCGACGTGTACCTGGCCTATGGGCGCGACCTGCAGGCGGAGGAAATCCTCAAGGAGGCCATTCGCCACAACCCCGCCCGGGTGTCGGTGCATGTGAAGCTCGGCGAGATCTACGCCAAACGCCAGGACCGCAAGGCCCTGGAGGCAGTGGCCGGTGACGTGTTCAAGCTGACCCAGGGCGAAGGCC
The DNA here is from genome assembly GCF_046294525.1 of Acidovorax sp. Classification (GTDB taxonomy): domain Bacteria; phylum Pseudomonadota; class Gammaproteobacteria; order Burkholderiales; family Burkholderiaceae_C; genus Acidovorax. The sequence goes on from NZ_JBKBKQ010000004.1 coordinate 162,978, forward strand.
CGGACTGGGCGCGCATCGCCGAACTGGGCCGTGACCTGGATCCCGACAACCGCCTGTACCAGCCTGGCGGCCGCCCTGGAATGGGCGACGACGACTACCCATCGCAACCACCCGGCGGCTTCCCCAGCACGTTCACCGGCGCGGGTGCCGGAACAGCGGCTGCGACTGCAGCAGCCATGCCGCCCGACCTGGATCTGGACCTCGACCTGGATCTGCCGGACGACGCGCTCACCGACGCGCCCCCCGCGGCCCCCGGCGGCTTTGCCGCTGCAGCGGCAGCCGCAGCGGCCCACTCGCGCAGCGCTGCACGCGACGAAGACGAGCCCCCCACACTGCGCCCCGGTCTGGATTTGCCGGATGTGTCTCAAGCCACGGCAGCGCCTGCCTGGAACGCCCAGGAAACTGCGCCGAGCCCCATGGCACCACCTCCCGTCGCCAGCCTGGACTTTCCGACTGACGACCTGAGCATGGCGCCCTCGGGCCCCATGCCCCTGTCGGGCCAGGCGCAGGACTCCGGACCCATGGAATTTGACCTGGGCGAACTTTCGCTCGACCTGAACGCCCCCGTCAAACCCATGGCGGCGCCCGCCCCCAAGGCAGCCGCCCCCGCACCGGTGGCCGATCTTTCGGACGATGGCGCAGCCGGTTCAGACGACCCGCTGGCCACCAAGCTGGCACTGGCCGAAGAGTTCAACGCGATCGGCGATACCGACGGTGCACGCACGCTGATCGAAGAAGTAGTGGCGGAATCCAGCGGCGCCCTGAAAACCCGCGCCCAGCGCATGCTGGCCGAACTGGGTTGATGCCACACCTGCGGGCGCTTTTGACACACCGCGCCCCCACCCTGCCCCAGGCCGCACGATGAGGGTGGCCCTGAGTGTGAGCTACAACGGTAGCACCTACAGCGGCTGGCAAAGCCAGCCGTCTGGCAACACCATTCAAGACAAACTCGAAGCGGCCCTGGGCCGCTTTGCTACGCACCCCGTCGGCACCCTGTGCGCAGGCCGCACGGATGCAGGGGTGCACGGCTTGATGCAGGTGGTGCATTTCGACACGCCACTGCAGCGCCCGCCCGCCTCGTGGGTGCGCGGCACCAACACTTTTTTGCCCGCCGACATTGCCGTGCAATGGGCGCAGGCCGTACCAGACAATTTCCATGCGCGGGGCAGCGCCGTGGCACGGCGCTACGCCTACGTGCTCCTGCAGTCCCCCGTGCGCCCCAGTGTGGATGCCGGGCGAGTGGGCTGGGTCTACCGCCCACTGGATCTGGGCGCCATGCGCGAGGCTGCCGGCTTTTTGCTGGGAGAGCACGACTTCACCTCGTTCCGCGCTTCGGCCTGCCAAGCGAAGACACCCGTCAAGACGCTGCACCGCATCGACATCTCACGGCGCGGCCAGGGCAACCCGCACACAGAGCTGGGCTGGAGCCCTTGCTACTGGCGCTTCGAGTTTGAGGCCAATGCCTTCCTGCACCACATGATCCGCAACATCATGGGCTGCCTGATCACCGTGGGCCAGGGCGACCAACCGCCGCAATGGATGCAACAGGTGCTGCAAGCGCGCTCGCGCAAGGTCGCGGCGCCGACGTTCTCGCCGGATGGCTTGTACTTTCAAGGCCCCGTCTACGGCCCCGAATGGGCATTGCCCGAGCGCACGGCTGCGTATGATTGGCTGCCATGAAAGCAGCCGCACTCCCAACCACGCCCGCCCCCGCCCGCACACGCATCAAGATCTGCGGCCTGACACGCGAGCAGGACGTGGATGCGGCCGTGGCTGCAGGGGTCGATGCGGTAGGTTTTGTGCTTTACGCGCCAAGCCCCCGTGCGGTAACTCTGGAACGCGCCGCAGAACTGGCCCGCCGCCTTCCCCCTTTCGTCACTCCCGTTTTGCTGGTGGTGAATGAGACCGCTATCAATGTGATAGCTGCCAGCGCTTTGATACCAAGCGCTACCATCCAATTTCATGGTGATGAATCGCCCGAGGAGTGTCTGGTTGCCACCAGTCAGGGCGCGCGGCCCTACCTGCGCGCGGCGCGAATTCCCCTGGGCGACGAGGCGGCACACTTCGACCTCGTAAAATACGCGCTCGATTACTCCCACGCCCAGGCCATCCTGCTCGACGCCCATGTCGAGGGTTATGGCGGCGGCGGCAAGGCATTCAATTGGTCACTCCTTCCACCAAGCGTCAGCTCTCACCTCGTTTTGTCTGGTGGACTCACGCCTGCAAACGTGACCGATGGCATTTTGCAAGTCCGCCCGCGTTGCACCACGCTGGCGGTTGATGTCAGCTCCGGCGTCGAAGCCGATGGCCCTGATGGCAAGCCCATCAAGGGCATCAAGGACGCCGACAAGATCCAACGCTTCGTTGCCGCCGTGCGCGCGGCCGATGCACAACTTGCAAAGAATCCGCATGAATTCCTATCAGCAACCTGATGCTTCGGGCCATTTCGGCCCCTATGGCGGCAGCTTCGTGAGTGAGACCCTCACCCACGCGATTGCCCAGCTGCGCGAGGCCTACGCCCGCTACCAGAACGACCCCGAGTTCCTCGCGGAATTCGAGTACGAGCTCAAGCATTTCGTGGGCCGCCCTTCGCCCGTGTACCACGCTGCCCGCACCAGCCGCGAGCTGGGCGGCGCACAGATCTACCTCAAGCGCGAAGACCTTAACCACACCGGCGCCCACAAGATCAACAACGTGATCGGGCAGGCCATGCTCGCCAAGCGCATGGGCAAACCGCGGGTGATTGCCGAAACCGGTGCCGGCCAGCACGGCGTGGCCACTGCCACCATCTGCGCCCGCTACGGGCTGGAATGCGTGGTGTACATGGGCAGCGAAGACGTGAAGCGCCAAAGTCCCAACGTGTTCCGCATGAAGCTGTTGGGTGCCACCGTGGTGCCCGTCGAGTCGGGCAGCAAGACGCTGAAAGACGCGCTGAACGAAGCGATGCGCGACTGGGTGGCCAACGTGGACAACACCTTCTACATCATCGGCACCGTGGCCGGCCCTCACCCTTACCCGATGATGGTGCGCGACTTCCAGAGCGTGATTGGCAAGGAAGCCATCGAACAGATGCCGGCCATGCTGGCGGAACAGAAGATCGCGGCCCAGCAGCCTGACGCCGTGATCGCATGCGTGGGCGGCGGCAGCAACGCCATGGGCATCTTCCACCCCTACATCCCGTTCGAGAAAACGCGCCTGATCGGTGTGGAAGCGGCTGGCGAGGGGCTGGACAGCGGCAAGCATTCCGCCAGCCTGCAGCGCGGCAGCAGCGGCGTGCTGCACGGCAACCGCACCTTCATCCTGCAGGATGCCAACGGCCAGATCACCGAAACGCACAGCATCAGCGCGGGCCTGGACTACCCCGGCGTGGGCCCCGAGCACGCGTGGTTGCAAGAAATCGGCCGCGCCGAGTACGTGGGCATTACCGACCAGGAGGCGCTGGCGGCTTTCCACTTCCTGTGCCGCACCGAAGGCATCATCCCCGCGCTGGAATCCAGCCACGCCTTTGCCTACGGCATGAAGCTGGCCAAGACCATGCGCCCGGACCAGTCCATCCTGGTCAACCTCTCGGGCCGGGGCGACAAGGACATCGGCACCGTGGCCGACCTGTCGGGAGAGGATTTCTATGACCGCCCGTCCATGCGCGGTCTGACTGTCAAGGGTGCCCCAGGAGACGCCAAGCCATGAGCCGCATCGCGACCACTTTTGAACAGCTGAAAGCCCAGGGCCGCAAGGCGCTGATTCCTTATGTCACGGCCGGTTTCCCGTTTGCCGACATCACGCCGGCGCTCATGCACGGCATGGTCGACGCGGGGGCCGACGTGATCGAGCTGGGCGTGCCCTTCTCCGACCCTATGGCCGACGGCCCCGTGATCCAGAAGGCCGGCGAAAAGGCCTTGGGACTGGGTGTGGGCATGGTGCAGGTGCTCGACCACGTGCGCGAATTCCGCAAGCGCAACAGCACCACGCCGGTGGTGCTGATGGGCTATGCCAACCCCGTGGAGCGCTACGACCAGATCCATGGCGAGGGCGCCTTTGTGAAGGACTGCGCTGTCGCTGGCGTGGACGGCGTGCTCATCGTGGACTACCCGCCCGAAGAGTGCGAGGCCTTTGCCGCCAATCTGCGCGCGCACGGCATGGACCTGATCTTCCTGCTGGCCCCCACCTCTACGTCCGAGCGCATGGCCCAGGTGGCGCGCGTGGCCAGCGGCTATGTGTATTACGTGTCGCTCAAGGGCGTGACCGGCTCGGGGGCGCTCGACACCTCGGCCGTGGAGCAGATGCTGCCGCGCATCCGCCAGCATGTGCAGATTCCGGTGGGCGTGGGCTTTGGCATCCGCGACGCGGCCACGGCCCAGGCCATTGGCAAGGTGGCGGATGCCGTGGTCATCGGCACCCGCATCATCCAGCTGATCGAAGACCAGGAGCACGCCAAGGTGGTGCCCCTGACCATCGACTTCCTGCGCGGTATCCGCAAGGCCCTGGATACTGCCCCCAACGCATAATGCAGCCCGGCGCAGCCCCACCGGGCTGCGCTATTCCCAAGGAGAACACCATGTCCTGGCTTGAAAAACTTCTGCCCTCCAAGATCCAGCAAACCGACCCCACCGAGCGCCGCCAGGTGCCCGAAGGCCTGTGGACCAAGTGCCCGAGCTGCGAGACGGTGCTCTACAAAACCGATCTGGAGCAAAACCAGAACGTCTGCCCCCACTGCAGCCACCACCACCGCATCGGTGCCCGCGCGCGCCTGAACGCCTTCCTGGACGCCGAAGGCCGCTACGAGATCGGCCAGGAAGTGCTGCCCGTGGACGCCCTCAAGTTCAAGGACAGCCGCAAGTACCCCGAGCGCCTGAAGGAAGCCCTGGAGAACACCGGCGAGACCGACGCGCTCATCGTCATGGGCGGCGCGGTCAAAAGCGTCAATGTGGTGGCGGCCTGCTTCGAGTTCGACTTCATGGGCGGCTCCATGGGCTCCGTGGTCGGCGAGCGCTTCGTGCGCGGCGTGGAAACCGCCATCGAGCAGAAGGTGCCCTTCATCTGCTTCACCGCGACCGGCGGCGCGCGCATGCAGGAAGGCCTGCTGTCGCTGATGCAGATGGCCAAGACCAACGCCGCCCTCACCCGCCTGGCCAAGAAGGGCCTGCCCTACATCAGCGTGCTGACCGACCCGACCATGGGCGGCGTGAGCGCAGGCTTTGCTTTCGTGGGCGACATCGTGATTGCCGAGCCCAAGGCCCTGATCGGCTTTGCCGGCCCCCGCGTGATCGAATCCACCGTGCGCGTGACGCTGCCCGAAGGCTTCCAGCGCGCCGAATTCCTGCAGACCAAGGGCGCCGTCGATTTCATCTGCGACCGCCGCGAGCTGCGCAACACCGTGGCCAGCAGCCTGGCCATGCTGCAGCGCCTGCCGGCCGACGCGGTGATGTAAGACCTCCGCGAGACCCGGTGGTCTGCAAAAGGCGCCCCGCGAGAGCGCCGCTTCTTTTTTGATAGCTGCCAGCGCTTACCAGATAAGCGCTAGAGGCCGATTTGATCAAAAAAAACACCCAGCAGGACAAGTGTGCGCCAATATCGGCGCGTGCCCATCGCCCCCCGGGGTAAAACGCCGTGCGCGGCGCAGAGGGGGGGCTACCTCATCACATTAGCCTGCAGGTGGCCCAGCATGATCATCACCACCTGTAGCAGCACCAGCACCACCAGCGGCGACAGGTCGATGCCCCCCACCAGAGGGATGATGCGGCGGAACGGACGCAGCACGGGCTCGCTCAGCCGGGTGATCACATCGGCCAGCGGCGAACGGGCCTGCACCCACGACAGCACGGCATAGACGATCAGCAGCCCGATGAGCCCGGACACAGCCACGCGCGCGAGCCCGAACAGCGCCAGCCAAGGCAACCAGGCCCAGGCCGATGCGGCGCCCAGCAGCAGCGTGAGCAAGAAGTACTGCGCCAGTTGCAGCAGCACGGCCGCCACCAAGCTCGACACATCAAATCGCCCCACTGGCCGGATCACCCGGCGCAAGGGCAAGACGAGCCAGTCCGTCAAGGCAAAGATCAGCCCGCCGACGGGGTTCCCAAACGGGATGCGCTGCCACTGCATGTACAGCCGCAACAGGCATGCCCCGGTAAGCAGGCCTCCGATTACGTCGAGCAGGAATGAGGCGATCTGGTAGAGCATGGATAAGACAAAAGCAAGGGCGCGCCGCGAAAGCGGGCGGCATCATGGGATGATAGCGGGCCAAGGTGTTTCGATTACATGACCCAACCCCTCACCCTGACGTCCCTGCCCCTGTTTCCGCTGGGCTCCGTGCTGTTCCCCGGTGGTTTGCTGGCGCTGCGCGTGTTCGAGGTGCGCTATCTCGACATGGTGCGCAAATGCCACCAGGCGGGTGCACCCTTTGGAGTGGTCTCGCTCACGCAGGGCCGCGAGGTGCGCCAGGCCGGCGCGCCCGACGAGCAGTTCAGCGACGTGGGCACGCTGGCCGTCATCGAGCAGATCGACACCCCGCAGCCGGGGCTGATCACGCTGCTGTGCCGAGGCAGCCAGCGCTTTCGCATCACACAGCGCAGCCACCTGCCCCATGGCCTCTGGATTGCCGACGTGGGCCATCTGGACGACGACCTCACTGTCCCAGTACCGGCGGACCTCAAGAAAGCCGCCACGGCCCTCGCCCAGGTGCTGCACACCCTGCACCAGCGCGACCCCGACGCCGCCATTGCGGCCACGCCCACCCCGGCTCAGCTGGACGACTGCGGCTGGGTGGCCAATCGGTGGTGTGAGCTGCTACCCGTGCCGCTAGAGTTGAAACAGCGGCTGATGGAGTTGGACAACCCCCTGGTGCGGCTGGAACTGGTGGGAGACGTGCTGGAGCGTACGGGGATAGCGCCCGCCCCATGAGCCGACTCACCGCCTCCAAGCCGCCCGCCTACGCCGTTCTTGTACACCCATGCTGAGTCGCATCCTGGGTTGGTCGCGAGCGGCCAAGCGCTTCGTGGTGGTGGTGCTGGACGTGATCATGGGTGTCGCCGCCATGTGGCTGGCCTTCACGCTGCGGCTGGAAACGCCGCACTGGCCTCAGGGCATGCAGTGGGTGGTTTACGTGCTTGCACCTGCGCTCGCGTTTCCAGTGTTTGCCAAACTGGGGCTGTACCGGGCCATCTTCCGCTACACGGGGCTCACGGCGCTCATCACCACGGGCAAGGCGGTGGCCATCTATGGCGCGCTTCTGGCGGTGTGTGTGCTGGCGGCCCAGTGGGATGGCGTACCCCGCAGCGTGGGCATTCTGCAGCCGCTGCTGTTCATGCTGCTGGTGGGGGCCAGCCGCGCGCTGGGCTGGCTGGTCCTGGCGGGGCGCAGCCGTAACCCGGCCTACCGATTGCTGATCTATGGCGCGGGCAGCGCAGGCGCGCAGACCGCAGCCGGCCTGGGCAGCATGCGGCAGTACGAGCTCAAAGGCTTTGTGGACGACGACGCCACCAAGATTGGCCGCAGCATCAATGGCGTGCGGGTCTACGCCACCCAGGCACTGCCCGACATGGTGCAGCACCTGGCCATCACCGACGTGCTGCTGGCCCTGCCCAGCGCCACGCGGGAGCGGCGGCGCGAAATCATCGAAAGCCTGCGCGACCAGCCCGTGCGCATCCGCACCCTGCCCGGCCTGTCGGACTTGGCCAGCGGGCGCGTCACCCTCACCGACTTCCAGGACCTGGAGATCGAGGACCTGCTGGGGCGCGAGCCCGTCGCTCCCAACCCGGGCCTGCTGGGCCGCAACCTGGCGGGCACCGTGGTGCTTGTGACAGGCGCGGGTGGCAGCATCGGCAGTGAGCTGTGCCGCCAGATCGTGCGCGAGAGCCCCACGCTGCTGCTGCTGGTGGACCACAGCGAATATGCGCTCTACACCATCCACCACGAACTGCAGGCCCTGGCGCAGCAGGGCGAACACACGTGCGAGCTGGTGCCCCTCTTGGCCAGCATCACCCAGGCCGCGCGCATGAAGGAGATCTGCAGCACATACTGCCCGGTGTCCATCTACCACGCTGCCGCCTATAAGCACGTGCCGATGGTGGAAGCCAACGCGGGCGAAGGCGTGCTGAACAACGTGTTCGGCACGCTGCAGATGGTGCAAGCGGCCATGGAATGCGGCGCCCGGCACTTCGTGCTGATCTCCACCGACAAGGCGGTGCGGCCCACCAACATCATGGGCGCGAGCAAGCGCGTGGCCGAAATGGTGCTGCAGGCGATTGCCGCCAGCGCCACGCCGCCGTTTGCCCCCGCCAGCAGCGCATCAGCAGCGCCCACCCGCCTGTCCATGGTGCGCTTTGGCAATGTGCTGGGCTCCAGCGGCAGCGTGATCCCGCTGTTTCACAAGCAAATCGCGGCCGGCGGGCCCATCACCGTCACACACCCCGAGGTCACCCGCTACTTCATGACCATTGCCGAGGCCGCCCAGTTGGTGCTGCAGGCCGGCGCCATGGCCGAAGGCGGGGACGTGTTCCTGCTGGACATGGGCGAGCCACTGCAGATACTGGAACTGGCACGGCGCATGGTGGGACTGTCGGGTCTGACGGTGCGTGACGAGGACCATCCCGAAGGCGACATCGAGATCGTGTTCACCGGCCTGCGGCCTGGCGAGAAGCTGTTTGAAGAACTGCTGATCGGCGACAACCCCCTGCCGACTGCCCACCCGCGCATCCTGCGCGCGCGCGAGGAATACCTGCCGTGGGCCGAGCTGCAGCATCAGCTCAACGCGCTCAAGGACGCCGTGGGCCAGGGCGACCGCAACGCCATCATCGCGCTGCTGCATCAGCTGGTGCCGGGCTACCACCCCGAGCCCCAGAGCGAACCATGAAGCCCGGCATGCTGCGGGCCACGCTGACCCTGTTGACGGGCAGCGCGGCGGCCCATGCCGTTCCGCTGCTGCTGGGCCCGGCCCTCACCCGCGTGTACATGCCCGACGCGTTCGGGCAGTTTGCGCTGCTCTGGGCCATTGCCACCAACATCGCCGTCATCGGCTGCGCGCGGTATGAATTTGCCCTTCCGCTTGAAACCTCGGAGCCCCGCGCGGCCGAGCTGATGGCGCTGTGTGCGCGCATCCTGCTAGCGGTGACGGCAGCGTCGGTCGCTGTGGGGCTGGGCCTGCACCTCGCGCGCGGCCTGCCCCTGGCCTGGGCGCTGCCTGCGGCGGTGCTGGCAGGTGGGGCCGTGCAGTGGCTCACGATGTGGGCCACGCGGTCGCGGCGTTTTGGCCTGCTCGCCAGCGCGCGGCTGGTGCAACACGGCGGCGGCGCCAGCCTGCAGCTGGCGCTGGGCGCGCTGTCGGCAGGCCCTGGCGGGCTGGTGCTGGGCGCCACGGGGGCCAGCCTGGTGGCGGCATGGCTGCTGGCCCGCCCAGCGCCCGACGGCGGCTGGGCGGGGCTGTGGCGCCAGCCGTCCGCCGGCCTCAAGGCTATGGCACGGCGCCACCGCGATTTTCCGTGGCTCAACACGCCCCACGCGTTTCTGGGCGCGCTGCAAGACACGCTGACCCTGGTGCTGCTGGCTACCTGGACCGGGGACGCCGCGGCCGGCTACTGGGCCCTCGCCGTGCGCTACCTCAAGGCCCCCGCCACGCTGGTGGGTGGTGCTCTGTCGCAGTCGCTGTACCCCCACCTGCTGCAGGCCCGCACTCCAGAGCAGGCGCGCGCGCTGGTGCGCCGCACACTGCTGCTGCTGATCGCCCTGGCCGCGCCGCTAGCGGCGGTGCTGTGGTTGGCGGGGCCAGCGCTGTTTGCCTGGGCCTTCGGTGAACAATGGGCGCCAACGGGGCCCCTGGCCCGCGCGCTGGCGCTGTACATTGCGCTGCACTTCATCGCATCGCCCCTGGCCGTGGTGACCATGGCGTGGCGCGCGCAGGCCTGGGCGCTGCGGCTGGCCCTTGCGGGGCAAGTGGCCTACTTTGCGGGGCTGCTGGGCGGGCTTGCCTACGGGGGGCTGGTGGGTGCGGGCTGGGGCGTTTCGATCAGTATGCTGGCCTACTTTGCGTACTACTTCTGGGCCCTGGCCACATGGAAGGACATTCCGCATGAGAGCTTGGCTTAACCGCTGGCGCCGCCGCCTGTGGCAGGCGCTGTTCTACCGCATGGTGTTCGGCGAGCGCTCGGCCCAGGGCCTGCCGCTGCCCCACACGCGCATTGCGCCCAGCACCTGCATCGCGGGCGAGGATGGCCTTGTCCTCGCCGACCATGTGTTCATCGGCCACTTCAATTTTCTGGATGCGGCCGGGGGCCTCACCATCGGCGAAGGCGCGCAGATCACCAACTTCGTGAGCGTGGTCACCCACAGCTCGCACCGCGCCGTGCGGCTGATGGGGCGCAGCTACGCAACCCATGCCGGGCCCGCAGGGCAGCGGCCCGGCTACCTGCAGGCGCCCGTGCACATCGGCGCCTATGCGTTCATCGGCCCGCACAGCCTGATTGAGGCAGGCAGCCGCATCGGCAAGGGCGCCGTGGTGTGCGCCTATGCCCAGGTGCGCGGCGAGGTGCCGGACTTCGCCATCGTGGCTGGGCAACCGGCGCGGGTGGTGGGCGACGTGCGCACGCGCGATGCCACCCTGCTGGCGCAGCACCCCGAGATGGCAGTGCACTACGCCGCATGGGCGGGCGAACTGCCCGCTGCCAGCGCGAACCCCGCCGGAGCGCCGTGACCATGACAGCTCCCGCCGCCGCGTCGCCGCACCTGTGCCTGCTGGGCGATGCCACCAGCCCCCACATCCAGCGCTGGGCGCGCGAGATGCGTGCGCGCGGCTGGCGCGTGTCGCTGGTCACCGCGCGGCCCGCGCCCATCGACGGCGTGCACCAGCAGGTGCTGCGCCCCGTGCGCCGTTCGGCCCAGTGGCTGTTGCGCGCGGGCGTTGCCCGCCGCGCCATCGCCGCCCTGGCGCCCGACATCGTGCACGCGCACTACACCACGTCCTACGGCTACCTGGGCGCCCGCGCCGGCCGGCACCCGCTGGTGATGACGGCCTGGGGCAGCGACCTGCTGGTCACCCCCCACGCGAGCCCCTGGATGCGCTGGCTTACGGCCTGGACCCTGCGCTGCGCCGACCTCATCACCGGCGATTCGCAAAGCCTGGTGGACGCGGCGCACAGCCACCAGCCCACCGCGCCCGTGCACTGCATCCACTGGGGCGTGGAGCTGGAGCGCTTTGCGCCCGTGCCGTGGCAGGGCAAGCCGGGCTTCGAGATCGTGAGCCTGCGCTCCTGGGAGCCCAACTACAACATCCCCACCCTTATCGACGCCGTGGCCCAGCTGCACCGGGCGCAGCCCCACCTGCCGCTGCACCTGCACCTGCTGGGCGGCGGGTCGATGGAAGCCCCGCTGCGCGCCCAGGTGGCCGCGCAGGGCCTGCAGGCGCTGGTGAGCTTTCACGGCCGCCAGGACGATGCGGGCATGGCCCGCGTGCTGGCGCGCTGCAAGGTGTCGGTGTCGGTGCCCACGCAGGACGCGACCTCGGTGTCCGTGCTGGAGAGCATGGCCTGCGGCCTGCCCGTGGTGGCCACGCAGCTGCAGGCCAACACCCAGTGGCTGGAGCCCCGCTGGCTGGTGCCCGCGCGCGACAGCACCGCCCTGGCGCACGCGCTGGCCCAGCTGGCGCAGGATGATGCGGCGGCCCAAGCCACCGGCCAGCGCAACGCCGCGCTGATGCAGCGCGAGGGCGACCGCCGGCTGCAGATGGACCGCATGGATGCGCTGTACCGCGAACTGCTGCAGGCCCGCGCCGCGGCACGCCACCAGAATTCAAGCAAAATTGGCCGCTAGCGCTTATCCAGTAAGCGCAAGCAGCTACTTAAAATATAGCAATCACCGCATGTTCCTCCACCCTCCAGAATCTCAGTGCCTGAGCGTCATTGCGCCCTGCCGCAACGAGGCCGCGCACATCGATGCGTTTTGCGACAGCGCGCTGGCCCAGCAGCTGCCCGCAGGCTGGCGCATGGAGGTGCTGGTGGCCGATGGCCGCAGCGATGACGGCACACGCGAGCGGCTGCAGGCGCGCTGCGCGGCCGACCCCCGCCTGCGCTGGGTGGACAACCCCGGCCGCATCGTCTCCACCGGCCTGAACGCCTGCCTGCGCGAAGCGCGCGGCAGCGTGATTGCGCGCCTGGACGTGCACACCCGCTTTGCGCCGGACTACCTGGCCCAGTGCCTCGCAGCGCTGGAACGCACCGGCGCCGACAACGTGGGCGGGCCCTGGGTGGCCGAGGGCGTGGGCCACGTGGGCCAGGCGATTGCCGCCGCGTTCCAGAGCCGCTGGGTGGTGGGCGGCGCCCGCTCGCGCGACACGGCATACGAAGGCCCGGTGGACACGGTGTACCTGGGCTGCTGGCCCCGCGCCACGCTGGAGCGCTTTGGCGGCTTTGACGAGGCCCTGGTGCGCAACCAGGACGACGAGCACAACCTGCGCCTGCGCCTGGGCGGCGCACGCATCTGGCAAAGCAGCCGCATCCGCTCGCACTACCGCCCGCGCAGCTCGCTGCGCCACCTGTTTGCCCAGCAGCGCCAGTACGGCTACTGGCGGCCGTTTGTGATGCGCAAGCATGGCCAGCCAGGCTCGGTGCGCCAGCTGGTGCCGGCGGTGTTCGTGGCAGCGCTCCTGGCCAGCGTGCTGCTGGCGCCGTGGATGGCCCTGCCGCTGGCCGTTCTGCTGGGCGCGTATGGCACGTATCTCGGCGCCGTCAGCGTTCAGGCCGCCGTGGCCAGCGGCCACCTGGCCGCCCTGCCCTGGCTGCCGGTGGTGATTGCCGCCTACCATGTGGCCTACGGCCTGGGCACCTGGCGCGGCCTGTGGGACGTGCTGCGCGGCCAGGCGCCGTCCTCGCAATTTGCGCGCATCACGCGATGAGCCCCGTGCCCCCGCCCTCCTCCGAGCCCCAGGCCGTGGCCGCACGCTACGCCCGGCGCGATGCCGCGCAGGACGCGCAGCGCTACAGCCTGTATGCCAGCGCCTCCGCCCTGCAGGCCCAGCAAGAGCGCCTGCGCGCCCTGCGCCGCCTGTGGCTGGCCCACGGCTGGCACAGTCTGGCGGGCCTGGCCATGACCGAAGTGGGCTGCGGCAGCGGCGGCAACCTGCACGACCTGATCCGGCTGGGCGCCGACCCGGCGCAACTGCAGGGCCTGGAGCTGCTGCCCGAGCGCGCAGCGCAGGCGCGCGAGCGCCTGCCCGCCGCCGTGCGCATCACGCCGGGCGACGCGCTGCAGGCCCCCATCGCACCCGGCAGCCAGCAGGCCGTGCTGGCCTTCACGCTGTTCAGCTCGGTGCTGGACACCGCATTTCGCACCGCCCTGGCCCAGCGCATGTGGCAGTGGGTGGCGCCGGGCGGCGGCGTGCTGGTGTACGACTTCACCGTGGGCAACCCGCGCAACCCTGATGTGCAGGGCGTGCCGCTGCGCGAGGTGCAGCGGCTGTTCCCGGGGGCGCAGATCGCCTCGCGCCGGCTCACGCTCGCGCCGCCGCTGGCGCGCCGCCTGCCCCCCGCGCTGCTGGCCCCGGCGGCCGCCGTGCTGCCGGCCGTGCTGCCCGTCGTGCGCACGCACCGCCTGAGCTGGGTGGTCAAACCGTCTTCTTCACCGTTGTCATCGTCATGAAAATCACCGTCATCGGCACGGGCTACGTGGGGCTGGTCACCGGCGCCTGCCTGTCTGAAATGGGCAACCACGTGGTCTGCCTGGACCGCGACGCCGCGCGCATCGCCACGCTGCAGCAGGGCGGCATCCCGATTCACGAGCCGGGGCTGCCAGACCTGGTGCGCCGCAATGCGCAGGGCGGGCGCCTGTCCTTCACCACCGACGTTGCCGCGGCCGTGGCGCACGGCAGCGTGGTCTTCATCGCCGTGGGCACGCCGCCGCAGGAAGACGGCTCGGCCGACCTGCAGCACGTGCTAGCCGCCGCCGAGGCTGTGGGTCAGCATATGGCCGGCTACAAGCTCATCGTGAACAAGAGCACCGTGCCCGTGGGCACGGCCGAGCAGGTGCGCGGCGTGCTGGCGCGGGCGCTGGCCGCGCGCGGGCTGGCGGCGGAGTTTTCGGTGGTGTCCAACCCCGAATTCCTGAAGGAAGGCTCGGCCGTGCAGGACTTCATGCGCCCCGACCGCGTGGTGGTGGGCAGCGACGACGAGCGCGCCACCGCCCTGATGCGCACGCTGTACGCCCCCTTCATGCGCAACCGCGAACGCCTGGTCGAGATGGACGTGCGCAGCGCCGAGTTCACCAAATACGCCGCCAACGCCATGCTGGCCACGCGCATCAGCTTCATGAACGAGCTGGCGCTGCTGGCCGAGAAGCTGGGGGCCGACATCGAAAACGTGCGCATCGGCATCGGCTCGGACCCGCGCATCGGCACGCACTTTTTGTACGCCGGCACGGGCTACGGCGGGTCGTGCTTTCCCAAGGACGTGCGCGCGCTGATCCAGTCCGCCGAAGGGGTCGGCCAGCCGCTGCAGATCCTGCAGGCCGTGCAGTCGGTGAACGAGCGGCAAAAGCGCGTGCTCATCGACAAGATCGTCGCCCGCTTCGGCCCCCGCCTGCAAGGCCACCGCTTTGCGCTGTGGGGCCTGGCCTTCAAGCCCGGCACCGACGACATGCGCGAAGCGCCCAGTGTCACCGTGATCGAAGAGCTACTAGCGCGTGGCGCAGAAGTAGTAGCCTACGACCCCGAAGCCATGCCGCAGGCGCAAGCCGCCCTGGGCAACCGCGCCCACCTGCGGTATGCGCCACAGGCCGACGCTGCGCTGGAAGGCGCCGATGCGCTGGTCATCGTCACCGAATGGAAGGAGTTCCGCAGCCCCGACTTCGCCCACCTGGCCGCCACGTTGAAGCACCCGGTGGTGTTTGACGGGCGCAACCTGTTTAACCCCGCCACCGTGCAGCAGGCAGGCCTGGAATACCACCCTATTGGCCGGCGGCCCACCACGCCGGAAAGCCCATGACTGCCCCCACCTCCAACGCCCTTCCCTTCCTCCCCTTCGCACGCCCCGACATCGGGGATGCCGAAATCGCCGCTGTCACCGAAGCCCTGCGCTCGGGCTGGGTGACGACCGGGCCCATGGCCAAGCAATTCGAGGCCGCCTTCACCGACTACCTGGGCGGCGGCCTGCACAGCGTGGCCGTGAACTCGGCCACCGCCGGCCTGCACCTGGCGCTGGAGGCGCTGGGCATCGGCCCGGGCGACGAGGTGATCGCGCCCACGCTCACCTTCACCGCCACGGTGGAGGTGGCGCGCTACCTGGGCGCCGACGCGGTGCTGGTGGACGTGGACCCGGTGACGCTGAACATGGACCCTGCGCGCGTGCGCGCCGCCATCACGCCGCGCACGAAGGCCATCGTGCCGGTGCACTACGGCGGCCTGGCGTGCGACATGGATGCGATCCTCCCCATCGCCCGGGAACATGGCCTGAAAGTGGTGGAAGACGCCGCCCACGCGCTGCCCACCACCTGGCGCGGCACGCTGGTGGGGCAGCTGCCGTCCGACGTGACGGTGTTCAGCTTCTACGCCAACAAGACCATCACCACCGGCGAAGGCGGCATGGCCGTGACGCGCGACGAGGCCGTGGCCCAGCGCATGCGCGTGATGCGCCTGCACGGCATGAACCGCGACGCGTTCGACCGCTTCACTTCCAAGACCCCGGCGTGGTACTACGAAGTGGTCGCGCCCGGCTTCAAATACAACATGACGGACGTAGCCGCCGCCATGGGCGTGCAACAGCTCGCGCGCCTGCCGCAGTTCGTGCAGCGGCGCGAATACCTGGCCAAGCGCTACCATGCCGCGCTCGCCAATCTGCCGCTGGTGCTGCCCGCCACCGCGCCCGTTGGCGACCAGCACGCCTGGCACCTTTATGTGGTGCGGCTCGCGCCCGGTGCGCGCCTGGGCCGCGACGACCTTATCCAGGGCCTGTCGGACCGCGGGATTGGCACCAGCGTGCACTACGTCCCCCTGCACCGCCACCCGTACTGGCGCGACCGCTATGGCCTGGCGCCCGAACAGTTCCCCCACGCCGACGCGGCCTACCAGGCCATGGTGAGCCTGCCGCTGTTCACCGCGATGAGCGACGCGGACCAGGACCGGGTCATTGCCGCACTGCACGAGCTGCTGGGTGGCTGACAGCCCTCACCCGCCCATGGCCAAGCGGCTCTTTGACATCCTGTTTGCCGCCAGCGCGCTGCTGGCATTGGCGCCGCTGCTGGCGGCCATCGCGCTGTGGGTGCGGCTGGATTCGCCCGGCCCGGTGTTGTACCGGCAGACCCGGGTGGGCCGGGGCGGGCGGCACTTTCGCATTGCCAAGTTCCGCACCATGCGCATCGGGGCTGACCAGGCGGGCCCGGCGATCACGATCGGGGCGGATGCGCGCATCACCCGTGCGGGGCACTTCCTGCGCCGCACCAAGCTCGATGAACTGCCCCAGTTTGCCAACGTGCTGTGCGGCGACATGAGCGTGGTCGGCCCCCGGCCCGAGGTGCCGCGCTACGTGGCCCTGTACCCGCCGGAGGTGGCGCAGCAGGTGTTCAGCGTGCGGCCCGGCATCACCGACCTGGCCTCGCTGGCGTTTCGCGACGAAAGCACGCTGCTGGCGCACAGCAGCGACCCCGAGCGCACCTACGTGCACGAGATTCTGCCCGCCAAGCTGCGCTACGCCTGCGAATACGCGCGCACGCAGTCACTGTGGCTGGACCTGCGCATCATTGCCCGCACGGCCGTAGCCGTGCTGCGCAGCTCGGCGCCGGGGCGGAAGCCCTAAAATCACGGGTTTGGCTTTCTCGGGCGCCGCCTTGCCTCATTTGGGGTTCGCGGCATGGCGTGTTGCCTGCAGCAGCGCCGCCCCCCGTTTCCGCAGCCCCCTCCATTTCCCTACCGCACACAGGCCCATGTCTGAACAGAACCCCGCACCCGCGCCCCAGGACGAAAACCAGCTCATCGCCGAGCGCCGCGAAAAGCTCCGCGCCTTGCGCGATGTGCAAGCCAGTGGCGGGAGCGTCGCCTTCCCCAACAACTTCAAGCCCGCCCACAAGGCCGCCCAGCTGCACCTGGACCACAGCGAAGCCACCGCCGAGGCGCTGGAGGCCGCGCCCGTCAGCGTCTCCGTGGCCGGCCGCATGATGCTCAAGCGCGTGATGGGCAAGGCCAGCTTTGCCACGGTGCAGGACGGATCGCTGGGCGAAGTCGGCGGCCGCATCCAGCTGTATATCACCCGCGACGCCGTGGGCGAAGAGCTGTACGCCGCGTTCAAGCACTGGGATCTGGGCGACATCGTGGGCGCCGAGGGCACGCTGATGAAGACCAAGACGGGCGAGCTGTCGGTCAAGGTGACCAGCCTGCGCCTGCTCACCAAGAGCCTGCGCCCGCTGCCCGACAAGTTCCACGGCATGGCCGACCAGGAGCAGAAGTACCGCCAGCGCTATGTGGACCTGATCACCGACGAGCACGCCCGCAAGCGCTTCGTGGCCCGCAGCAAGGCCGTGAGCGGCCTGCGCGAGTTCATGGTGAGCCACGGTTTTCTCGAGGTCGAGACGCCCATGCTGCACCCCATCCCGGGCGGTGCCAACGCCAAGCCGTTCGTCACGCACCACAACGCGCTGGAGCAGGAGATGTACCTGCGCATCGCGCCCGAGCTGTACTTGAAGCGCCTGATCGTGGGGGGCTTCGAGCGCGTGTTCGAGATCAACCGCAGCTACCGCAACGAAGGCATCTCGGTACGCCACAACCCCGAGTTCACCATGATGGAGTTCTACGCGGCGTACTGGAACTACCTGGACCTGATGGACTTCACCGAGACGCTGATCCGCGAGGTGGCCATGAAGGCCACAGGCAGCCTGCAGATGACCTACCAGGGCCGTGCAGTGGACCTGAGCCAGCCGTTTGCCCGCCTGACCATCCGCGAGGCGATCTTCCAGTACACCGAAGCCGGCGCCCACGTGGACGATGCCGCTTGGCTCATCAGCGCCTTGAAGAAGCTGGGCCTGACGGAAGAGAAGGACAAGCTCTCCACCCGCTCGCTGGCAAGCCTGCAGGTGCTGTACTTTGAAGAGACGGTGGAAGACAAGCTGTGGCAGCCCACCTTCATCATGGAGCACCCCACCGAGATCAGCCCGCTGGCGCGCGCCAACGACCTGCGTCCCGAGGTGACCGAGCGCTTTGAGCTGTACATCACCGGCCGCGAGTTCGGCAACGGTTTTTCCGAGCTGAACGACGCCGAGGACCAGGCCGCGCGCTTCCACGCCCAGGTGGCGGCCAAGGACAGCGGGGACGACGAGGCCATGTTCTACGACCACGACTTCGTGCGGGCGCTGGAATACGGCATGCCGCCCACGGGGGGTTGCGGAATCGGCATCGACCGGCTCATGATGCTGCTCACCGACAGCCCGAGCATCCGCGACGTGATCCTGTTCCCCGCGCTGCGCCGGGAGGGCTGAAGCCCTCGCTTCGGCTGTTGTAGAGCCCCGGGGCGCCGCATGCCGCGCCCCTTGATGGCCCCGAGGAGACCCACCGTGCCGTTCAGCCCCTCCAGCAACGCCTCCAACCCTCCGCCCACTGCGCACTTTCCGGCGGGCAATGCGTTTTCAGTGCTGGTGGTCGAAGACCAGCCCTCAGTGCGCGCGGCACTGGTAGCCGAGCTGCGGCAGGCAGGGGTGTCGGACATTTACGAGGCGCCAGAAGGCGGCGCGGCCTTGCAGCTCTTCAAGGCCCACCGGCCGGACCTTGTGCTGCTGGACATCCGGCTGCCCGGCCACGATGGCTACTGGGTGGCGCAGCAGATGCGCGAGAGCGAGGCGGGCGACTGGACGCCGATCATCTTCCTGTCGGGCCTGGACAACGAACTGGACGTATGGCGCGGCATCGAGGTGGGTGGCGACGATTACCTGGTCAAACCCGTCAAGCCCATCGTGCTGATGGCCAAGCTGCGCGCCATGCGTCGCCTGCTGGACATGCGCCGACGCCTCGTAGCGATGTCTGCCGAGCTGCATCAGGCCAACCAGCGGCTGAACGAGATGGTCGAGATGGATTCCCTCACCGGCCTGATCAATCGCCGAGGCTTCGACCGCATCCTGCACCACGAAATCCTGGCCGCGCGGCGCGACGGCACACCGCTCACGCTGATGCTCTGCGACCTGGATCACTTCAAGCTGTTCAACGACGCCAGCGGCCATGTGCAGGGCGATGCTTGCCTCAAAGAGGTGGGCCGCCTGCTGCGCGAGGTGTGCGTGCGCCCACGCGACGTGGCCTCGCGCTACGGGGGTGAGGAGTTTGCGCTGATCCTGCCCAACACGCCGCGATCTGGCGCCATGACGTTTGCGCGGGCGCTGGGGCAAATGCTCAAGGTGCGTGCCTTGCCTCACGCAGGTTCGCCCCTGGGCGACACACTGACCTTGTCGGGTGGCATCACCACCTGCGTGCCCGACGACAGCACCAGCGCCGAGAGCATGATCATGCGCGCCGACCAGGCGCTGTATGCGGCCAAGGCCCAAGGCCGCAACCGCTTTTTCAGCTTTGAAATGCAAATGGACACTGTGGAGCAATTGCGCAGTTGAACTGGTTCACTTCCTTCTTTCCTCTTGAGGCTACGCAGCGCAACGCGCAAGCGGCCACGCAAACGGCGATTTCCCGCATGCAAGTTCTCAAAACCCGCCTCCCCGACTGGATCCAGGACTGGCTGGAGATCATCGTCCCCGGCCTGCAGATCCTGCTGATCGTGCTGGCCGCCTGGCTGCTGCAGCGCGTGCTGCGACGCTTGGTGCGCCGCGCCAGCGCCCATTACCAGGTGCCCGACGCGCTGGTGGTGCCCATGACCGGCCTGATCAGATGGGTGACCGTGGCAGGTGCCATGCTGCTGGTTCTAGAGCGCCTGGGCGTGTCGGCCACTGTGCTGTGGACGGCCTTCACCGGGTTTGCCACGGTGGGCGCGGTGGCGTTTTTTGCAGCGTGGAGCGTGTTGTCCAACCTGTTCTGCGCACTGCTGATCTTTACGGTGCGGCCCTACCGCATAGGCGAATACATCGAGGTGCTGGACACGGCCGAAAAACCCGGCGCCAAGGGCCGCGTTGTGGACATCAACCTGCTGTACACCACACTGGAAGACCATGGCGGCGCAACCCACGGCACGGGCGCGTGGCTGCAGATCCCGAACTCGCTGGTGTTCCAGCGGGTGGTGCGTCGCTTCCACGGGGTGCCGCCGCCGGAGCCTGCGGCAGCGGAGCCGCAGGCCGCGCAGGCGGCCGAGGCGGTCGCTGCTCCCGCGCCATCAGCTGCGGCGGCGGTTTCGCCTGTGCCTTGACGGCTTACAGGCCCCGAGTTTTGGCTGGGTTTGAAAGGTGCAAGGCGTGCAGCGGCACAAGACTCTCAGTCGCTTGCCCTCTCAGGGCAACAGGTCCAGCGCCTGCATGTACGCGGGCTGCAGCATCAGCTCGTCCCAGGGCTGGGGCAGCGTTTCAGGCAGCAGCGCCACGCGGCGCGCTTCGCTGTCCACGCTGGGCTGCCAGCGGCCTTGGGCGTGGGCCTTTTCCAGACCTTCGATGAGTTCGTCCACGGGCTTGCCGTCGCCCACGCTCTGGTTGCACAGCAGCACCAGATCACAGCCCGCATCCAGCGCGGCCACGGCGGCGTCGGTGTAGCTCACCACTTCGCCGTCCAGCCGGCGGGCGCCTTCCATGCTCAGGTCGTCGCTGAAGATGGCGCCGTCAAAGCGCATCTGGCGGCGCAGGATCTCCTGCAGCCAACGCTGCGAGAAGCCGGCCGGGCGGCTGTCCACCTTGGGGTAGATCACGTGCGCCGGCATCACGCTGGTGAGCGTGTTGCTGAGCCAGGGGTACGGCGCCGCGTCGTCCGCCAGGATGGCCTTGAGGCTGCGCTTGTCCACCGGTACTTCGGTGTGCGAATCGGCCTTGACGAAGCCGTGCCCCGGGAAGTGCTTGCCGCAGTTGGCCATGCCCGCCTGCAGCAGGCCGTGCATCAGGCTCTTGGCCAGCAGCGCCACCACGCGCGGATCGCGGTGGAAGGCGCGGTCGCCGATGACGCCGCTTTCGCCAAAGTCCAGGTCCAGTACGGGCGTGAAGCTGAAATCCACCCCACAGGCGCGCAACTCGCTGCCCAGCACATAGCCCGCAGCCGTGGCGGCGCTGGTGGCCCGCAGGGCGCCGCTGCCCGGGCCGCCTTTGCCGTCCCCGTGCATCCACAGCTCGCCAAACGCGCTCATGGGGGGCAGATGGGTGAAGCCGTCGGTGCGAAAACGCTGCACGCGGCCGCCTTCGTGGTCCACGCAGATGAGCAGGTCATCCCGCACGGCCTTGATGCTGCTGGTGAGCTGCAGCAGCTGGGCGCGGTTCTCCCAGTTGCGGGCGAACAGGATGACCCCGCCGGTCAGCGGGTGGGCCAGGCGGCGGCGGTCCGCAGCGCTGAGGGTGGTGCCTGCGACATCCAGGATCAGGGGAGCATGTTCGGTCATGGTGTGGGGCGGAGTAGTTTGCTATGCAATATGTAGCTGCCAGTGCTTATTAATCAAGCGCTAGAGCCCATTCTTATTCAAATTTTTCGACCACGCAGAAGCTGGCGGCGTAGTCGGTCTCATCAGTCACGCTCAGATGGGCCCTGAGGCCCCGGGCTTCGAACCAGTCCTTGAGCGCCCCGTGCAGCACGATCACGGGCTGGCCGCTCGGAAGCTTGGCCACTTCACAATGGCGCCACGTCATCGGCATGCGCATGCCCAAACCAATGGCCTTGCTGAAGGCCTCCTTGGCCGAAAAACGCGTGGCCAGGTATCGCAGACCCCGGTCCGGCCAGCGCCCGCTGCGCTCGCGCCAGGTGGCCAGTTCGCCATCGGCCAGCACCTTTTGCGCAAACCGCTCACCGTTGCGCTCCAAGCTGGCGGCGATGCGGCGCACATCGCAAATGTCGGTGCCAATGCCGTAAATCATGGAAATTTGGGTCAAATATGCCACTAGCGCTTATCAATCAAGCGCTAGTAGCTATCAAATCAGGAGTTATTCGCAGAGCGGCTTCCGTCTGCAATGCAGGCGAGATAGGCCTGCACCGTGGCAGCGTAGCCCAGCTCCAGCGCGTCACCGATCAGTGCGTGGCCAATGGAGACCTCCAGCACACCGGGCACTTCGCGCACAAAAGCGGCGAGGTTGTCACGGTTCAGGTCATGCCCCGCATTCACACCCAGGCCAGCATCCAGCGCAGCCTGGGCCGCGGCCGCGTAGCGCGCCACCTGGTCCGCCTGCTGCGCGGTACCCCAAGCGGCGGCGTATGGCTCGGTGAACAGCTCCACGCGGTCGGCACCCACGGCACGGGCGGCAGCCATCTGCGCAGGCACCGGGTCCATGAACAGGCTCACGCGCACGCCCAGGGCCTTGCATTCGGCGATGAGCGGCGCGAGGCGCTCGGCGTCCTGCGGAAAGCTCCAGCCGTGGTCGCTGGTGAACTGATCTTCGCCGTCGGGCACGAAGGTGGCTTGGTGCGGGCGCACCTGGCGGATGAAGTCCATCAGGTTTTGCGTGGGGTTGCCTTCGATGTTGTATTCGCGGTCGGGCCAGGCCTTCATCAACTGAGCCAATTCGAACACGTCGTGCGCGCGGATGTGCCGCTCGTCGGGCCGAGGGTGCACGGTGATACCTTGGGCACCGGCTTGCAGACACAGCTCTGCAGCGCGGGTGACGCTGGGAATGCCCAGGTGGCGGGTGTTGCGCAGGAGTGCGACCTTGTTGACGTTGACGGACAGTGCGGTGGGGCGTGGGAGGCTTGGGTGGGTCGAGGTCATAGGGCCTGCAGATCGATCATAAGCTGGCGGGTGCGCAGCAGGGGGCTGCCGCAATGGTATTG
Source organism: Acidovorax sp. (assembly GCF_046294525.1). GTDB lineage: Bacteria > Pseudomonadota > Gammaproteobacteria > Burkholderiales > Burkholderiaceae_C > Acidovorax. The sequence goes on from NZ_JBKBKQ010000004.1 coordinate 185,818, forward strand.
CAGCACGGCGCGCAGCTGGGGCTTGAGTTCGGCTGCCACCGGGGCGCAGGCCCGCAGAGTGGCGGTGTAGCTGGCGGCATCATCAAGCGCACGCTGCAGCGCCTGCCACTGGCTGCCCTCCAGTGTTGCACGGTCGGCCGCAGAGGCCGCACGCAATCCGCCTTCGGGCACCAGGGTGTAGCGTTGCTGGGGCGCGAGCGGTGCCAGCGTCATGGTTTGCACGTCCAGGCCGGGCAGCAGACCGATTTCGCGCAGCAGCAGCAACTCGAAGCTGCGCAGCACGGGCTCCAGCAGCTCGGGTGAGGTCGCAGCCCCCTGCTCGCCCGCCAGCACGCGCACCACGCCGGCATAGGCATCGAACAACGCAGGGTGCGGGTCGGCACGCGCCAGCAAGCGCAGCAGCAGCTCGTTAAGGTACAGGCCCGACAGCAGCGCGTCGCCCGTGGGCATCACATGCCCCCCCACCCATTCCGCGCCCTTGAGCGTGTGGATGTCGGCGTTGCCGTCCCCCGCCAGGGTGTAGGTCAGCGCCACAGGCTGCAGCGGCAGCAGCACCGGGCGAAAGTTGGAGCTGGGCTTCTTGGCGCCCTTGGCCACTAGTGCCACGCGCCCCTGACGGCGGCAGAACACCTCCAGAATCAGGCTGGACTCGCTCCAGTCGTAGCTGTGCAGCACAAAGGCGGGCTCATCGGCAATGCGCTTGGCTGCAGCCACGGTGGGATGGGGAGTGTGAAGAGTGCGATAGGTGGCGGCTGGCGCCCGCGGTCACAAGCAGCAGCCTTTGAAACAGGGAGCGGTCAGCCGGCAAGGCTCATTCGTAGCCGAAGGAACGGACGCGGGCCTCATCGTCCGCCCAGCCCGAGCGCACCTTGACCCACAGTTCCAGAAACACCTTGGCATCCATGAGCTTTTCCAGTTCCTGCCGCGCTTCGGTGCCAATGCGCTTCAAACGCTCGCCCTTGTCACCGATCACCATCATCTTGTGGTTGTCGCGCTCGACCACGATGGTGGCAGCGATCTTCACGAGGCGCTTGTGCTGCTTGCTTTTTTCCTCGTCGAACTTGTCGATGACCACCGTGGAGGTGTAAGGCAACTCGTCGCCAGTAAAGCGGAATAGCTTCTCGCGCACGGTTTCGCTGGCGAGGAACTTCTCGCTGCGGTCGGTGAGTTCATCTTCGGCATACCACCAGCCCTGCTCAGGCAGATATTTTTCGCAGATGCCGAACAGGCGCTCGATGTCGCCTTTGTTTTTGGCCGACATGGGCACAAACTCGGCAAACGGATGGCGCTCTTGCATGCTCTTGAGCCAGGGCGCAATCTCAGCTCGGCGGTGCACCATGTCCAGCTTGTTGGCCACCAGCAGCGTGGGAATGCCCGGTTTGAACAGCGACAGTACCTTGGCGTCGGCCAGTGTGAAGTTACCGGCCTCGACCACAAACAGGATCAGATCCACATCGCCAATGGCACCCATCACGGTTTTGTTGAGCGACTTGTTGAGGGCGGTGGCGTGGCGCGTCTGGAAACCCGGCGTGTCCACGAAGATGAACTGCGTCTGCTCGCGCGTGCGAATGCCGGTGATGCGGTGGCGCGTGGTCTGCGCCTTGCGCGAGGTGATGCTGATCTTCTGCCCGACCAGCGCATTGAGCAGCGTGGACTTGCCCACATTGGGCTTGCCCACAATCGCGATCACGCCGCAGCGCTGCCCAGGCACCGCCGCTGGCGTGCCAGCAGCCGCGAGCATCGCCTCCAGGTCATTTTGGACTGGAGCGCTTACTGCATCTGCGTTGGCAGCTACATTTTTAGTAGCTTCATTCATCGTTTAGTCGCTTTCAATGTCGCCAGCATGGCTGCAGCAGCAGCCTGCTCGCCGGCCCGGCGTGAGCCCCCGATGCCCCGTTCGGCAAGCCCCAGTTCGGTGATTTCACACTCGACGTCAAAGGTCTGGCGGTGCGCCGCACCCACGGTGGCCACTACTTTGTACTGCGGCAGCTTCATTTTGCGGCCCTGTAGCCACTCCTGCAAAGCGGTTTTGGGGTCCTTGGACGCCGCCTGCATCTGGGGGTTGATCTCCACGCCCTGGAACAGCCGGTGCACCAGCGCTTCCGCGCTGGCATACCCGGCGTCGAGGTACACGGCGCCGATCAGGGCTTCAAGTGCATCGGCCAGGATGGAGGGACGCTGCTGTCCGCCCGATTTCGACTCGCCTTCCCCTAGGCGTAAAACTTCCGGCAGCTTGAGACGCAACGCCAACTGGTGCAGGGTGTCCTGTTTAACGAGGTTGGCACGCACCCGCGAGAGATCCCCCTCGGGCAAAGCCGACAGCCGCTGGTACAGCAGGCTTGCCACCGCGAGGTTCAGCACCGAGTCGCCCAGAAACTCCAGCCGCTCGTTGTGGTCCGCAGAAAAACTGCGGTGCGTGGTTGCACGCTGGAGCAGCGCGGGATCAGAAAAAACATGCTGCAGGCGATCCTGCAGCGCAGTGAGACCGGAATGCACCTATTTGGACTGCCCTTCGAAGCGATAGACCAGGAAGGCGGGGCCAGCCAAGGCGATCTCGCGGGAGTACTTGTATGACACGACCGTCTTGTCGCCACGCTTGGTCACTTCGAGATCCTTGCCTTGAATGGAAGTAATGTCGTCAATGGCCGCTGCGCGGTCGAATGCAGCACGTATGCCCGCCACCGAACTCTCGACCTTGGATTTCTCAACGGCGCGGTTGATGGCAACGTTCTCAATAAAAATCGGGACGGACTGCCCCCCGATTGCAAAGGCCGCCACCGCGAACACGCCGATAAACACGAGACCAAAGAACGACAACCCCCGCTGACGCGAACGGCTGGCCGAGCGATGCAATGTCATAACTACCCTCTCCTTGTGCTCTAAGACCGGCCGGTCAATGGAACGGGCCGATGCGCTTGAGATTGCCAAAATTCATCCAGACAAAAAAGGCCTTGCCCACGATATTGCCTTCGGGCACAAAGCCCCAGTAGCGCGAATCCAGCGAGTTATCGCGGTTGTCGCCCATCATGAAGTAGTGGCCTTCAGGCACCTTGCAGGTAACGCCTTCCACACTGTAGCGGCAGTTTTCTCGGTAGGCAAAGTTACTTGCGCCCTGCACAAAGCCAGGCACCTCCGGGTTGTTCAACAGCCGGTGCGGGCGGCCTCCGAGCTGCTCTTCAAACTGCTTGAAGTAGCGCATCGAGTCCTCTTCGAAGAAATCGGGCTCGGGACGGGTCTCGATGGCCTTGCCATTGATGGTGAGGCGTTTGTTGATGTATGCCACCTCGTCACCCGGGACACCCACCACACGTTTGATGTAATCCAGACTGGGTTGGGGTGGATAGCGAAAGACCAGCACATCGCCCCGCTCAGGCTTGCTGCCTTCCGTAATCTTGGTATGGATCACTGGCAAACGAACGCCATACGTGAACTTGTTCACCAGTATCAGGTCGCCGACCAGCAACGTCGGGATCATGGAACCCGACGGAATCTTGAACGGCTCGAACAAAAACGATCGCAGAAAGAACACCGCCGCAATCACCGGGAACAGACCAGCCGTCCAGTCCAGCCACCAGGGCTGCATGAGGATCCGGCCCTTGGCCTCGTCGGCATCGACATCGACTTGGCGGATGCCCATGCGGTCCAGTTCTGCGCGGCGCTGGGCAGCGGCGTCTTCAATGGCCTGCGCCGCACGCCGGCGGCGCGGCAAGAAGTACATGCGTTCTGCAAGCCAATAGGCGCCTGTGACCACTGTGGCCAGAAACAGCAGCAGCGCAAAGTTTCCTTCGAGCAAACCGGCGTACCAAGCACCAATGTATCCCGCAAAGGCCGCCAGGACCATTGCGGTGAGGATCTGCATGAATTGCATCAGTCTTCCACCTGCAAAATGGCCAGAAACGCCTCTTGGGGCACCTCGACCGAGCCAATCTGTTTCATGCGCTTCTTGCCCGCCTTCTGCTTCTCCAGCAGCTTGCGCTTGCGGGTGATGTCGCCGCCATAGCACTTCGCCAACACGTTCTTGCGCAAGGCCTTGATGGTCTCGCGCGCGATGATGTTCGCGCCGATGGCCGCCTGGATGGCGACATCGAACATCTGGCGGCTGATGATCTCGCGCATCTTGGCCGCCACGGCGCGTCCACGGTACGCCGACTGGCTACGGTGCACGATGATGGACAAGGCATCCACCTTCTCGCCATTGAGCAGGATGTCCACCTTCACCACGTCCGAGGCGCGGTACTCCTTGAACTCGTAATCCATCGACGCATAGCCGCGTGACACGGATTTCAGCTTGTCGAAAAAGTCGAGCACGATCTCGCCCAGCGGCAGTTCGTAAGTCAGCATTACCTGCCGGCCGTGGTAGGCCATGTTGATCTGCACGCCGCGCTTCTGGTTGGCAAGCGTCATCACCGGGCCAACATAGTCCTGCGGCATGTACAGGTGCACCGTGACGATGGGCTCGCGGATCTCCTGGATCTTGCCCTGCTCGGGCATCTTGGAGGGGTTCTCCACCATGATGACTTCGCCGTCGCCCTTGACCACTTCGTACACGACGCTGGGCGCAGTCGTGATCAGGTCCTGGTCAAACTCGCGCTCCAGGCGCTCCTGCACGATTTCCATGTGCAAGAGGCCCAGGAAACCGCAGCGAAAGCCGAAACCCAGCGCCTGGGACACCTCGGGTTCGAAATGCAGCGAGGCGTCGTTGAGCTGCAGCTTCTCCAGCGCATCGCGCAACTGGTCGTACTCGCTCGCCTCTGTGGGGTACAGGCCAGCAAACACCTGCGGCTGGATTTCCTTGAAGCCCGGCAGCGCCTGGTCTGCAGGCCCCATGTTGTTGGGGAGCTTCTTTTCGAGCGTGATGGTGTCGCCCACCTTGGCTGCCTTCAGTTCCTTGATGCCCGCGATGATGTAGCCCACTTCACCAGCGTGGAGGGCCTCACGTGGCGAGTTGGCAGGGGTGAACACCCCAAGGTTGTCAGCGTTGTAGGCCGCGCCAGACGCCATCATCTTGAAGCGCTCGCCCTTGAGCAGGCGGCCGTCTACCACGCGCACCAGCATCACGACGCCCACGTAGGGGTCGAACCAACTGTCGATGATCATCGCGCGCAACGGGGCTTCAGGATTGCCGCGGGGCGCAGGCACCTTGGCCACGATCAGCTCTAGGATCTCATCAATCCCCATGCCGGTCTTAGCGGAGCATGGGATCGCATCCGTAGCGTCGATGCCGATCACGTCTTCAATCTCGGCCTTGGCGTTCTCGGGATCAGCCTGCGGCAGGTCCATCTTGTTCAGCACTGGCAGCACCTCTACACCGAGATCCAATGCGGTGTAGCAGTTGGCCACCGTCTGCGCCTCCACACCCTGCGAGGCATCCACCACCAGCAGCGCGCCTTCGCAGGCGGACAGCGACCGGCTCACTTCGTAAGAGAAGTCCACATGGCCCGGTGTGTCAATGAGATTGAGGTTGTAGACCTGCCCATCACGCGCCTTGTATTGCAGCGCGGCGGTCTGTGCCTTGATGGTTATCCCACGCTCTTTTTCGATGTCCATCGAGTCCAGGACCTGGGCTTCCATCTCGCGATCGGCCAAGCCGCCGCAGCGCTGGATCAAGCGATCAGCCAGCGTCGACTTGCCGTGGTCGATGTGGGCAATGATGGAAAAATTTCTGATGTGGTTCATCAACGGAAAGCGTCAAGTGATTGAATTAAAACGGCGCCCACAAGAAAAAAGGGCGCGTCGAGTGGCGACGCGCCCTGAACCAACAATCATTGGCAACTGCGATAGTTGGGTCTTCATTGTAGGCAAAAAGCCCGTGTGCGGAATGCCGGACAGGAGTCGATGAGGGGAGTTGCCACGCTGCAACAAGGATTTTATACACAACTTATTCACAGTTGGCGCTGCAACAACGCTGGACAACTTGTGGGTGAGCTGTGGATCAGCTGTGCATTGCACAGCCGCATCCCGCATCGTGAACCCATCTCCGACCGATATGCACATTTAGGTTGAACAATAGCCGCTATTCTATCGAAATTGGTCGAAGAGGTTTTCAGAAGTTAGCAAAAACTAACATCTAACTGGGTCCGAAAAAGAGTTTTCACCTGCCGCTAAACTGCCCCGCCGCCGCCCAAAAAACCCCGCAATTCACACGGGGTTTAGGAAGAACGGCGGAGGTACGACGATGCTCAGCGCGCAGGGCGGATCAACGCATACTGCGCCCACTCCCCCCGGCGATACAACACATTGATAGGCTTGCTCTTGTCGGCCTTGGCCAGTGCAGCTTCAAAGTCCTTCACGCTGGCCACCTCGGTGTTGGAGATCGACAGGATGATGTCCCCTTCGCGCAAACCGGCACGCGCTGCCGCTTCGGTTGCGGCAGCAACGGCAACGCCGCCGCGCAGCTTGAGCTCCTTCTTTTGCGCTTCGGTGAGGTCCGTGACGGCCAATCCAATCTGCTGGGCGGCCGGCGATGCCTTGGGTTTTTCTTCGCGCTCGGGGGCCTTAGTAGCGGACGGCTTGTCGGGCTCGATCTCTGCGATCGTGATCGCCAGATCGCGGGACGTACCGCGGCGGAACACGGTGACTGTGCTCTTGTTGCCAGGCTTGGTGTTTCCCACCAGGCGCGGAAGGTCCGCCACCTTTTCAATGGGCTTGCCGTCAAAGCGCGTGATGATGTCGCCGGCCTCTATGCCCGCCTTGTCAGCGGGCGAGCCCGCCTCCACACCGGTTACCAAGGCCCCTTGGGACTTGCCCAAGCCAATCGACTCGGCTACGTCCTTGGTCACTTGGCCAATCTGAACGCCGATACGACCCCGTGTGACGCGGCCGGACGCACGCAGCTGGTCACTCACTCGGATTGCCTCATCCATAGGAATTGCGAAGGAAATCCCCATGAAACCACCTGAACGGGAATAGATCTGGCTATTAATGCCCACCACCTCTCCGCGCATATTGATCAAGGGCCCCCCAGAGTTGCCGGGGTTGATGGCAACGTCGGTCTGGATGAAGGGCAGATAGTCGCCGGTGTCGCGCTGCTTGGCGCTCACAATGCCCGCGGTTACGGTGTTTTCCAATCCGAACGGCGAGCCGATGGCCATCACCCACTCGCCCACACGCAGACGACTGAGATCACCCACCTTGACGGCAGGCAGCCCCGACGCCTCAATCTTGACCACTGCCACATCCGTGCGCTTGTCGGCGCCTACGATCTTGGCCTTGAACTCACGCTTGTCAGTGAGTGTCACGATCACTTCGTCAGCACCGTCCACGACGTGGGCATTGGTCATCACAAATCCGTCCGCCGTCAGGATGAATCCCGAGCCTACGCCGCGCGGCTGCAGCTCTTCTTCCTGCTGAGGCCGCTGCGGGCGTTGCTGGCGAGGCATGTTGGGAATCGGCACGCCAAAACGGCGGAAAAACTCCAGCATTTCCTCGTCCATGCCACTCGTACCGCCCCGCGCGGAGGCTTTCTCGATGGTGCGGATGTTGACGACCGAAGGACCCACCTGATCAACCAGATCAGTGAAATCAGGTAATCCCCGCACTGCTGCAGCTTGTTGCGCGTGGGCAGCCTGATAGGGCCCCATCGCAAGGCTAGACACCCCGGCGAATACTGCGACAAGGGCCACGGAGCGTAGCGAATTCTTATCAAACATTGGCATCATCAACCTTTCGTAAGCTGTGGTGACTGGTGTGAGCAAACTGTGTGTCATTGTGAAGGGCGTCCCTTCAATTGGTTCCCAGCCAACGCAGCCCGTTCGCATCGATGTGCGCAAAGGCAATGGTCAAGCGCCCCGCAATGGAAAGAGCCGGCTAGCGCACGCGTTCCAACTGCCCAGTAAACAAGCGCAGCGTCTGCAAGGGCACTTCGCCCACGGCCGTGACCCACACATCGGGGGGCAGGCGTTGCGCAAGCATCTGCGTAGCACCAACACCCGAGACCTGTGCCTGGGCAGGATGGCGCTGTGGGTCGAACGTCTCCAGAAAAAGCGACACCGACGCCAGCCCGTCAGAGTACAGGCACTGCAGCACGCTCTGGGACGATTCGTCCTGCGAAACGCTGCGACGGTGGCAACTCACGGGCACAAAACCCGCAATCTGCTGCCGCAGCTGCCATCCCTCAGCCTTTGCCGTGGTCTTGGCTAGCGTGGGTGTTACAAGCTTGTACCCATCGGTCGCGTCCATCATGCGCGAGAGTTGGTCCGGTCGGACGGAAGCGCTCAGGTCCAGCTCTGAAAAGGCCGCTTGTTCAAGCACACGCCCGTCGCCGCCCAGCGTCTGCAGTTTGACGACCAAGCCCGTATCGCGCTCGCTCCAGAGCCGATATCCAAAACGCAGCGAATCCTTGGGCTTGAACCACACTACATCCGCCACCAGGCCGGCAACCCTCTCCTGGCCCATGAAACGAGCACCGTAGAAGTTCCCAATGACCGCGCCGCTGACTACTGGCACGCGCGGGAATATGCCGGAGGCTTCGCGCTGGTCGGTGCGAACCACCCTGGACTGCGGCAGAAAAGTCCGCACCTCATTGTCCCGGCGGAAGATGGTTCGAGGCGTGCCGCTCAAGGCCTCCACCCGCTCCAACTGTTGCGCTCCATCACAAACATGCCAGATGCGCGAACTGGCCATGGCGCCGGACGCGGCCAACACCACGAAGGTCCCTGTGTAAGGGCGGACACACGGCGCGGCACGCACACGTTCAATCCATTGCGCCACATCACGCTCGCCAGCGCCCGAGCCTTCAGCGACTGCCCCCGGGTCCACCGGCGCAGCGCCTGCAGCAGCCTGCGCCCCGGCCACCAGCGCCAACGCATACAGCCACCGAGCGCTCAGGGCATGGAGGGCACGAAAGCTTGCAATCACGTCGAACTTGCTCATCGCATCAGCAGCGCACACCACCACGCCAACTCCTCGGTTCACCGTCCTGGAGACTCGAAAGTTGCGTTACGCAGAAAACCAGCGGGCATCTGCAGGGCCGATGTGCTGCCAAACTGCTTATGAGCTGCCAGCAACTCGTCCAGACGGGGGTCCCGGATCATGACCTGCTGCCCATCGCTGTCGGCCACTGCAATGACGGGAGCGCCCTGCTCTGCCGCAGCACGCTCTGGCGCCGAGGCCAACTGAGCGCCAGCGCCTGAACCGCCTCCTTGTAAGGTGGCCAATGAGGTCCACCCAATGGCCGCCACAGCGGCCAGCGATGCAAAACCGGCGACCATCTTCCAGCGAAAAACGGAGGCATTGGCCGCCGCGTCCACCTGACTGGGCACATTTGCAACCACAGTGGGCTGCGCGCCCGTTTCCAACTGCCGAGGCACCACGGGCTCTTGCGCCAGTTGGGTGCGCAAGCGAGCCAGGAACGCGGAGTCGGCTGCCTGGGCAAGATCGGGGGAACGCAGCACATCACCCACCAAGTGGTACAGCTCCCAAGTTGCCTGCCCTTCTTCATCGCAGGCGAAAGCGAGCGCCTGGCTCCAGTCGTCACCCCTCAGCTCGCCATCCGCCAATGCGGACAACTGCTCGCGTCGCTTGCTCAATTCATCCACCATCATGGCGCTCTTCAAAGACCCGTCGTTTCCTGATACAGCCTGGTTCATGTCCAATACCTCACCATCGTTTACCCGATTGGTTCTCGAGCAAAGGTCGCACGCGGGCCGAAATGGCTTCTCGTGCCCTGAAAATCCGGGACCGCACCGTGCCGATCGGGCACCCCATCGCAGTGGCGATCTCTTCGTAACTCAACCCTTCGATTTCGCGCAAGGTGACGGCCTGCCGCAAATCGTCAGGCAAAGCTTCCATCGCCGCGTTGACGGTTTGCGCGATTTCACGCGCGGCGAGCACGGTTTCGGGAGTTTCTTCGCTGATTAGTTCATGCCCCAGCCGGGAAGTTTCATCTTCCTCGTCGCCGCCCCGCAATGCGTTCTCGGAGATCACCGGGTTACGCTTCATGTCCATCAACGCCTTTTTGGCGGTGTTGACGGCGATGCGGTAGAGCCACGTATAGAACTGCGCCTCGCCGCGGAACTGGTGCAGCGCGCGGTAAGCGCGGATGAAAGTTTCCTGCGCGATGTCCGGAATCAGGTCGGTATCCCGCACCATGCGGCCAATCAGTCGCTCGATGCGGCGCTGGTACTTTATGACCAGCAGCTCATAGGCGCGCTGATCGCCCGCCACCGTGCGCTCCACCAGTTGGAGATCGCTGTCTTCGGAGGGAGAAGGCGGAATAACAGTCATGAGTACTCAGAAATCACGCCTCACGGCTGCTGGCCAGGGCGGTGTTGTCAGCGTTGTCGCCTGCGCCCGGTGTGGCGCGCGAATATACCGCACGGCGCAAATCCATCCATCTCTCGGGCTGCCGGGTCCGGTCCAGCCACAGCCAGACGCGTCTGCGCTCTTCCAGAGAGACAGCCACCCACAGACACGATTGCACATCCAAAAGGACTTCAGGCGCGGCAGAAAGTGCCAGAAAGCGGTCGGGTTGCCGCGCGTCATCTAGTTGCCAGTGGCGTCCGTCCCACCTGAGCGCACCGCACCACTGGCGTTTCCAAAAACAAAACGCTGCAATGGCAGCACCACTCCAAACGGCGTAAGCCATCCATGTAGGCCACCCTACGGCCCGTACGCCCTGCAAAGTCCACCCAATGAGACCACCCAGCCCACCAAAGGCCAGGGCCGCCAGAAGAGCCGCCAGCACCATGCTGCGCCCGAGCGGATATGACACAGGGGGCGGCAGACGGGACATGCGAGTCATTCGCCGCCAGCTGCTTGGAGCCAGAAAGCGCGGCGAACAGTTGTGGCCCGGTGGGCGCGCGGGCCTGGCCGGTCGGCCTCAGACGCGCTTGAAAACCAGCGTTCCATTCGTGCCACCAAAACCGAAGTTGTTTTTGACGGCAACATCGATCTTCATGTCACGCGCAGTATTTGCGCAGTAATCCAGATCGCACTCAGGGTCTTGATTGAACAGATTGATGGTGGGCGGCACCTTCTGGTGGTGCAGGGCCAGCACCGTGAAGATGCTTTCGATCCCACCGGCGCCACCCAGGAGGTGACCCGTCATGGACTTCGTCGAGCTCACCACCGTTTTGTAGGCATGATCGCCCAGCGCCGACTTGATGGCGTTGGTTTCGTTGATGTCCCCCAGTGGCGTGGACGTGCCATGCGCATTCAGGTAGTCCACCTGGTCGGCGTTCACCCCGGCGTTGCGCAGCGCGCTGAGCATGGCGCGGCGCGGGCCATCCATGTTGGGCGCCGTCATGTGTCCGGCGTCTGCGCTCATGCCGAAGCCGCTCAACTCGGCATAGATCTTGGCGCCGCGGGCCTTGGCATGTTCGTACTCTTCCAGCACCATCACCCCGGCACCTTCGCCCAGAACAAAACCGTCCCGGTCCTTGTCCCAAGGGCGGGAGGCAGTCTTGGGATCATCGTTGCGAGTGGATAGGGCACGCATGGCAGCAAAGCCGCCGATTCCGAGCGGGGACACAGTCGATTCTGTCCCGCCAGCCACCACCACGTCAGCGTCACCGTACTCGATCATGCGGCCCGCTTCACCGATGCAGTGAAGGCCCGTCGTGCAAGCCGTCACCACCGACAGATTCGGGCCCTTGAAGCCGAACCGCATGGACACGTGGCCCGCCACCATGTTGATGATGGACGCAGGCACGAAGAATGGCGTAATGCGCCGGGGGCCGCGGTTGGTGAGTTCGGCGTGGGTGTCTTCGATCAGCGGCAGACCACCAATGCCTGAACCGATCACGCAGGCAATGCGTGTGGCGAATTCTTCGCTGAGCGCCTCACCCGTCGGAATGCCGGCGTCCTGCACAGCCTGCGCCGCTGCAGCGACACCGAAATGGATGAAGGTGTCCATCGCGCGCGCATCCTTGGCGCTGATGTACGACTCCAGGTCAAAGCCTTTGACCTCGCCTGCGATCTTGCAGGCAAAGTTCGACGCGTCGAACTTGGTGATGAGGTCAATGCCGGATTGCCCGGCAAGGAGGTTGGCCCAGGAATCGGCCACCGTGTTGCCCACGGGGCTGACGCATCCCAGGCCGGTCACGACAACGCGACGACGGCTCATGCGTAAAAACCTTCTGCTTGGAGATCGCTGGAGTCAGGCGCGGGGCGCCGCTCAGGCCTTCTGGTGGGTGTTGGCGTAGTCGATGGCGTTTTGCACCGTGGTGATCTTCTCGGCGTCTTCGTCGGGAATCTCGATGCCGAACTCGTCTTCCAGAGCCATCACCAGTTCCACCGTGTCGAGCGAGTCGGCACCGAGGTCTGCCACGAAAGCCTTTTCATTGGTGACCTGGGACTCTTCCACACCGAGTTGTTCGGCAATGATTTTTTTGACGCGTGCTTCGATATCGCTCATGGTTTCCCTCTGGGGGTTGTGAATGAATCCGCGATTCTAGCCGCTTAAGGAGAAGCCCCTAAACGGCCCGCCGCACGGACTAACCGGCGTTAACTTGTCTCAATTACATGTACATGCCGCCATTGACGTGCAACTCCTGCCCGGTCACATAGCCCGCCTCGCGCGAGGCGAGGTACGCCACGGCATGTGCGATGTCCCCTGGCTTGCCCATGTGACCCAGCGGAATCTGTGCGTTGAGCGCTTTCTGCTGGTCTTCCGGCAACACGGACGTCATGTCGGTCTCGATGAAACCAGGCGCCACACAATTGACGGTGATGCCGCGGCTGCCAAGCTCACGCGCCAATGCGCGCGTCATGCCCGCCACTCCGGCCTTTGCCGCAGCGTAATTTGCCTGCCCCGGATTGCCCGACGCACCTACCACGCTCGTGATGCTGATGATGCGCCCGAAGCGCTGCTTCATCATCGGACGGATGGCGGCGCGGCTCACGCGAAAAACCGCCTTGAGATTGGTGTCCAGCACCGCATCCCAATCGTCGTCCTTCATGCGCATGGCCAAGGTGTCGCGCGTAATGCCGGCGTTGTTGACCAACACGTGCAAGCCGCCCTGCTGCTTGACGATGCTGTCCATCAAGGCCTCCACAGCCGCCCCGTCGTTCACGTTCAGGTTGGCGCCCCGGCAACCGGGGTGGGCCGACAGGGCCTGGGTAATGCGCTCTGCACCGTCGTCAGTGGTAGCGGTGCCCACCACTTGGTAGCCGCGCACGGCCAGTTCCAGCGCAATGGCAGCGCCAATGCCGCGCGAGGCGCCGGTGACCAGTGCCACCTGCGCGACGGATGAAGATTCGCTCATGCCAGCAACTCCCGGGTGTCGGCCAACGTGGCCGTATCAAATAGTGCCGCACCGACCAGGTCCGGATCGATACGCTTGGTCAGGCCGGCGAGCACCTTGCCCGGGCCGCTTTCAATAATGTGCGTCACGCCGCGCGCCTTCAGTGCCTGCACACACTCCACCCAGCGCACCGGGCCGAACGCCTGGCGGTACAAGGCGTCGCGGATGGCATCAGCCTCTTGCTGCACGGCCACGTCCACATTGTTGACCACCGGAATCTGCGGCGCTGCGAGCGCCACATCTGCCAGCGCCGCCTTGAGCTTTTCCGCCGCCGGCTTCATCAGGCTGGAATGGAAAGGTGCAGACACAGGCAGCGGCAACGCGCGCTTGGCGCCCGCCGCCTTCAGCACTTCACAGGCTTTGTCGACGCCTGCCTTCGTTCCTGCGATCACGGTCTGGATGGGGTCATTGAAGTTCACGGCCTCCACCACCTCGGCTGAGCCGGCACCGAACGATGCCCGGGCCTCGGCACATGCCGCGATGACCTTCGACGCCTCCATCCCCAGGATGGCCGCCATGGCGCCCGTGCCCACCGGCACGGCCTCCTGCATGGCGGCCGCACGCAGCCGCACCAGCGGAGCCGCCTGGCCCAGCGTGAGCACGCCGGCTGCCACCAGCGCCGAGTATTCACCCAGCGAATGTCCCGCCAGAGCGGCTGGAGCCGCGCCGCCTTCGGCACGCCACACACGCCACGCTGCGACACCAGCCACCAACATCACGGGCTGGGTGTTGGTCGTGAGCGCCAACGCCTCCTTGGGGCCTTCCTTGATCAAGGTGCCCAGGTTCTCACCCAGAGCGTCCGAGGCTTCCTGCAGGGCTTGCGCCACCGCCGGGTGGTCGCCCCAGCCGTCCAGCATGCCCACTGACTGCGAGCCCTGCCCCGGAAAGACAAATGCAAAAGTCTTCATCAAAATCCAGAAAATATGTATGAAATTGGGCTCTAGCGCTTATGGATCAAGCGCTAATAGCTATAACTTCAGGAGCACAGCACCCCAGGTGAAACCACCGCCCACGCCTTCCAGCAGCAGGGTTTCTCCCTTGTGGACCTGCCCGTTGCGCACGGCGTGGTCGAGCGCCAGCGGAATGGACGCTGCCGACGTGTTGCCGTGCTGATCCACCGTGACCACGACCTTGTCCATCGACATCTTCAGCTTGCGGGCTGTGCCCTGCATGATGCGTATGTTGGCCTGGTGCGGAATCAGCCAGTCGATATCCGACTCCGTCAGGCCGGCCTTTGCCAGCGCTGCATGGGCCGCCTTCTCCAGCACACCCACCGCGAGCTTGAACACTGCCTGGCCATCCATCTTGAGCAGGGGGTCCCCCAGGACCTGGCCACCGGCCACGTTGCCGGGCACACACAGGATGTCCACATGCTTGCCATCGGCGTGCAGGTCGCTGGACAGAATGCCTGGCGTGTCCGACGCCTCCAGCACCACGGCGCCAGCGCCATCGCCAAACAACACGCAGGTGGTGCGGTCATTGAAGTCCAGGATGCGGCTGAACACTTCTGCGCCGATGACCAGCGCCTTGTTCGCGGCGCCCGTCTGGATCATCGCGTCCGCCACCGACAGGGCATAAACGAAACCGCTGCACACCGCCTGCACGTCAAACGCAGGGCAGCCATTGGCGCCCAGCTTGTTCTGCAGGATGCAGGCCGTGGACGGAAACACCATGTCCGGCGTGGACGTGGCGACGATGATCAGGTCAATATCCGTCGCTTGCAGGCCCGCCGCCTGCAAGGCGTTGCGCGCGGCCTCCAGCCCCAGGTCGCTGCTCGCCACGTCGGGCGCGGCAAAGTGGCGCGCACGGATTCCGGTCCGCTCCACAATCCATTCGTCTGAGGTTTCAATACCGCGTTGGCCCAGCTCGGCCACCAGATCGGCGTTGGTCAACCGGCGGGGGGGCAGGTAGCTGCCGGTGCCGGTGATGCGGGAATAACGTCTCATCTAATTAATAGCCGCCGCAACGCCAGGCTGGGGCTGGGCATCTGCAGACACCAGCAGTGGCGCCGCGTGCGCAATCCGGGTCCGGACACGGTCGAGCAGGTTGTTGCGGGCTGCATCATACGCCCGGTTCAAAGCTTGCTCGAACGCCATGGCGTCCGCTGATCCGTGACTCTTGAAGACAAGGCCACGCAGACCCAGCAGCGCCGCGCCGTTGTACCGGCGGTAGTCCATGCGCTTCATTAGCGCTTTTAGAACCGGATAGGCGGCAATTGCCGCCACTTTGGTGAAGATGCTGCGCGAAAATTCTGTCTTGAGCGCACCGATGATCATCGAGGCCACGCCCTCGCTGGCCTTGAGGGCCACGTTGCCCACAAATCCGTCACACACGACGATGTCCACTGTGCCCTTGAAAATGTCATTGCCCTCGACATTTCCAAAGAATTTCAGATCTCCGGCGTTGCCTGCAGATCGCAGCAATTCGCCGGCTTTTTTGATCACTTCGCTGCCCTTGATGACTTCTTCACCGATGTTGAGCAGCCCCACGGTCGGCTCACCCTCGCCCCCTTCTCGCAGGGCCGACACCAGGGCCGAGCCCATCACGGCAAATTGCAAAAGGTGCTCGGCCGTGCAGTCCACATTGGCCCCCAGGTCGAGCACCGTGGTCGCACCCCCAGCCGCATTGGGCATCTGGGTGGCGATGGCGGGGCGGTCGATGCCGTCCAGGGTTTTGAGCAGGTAGCGCGCAATGGCCATGAGCGCTCCCGTGTTGCCAGCAGAGACCGCTGCCGATGCGGCACCGTCCTTGACCTGCTGAATGGCCACCCGCATTGAAGAATCCTTCTTTTTGCGCAGGGCCACCTCCACGGGGTCGTCCATGTTCACCACCTCGGTGGCGACGACCACGGTGGCGCGCTCGTGGGAAAAGGACTGGAGACTGTCAGGCAGCCCCACCAGCAGCAGGCGAGCGCCCGGGTGATGTTCAAGAAACTGGCGGCACGCCGCGAGCGTGACGCGGGGGCCATGGTCGCCCCCCATGCAGTCAACAGCCAGTGTGATCATGGGCGACTTGTCCGGCCGGCCCACAGGGCCGAAAGATGAATGCAATAGTCAAAACAAAGGCCCGCGCTACTGTTGTTGTAGCAGCGGGCCTTGGTATGAGGCGAAAAATCAGGCTTCAGACTTGTTCTTCAGCACTTGGCGGCCACGGTAGAAACCGTTGGGGCTGATGTGGTGACGCAGGTGGGTTTCACCGGTGGTGGGTTCCACTGCGATGCCCGGCACGGTCAGGGCATTGTGCGAACGGTGCATACCGCGCTTGGAAGGGGACTTTTTGTTTTGCTGAACGGCCATGATGGCTCCTGATCTGAAATGGGTTGGTAAAAACGCGATCAGCCCAAAAAGACACGATGGGGTTCGCGTGAAGCCCACGATTATAACCCAAATGATTTTTGGCCCCTGTACGGACCCGCCGGCGGACTTTTGAGGATGGCCGTTACCTCGCGCTGGTCAGCCCTTGCCGTCCTTGCGCAAAGCGGCGAGCGCGGCAAAGGGGTTGGGCTTTTCGGTGTTGGCCTCTTCAAAATCGTCGTCGGACGAAGACATCGGCACCTGAGTAGGGCACTCGTCGTGTTTTGGCACCACGGGGAGGGCCATGAGCAGCTCGTCCTCGATGAGTTCATGCAGGTCGAACTCACGGCTCATGGCCAGAAGGTCTTCTTCGCACTCGTCGTCCAGCGCCTCGGCAGTGGCCTCGTCGGCCACGAAGCGGAATTCACGATCCACCTCCAGCGGCACGTCCACCGGGGTCATGCAACGCTGGCATTCCATCGGGAAGCTGGCGCGCACGCGAATACGCATCCATACCTGACTCATCCCGCCCAAGACCGTGCGCACCTCGCCCACAGCTTCCCAGTCCACAAGCAGGTCAGGGTGCAGGCCCTTGGCCTCTTGCGCCAAGCGTTCGTACTTGAGCAGCGAATCGTGGCCCGCCAGCCGCGCGCCTGCCTGTGCGAAGGCTTTCACGTCGAGCCGCTGCGGGGAGAATTCCTTGGTCATGGCGGCAGTGTAAGAGAATCGGCGCATGCATCAATCCCCCTCCCCGCAGCGCCCTCTGGTATTGGGTTCCACCTCGCGCTACCGGCGCGAATTGCTGGAGCGACTGGGCCTGCCGTTCACCGTGGCGGCGCCCCACGTGGACGAAACCCCCCAGCCCGACGAAGCCCCGCGCGCGCTGGCCTTGCGCCTGGCGTTGGCCAAGGCGCGCGCCGTGGCGCAGCAGCATCCGCATGCCGTGGTGATCGGCTCGGACCAGGTGGCCGACCTGGCGGGCCAGCCCCTGGGCAAGCCGGGTACGCATGACCGAGCGGTACAGCAGCTGCGCCAGATGCGCGGCAACACCGTCATCTTTCAGACCGCACTGGCGGTAGTGTGCGCAGAAACAGGCTTCGAACAGGTAGACTTGGCGCCGGTGGAGGTGCGGTTTCGCACGCTTTCGGACGAAGAAATCGAGCGTTACCTGCGCGCCGAGCAACCCTACGACTGCGCCGGCAGCGCCAAAAGCGAGGGCCTGGGCATCGCACTGCTGGACGCGATCCACAGCGACGACCCCACGGCACTCGTCGGCCTGCCGCTGATCCGCACCTGCCGCATGCTGCGCGCCGCCGGGCTGGTGCTGCCATGAGCCGCCCCGCCCCTGGCACCCTCTACCTGGTGCCTGCGCCGCTGGACTTTGGCTGCGACAGCCAAGTGCCCGTGCAGGACGCCCTGCCCGCCAGCACCCTGCAGGCAGCGGCGCGGCTGACGCACTGGGTGTGTGAAAACGCCAAGAGCACGCGCGCCTACCTCAAGCGTGTGGATGCCCTGTACCCGCTGGCCCTGCCCCTGCAGCAGCAGCAGATCACCGAGCTGCCGCGCGAAGTGCACAAGCGGGGCGACCATGGCGGCAAAGGCTCGGCACCCTTCGATGCGCGCCCGCTGCTTGCCGCCGCCCTGGCCGGGCACGACATGGGGCTGGTCAGCGAAGCAGGCATGCCCGCCGTGGCCGACCCAGGTTCTTCGGTGGTGCGGGCGGCGCACGACCTCGATATCCCTGTGGTGCCGCTGGTTGGCCCGGTGTCTCTGCTGCTGGCGCTGGCCGCCAGCGGGCTCAATGGGCAGAACTTTGCGTTTGTAGGCTACCTGCCGCAGGACGCGGCGGAGCGCATCCAGCGCATTAAGGAGCTGGAGACCGTGGCCCTGCGAACCGGGCAGACCCAGCTTTTTATCGAGACACCCTACCGCAATGCCGCACTGTGGCAAGCGCTGGTGCAGACCCTGCAATCCACCACGCGCTTGGCGTATGCCAGCGGCCTCACCCTGCCCGAGGCCCGCATCCGCAGCCAGCCCGTACGCCAGTGGCGCCAGCAAACAACGCTGCTGCCAGACAACCGCACGCCGGTGGTGTTTGCCCTGGGACTTTGACCATGCTTGCTAGAAATACTCTCGTTTTGATAGCTGCCAGCGCTTACTGGATAGGCGCTGGAGCCATAATTCGTTGTGAATTGAATGGCAAGGCCATCAACATCTCCAATGGCGCCGAAACCGCCGGTCAGAGCGGGCTGGTGCGCTGCCGCGAGGACGACACAGGCCACCTGCAGCGCGAGCAGGAACTGCGCAACGGAAAGTTTGTGGGCCTGGAGCGCATGTACGACCGCGAGGGACGCCTGCAACGCGAGCGCACGGTGAACGAGAAGGGCAACAGCCAGGGCCGCGTGGCGGAGTTCTGGCCCAACGGCAAGCTGCGCCGCGAGGAGTTTGCCGAGAACGGCCGCACCCAGGGCGCCGCGCGCCGCTTTGACGCAACGGGGCGCGTCGAACGCGTGGCCTTCCATGGCGACGGGCAGGAGTTGTTCTCGGCCGAATACAACGCGCAGGGCCAGCTATCGCGCCTGATGTGCCCGCGTAACAGCGTCCTGCCCGAGGACCGCAAGCCCTGCGGCTTTGACGGCGTAATCGACACCGTGCTCCACACCCATACTGGCCGGCCCGCAGCACAGCTGCGGTACGACCAGGGCCGGCTGCTGAGCGCCACCGAATGGAGCGCCGACGGCATCGTGTCCGCCCAGCAACTGATGCAGGACGGCCGGCGCGTGCACCGCAGCTTCTACACCGAGGGCGGCAAGAGTGTGCTGCGCGAAGAGCGCGTGTATGCGCCCGACGAGCGCACCCTGCGCGACAGCCGGGGCACGCTGCACAGCCAGCGGCGCTACGGGTCCACCGGGCAGATCACCGAGCAGCGCACCTTTGCCGAGGGCCGCGAGGTGTTGCTGGAGCGCTGGTATCTGAACGGCGCGCTGCGCGAGCGCAGCGCCCTGACAGGCACCGGCGACCAGGCCCGCCTGCGGCGCGAACAGTTCCGCGACGATGGCACCCTGGCCCTGCGCGAAATGCTCACGACCGAGCACCAGCCCGTGGGAACCCAGCAGTACTTCCATGACAATGGCCGCCTGGCCGTCGAAGAGCAGTACACCGACCCGGACGTGCGCGGCCGTACACGGGCCACGGCCCGCAAGCAATGGGACGAAGCCGGCAAGCTGGTGGCTGACGACATCCTGCTGGAGGATGGATCGCGCCAACGCAAGGCGGGTGGGCTGGACAGCTGATCGCCCATGAAAAAGCCCTGGCAGGAGGGCGTCCCGCCAGGGCCTTTTTGTGTCCTTGTCTTGCCGGCCGCCTGTGGCGCGCGGCAATGACCGACTGAATCAAAAAATCAACGCAGCTGCGGTCCCGCCAGAGAAAGCGACTTGACCGCCCCCACACCAATCGCCGCGCCAAACCGCTTGACCAGGCGCTCCGCCACATTGTCGCGGCGGGTGTAGTCAATGATCTCCTCGGCCTTGACGACTTCGCGCGCCACGTAGTCGAGGTTGCCCAGCTTGTCGGCCAAGCCCATTTCCACCGCCTGCTGGCCCGTCCAGAACAAGCCGCTGAAGGTGTCGGGTGTGGTCTTGAGCCGGTCACCCCGACCGGCCTTCACCACGGCAATGAACTGCTGGTGGATCTGGTCCAGCATGGTCTGCGCGTAGGCGCGCTGCTTTTCGGTCTGGGGGCTGAAGGGGTCCAGAAAACCCTTGTTCTCGCCCGCCGTGAGCAGGCGGCGCTCCACGCCCAGCTTCTCCATGGTGCCGGTGAAGCCAAAGCCGTCCATCAGCACGCCGATGCTGCCCACAATGCTGGCCTTGTCTACATAGATGTCGTCGGCCGCCGCAGCGATGTAGTAGGCCGCCGAAGCGCAGGTCTCTTCCACCACGGCATAGATGGGCTTGTTGTGCTTGGCCTTGAGGCGCACGATCTCGTCGTTGATGATGCCGGCCTGGACGGGGCTGCCGCCCGGCGAGTTGATGAGCAGTACCAGCGCCTGCGATCCCTCGTCCTCCAGCGCGCTGCGCATGGCAGCCACCACAAACTCGGCGCTCGCCTCGGCACCACTGGCGATTTCGCCCTTGATGTCCACCACCGCAGTGTGCGGCGTGCTCTTGCTGGCACCGGGCGATGCCTGGCGCAGCGCCATGAACGCAATCCCTGCAATCAGCAGCAGCCAGGCCAGGCGAAAGAAGATCTTCCAGCGGCGGGCGCTGCGCTGTTCTTGAAGGGTGGCAAAGGCCAGCTTTTCCAGCGTGGCGCGCTCCCAGCCGGGTTCACGCGATGATTCGCTCACAGATGCTCCTGAATTGATAGCTTCTTGCGCCCACAGATCGGGCGCTGGATTGGTTTTTGGATCAAAACCCGAAGATCCGGGCTGATAGGGATTGGTCATGTCATGCGTCCTGGCACGGAGTGGGCGCGGGGTCGGCGCTCGGTGCGGTTCCCTCCGCGCTAGAACTCTAGTGGCTTCAGGAGCTGTGCAGTATGCCAGTGCACCACACCATCGCTCTCCGACAAAACAATTTTTACCAATCCGCCGCGGCAGGGGCCGCCCGCGCATTCCCCGGTGTCGGGCAGGTAGGCCGCGCCATGGGTGGCGCATAGCAGCCACTGGCCGGTGTCGTCAAAAAACCGCCCTTCCTGGTAGTCCATCTCCATCGGAACGTGGGTGCAACGGTTCAGGTAGGCATGGGGCACGCCCCGGTAGCGGATGGCAAACGCGCGGCAGGTCTGGCCCGCATACACCACATCAAAAGCCACGGCAACACCGCCGTCTACCAAGTCGGTGCTTGCGCACAAGGCGATGGGCTGCTGCTCGGCCGAGATGTTCACGTTCAGCCTTTCTACGGCGCGCTACGCATTGCGCAGCAGCCAGTCATGCAATTCGGCAACCGAGTGCGCCACATGCAGGGGGCCCAGGGCATGGAACACGTCGGGCTCGTGCGCGCCGTAGCTCACGCCCACGCTGGCGCAACCTGCGTTCACGGCCATCTGCAGGTCATGGGTGGTGTCGCCGATCATCAAGAGGCGATCCGGTGGCACATCCAACTCGGCCATCAGCTCCTGCAGCATCAGCGGGTGGGGCTTGCCGGCCGTCTGGTCGGCCGTGCGTGAGCCGTCAAACATGCCGCGCAGCTGTACGGTGTGCAGCACCTCGTCCAGCCCGCGCCGGCTCTTGCCCGTGGCCACGGCCAGCAGGTGGCCGCGCTCGCGCAGGTCGTTCAGCAAGGGCAGCACGCCGTCGAACAGGTTCAGGTCGTCCTGGTGCTGCAGGTAGTGGTAGCGGTAGCGGTTGCCCAGGTCGGTGTACCTCTCCGGGGGCACATCGGGCGCAGCATGGGCCAGGGCCTGCATCAGGCCCATGCCGATCACGTAGGCGGCCTCCTTGTCGGTGGGCACTGTGCCGCCCACATCGCGCACCGCCTCCTGGATGCAGCGCACGATGATGGCCGTGGAGTCGAACAGGGTGCCGTCCCAGTCAAAGGCAATGAGGTCGAAGCGGCGGGAACGGGTGAGGGGCATCAGGCAGGTCCAGGAAGGAAAGCAGCCAACTCGGCGGGAAGTTCGGCGTTCAGCGCAACGCGTTCGCCCGTGGCAGGGTGGTTGAACTGTAAACGCCACGCATGCAGAAACATGCGCTTCATCCCCTGCTTCTGCAGGCGTTTGTTGAGGTCGAAATCGCCGTATTTGTCGTCGCCCACGATGGCGTGCCCCTGGCTGGCCAGGTGCACGCGGATCTGGTGGGTGCGACCGGTCTTGATGGTCACCTCCAGCAGCGACATCGCGGGCAGGCCCTGTTCCGGCCGGGCCGCTGCTGTGCAGCGCACCTTGACCAGGGTGATGGAGCGCATGCCATCCGGGTCGTCTGCGGTGGTCACGCGCACGCGGCGTTCGCCGTCGGCCTGCAGGTATTTGTGCAGCGGCAGGTCGATGACCTTCTTGTTGGCCGGCCAGGTGCCGGTGACCAGCGCCAGGTAGGTTTTGCCCGTCTCGCGCTCGCGGAACTGGTCCTGCAGGTGAGTGAGCGCTGACCGCTTCTTGGCCACGAGCAGGATGCCGGAGGTCTCGCGGTCCAGCCGGTGCACCAGCTCCAGGAATTTGGAGGCAGGGCGCGCCTGGCGCAGCTGCTCGATCACTCCGAAGCTCACACCGCTGCCGCCGTGCACCGCCACGCCAGCAGGTTTGTCGATGGCGATCAGGTGCTCGTCTTCGAGCAGGATGGGGAATTCGCGCGCGGGCGCCGGGCGCTCGGCCTTTTCGGCCACCTTGTCTGAAATTCGAACAGGAGGCAGGCGCACCACGTCCCCTGCTTCCACGCGGGTGTCGGCACTCACGCGGCCTTTGTTGATGCGCACCTCGCCGCTGCGGATGATGCGGTAGACATGCGTTTTAGGCACACCTTTCAAGTGGCGTATCAAAAAGTTATCGAGCCGCTGGCCGGCGGAGTCAGCATCCACTTCCACCAGGCGGGCTGCGGGAAGCCCTGCAGAAGCTACGGGCGGTTTGGCCCCTATAATGTGTTTCACCTGCGCGTTGTCATGTAAGTGGTTGATTTGTCTGGAGTTTAGTCCACACAGCCCTTGCCCCTCGTGCAGGCAGGTCGATGCCAGCGGGCGTCGTGCGCGCAGATTGCAGGCCAGATGCCTGTGGTGGCCAGCACGCCGTGCGGCGGGCTGACAGATTGAAACACTGATACGGAATCCCCCAAGCTGGCAGATGTTCCCTACCCGGGCGCAGCCTGCCAGCGGATCAAAGCGAGCATGTGGTTGTTGATGGCATGGATGGTGACCTTGTGGCGGAGGCTGCGGCCTTTGGCTGCATGCTCAAAATCGCCCTCAGCGCACAGCCAGCAAGCGCAATCAGCTACTTTTTTGATAGCAAAACTGCGTTCCTACCACTCGCCCCCATCCACGCGCCCCTGCCTCCCGATGCTGCGCTAGAGCGCGGCAGATCATTGGCATCCCCGGCAATTCCCTTCGTTTCGATGCGTCAGTCCAGGCATTCACAGCTCCTGTAGAGCTTGTTGTATTGGTTTGGAAACTGTGGGCGGCAGCCCGCGCAGCCCTCTCCGTGGGTCACGGTTGGCTGCTCCGCTGCTGTCCGCGAAACACTGAAGGAATCGCATCATGAAGCGGATGCTCATTAACGCCACGCAGCCCGAAGAACGGCGACTGGCCATCGTCGACGGACAAAAACTCCTCGACTACGAAATCGAGATCGAAGGGCGCGAACAGCGCAAGGGCAACATCTACAAGGCCGTCGTCACGCGCGTCGAGCCCTCGCTGGAAGCCTGTTTTGTGGACTACGGCGAAGACCGCCATGGCTTCCTGCCGTTCAAGGAAATCTCGCGCAGCTACTTCACCCCCGGTGTCTCGCCCAGCCAGGCGCGCATCAATGAGGTGATCAAGGAAGGCCAGGAGCTGCTGGTCCAGGTCGAAAAGGAAGAGCGCGGCAACAAGGGCGCCGCCCTGACCACCTTCGTCTCGCTGGCCGGCCGCTACGTGGTGCTGATGCCCAACAACCCCCGTGGCGGTGGCGTATCGCGCCGCATCGAGGGCGAGGACCGCGCCGAGCTCAAGGAGGCGATGGACCAGCTCGAATACCCGAACGGCATGTCCATCATCGCGCGCACCGCCGGCATTGGCCGCACCGCGCCCGAGCTGCAGTGGGATCTGAACTACCTGCTCAAGCTCTGGAATGCCATCGACGGCGCTGCCAAGGGCGGCAAGGGCGCTTTCCTGATCTATCAGGAATCGAGCCTGGTGATCCGCGCGATCCGCGACTACTTCAACAACGACATCGGTGACATCCTCATCGATACCGACGACATCTACGAACAAGCGCAGCAGTTCATGGCGCACGTCATGCCCGAGCATGCCGCCCGCGTGAAGCGCTACCGCGACGACGCCGCCCTGTTCAGCCGCTTCCAGATTGAGCACCAGATCGAATCGGCCTACGCCCGCACCGTGAGCCTGCCCTCAGGCGGCGCCATCGTGATCGACCACACCGAAGCGCTGGTGTCCGTGGACGTGAACTCGGCCCGCGCCATCAAGGGCGGCGACATCGAGGAAACCGCCACCCGCACCAACCTGGAAGCCGCCGACGAAGTGGCCCGCCAGATGCGCCTGCGCGACCTGGGCGGCCTGATCGTGATCGACTTCATCGACATGGAAGAGTCGAAGAACCGCCGCGAAGTGGAAAACCGCCTGCGCGACGCACTGCGCCAGGACCGTGCCCGCGTGCAGTTCGGCACCATCAGCAAGTTCGGTCTGATGGAAATGAGCCGCCAGCGCCTCAAGCCCGCCTTGAGCGAAGGCTCGTCCATCCCCTGCCCCCGCTGCGGCGGCTCGGGCCACATCCGCGACACCGAATCGTCGGCGCTGCAGATCCTGCGCATCATTCAAGAAGAATCGATGAAGGACAACACCGCCGCCGTGCACTGCCAGGTGCCGGTGGAAGTGGCTTCGTTCCTGCTCAACGAAAAGCGCACCGAGATCGCCAAGATCGAACTCAAGCAGCGCGTGGCCGTGCTGATGGTGCCCAACAAGACGCTGGAAACCCCTAACTACAAGCTGGAGCGCCTGAAGCACGACGACCCGCGCCTGGACCACCTGGACGCCAGCTACAAGCTGGCCGAAGAGTTTGAAGACCCCACGGCCGTGACCCGCCGCTCGCAAGAGCCCACCAACAAGCAGACCCCGGTGATCAAGGGTGTGTTGCCCGACGCACCCGCTCCCGTGGCCGAACCCCGCCCAGAAGGCGCGCCGCGCCCGCAGCGCGCAGGCCAGCCGCCCCGTGGCGGCGCTGCGCCCGCCCCCGCACCGGCCCCGGTGGCGGCACCCGCCCCGGCTGCGCCGCAGGAGCAAGGCTTCTTCGCCTGGCTCAAGAGCCTTTTCGGCTTTGGCGACGCACCCGCAGCCCCTGCACCTGCAGCGGCCCCCGCTCCCGTTGCGGCCCCCGCTGCCGCAGGCCGCAGCGAACCGCGCCGTGATGGCCGCAATGGCGAAGGCCGTGGCCGCCGTGGTGGCCGGGATGGGCGTGACGGGCAGCCCCGTGACGGCCAGCGCGAAGGCGTCGCCAGCGAAGGCCGCGGCCGCAGGGGCGAGCGCCCCGCCGAAGGCCGGGGCCCGCGCGATGGAGACACACGCCCACCCCGCGACGCCGGCCAGCGCCCCGAAGGCGAAGGCCGCGACAACGTACAAGCACGTGGCGAAGGCCGTGAGGCACGCGGTGACGGCCGTGAAGCACGCAATGGCCGCGAGGGCGGCCGCCCCCGCCGCGATGCCGAGCCCCGCCAACAAACAGCCGGCTTGAACGGCGAGGCCTCTGCCGCACAAGTGGCTGTGGAAGGCCCGAACGGTGGTTCGAACGGTGCCGAACAACCTGCCCGCGGCGACCGTGGCCCCCGCCGCGAACGTGGCGAACGCGGTGGCCGAGGCGGCGATCGCGGTGACCGTGGTAGCGAGCGCGCTCCACGGGTGGCCGAAGGTGCTGAGGGCACTGCAGCGATGACACCGGCTGCTGCGCAAGGCGACTTTGCCGACACCGCGCCGCTGGCCTCGTTGCCCGACCTGGACCTGACCGGAAACGATGCCCCGGCCAGCGAAGAACAGCGCCGCGAGCGCCGCTCTCGCGACCGTTACGGCCGTGACCGCCGCGAGCGGGGCGACCGCGGCCCGCGCGACAGCGCCAACGGCACTCCAGCCGACGCTGCGCCCCCCGCCGCGGCCGAAGCTGCCGCTGCCAGCCCCGCCGCCGAGCAGGACGACGCGCCGCGCCGCAGCTACTTCAGCACGCAGGCACCCACACCCGTGACGGCGCCCGCAATAGCCGCTGTCGACGTTGCTACGGGCACACCTGCTCCATCCGAAGCAGTTTCCCAGGCACTCGCAGCGCCAGCACCCGCACCGGTCGTCGCCGCACCGGTGGCCGCGCCCGTGCCGGCACCAGCGCCAGCCGCCCCTGTAGCCGCGCCAGCCGCCGCAGCCACCCAAGGTAGCATGCCCCGCGTGCAGCCTTTTGTGCTGCCTGTGGACGCCCTGCAGCAAGTGGCCGCCTCGTCGGGCCTGCAGTGGGTGAACTCGGACGCCGAAAAGATCGCCGCCGTGCAGGCCGCCATTGCCGCCGAGCCACGCCCCATCCATGTACCGCGCGAGCGGCCCCCGGTGGTGGTGGTGGACGAAGGTCCGCTGGTGCTGGTTGAAACGCGCCGCGATCTGGCGGCCATGAAGATGCCTTTTGAAGGCTCTGCACCCTGAGCTCGCCTCCCCTCTCTCACAATGCCGTGCAATGCGGGAGAGGGTGTCAGCTTCGGCCGCCGCGGGTCGGCCCCGGTTTGGAATTTCTCACCGAAGCCTCGCCGGGTGTTGCCAACGCCATGCGCTGCAGATCAGCGTCACCCATCCCTAAAAGCGGCCCCGGCCGCTTTTTTTCATTACGCTATCGCCCACCATGCTGTACCTGCTGTCCCCCGCCAAATCGCTCGACTACGACACGCCCCTGCCAGAAGGGCTGCCCCACACCACCCCGCAATTTGTGCGCGAGGCTTCTGCGCTCATTGAGGTGCTGCGCCAGCAGGCACCGCAGGACATCGCCTCGCTGATGGACCTGAGCGACAAGCTGGCCGCTCTCAACGTGGCGCGTTACCAAGCCTGGCGGCCCCGCTTCACGGCCAGCAATTCGCGCCAGGCGCTGCTGGCCTTCAACGGCGATGTGTACGAAGGGCTGGACGCCCGTACCCTGGGGCCGCAGGACCTGGACTGGGCGCAGAGCCATGTTGCCATCCTGAGCGGCCTGTATGGCGTGTTGCGCCCGCTGGACCGCATGCAGCCCTATCGTCTGGAGATGGGTACGCGGCTGGCCACCGACATGGGCAGCAACCTCTACCAGTTCTGGGGCAGCCAGATTGCCGAGCACCTCAACACCCGGCTGCGTGCCGACACGACACCGGTGGTGGTCAACCTCGCGTCGCAGGAGTACTTCAAGGCCGTGGACCGCAAGGCCCTCAAGGCCCGCGTGATCGAATGTGTGTTCGAGGACTACAAAGGCGGCAGCTACAAGATCATCAGCTTCCACGCCAAGCGCGCCCGGGGCCTCATGGCCCGATACGCCATCACGCACCGCATCGCCGCACCCCATGGGCTTGAAGGATTTGATCTGGACGGCTACGCGTTCGCACCGGCATCATCCGGACCTGAGCGCCTGGTCTTCCGGCGCAAGGCAGCACCCACTGCCTAGGTTTGCCCCTCCTTTCTGCGTTGATGAAGGACCGCCATGACTCCCACAACGACCCACGGCCCGGCCGCTACCACCGCTTCCACCGCAACCGCTGCCAGAGACGACCGCACCAGCGCAGCGCGCCAGGCCATCACGCCCGAGCTGCGCCGCTGGATCATCGAACAGGCGCAGGCCGGCTATGCAGCGCCCGTGGTGCTGCAGTCCATGCGCGACGCCGGCTGGGACGAGGACGTGGCCACCGATGCGCTGGAGATCACGCTGCAAGACCACCTCAACGAACTGGCGGTGCAGCAGGGACAACCCTCCGGCGTGCCCGTGCCCGAGCCCGACTTAGGCGAGTCCCCCGCGCAGGTGGACTGCGGCGACCGCACGGTGAACGTGCTGCTGGCCGTCGCCCAGCCCCGCGTGGTGGTGTTCGGCAACCTGCTGTCGCCCGAAGAATGCGATGCCCTCATCGCCGCCGCCGAGCCTCGCATGGCGCGCTCGCTCACCGTGGCCACCAAGACGGGCGGTGAAGAGATCAACGCCGACCGCACCAGCGACGGAATGTTCTTTCAGCGTGCGGAGAACGCGCTGATCGAACGCATCGAAAAACGCATTGCGCGCCTGCTGAACTGGCCGATCGAGAACGGCGAAGGCCTGCAGGTGCTGCACTACCGTCCGGGCGCCGAATACAAACCCCACTACGACTACTTCGACCCCGCCGAGCCCGGCACGGCCACCATCCTCAAGCGCGGCGGACAGCGCGTGGGCACGCTGGTGATGTACCTCAACACGCCGGAAAAAGGTGGCGGCACCACCTTTCCGGACATCCACGTGGAGGTTGCGCCGCAGCGCGGCAACGCCGTGTTCTTCAGCTACGACCGGCCCCACGCTTCCACGCGCACGCTGCACGGGGGTGCGCCCGTGATCGCCGGTGAAAAGTGGATCGCTACCAAATGGCTGCGCGAACGCGAGTTCAAGTGAATTGGCGCTCCCGCTTTACAAAAAATTCAAGCAAAAATGGGCTCTAGCGCTTATCCATAAAGCGCTAGCAGCTATAAATTAATGAGCAAATCACCTTCCACCCTCCCTCACCCTGCACCGGCCGTGAACACTCCCGAACAATCGCAGCTGGGCAAGGCGTCGGCCTATATCGACCAGTACGACGCCGACCTGCTATTCCCCATCCCCCGCGCCGGCAAACGCGCGGAGATCGGCATCACCGGCTCAGCACCCTTCTTCGGTGCAGACCTGTGGACGGCATTCGAGCTGTCGTGGCTGAATGCGCGCGGCAAGCCGCAGGTGGCGCTGGCGCACATCACCGTGCCGTGCGAGACGCCCAACATTGTCGAGAGCAAGTCGTTCAAGCTCTACCTCAACAGCTTCAACAACACGCGCTTTGCCGATGCGGCCGAGGTGCAGGCCCGCATCCGCGCGGACATCAGCGAAGCCGCATGGCGCGGCGCCGAGCACCCTGCCACCGTAGGTGTGAAGCTCATCAGCCCTGAGCTGTTCGACCACGAACCCGTGCACGAGCTGGACGGCCTGAGCCTGGACCGGCTGGACGTGGAGTGCACGCAGTACCAGCCCGCACCCGAGCTGCTCACGGCGGAATTCAACGAAGCGCCGGTGACCGAGACCCTCACCAGCAACCTGCTCAAGAGCAACTGCCTGGTGACCGGCCAGCCCGACTGGGGCAGCGTGCAGATCAGCTACAGCGGCCCGCAGATCAACCAGGAAGGGCTGCTGCAGTACCTGGTGAGCTTTCGCAACCACAACGAGTTTCACGAGCAGTGTGTGGAGCGCATCTTCATGGACGTGTGGACGCGCTGCAAACCCATCAAGCTCACGGTGTATGCGCGCTACACGCGCCGGGGCGGGCTAGACATCAACCCCCTGCGCACCAGCCACCCACAGGGCCTGCCGCGCAACGTGCGCACAGCGCGGCAGTAGGCCAACAGACCAGATGGCCGGCCGGCGGACACGCAGCCAGCTGCCCATCCCTAAATCCATCTGTGGCTGTGGCGTCAACCCAGCCGGAACACGTCCACAGACCGGCCCAGCGACTCGGCGCTCTCCTTCAGGCCCTGCGCTGCGGCGGCCGACTCTTCCACAAGTGCCGCGTTCTGCTGCGTCACAGTGTCCAGTTGCGTCACGGCCTCGTTGACCTGCGCGATGCCTTGCGATTGTTCGTGCGTGGCACTGCTGATCTGCTGGACCAGGGCGCTCACGCGCCCCACAGCGCTGACCACGCCTTCAATGGTTGTGCCCGCATGGTCCATTTGCTGGGCACCGCTGGCGATCTGGTCCACCGTGACGCCGATGAGCGCGCTGATCTCCTTGGCCGAGCTGGCGCTGCGCTGCGCGAGCGCCCGCACCTCGCCCGCCACCACCGCAAAGCCCCGGCCTTGTTCGCCCGCACGGGCTGCCTCCACGGCAGCGTTGAGCGCCAGCAGATTGGTCTGGAAGGCGATGCCCTCGATCACACCCACGATCTCGCTGATCTTGGTGGACGATTGCTTCATCTGCTGCATGGCCGCGCCCACCTCTTGCACCGCGCGTCCGCCGCGTGTGGCGATATCGCTGCTCTGCGCGCTTTCGTGCGACACCTTGGCCGCCGTTTCGGCCGTCTGCTGCACGGTGCTGGCCAACTGCTCCATGGATGCAGCCGTCTCCTCCAGGCTGCTGGCCTGGGACTCCGTACGGGCAGAAAGGTCCAGGCCTCCACGCGAGATTTCATCGGCAGACTCGATGAAGTTCCGCACCTCCGTGCGCACGTCGCCCACCACCGCGCGCAGGTTCACCTGCGTCTGTTGCAGACGCTGCATCAACGCGCCCAGAGGCTGGGGGTAATCCGCACTGACGGAGGTGGCCAGGTTGCAGGCGGAAATATCGGATGCGAACCGCGTGGCGTCGTGCACGCCCTGCAGCACCAGGGCCTGAAAACGCCACAGCGTCCACCCCGCTCCCAGCAGCAACAGCGCCAGGCGGGTTACCCAGGCAGTGGTCCCCTGCAGGCCCAGCACATCTGGCACGAGGGCTAGCACCACCACCATGCTCAATAGCAAGGCCATGCGCGGCAGCAGCGCCATCTGTGACAGGCCTTGCAGCCAGCCACGCAGGCCACGGTGGCGCACCACGCCAGATTCCAGCGTGAAGCTGCTGGCGCCCGCGCTGGCCTCTGTGCGCATCTGCGCATAGAGCGCGTCGGCAGCCGCGACCTCGGCAGCGGCAGGCTTGGTGCGCACCGACATATAGCCCCGTGGCTTGCCGCCCTCCATGATGGGAGTGACGTTGGCGCGCACCCAGTAGTGGTCGCCGTTCTCGCGTCGGTTCTTGACCAGGCCCGTCCACGGCTCGCCCCGGCCAATCGTGCGCCACATGTCCTTGAATGCCTCGGAGGGCATGTCGGGGTGGCGGATAAGGTTGTGCGGCTGGCCGATCAACTCCTCAAAGCTGTAGCCGCTCACACGCACGAATGCGGGGTTGCAATGGGTGATTTCACCCTTGGTATTGGTGCTGGACACCAGCAGCTCATCGCCCGGAAAGTCGAAGTTCTGCTGTGTCACAGGCAGATTGATGCGCATCGTTTGCTCCTGGAATGACTGCGGGATCGGGGGACTGCGCGGCCGGGTTGTTGAAGTGTTTGTAACCGCTTGATACCAATCAAGTCTAACGGCGTATGCGTGGGTTTTTGAGCCAAACCCGCTCACAACGACAGGCCGGAAAAATCAGGAAGCCTCACTCAGAACAACTGACCTGTTTCCATCTCGCCACCCCTCGCTCCCGCGTCTCTTCGTGCGGCTGCAGAGCGGGCCGTCCTGGGCTCTAGCGCGGGTTCTTCGCCACGCACCGCCAGCCCGCTGGCCCGCACGCCCAACAGCCTCAGGCGCTTGTCCAGCGGCACGCGCTTGAGGCACTGTCCGGCCAGCTTGCGGATCGTGGGGCCGTCGGCGGTGAAGAAATCCACGGTGTGGTCGCGCGTGGCGATCTTGAAGTCGTCGTAGCGCAGCTTGATGCCGAAGGTGCGCGCCACATAGCCCTTGCGCTGCAGGTCCGCCGCCACGCGCATGCACAGGTCTGTGAAGATGGCCGACAGCTCGGCTCGGTCGCGCACGGCGTGCAGGTCGCGGTCAAAAGTCGTCTCGCGGCTCATGCTCACGGGCTCGCTCTCGGTCACCACCGGGCTGTCGTCGCGGCCCCAGGCTACGCGGTGCATCCACGCGCCGGTGGACTTGCCGAAGTGGCCGATGAGCCATTGCTCGTCCTGCGCGGCCAGTTGGCCAATGGTCTCGATGCCCAGCCGCGCCAGCTTCTCGCCCGCCTTGGGGCCGATGCCGTTGATCTTGCGCACGTTCAGCGGCCAGATCTTGCTCTGCAGGTCTTCCTCGTAAACGATGGAGATGCCGTTCGGCTTGTTGAACTCGCTGGCCATCTTGGCCAGCAGCCGGTTGGGCGCCACGCCGATAGAGCAGGTAAGGCCCGTCTTTTCAAAAATGCTTTTCTGGATGAGCCGCGCCAGCACCCGCCCCCCCTCGCGCTGGCCGCCGGGCACGTCGGTGAAGTCGATGTACACCTCGTCCACGCCGCGGTCCTGCATTACGGGGGCTATCTCCATGATGGTGCTTTTGAACAGGCGTGAAAACCGCCGCACCTCGTCAAAATCCACCGGCAACACAATGGCTTGCGGGCACAGCTTGGCAGCCTTCATCATGCCCATGGCCGAGCCCACACCGAACTGCCGCGCGGGGTAGGTGGCGGTGGTGATCACGCCCCGGCCCACATAGTCCTTAAGCAGCGGGAAGTCCTCCACCGGGATGAAATGCCGCTCGCGCAAACCCGTGCCATCCGGGCCTTGCAGCAACAGTTCATCCACCTTGCGCCGCCCGCCTCCAATCACCACGGGCAGGCCCTTGAGCTGCGGGTAGCGCAGCAGCTCGACGGATGCAAAAAAGGCATCCATGTCGAGGTGGGCGATGCGGCGCAGCCGCTGCTGCCCTTCGCGCTCTGGCGGGGCAGGCGCTGCGGGCTTGTGGTCGGAAGAATCGGGCACGCCCGCTATTGTGCGCTGCAGCGTGACAGGCTGCTGCCATGGGACAACAAGCGCGCTTATCGAAAGGCCTGCCGCTGGCGCAGCAGCGCGTCTCGGTCGATACTGGCGCGCAGCAGCTCCATGTCGGCGGCGCTCACGCCCTGCTGCACGAAATGCGCGGCCCACCCATCGACCACCTGCACCACCTGCCGGATCAGCTCAATGGCCCGCGGCCGCTTGATGCCGAACTCGCTCAACTCGGTCAGCGCGTTGTCCAGGCTGGACTCCGCCCCCGCAATGCCAACGGCCAGGGCCTGGTAGCCCAGATTTTGCAAGGTGGGCACCACGTCATAGGCCGGGGTGAGTTCGTAGTAGCCGTTCAGCCCCAGGCGCACGCTGTGGTTTCGCTCGTGGTCGTCGGTGTTGTCCATCAGGATGTTGAACACCATGCGCTGGAACAGCTCCTCGCGCTGCGCCACCTGCCCTTCGGGGTGCGCCAGCCGCAGCAGGACGGTGGCCAGCGCGCCGTAGCTCTCGGGCAGCCGCGCCGCCCGCAGCAGTGTGCGGGCCGAGAGGCAGTGCAGCCGATAGGGGCCCACGCGGTCAAAGCGCTCGATGGTGAGCGCATGGTGCGCCTTGCCGTGGCGGGCTGGCAGCGGCAGCACGCCCGTGGTGGCCACGCGAATGCCTGCGCAGGCGGCCAGCGTCATGGTGGCGTGCTCCACCAGAGGCGTGTCCACCGCATCGTCCAGCTCGCTGAACTTGACCACGCAGGCGCCGGCCTCGGTCTGCAGCAAGGCCTTGGGCCGGGCGCCACCCAGCGTCACGCCGGGCTGGATCAGGCGCTGCATGTCGGCAGTGACCGGGGCCTGGGTTTGGAGGTCCTCTACCGCGGCGCTCAGTTGCGCCAGGTCGCGCACCTGCGGGTAGGGGCCCAGCAGGCGGGGCACGTAGCGCACGGCAGATACCGAAACGCCTAAAGCGCCAAACCTGTCGTCGCCGGCAAACAGCAGCATCTCCAGGATCGACAGCCGCGCAGGCCGGTCCACATGGCGGATGATGCGCTCGCCCCAGCGGTCGGGCCGCGCATCGTCGATGGCCCCCGGGGCGCTGCCGCGCTCGCCGGCGGTGAACTCCTGCCCCGCCACCAGCGGCAAATCCTCGCTGAGCGGAAAGTGCCACCAGTCCTGCGCGTACCGGAAGGTGGCGCAGTCGGCGACTAGGTGCGACAGGCGCAGTTCCCCCACCAGCATGGGCTGGGCGGGATTCACCAACGCCCAGACATAGAGCTGGTCCTGCGGTAGATAGCTGCGGGCGGTGACCGGGCCCGTGCGCTTCGCGGATTTCATCGCGCAGCCTTGGCGCCCGGGTTCAGCAACGCTGCCAGTCCCGCGGCTGCGCCCTGGAGCCCCACCTCCGAGGCAGCCACCGGCGCGCGGGGGCCCGCCGCGCCGGAAAAGCCCGCTGTGCGCGAGCGCGACCGGGGTTTGCGCACCCGGCTCACTTCGCGCTCCAGCGCCGCGCTGTCGTGTTGCGGTGCCACGAGATCGGCCACCGCCACGGCCGGATTCACCAGCCACATGCACATCACATAGCTGGCCATGGCCACGGACGGGTCGCCGCGTTCAATGCGTGCCATAGTGGGCTGCGATACCCCCAGGCGACGCGCCCATTCAGCTTGCGTCTCGCCCCGCCGCTTGCGCGCAATGGAGATGTGCTGGCCTAGCAGCTCAATCTGCTGCAGGACGGCTTGCGGATATTCCGCCGGGGGCGTCACCTGTTTTGGCATTCATAGATAGTAGCAAAGTCCGATTTTCATGCAACTCTATGAATAAAATCTCAGCCAGAGACAGTACGCGTTGCGAATCAACTATTCAATTTATTCATAGAAATTTGTTTTTCGGCTTCTACACTATTTCTATGAATTAAATTACCGTTTAGCCAGCGCCGCGCTGCGAATGCCCTGCAGCGTGCCCGTGGGCGTGATGGCCTCAGGGTTGATCAAACAGTGCAGCACGCTGGGCAGGCCGCTGGCGCGTGCGCGGGCCAGGGCGGGGGCAAACTCTTCCGTCCGCTCAACCCGCTCGCCGTGGCCGCCAAAGGCGAGCGCGTACGCCTTGAAGTCCGGGTTCTTGAGCTGTGTGGCGCTCACGCGGCCGGGGTACTCGCGCTCCTGGTGCATGCGGATGGTGCCGTACATGGCGTTGTCGAGCAGCACCACGATGATGGGCAGGCCGTACTGCACGGCAGTCGCAAACTCCTGGCCGTGCATCAAGAAGTCGCCATCACCCGCAAACACCACCACCTCGCGCTCTGGCCACAGGCGCTTGGCACCCACACCGGCCGGCAGGCCATAGCCCATGGAGCCGCTGGTGGGCGCGAGCTGGCTGGCATAGGTTGTGAATGGCCAGAAGCGGTGCACCCAGGTGGCGAAGTTGCCCGCACCGTTGCAGAAGATGGTGTTGGGCGGCAGTGTGGACTTGAGGTGCTGCATGACCTGGCCCATCTGCAGTTCGCCCGGAATCTGGATGGGGTTGGTATCGCTCCACAGCACATACTCAGACCGCGCCATTTCGGCATGGGCATGCCACGCCACGGGCGTTGCGGGGCGCACGCTGGCCAGCGCGGCAGTGAACGCTTGCGGGGTGGCGTGGATGGCCAGGGCGGGCCGGTACAGCTTGCCCAGCTCGTCGGCGTCGGCATGCACATGCACCAGTGGCTGCGCGGGGTTGGGGATGGCAAACAGCTCGTAGCCCTGCGACGGAATCTCGGACAGCCGCCCGCCCACCACCAGCACCAGGTCGGATTCGCGGATGCGCGCCAGCAGGCGCGGGTTCACGCCCAGGCCCAGGTCGCCGCCATAGCACGGGTGGTAGGCCGGGAACAGCATCTGCCGCCGGAACGAGCAGTACACCGGCAGCGACCAGGCCTCGGCAAAGGCCACAAACTCGCGCACAGCCTGCTCGGACCAGCGGCTTCCGCCCAGGATGGCCACGGGCTGGTGTGCAGCTTTCAGGCGCTGGGCCAGCTCGGCCATCTGCGCGGGGCCGGGGTGCGTTTCGGTGACCTGGTAGGGCAGCGCATCGGCCACCGTGGCGGCTTCAGTCAGCATGTCTTCGGGCAACGCCACCACCACAGGGCCCGGGCGGCCCGAGGTGGCCACATGGAAGGCACGCGAGATCAGCTCGGGCACACGCGCCGGGTCGTCAATCTGCACCACCCACTTGGCCATGGTGCCGAACACGGCGCTGTAGTCCAGTTCCTGGAACGCCTCGCGGCCCATGGCGTTGCGGGCCACCTGGCCCACGAACAGGATCAGCGGCGTCGAGTCCTGGTGCGCGATGTGCACGCCGGCCGACGCATTGGTAGCGCCCGGCCCGCGTGTCACAAAGCAGATGCCCGGCTGGCCCGTGAGCTTGCCCTGCGCCTCGGCCATCATGGCCGCGCCGCCCTCCTGGCGGCACACGGTCACGCCGATGTCGGCATCGTGCAGGGCATCCAGCACGGCCAGATAGCTCTCGCCCGGCACGCAAAAGAGCTGCTTCACGCCATGGGTGATGAGCTGCTGAACGAGGATCTGGCCGCCCGTGCGGGCAGTTGCAGGGGCGGGGTTCTGTGGGGTGGTCATGGCGTTGGTCACAGGTGGAAATTCAACAGACAAATCGTACAAAGGAGCGCAGCCGCAAGCTGCCACCGGGCAGGCCGCAGCGCCGTGCTGCATGTTCAGATCACATTCTTCTCCAGCAGGGGCTGCCCGCGTGCGATGCGGCCGATGGACAGGGGCGACAGGTCCATGCTCTGGTAACGGCCGGTCAACAACCATTCGGCCAAGCCGCGCCCTATGGCCGGGCTTTGCTGCAGCCCATGGCCCGAGAACCCGTTGGCGAACACTAGGTTGTCGCAGGCGGCGTGCAGGCCCACCAGCGCATTGTGGTCGAACGTATTCATTTCATAGTAGCCCGCCCAGGCACCCTGCATGCGCAGTGCCTCAAAGCCTGGGATGCGCTCGGCCAGCGTCGGCCAGATGTAGCTGTCAAACGCGTCGTAGTCGGGCTCCAGCGGGGCAAAGTCGGCGTCGTTGTCGGCCTCGGGCGCAAAGCCGCAGATAAAACCTTTGCCCTCGGGCCGCAGCCAGATGCCGCTGCTGTCGATGAGGAGCGGGCAACCCGGCAGCGCTGCCGGGCTGGCCAGGTTGAACACCGTGCGGCGCTTGCCCACCACGGGCAGATCAATACCCGCCCAGCCGGCAATAGCAGCCGCCCACGGGCCACCCGCGTTCACGGCGTAGCGGCAAGGCAGCACGGCGCCGCTTTGCAAGCGCACCGCTTTCACATGCACAACGCCATCGCTGCTCACGGTGTCCAGCCCCACCGCCTCATCGGCCACGTAGCGCACACCCTGGCTTTGCGCCTTCTTTCGCAGCGCCGTCAGCAGCAGGTACCCATCGAACCAGCCCTCACCCGACAGACCCAGCGAGCCCAGCACCACGTCCTGCAGTGCCAGCCAGGGAAAGCGTTCGGCCAGCTGCTGCGGGCTGAGCAGCGCTACATCGGCACCGTGCTGCATTTGCAGCGCGTGGTTCTCGCGCAGCGTGGCCTCACCGGCGTGGGTGGCCAGGTACAGGTAGCCACCTTCGTGCAAGCCAATGTCGGGCACATCGCCATGGCACGCCAACAGCGCGCCCACGTTGCGCAAAAAGCCAATGCCAAATGCCGAAATCTGGATATTGATGTCGGTAGAGAACTGCTGTCGGATGGAGCTGGCCGACAGCGCTGACGAGGCGCGCGTGTAGGTCGGGTCGCGTTCGACTACCACCACCCCACAACCCGGGTGCTGCAACGTGAGGAAGTAGGCAATGGCGCTGCCGATGACGCCGCCGCCGATGATGACGATGGGCATCACACGTCAAACTTCACGCCCTGCGCCAGCGGCAGCGCATTCGAATAGTTGATGGTGTTCGTCGCCCGACGCATGTACGCCTTCCAGCTGTCCGACCCCGCCTCGCGCCCGCCACCGGTTTCCTTCTCGCCGCCAAACGCGCCCCCAATCTCGGCGCCGCTGGGGCCGATGTTCACATTGGCAATGCCGCAGTCTGAACCCGCTGCGGACATGAACAACTCGGCCTCGCGCATGTTCAGCGTGAAGATGGACGACGACAGGCCCGCGCCCACGGCGTTGTTCATGGCAATGGCCTCATCCAGCGTGCTGTAGCGCACCACGTACAGGATGGGCGCAAAGGTTTCGTGCAGCGCGGGGCCTTCGTGTTTTTGCAGCTCCACCAGAGCGGGGCGCACGTAATACGCATCCGCACCGCCGATGCCTTCCACAAGGCCGCCCCCGTGCACGGTGGCGCCCAGCGCGCGGCTTTGTTCCAGCGCCTTTTGCATGCCGTCAAACGCCATGCGGTCAATCAGCGGGCCCACTAGCGTGCCCGCAGTGCGTGGGTCGCCCACCTGCACGTTGGCGTACACCTTGGCGAGCTGGGGCACCAGCTGGTCGTAAATGCTCTCGTGCACGAACAGACGGCGCAGCGTGGTGCAGCGCTGGCCGGCCGTGCCCATGGCCGCAAACGCAATGCCGCGCAGGGCCAGGCCCAGGTCGGCCGTGGGCGCCACGATGGCCGCGTTGTTGCCGCCCAGCTCCAGAATGCCGCGCGCAAAACGCGCTGCCAGGCGCGGGCCCACGGCACGGCCCATGGCGGTGGAGCCCGTGGCCGACAGCACGGGCACACGGGCGTCATCCACCAGCACCTCCCCGATGTCGCGCTGGCCGATGAGCAGCTCCAGCAGGCCTTCGGGCGCATCGCTGCCGAAGCGTGCAAGGGCGCGCTGCGCGATGGCGTGGGTGGCCAGTGCGGTGAGCGGCGTTTTCTCGGACGGCTTCCACACCACCGAATCACCGCACACCAGCGCCAGCGCGGCGTTCCACGACCACACGGCCACGGGGAAGTTGAAGGCCGAGATCACGCCGCACACGCCCAGCGGATGCCAGGTTTCCATCATGCGGTGGCCGGGGCGCTCGGTGGCAATCGTCAAGCCATACAGCTGGCGCGACAGGCCCACGGCAAAGTCGCAGATGTCGATCATCTCCTGCACCTCGCCCAAGCCTTCGGACGGGATCTTGCCCGCCTCGATGGTTACAAGCAGGCCCAGGTCGGCCTTGGCCGCGCGCAGCTCTTCGCCCAGCAGGCG
This sequence comes from Acidovorax sp., assembly GCF_046294525.1. Taxonomy (GTDB): domain Bacteria; phylum Pseudomonadota; class Gammaproteobacteria; order Burkholderiales; family Burkholderiaceae_C; genus Acidovorax. The sequence continues at coordinate 224,852 of NZ_JBKBKQ010000004.1, forward strand.
CACCAGTTCGCCCCGGCGCGGTGCGGGCACATTGCGCCACGCCTGGAAGGCCGCATGCGCGCGGCCAATCGCGGCCGTGGCATCGGCCGGCGACGCCTGCGCCACCGCACCAATCGCCTCGCCCGTGATGGGCGAGCGCACCGGCAGGCTGCCGCCCGAGTACGCCCTGCGGGGCACGCCCAGGCGTTGCAGCAGTTGATCAACTTCGGTCACCAGGGGGGCGGCGGTGGGGATGGCGGACATGGCAGGACTCGCTACGGAAGGAGGAATAAGAGAAACAGCCAGACGTCGGGACTGCCCGGCAACACGCCACTATCGCCCCATCCGCCCCGCCCTGCATAGCAAAAAAATGGAACGACTTGATCACAAAACGGAATTAACTGGCCGCACAATAGCATAGCACCTGGCGCTTACCCTAAAAGCGCCAGCAGCCCAAAACAATTCAAGTTTCCGCCCTCCCATCATTCCCCTCACGCATGACCCTGCTGCGCCGCGCCTTCTTGCCGTCCACCGCTGATCTGCTGGCCTTTGAAGCGGCCGCGCGCCACCAGAGCGTGTCGCGCGCGGCCGAAGAGCTGCACCTCACGCAAAGCGCCGTGTCGCGCCAGATCCGGCAACTGGAAGAACAGCTGGGCACCGCCCTCTTCCACCGCGTGCGCCAGCGTGTGGTGCTGACGGACGCCGGCCGCGTCTATGCGGCGGACGTGCAGGCCGTGCTGCAGCAGCTGTCGGCCAGCACCCAAAAGGCCATGGCATTCGCCAGCACCGACGGCCTGCTCAACCTGGCGGTGCTGCCCACGCTGGGCACACGCTGGCTCATCCCGCGCCTGGGGCGCTTCATGGAGCTGCACCCGCAGGTCATGGTGAATTTGTCGGCGCGCACCGAGCCCTTTGACTTCACCGGCACGCCGTTCGACGCCGCCATCCACTTCGGCGCGCCGCACTGGGCCGGCGCCGTGTGCGAATACCTCATGCACGAAGAAACCGTGCCGGTGTGCAGCCCCGCCTACCGCGACCGCCACCATATCCGCACTCCGCAAGACCTGGCGCGCGTGGTGCTGCTGCAGCAAAGCACCCGCCCCACGCAATGGGCCGAATGGTTCGAGTTGGTGGGCGCCCCCACCGCCCTGGCCTTGCGCGGCCCGCAGTCCGAACACTTCGCCATGATTGCGCAGGCCGCCGTGTCGCACCTGGGCGCGGCGCTGCTGCCGCGCTTTTTGATTGAGCAGGAGCTTGCGACGGGGAGCCTGGTGGAGCTGTCCGACCAGGTGCTGACCAGCACCGATGCGTACTACCTGGTGTACCCCGAGGCGCGGGCGCAGACGCCGCTCGTGAAGGCGTTCAGGGACTGGGTGGTGGGAGAGTGTGGGGGGCAGCCGCAGGGGGCGGCATGAGGCGGCCCACCCGCCGCCGCTGGGTGGGACCCCGGTGAAACGATCCGTGCGCCCGCAACAAAGTCCTCAAGTCCTGCGGAGCGAACGCAATGCCTCAAAGGCGGCTGCCATTTGGTCAGGATTCATCCCTTCGGCACGGCGCCGCCGCATGAGTTGATCAAAGCGCGCATCCAGATCAGGCACCTCGGCGCAATACGCCAGGGCCAGATTGGCCAGATAGGCCTTGATGTAGATGGGATGGCGGGGCTCAAAAACGTCATACGCCAGGAAATCTGGCAGCGTTTTGCACTGGTCCAGCACGGGCAACAACTCGGCCAGCAGCCAATCGCCCAAGGCGGGCAAAAAGCGCTCCAGTCCGGCCACCCCCGAGACGAAGTAGCTGCGGGATGTCGGCTTTGCAGGCGAGAAGCGGTGCAGGAAGGCATTGATCTGCGGCGTGTCCACAACGTCGAAGCGAATGCTGGTCTGCGGCGCACAGATTTTGGCTACCGGGTCGGGCAACGCTGGCGTAATGCTGCAAAACACACTTGCAACAACCTCCGGATCCGCGTCCCCCCGCCACTCGACCAAAATGCGCTGCTCGCCCAACAGCGTGTGCCGAACCAACTGCGTCAGCACCTGATTGCCGCGCCGCGGTGGCGTTTCCAAAACAAAACCATGGGGCTGCAATCGAGGCAAAACAAGCGCCCGAAAGCGCCCCTGCACATCGAGCGACCCGGATGGCGCGGGCGGGGCAGCAACCGGCCGATGAACCAAGCGCTCACGGCCCGCCTCGGAAAGCCGCCAGGGCCCAGGCACAAAACACTCCCCGGCCTGCTCGTCGTAAACGCTCAGCCCCAAGTTCACCGCCTCATCGATCAGCCGCGGATAGAAGTTGCCAGGCAAAGTGCTGGCCAGCCCCAACGACCAGACTCTTTCATCAAGAACACCATTCGGCGCATCCAGCGACCAATCAGACGCAAGTTCCGGCATGAAGGCATGAATGCGTCGCGCAAGCTCTACAAAACGCGGGTTCGGTGGGGCAGGCTGATCAACGAGGCGATTCAACACGGATTGGGCCTCCGTCAAGGTCGCCGGGGTGGGTTGCTCCCATATGTGAATGACATAGCTCATGAATACGCTTCTCCTCGCAGGATTGTCTTATCTTTGACGGGGCCTGTTTGCGCACAAGCGCTTGGAGGCGCCTTCACAGATGGCCAAAGGCAGAGTGTGCAAGCCCTCTGCGCCACCTCATGAGATGCAGCAGAGGCAGCCGGACACGGCCCGTACCGGCATTCCGCGTGTTCGGAAAACTCAGACCACTGACGTCAGAAGGCCATGCTCTCACCCCGAGCGCACCCCAGCCCCAAGTCGAAGGCAGTCGTGTGAAAAATGTCACCAGCAGTATCAGACCCTTCGTGCGCAGGGTGTCCCAAATGCCTTCGACAACTTCAGAATCCGCCGCTCTGGTTCTGTGAACCTGTTTGTTGAAAAAGAAAGCATTACAAAGGCACCCCACTATGAAACGCTGGATGAAATGGACCGCTGGCAGCGCACTGCTGCTGGGCCTCATCGTGGCCGCCGCGGCAGCCAGTGGCCTGTACCTGGCCGAGCAAAAACGCAACCGCTACATCGACATCAAGCCCCGCCCCGTGGCCTATACCACCGATGTGCAGACCATTGAGCGCGGCAGGTATCTGTATGCGTCGCGCGGCTGCACCGACTGCCATGGCGCGGAGGGCACGGGCCGCGAGTTCGTCAACGACGGCAAGGGCACCCGCCTGGCGGGCCCCAACATCACCGCGGCCGGCGTGGTGGCCCGCTACCAGCCCGAGGACTGGAACAGCGCCATCCGCCACGGCGTCAAGCCCAACGGTCGGCCCCTGCTGGTGATGCCTAGCCAGGACTACAACCGCTTAACCAACGACGACCTGAACGCGCTGGTGTCGTACATCCGCCAGTTGCCCGCGCGGCCCGGGCTGCAGGAGGCGGTGGTGGAGCTGCCGCGCCCCGCATGGGTGCTGTACGGCCTGGGCGCCATCCCGGACGCGGCAGCGCGCATCGACCACCAGCTAGCACCCTCGCGCCCCGTGCCTGCAGGAGTGACGGTGGCGAACGGGCGCTATGTGGCCAACATGTGTATCGGCTGCCACGGCGCCGACCTGGCGGGGGGAAAAATTCCGGGTGGCCCGCCGGACTGGCCCGCTGCATCCGACATCCGCCCGGGCACGGCCAGCGCCATGGCCCGCTACGCAAGCCGCGCAGATTTCATCGCGATGCTGCGCAGCGGAAAGCGCCCGGACGGCAGCCCCATCCAGGTGATGCCGTTCGAGTCGCTGGGTCAGCTGAGCGACGTGGATGCGCAGGCATTGCACCTGTTCTTGACTACGCCGCCCGGCGCCGCAGCCGATGGTGCAGACGGCGCTGCTGCCACGGCACCACCGACCGCAGCGCCTGCACGATCGGCACCCTCGGTGTCATCGCTATCTTCAGGCCTGCGGATGCCGGGCTGACGCGGGGCAAGGCAGCGGCAGATCGAACCGGGCCATCCCGATGCGCACTACCACCGACTCGCGAGGGTAAGCAGAACATCCCCAGCGCTTATCCATCAAGCGCTGGCAGCTATCATTTTTGACGAAGAGCCTCGGCAACACGCCCAGGGCTCTACCGCGCTGCGAGGACCAGAAAATCGTCTGCATACCCTTTGACCGGTTGCACGGCGCGGCTACGCTGTGCGGGCGTCATGGCGTTGTGCGCCGACGAAAATCCTTCGCAGCCCTCTTTCACCAGCGTTCGCGCGTAGCGCTGGTAGGCGGCGTCGGGCGATGTGTTCAGGCGGTCCAGGTAACCGCGCACCAGGCGGTGCGCCTGCTCTGTGTCGCTGCGGTTCTGGGCGATGGCCTGCAGCGTCTGCACCAAGTCTTGCTGCCGCCGCAGACGCTCGGCATAGGTGCGCTGCGCATCGAACGATGACTGCGCGATGAAGCTGCGCAGCGCGGCTTTCTGCGGCGCATCCAAGGTGCCATAGAAGCCCTCAGCACGAGACACCAGCTGCTTGAAACGGTGCTCGCCCAGCTGTTCGGGCGTCACGTCCAGCCACTCCTTTTTCCAGTCGGCGTTGCTGCGGGCCTGCTTTTTTTGCAGGTTGCGGATTTGTGCATCGGTGAGCTGCGTGGCCAGCCAGGCCAGGCTGGGCTCGGCCTGTGCCAGGACCTTCTCGATCTGACCGCGCACTTCCGCATAGGCATTGCACGCCTGCTCGGGCGTCATGGCGGAAGGCAGTTGCTGCTGCAGCTGTTGCAGCAGCGCCGCGTGGCGGAGCAGCATGTTGCCGCGGTGCCACTGGTGCAGCTCATCCAGCGCGTCGCGCACCCGTTCGGCCTGGTCCTGGGACAGATCGAGGTGGTTGTTGAGCTGCCAGTACGCAAGCTGAGGCGCCTGGTTGTAGGCCAGCTTGACGGTGCTGCAGCCTTGCAAGAGAAAGCCGCTGCCTGCCAGTGCGGCGATGCACAGGGCTTTGCGAACCACGGAGGTTGTACGCACGAGAGGGCTCCTTGTGAAGGGTCGCGAACGAATGCGCAGAGCTTAGAGGTGCCAACGGCTAAGCGCATACTGCGCATTCAATACCCCACTTTGGCGGGGTGGCAGGCGCAGTGGCATCGCCCTGGCAGACAGGGGCTCAGGGTTCTTGACGGCGGATCAGTTGCCTGCCTGCGGGGGTCACCACCAGTACACCCTCGGGCCCTGTGGCGATGAAGCCGGCCGCAAGCAAGCGTGCGGACATATGCTCCTTGATGGCCTCGCGAACCGTGGGGTGGTCGCCCATTTCCAATTGCTTGAGGGTTTCCAGTTCGTCAACGGTGGGGTCAAACGCGGGGCCTTGGTAGGTGGATTGCATGCTCATGGGATCTCCTCGAATTGGATTGAAGAGTAGAGCGCGCCGGCCGCACGCTGTGCGTGCCGCAATGGCTTCCAGGCATGTCAGACAGGGCCGCAAATGGCGCGGCGATTGCATGCGTTGCAGCAGCGCTTTGCGGCTGCCGCACAACGCGACACGCAGCGCAGTGAGACCTATCAGATCAGTTGTCCTGCCGTCGAATGAGCTGGCGCCCGCTGGGCGTGATGGAGAGCTGGCCGCTGGGGCTCTTGGCGATATGCCCCCACTCCAGCAGACGGGCGGAAATGTGCTCCTTGATTGCATGGGGTACGGTCATGACCTGGCCCATTTCAAGCTGTTTGAGGGTCTCGATCTCGTCAACCGTGGGATCGAAATGCGGAGCGTGGTACGGCGTCATGGTGCTCACTCTCGAAACGATGGGATTGATGATGGAAGACTGACTCGCGCCGAATCAGAATAGTTCAGCAGCCATGCCGGCGCAAGCGCGGCAACCCGGGTCATTCAGAGGACGCAGACTCGGCCGCTGCGGCCTGCAGCCAGCGTGCAAACGTGGTCAACACAGGGGGCTGGGACGGGACATGCGCGGGGCTGATGAGGTAATACGCCCGCTCGCCGCGCAGGGGTCGGTTGCAGGCCACCACCAGCTCGCCGCTGGCGAGTTCGGCCTCGATCAGCAGCGGCGGGATCAGCGCCACGCCCATGCCGTGCGTGGCGGCCACGGCCAGCATGGAGAACAGCTCGTAGCGCGGGCCATCCAGCGCGTGCGGCGCATCCACCCCCATCGCATCAAACCACTGCCGCCAACCATAGGGGCGCGTGCTTTGCTGCAGCAGCGGCAGTTCGGCCAGCGCCTCGGCGGCCACGGGCTGGTGGGCGCGGCCCCGGCCCCGGGGCGCGGCCGATTCGAGCAGGCGCGGGGCACACACGGGCACCACGTCCTCGTGCATCAGCAGTTGCGCCTGCACGCCGGGCCAGTTGCTCACCTGCTCGGGCGTGCCCGCATACAGCGCGGCATCAAACGTGGTGTCGGCAAACAGAAAAGGCCGTGTCTGCGTGTCGATGTGCACCACGATGTCGGGGTGCGCCTGTGCCAACTGCGGCAGGCGGGGGATGAGCCAGCGCGTGGCAAAGGTGGGCACCGCCGCCAGCGTAAGGGTGCCGCCCTCGCCCTGGTGGGCCATCACGTCCAGCGTGTCGCGCTCCAGCCCCTGCAGCCAGCGCGCCACCTGGCGGCCATAGTGCGCGCCCGCTGGCGTCAGCACCACGCCGTGGCGCGTGCGGCGGAACAGCGCCACACCCAAAAATTCTTCCAGCGCCTGGATCTGGCGCGACACCGCGCTTTGGGTGAGCGACAGCTCCTGCGCGGCGCGGGTGTAGCTCTCGTGGCGGGCGGCGACTTCAAAACAGGCCAGGGCCTGGGTCGATGGAATGTTGCGGCGCATGATGAAGAGGAACTTGTAGTTAGTCTTTCCACCACGGATTGGTGGTCTGCAAGTATTTCATACATTCCATAAACGCATGTCTGGATGAAAAGAACTCGCTTGCGGGCCACCACCCCAAGGCCTACGATGCATTCCAGATTCGTTTTTCTTTCCCCTCTTTCCGATCTGGAGACACACATGGCCCACGCCGCTTTTCAATGGGATGACCCTTTCCTCCTGAGCCAGCAACTGACCGACGACGAGCGCGCCATCCAGGGCGCCGCCGCCGCCTATTGCCAGGACAAGCTGGCACCCCGCGTGCTGGACGCCTTCCGCCACGAAAAGATGGACGTGAGCATCTTCCGCGAGATGGGCGAAGTGGGCCTCTTGGGCCCCACCATCCCCGAGCAGTACGGGGGCCCCGGCCTGTCGTATGTGGCCTACGGCCTGATCGCCCGCGAAGTGGAGCGTGTGGATTCGGGCTACCGCTCGATGGCCAGCGTGCAGTCGTCGCTGGTGATGGTGCCGATTTATGAATTCGGCAGCGAAGCCCAGCGCCAGAAGTACCTGCCCAAGCTCGCCAGCGGCGAGTGGATCGGCTGCTTCGGCCTGACCGAGCCCGACCACGGCTCTGACCCTGGCAGCATGGCCACGCGCGCCTACAAGGTCGATGGTGGCTACAAGCTCAAGGGCAGCAAGATGTGGATCACCAACAGCCCCGTGGCCGACGTGTTCGTGGTCTGGGCCAAGGAAGTGTCGGAAGGCGGCGCCGTGGGCCCCATCCGCGGCTTTGTGCTGGAAAAGGGCATGAAGGGCCTGACAGCCCCCGCCATCCACGGCAAGGTGGGCCTGCGCGCCTCCATCACCGGCGAGATCGTGATGGACGACGTGTTCGTGCCCGAAGAAAACGCCTTCCCTGAAGTGCAAGGTCTGAAGGGCCCGTTCACCTGCCTGAACAGCGCCCGCTACGGCATCGCCTGGGGTGCCCTGGGTGCGGCCGAATTCTGCTGGCACACCGCCCGCCAGTACACGCTGGACCGCAAGCAGTTTGGCCGCCCCTTGGCCGCCAACCAGCTCATCCAGAAGAAGCTGGCCGACATGCAGACCGAGATCGCCATCGGCCTGCAGGCCTGCCTGCAGTTCGGCCGCATGAAGGATGCAGGCACGGCCAGCGTGGAAGGCACCTCCATCATCAAGCGCAACAGCTGCGGCAAGGCGCTGGACATTGCCCGCCTGGCGCGCGACATGATGGGCGGCAACGGCATCAGCGACGAGTTCGGCGTGGCCCGCCACCTGGTGAACCTGGAAGTGGTGAACACCTACGAAGGCACGCACGATGTGCATGCGCTGATCCTGGGCCGCGCCCAGACGGGCATAGCCGCGTTCTCCAACTGAGGCAGGAAGGCCCGCGCTCCCCGCTGCTCGCTGCGGCGGTGAGAACTCCCCTCTCCCCTCGCGGGAGAGGGGCCGGGGGAGAGGGGTGGCGACGCATACGGTGTGCCTGATCGCCCCTCTCCCCCACCCTCTCCCGCGAGGGGAGAGGGAGTCAAATACCGGCTCATATACACGCGTTTCAAGCGTTTTCGGCCTCCAGCGCTTTATAGATAAGCGCTAGCAGCTATCAATTTAATAGTGCACCACCCCCATGACCACACCCTCCTCCAACGCAGGCGCCCTCGCAGGCATCAAGGTGCTCGACCTCTCCCGCGTGCTGGCCGGGCCGTGGTGCACGCAGATCCTGGCCGACCTGGGCGCGGATGTGGTCAAGGTAGAGCGCCCCGGCGTGGGCGACGACACGCGCCAGTGGGGCCCGCCCTTCTTGAAGGACGCGGACGGCAACGACACCAACCAGGCCAGCTACTACACCGCCTGCAACCGCAACAAGCGCTCGGTCACCATCGACATGGCCTCGCCTGAGGGCCAGGCGCTGATCAAGCAGATGGCGCTGGAGTCTGACATCGTGGTGGAGAACTTCAAGGTCGGTGGCCTCAAGCAATACGGTCTGGACCATGAAAGCCTGCGCGCGCTCAACCCGCGCCTCATCTACTGCTCCGTCACCGGCTTTGGGCAAGACGGGCCCTACGCCGAGCGCGCAGGCTATGACCTGATGGTGCAGGCCATGACGGGCCTGATGAGCATCACCGGCCAGGCCGACAACCAGCCCGGCGGCGGCCCGATGCGAGTGGGCGTGGCCGTCATTGACCTTTTCACCGGGCTGTATGCCAGCAACGCCATCCTGGCCGCACTGCATGTGCGCGACAACGCCACCAATGGCACCGGCCAGGGCCAGCACATCGACATGGCGCTGCTGGACGTGGGTATGGCCGTGCTGGCCAACCAGGCCTCGGGCTTCCTCGCCACCGGCAAGGCACCCGGCCGCATGGGCAACAGCCACCCTAGCCTGGCGCCGTACCAGGACTTCCCCACGCAGGACGGCAACATGCTGCTGGCCATTGGCAACGACGGGCAGTTTCAGCGCTTTTGCGCCGCCGCCGAGCAGCCCCAGTGGGCCAGCGACCCGCGTTTTGCGACCAACACCCTGCGCGTGCAAAACCGCGCCGCGCTGATCCCCGCCATGGAGGCCGAGACCCGCACGCGCACCACAGCCGAATGGATCACGCTGCTGGAAGACAAGGCCGTGCCCTGCGGCCCCATCAACACCATTGCCCAGGCGTTTGACGACGCGCAGGTGCAGGCCCGGGGCCTGGCCGTGACGCTGCCGCGCTGGAAGGACGGCGAGGCCGCCACCGACAACGTGCAGCAGATCACCGGCGTGGCCAGCCCGCTGCGCCTGTCGGCCACGCCGCCCGTGCTGCGCAATGCGCCGCCTGCGCTGGGGCAGCACACCGATGAAGTGCTGCGCGAGATGGGGCTGGATGCGGCGCGCATTGCGGCGCTGCGGGCCCAGGGCGTGGTGTAGCGGCACACGCTTCCACCCACGCTCAACGCCCCGCGCCGACAGCATGCGGGGCGTTGGTCCTTCTGGGGTTACTGCACGGGCTGCGCGGACTGCACCGGCAGTTCTGCCGCCGCCAGCAGGCAGTCCGTCACCTCGTCCGAAAAGTGCATCAGGCGGCCGTCCAGCCAGACGGCATCCGACCCACTCGGGTCCGGCGCAGCGGGGGGCAGACCGTGGTCCAGCAACGCCTGTGCACAGCCTGCCCAGTCGCCGCCTGGCTCCGGTGTGTTGATGGAGCCCCAGGCGAGCGCACCGCAGGCGTTGTCCTCAAAACCGTGCCGCGCCTGCCAGCGCGCGCCATGCTCCAGCACAAAGCGGGTGAGCGCCGCATCGCCCCGGAAGATGGCATGGTGCAGCGCCGTGCCCGCCCAGTCGCCGCCCGGCGTGTCGATGGGCCAGCCCAGACGCACCATGATCCGCACGGCATCGCCGCAGTCCGGCTGCGCGGCCAGCTCGGGCAGCAGGCGCTGATGGGCGGGCAACAAGCCCTGCACCAGGCCAGGCTGCGCGGCCAGCAGTGCGCGCGCCTGGGCTTCGTCGCCTTGCGCACAGGCCGCTACAAAACGCTCGTCGGCGGGAGGCGCTGCCACGCCCAGCACGCCACGCAAAAATGCCGCCACATCCGGCAAGCCGTAGCGCAGCGCCTGCAGGTGCGCGGGCGTGCCTTCGGCCGTGCACACTTGCGGATCTGCCCCTGCGGCGACCAGCGCCTGCACATGCGCCAGCGATCGGCGGCGGCGCAGCGCCCACAGTAGCGGCGCGGCGCCGGGGGCGCTGCCGCCCAGGGGTTCGTTGGGGTCGGCGCCATGGGCCAGCAGCAGCTGCAGTGCAGGCAGATCGTCCATGTCGAGCACGCGGTGCAGCGCGTTGGTGCCGGGCACGCGCGCACCGGTCTGCAGCAGCAGGCGCGTGCACTCCAGGCTGCCCAGCGCGTGGTACAGCGACTCGCCATCGTTGGGGCTGGCGCCCGCATCCAGCAGCAGCCGGGTGATGCCCGCGTGGTGGTGGGCACCGGCCGCGCCGTACAGGGCCGACAGCGGGTGCGCGGCATCGGGGGCATGCAGCGATGCGGGCGGCCAGCGGCTGCCCACGCGCTGGTTCGCATCGGCGCCTGCCTCCAGCAACAGGGCCACGCAGGCCTGCAGCCGGTCGGCAAACGCGGGCAGCCGCGCCAGGCTGGAATGGGTGACGGCGAGCAGCGGCGGCAGCTGCAGCGGCCCGCCGGGCTGGTGCACCCAGGCGGGGTCGCGCGCCACCTGATCGCGCAGCCGGGCCACATCGCCCACGGCACAGGCCAGCCAGATGTCCTGCTCCGCCTGCGGCACGGCGCCCTCGGCCCAGAGCTGCTCGGCCAGCGCGGGCCGCGCCGTGTGGTTGCCACCGGCGATGTCGCCTGCGTAGACCAGGCGCAGCCACAGCAGCACGGCCCGTGCGGGGTCGTCTGCCAGCGCACGGCGCGCCAGCACAAAGGCCTGGAACTGCGGCCACGAGGCAAAGCCGTGCTCACGCGCCAGGCACCACTGCGCGTGGTGCAGACGCAGGTCGGTGCCTGCGGGCAAGGCCAGCGGCGCCAGGCGCGCCAGTGCGGCGGCATCGCCTGCGCGGGCCTCGGCCAGCAGGGTTTTGGCTTGTTTCTTGAGATGGCCCAGGTCGGGCCGCGGGGGAAGACGTTTCACGAGTACCTCCGTGCATCGAACGCCGACGGCCTGCAGTTCCGGCAGCACAAAGGGGAAGTGAGGAACAAACTCAAGGAGTTAGTCGGCAAGTGGGTTGCACCCTGTCCGCAGGCCCGGGCGCGGCTTGCGTCCGCGCAGGGCGGGATCTTACCCGCGCCGCCCAGCAAAATGCTTGTACAAAAAATTACAAACGCTCCACAATGCGGTGAAGCCCCCCATTTCGCCGCTCCAGAGGCGTTTTTGGTGCCTATCTGCAGTCTTCTTCACTCCCTCACGCTGGTTGCCACAAAACCAAGGAGTCCACCATGAAGCTCAGCCTCAAGCTCCCCCTCGCCTTCACAGTGGCCTTGCTGCTGCTGTTTGCGGCGGCGCTGTTCGGCATCAGCCGCCTGAACCAGGCCCTGGACACCTACCAGACCACGGTGGCGCAAAGCTTTGAAAACGAGCGGCGGGCCTCGTCCATGCTCAACAGCTTCAAGGTGCAGGTGCAGGAATGGAAAAACGTGCTGCTGCGCGGCAAGGACCCGGCCCAGCTCACGCGCTACTGGACCGCGTTTGAAAAGCAGGAAAAGGCCATCAAGGACGAGGCGCAAAAGCTCATGGCCGCCCTGCCCCCTGGCGACGGGCGCGAGCGCGTGAGCCAGTTTGCGCAGGCGCACGAGCGCATGGGCGCGGCCTACCGCAAAGGGCTGGAGGCCTTCAAGGCCGCCGACCACGACCCGCAGGCGGACGACAAGGCCGTGGCGGGCATGGACCGCGAGCCCTCGCAACTGCTGGACCAGGCGGGCGACCTGATTGCCAAGGCCAGCAGCGAGGTGGCCGAACGCGCCGCCGCCACCGCGCAGCGCGCCACCACCATCAGCCTGGGCGTGATGCTGGTGGTATGCGCCCTGGGCATTGCGGGGGCCGTGGCCTTCAGCCGCACGGTGGTGAACCCGCTGGACAACGCGGTGCGCGTATCGCAGGCCGTGGCCAGCGGCGACCTCACCGTGGCCGCGCATGTGCAGGGCAAGGACGAGATTGCGATGCTGCTCAACGCACTGCATGCCATGCAGCAAAGCCTGTCGCGCGTGGTGAGCAACGTGCGCAACAACGCCGACAGCGTGGCCGCCGCCAGCACCGAGATCGCACAGGGCAACAACGACCTGAGTGCGCGCACCGAGCAGCAGGCCAGCGCGCTGGAAGAGACCTCGGCATCGATGGAAGAACTGAGTTCTACCGTGCAGGCCAATGCCGAAAACGCGCGCCAGGCCAACCAGCTGGCGGTGAGCGCCAGCACCGTGGCCGTGCAGGGCGGCGATGTGGTGGCCGAGGTGGTGACCACCATGAAGGGCATCAACGACAGCAGCAAGAAGATCGCCGACATCATCAGCGTGATCGACGGCATCGCCTTCCAGACCAACATCCTGGCGCTGAACGCTGCGGTCGAAGCAGCCCGCGCAGGCGAGCAGGGCCGGGGCTTTGCCGTGGTGGCCAGCGAGGTGCGCAACCTCGCGCAGCGCAGCGCCGAAGCCGCCAAGGAGATCAAGGGCCTGATCCACGCCAGCGTGGAGCGCGTGGAGCTGGGCACCACGCTGGTGGACAAGGCGGGTGCCACCATGACCGAGGTGGTGGCCTCCATCCGCCGCGTGACCGACATCGTGGGCGAGATCAGCGCGGCCAGCAGCGAACAGAGCGCGGGCGTGGCCCAGGTGGGTGAAGCGGTGATGCAGATGGACCAGGCCACGCAGCAGAACGCGGCGCTGGTCGAACAAAGTGCAGCCGCCGCCGACAGCCTCAAGGTGCAGGCGCAGCAGCTGGTGCAGGCGGTGGCAGTGTTCCGGCTGGCAGAGACGGATGCCCCGGCCCTGGCACACCCCACGGCGCCCATGGGCCGCCAGCCCCGGCTGGCCGCGACCTGAGTGGCTTCTTATGGTTAAAAAAGGCCGTCACCGCGCGTCCATCATGCCTATATAGCTATATATTTAATAGCAACACGGCATTAGCAGGCGCGGCAGGGGACGACGCCAGGCCCGCTCAGGCAGCCACTGCCTCAACCGCCGCAGGCGTGGCCTGCTGGGGGGTGGCCAGCGTGGGCGATGCCAGCTTGCGCAGGTAGGCCATGGTCTGCAGGCAGGCCTGGGCCACCTCGGTGCCTTTTTTTACAAAATGCTCGCGGAAGAAGCGCACGTGGTCTTCGTGGTCATGGAAGTCGCGCGGCGTGAGCACGGCCGACATCACGGGCACCTCGGTGTCGAGCTGCACGCGCATCAGGCCGTCGATGACGGCGGTGGTAACGAACTCGTGGCGATAGATGCCGCCGTTGACCACCAGCGCGCAGGCCACGATGGCGTCGTAGCGCCCGCTGCGCGCGAGCTTGCGGGCCAGCAGCGGAATCTCGAACGCGCCGGGCACGTCGAACAGCGCCACCTGTGCGGGCGGCAGGCCGTGGCGGTCAAACTCGGCCAGGGCCGCGTCGCGCGCCTGGTGCACGATGTCCTGGTGCCAGCTGGCACTGATGATGGCCACGCGGGCGCCACGATGGGCGGCTGCAGGGGCCAGGGGAGAGACGGAAGAAGTAGCAGAAGACTGATTCATGGGTTCCTCAAAACAGGTCGTACCAGAATCAGGGCGCGCGCGAACACTGCGCCCCCACAAGGCGGCGCAGGCCGTCGCCCATGCCAGCACGCAAATAGGCACGCGGGCAAACGCTGTGGCCCAGCCACCCATGGCAGGTGCTGTGGGTTTCGCGATCTCTTTCATCCGGACTGTGACCGTCGGCTCTGGTTTCGCACCAGATCTGCTGACCCTGCAGGCCTGTTCCGAAGAACGGCACCGCAGGCGCTCGCGGGCTCTTGCCGACCTTTCAGCCAACAAATACCGCCGGTGGGGAATTCCACCCCGCCCTGAGAACGCTGTCGGCCCCGAAGGTCATTCGGGGCCGACGGTTGGGATTTTAGGAGGTCGTCGAAGCCAGCATGGTCACCAAGGCGATTGGCCTGGACATCCGCTGCGCATGTGGTTTGGGCGTTGTTTGACGATCCACGCACCGCCAACGTCCGTTCGGGCTGAGCCTGTCGAAGCCTTGCGCAGCGCTTCGACAGGCCCAGCGTGAACGGTGATTGATGGTTTGCGGCGCACTCAGCGCACGCGCTGAAACCCGCCTTCGGCCCAGGCCGCCGCGCTGGCGGGTGTGAGCTTGAAAGTGGGCGGCGCGGACGCACGGGCAACCTCTTCACCCAGCTCGTCCTGCGCGCTCAGCGTGGCCGAGGCGCCTTCCTCATCGGGCACGATGGCCAGCGCCACGCGCAGGCGCTGGCCGTCTGCGGTGGTGACGTGCACGCTCTTGTTCAGCTGCGCATGCAACTGCTGCTCATGGCGCCGCACCACTTCGCTCGCAGTCTTGACCAGGGTGTGGAAGGCCGACACATCGAGCGGCTTGGGGTTCTTCTTGTCGCGGCCCATGGTCCAGGGGCCCACCAGCGCGGGCTCGGCCTCGCCCTTCAAGGTCATGGCCACGGCCCAGCCATCGTCGTCCTCGTTCTTGATGACCTGCGCCGTCCAGCGCCCGTCGCTCCAGCAGCGGGGTTCCTGGATGGTGTCGGGCGTGTCGGGTGCGTCGGTCATGGAGAAAAAGGCCTGGATTGCGAGAAAGGGCGCAGAGCATAACGGCAGGGCTTGGCGGCCCCAATTTTCAATAACCGTTGGTTATCGAAAGAGGCCAGGCATAGCGTAGGCCTGGTCACTCCCCCAAAACGTCGGGCACCACACCCGCCGTATCGCGCAGCACATCGATGAAGGCCTGCGCCGAGGGCGTGGGCGGCTCGCCCAAACGGGTGATGAGGCCATAGCTGGGCATGCGGTCGGGCAGTTCGACGGGGATGCGCGAAAGCAGGCCCCGGTCCACATATTTCTGGATCAGCGCGGCGGGCTGCAGCGACATCATGTGGGTGGTGTTCATCAGCTCCAGCGCAAACAGGAAGGACGGCGTCTCCACCACCCCTGCGGTGAGCGCCAGGCCCGCGCCGCCAAACAGGTCGTCCGACACCTTGCGCACGGCCGTGGAGGCGGGGTACAGAATCCACGGCCAGTGCGCCAGCTCGGTCAGCGACAGGTAGGTGGCGCCACGCAGCGGGTGGTGCTGCCCGCCCACCACATGCAGTGGCTCGGCGGACAGGTGCTCGTAATGGAACTGGCTGCGCTGGTCCTCGGTGGTGAAGCGGCCGATCATCAGGTCGATCTTGCGTTCGGCCAGCCAGGCGATGAGCTGGTCGCTGCTCTGCTCCAGGATCTTGATGACCAAGAGGGGCCGCAGGCGCTGGAGCTCCACCACCGACGCCACCAGCACATGCGCGGCCGAGCCGGTGATGGCGCCGACCGTCACATGGCCATGGCCGCCCTGCTTGAGGGCGTTGAACTCGTCCACAAACTTGCGCTGCCCATCGAGCGCTGCGCTGGCGTAGCGCAGCGTAAAAAGCCCCAGCTCGTTGGGCCGCATGCCGCGCGAGAGGCGGTCGAACAGGCGCGCCTCCAGGATCTCCTCGATGTCCATGAGGATCTTGGTGGCCGCAGGCTGCGTGACATGCATCTGCTCGGCCGTGAGCCGCAGGTTGCGCGTGCGGCCCAGGATGTCCAGAAACTGCAAATGCCGAAAGCGCAGCCGCGCGCAGGCCTGCGCCAAAGACAAGGGTTTACCCGGAAATTCGTCTGGACTCATAAGCGTTTGGAATGGATTGTCGCAAAACATTCAGTGGACCGGCCGGGGCGCGAAACCTAACCTTCGCCTTGCGTTCATGACGGCTGGCCCACAAAAAGCCGCAGGCGCCGAAGACCTCACCAATGGGGTCAGCCATTCCAACGGAGACAAGACACCATGCAATTCCATTCCCTCGCTAAATCCGTGGCGCTTGCCGCTGCGCTACTGGCCGCCCTCACCGCCCCCGTCGCGGCCCAAGTCAAGGAACACACCTTCAAGGTCGGCATCGGCCTGAGCGACGACCACCCGCAGGCCCAGGCCGTGCGCCACTTTGCCGAGCGACTGCAGGCCAAGAGCGGCGGCAAGATGAACGCCAAGCTGTTTGCCAGCGGCGCGCTGGGCAATGACGTGAGCATGACCTCAGCCCTGCGCGGCGGCACGCTGGAGATGACGATTCCGGATTCGTCCACGCTGATGTCGCTGATCAAGCCCTTTGGCGTGCTGAACCTGCCACTCACATTCAACACCGAGGCCGAAGCCGACGCCTTGCTCGACGGCCCCTTCGGCCAGAAGCTGCTGGCCATGCTGCCCGACAAGGGCCTGATCGGCCTGGGCTTCTGGGAAAACGGCTTCCGCCACGTGACCAACTCGCGCCGACCCATCAACACGGCCGATGATCTGGCGGGCCTCAAGCTGCGGGTGATCCAGAGCCCGCTGTTCCTCGACACTTTCAACGCGCTGGGCACGAACGCCACGCCCATGCCGTTCACCGAGCTGTACACCGCCATGGAACAAAAGGCCGTGGACGGCCAGGAAAACCCGCCCGCCACCATCCTGGCCAGCAAGTTCTATGAAGTGCAAAAGCACCTGGTGCTGTCGCGCCACATGTACAGCGCCTGGGTGCTGCTGATGTCCAAGAAGACCTGGGACGGCCTCTCGGCCGACGAGAAGAAGATTGTGCAGGAGGCCGCGCGCGAGGCCACGCTGTTTGAGCGCAAGACCATCCGCGCCTTCAGCGAAACCGCCCTGGGCGAGCTGAAGAAGGCCGGCATGCAGATCACCGAGCTGCCTGCCGCCGAACAGGCCAAGCTGCGCAGCAAGCTGCAGCCGGTGCTGGCCAAGTACGGCAAGGAGTTTGGTGAAGAAACCACCAGCGAAATGATGGGCGAGCTGGCCAAGGCGCGGGGCGGGAAGTAATCGAGTCGCCTCCCGGCTGGACACAACCCGTTCACGCTGAGCTTGTCGAAGCGCCGCGCAAGGCTTCGACGAGCTCAGCCCGAACGGGGAGTGGGTGATTGATCGTTCAAGAATGCCCCATCAATGGCCCAGCCCTGCCCTGCTACCCCTTCTGCCTCGCGTCCCATGACAAGAACACCCCGCCGCCCCTTCCGCTCCCGCGAATGGTTTGCCGCGCCCGAGCGCTCGGACATGACCGCGCTGTACCTGGAGCGGTTCATGAACTACGGCCTCACGCCCGAAGAGCTGCGCTCCGGCCGCCCCATCATCGGGATTGCGCAGACGGGCAGCGACCTGTCGCCCTGCAACCGCATCCATCTGGATCTGGCGCGCCGCGTGCGCGACGGCATCCGTGATGCGGGCGGCATTCCGATGGAGTTCCCCGTCCACCCCATCTTTGAGAACTGCCGCCGCCCCACCGCCGCGCTCGACCGCAACCTGGCCTATCTGGGGCTGGTGGAGATCCTGTACGGCTACCCCATCGATGCCGTGGTGCTGACCGCGGGCTGCGACAAGACCACGCCGGCCGGCATCATGGCCGCGTCCACCGTAGACATCCCGGCCATCGTGCTTTCAGGCGGGCCGATGCTCGATGGTTGGCACGAAGGGCAGCTGGTGGGCTCGGGCACCGTGATCTGGCGCAGCCGCCGCCAGCTCGCGGCGGGCGAGATTGACGAGGAAGAATTCTTGCAGCGCGCTTGCAACAGCGCGCCCTCGGCCGGGCACTGCAACACCATGGGCACTGCCTCGACCATGAACGCGGTGGCCGAGGCGCTGGGCCTGTCACTGCCCGGCTGCGCGGCCATTCCCGCGCCCTACCGCGAGCGCGGCCAGATGGCGTACGAGACCGGGCGGCGCATTGTGGAGATGGCGTACGAAGACCTGCGCCCCTCGCGCATCCTGACACGCGAGAGCTTCTTGAATGCGCTGTCGGTGGTGAGCGTGGCCGGCGGCAGCAGCAACGCGCAGGTGCACATCATGGCGATGGCGCGCCACGCGGGCGTGCAGCTGGACGCGCAAGACTGGACCGACCACGCCTACGACCTGCCCCTGCTGCTGAACATGCAGCCTGCGGGCCAGTTTCTGGGCGAGCGATTCTTCCGCGCAGGAGGTGTGCCCGCGCTGATGTGGGAGCTGCAGAAGGCCGGCAAGCTGCACGCCGATTGCGCCAGCGTGACCGGCAAGACGGTGGGCGAAAACCTGCAAGGCCGCGAGACCCACGACCGCGAGGTGATCCGCCCGTTCAGCAACCCGCTGATGCACAAGGCGGGGTTCATGGTGCTCAGCGGCAACCTGTTCGACTTCGGGATCATGAAGACCTCGGTGATCTCCGAAGCCTTCCGCCAGCGCTACCTGAGCCGCCCGGGGCAGGAGGGCATCTTTGAAGCCCGTGCCGTGGTGTTTGAAGGCGCAGACGACTACCACGCGCGCATCAACGACCCGGCACTGAACATCGACGAAGGCTGCATCCTGGTGATGCGCGGCGCGGGCCCCATCGGCTGGCCCGGCTCGGCCGAAGTGGTGAACATGCAGCCGCCCGACGCGCTGATCCGGCGCGGTATCAACACCCTGCCCACGCTGGGCGACGGGCGCCAGTCGGGCACGGCAGACAGCCCTTCCATCCTCAACGCATCGCCCGAAAGCGCCGTGGGCGGGGGACTGAGTTGGCTGCAAAGCGGCGACACGATCCGCATCGATCTGAACACTGGCCGTTGCGATGCGCTGGTCGCCCCCGAGGAAATCGCGCGCCGCAAGCGTGACCTGCCCGCCCCGCCCGTGCCCGCGAGCCAGTCGCCGTGGGAGGCGCTGTACCGCGAGAAAACAGGGCAATTGGCCGACGGGGCCACGCTGGACTTTGCGTTGGGCTTCCGGCGCATTTCTGAAAAGACGCCACGTCACAACCACTGACAACCAACGGGTGGGCAACCGGCGCCCGCCCGGATTTTTTCGAAGGACTCCCCCATGAACAACATGACGGCAGCGGCAGTTGCCGAACGGGCCCGTGCGCCCCAGGCCGCATTGCAAGTGCTCCCAGACGATGACCTGCAAGGCACACTAGTCGGCCGAGTGTGGTTACCGCAAGGTGCCTTTCCTGGCCCGGCGGTTGTGGCGCTGCGGCCCGAAGGCGTGTTCGACCTGAGCGCGCACTACCCCACCATGAGCACGCTACTCGACACCCTGGCACCAGCAGAGGCTGCGCGCACCGCCACCGGCCAGTACCTGTGCAGCGTGGACGACCTGCTGGCCAACAGCCTGCCCGGCGCGCGCGACGCCACGCGCCCCTGGCTGCTGGCCCCGTGCGACCTGCAGGTGGTGAAGGCGGCAGGCGTGACCTTTGCGGCCAGCCTGATCGAGCGCGTGATCGAAGAACAGGCACGCGGCGACGCCACCCGCGCGCAGGGCCTGCGCAGCCAGGTGATCGGGCTCATCGGCGAGAACCTGGCGGACATCCGCCCCGGATCGCCCGAGGCCATGCGCCTGAAGGCGCTGCTACAGGACAAAGGCCTGTGGTCGCAGTACCTGGAAGTAGGCATTGGCCCCGACGCCGAGGTGTTCACCAAGACGCCGGTGCTGGCCTCGGTGGGCTGCGGCGACGACATCGGCATCCGCTCCGATTCGGCCTGGAACAACCCCGAGCCCGAGGTGGTGCTGGCCGTGAACAGCCGGGGCCAGATCGTGGGCGCCACGCTGGGCAACGATGTGAACCTGCGCGACATCGAGGGCCGCAGCGCTCTTCTGCTGGGCAAGGCCAAGGACAACAATGCGTCGTGCGCCCTGGGCCCGTTCATCCGCCTGTTTGACGGCAGCTTCGGGCTGGAGCAGGTGCGCAATGAAACCGTGCACCTGCGTGTGGCTGGCGCGGACGGCTTTGAGCTGCGCGGCATCAACACCATGGCCAGCATCAGCCGCGACCCCACCGACCTGGTGGCGCAGACCCTGGCCGCGCACCAGTACCCGGACGGGTTCATGCTGTTCCTGGGCACGCTGTTCGCCCCCATCGAAGACCGCGACCAGCCGGGCGGTGGCTTCACCCACAAACTGGGCGACCTGGTGTCCATCCAGAGCGCCTGGCTGGGCGGCCTGCACAACCGCGTGACGCACAGCGAAGCTGCGGCACCCTGGCAATACGGCCTGCGCGCCTTCATGGGCAACCTGGCGCAGCGCGGGCTGCTGCAGCGCGCGGCGCTGTAGCGCCTCCAGAAAGTACAAGGAGAAGCCGATGCTCGACGCACTGATTGACCGCTGCTGCCGCGCCATCAACCTGCTCATCGCCCTGGCACTGGCCGTGATGGTGGTGATGGTGTTCGGCAACGTGGTGTTGCGCTACGCCTTCAACTCCGGCATTGCCATCAGTGAAGAGGTTTCGCGCTGGCTGTTCGTGTGGATCACCTTCCTGGGCGCCATCGTGGCGGTGCGTGAACACGGGCACCTGGGCACGGACCTGGTGCTCATGCGGCTGCCACCGATGGTGCAGCGCGTGTGCCTGGTGCTGGGCCACGGCCTGATGCTGTTTTGCACCTGGCTTCTGTTCAAGGGCGCGCTGGCACAGGCGCGCATCAACTGGGATGTGGACGCGCCGGTGACGGGTGCTTCGGTGGCCATCTTCTATGCGTCCGGCGTGGTGTTCGCCGCGGCCTCGGGGCTGTTGCTGCTGCTCAACCTGTGGCGGCTGCTGTCGGGCAAGTTGCGCAACGACCAGCTGGTGCGCGCGGGCGGCTCTGAAGATGCGGCCCAGCAGCACGGCCCGCGCCCCTGACTTCACACCCCACTGCTTCGGAGTTGCCCCCATGACCATCTTCATCTTTCTGGGCGCGCTGCTGGGCGCCATGGCCATCGGCGTGCCGATTGCGTATGCGCTGCTCGTATCGGGCGTGGCGCTGATGTGGCACCTGGACCTGTTCGACGCGCAAATCCTGGCACAGAACGTCGTCAACGGCGCGGACAGCTTTCCACTGCTGGCCGTGCCCTTCTTCATGTTGGCGGGCGAGATCATGAATGCGGGCGGGCTGTCGCAGCGCATCGTGCGGCTGGCGCTCACGCTGGTGGGGCACAGGCGCGGTGGGCTGGGATTTGTGGCCATCCTGGCCGCGTGCATGCTGGCCGCGCTGTCGGGCTCGGCCGTGGCCGACACGGCAGCGCTGGCCGCGCTGCTGCTGCCCATGATGGTGAAGGCCGGCCACGACAAGGCGCGCGCTGGCGGGCTGATTGCATCGGCCGGCATCATCGCGCCGGTCATACCGCCATCGATTGGTTTTGTGGTGTTCGGCGTCGCCGCCAACGTCTCGATCAGCAAGTTGTTTCTGGCGGGCATCGTGCCGGGGCTGCTGATGGGGCTGTCGATTGCTGCCGCCTGGTACTTTGTGTCGCAGCGCGAGAACATCAAGCCCCCGCCGCGCGCCTCCACCGGCGACATGCTGCAGGCCCTGAAGGAATCCACCTGGGCGCTGTTCCTGCCGGTGATCGTGATCGTTGGCCTGAAGATGGGCGTGTTCACCCCCACCGAGGCCGCCGCCGTGGCAGCCGTCTACGCGCTCTTCGTGGCGACGGTGGTGTACCGCGAACTGCACTGGCGCCAGCTGACCGCCGTGTTCGTGAGCGCTGCCAAAACGACGGCCGTGATCATGTTCCTGGTGGCGGCCGCCATGGTCAGCGCCTGGCTCATCACCGTGGCGGACATTCCGCGCCAGCTGGTCGCACTGCTCAAGCCCTTCATGGACAGCCCCATCCTGTTGATGATGGCCATCATGCTGCTGGTGATGGCCGTGGGCACCGCCATGGACATGACGCCCACCATCCTCATCCTGGCGCCCATGCTGATGCCGGTGGTCAAGGCCGCAGGCATCGACCCGGTCTACTTCGGCGTGCTGTTCATCATGAACAACGCCATCGGGCTCATCACGCCGCCCGTGGGCACGGTGCTGAACGTGGTGGCAGGCGTGGGGCGCATGCGCATGGACGAAGTCACGAGAGGGGTGCTGCCCTTCATGGGCGCGCAGTTCGCGATGATGTTCCTGATGGTGCTGTTCCCGGCCATCGTGCTGGTGCCGATGCGGTGGTTCATCGGATAAGAAATATGAGTCAAATTGGCCGCTAGCGCTTATCCATCAAGCGCTAGCAGCTATTAAAACAGGAGCAAACCGCTTGAGTGCGGTCTGCTTCTGCGATAGCAAGCTCAGTTCGCCACCGTGAACCGCTTCTGCACGTGGCGCGGCGTTTCCAGCTCGTCCACGATGGCCACCGCCAGGTCGGCCACGCTGATGCTGCCGGGCTGTTCGCCGTTCATCAGCGGGGCTTCGTCGCCCAGGCGGTACTGGCCCGTGCGCTCGCCGGGCTGCAGCAGGATGGGGGGCGAGAGGAAGGTCCAGTCCAGCGCGCTCTCTGTGCGGATCCAGTTCAGCGCCTCGCGCGCGGCCAGCGCGCCCTGCTTCCATTCGGCGGGGAACTGGGGCGTGTCCACCAGCTGCACGCCCGGCGCCACAAACAGGCTGCCCGCGCCGCCCACCATCAGAAAGCGGCGCACACCCGCCTGCTTGGTGCCGTCGATGATGGCGCGCGTGCCTTTCAGGAAATCGTCGTGAATGTTGGGGTTCTCCCAGCCGGGGTTGTAGGCACTCACCACCGCATCGTGGCCCGCAGCGGCCTTGGCGACCTGGGCGGCATCTTGCGCATCGGCGGTCACCACGGTGAGGCCCTCGCGGGGGGTGAACTTGGCCGGATTGCGGGCCAGCACGGTCACACGGTGGCCGCGTTGCAGCAGTTCGTTCAGCACGGCCGAGCCGACAAAGCCGGTGGCACCGATCAGGGCGATGTTCATATAGTCCTCAAGAGTCAAAGTTGCGATGAAGCAAGAATAGGAGCTTGTCAAAACCGGCGGTAGAGGGCCAAAACGGCCTTTTCTTTGAAGCCCTGCTTCACAATTGCGGCATGGAAGACCTCAAACGCATGGCCGTTTTTGCCACCGTGGTGCAGCACGGTTCAATGAGCGGCGCCGCCCGCGCCCTGGGCATGAGCACCTCGGCGGTGAGCCAGCAGGTGCGCAAGCTGGAAAGCGATGGCGGCGTGACGCTGCTGCACCGGTCCACCCGCAAACTGGCACTCACCGAGGCCGGCCAGCGCTACCACGCCCGCTGCGCTGCCATGTGGGCCGCGGCCGAGCAGGCGCGGGCGGAGTTGGCAGCGTCGCGCGACGCACCCAGCGGCGAGCTGCGCCTGTCGGCCACGGTGGGTTTTGCGCGGCACATCGCGCCCGCTCTGGGCGACCTGCTGGCGGCCCACCCCGCGCTGCGGCTGCGCCTGCTGGTGGACGACGCGCCGATCGACCTCATCAACGCGCGCATCGACCTGGCCGTGCGCTTTGGGCGACTGGCCGATTCAAGCTGGGCCGCGCGGCGTCTGTGCGGCATGCAATGGCTGTTGGCAGCGTCGCCCGGGTGGGTGGCGGCCCACGGCGTGCCGCGCGACCCGGAGGCGCTACTCACACACAGCTGGCTGGGTTTTGCGCGCGAAGGCGGCGGGTTGCTGATGGACCTGCGCAGCCCCGCTGGCGAACCCCGCACGCTGCGCGTGGAGCCGCGCATCGCCAGCAACAACCAGCTGTCCATCCAGCAGATGTGCGAAGCCGGGCTGGGCCTCGCGCTGGTGGGCAGCATGGACGCGCACGAGGCGCTGCAGGCCGGACGGCTGGTGCGTCTGCTGCCCGGTTGGTCGTTCGGCACGCTGGACATCTGGGCCGTGACGCCCCAGCGCGATGCGCAACCAGCCAAGGTGCGCCAGGCCGTTGCAGCGCTGCAGGCCTATCTGCGGCAGGTGCCCGGGATTTCGGACTGAGAGCGGCCCACAAAACTCTTCTGGCGTTGTTGCCGCGTCTTGTCGTACTGCTCTTACTGTTCGTACTGCCTGCGCCGGAGCGAGTGGCCAGAACCGCTACGCTGAGTTTTGTTGGCCGCTGCGAGCCTCGCTCGTCCACATCCATCGATTTTTTATCGCACAGATCCACAAATTCCATCGTTGTGTGGGCGCCGGGCTTTGCCTAAAGTCGCGGCTCCCTGGCCAGGGTTTTTTTGTTGTTGATTGACCTACCCGTTCAACCGGAGACCCGACATGACGAGCAACCCATCCCTGAGCTTCCCCATCGACCGCGTGCTGACTGCCTTCGAGCAGCAGGACGTGCCCACGCTGCTGGCCACCATTGCCGACGATGTGGACTTCCGCATCGACCACTACCGCGACGATGCCGACACCAGCTGGCAAATCGCCCGCAACAAGGCCGAGGCGATGGCCGTGGTGCAGCGCCTCGGGGTGGAGGTGTTCCCGCGCGGCACGAAGATCCTGCACACCCACAGCCAGCCGCTGGGCAATGACTGGGTGCTCACGCACTTTCACCAGCGCTTCTTTTATGCGGTACAACAGCGCGAGGTGGAGTCCGTGACCTGGATCACCAGCCATTCGCGCAATGGCCAGGTGGACTACTTCCGGGAAACGGTCACCACCATCACCCCTGTCTGACCCCAGAACGAAGGAAGGCCCTGCCACCATGCTGTTTGACCTGCGCGCCCTGGGCTACTTCGTGGCAGCGTACGAAGAACGCTCGGTCACGGCCGCATCGCGCCGCTGCTTTGTAGCGCAGCCGTCCATCAGCATGGCCATCAAGGGGCTGGAGGATGCGCTGGCCACCCCCCTGTTCGAGCGCAGCCGCCAGGGCCTGGCGCCCACGCCCGCCGCGCACCGGCTGTATCCGCGCGCCTGCAGCCTGCTGGCCCAGTCCAGCGCCATGGTGCGCGACTTTCGCGATGCGCCGCGCGAAACGCTGGGCATCTTCCTGCAGGACGACCTGATGGTGCAGCCCGCCGCGCCCCTGTTCGCGCAAATCGCGCAAGAGTGGCCCCACACCCTGCTGCGGCTCACCGCCAGCGCGCAGGAAGCCCGGCTGCGCATGGTGGCCGAGCACTGCAAGCCACCGGGCGACACCTTTGTGCCGCTGTGGCACGAGCCCTATGTGATGCTGGTGCCCGAGCAGCACCCCTTGCGCTTCAAGAAGCGCTTTGGCCTGGCGGACATCGAAAACCTGCCCCTCATCGAGTGGCCCTATTGCCCGCTGCACCAGTCCTTCATCCGCCTGCTGGCCGAGCGGGGCATTGCGCTGCAGGTGCAGGCCAGTGCAGCGCGTGAACAGTTGCTCGTTCACATGGTGGATGCTGGCATGGGCCTGGCCGTGGTGCCGCAGTCGCACGCGGCCCGTGCGCTGCGTGCCCTGACCCGGCCGCTGGACGGGCCCCTGGCGTTTTCGCGCCACATCGGCCTGGCCTGCGATGCATCGGACGCACCCATGCTGGGGCTGCTGCACCGCTTGGCAGACGGCATGAAGGCAGCCGCAGCCGAGCCTGCACCTGCGCAGCGCAGCAATGTGGTTTGATCCGGGAGCCAACCTCATTGCCTCCCATGATTCTTGAAGTCGCCCACCTCACCGTCCACCCCGGCCAAAACAGCGCGTTTGAACAGGCTTTCGCCCAGGCGCAGCGCATCATTGCTTCCATGCCCGGCTACATCGCCCATGAGCTGAGCCATTGCCTGGAGCGACCGCGGGACTATGTACTGCTCGTGCGCTGGGCCACCCTTGCCGACCACGAAGTCGGCTTCCGCCAGTCGGCGCAGTACCAGGAGTGGAAGCGGTTGCTGCACCATTTCTACGATCCGTTTCCCACCGTGCTTCACTTTGGCGAGCCTGCGTCCGCCACTGCATTGCGCTCGGAGCGTGCAATCTGAATCGCGGAGTACAACGCCATCTGTCAAAATATTGATTATTTTGATAAATATGATAAAGTCCTCGCCGCGTTGAGTCGCCGTGCCGGGAGCGGTGCACGTGCGCAACGGTAGGCGCGGCAACCACAGCTATGCAAACCCTAATCGGCGACGTGCGGGCCGTACAAGCCCAGCGGCGGGTGCAAAAATTGCGGACAGTCGCAACGTCTACTTCTAGAATTTGTAAACACGCGTATCTGTTACGCAAAGGATCGACCATGAAAGCCATCCAGCAGGATATTGACGAGCGGACCAACCTCACCAGCACCAACAAGTTCGAGTTGCTGCTGTTCCGCCTGGGCACCGACAACGCGCTGGGCAAGTCCGAGCTGTTTGGCATCAACGTGTTCAAGATCCGCGAGATCGTGGCCATGCCCAGCATCACGCCCATTGCCGGCACCACTCCCCACTCGCTGGGCGTGGTCAACCTGCGCGGCCAAGTCATCCCGGTGCTGGACCTGCCTTCCATCGTGGGCTGCAAGCCGCAGACGGGCCTGAACATCATGCTGGTGACCGAATACGCGCGCACGACACAGGCGTTCGCGGTCGAGTCGGTGGAAGACATCGTGCGCCTGGACTGGAAGCAGGTGCTGTCGGCCGAAACCAGCGGCGCCAAGGGCAAGCTGGTCACCAGCATCGCCCGTCTTGACGGCAACACCGATGAATCGCGCCTGGCCCAGGTGTTGGACGTGGAAGCCATCCTGCAGATGGTGTCGCCGTCAGACGGCCACGAGGTGACCGAGGAGAAGGTCGGCGCCAAGCTCAAGCTCAAGCCCGGCACCATCGTGCTGGCGGCCGACGACTCGTTTGTGGCGCGCTCGCTCATTGAGCAGGAACTCAAGGTGCTGAACGCTCCGTTTGAAATGGTGAAGTCCGGCAAGGAGGCATGGGACCGCCTCAACGCCATCGCCCGCAGCGCCGAGGCTGAGGGCAAGACCGTACTGGACCGCGTGGCCATGGTGCTGACCGATCTGGAAATGCCCGAGATGGACGGCTTCACGCTGACCCGCAACATCAAGCAGGACGCGCGCTTCCATGGCCTGCCTGTGGTCATCCACTCGTCGCTGTCGGGGTCGGCCAACGAAGACCACGTGCGCAGCGTGGGCGCCGATGGCTATGTCGCCAAGTTCGTGGCGGAAGACCTGGCGGACACCATTCGCCGCGTGTTGCCCAAGTAGTTCGCCAAGGGGGACAGCACTCACCCCGGGCGGATCATGCAGGGCACTTTGAAGAAAATCCGGCCCTAGCGCTTGTCCAACAAGCGCTTACAGCTATCAAAAATATAGCTACCGAGCGCATGCAGATTGTGGCTGCGGCTGTGGCGGCATGCGGGCCTACAGACGGCGCGTCAACCAAAGCGGTATACCAAGCGCTAAGGGAACTGGTACAGCCGACCAGGGCCTGAAGTTGTAACACTGCACCGGCGCGCTTTTCCGGGGCTTTACCCCACGGCCGGAACACACCATCCCCAGCCCGAGTCTGACCGCCATGACCTACACCCTCGCCACCACCGCCCGCATCCTTTCCGCCACGCTCCTCGGGGTCGCGCTCACCGGCTGCGCCACCGTGCCTGGCGACCCGTACTACGGCAGCTCCGGCTACCAGGTATACGAGCAGCCGGGCTATGCCTACACCACCCCCTCGCCGGCGTACTACCCGGCCCCCGTCTATGTAGCTCCGCCCGCTTACCGCGCCCCGCCACCTGCCGTCTACTACGGTGGACGCGACCACCGGGACCGCGATGACCGCTGGAGCCGCGACAGAGACCGGGACCGCGCAGAACGCGACCGCGCGGCGCGCGACCGTGCGGAACGCGACCGCCGGGAGCAGCAGGCGCGCGACGCCGCCAACCGGGACCGCGCGCGCGAGCAGGCCGAACGCGACCGCCGCGCTTACGAGGCGGGCCGGGGCCGTGACACCCGGCCCGGCCACATTGCTCCCGGCTCCTACACACCGCACCCGCACGATTGGCGCTCCCGCCAATTTGAAAACAGCGGCGAGAAGCCTTGAGTCGTCTTAAAGGAGACATGCTGCTGTGACCTTGCTCCGCTGCGCCCCCTTTGTGTTGATGGCCTTCGTAGCAGGCTGGAGCGCCAGCGCGCACGCCCAGGTGGTGCGATGTACCGATGCGCGCACCGGACAGGTGACCTACACCGACGGCACCTGCGCGGGCGGATCCTCGGTACGTGAAGTCGAGCCCCGCAAGACTCCGCAAGAGATCCAGCTGGAGCGCGAGCTGGCCGCCGAAGCATTGGAGCGCAAGCAGCAGCGCCTGCAGGCCGAATCCGCCGCAGCCGATGCCACCGCGCAGCGCAATGCCGAACGCGACCGTGCGCGCGCCGCGCAGGCCGCAGCGGCGGCACCCCAGCCGCAAGACTACGCCCGCTCGCCCGAATGTGCGCGGTCGCGGCGTAACCTGGACATCGTGGCCAACGGCATCGCACGGTCCACCTATGAACAGGAACTGCGCCTGGACGCCGTACAGCGCCAGGTGGACCTGGACTGCCTGGGTCCCCAGGGCTACGCCGAGGTGGAAAAGGCCCGCGCCAACCAGCCGCGCGTGGTGGTGGTGCCCCCGGTGCGCCACCGCTCTGCATTTCCAGAACCATTTCCGCCGGTCGGCAAGCCCCAGCCCGCGCCGCACCTCACGCAGTGCGGCGACTTTCGCTGCACGGACAACCTGGGCAACACCTACCCGCGCGCGGGGCCAGGCCGCTTCCCGGGCCAGGGCGGCGTGTGCCGCTCCAACGGCGGTCAGGCGCCCTGCTGAGGCAGCGTTTTTTCTAGACGCGCCGGGCCTGCCAAACCCTCGTTCACCGTGGGGTAGCGCAGGCGCAGGCCCAGCTCCTGCAGCAGCCGTTGGTTGCTCAGCCGGCGCGACTCGCTGATGAAGCTCAGTAGCATCAGGGGCAGCTGGTCCTGGGCCGCAGTGCGCGGCAGCCGGGGCGGGCGCGGCAGACCGAACAGGTCGGCCGCCAGGTCAAAGTAGTCGCCCATCTTCAGCTGCGTGCAGTCGCTCGCGTTGTACGTGCGCTGCGGGCGGCCGCGCCACAGGGCTAGCCAACACGCGCGGGCCAAGTCGTCCGCGTGGATGTGGTTGGTGAACACATCGTCCTCGGCGCGCAGCACCGGTGTGCCGCGGCGCAGGCGGGCTTCGGGCGTGCCACCCTCGCGGTCGGGCGCATAGATGCCCGGAATGCGCAGCACGCTGGTCCGCACGCCTGCGCGGCCCAGATGGCGCACGGCACGCTCGGCATTGACGCGGCGCTGTGCCCGCGGAGTGCCCGGCGCCACGGGCCGGGTCTCAGGCACCAGGGCGCCCTGGCAATCGCCATACACGCCGCTGGTGGACGCATACACCAGCGACACCGGCAGGCTGCGCAGGCGCAGCGCGCGCGCCAGCGCCACGGTGCGCGGGTCGTGCCACCACGCGGTGCCCGCGCCTTCGCCCGGGGGCGGCGCCAAGTGCAGCACGCGGGTGGCCACGCCAGCCAGGCGGCGCAGCGTGGCGGCGTCGTCCAGGTTGCCTACCAGGGGGCGCATGCCTTGGGCGCGCAGGCCGCCCACACGCGCGGGGCTGGAGGTGAGCGCCAGCACCTGCATGCGCCCCGCGCCCGGTCCGTGTTGCAGGTCGCGCGCCACGCGCTGGCCCACGTCGCCGCAGCCCACGATCAAGAGGCGTTCGCGGCGGAAGCGCGCTGGCAGCGCGCCGAGAGGGCTTTGTATTGAAGGCAAAATCGAGTCCGTTTGCCCGGCGCCTGCCGGGCGGTTGGTTTGACCGAAGACGACTCCAAGGATACCCACAACATGACCAGCGCCGAGGCTGCCACCACCGCAGCATTCCAGATCACCGTGCAGCCCAGCGGCCGCGCTTTCAGTGCCCAGGCGGGCGAGGCCATCCTGGCCGCCGCCATCCGCAGCGGCGTGGGCCTGCCCTACGGCTGCAAGGACGGCGCCTGCGGCTCGTGCAAGTGCAAGAAGATCAGTGGCGCAGTGCACCACACGGCGCACCAGTCCAAGGCCCTCACGGCCGACGAGGAGGCCGCAGGCCTGGTGCTGACCTGCTGCGCCCAGCCGCTGACCGACGTGGTGCTGGAGTCGCGCCAGGTGACGGACGAAAGTGCCTATCCCATCAAGAAGATGCCGGTGCGCGTGGCCACGCTCGAGAAGAAGTCGCACGACGTGATGCAGGTGCGCCTGCAGCTGCCGGCCGCAGACACCTTCCGCTACCACGCAGGCCAGTACATTGAATTCATCCTGCGCGATGGTGCACGCCGCGCCTACTCGATGGCCAACGCACCCCACACCCAGGCCGAAGCGCCCGGCGTGGAGCTGCATATCCGCCACATGCCCGGCGGCAAGTTCACCGACCACGTGTTCGGTGCGATGAAGGAAAAGGAAATCCTGCGCGTGGAGGGCCCGTTCGGCAGCTTCTTCCTGCGAGAAGACTCCAACAAGCCCATCATTCTGCTGGCCTCCGGCACGGGGTTTGCGCCCATCAAGGCGTTGATCGAGCACATGCAGTTCAAGGCCATCACGCGCCCAGCGGTGGTGTACTGGGGCGGCCGCCGCCCCGGCGACCTCTACATGCACGACTGGCTGGTGGCCCGCATGGCCGAAATGCCGCACCTGAACTACGTGCCTGTGGTGTCCGACGCGCTGCCGGAAGACAACTGGACCGGGCGCACGGGCTTTGTGCACCAGGCGGTGATGGACGATTTTGCGGATCTGTCGGGCTACCAGGTTTATGCCTGCGGCGCGCCCATCGTGGTCGAATCGGCGCGGGACGCCTACAGCGCCCACCGGGGCCTCCCGGCGGAAGAGTTCTACGCGGACTCGTTCACGTCCGAGGCCGATAAGCATGGAACACCCCCCTGAGCAACCGTCTTGGAAGTCAAGCGCAATGGTGATTTGGATTCCATGCGGAGCCTTGCTTAGCGATGGCGTTAAGCATCGTCAGCAGCTTGCGCATGCAAGCCACCAAGGCGACC
>NZ_JBKBKQ010000005.1:0-194135 GCF_046294525.1 Acidovorax sp.
GTTGCGACGAACTTCCACTTTGGCACTTTGATGCCGTTACCGCGAGGCCCCACCTTGCAATGTAGTCAGGGGCCTGCGCCATCAACGGCGGTGTAGGTGGAGACGTCCATGCCATCTGCACGAATCGAGCGGTAAGTGGGCGCTGCGGATCGGGATGGGCTGCAAGGCGACAAGCACAGCAATAGCCGTAGCTATTGCGAGCATTGGCAACGCGGCAGACCGCCCGAGGCCGCAGATGCCCACGGCGCGACGATTCGTGCAGAGGGTTACTTGGGGGTGCGCCGCCGATCAGGCACCCGGCGATGCGTCGCGCAGCGTGTCGAGCGGCAGGGCTGCCAGTTCCTGCAGCAGCGCGGCGAGTTGCGCGCTGGCAGCCTCCACCACCGCACGCCCCTTCTCGGCCGTGGCCGCAGCCGCGTTCCCCACGGCGCCGGCCGGGTGGTAGTCCTGCATCTGCCAGCCCAGCTTGGCGCTCTTGCCGTTGCCCAGAATGGCGTAGCGCTCCGACCGGTACTGCGAAGTGGAGCGGAAGTTTTGCGCATGCTCCATGCGCACGGTGCCGGGCGCCAGGTGCAACATCATCGATGTCTCGATCTCGCCCGCATGGATGCCAAAGCGGTGCTCCTCGGCGCTGAACTGGCCGGCCACAGAGTCGGGCAGCGGCAGGCTGAACCAGCTGGCGCTGTACACGAGCAGGCCGCAGCGCGTGCGCAGCTCGCGCGCCACGATGTCCATCACGCTCACCTGGCCGCCGTGGCCGTTCAAGAGCAGCAGCTTCTTGATGCCCGCGCGCGCCACGCATTCGCCGATCTCGGTCCACAGCGCGATCACCGTGGCGGGCGACAGCGTGAGCGTGCCGGGGTAGCGGATGTGCTCGGGGCTCAGGCCCACGTTCTGCGGGGGCAAAAACAGCACGGGCAGGTCGGCGGGCAGCTGCGGCAGCGCGACTTCGATCACGCCTTGCAGCAGCGTCGCATCCACCGACAGCGGAAGGTGCGGGCCATGCTGCTCCACGGCGGCCACGGGCAGCACGGCCACCACCTGGTCGGCCTGGCCGCTGGCCTGCAGCGCGGCAAAGTCGCGGGTGGACAGGTCGGCCCAAAAGCGCGAGGGCAGCGCAGGCGAGCTGGCAGGGGCAGGTGTGGCGGCGGTGATCATGCCCGCGATGGTAGCGGCGTGCGGGCCCCGGCTACCATCACCGCATGACCACCGACCTGTTCCGCCAAGACGCCTACCTGCGCGAATGCAGCGCCCACATCACCGCCATCAACGACACCGGCATCGTGCTGGACCAGACCGTGTTCTACCCCTTGGGCGGCGGCCAGGCCGGTGACAGCGGCGTGCTCGTGCTGGCCGACGGCAGCGAGATCACCATTGCCGACACGCGCAAGGGCAAGGACGCCGACGGCAACCCCACCAGCGACATCGTCCACGTTCCCGCGGCCGGCCAGGAAGACCGCGTGGCGCAGCTCGCGCCGGGCACGGCCGTCACCGCCCGCATCGACTGGGAGCGCCGCCACCGCATGATGCGCCTGCACACCACCAGCCACCTGCTGTGCCATGTGGTGCCGCAGCTGGTCAACGGCTGCTCCATCACGCCCGACTACGCGCGGCTGGACTTTGCGATGACCGACCCGCTGGACAAGGAACAGCTGAGTGCCGCCATCGCCACCTTGGTCGCCGCGGCGCACCCGCTCACCGTGGCCTCGATCAGCGACGAAGAACTGGACGCCAACCCCGCCCTGGTCAAGAGCATGAGCGTGCAGCCCCCGCGCGGCACGGGGCGCATCCGCACCATTCGCATCGGCGGCGAAGGCGATGCGCCGCTGATCGACCTGCAGCCCTGCGGGGGCACGCATGTGGCCAATACGGCAGAGATCGGCGGCATTGTCGTTACGAAGATTGAGAAGAAAAGCGCCACCACCCGCAGGGTGGTGCTGGGCTTTGCCCAGTGAGCGAAGCGAAAAGCGCTTTTCTTTGGGGCGGAGTCATTTGCACGCAGTGCAAGTGAGGCCGCACCGGAAGACGTGGTTCTGCCCCACCACCCGCAGGATCGTGCTGGGCTTTGCCCCGCTCGGACGCGCCACCCGTTGTTGTTGCATTGGCTTACCCCGGGCCGTCGGCAGCCCGGACAATAGCGGTCCGCAGCACTTCGCCCCCTGCCGGGGCGGCGCTGCAATGCGTTCCCTGATCCAAGCCGTTTCCATGCCGCCCTCGCTCTCCCGCCTGCGCAACGTTCCCGTTTTGCATCTCCTTGCTTCCCTGCGCCAGCGCCGCTGGTTTCGCCCCGCCGCCCGCGCACTGGCGGGGTTGCTGGGCGTGTGGCTGCTTGCCTGGGCGCTGGTGCCGTTGCTGGCCAAGGGGCCGCTGGAGCGCATGGCCAGCGCGCAGCTGGGCCGCGCGGTAACGGTGGGCGCGCTCGACTTTCGGCCGTGGAGCCTGGAGCTGACCCTGCGCGATGTGGTGGTGGCCGGTGCCGAAGGCGCGCCGCCGCAGCTGACCATTGCGCGCATCTATGCCGATGGCGAATTGCAGTCGCTGCTGCGCTGGGCCCCAGTGGTGGATGCGTTGCAGGTGGACGCGCCCCACCTGCGCCTGGCGCACCTGGGCGATGGCCGCTATGACGCGGACGACGTGCTGGCGCGCCTGGCGGCGCCCGCGCCCCAGCCCGACAACGGGCCTGCCCGGCTGGCGCTGTACAACCTGGCCCTGCATGGCGGGCAGGTGGACTTTGACGACCGCACGGTGAACGTGCGGCATGAGGTGCGCGGGCTGGACCTGAC
Source organism: Acidovorax sp. (assembly GCF_046294525.1). Taxonomy (GTDB): domain Bacteria; phylum Pseudomonadota; class Gammaproteobacteria; order Burkholderiales; family Burkholderiaceae_C; genus Acidovorax. The sequence goes on from NZ_JBKBKQ010000005.1 coordinate 2,784, forward strand.
GGTGCCGTTCATCAGCACCCTGCCGTCGCAGCGCGAGGTGCAGGTGCGCCCCCACCTGGCATTCATACTCAACGGCAGCCGTTTTGACACCGCCGCTGAAGGCACGCCGTTTGCCCAGACGGGCGATGCCGATGCCCGGGTGCGCTGGGAAGGCCTGGACCTGCAGCCCTACCTGGCCTACCTGCCCGCCAGCGTGCCGGTCAAGCTGCGGTCGGCCACGCTGGACCTGGATGTGAAGGTGGACTTCCAGCAGCGCCCGCAGATGGCAGCAGCCTTCAGCGGCTGGGTGCAGGCCCGCCAAGTGAATCTGGCCGATTCGCAAGGACAGGATCTGCTCGCGCTGGACAGATTGCGCGTGGACATTGCCGACCTGCGCCCTCTGCACCGCAAAGTGCACCTGAGCAAAGTGGCGCTCTCCGGCGCGCACCTGCATGCCCGGCGCGATGCGGCTGGCAACCTGAACTGGGCGCAGCGGCTGGCACCAGCCGCTCCCACTGGCGCTGCGCCCTCCGCCCGGCCCACGCCCGCCTGGTCGGTGGCTGTGGACGAAGTGGCCGTGCAGGGCAGCACGCTGCACTGGGCCGACGCCACCACCCGCCCTGCCCTGCAGCTGCCGGTGCAGGTGGCGTCGCTGCAGCTGCGCCATCTGGCCTGGCCGCTGACACCCACCCCGGCCACGCTGCGCGGCGCGCTGGAGTTGCCGGGCGGCGGCCGCCTGGCGCTGGCCGGCAGCGGCACCGACCGGCAGGCCGAGCTGACGCTGACCGCCGACGCCCTGGACCTGGGCCTGGCCGCGCCCTACCTGGCCACGGTGCTGGAGCCCACTGTGGCCGGCCGGGTGAATGGCGCGCTGGGCCTGCGCTGGGTGGCCGAGGGGCGTGCAGGCGCAGGTGCTCCGGCACCGGCAGTGGCACCGTTGCCGGCCGCATCTGCCGCCACGTCCCCCACCGTGCAGGCCGCATCCGAGCCCGCCCCGCCCGCTACCGCCGAACCCTCCAACCCCGCCCAGCGCCCCGGCCTGACCTGGTTGGCAGGCCCGCTCACCATCGATCAGTTCGCCCTACGCCGGGGCCGCGACGTGCTGGCCGCCTGGGACCGGCTGGAGCTGGCCGGCCTAGCGATGGACCCCGCCCGCCGCACCGCTGCGCTGCAGCGCCTGGCCCTGGCCCAGCCCCGCGTGCAGGTGGAGCGCGATGCGCAGGGCCGCTGGATGGTGGAGCGTTGGCTGCGCGCTGCCGGACCCGCGCCCGCGCAACTCCCGCTAGCGCCCGACGCGGCGGCGCCCGTGGCCTCCGAAGCTTCCGCCACAGCCCTCCCGGCCGACGCGCCCTGGCAGTGGCGCATCGAGGATCTGGCCGTGCAAGGCGGCAGCGTGGCGCTGGCCGACCACAGCCAACCCCGCCCCGTGGCCGTGCAGCTGGCCGGCCTGACCCTGGCCGCGCGCAACCTGGCCAGCGACGGCGGCGCGCCCCAGGCCTTCAGCCTGTCCACCCGCATGGCCGCCCCAGGCCGTCCGGGACATGCAGGCGGTGCGGGCGAGCCCGGCCGGCTGGACTTTCAGGGCACGCTGGGACTGCAGCCGCTGGCGCTGGAAGGCCAGCTCAACGCCACGCGCCTGCCCCTGCAGGCCCTGGACGGCTACTTGGCCGGCCAGTGGTCCATCGAGGTTCTGCGGGCCGACGCCAGCTTCCGCGGCCAGGCCGCGTGGGCGCACACCGCCCAGGGCCCGCGCCTGCGCTTGCAGGGCGATGCCGCGCTGGACGACCTGCGCGCCCTCAGCACGGCCGCTTCCACCCCCAAGACCGCCGCGCAGGTGGACCAGGAGCTGCTGTCCTGGAAGAACCTGAGCCTGCGCGGCCTGAGCGTGGCCACCGCGCCCGGCACCGCCCCGCGCGTGGAGGTGCGCGAAACCAGCTTGTCCGACTTCTTTGCCCGCGTGACGGTGAACGAAGCTGGGCGCCTGAACCTGTCCGACATCGCCCAGCCCCCGGCGCAGGCCGCGGCCACGGCGGCAGCCCTTGCGGCAGCCCCGGCCTCCGCCCCCACACCCGCGCCTGCTCAGCCAGCCGTGCAGCCACCCGCCCCGTCCGACCCGCTGTCTCCCGTAGTGGCCTGGGGCCCAGTCAGCCTGGTCAACGGCAAGGTGCTGTTTTCGGACTTCTTCGTGCAGCCCAACTACACGGCCAACCTCAGCGAACTGACTGGCCGGCTGGGCGCTTTCCGCTCGGATGCGCCTCTGGCTGGCAACACGGGCGAGCCCGCCCTGGCCGACCTGGAGCTGCGCGGCCGCGCCGAAGGCTCCGCCGCGCTCGAAATCACCGGCCGGCTCAACCCGCTGGCGCGGACCCTGGCGCTCGACATCACCGGCAAGGTGCAGGGCCTGGAGCTGCCGCCGCTGTCGCCCTACGCGGTCAAGTACGCGGGCCATGGCATTGAGCGGGGCAAGCTCAGCATGGACGTGAACTACCAGGTGCTCCCGAATGGCCAGCTCACCGCCAGCAACCGGCTCGTGCTCAACCAGCTGACGTTTGGCGAACCGGTGGCGGGCGCCCCCGCCAGCCTGCCGGTGAAGCTGGCCGTGTCCCTGCTGGCCGACCGCAACGGTGTGATCGACCTGGAGTTGCCCATCAGCGGCTCGCTCAACGACCCGCAGTTCCGCCTGGGGCCGGTGATCGGCAAGCTGGTGCTCAACCTGATCGGCAAGGCGCTGACCTCGCCCTTCAGCCTGCTGGCGGGCGCGCTGGGCGGCAGCGACGCCGCGCTGGGCCATGTGGCGTTTGCGCCCGGCAGCGCCGTGCTGACCGACGAAGCGCGGCAGAACCTGGACAAGGTGGCGCAGGCCCTGGCAGAGCGCCCCAGCCTGCAGCTGACGGTGACCGGCACGGCCAGCGCGGCGCAGGAGCGCGAAGGCCTGCTGCGCGCGCGCCTGGCCCAGCAACTGCTTGCCGAAAAGCGCCGCGCCACGCCGGCCGACGCCACGCCCGTGCAGCCGCACGAGGTCCCCGCCCTGCTGCGCGCGGTGTACCGCCGCGCCGACATGCCCAAGCCGCGCAACCTGGTCGGGCTGGCCAAGGAGCTGAGCGAGCCGGAGATGGAGGCCCTGCTGCTGGCCCAGTTCAGCGCCACCGAGGCCCAGGCCGCCGAGCTGGCCGCGCAGCGCGCCCAGGCCGTGCGCGACTACCTCACGCAGCAACGCCAGCTGCCGGCCGAACGCCTGTTCGTGGCCGCGCCCAAGTCCGGCCCCCGCCCGGAGCCCTGGATGCCGCGCGCCGAGCTGAGCCTGGCCACGCGCTAAGAGCCGCCCCCGGCAGAAGGGGCACGGCCAGCGGGGGTTTGGCACCCCGCCGCACAATGGCGCACCCGGCGCCCTGCCGCGCGGGGCGCCGGAACCAACGGCGCCGCGCCCGCTCCCACACCGCAACCATGCCCATTCGCCTGCTCCGCCGCCTTGCGGCTACTCTTTTTTTGATAGCTGCCAGCGCTTTATGGACAAGCGCTAGCGCCCAATTTGGGACCAAATCTGGCGCTGCAGGCACCAACGTGGTCACCACACCCTACGTGCGGGCCGAACTGCTGGCCCATGCGCCCCAGGGCGTGGCCCCGGGCCAGCCGCTGTGGCTGGGCCTGCAAATCACCCACCAGCCCGAGTGGCACACCTACTGGAAGAACCCCGGCGACTCCGGCCTGCCCACCGACCTGGCCTGGACGCTGCCCGCCGGACTGGATGCGGGCGAGATCGCCTGGCCCCTGCCCAAGAAGATTCCCATCGGCACGCTGGCCAACTACGGCTATGAAGGCACGGTGCTGCTGCCAGTGCCGGTCACCGTAGCAAGCACCTACGCACCCGGGCCGCTGCCCAAGGAAGCCACCATCAAGCTGCACGCGTCCTGGCTGGTGTGCCGCAAGGAATGCATTCCCGAAGAAGGCGAGTTCACGCTGCAGCTGCCCATCCAGAGCACCACGGCGCTGCACGCCGCAGCCTTTGAAGCCGCCGCCAAGGCCCGCCCCCAGCCCCTGCTGGCAGGCACCAACGGCATCGTGCCCGACAGCGTGGCGCAGATTGCGGACGGCAATTTTCTCAACGTCAGCGTGCACGGCCTGCCCGTGGCGCTGCGTGGCCGGGCGCTGGACCTCTTCCCGGAAACCGCCGAGGTGATCAATAACGCCGCGCAGTGGAAGCAGGCCTGGAACGGCAGCGTGTGGACCGCGCAGATTCCGCTGGCCGACCAGCGCAGCGCCAGCCCCAGCCTGATGCCCGTGGTGCTGGCCGAACAAGCGCCTGCACATGCCACAGGCCCCGACACGCGCACCGGCTACCGGGCCGAGCTGAAAGTGCTGGGCACTTGGCCTCAAGCAGCTTCCATGGCCACCGTGTCGCCCGCACTCGAAGCCGCGCTCAAGGCCAACGCAGCGCAGGCAGCAGGCCCGGGGGCGTCGGGCACATCGGGTTCGGGCGCCTCGTCCCTCACCCTTGCCGCCGCGCTGCTGGGCGCCTTGCTCGGTGGCCTCATCCTCAACCTCATGCCCTGCGTGTTCCCGGTGCTGGCGATCAAGGTGGTGGGCTTTACCCAGCATGCGCAAAACCGGCGCACGCACCGCATCAGCGGCCTCGCCTACACAGCGGGCGTGGTGCTGTCGTTCATCGCCCTGGGCGCCCTCATGCTGGGCCTGCGTGCGGCGGGCGAGGCGGTGGGATGGGGCTTTCAGCTGCAGTCGCCCGCTGTGGTGGCATCGCTCGCGGCACTGTTCACGCTGATCGCGCTGAACCTCGCGGGCGTGTTCGAGTTCGGGCATTTCCTGCCCTCGTCGGTGGCCAGTCTGCAGGCGCGCCACCCGGTGGCCGACAGTTTTCTCACCGGCGTGCTGGCCGTGGCCGTGGCCTCGCCGTGCACGGCGCCGTTCATGGGCGCGTCCCTGGGCCTCACGGCCACGCTGCCTGCGCCGCAGGCGCTGGCCGTGTTTGCGGCGCTGGGCCTGGGGCTGGCACTGCCGTACCTGGCGGCCAGCTTCATCCCCGCCGTCGCCCGCGCCCTACCCCGCCCTGGCGCGTGGATGGACACCTTCCGCAAGCTCATGGCCTTCCCCATGCTGGCCACCGTGGTCTGGCTGGTGTGGGTGCTGGGCCAGCAAAGCGGCATCGACGGCGCGGGTGCGCTGCTGATCCTGCTCGTGGGCCTGTCGCTGGTGGTGTGGGCCCTGTCGCTGGCCGGGCGTGCGCGGGTGTGGATGGCCAGCGTGTCGCTGGCGGCCATGGCGTTGCTGGTGTGGGCCTTTGCGCCGCACATCACCAACCTGCCAGCCGAGCAGGCGGCCGCCACGTCCTCCACACAGGCGGGGGCGGTTGGCTGGCAGCCTTGGGCGCCGGGCGCCGCCGAGCAGATCGTGGCCAGCGGCCGCCCCGTGTTTGTGGACTTCACCGCCGCCTGGTGCGTGACCTGCCAGTACAACAAGAAGACCACGCTGGCCAACGCCGACGTGCTGGCCGACCTGCAGGCCAAGAACGTGGCCCTGCTGCGCGCCGACTGGACGCGCCGCGACCCTGCCATCACCGCGGCCCTGGCCGCGCTGGGCCGCAGCGGCGTGCCTGTGTATGTGTTCTACCAGGCCGGCAAGCCGCCCGTGGTGCTGACCGAGGTGCTGAGCGTGGACGAGGTGCGCGCCACGATTGCCCGGCTGTGAGTTGCTCCGTTTTCATCAACCCGCCAACCCTTCAGGAGACCCTGCCATGAAGCTGCTTCGCCGTACGTTGATTGCCACCGCTGCCCTGGTCGCGCTGGGTGCCCAGGCCGCCGCCACCGTGGGCCAGCCCGCGCCCGACTTCACGCTCAAGGACACCAGCGGAAAGACCGTGCGCCTGTCCGACTTCAAGGGCAAGCATGTGGTGCTGGAATGGACCAACCCCGGCTGCCCGTTTGTGCGCAAGCACTATGACAGCGGCAACATGCCCGCCACGCAAAAGGACGCCACCGGCAAAGGCGTGGTGTGGCTGGCCATCAACTCCACCGAAAAAGCCAGCAGCGACTACATGGAGCCCGCCAAGCTCATGGCCTGGAAAACCGAGCGCAAGTCCGCCCCCACCGCCGTGCTGATGGACGAGGAAGGCACCGTGGGCAAAAGCTACGGCGCGCGCACCACGCCGCACATGTACATCGTCAACCCGCAGGGCCAGCTGATCTACGCGGGCGGCATCGACAGCATTCCCTCGGCCCGCCCGGCCGACATCGAAAAGGCGACCAACTATGTGAAGGTGGGGCTGGGCGAGGCCCTGGCGGGCAAGCCCATCTCGGCCGCCACCACGCAGCCGTATGGCTGCAGCATCAAGTACAAGTCGCCGGCCTGAGAACGCGCACCGGGGCAAGCATCCGTACACTGTCCGCATGCTCCACACCCCCGACACCATCAGCACCCTGCGCCACGTGCTGACCCACTGCCGCACCCTTGCGGTGGTGGGCCTCTCGCCCCAGTGGCACCGCCCCAGTTACTTTGCCGCCAAGTACATGCAGGCACATGGCTACCGCATCGTGCCCGTGAACCCGCTGGTGGCGCGGGACGGCGGGAAGATCCTGGGCCAGACGGCCTACGCCAGCGTGACCGAGGCAGCTGCCGCCCTGGCCGCCCAGGGCCAGAAGATCGACCTGGTGGACTGCTTTCGCAAGAGCGAGGACATCCCCCCACTGGCCGACGAGGCCATCGCTATCGGCGCACGGTGCCTGTGGCTGCAACTGGGCGTGTTCAACGAGGCGGCCGGGCTGCGCGCCCAGGCGGCTGGCCTGCAAGTCATACAAAACCGCTGCGTGAAGATCGAGCATGCGCGCCTCTTTGGGGGCCTGGGCTGGATGGGCGTGAACACCAAGGTCATCAGCGCCAAGCGCCTGCGGCAACTGCCTTACTAGCAAATTCATAGCTGCCAGCGCTTATCCAGCAAGCGCTAGCGGCCTGTTTTATACAAAAACCATGTCCACAGACCCTTCCTCCGGCGCCGACCGCATGTTTGGCTTTGGCACCCGCGCCATCCACGCCGGAGCGCAGCCCGACCCCGTGACCGGCGCCCGCGCCACGCCCATCCACCAGACCACCAGCTTTGTGTTCGACAACGCCGAACACGCCAGCAGCCTGTTCAACCTGCAGACCTTTGGCAACGTCTACAGCCGCATCAGCAACCCCACGGTGGCAGTGCTGGAGGAGCGCATCGCGAGCCTGGAAAACGGCCGCGCCGCACTGGCCTGCGCCAGCGGCATGGCCGCGCAGATGGCGGCACTGCTGGCCATTTTGAAAACCGGCGACCACATCGTGGCCGCCAGCACGCTGTATGGCGGCACGGTGGGGCAGCTGGGCGTGGGCTTTGCGCGCCTGGGCATCGAGACCACGTTTGTGGACCCGGCCGACCCCGAGAACTTTGCACGCGCCATGCGCCCCACCACCCGCGCGGTGTATGGCGAGACCATCGGCAACCCGCTGGTGAACGTGCTCGACATCGCCGCCGTGGCCGACGTGGCGCATGCGCATGGCGTGCCGCTCATCATCGACAACACGGTGGCCAGCCCCTACCTGTGCAACCCGTTGCAGCTCGGCGCCGACGTCGTGGTGCACAGCGCCACCAAGTACATCGGGGGGCATGGCACCACGATGGGCGGGGTGGTGGTGGAGGGCGGCAAATTCCCATGGGACAACGGCAAATTCCCCGAGATGGTGGAGCCCAGCCGCGCCTACCACGGCGTGAAGTTCTACGAGACCTTTGGCGACTTCGGCTACACCATGAAGGCGCGCATGGAGGTCAACCGCACCTTCGGCGGCGTGCTCTCGCCCATGAACGCGTGGCAGCTGCTGCAGGGCGCCGAAACCCTGCACCTGCGCATGCGCGAGCACTGCCGCAACGCGCTGGCCGTGGCGAAGTTCTTGCAGAGCCACCCGCAGGTGGCGTGGGTCAACTATCCCGGTCTGACGGATTCGCCGTATTTCGCTCTCGCGCAAAAGCAGTTCCGCGCGGTGGATGGCACGCCGGGTGCCTCGGGCATCCTCACGTTTGGCGTGAAGGGCGGTGCGGCGGCGGGCGAGAAGTTCATCGACGCGTGCGAGTTCTTGAGCCACCTGGCCAACATCGGCGATGCGAAGACGCTGGTGATCCACCCCGCATCGACCACGCATCGCCAGCTGAACGAAGAAGAACTGGCCCGCGCAGGCGTGAGCGCAGACATGGTGCGGCTGTCGGTGGGCATCGAGGACCTGGACGACATCCTCTGGGACATCGACCAGGCGCTGGCGCGGACCTAAACCCAGCGCCGCACGTCCCGGCAGTAGTCCACGTACCGCTGCCCAAAGCGCGCAGCCAGCTTGCGTTCTTCGAGCGGGATATACCACCACTGCGCCAGCACGAAGAACAGCAGTACCAGGAGCCACGGCGACAGCGCGCCCAGCGCCAGCGCCACCCCAGCGAGGGCCAGCAGCATACCCAGGTACATGGGGTTGCGTGTGTAGGCAAACAGGCCCGCAGTGGTCAGCATGCCGGGCTCGCCAAAAGTGTTGATGTTGGTCCCGATGCGCTTGAAGAGGCCTGCGTGCCACTGGGCCATGGCAATGCCCACCAGCACGAGCATGCCCCCTGCCATCCACGCCAGCACGCGCACCTCGGCAGGCACCGCAGCCACCGGCCAAGTGCGCTGCAAAATCACCATCGCGCCCACGGACGCGAACCAGACCACGGGGGGCAGCAGCAAACGTTTCATTCAGGCTTCTCCTTGCACAATCAAGACAGGAGCCGCAGTCTGCCGACGACACTCCATGCTGGCGATAACCTGGGTTAACGGAGTCTTCCTTTTGCCAACCTTTGCCTACCATTCCTCCCGCGCGGTGCTGGAGCAGCTGGCGCAAGCCCCGCTGCCCGATTGGGAGATGCTGGCCCGCGTCACCACGGTGCGGCCGCTGCGGCGCGGCGAAGTGCTTTTCCACGCGGGCGAGGTTCAGCCCCGCGTGTTTGTAGTGAACGAAGGGCTCATCAAGATGGTGTACGAAACAGCGGACGGAGACACCTGGGTCAAGGGGTTTGTGCCCGCCGGCCTGTGCTTTGCCAGCCTCACTGCGCTGCAACCGGGCGGTGTGACCAGCTATACCGCTCTGGCCGAGGGCGGCCCCTGCATGGTGGAGCAGATCGACCACGCGGCGCTGGAAACGCTGGCCGCGCGCCACAGCCTGTGGCAGCGTGCGTTGAGCAACGCCTACCGCCTGTACGGCCAGCGCAAGGAACAGCGCGAGATGGAGCTACTCACCTTGTCGCCCGAAGAGCGCTACCGGCGCTTTCTGCAGCAGTACCCGCAGATCGCTGCCCAGGTGCGCCAGCGCGACATTGCAAGCTATGTGCGCGTGACACCAGTAGCACTCAGCCGCATCAAGGCGCGCGTGATACGTGGTGGGTGACGCGGCGCACACCGGCGCCACCCAGCGCAGGCCAGCCACGCAACGCAACGCTCACATATTAATAGCTAGCAGCGCTTGATCGATAAGCGCTAGACGCCAAAAATACATAAAAATCAGCTCCAGCACGTGCTCGCGCACGGCTCCGGCCGACGTGCGTGCTACCCCCGCCGCCGCGCCAACTCCGCCCCCACCGCAGCGTTCAACGTTTCCAGATCAAACGGCTTTTTCAGGATGGACTGAGCTCCCACCAGCCGCTCCACCTCGGCCATGTCGGCGTAGCCGGTGGCGACCAGCACGGGGATCTGCGGGTACAGGTCGCGGGCGGCGATGATGAATTCGGCGCCATTCATGCCGGGCATCAGGTAGTCGACCATGACGAGGTCGGGCTTGTTGCGGCGCAGTTCGCGCAGTCCGGCTTCGCCGTCGCAGGCCTCACGCACGCTGTATTTCAACAGGCGCAAGCCCTCGGCAATGCCTTGGCGCACGGCCTCGTCGTCTTCCACCACCAGCAGTTCCACGCGCTTTTCCCCGTGGCCGTTGGCGGCGCCGTTGCCATTGTTCGCCTGGCCTTGGGCAGTGTCCTGAGGGTCTTGCGCGACCTGCGGGAACTGGAGTGAAACCGTGGTGCCTTCGCCTTCCACGCTGTGGATCTCTGCGCTGCCGCCCGACTGACGCGCAAAGCCGTAGACCTGGCTCAGCCCCAGTCCCGTGCCCTCGCCGTCGCCCTTGGTGGTAAAGAAGGGATCGAACACTTTGGCCTGCAAAGCCTCGGGGATACCGCAGCCGGTGTCCTGCACGCTGATGTGCACGCGCGGCGCGCTGTGCCCGTCCGCCGGGGGCAACACCTTGGTACGGATGGTGAGCTGGCCGCCGTCGGGCATGGCGTCGCGCGAGTTGACGGCCATGTTGAGCAGCGCCATCTCCAGCTGCGCGCCATCCAGCAGCGCCCAGGCCTCGCCCTTGGCCAGCTCCATATGCACCTGCACTTTGGAGCCCACCGACACCTCGATCAGCTCGCGCAGGTTACTCACCAGAGCGTTCACGTCTTGCATGCGGGGCAACAAGCTTTGGGCGCGCGCAAACGACAGCAGCTGCGCGGTGAGCCGCGCGCCGCGGTCCACCGACTCCTTGGCGCGCCGAGCAAAGTCGGTGGTGCGGGCATCGGTGCCCAGGCGGGTGATGAGCTGCAGGTTCAGGCTCACCGCATGCAGCAGGTTGTTGAAGTCGTGCGCGATGCCGCCCGTGAGCCGCCCGATGGCTTCGAGCTTCTGGCTTTGCACCACCTTGTTCTGGATGCGCTCCTTTTCGGCGATCTCCCGCATCAGCAAATCGTTGGCGCCGGCCAGGTCGCTGGTGCGCTCGGCAATGCGGGTCTCCAACGCGGCATTGAGCTGCTCCACCGTCTGCTTGGCAGCCTCGATGTCGGCCAGGTGCCGGCGCGAAGCGTATTGCCGCGCGCGCGCTCGCAGGGCCGACTGCACGGCGCTCACCAGAGTTTCGGGGTGAACCGGCCGCTCCAGCAGCACGACGTTGCCCAGCGCCTGCAGAGACGCCGCAGCCTGGGCCGACCGGCGGCTGGCGCGGCGCGTGGTGAGCACCACGAACGGAAAATCAGACCATGCAGGCTGCTGCACCAAGTACTGCCGCAGGGCTTGGTCCAGGCCGCGGCCCAGCACTTCTTCCGTCACGATGGCAGTGGCGGCGGAGTTTTCCAGTTCGGCCAGCAGGCACGGGGCGTCGGGGCAGACCATGCTGCGAATGCTGGCCCCTTGCAGCACCGTTGCAATCACCTGCGCATCGCGGCCATGCGGCGCCAGGATCAGGACACGGCTTTCCATGCAACCCCTTCTTCAAACACCCGGGGCGAGGATGTCGCCATCGCCCAGCAGCGCCTGCCTCCCGGCGTAGTGCACCGCGCCGGCCAGAATGCCCTGGAAGTCGGTCAGCGGTTCACCGATCTCAACGCCCGACTGCCCCAGCCGGAACTCGCGAATGGTGGTCTCGTGCGGCAGTGTCCGGCTTTTAATGACTGCGATGGCTTTGCGCAAGGCCCCACCCGATTCGAAGTAGCGGTAGTACACCATCGCGTCGCTGAGATAGCTCAGGTCTATGTCCGTGCGGATCTCTCCCACCGTGCCGTGCAGCGAAAGAATGATCAATGTAATGACGCCCTGCTGGTTGAGGTAAGCCAGCAGCTCGTGCATCTGCAGCAGCAGGAACTGGCCGCCGGGCATGGCCTGCATGTACGAGTTCAGGCTGTCGATGACCACCAGTTTCACGCCTTCGCGCTCCACCGCGTCGCGCACCGCCTGCGCGAACTGTCCGGGCGAGACTTCGGCGGGGTCAAAAGAGCGCAGCAGCAGTTGCCCCGATGCGAGGTAGGGCTCAATGTCGAGACCCAGAGCCTGCGAGCGCTGGCGCAGCGTGTGCTTGCCCTCGTCAAACAGGTAGTACGCCACCCTCTGGCCGCGCTGAATGGCGGCCACGGCACAGCTGATGGTCGTGGTGGACTTGCCCACGCCGGCGGGCCCTGCAAATAGCAGGTTGCTGCCGGGTGTGAGCCCGCCGCCCAGCATGGCGTCGAACGCAGCGTTGCCGGTGGACAGGGGGCGCGGGTCGAAATCGCGGTGGTGTTCGCCCGCAGCGAGCCGAGGGAAGACGACGATGCCACCACGGTCCAGATCAAAGTCGTGGTCACCGCTGCGAAACCGCACGCCGCGCAGCTTGACCACACGCAGCGAGCGTTTGTCAGGACCATAGTCGTGCGCGTTCTGGTTCAAATGAATCACCCCGTGCGCAATGCTGTGCAGCTGCTGGTCGCCCTCGCCGGACGATTTATCGTCCAGCATCAGCACCGTGCAACCTCTCTGCGAGAAGAACCGCTTGAGCGCCAGGATCTGGCGACGGTAACGCAGCGGGCTTTGGGCGAGCATCCGGAGTTCGGAAAGGCTGTCGAACACCACCCTGTGGGGCTTGAGCTTGTCTACCAGCTGCATCACATCGCGCGTGGTTTCGCCCAGTTCGAACTCGGACGGATGCAGGATGGTCTGCTCGGCCTCTTCGCTCAGGCCCTCGTCACTGACCAGGTCGTACACCTCGATGCCGCTCAAAGTCCAGCCGTGCGACTGCGCGACCTGCGCAAGCTCTTCCGAAGTTTCTGACAAGGTGATGTACAGCCCGCGCTCGCCCTGGTCGCGACCTGCCAGCAGGAACTGCAGCGCCAGGGTGGTTTTGCCGGTGCCCGGACTGCCCTCGACCAGGTAAAGGTGCTGCGCAGACAGGCCGCCAAAGAGCACGTTGTCCAGTCCGCTGATGCCGGTGGAGGCAAGGGCCTGAGGCGGGTGTGCCGGCTCCTGCGGCATAGGGGGTTGGGGGGAAGTGTTTGGCAAGGGCGGTCCTTTCGGCGTTCGGCCCCTGGCGTGCAAGGGGCAGTGCGGGCATAAAGATATCCGAAGGGTCTCAGGAAAGAGGGGCGTGAAACCTTGCAGCAGCCCCGTGGAGGGAGCGCGGCAGCCGGTGGTCACGGCAGATATTTTTTATGCGGCGTATTAGTCTTGCCGAATTCTAGAAATCCGCGGCAGTCTGCAAGGTCAGCCGAGGCCGATGGATGTGTGGGCAACAGGTCCTACACACGCGGCCCGCATCGCAATGTGTGGTTTGCAGAGCCCGCTTCCCCTGTTGCATGAAGGGCAGAGGCTGGTTCAACGGCCGTTGTCCTGCATCACACCCAGTCGTCGCGACAGCGCCTGGCCCGCCTCGCAAAGCAGCCGAGCGGCATCGCTGCCAGGGCCTGTGCGCAGTGTGGCGCTGGGGCCGATCACCGCGATGCACAGCACCAGCTGCCCAAACCCGTCAAACACCGGCGTGGCCAGCGCGCTGATGCCGGGCAGGAGCTGGTCGGTCACCTCGCTGATCTGGTGCTGGCGCACCGACTCCAGCTCGGCCGCAAACGCGGGCTCATCCAGCGCACCCGCAAACCCTTCGGCCGCCAGCGCGGCGGCAGCGCGCTCGCGCGGGCCGAAGGCTGCAAACACCTTGCCCGTGGCCGTGTGCCGCACCGAGGCCGTGGTGCCGTGGCGCATGGCCACATACACGGCGGTGGGGCCTTCTTCTACACGGATGATGGTCGGGCCGTTGTCGCCCCAGACCGAGGCCGACACGGTGTAGCCAATGCGCTGGGCCAGCGCGGGCAGCTCGGCAATGGCCAGGCGCACCGGGTCCACCTGCTGCAGGCTGATCAGGCCCAGCTGCATGGCCAAGGGGCCCAGGCCGTAGTGGCCGCTCACGGCGTCCTGCTCGATGAGGCCCAGCTTGCCAAAGCTCACCAGGTAGGGGTGGGCCTTGGCCGCCGTCATGTCGGCCGCACGGGCCAGGTCCTTGAGTGCCATGCGCCGGCCGGTGCGTGCCAGCACCTTCAGCAGCTGGCCGCCCACCTCCACGCTCTGGATGCCGCGCGGGCTGCGGGGCGTGTCTTCATCGTCGGCGGGGGGCAGGTCGGGGGTCGTCGTGGGCATGGGGCGATTGTCCACGCAGCGCAGCATCCATACGCACTTCGGGTTTACACCTAAACAAATGCGTTAGACATTAACGAATTTGTTGCCTAACATCAACACATTCCGTTTAGATAAACGAATTCACCATTAACAAATCACCACCATGAGCACCGTCAAAAACTTTGCCTCCGCCGCCGACCTCGAAGTGAAGAAGGTGAGCTTCGACAAGCTCTCCGACCACGCCTATGCCTACACCGCCGAGGGCGACCCCAACACCGGCATCATCATTGGCGACGACGCGGTGATGGTCATCGACACCCAGGCCACGCCCGTGATGGCACAGGACGTGATCCGCCGCATCCGCGAGGTGACGGACAAGCCCATCAAGTACGTGCTGCTCTCCCACTACCACGCCGTGCGCGTGCTGGGGGCCAGCGCTTACGGTGCCGAGCACATCATTTCCAGCGAGGACACGCGCGACCTGATCGTGGAGCGCGGCCAGTTCGACAAGGACAGCGAGATCGGCCGCTTTCCGCGCCTGTTCCAGAACGTAGAGAGCGTGCCCGACGGCCTGACCTGGCCGACCATGACCTTCAACCAAAAGATGACCCTGTGGCTGGGCAAGCTGGAGGTGCAGATCCTGCAACTGGGCCGGGGCCACACCAAGGGCGACACGGTGGCCTGGCTGCCGCAGGAAAATATTTTGTTCAGCGGCGACCTTGTGGAGTTCGACGCCACGCCGTATGCGGGCGACGCGTATTTCCAGGACTGGCCGCAGACCCTGGACAACATCGCAGCCCTCCAGCCCGAAAAGCTGGTGCCCGGCCGGGGCGCCGCGCTGCAGACGCCTGAGCAGGTGCAGGCGGGCCTGGCGGGCACACGCGCCTTCATCAGCGACCTGTACGAGAGCGTGAAGGCCAGTGCGGCCAAAGGCGAAGACCTGCGCAAGGTGTACGAGGCCACGTTTGCCAAGCTGCAGCCCAAGTACGGCCACTGGGTGATCTTCAACCACTGCATGCCGTTTGACGTGACCCGTGCGTACGACGAGGCCACGCAATACCCCGACCCACGCATCTGGACCGCCGAGCGCGACATTCAAATGTGGAAAGCCCTGGAAGGCTAGGCCGCTGAGGTCGGAGGAGACACAACAATGAACCCCAGAGACATCCCCCCAGAGGCCTTCCACGCCAGCGGCGCCGAGGTGCAGGCCCTCGATTTTGGTTATGTACGCTCGCCCGACCAGGACCGCACCACGCCCGCGCAGCACCCCATCGTGGTCATTGGCGCGGGCCCCGTGGGCCTGTCGCTCGCCATCGACCTGGCCCAGCGCGGGCAGCGTGTGGTGGTGCTGGACAACGACCACAAGCTCTCCATCGGCTCGCGCGCCATCTGCTTTGCCAAGCGCACGCTGGAGATCTGGGACCGTCTGGGTGTGGGCCAGCGCATGGTGGACAAGGGCGTGTCGTGGAACCTGGGCAAGGTGTTCCTCAAAGACGAGCAGCTGTACGAATTCAACCTGCTGCCCGAAGAGGGCCACGAGCGCCCCGCCTTCATCAACCTGCAGCAGTATTACGCCGAGGCCTACCTGGTGGAGCGTGCGCTGCAGCTGCCGGGCATCGACATCCGCTGGCAAAACAAGGTCACTTCCGTGCAAAGCCGCGCGGACAGCGCGCTGCTGAGCATCGACACGCCCGAGGGCGCTTACCAGATCGACGCGCAATGGCTGGTGGCCTGCGATGGCGCGCGCTCGCCCACGCGGCAGATGCTGGGGCTGGAGAGCAAGGGGCGTATTTTTCAAGACCGCTTTTTGATCGCCGATGTGAAGCTGGCGGGCGATGCGGACTTCCCGACCGAGCGCTGGTTCTGGTTCGACCCGCCCTTCCACCCCGGCCAAAGCGTGCTGCTGCACCGCCAGCCCGACAACGTCTGGCGCATCGACTTCCAGCTGGGCTGGGACGCTGACCCCGAAGAAGAAAAGAAGCCCGAGAACATCATCCCGCGCGTGAAGGCGCTGCTGGGTGCGGATGCACAGTTTGAGCTGGACTGGGCGAGCGTCTACACCTTTGCCTGCCTGCGCATGGACCAGTTTGTGCACGGCCGCGTCATCTTTGCGGGGGACAGCGCGCATGGTGTGTCACCCTTCGGCGCCCGTGGCGCCAACAGCGGCGTGCAGGACGCCGAAAACCTGGCCTGGAAGCTGGACTGGGTTCTGAAGGGTCGCGCCAGCGCAGCGCTGGCGAGCACCTATGGCCCCGAGCGTGAATACGCGGCCGATGAGAACCTGTGCAACTCCACGCGCGCCACCGACTTCATCACGCCCAAGAGCGAGGTGAGCCGCCTGTTCCGCGACGCGGCACTGCACCTGGCGCGCGAACATGCGTTTGCAAGGCGCATCGTCAACAGCGGCCGCTTGTCGGTGCCTGCCACGCTGCACCAGTCGCCGCTGAACACGCCGGATACCGATCACTTCGCAGGCACCCAGGTGCCCGGTGCCGTGCTGCTGGATGCACCGTTGACGAAGCAGGGCCAGCCCACCTGGCTGCTGCGCGAGCTGGGGCCGGACTTCACGCTGCTGGTGTTTGGCCCGGCCCCAGCTTGGGCCCGTGACCTGCACGGTGTGAAGGTGCTGCAGATCGGCATCGACGTGATCGACCACCAGGCACTGGCCGCCCAGCGGCTGGATGCGCTGCCGCGCACCGTGTACCTGGTGCGGCCCGACCAGCACGTGTGCGCGCGCTGGCGCACGCCTACCGAAGTCGCCGTGCGCAGCGCACTGGCACGCGCCACGGTCGCAGCCGCCTGACGAGGAAGACGACAAGGAACATGCCCATGCTGAACACCCAACCCAACCTGCAGGCCTGCGACGACTTTTATGAAGCGCTGATTGCGGCGCACCAGGGCTTGTCCACGCCCGAGAGCCACGCCATGAACGCACGCCTGGTGCTGCTGCTGGCCAACCACATCGGCGACCAGGCCACGCTGCAGCACGCGCTGCAGCTGGCGCGCGGCAGTGCCGTGCCCACGGCCGACCGGCGCACCACCCCGGCGATCACGCCGGTGGTGCCCACCCACGCGGTGGCGGCCTAGCCCGTCCCTTCTGCAATCACCACGACAGCACCGCGCAGACGGTGCGGGGTCCGACTCGACTTGAACTTTCACAACCACGGAGACAACACCACCATGCAGCGCAAACATTTCCTCACCACCCTGGCCGGGCTGGCCCTGGCCACCGCCCTCCCCCTGGCCCATGCCCAGGACACCAAACCGCTCGAATGGGTGGTGGGCTACGCCGCTGGCGGCGGCTCGGACATCGTGGCGCGCACGATTGCCGAATCGATGTCGGCCACGCTGGGCCGCCCCATCGTCATCAACAACAAGCCCGGCGCGGGCACCAACATCGCCGCTGAATACAGCGCGCGCAACAAGGACTACGGCAACCTCATTTTCTCGGCCGACTTCGCCACGCTGGCGGCCAACCCGTTTTTGCTCAGCAAGCTGAGCTACAACGCCGAGAAGGACTTCCAGCCCGTGGGCCTGCTGGTGCGCTTTCCGATGTTCCTGGTGGTGTCCAACAACGTGCCCGCCAAGAACTTGAAGGAGTTCATGGCCTGGGCCAAAGGGATGCCCGATGGGGTGAACTGGGCGTCCGCCGGGCCGGGCAGCCCGCACCACCTGGTGGGCGAGCTGTTCCGCGAACAGAGCGGACTCAAGCTCACGCATGTGCCGTATCGCGGCGCAGCACCGGCCATCCAGGATGTAATCGGCGGCCAGGTGCCCGCGATGTGGATCGACAGCGCCACGGTGTACCCGTTCCTCGCGGGCAACAAGGTGCGCGCGATTGGCGTGGCCAGCCCTCAGCGGGTAGCCACCATGCCGGATGTGCCCACGATTTCCGAACAGGGACTGCAAGGGTTTGAAGGCTTTGCCTGGCAAGGCCTGGTCGTGCCCACGGGCGCACCGGCCGATGTGGCGGCCAGCTTCAGCAAGGCGCTGCAGACAGCGTTGGCGGACACGCGCACCAAGGCCCGCCTGCAGGCCCTGGGCGTGGAGCCCATGCCCGGCACCGCTGCCCAGATGGGCAGTTTTGCGCGCGCCGAGCGCGAGAAGTGGGGCCGCGTGATCACCAAGGTGGGGGTGAAGCTGGACTGACAGCTGCGCGCTGCGCGGGGCGGCACCGCCCGCCTGCCCAGCGCGCACTCACTCACTTCTTGCGGTCGAGGGCCGGGCCGCCGTGCCCACTCTCGCTCGAATTGCGCAGCGACAGCAGGATGGAGCCGGCGATCAGCGTGGCCGTCACCAGCAATGCATAGCCGATCGGGATCTTCACCAAGTCGATGAGCAGCATCTTGCTGCCAATGAACACCAGCACCAGCGCCAGGCCGTAGGCGAGCAGGTGGAAGCGGCTGGCCAAGTCCGCCAGCAGAAAGTACAGCGCCCGCAGACCCAGGATGGCGAAGATGTTGGCCGTGAGAACGATGAACGGGTCGGTGGTGATTGCAAAGATCGCCGGGATGCTGTCCACCGCAAAGATGATGTCGGTGGTGCCGATCAACACCAGCACCGCGAACAGGGGCGTGAAATGCTTGACGCCATTGACCATGGTGGAGAGCTTCTCCCCGTCAAACTGGTCGGTGATGCGGATGCGCTTCTTCAAGAACTTCAGCACGGGGTTGGACGAAATCTCCGGCTCCTGCCCGGCCGCAAACCACATCTTCACGCCGGTGACGATCAGGAAGGCGCCAAACACGTACAGCAGCCAGTGGAAGGTGGCCAGCAACCAGGCGCCTGCCAGGATCAGCAGTGTGCGCAGCACGATGGCGCCGATGATGCCGATGATGAGGGCGCGCTTCTGGTACTGCGGCGGCACGGCAAAGTAGCTGAACAGCATCAGAAAGACAAAGATGTTGTCCACCGACAGGCTCTTTTCCACCAGATAGCCGGTGATGAACTGCATGGACACCGTGTTCGCCACCTCGCGCCCCTGGCTGCCGTCCAGATACCACCACAGGATGGCCACAAACACAAAGGCCAGCGAGAACCACATCAGGCTCCAGTTCAGGGCCTCCTTCATCGTGACCCGGTGCGCGCCCTGGCGCTCCATGACCAGCAGGTCGATGGCGATGGCCACCACCACAAAGACGGCAAACCCCGTCCACATCCACCAAGTGCCTATCGTTTCCATGCTGCTTGCTCCCTAATTTGAAACACCGTGGCCGGTGTCCATCCGGCCGAAGCCCCGCACTGTAGGGACGCGAGCGATTCTTAAAAACCTGCCTTATTGGTAGGATGGGTTCGGTTTTTACGAACTGATCTTAAAAAATGCGCATGCTGCACTGAGGACCCGATGAGCCAGAGCTTCAACTACCGCCATCTTTTTTACTTCTGGGTGGTGGCCAAGGAAGGGGGCATCGCCCGGGCCGCCGAGCGGCTGGACATGGCGGTGCAGACCATCAGCGCCCAGGTGCGCGAGCTGGAAAAATCCCTGGGCGTGACGCTGCTGCGCACGGAAGGGCGCAGCCTGGTGCTGACGGAGGCCGGTGTGGCCGCGCTGCACGAGGCCGACCACATCTTTGCCCTGGGCGAGCAGCTGCCGCACCGCGTGCGCGAGGCCGCGTCGGGCCAGACCGTGCGGCTGAGTCTGGGCATTTCGGACGGCATTGCCAAGCTGGCCATGCACCGGCTGCTGACGCCCGTACTGGGCGAGCCCCACCTGCGCCTGCTGTGCCACGAGGGCGAGTTCCAGCCCCTGCTGGCCGAGCTGGCGCTGCACAAGCTGGACGCCGTACTGGCCGACCGGCCCGCGCCGCCCAACCCAGCCCTCAAGACGACGAGCGAGCTGCTGGGCACGAGCCCCCTGGCCTGGTACGCGCCGCCTGCATGGGCCGCCGCGGCCGCTCAGGGGTTTCCGCGCAGCCTGGCCAGCGTGCCGGTGCTGCTGCCCACCGACCACGCCGCCATGCGCGCGCGCATCGACCAGTGGCTGGAGCGCGAGCGCATCCGCCCGCACATCGCCGGCGAGTTTGAAGACAGCGCGCTGCTGAGTACGTTTGCGTCCACCGGCATGGGCGTGATGCCCGCGCCCGTGTCGCTGGGCGCGCACCTGGCGCAGACGCACGGACTGGTGCAGGTGGGCACCACACCGGACGTGCAGGAGCAGTTTCACCTGATCTACAACGCGCGCAAGGTGATGCACCCGCTGCTGACGCGGCTGCTGGAGGCGGGCAAGGGTGGAATGCTTCTGAATTGATAGCTGTTAGCGCTTACCCATCAAGCGCTAGAGGCCAAAATCACTCAAAATTCCGTCGGACAACCGGTATCTGGCCCGGCACGGCTTGATCCGGCTACCGTTTTAGCGGCCGGGCATGTCCTTGACTGAATAACCCAGGCTCACGGTCGCATCGTCGGGGATGGCGGGCATGGACGCATTCCACGCCTCCCACGCGGCGCGCATGGCCTGCAGGCGTTCGGGCTCCAGGGGCGCGCGGTTGGCGCGCTCACGTTCGTCGTCGGCCAGGTTGAACAGGTAATCGTTGCCATCCACCCGCAGGTACTTCCACACGCCCTGGCGCATGGCACGCTGGCCCCGGTGGTTCATGCGCCAGAACAGCGGGGGCTCGTCGTGCAGGCTGGCATCGCGCAGCAGCGGCATCAGCGATCGGCCGTCCAGCGGGTAGTCCGCATGCGCGGCGGCGCCTGCTGCGTCGAGCATGGTGGTGGACCAGTCCATGGTCATGCAGGTCTGCGCGCTCACGCCGCCCGGCGCAATCACCGCAGGCCAGTGGGCGATCCAGGGCACGCGGATGCCGCCTTCGGTCAGGTCCATCTTGCCGCCCACCAGCGGCCAGTTGTCCGAGAAGCGCTCGCCACCGTTGTCGCTGGTGAACACCACCAGCGTATCGCGCGCCAGGCCCTTTGCCTCCAGCAGCGCCATGATGCGGCCGATGCCCTCGTCCATGTGGTGGATCATGCGGCGGTAGGTCTCGATGTTGCCGCCGTGCAGGTGGAACAGGTTGCCCTTGACTTCCTGCGCCAGCGCCTCGTCGTCGCGGGTCTCCCAGGGCCAGTGGGGCGCGGTGTAGTGCAGGCTCAGGAAGAACGGCGTGCCGGCCTGTGCGCCCGGCGCCATGCGCTGCACATAGTCGAGCGCGTGGTCGGTGATGAGGTCAGTCAGGTAGCCGTCCTGCTGCTGTTCTTCCTCGCCCAGGTACAGGTCGTGCGCGCCGTTGGAACTGCAGTGGGTGAAGTAGTCCACCCCGCCCGACATGGGTCCAAAGAACTCTTCGTAACCCGAGCGCAGCGGCCCGAACGCGGGCGGGTAGCCCAGGTGCCACTTGCCCATCAGTGCCGTGCGGTAACCCGATGCGCGCAGTAGCGACGGCAGCGTGGGGTGCTCGGGCGGCAGGCCCAGCGTGGTGCTGCCCCGGCTCTTGCTGTTGATGGGCTCCTCGGCCGCGCCGCGCAGGCGGTACTGGTAGCGCGCCGTCATCAGCGCGAAACGTGTGGGCGAGCAGACGGGCGAATTGGAATAGCCCTGCGTGAGCTTGAGGCCGTTGGCCGCCAGCTGGTCGAGCACCGGCGACACTGGGCCAAAGGCCGCTTCGCGGCCGCCATAGCAGCCCAGGTCGGCATAGCCGAGGTCGTCGGCAACGATGAAGATGATGTTGGGGCGGGTGGTCATGGCTTGAAGCCCGAGCGCTGTACGACGGGTGCCCATTGCGCGCGGTAGGCCTTGAGCATGGCTTCGGTCTGCGCCATGGTCGCCACCACGGGCTCCATCTTGGCGGTTGCGAACTTGCGCTGGGTGTCGGGGTCCTTCATCACCTCATGGATCAGGCTGGCCAGACGCTCGGCCTGCGCCTTGGGCATGCTCATGGGCGCAAAGAAGGTGTTCCAGCCAGTGGCGGCCAGGTCCATGCCAGCTTCCTTGAAGGTGGGAATCTGGGGCGCCAGCGCGCTGCGCTTGGCGCTCGACACGGCCAGGATGCGGATCTTGCCGGCTTCGTGCTGGGGCAGCAGGGTGTCAAACGTATCGAACGCCACAGGCACCTGGCCGCCCAGCAGGTCGTTGAGCAGGGGGGCCGAGCCCCGGTAGCCCACCACCTCGGCGCGCACCTTGGCGGCGTCGCCCACCATCAGGCCAAAAAAGTGCGGCAGGCTGCCGGTGGCAGGTACGCCGAAGTTGGCCTTGTCCGGGTTGGCCTTGAGCCAGGCCATCAGGTGCGGCAGCTCCTTGACCGGCACGGCACTGGCCACGGCCACGCCAAATTCGTAGCTGTTGACGTGGCTCACAGGGCGAAAGTCGCGCTCGGGGTCATAGCCCGCATCGGGGAACACCAGCGGCGCCACCAGCATCACGGCGGGGTTGGCCAGCAGCAATGTGGGCTGGTTGGCGGGCGCGGCTTTGACAGCCTGGGCCGACAGGCGGCCGCCCGCGCCGGTCTTGTTCTCCACGATCACGGGCGTGCCAAGCTTGGCGCCCAGCTTGTCGGCCACGATACGGGCCACGCGGTCGGTTGCGCCGCCGGGGGCGTAGCCCACCACGATGCGCAGCGGGGTGTCCTGCGCCTGGGCCAGGGTGGCGCACAGGGCCAGCATGGCGGTCAGGACAGACGTGGCAAAGGATTTCCACATGATCGGTTTCTCCTGGGTGGACAGAGGGACCCGGCCGCGGGGCTGCCCGGGTTGATGGCCGCAATGTATTGGCCACACAATCAATTGATCTAATCAATCATTGCCCGGAAATACCCTGATGCCCGCGCCAGCACCGGCCCCCAACCCGCCCGCCGCGCCCGGCGAGCGGCTGACCCACCCGCAGGCCGCCAACGACCTGCTGATGTACCGCCTCAACCGCCTGTTGGCGGTGGCGGGCAGTCTCGTAGTGCGGCTGTGTGAAGGCGGCTACGGCATCACCCGCCGCGAGTGGGGGCTGCTGCTGATGCTGTCGCACCACCCCGGCATGCCCCCGGCCGAGCTGGCCCAGCGCCTGGGACTGGACCGGGCCCGCACCTCGCGCGCCATCACCTCGCTGCTGGCCAAGAAGCTCATCACGCGCGATGCCATGCCCGGCGACCGGCGCCAAGCAGTGCTGAGCCTCACATCTGCCGGCCAGGCGTTGCATGGGGATTTGTTCCCGCAGGTGAAAGCGCTCAACCAGGACTTGCTCGCAGGCCTGGATGCCGAGGCCGTGCGCACACTGGACCAGGCGCTGGCCGACATGCAGCGGCGCGCCGAGGCGCTGGTCACAACCCGCACCGACGTGCCGCGCACCTACCGCTTGCGCGGTGGGCGGCACATGGATGCAGGGGCTTAGTCCGCACGTTGCCCCGGCGCGGACATCCGGCGATATCCTCCCCACACACCTGGCCTGCAGCCGCCCTGCGCCAACCCTCCGCTCCATCCCCTTCACAGCGCACCCCGAAACCTGTAGCCACGTCGCCCATGTCCCAGCCCTCAACCTCTCTGTGGAGCCCCCTGCGCCAACCCGCATTCCGCGGCCTGTGGATCTGTGGCGGAATCTTCTTTGTGGGCAGCGGCATGCAGAGCATGGCGGCGGCCTGGCTGATGGTGGAGTTGACGGGGTCGTCCTTTCTGGCGGCGCTGGTGCAGACGGCCGTCTTCATGCCCATGTTTCTGCTCGCCCTGCCTGCGGGCGTGCTGGCCGACACCACTGACCGGCGGCGGCTGATCTCTGGCGCGCTGCTGGCGCAAGTGGCGGCGTGCGCATTGCTCACCCTGCTGGTGCTGGGCGGCTGGGGCGGGCCCGGCGCCGTGCTGCTGCTGGTGTTTGTGTGCGGCTGCTGCACGGCGGTGCTGACGCCCGCGTGGAACTCCTCGGTCATCGACCCCGTGCCGCGCGACGAATGGCCCCAGGCCATCACCGCCGTGAGCATTGCCTACAACGCGGCCCGCGCCGTGGGCCCCACGCTGGCCGGCCTGGTGTTTGCGCAGCTCGGGGCGGGCTGGGTGTTTGCCATAACCGTCACCACCACGCTGGTGATGTGGGAGTCCATCCGCCGCTGGCCGCCCAAGGCGCACCCGCCTTCCAAGCTGCCCGCCGAACGCCTGTGGGGCGGCACCCTGAGCGGGCTGCGTTTTGCCTGGCACTCCCGCATGATCCTGGCGCAACTGGTGCGCGTGATGGCTTTCAGCGCGGCGGGCTCGGCCCTGTGGGCGCTGCTGCCGGTGATTGCCCAGCGCCTGGGCACGGGCGCACCGGGCTTTGGGCTGCTGATGGGCTGCCTGGGCACGGGCGCTGTGGGCGTGGGCCTGGTGCTGGGGCGGCTGCGCGCGCGTTTTGGCATGGAAGCCATCGTGGGCGTGGGCGGCGTCGTGTTTGGCATTGCCATGCTGGTGGCGGCGCTCACCCAGATCGCCTGGGTGGTCTACATCGCCATGCTGTTTGCGGGTGCGGCTTGGATGTCGGCCATGTCCACCTTCAACACGGCGACCCAGGCAAGCGCGCCGCAGTGGGTGCGCTCGCGCGCCGTGGCCATGCACATGGTGGCGGCGCTGGGAGCGTTTGCCATGGGCTCGGCGTTCTGGGGGGCAGCGTCGGACATCGTGGGCTTGGCGCCCACCCTGTGTGCCGCTGCAGCGCTGATGGTGGCCGGGCTGCTGCTGGCGCGCCCCATGCCGCTGCGCATGGGCGGCCTGCATGAGGTGACCCAGGCCACGCCGTGGGACGAGCTATTCATCGAGGCCGAGCCCTTGCCCGAGGCCGGCCCTGTTGCGGTGGAAGTGGGCTACCGCATCGCGCCCGGCACCGATGCCGCCTTCCTCGACACCATCAGCCGCATGAAGGCCCCGCGCCGGCGAGACGGAGCCACCTTCTGGCGCGTGTACAAGGACCTGGGCGACCCCTCGCACTATGTGGAGCGCTTCATCGTGGAGTCCTGGGCCGACTACCTGCACCAACGCGCCCGCGCCACCATGGCCGACCAAGCGCTGGAGACTGAAGTGCGGGCGTTTCTGGCGCCGGGGGAGGTGGTCCGCATGTCGCATTACATCGCGGAACGGTAGGAGCACTGAGCCCCGCTACCGTGGTTTCGGCTTGACGCGCGTCAAGTTCCGCCGCCGCATCGGGCACCGACAGCGGCGGTCGGCCTGCGACAATCGCACGATGACCTTCGCCCCCCTTGCCAACGACACCTTCCTGCGCGCCTGCCGCCGCCAAGCCACCGACTACACGCCCCTGTGGCTTATGCGCCAGGCGGGACGCTATCTGCCGGAATACAAGGCCACGCGCGCCCGGGCGGGCAGCTTCATGGGCCTCGCCACGAACGTGGACTTCGCCACCGAAGTGACCTTGCAGCCGCTGGAGCGTTTTCCGCTCGATGCGGCCATCCTGTTCAGCGACATCCTCACCGTGCCTGACGCCATGGGCCTGGGCCTGTCGTTCGCCGAGGGCGAGGGCCCGCGCTTTGCCAAGGTCGTGCGCGACGAAGCTGCGGTGAATGCACTGGCCGTGCCCGACATGGACAAGCTGCGCTACGTGTTTGACGCCGTCACCAGCATCCGCAAGGCGCTCAATGGGCGTGTTCCGTTGATCGGCTTCTCGGGCAGCCCCTGGACGCTGGCCTGCTACATGGTCGAGGGCAAGGGGTCGGACGACTACCGCCTGGTCAAGAGCCTGATGTACGCGCGCCCCGACCTGATGCACCGCATCCTGGCTATCAACGCCGACAGCGTGGCCGCCTACCTGAACGCCCAGATCGACGCAGGAGCCCAGGCCGTGATGGTGTTTGACAGCTGGGGCGGCGTGCTGGCCGATGGCGCCTTCCAGGAATTCAGCCTGGCGTACACCAAGCGCGTGCTGGCGCAATTGAAGCGCACTGGCGCTGACGGCACCGATGTGCCGCGCATCGTCTTCACCAAAGGCGGCGGCATCTGGCTGCCTGACATGAAGGACCTCGACTGCGAAGCGCTGGGCCTGGACTGGACGGCCAACCTGGGCAAGGCGCGCGCCATCGTCGGCGGCCAGGTCGGCGGCCCCGGCAAGGCGCTGCAGGGCAACATCGACCCCAACGTGCTGTTTGCGCCGCCCGCGCAGATCGAACAACAGGTGCGCCATGTGCTCGACAGCTTTGGCACACCCCACACCGACCGCAGCACCACCGGCCCCACGCACATCTTCAACCTGGGCCATGGCATCAGCCAGTTCACCCCGCCCGAACACGTGGCAGCGCTAGTGGAAGCGGTGCACGGGTACTCGCGCGCGCAGCGCCAGCGCTGACTGCGACCGCTGGCCAACGCTATCGGCCCGTGCTGAGCCATGACTTATGCACAAAACTGGAGCATGAAGCCGGCGCAAGGCCGTTGCTGAAGTAGTTTCTTCAAAAACTTT
This sequence comes from Acidovorax sp., assembly GCF_046294525.1. Lineage (GTDB taxonomy): Bacteria > Pseudomonadota > Gammaproteobacteria > Burkholderiales > Burkholderiaceae_C > Acidovorax. Next base: position 29,031 of record NZ_JBKBKQ010000005.1, read on the forward strand.
TCCGCAACGCTAAGTGATTGATTTTTATAAGATTTTTACCCCTGCTTTTTTGACAGGCAATCCAGCCAAAACACGGATTTTCAAGGGCTTGCGCGCCAAACACAGGGGATATCAACAAAGTTATCCACAGAAATTCTGGATTTCTGCCATTTCCCGAAGCAAATCAAGCACTTGCAGGCTACACCAGAGAAATCGCTGAACATGCAGCTTCAGGCGCTAGCACAGATTTGGGGCTCCGCACCCCCTTGACGCGCCCGCCGTGTTCGACTTATGCACACAAAACTTGATGCGGCGCAACATGAGCCGACGCTTCCGGCCTAGCACAAAAATTACAGCAAAAAATCCTCAGATCATTGATTCATAACGATTTTTGGGGTGTGCCGTTTTTGCGGGCAAAGTGTTGCAAGCCAAGGTTCATGCGGGTTCGGCGGGCATTGCGGCAGGATGTCAACAAAGTTATCCACAGAAAGCCGGGACAGCTTGGCATAGCGCTACAAATCAAGTACTTAGCACTCAAACCTCCACACCACCTTCACTGCATCGTCTAACACCGAAACAACCCACATAGTCTGTGCCTATGCCCCCTTTCATCGTCCCCGTCGCCCTGCACACGCCCTCGCACAGTGGCGTGGGCGACCTGCTGAGCTACACCAGCAACGACCCCTTGCCCCCAGGCACCCCGGTGCGTGTGCCGCTGGGCGCGCGCGAGGTGCTGGGCGTGGTGTGGGATGCGGACGAGGGCACGGGCGAGCTTCCGGAGGGGGCCAGCCTGCGGCCAATCGCCGGTGTGCTCGACGGTATCGCTCCGCTGGACCGCCCCTGGCGCCGCCTGGTAGCGTTTGCCGCGCGCTACTACCAGCGCGCGCTGGGCGAGGTGGCGCTGGCCGCCCTGCCGCCGCAGCTGCGCGACCTGCGGCCCGAACAGCTGGCCCGCCGCCTGCGCCGCCCCACCCCTGCAGCAGAGGACTGCGTTGATGCTATTCAAACAATAGCGCTCAGCGCAGAGCAGGAAAGCGCTAGAGCCCAAATTTCCTCTCAACCCGGCCCCTTCCTGCTGTTCGGCAGCACCGGCAGCGGCAAGACCGAGGTGTACCTGCGCTGCGTGCAGGAGGCGCTGGAGTCCGACCCCGCCGCCCAAGCGCTGGTGATGGTGCCCGAGATCAACCTCACCCCCCAGCTCGAAGAACGCTTCACCACCCGCTTCGCGCCGCGCTTTGGCAGCCAGGCCGTGGTCTCGCTGCACAGCGGCATGACCAATCCCCAGCGCCTCAAAAGCTGGCTGGCCGCGCACAGCGGCGCAGCCCGCATCGTGCTGGGCACCCGCATGGCGGTGTTTGCCAGCCTGCCGGGGCTCAAACTCATCGTGGTGGATGAAGAGCACGACCCCAGCTACAAGCAGCAGGAGGGTGCCCGCTATTCGGCCCGCGACCTGGCCATCTGGCGCGGGCGCGAGCAGGGGGCCAAGGTCATCCTGGGCTCGGCCACCCCATCGCTGGAAAGCTGGCATGCCAGCCGCCCGCCCACCGCCGAAGACCCCGAGGGCGGCCGCTACCTGCGCCTGCACATGCCAAGTCGCATAGGTTCAGGCATTGGCGTGGGCGCCCTGGCGCGCGTGCGCCGGGTGGACATGAACCAGCAGCCCCGCCGCACCGTGTTCAGCGCGCCACTGCTGCAGGCCATTACCGAACGCGTGGCGCGCGGCGAGCAAAGCATGGTGCTGCTCAACCGCCGCGGGTATGCGCCCGTGCTGCACTGCGTGGACTGCGGCTGGAAAAGCGACTGCCCGCACTGCAGCGCGCACCAGGTGTTCCACAAGACCGACCGCACTCTGCGCTGCCACCACTGCGGCTATACGGTGCGGGTGCCCCGCCACTGCCCCAGCTGCGGCAGCGCCGACATCCACCCCATGGGCCGGGGCACCGAGCAGCTGGAGGAGCAATTGGCCGCCCTGCTGCGCAACGTGGTCCGGCCCGACGGCCAGGCCGCCCGCGTAACCCGCATCGACGCCGACACCACCAAGGCCAAGGGCGCGCTCGAGGCGCAGCTGGCCCAGGTGCATTCGGGCGAGGTGGACGTGCTGGTGGGCACGCAGATGATCGCCAAGGGCCATGACTTCCGCCGTATCACCCTGGTGGCCGCAGTGCAGCCCGATGGCGCGCTTTTCAGCAGCGACTTCCGAGCGCCAGAGCGCCTGTTCGCCCTGCTGATGCAGGCCGCCGGCCGTGCTGGGCGCGACGCAGCCTACGTGGCGGCGCAGGGCACGCAAAGCGAGATGTGGGTGCAGACCTATCACCCCCAGCACGCCGTGTACGAAGCGCTTCGCAAACACGACTACGAAGCCTTTGCCGCCCAGCAGCTGGCCGAGCGCGCCGAGGCCACCATGCCCCCCTTTGCCTACCAGGCCCTGGTGCGGGCCGACGCGCGCACGCAAGAGGTGGCCCAGGGCTTCCTCACCGCCGCCACCGCAGCGGCGCACGCCGCCGCCCTGCCGGGGCTGGACGACGGCACCCTGATCCTCTTTCCACCCGTGCCCCTCACCATCCAGCGCGTGGCCAATGTCGAACGCGCCCAGATGCTGATGGAAAGTGGCAGCCGTGCCACCCTGCAGCGCTTTCTGGCCGCCTGGCAACCTGTGCTGCAGGCCACGCGCAGCCAGCCCGAGCACAAGGGGCTGGTGCGTTGGCTGGTGGATGTGGACCCGCTGGTGATCTGACTTTGTTCAAAATTTATTGCCGTTCACGTCGCGCGAACAAACAAACTATTTGAACAAATCTAAACGTTCAACTATTCTCAGCGTTCACCCAAAGTGAACAGGAATTGCCAAATGAACAACAACGCTACGTTGACCCAGGCGATTTCCGCGCTGAGGGCTGAAACCGGCCTGCTTGCCACGAACGTAGCGCAACGTGAGAGGGAGAGCGCACCGGGCGGCACCCCCCCAGACGCCTGGATAGATATCGCTCCCCCACAAGGCCATCCGGTGCGGTTCGCTGCAGAGATCAAGGTGATCGACAGATTTACCGCCCTGGGCGCCCTTCATGCCCGCGCACGCCACTGGGCAGAGCCGCCTTTGCTTGTGGCCCCCTTTGTCACCGCAGAGGCCGCGCGGCAGTGCCGCAGTCTGGGCCTGAACTTCATTGACGCAGCAGGCAACGCATACCTCAACGTGCCGGGGTGCTTCGTGTATGTCACCGGCCGCGCACGCACCGTTGCCGCGCGGCCCGCAGGGCGCTTCAAATCACTGACGCCAGCGGGGTTGCGCATTGTCTTCGCCCTGCTGACGCGCCCCGGCCTGGTTGCGGCGCCCTACCGGGAGATCGCAGCCGCTGCGGGCGTGGCACTGGGCAGTGTGGGCGACGTGCTCGCAGACCTGCAAGCGCGCGGCCATCTCGCACCCAGGGAGCCCCGCCGCATTCTGGCCACTGCCGCCCTGCAGGAGGAATGGGCCACCCACTTCCCGGTCACACTGCGGCCCCAGTTGCAGGCCCGGCGATTTACAGCCCCGGCCCCGAACTGGTGGAAAGGTCTAAACCTGCAGCCCCTCAACGCAGCATGGGGCGGTGAAGTAGCCGCGCACCACCTCACCGGATACCTGGAGCCGGAGCAGATCACCATCTACACTGCAGCGCCCGAGCCTCTGATCCTGAAACACAGGCTCCGCCCCGACCCCGACGGCGCTGTGAAATTGCTCGACACCTTCTGGCCCCTTGCGGAGGATGCCGCCACGGGCAGCGAGACTGTGCACCCCCTGCTTGTATACGCCGACCTGATGGCCACCACCGACCCTCGCAACATCGACACCGCACAACGCATCCGCACCCAATACCTAGACGTGGGCAACGATGCTCCAGACAGCCCCTGACCGCCCCGTCGATCCGCTGCTGCTCGCAATCCTGCAACGGGCGAGCGAGGCGGCGCACAGCCTGGGCATCGATTTCTTCGTCGGCGGCGCATTGGCGCGGGATCTGGTGCTATGGCATGTTCACGGGCAGCGCACAGGCCGTGCTACGCGCGATGTGGACTTGGGCCTGCACGTGAACAACTGGACCGCCTTCAGTGCCCTCAAGGCCCGACTCGTCGAAGAAGGCGCTTTCGAGCTTCAGCCAGGTGTCGCCCATCGCCTGCTGTACCGCCCATCGGGTACGGTGCATGGCATCCCACTGGATCTACTCCCCTTTGGCGCCGTGCAAACCCATGAAGCCACCATCACTTGGCCGCCAGAACACGCCGTGGTGATGAATGTGGCCGGCTTTGTCGAAGCGCACCACACGGCCATGTCCATTGACCTGAACCGCAGCTTGAAAGTGCGTGTGGCATCGCTGCCCTCGCTGGCAATCCTCAAGCTCATCGCATGGCGTGACCGGCACCTGGAAACATCCAAGGACGCAACCGACTTCCTGTTGATCGCCCTCCGCTACGCAGAGGCCGGAAACCTGGACCGGCTGTACGACACGGAGACCGTCCTTCTTCAAAACTGCGATTTCGACCCGGACCTGGCGGGCGCGATGTTGCTGGGCAAGGATGCAGCCGCATCGATGCAAGAACCGACCGCCCACGCGGTGGAATCCATCCTCGTCAAAACCGGCCGCTTAAGACAACGGCTTGATGACCAACTGCAAAGAGCGCTGCAGATCGGCGGTGCCTTCGATGCGCGAGGCATGAACCCTGTGCGCCTTGTGGATGCGTTTGCAGACGGACTCGCGCTATCTACCCGTCCCGGAGCCTGAACGGCCCTCAACCACCAGAACGCGGTCCGACAGCACCATCAAAAAGGGCTGCGCCTGTGCACAGCCCTCCCACCCCATAGCTCGCGCCGCTGCCGCGGCGCATGAACAGAGATGCGGAACGCAGACTACAGCGCCCCATCCCCCAGCACGATGCCTTCACGGCGCGGGTCCACGCCACCTTCCAGCTTGGTCTGGCCGTTGCGGTTGACCCGCAGGATGGTGGACACGCCGCTCGACTGCGCGCCGCTGTTCACCGTGTGGCCCTTGGCCTGCAGGCCGGCGATGAGGCCGGTGAGGTCGAGCGACGTGTTGGCGCCGTCCACGTTGGTGGTGGCGCTGTTGGTGGCGCCAAAGTTCACCAGCGAAGTGGCTTGCTGCGCATCCAGGCCCCAGTCCACGGCACCGACGACGGTCTTGAGCACGTACTGAATGATGGTGCCGCCGCCGGGCGAGCCCGTGGCCATCAGGAAGTCGCCAGGCTGCGTGCCCTTGAACACCAGCGTGGGCGCCATGGTGCTGCGGGGGCGCTTGCCGGGCGCCACGCGGTTGGCAATGGGCACGCCAGCGCTGTCGGCGGGCTGGGCCGAGAAGTCGGTGAGCTGGTTGGTCAGCAGGAAGCCGCCCACCATGTGGTACGAGCCCATGCTGGACTCCACGGTGGAGGTCATGGAGACCACATTGCCGTACGCATCGACGATGGAGAAGTGCGTGGTGCCGTATTCGATGGTCTTGTCCACGCCCAGCGGCACATCGCCCAAAGCGCCGGCCGGCGCCACGCCCATGGACCTGCCATCAGGCTGGATCAGCGCCGCGCGCTGCTTGAGGTAGGCCTTGCCCAGCATGGTGGACACGCCCTTGCCGGGCAGCGGGATGAAGTCGGTGTCGGCCACGTACTTGTCGCGGTCGGCGTAGGCCAGGCGCTCGGCTTCGGACACCAGGTGCACGCCCATCACGCTGGGCACGCCGCCTTCGTTGGCGGGGTTGGTGGGGCCATGCTTGGAGAGGTCGAAGTTCTCCAGAATGCCCAGCGACTGCGCAATGGCGATGCCGCCCGACGACGGGGGCGACATGGTGCACACGTAGTAGGCCGCGCGGTAGGTGGTGCACACGGGCTCGCGCTTCTTGGCCTGGTAGTTTTTGAGGTCGTTCACCGTCATCAGGCTGGGGGTGATGGGCGTCTTGGCCGCATCGTCGCCCACCGACTGCGCGGCCTTGGCCACGATGGCTTCGGCCAGGGGGCCGCTGTACATGGCGTCCGCGCCGCCGCTGGCCAGCGCGCGCAGGGTCTGCGCATAAGGCAGGTTGGTGGTCAGCGTGCCGGTGGCCTTGGGGGAGCCGTCGGCGTTGAAGAAGGCGGCCATGGCATTGGCGTCCAGCGCCAGGCTGGCGGCGTTGCTGCGGATGGCATCGCCCATGCGGCCCGGGATCCGGTAGCCGTTGGTGGCCAGCTGGATGCCTTCGCCAAACAGCTTGTCCCAGCCCAGCTTGCCGTGCTCCTTGTGCGCCATGTCCAGCATGCGCATGACACCCGGCACGCCGATGGAGCGCCCGCTGCGCCGCGCGTTGGGCACGGGCGCGGGGGACGACGCATCTCCCTGGTCCTGGCGCACCAGGTAGTAGCCGGTGGCGGCGGCGGGAGCGGTTTCGCGGCCGTCGTACGCGACGACCTTCTGGGTCTTGGCGTCGTAATACATCATGAAGGCGCTGCCGGCCAGCGTGCTGGACTGCGGCTCGACCAGGCCCAGCACGGCCTGCACGGCCACCGCGGCGTCCACCGCCGTGCCGCCGGCCTTGAGCACATCGCAGCCGGCCTTGGTGGCCAGGGGCGTGTTGGCCACCACCATGTACTTGCTGGACTGCTTGGCCTTGTAGCCCAGGCGGTAGCCGGAGGCGGCCTCGGGTGCGGCCGGATCGCCCGACACGCCGGAGCCCACCACTACGGGTGCCCCGGTACTGGAGACCACCGAGCAGCTCTGAGCGTTGTTGTCCACGGCAAGGTCGTTGTCCGAACCGCTGCCGCAGCCGGAAAGGGCCAGAGCGAAGGCCAGGGGCGTCAGCACCCAGAGCGGGCTTGTTGTGCGCATTCAATACTCCTGTTGTTGGTTGGTGTGTGCTGTCATGGGCAGCCCGCAGGCCGCCGCCCATCGTCGGCGCAACAAGCATGCCGTGACCAGGGGTTTGCCATGCCGTTTTCACACGGCTGTCATCACACAAAGGCAACGCTGCCCGCAGCGCCCTGCCGCAGCGGAGTTCACGCCACCGGCGGAGAATATGAACAAAATCCGCCTCTAGCGCTTTATGGGTAAGCGCTTACAGCTATCAATAAAGTAGCTGACCATCCCCTCTGCATTACGCCCTGCCCCTACACTCACGCGCTGACCGCAGGAGATGCCACATGACCCCCGAACAATTTGCCCTGGAACTGGCCCGCGAAGGCTTCGAGCCTGCCGTCACGGTGACGCGCGAAGCGGGCGGCATGCTGGGCGACCACACGCATCCGTTTGAAGCCAAGGCGCTGGTCCTCTCGGGCGACATCCGCATCGCCACGCCCACGTTAGAGCGCGTGTATGAAGTGGGCGACGTCTTTCACCTGGCAGCGGGCGAACCGCACTCGGAGTTCTATGGCCTGTTTGGCGTGCAGTACCTGGTGGGACGCAAGACGCCGACTCCCGCAGCCTGACCCAGTCCGGGTTTGCCTCTCAGGCCAGCAGCGCGACGGCGGCGGAGAAGCTGAGAAACGCGAGCGCCGTGGACACCAGGATGATGCGCGCCACGCGGCCGTTGTTGGCGCCGAATTTTTCGGCCAACAGCGAAACGTTGCTGGCGCTGGGCAGCGCCGCCAGCAGCACCAGCACCGTGAGTGCAAACGGCGACAGCGGCACTCCCAGCGCAATGGCCGCTAGGCCCACCCCCCATACCAGCAGCGGGTGCACCAGCAGCTTGGCCAGCGCCACCGGCACATAGTCGCGTGCGGGCACCTGCTCGTGCTGGTTCATCTGCGAACGTGCCAGCACCGCGCCGATGGTGAACAGCGCCACGGGCGATGCCGCATCGGCCAGCATGGCCACCGTCTTGTCCACCGGGCCGGGCAGTTGGAACTGCAGCGCCGAGGCCACGGCACCCAGTGCGATCGCCCAAGGCATGGGGTTGGTCGCCATGCCCTTGAAGGCGTTCTTAAGCGCCACGCCCACGCCGTGCGTGCCAGCTCCGTCCAGGCGCGACAGCGCAATGCACAGCGAGCTGGTGAGCACCATGTCCACCACGATGGTGACGATGGCCGGGCCCGCGCTTTGGGCGCCCAGTAGCGCCACCAGCAGCGGCACGCCCATGAAGCCGGTATTGGGGAAGGCGGCCACCAGGGCGCCAAAGGCCGCGTCGTTCCAGCCAATGCGCGCGTTGCGCGTGAACGCCACGGTGCCGCCCACCATGATGAGCGCGCACAGCCCGTACACGCCGGCCACGGCCGGGTCCAGCAGCTGGCCGATGGGCGTGCTGGCGCCAAAGCGGTACAGCATGCAAGGCAGTGCGAAATACAGCACAAAGGCGTTGAGGCCCGGGATGGCCGGCTGCGGCAGCACGCCGCGCCGTGCGGCCAGATAGCCGCAGAGCACCAGCGCAAAGAAGGGAAAGGTGATGAGGAGGACGGAAAGCACGGGGCTATTGTCTGTGCAGCACACCGCGCAACCGGCCGCGGGTGCAACCAGCGGTCAGCACAAAGTCAGGCGGGCGCCGTCGCGGACGGCGAGGCGGCAGAACGGCGGGCCGGACGCTGCGGCTACTGCTTGCGCTGGATGATGAGGTTGCGCTTGGCGTCCTCGGGGTAGGCAAAGGTGATGGCGCCGTTCTTCACTTGACCGATGACCAGCATGTTGCGCGTGATGGCGTCCTTGTCTTGCAGGCTGAACGGCTTTTCGTACGTGGAGACCACACCGTAGTAGGTCTTCATCTTGCCTTCCAACGATTCCTTGATGGCCCGGCCGTTGAGGTTACCGTCGCGGATGCCGAGGAACGAGTACATCAGCAGATAGGTCGCGTCGTACGCATTGGCCGCCGCCATGGGCACGGCCACCTTGCGCTGGTACTTGCGCGTGTAGCTGGAGAGAAAGGACGCGCGCCGCTCGTTGCTGGGCTCGGCAATGAAGGTCTGTACCATCAGCGCGCCCTCGGCCGCGTCCTTGGCGCCTTCGATGAAATTGGGGAACGACAGCGGCCAGGCGCCCACCTGGGGCACCTTCCAGCCCAGGGCCTTCTTGCCGTTGGCGATGACGGCGTTCTCAGGCCCGACGGTGTAGCTGTACACCACATTGGCGCCTGCGTTGCGGGCGGCCGTGAGCTCGGCGGTGAGGTCCTTCACGCCCAGATCAAAGCGGGCCACGTGCACGGGCTTAAGGTTCTTGGCGGCCAGCGCGGCCACCACGTCGTTGAAGCCGCCTTCGCCGTAGCCCGTGGTGTCGGCAAAGATCGCCACCTTGTCCCAGCCGCGCTTCAGGATGTCGTCCACCATGAAAGGCGCCTGCAGCGCATCGCGCGCCTGCACGCGAAAGATGAAGCTTTCTGCCGCCGGGTACTTGGACGTGACGGCCGTGCCCGACGAGCAGGGCACGATGAGTGGCGTCTTCGCGTCCTGGAACAGGTCGATGGCCTTCATCGCCACGCCGGTGTTGCAAAAGCCGATGGCCGCGACCACTTTCTCGCCCAGCAGCTCCTGGCTCACCTTGCGGCCCTCGTCGGGGTTGGCCTTGTCGTCCTTCACCACCAGCTCCAGCGGGCGGCCCAGATAGCCGCCCACGGCGTTGATTTCGTCCACCGCGAGCTGGATGCCGTTGAGCATGGGCACGCCAAAGTCGGCCGAGGGGCCGGTAAATGGCCCCACCACGCCAATGCGCACGGGCGTGGTGCTGCCCAGCTGCGCCTGCGCTGGCAGGGCGACCGCGGCAGCCCACAGCAGGGCCGCTCCGGCCATGGCCAGCGCCTTGCGGGCAGAGACCAGCGCGCGGCCGTGTAGTAGCGGGAGGTCAACGAGGGAATGCGGATGTTCCATGGGGAGGTCTCCATACATCGACCACAGGCCGGGCGGGCCCGCAGCGTGGGGTTTGTAAGCCGGTGTAACGCGAGTATTGAGGTGGGCCTGGGCGCTTCCCTAGCGGGGTTTCCCGCACCGGGCGGCGCCGGGCGCGAACCTGTCAGGGCCGTGTCAGCCCGCTGGGTGGTCAGGCCAGGCGGAGGCAGCGGGGGGGCGCGCCGGTATCATTGCGCGCTTCGGCGGCGGTCCCCCCTTCATGCACCCGCCAGCCTCCCTCCTGCGCGCTCTCCCCTCTCTCTTCCTCACTCTCTCGCTTCCATGTCTGCCGGTCTCAATCTCGCCCAGCTCCAGGCTGTTCACTACACCGATGGCGCCTGCCTGGTGCTGGCCGGCGCGGGCTCGGGCAAGACGCGGGTGATCACCATGAAGATCGCCCACATGATCGAAAAAGGCATGGACCCCAAGCGCATCGCGGCCATCACCTTCACGAACAAGGCGGCGTCTGAAATGCGCGAGCGCGCCGGGCACCTGATCGGCAAACGGGCCAAGGACGTGCTGATCTGCACCTTCCACGCACTGGGCGTTCGCATGGTGCGCGAAGACGGCCATGTGCTGGGCCTCAAGCCGCAGTTCAGCATCCTGGATGCCGACGACGTGACGGGCATCCTGAAGGAAGCCTCGGGTGGCACCACCGACATGGCCACGGCGCGCCAGTGGCAGTGGGTGATCAGCAAGTGGAAGAACATGGGTCTGACCTCCGAGCAGGCCCTGGCCCAGGCGGCGGATGACAACGAACGCATCATCGCCACGCTGATGGCCCGCTACGAAGAGCGCCTGGCGGCCTACCAGAGCGTGGACTTTGACGACCTGATCGGCATGCCGCTGCGCCTGCTGCGGGACTTCCCGGAAGTGCGCGCCAAGTGGCAGGCCGCGCTGGGCCATGTGCTGGTGGACGAGTACCAGGACACCAACGCCACGCAGTACGAGCTGCTCAAGCTGCTGGTGGGCGAGCGCGGCCACTTCACGGCCGTGGGCGACGATGACCAGTCCATCTACGGCTGGCGTGGCGCCACGCTGGACAACCTCAAGAAACTGCCGGTGGACTACCCCCACCTCAAGGTCATCAAGCTGGAGCAGAACTACCGCTCCACCAGCGCCATCCTGCGCGCGGCCAACAACGTGATCGGGCCCAACCCCAAGCTGTTCCCCAAGACGCTGTTCAGCGAACTGGGCGAGGGCGAACCCGTGCGCGTGGTCGATGCCGACAACGAAGAACACGAAGCCGAGCGTGCCGTGGCCCGCATCCAGAGCCTGCGCGCCGCCAGCAACCCGCCGCCGGACTGGAAGAGCTTTGCCATCCTGTACCGCGCCAACCACCAGGCCAAGCCGTTCGAGAAGGCGCTGCGCAAGGCCAACATTCCGTACAAGGTCTCAGGCGGCACCAGTTTTTTTGACCGGGCGGAAATCAAGGACCTGTGCGCCTGGTTCCGGCTGTGGATCAACAACGACGATGACCCGGCATTTTTGCGCGCCATCACCACGCCCAAGCGCGGCATTGGCCACACCACGCTCGCGGCGCTGGGCGCGTTTGCCACGCAGCACAAGCAGAGCATGTTCGGTGCGCTGTTCAACGGCATGCTGCCGGCCGCCGTGCCCAAGCGCGCCATGGACGGCCTGCATGAGTTTGGCCGCTACATCAATTACCTGGAGTACAGCGCCCGCCGCGTGCACGGCGCTGAGGAGGCGCGCACCTTCCTGAACGACTGGCTGAAAGAAATCGGCTACGAACAACACCTGTACGACAACGAAGACAGCGAGAAGGTGGCCGCCGCCCGCTGGAGCAACGTGATGGAGTTCTGCGACTGGATGGCCCAGCGCGCGGGCGGGCAGATTGACGACACCGCAGGCGCCGTGGTGGCCAAGGAGACCAAGAGCCTGCTGGAGGTGTCGCAGACCATTGCCCTGCTCTCCACCATCAGCGAGCGCGAACAGGAGCAGGACATGGTCGTGCTCTCCACCCTGCACGCCAGCAAGGGGCTGGAGTGGCCCCATGTGGTGCTGGTGGGCGTGACCGAAGGCATGCTGCCCTTCAAGCTCGACGACGACGAAGGCCGCCAGCAGAAGGTGACTGACGATGTGCTGCAGCGCCTGCAGGAAGAGCGCCGCCTGATGTACGTGGGCATCACCCGCGCCCAGCGCACGCTGGCCGTGAGCTGGACCAAGCGCCGCAAGAAGGGCCGTGAGATGGTGGCGGCCCAGCCCAGCCGCTTCATCGCCGAGATGGGCCTGGACAAGACCACCGCCCGCGAAGACCCGCGCGAGAAGCTCAAAGCATTGCGCGCCGAGTTCGCAGCCCGCAAGGCGCAGGCCGCCGCCAACCCCCAGCCCGCGCCATGACCATTACGATCGCGCCCCATCCCCTGCGCATCCGCAGCAACACCCCAGCGTGGGTGTCAATGTGCGCTTTTGTTTTCATAGCTGCCAGCGCTTGTCCTACAAGCGCTCAACCCCAAAAAGACCCAAAATCCACCGCCGCCTGCCCCGCGGCAGCCGAGACGGACCACCGCCATCTGCAAGGCCGCTGGCGGGCCGAACTGGCCGCTACGGGAAGTGCGCCCGCTACCACCGCGCTACTGCAATTGGGCCCCCATCCGGAGCTGGCACAGAGCGTGCGAGGCAGCGTGCAGCGGGGCGGCGCGACGGCACAGGTCAGCGGGGACGTGGATGACGGCGACCTGACCCTGGAAGAATCGAACAACGGCACCAACATCAGCGCCACCTGGATCGGCCGGGTGGTGGATGGCAGCTGCGGCAAGGAAATACGCGGAACATGGAACAACGCACACCCCACCCCCACAGCCCCCTCGGCGCCCTTTGTGCTGCGCAAGCAGGCCGGCTGGCAGTGAACACAACGGCGCCCGCCGCCCCCTCGCGTGCCCCCGCCGGCTGGGTGCTGGCAGCGGCCCTGGCGGCATCTGCCAGCGGCGCGCTGGCCCAGCCGTCCACCCCCGTGGTGCCCACGCAGGTGCCTGCGGGTACGGGCGCTACGGCGGCCTCGGCTGGCGCGGGGTCGGGTGCCGGAGCCGACAGCGCCCTGCGCCGATGCACCGCCATGACCACAGACAACCAGGCCCGCCTGGCATGTTTTGACCAGTGGGCCTCCGAACAGACGGCACGGCAGGCATGGCAGGCACCCGGCGCGTCCGCGCAATCTACCGAGGCTGCTGTACCCCCGCCCGTGGATACCACGCTGCCCGCCACCCGCGTCATCGACGTGGCCCGCGTGGACGGCTGCCGCGACACACAATACAGCGACCTCTCGCGCTTCTGGGAGCTGGAATCCGGTAGCGACTGCGGCACGTTCAGCTTCCGCGGCTACCGGCCCATTACGGTGTCGGTGGTGGGCGCGAGCAACGTCAACCGCCAGCCGACGTCGGACGCTGAAGGCAATTCGGCTACGGAATCCACGCCCTACCGCCGCGCTGAAAACCGCATCCAGCTGTCCGTGCGCACCAAGGTGGCTCAGGGCCTGCTGACGCAGGGCCACCCCACGCTCAAGGATTCGGTGTGGTTTGGCTACACACAGCAGTCGTACTGGCAGCTGTTCACGCCCGAGATTTCGCGCCCCTTCCGTGCCACCGACCACGAGCCTGAGGTGATGTACGTCTACCCGACCACGGCCGAGCTGCCGTTTGGCTGGAAGTGGCGCTACAGCGGCGTGGGCTTGGTGCACCAGTCCAACGGCCAGAGCAAACCCCTGTCGCGCAGCTGGAACCGCGTGTACCTGATGACGGGCATGGAACTGGGCAACCGCTTCAGCGTGAACGCGCGCATCTGGAAGCGCATCCCCGAAAGCTCGGGCAGCGACGACAACCCGGGCATCAGCGACTACATCGGCCGCGGCGAGCTGTCCGCCTTCTGGAACTACGACCAGAACAACACGCTGGGCGCCACACTGCGCCATTCGCTGGCCCGCAGCGACCGCGGCTCGGTGCGTGTGGAATGGCTTCAGAGCCTGGGCACGGGCATCTTTGGCGGCAAGAGCAATCTGCGCCTGCACACCGCGCTGTTCAGCGGCTATGGCGACAGCATGATCGACTACAACCGCAAGCGCACGGTGTTCAGCGTGGGGCTCAGCCTGGTGGATTTCTAGAGAAGATAAAGAACACCCCCCTGAGGCCCTGCGGGCCTTCCCCCCGCACTCACATCGCTGTGCGATGTGGGCAGGGGGACGCAGCCCTCGCTGCGGGGCGGCCCTTGCTGAGCTGCCCTGGCCTTGGCCGCGTCAGTTTCCAAGAGCGCGAGCGAAGCGTGAGCCTGGTGGAGGCCCTGCGGGCCGCGGTGCTTGCCTCCAGAGGCGGCAGCTCTTCGGGCCGTCCAAGCCTGCGCCGGCGGGCTCGGAGCCGCGGCCCTCAGCCCCCGCATTCACATCGCTGTGCGATGTGAATGCGGGGGGACGCAGCCCTCGCTGCGGGGCGGCCGTTGCTAGGCTACCCTGGCCTGAGCTGCGTCAGTTTCGAAGAGCGCGAGCAAAGCGAGTTTCGAGAGCAGGCCGTCCGCTCGCTCACAACTCGTTACGAGATCATCCTAAAGTTTTGCGGAATGGCGCCGACGCGCCGCCACAATGGCACGCGCACTCACACCGGCCTGGCCGGGGAAAACACGCGGTGGATAAGAGCGGTTTTCCTGCCGTTTTACCTGCCATTGCCCATAGGGTGCACCCTCCAAAATGCCCACAGAGAGGAAGACACCCATGGACATGCAATACCAGCTCAAGGCCGGAAGCTATTACCTGTATGACATGCGCGAGGCGCCCAGCGCCGTGACGGGTGAGCGGCGGTTCAAGCTCAAGACCGACACGGTGGCCATTGCGTTTGACGTACATACGGGCGAGGTGCACCAGCATGGCAGCCCCACGCGCATCCAGTCCTGGGCCAACAACACCCGCCGGCGCCTGCGCGCGGCCGGTGCGCAGGCGGCAGCCAATGACATCGTGGTGGTGTCGGGCCCGCTGCCGGTGGACGAACTCAACAAGTGCCTGTGGGTGCGCGGCTATGTGCGCCGCATGTTCTCGCGCCTGGCCACGCTGCCACACGGCAAGCTGCAGCGCCCGGCAGAGCCGTTCCGCCAGGCGGCGTGATCGTCGCGCCCGAGGGCACATCCGTCGCCCACATTCCGTCAAATCGAAAGGGCCGCACTCAGCGGCCCTTTCCTCTTGCGGCGGTGCCTGGGCTCGCCCGCAGAAACGGCGCGTTCAGGCCGGGGTGTCTTCGGCCAGATCCCCTTCCACCGCCTCCAGCGCCTCGGCATGCTTGACGATGGTCACGGGCACGGGGCTCGCGTGGGCCACTTCTTGCGATACAGAGCCCAGCAGTGCGCTGGTGATGGCGCCCTGCCCCTTGGCGCCGATGACGACCATGTCGCAGCCCGAGCGCTCGATCATGTCCACCAACGTGTGGGCCACATCGCCCACGCCCACATCGGTTTCATAGGCCACGCCAGCCGCGTCCAGCAGCGCGCGCGCGGGGGCCATCAGGTGCTCGCCGGCTTCCAGGCTGGCGGCGGCGATCAGGTCGGGGTCGCGGGTGGTGACCAGCTCGTAAAGCGTGGCGGGCTCCTGCACGTTGGCCAGCACCACGCTGGCCCGCAGGCCCTGGCGGACCAGCGCCAGCGCGTGGTGCACACCGTCCAGGGAGAGTTCTGAGCCGTCCACGGCGATGAGGATCTTGAGCATGGTGTGTTCTCCTTGTAGTAGTACCTCGGTTCAGTGTAGCTACGGGCGCCGCCCGCTCCCACCCTTAACCTTGAGCCAGGTCAGGGTAGTGCGTCTGGGACAATCGACCCATCATGCTGCAGTTCGAACTCCTTCACACCGACCCCACCAGCCACGCACGGCGCGGCACGCTCACGCTGAACCACGGCGTGGTGCAGACCCCCATCTTCATGCCCGTGGGCACCTATGGCACGGTCAAGGGCGTCATGCCCCAAAGCCTGCACGACATGGGCGCGCAGATCATCCTGGGCAACACCTTTCACCTGTGGATGCGCCCCGGCCTGGATGTGATGCAGAGCTTTGGCGGCCTGCACGGCTTTGAAAAATGGGACAAGCCCATCCTCACAGACTCGGGCGGCTTTCAGGTGTGGAGCTTGGGCGCCATGCGCAAGATCACCGAAGAAGGCGTGACCTTTGCCAGCCCCGTCAACGGCGACAAGCTCTTCATGTCGCCCGAGGTGAGCATGCAGATCCAGACCACGCTCAACTCCGACATCGTGATGCAACTGGATGAGTGCACGCCGTACGAAACCAACGGCCACCTCACCACCGAGGCCGAAGCCCGCAAGAGCATGGAGATGAGCCGCCGCTGGGCGGTGCGGTCCAAGGCCGAGTTCGAGCGGCTGGGCAACCCCAATGCCCTGTTCGGCATCGTGCAGGGCGGCATGTACAAGAACCTGCGCCAGGAATCGCTGGAGGCCCTGGTGGAGATGGACTTCCCTGGCTACGCCGTCGGCGGCGTGAGCGTGGGCGAGCCCAAGGACGAAATGCTGGACATCATGGCCCACACGCCGCACCGCCTGCCCGCGCACAAGCCCCGCTACCTGATGGGCGTGGGCACGCCTGAAGACCTGGTGGAAGGCGTGGCCCAGGGCGTGGACATGTTCGACTGCGTGATGCCCACGCGCAATGCGCGCAACGGCACGCTTTTCACACGTTATGGAGACCTCAAGATCCGCAACGCACGGCACAAAACCGACCACCAGCCCCTGGACACCAGCTGCACCTGCCACGCCTGTGCAGGCAAGGACGGCGTGGCCTGGGACCAGGGCGGGCGCGGCGGCTTCAGCCGTGCCTACCTGCACCACCTGGACCGCTGCGGCGAAATGCTGGGCCCCATGCTCACCACCGTGCACAACCTGCATTACTACCTGAACCTGATGCGCGAGATTCGCGAGTCGCTGGAAGCTGGCACCTTCGGCCAGTTCCGCGCGCAGTTCAAGGCCGACCGGGCGCGTGGGGTGTAGTCCACAACGCGCACGACCCAAAGCTCCAAATTTGATAGCTGCTAGCGCTTTCTGGATAAGCGCTAGCACCCAAAATCACCGGAATTTCTCGACCACCCGCGTATCCGGCAAGCCGCTGCAGCGAAAGCGCCAGGCACGCGCCGCAGTGCCGTGGTGCTGCTGCAGAATCGGCCCATGCCGCCCACCCCCCTGCCCTCCGCGCTGCACGAAGCCCTGGAACTGGCTTTCAATCTGTCCCCCGTGGGCATGTGCGTGACGCGAGAGCGCTCCATCGAGATCTGCAACCCTGCGTTTGCGCAGATGTTCGGCTACGAGCAGGCCGAGTTGCTAGGCCAGCCGCTTGCGCCGTTGTACCCGTCGCTGGATGAATTTGATCACACGGGGCAGCGGGGGCTGCCCGCGATGCAGGACACCGGCAGCTACGGCGACGAGCGGATCATGCGGCGCCGCGACGGCACGCTGTTCTGGTGCCACGTGGTGGGCCGCACGCTGGACCGCGCCGACCCGTTTGCCCGTGCGGTGTGGATGTTTGAAGACATCTCCCCGCGCCGCCCCGTCAGCACACCGCTCACGGTGCGTGAGCGGGAGATCGCTCAGCACATCGTGACCGGCGCCACCAGCAAACAGATCGCGCGCGACCTCCAGATCAGTCACCGTACCGTGGAGGCCCACCGGGGCCGGCTCATGCGCAAGCTGGGCGCCACTACCACGGGCGAACTGGTGGCCCTGCTGCTGGGTCGCTGAACCGGGCCGCATCTCTCACATCCCGTCCGCCCCGTCGGCATCGGCTGCAGGTGTGCGGCGATTGTCAACAAATGTTTTTTTGGCATAGGCCCAATTGGTTGCAAAGAGTTGCACGCGATGACAATCGCTATCAATTCCGCCGTGCTTTACCGGCCCCTCACATCGCAGCTGCCTGCCTATGCCCTTTTCCGTCGCGCTTCCCCGGTCGTCCGCACGGCACTGGCTCTGGCTGGGCCTGGGGGCGATCATCTTTGCGGCCTGTCTGGTGGGCATCTTTGCGCGGCCCATCGGCTTTCTTTCCGCCTTCTGGCCCGCCAATGCCCTGCTGCTGGGCTTGCTGGTGCGCTTTCCCGCGCTGGCGCGCCCGGCCGCCTGGGGTGCGGCGGCCGTGGGCTACGTGGCGGCCGACCTCATCACTGGCAGCTCCTGGGGCATGGCGCTGTGGCTCAACGGCGCCAACCTGCTGGGCGTCACGGTGGGCTGGCTCATCCTGCGTCGGCTGAGCGAACCCGTGCTGCGCCTGCGGCGCACGGTGTCGGCCATGTACCTGCTGCTCACCGCCCTGGCTGCCAGTGCGGTGGGGGCGCTGGCCGGCAGCGGCGCCGCGCCGGTGTACTTCCATTCGCCCTGGACCGACCTGCTCTCGCTGTGGTTCAGCACCGAACTCATGAACTACATGCTGATCGTGCCCGTGGTGCTGGCCATGCCGCGCGACGACGATCCGCCCTCGGCCGTGCACGGCGCGCCGCTTTTCTGGCGCGTGGCGCCGGTGGGCTCGCTGCTGCTGGCCGAGGCGATCCGCAGCGTGGTGGGCGGGCCGGGCGTGCTGGCATTCGCGGTGCCGGGCCTGCTCTGGTGCGCGCTGAGCTACAGCACCTTCGTGGCCTGTCTGCTGTCGCTGGTGGTGTGCCTGTGGACCATGGCGGGCGTGGCCATGGGGGTGCTCAACTTCACCCCCGCGCATGCCAGCGACGTGCTGTCGCTGCGGGTGGGCGTCACGCTGCTGGCCCTGGGGCCGCTGGCCGTGGCCTGCGCCAGCGCCGCCCGGGCCGAGACGCTGCGCCGTCTGGACCACGCGGTACGCCACGACGACCTCACGGGCGTGCTGGCCCGCCGCGCCTTCATGCGCCAGGGGCAGCGCCTGCTCACGCGCTATGGGCGCGAGACCTCGGGCGTGGCCGTGCTGATGCTGGACGTGGACCACTTCAAGCAGGTGAACGACCAGCATGGGCACGCCACGGGCGACCGCCTGCTGGTGGCCATCACCCAGGCGCTGGCCACCACCCTGCGCGCGCAGGACGCCTTGGGCCGCATGGGCGGCGAGGAATTTGGCGTGGTGCTGCCGGAGGTGTCGCACGCTGAAGCCCAGGCCGTTGCCGAGCGCCTGCGCACCGCCGTGGCCCAGCAGGCCGTCATCTCCACGCCGCGGGGCGAGCCCCTGCACGCCACCGTCAGCATCGGCCTGGTGCACAGCGCCTCCATGAGCGGCGAGGCCGACATCGACACCCTGCTGCTGGCCGCCGACGCCGCCCTGTACCGTGCCAAGACGGACGGGCGCAACCGGGTGGAGCCGGGCTGAGGGGCGAAGGCCCCGCTGCTCCGCCGAGGGACGGTCCGGTCTAGGCCTCTTCGCGCGCGAGCTTCACGCCGGCGCCTGTGCCGCAGGCATGGCAAAAGCGTGCAAAGGCGCTCTTGCGGGTGCTGCAGGCGCCGCAGTGGTTGAACAGGCCGATGCCGCAGTGCGGGCAGAAGTCGATCTTGTCGTTCTTCAGATCCACCGGCCGCTCGCAGCCGGGGCAGACACTCTTGGCCAGTCGGGCCAGGGCCACGTCGTAGCTGAGCTCCTTGCGGCGTTCCGGGTCGGGCAGGGTCTCGGCCAGCTTCTGGCGCTCCAGGTAGCGGTTGAGCGCCAGGATGGCGTAGCGCCCCACCAGGGCGGTGATGGCAATGCCCACCACGTAGCGCACGTAGCCGCCGTAGCTGGGCAGGTAGGGCACGAGTTCTACAAAAAACGCGAACAGCGCAAAGAAGATGAAGCCCCACACAAACGGCCAGTAGGTGCTCTTGCGCTTCTTCACAAACAACCAGCCCGCCACGGCCAGCAGCGGCAGGGTAAGGGCCAGGCGGTACAGGAACACGCGCAGCTCCACCTTGCGCTGCTCGACGCGCAGGCGCTCGTAGCCATCGGACTCCAGCTGGCCCAGGCGCTGCGCGGCGGCAGCAGCGGCCTGCCGTGCGTCGAGCGCAGCCTGCTCCTGTTGCTCCACGGCCTGCTGTGCCCGGCGCTCGTTCACGCGCAGGGCGTCCAAGCCCTGGTTGCGCGCCACCACTTCGGGGTCGTGGTCGGCACGCTGGGTAACGCTGCGCGTGGCCAACCAGCTGTTGAAGCTGTCGCGCGCGGTGCGGCTTTCGCTCAACGCCTTGCTGCGCTGCAGCTGGGCCTGCTCCAATGCGGTCTGCGCGTCCTGCTCGGCCTGGCGGGCCGTGCGCACCTGCTGACGCAGGGTGTCGGCGGTGGGCTTGTCCAGAAAATCATCCAGCTGCAGCGGACGCTCCATCTTGGGAAGGTCGCCCACGATGGTGCCGCCCAGCCCAATGAGAAAGCCGGCAAACACCAGCGCCACCAGCCACAAGCCGCGCCGGAACCATTTTTCGGACAAACGCAGGGATTTGCTCACGGTCTTCTCCTCAGAAAAATTGCGGCTGCGCGGAACGAACGGCCGCGCGCACGCCCGCCACAGGCTGGCGGATGCGGCCCGACCCGCACCCATCGCCAGGTGTTTGCTTCAATTTTTATAGCTTCCAGCGCTTTCCTATCAAGCGCCAGCGGCTTTTTTCACTTACTTTTTAGCGCTAACACCACGGGCGGGGCAGCCAGTTGAGCCTGCTGCAACCAGGCCATCACCGAGTCCACGGTCACGGTTTCGATGCGGTCCGAGAACCGCTTGTCACTGGGGTGGTCGTCAAACGCGATGTTGGCCGACCCGACCCGTCCGCCCATGCGCGTGAGCGGCCCGAGCTTGAGCGTGGTGGGTGTGTACCCCTTGAACTGCAGCCAAGCCTGCGCCTGCTCGCGCGACCGCACCGTGGCGGGCTCCATGGCCAGGGCCAGGGTCTCCAGCGCCCACTGGTTGGACTGCTGGTATTTGCGCCCCCACACATAGCTGACCATGCTGTAGGCCGGCTGTTGCAGCGTGCGGGTGCGGCCGGCATCCTGCAGCACGGCCAGCAGGCGCTGCTGCACTTCTGGCGTGGGCACGGCGTACACGGCCTCGTAGCGCCACAGGTCGTCCAGAAAGAACTCGCCCAGGCCCTGCCGGTACAGGTGGCCCACGGCCGTACCGCAATCGTTGAGCTTGTGCGCCACGCGCCAGGGGCCTTCGGCCGTCTTGTAGGCCCAGCCCAGGTGCGAGTAGCGCAGCCCGTATTTGGACAGGTCCTGCCCCGCACGGGCCAGCACCACCACCCGGGTGCCCGAACGCGCGTGCTCGGCATCCAGCGCCGCAGCGGTCTGCTCGGCCAGGTTCATGCCGCGCTCCACCACCTGGGGCGTGGTCTTGCGCGGCTCGCACGAGCGGCCGGCATATGTAGGCGTGGATGTCAACGCTGCGGCGACCGCCAGCGTGGCGAACAAGCAGCACATCCAAGGGGCGCGGCCCAGGCGAGGGATGCCAAGCAAGGGCCGCCCCGCAGCGAGGGCATCGTCCCCCTTCCCGGAGCGCGCAGCGCGAAGAGAGAAGGGGGAAGCCGCGGAGCGGCTCAGGGGGATGTACTTCATGTTCAAAGACGCTCGTTGTGCAGCAGCGCGCGGCCTACCGCGTTGGGGATGAAGGCAATGACCTCCCCCGCCACCGACAGCACCACGCCCGTGCCGATCACGCTGCAGGCCACCACCGTACCCACCCCATGGGCCGATGCGCCCAAGCCACGGCCTGCCACTTCGACACTCACCTGCGCCCCGTCGGATGCGCGCTCCAGCAGGTACACCGTGCCCACGGCCGAGGCTTCCACTGTCTTGACGGTGAGCACCGCCCCCGCCACCGACAATGCCGCCGGGACCGCCACCACGGCACCCGCCGCAGTAGATGCGACGGCTGCAGTGCCCACCACCGAGGCCACCGGCAACATCGACAGCGCGGCCGAAGCCTCACTTTGCGCTCGGGCGGGCGCGGTGGCCACTGCGCAGAGCAGGCCGGCAGCCAGCGCCAGGCCCAAGATCTTCGAACAATGCGTCTTCATGGTTTTTCACTCCTCTCGATAAAGTGCTGCCCGCATCGGGCGTAGCACCGGTTCTTTGGTTCTTTACTTGTTCACTGCAAACCCGCGAGCATCCGCCATCGCAGTCCGGCGCACGCCCAAACCTCACGGCAGGTTGTTACCAGACGTTGCCGCGTTGGCGGACGATGCGGTAGCGGCAGCTTCGCGGCGGCCCTGCAGTCGGGCTTCGGCCAGGTCCGCCTCGTGGCGGTCGCGCAGCATCTTGGCCAGCGTAAAGGCGGTGGTGATCAGGTACAGCCAGCTCACGCCGAGAAAGGCCTTGTAGGTGCTGTTGATCTCCATGCCCAGCAGGCCCCAGCCCGTGAGGCCCATGGCCACTGCAAAGCCGCCCCACACCACCAGCTTCCACAGAGGGGTGTCGCCACCCCCTCGGCGCGAAGCGCTTTCGTTGTCCCGCACAAACTTGGCCAGCACAAACGCGGCCGACAGGCAGAACACATAACCCATCACCATGAACGCCTGCTCCAATTGCGCGCCTGGCAGCCAGGCCAACCCTACCGCGCACAGAAATACGGCGATGCCGAATGAGACCCACACCTGCAGCTGCCAGGCCCGGGTGTCACGCTGAACGATGAAGGAAGGGTGGGATGACATATCGAAGGGGTGGGCCACACAGGCCCGTGGTTGAACACGGAGCGAATGGTCGGCGCCCGCCGTCTTGCCGTCTGGATCACAGTGGCGCAGTGGCAAAGAACCGGCTCAACGGTATCGCCATTCGATACTTTCCGCGCCATCAGCACCCCCATGCAGCGCAGAACGACCGCACGTGCGCGACAGACACCACTGCGCTTGTCTCCCACAATCCCGCCCATCGCCCCATTTATTGCCCGCACCGAGACACCTCTATGAGCACCCAGAAACCCTTTGACCTCGTCGTCCACGGCGCCACCGGCTTCACCGGCCGTCTGGTGGTCGAGTACCTGCTGCAACGCTACCCCGCGGGCAGCGGCCTGCGCTGGGCCATGGGAGGCCGCAATGCCGACAAGCTCGCCGCCGTGCGCGACGAGCTGGGTGCCCCGGCCGACACTCCGCTGGTCGTGACCGACACCCACAACCCCGCCAGCCTGCAGGCACTGATGGACGCCACACGCCTGGTGCTGACCACCGTGGGCCCCTACCAGCTGTATGGCAACGAACTCGTCGCCGCCTGCGCCAAGGCCGGGGTGGACTATGTGGACCTGTGCGGCGAGCCCGCCTGGATGCGCCAGATGATCGACGCGCACGAAGCTGCGGCCAAGGCCAGCGGCGCGCGGATCGTGTTCTCGTGCGGGTTCGACTCCATTCCGTTCGACCTGGGCGTGTTCCTGCTGCAAAAGGAGTTCCGCCACCGCTTCGGCCACCCCGCCCCGCGCGTGCGCGGCCGGGTGCGCAAGATGAAGGGCACCTTCTCGGGCGGTACCGCCGCCAGTCTCAAGGCCACCATGGCGGCCGCTGCGACCCAGCCCGGTGTGCTGGACTTGCTGAAGAACCCCTTCTCGCTGACCCCCGGGTTTGAAGGCCCGCGCCAGCCCTCGGGCAACAAGCCCATGGTGGACGAGGCCCTCGGTGATGGCGTCTGGGTCGCGCCGTTCGTGATGGCGGCCATCAACACCCGCAACGTGCACCGGTCCAACTTCCTGCTGCAACACGCCTACGGCACCGACTTTGTGTACGACGAAATGCTCATCACCGGCCCTGGCGAGAAGGGCGAGGCCATCGCCAATGCGGTGGCGGCCGACAAGTCGCTGGGCTCGGACAAAGGCCCCAAGCCGGGCGAAGGCCCTTCGCGCGAGGAACGCGAGAACGGCTTTTACGACGTGCTGTTTTTGGGCACAGACGACGCAGGCAACACCCTGCGCGTTGGGGTGAAGGGCGACCGCGACCCAGGCTATGGCTCCACATCCAAAATGATCGCCGAGGCAGCGGTGTGCCTTCTGCTGGAGGCCACCGACACGGCAGGTGGCATCTGGACCACCGCGCCCGCGCTGGGTGACAGGCTGATTGCGCGGCTGCAGGCAAATGCCGGGTTGAGCTTTGCCGTGGAATAAAAGCGCGCTTTGACCGGCGCGCTCTACAGCGCCAGCGGCAGCTCCGTCGTCGACAACACATTGCGCAGCACCATGAACGAGCGCACCTGCCGCACCCCCGGCAGGTAGAGCAACTGCTCGGCGTGCAAGCGGTTGAAGCTATCGTTGTCGCGCGTGCGCACCAGCATGAAGTAGTCGAACTCGCCGGTGACCACATGGCATTCCATGCAGCCCGACACCTTGGCCGCCGCCTTTTCAAACTCGGCAAACGACTCGGGCGTGGAGCGGTCCAGCACCACGCCAATCATGACCAGCATGCCCGCGCCCACGGCCTGGGGGTTGAGCAGCGCCACCACCTTGTCGATGAGCCCCTGGCGCCGCAGGCGCTCCACGCGGCGCAGGCAGGCGGGCGGGCTCAGATGCACCTTCTCGGCCAGCGCGACGTTGGACAGCGACGCGTCGCGCTGCAGTTGCCGCAGGATGGCCTTGTCGGTGCGGTCCAGCTCGGCGGAAACATCGGGCTGGGGTGCATTCTTGGAACGAACTTTTGTTGCGCACATATTTGTTATGAAGAAATAATTTTGGCATCCATTCTCTTTCAGAGAACTTATACACTGAAATTTCTACCATTTTTGCAACCACTTGATGGCCGTGTTTTTCTACGATGAAGGCATTGCAAGCCCCGCGCTTGCGCTCCCCCCCTTCATCGACCGGAACACCACCATGAACCTGCAAAAATTTGCCCGCCACCCCCTCACCTTTGGCCCCTCGCCGATCACGCCGCTCAAGCGGCTGTCGGCCCACCTGGGCGGCAAGGTGCACCTGTATGCCAAGCGTGAGGACTGCAACTCGGGCCTGGCCTTTGGCGGCAACAAGACGCGCAAGCTCGAATACCTCATCCCCGAAGCCATTGCAGGCGGCTACGACACGCTGGTGTCCATCGGCGGCATCCAGTCCAACCAGACGCGCCAGGTGGCTGCCGTGGCCGCGCACCTGGGCATGAAGTGCGTGCTGGTGCAGGAGAACTGGGTGAACTACTCCGACGCGGTGTACGACCGCGTGGGCAACATCGAGATGAGCCGCATCATGGGCGCCGACGTGCGCCTGGACGCCGCGGGCTTCGACATCGGCATCCGCCCCAGCTGGGAGCAGGCCATGGACGACGTGAAGAAGGCGGGCGGCAAGCCCTTTCCCATCCCTGCAGGCTGCTCGGAGCACCCGTACGGCGGCCTGGGCTTTGTGGGCTTTGCCGAAGAGGTGCGGCAACAGGAAAAAGAATTGGGTTTCCAGTTTGACTACATCGTCGTGTGCTCGGTCACGGGCAGCACGCAGGCCGGCATGGTGGTGGGTTTTGCGGCCGACGGCCGGGCGCGCAAGGTGATCGGCATCGACGCATCGGCCAAGCCCGAGAAGACCCATGCGCAGATCCTGCGCATTGCCCAGAACACTGCAAAGCTCGTCGAGCTGGGACAGGAGATCACGGCCGAGGATGTGGTGCTGGACACGCGCTACGGCGGCCTCGAATACGGCCTGCCCAACGAGGGCACGCTGGAGGCCATTCGCCTGTGCGCGCGCCAGGAGGGCATGCTGACCGACCCGGTGTACGAGGGCAAGTCCATGCACGGGATGATCGACATGGTGCGCAAGGGCGAATTCCCCGAAGGCTCCCGCGTGCTGTATGCGCACCTGGGAGGGGTGCCGGCGCTCAACGCCTACAGCTTTCTTTTTCGCAACGGCTGACGCGCCGGGCGAGGAGACGGAGCAGCAGCGCCTTCTTCGGCTGGCGGGGCTGTCTCTGATCTGAGAAGGATGTGAACGTCCCCACCATGCCCGAGCAGGCCGGATTCATTCACACCTTCTGAGCGCGCTTTCCAATCGCCTCCCCGCAGCCACCACGCTGCGTGACCAATTCCCAACGGAAGGATCGCCCCATGAAGTGCTTGCAACCCAACCGGCGCATGAGCGTCATGCTGGCCGTGGCCGCAGTGGCTGCCTGGGGTCTGGGAGGGGCGGCCACGGCGCACGCCGATGGCTACCCTGCCAAGCCCGTTCAACTGGTGGTGCCGTTCCCGCCCGGCGGGGCGGTGGACATCGTGGGCCGGCTGATCAGCAAGAAGCTGGGTGAGCGCCTGGGCCAGGCGGTGGTGATCGAGAACAAGGCAGGGGCCGGCACCATTGTGGGTGCGTCCTACGTCGCCAGTGCACCAGCGGACGGCTACACGCTGCTGATCAGCTCGGGCTCAACCTTCACGGTGAATCCCGCGCTCAACAACAAGCTGCCGTACGACCCGGTGAAAAGCTACGAACCCATCGGCATGGTGGCGCGCGTGCCACTGATCCTGCTGGCGCATCCCGACGTTCCGGTCAACAACCTGAAGCAGCTGACCGCGGCCGTGACCCGCGCGCCGGACAAGTATGTGTACGGCTCCTTCGGCGCGGGCACGACAGGCCACTTTGCGGCGGAGCTGATGTGGTCTGCAGCAGGCATCAAGCTGATGCACGTGCCGTACCGGGGCAGCGCGCCGGCCGTGAGCGATCTGATCGGCGGGCAGATCCCGTTCACCATCGATACGGTGGCGGCGGCGCTGCCCCAGCTCAAAGGCGGCAAGGTCAAACCCATCGTAGTCACCGGCGCCACGCGCGCCGCGCAGTTGCCCGACGTGCCTACCGTGGCAGAAAGCGGCTATGCGGGTTTTGCAGCGGACTCCTGGCTGGCGGTGGTGGCGCCGCGCGGGCTGCCGGCCGACGCAAAGGCCAAGCTCGGAAAAGCGCTTGCCGAGACCATGGCCGACGCCGAGATTCGCAGCAAGCTCATAGCGAGCGGCCTGGAGCAGGCGCACGCACCGGGCGACGCAGTGCAGGCGCAGATCGAAGACGAACTGCCACGCATGCGCGCGATTGCGCAGCGCGCGAACATCCGCGCGGAGTGAATGCAAAGACCGCGCGCCGCGTGTGCGAGCAGCGCGCGGTGGCACGGACAGAACCGCCTCAGCGGCTGTCGCGCTTGCCTTGCGCCCTGCGCACGCTGGACCCCTGGTGGGCGTGAATGGCAATCTGCCCCGGCGCCTGCTTGAGTGGGTTGCCCCGCAAAGCTGCCGGGACAATGCTGATAGGCGCCGGCGGCTGAGGCGCCTGTGCTTTGCCGTTGGCGGTGGGCGCCATGTCTGAGGGGGCCTTGGGCGAGCGGGTGGCGTGCTGGTTGAGCACCTCGGCCAGCACGGGCTGAAGCACGGGGGCCGCGGGTGGCAGGGCGGTCACCGTGGCCTTCGTCTTGGCAGAGGGAACAGCGCGCGGGGTGCGCGCAGCGGGAGCCGCGACCGGCGCTGCTGCGTTGGACTTGGCGCGAGAGCCCCTGCCCGCGGGCGCGGCCTTGCCCTTGCCCGCCCCGTCCGAATCCCCAGCGCTGGCGGCGCGCGTGGGCTTCTTCACCGCTGCAGGCTTCTTGCTTGCAACAGACTTTTTTGCTGCTGCGGACTTTTTAGCGGCGACGTTAGCGGTGGTCGCGCCACTGCGGTCCGCAGTCGTCTTGCGGGGGGATGACGAAGAGCCGGCCTTTGGACGCTTTGCGGCGGCTTTGGCAGAAGCAGCCTCTGCCGCGCCACGTGCTTCTTGTGCATCCAGCTGCGAGATGCGGGCTTCAAACCGGTCCAGCACCTCCTGCAGGATGTCGGCCTTGCGCTGGGTGCGCTCGTTGTCGGCGCCGACCGGGGACCGGCCCTTGGTGGCCGGAGCCTTGCGCACGGCGACGGTCTGGCGGCGGAAAAGGTCGCGGTACTTGTCACGCAGCGCGCGCACCCGAGTTACCTTGGTGCGCAGCCGCGCCAGCGTGAGGCTTTTGATGGGTGCGGCGCGGCTTTGGTCAAAAAGCTCCAGCTCGGCGGCGTTCAGAAGGGGGCGGGCCTGGGTGATGCTATAGGCCATGGGCAGTCTCCTTTCAGTGGGTGACGCGGTGCGCAACGCACCGCCGGAGCCGCCACCGTAACCCCACAGCGCGCAATGTGGTGTCGGACAGGGGAACGTTGCGCCGCGCGGATTGGCCCCACAGCGGCGCGCCGACGAATCACCCTACGCCGCCAACAATGTGCGCACCTTTTCGCGCAGCAGCGTGGGCTGCACTTCCGCAGGGGCCACGGGGTGGCCCACGTTCAAGCCCACGCGGCTGAACATGCCGCGGCGGAAGGGCCGCACCATGGCCCCACCCTTTTCGATGCGGCTGAAGTACGAGCCCCACAGGTTGGTCAGCGCCATGGGGATCACCGGCGCCTCGATGCCCTCGGCCCGGGCGCGCTCGATGATCTTCATGATGCCGCCCTTGAACTCCTGCAGCTGCCCGTCCTTGGTGATGCCGCCTTCAGGAAAGATCGCCAGCAGGTCGCCTTCGCGCAGCACCTGGGCGGCGCGCTCGAACGCGGCTTCGTAGGTGGCCGGGTCTTCCTTGTAGGGCGCGATGGGAATCGCCTTGGCCAGGCGGAACAGCCAGCCCAGCACCGGCACGCGGAAGATGCGGTGGTCCATCACGAAGTAGATGGGGCGCGGGCTGGCGGCCATGAGCAGCACGGCATCGACAAAGCTCACGTGGTTGCAGGCCAGGATGGCCGCGCCCTGGGCGGGCAGATTCTCGTCACCCTGCACCTTGAAGCGGTACACGAAGCGTGAGGACATCCACGCAACAAACCGCAGCATGTACTCGGGCACCAGCATGAAGATGTAGAACGCCACAATGGCATTGGCGATGCCGGTGAACAGGAAGATCTGCGGCACGGTGAAGCCCGCGGCCAGCAGCGCGCCCGCCAGCAGCGAGCTGGCAATCATGAACAGCGCGTTCAGGATGTTGTTGGCGGCAATGATGCGTGCGCGGTGCGTGGGCTGGCTGCGCATCTGGATCAGCGCATACATGGGCACGCTGTACAGGCCCGCGAACAGGCTGAGCAGGCCCAGGTCCAGCATCACGCGCCAGTGCGCGCTGTACGCCAGGAAGGCGGACACGCCCATCATCTCGGCCGGCGGCAAGCTGCGCGAAGCGAAGTACAGATCGATGGAGAACACACTCATGCCGATGGCACCCAGCGGCACGAGGCCGATCTCCACATGCCGGCGCGAGAGCACCTCGCACAGCAGCGAGCCAATGCCAATGCCCACCGAGAACACCACCAGCAGCAGCGACGCCACCTGCTCGTTCCCGTGCAACACGTCCTTGGCAAGGCTCGGGAACTGGCTCAAGAACACCGCGCCGAAGAACCACATCCAGCTGATGCCCAGGAGCGAGCGGAACACCACGATGTTCTCGTGCGCGAGCTTCAGGTTGCGCCAGGTTTCGGTGAAGGGGTTCCAGTTGATGGTGAGCCCCGGGTCGGTGCTGGGCACGGTGGGGATGTACTCGGCCGCGATGCGCCCCAGGATGGCCATGCCCACGCAGGCAAAGCCCACATGGTGCGCGCCGATTTCGGGCACGGCAATGATCAGCCCGCCCGCCACGTTGCCCAGCAGGATGGCCACGAAGGTGCCCATCTCCACCATGCCGTTGCCGCCCGTGAGTTCACGCTCGCTGAGCACCTGCGGCATGTAGGCAAACTTGACCGGACCGAACACCGTGGACTGCAGGCCCATGAGAAACACGCATACCAACAACACCGGCACATTGGCGTTGAAGAAGCCCCACGCCGCCAGCACCATGATGCCGATCTCCAGCCGCTTCAAGAAGCGGATGAGCCGCTTCTTGTCGTACTTGTCGGCCAGCTGGCCGCTGGTGGCCGAGAACAGCACAAAGGGCAGGATGAACACCGCGCCGATCACCAGCCCCGCCATCTCGGATGGCAGCCACGACACGCTGAGTTGGTAGGTCACCATCACGGTGAGCGCGAACTTGAACAGGTTGTCGTTGGCCGCGCCGGAGAACTGCGTCCAGAAGAAGGGTGCAAAGCGCCGCTGGCGCAGCAGGGCGAACTGGTTGGGATCTTCGTGCGTGGCCTGCGGGCCCTGCACGGGTGCTGTTTGTGCGCGTGCAGCGGCAGAGTCGGGTTGCATGCGTTTCTCCTCGTTTTCTTTGGTCTGTTCAATCAAGCCGTAGGACCCTGGCTGCGGGCCGCCGCCCTCACGGTGTGGGCGTCATTCTGCCCGGATGTCGTGACAAACGGAGTAGCAGGTGGGGCGGCCGGGGCGACACCGGAAACCGTGCCGCGTGGGGCCCAGGCCGACAGTGCCTGCAACACCGGCCACGCAGCCGCCGCAGCCAGCACGTGCTTGATGCTGTGGCCCGACAGCCATTGCGCGGTGGCTTCAAACACCGCATGGTCGGCCGCCTCAAACAGTTTGGCCGCTCCATACAGCCCAATCACCACACCCAGGTGCGGTGCCAGCGTGCCCGCGCGGCGCGGCAGCGCGGCCAGCGCCAGCACCACCAGCATGCCCCCCAGCTGCACCACGGCCCAGGGCAGCAGGTGGCCTGTGCGGGCCCACCACAGCACAGCCGCCGCACCGCCTGCCAGCACCACGGCGGCGGCGGCCAGGCCGGCGCGGGCGCTGACGCGGCTGTGCGCGGCCAGGCCCAGCAGGCCCGCAAACGGCAGCACCATGCCCAGCCGGTCCCACAGCAGGCCCGCGTCGTCCGGCCGCAGGTGGTACAGCGCGGAGCCCGCGGCGGTGCACACCAGGCCGCCAAAGAACAGCGCGGCCAGCGCGCGCGACACACCATCGAGGTGGGGCTGGGGCGGCTGCGGCGCCTGCTGGCCACCGGCGGCAGGCACGCGGTGCAGCAGCACCAGCCCCCACAAGCCCGCCACGGCAAACGGCAGGTTGCTCAGCACGTCCAGCGCGCAGGGCAGGCCCCACAGGGTGCGGTGATCGGCAAACGCATGCTGGTGCAGGCTGCCCGGCAATGGCGGGCCGCCCACGGCCAGTGCCAGCAGCGCGGCGGCTGCCAGCAGCAGGGCCCACTCGGCGCGCGCCACGTGCGGCCGCGGCGCGGGGGCGGAAATCAGGCTGGGAGGATGCATGGATGAAAGCTCCTTGGTCCCGGCTGCAAAAGGGCCGGGTGCGGCGCAGTGTGCGAATCCCCACCCCCCTGCTCCAGCAAAAGTCGCCTCAGGCGCAACCCTGCACACCTGGGGTATCGATAATCGATACCCATGAGCACCACCGCCGACCTCGTTGCCGCCCTGAAAAAGGAACTCAAGAACGCGCAGATGACTTATGCCGACCTGGCGCAGGCCCTGGGCATGGCGGAGTCCAGCGTCAAGCGCATGCTGGCCAAGGGCGACATGCCACTGTCGCGCATCGACGCAATCTGCCGCGCGCTTGCGCTGGACTTTGCCGACTTGGCACGGCGCGTGGCCGATGCGCAGCCGCTGCTCAAGGAACTGAGCCAGGAGCAGGAAAAAGCCGTGGTGGGCGACAAGAAGCTGCTGCTGATGGCGATTTGCGTGCTGAGCCAGTGGACGCTGGAGCAGGTAAACGCCAACTACCGGCTCACCGAGGCCGAGGGCATCAAGTACCTGGCGCAGCTCGACCGCATCGGCATCATCGAGCTACGCCCACTCAACCGGTACCGATTGAAGCTGGCCAAGACCTTCCGCTGGCGTCCGCACGGGCCGGTGATGAACTACTTCCGCGAGCACGCGCTGCTGGACTACTTTGCCGGAGGTTTTGACGGCGCGGGCGAAGGCGTGCTGCTGGTGCACGGCAACATCAGCCGCAGCCTGGCGCCTGCCTTCATGGAGCGCATGCAGCGCGTGGCCCAGGACTTTGCCCAGCAGCACCTGGCCGACCAGAAGCTGCCCGAGAGGGAGCGCGAGGGCTACACCCTGCTGCTGGCCATGCGCAGCTGGGAGTTCGAAGCGTTTTCGCAGATGCGCCGCTGATGCTATTCTTTGTATAGCTGCCAGCGCTTGATAGGCAAGCGTTAGAGGCCAAAAATATCTAAAACTGGCGATACAGGCGAGAGTACAACCCCGCCCGCAAGAGCATGCTTGCTTGACGCCTTTAACAAAAATTACTATTCTTTAAATCACATTCAGATCCGATTTAAGGATAGTCAGATGAAAAAAACCCGCCAGCAGCAAGACGCCACGCGCCGCCAGATCGTGGCCAGCGCGGTGGACCTGATGACCCGCCACGGCTTTGACGGTACGACGATGAAGGACATCGCGCGCGCTGCCGGTATTGGCGACGCCACGATCTACAAGTACTTCCCCACCAAGGACCGCATCGTGGTGGGCTACCTGGACGACACGGTGCAGCAGGCGCTGGACGACGCGCTGCAGACGCCCGGCTTTGACGGCTATGCGTTGCAGGAGAAGCTGCAGCGCCTGACCGACGCCGTGCTGGAGCGCCTGCTGGCCGACCGCGAGTTTGTGGCCCAGGTGCGCGGGCTGGCGCAGCGCTCGCCGCTGTCCATGCTGGCCGAGCCCCTGGCGGCCCGCCAACGCCTGCGCGAGGTGGTGATGGGCTTTCTGGAAGCCGCCGAGACCAGCGGCGAGATCGAGCCCTGCGACTTCAAAGGTGCGGCCGGCAGTCTGTACACGGACTATTTGGCGGGCGTTGTGACGTATTGGCTGGGCGACACGTCCGACGAGTTTGCCGACACCACACAGCTGGTGGACCTGTCGCTGGGTGTGCTGGTGCAAATGCTGCGCAGCGGGCTCGTCCAACGTGTGCTGGAGCTGGGCGGCTTTGTGCTGCGCAGCCAGATGGCGCGCATGGCGCATCACCGCAGCAGCCTGCTGGGGCTGCTGCAGCTGGCGCGGCACACGCTGGGCACGGTGCCGCCCTCAGCGCCCCGGTCCTCCCCGCCATCCGCCTCATCGCCCCCTGCTGCGCCACGACCAGCCCGCGCCGCGCGCGCCAAGGCCGCTCCGGCCGCCACCCCAGCACCCGCTCGCAAACCCCGCAAGAGTGCGCCATGAAGACGTCACCCACCGTGCCGTCCTCCGCACGCACCACCCACGTGCCACCCGGCACGGCCATCCACGCCACCCTGCCGGGCGCCCACTTCTCCAATGCCTATGAGGTGGCCGACCAACACCCCGCGCGTTCTGCCCTGCAGTCGTGGCTGGATGTGGCGTGCCGCACGCCGCTGTGGACGCGCGCCCTCATGGGCGTGCGGAACAAAGCGGTGCGTCTTGTGGGCCTGAAAGACCTGGGCCAGCTGCACGACGGCAACCCGCCCGCCAGCGGCCGCGTCCTGCGGGACGCGCGCAGCTACCAGGTGGGCGACCGAGTGGGCATCTTCCGCATCCGCCACCTCAGCGACATGGAAGTGGTGATGGGCCAGGACGACAAGCACCTGGACGTGCAGGTATCCATCTGCAAGCAGCCGCCTGCCGCTGCGGGCGCTGCGCCAACCGTGGTGCTGAGCACGGTGGTGCACATCCACAACACGCTGGGCCATGCGTACATGGCGGTGGTCACGCCGTTCCACCGCGTGATTGCACGCGGCACGGCGCAACGCCTGGCAGGCCATGACCAAAGCTAAAGCGGAGGCCCCGCGCACCGGCAAACTGGCGCGCAGCGCCATCACCGGGCTGGCAGCGGCGCGCATTGGCATGGCAGAACTCTCGCACCGCACACGCAAGCGCTCGCCCCAGGCGCAGGCCGAGCACGAGGCCGCGCTGGGCCGCATTTTGTTTGGCGCGATGGGGCAACTGCGTGGGTCGGCACTCAAGGTGTCGCAGCTGCTGAGCATGCACCCGCAGCTGCTGCCCGAGGGCGTGCGGCGCGAGCTGGCGCGCGCGCACCACCAGGCCCCGCCGCTCAACCGCGCGCTGGTAGGCCGTGTGTTCCGCCAGGCCTTCGGGCAAGAGCCCGAGGCGCTGTTCGACCACTTCGAGCCCACGGCGTTTGCGGCCGCCAGCCTGGGCCAGGTGCACCGTGCACAGCTGGCGGGCCACGGCACGGTGGCTGTGAAAGTGCAGTACCCCGGCATTGCCGCCACCATCGCCAGCGACATGCAGCTCATGCGCACCACACTGCGCGCACTGGCCCACACCGATCTGCCCCTGCCCGCCAACACGGTGGTGGACGGTGTGATGGCCGAAATCGAGACCACGCTGCTGCGCGAGGTGGACTACCTGCAGGAGGCCGAGCAGCTGCAGTGGTTTGCGCAGCACGCGGCACGGCCGGGCGTGGTGATGGCGCAGCCCATCCTCTCCCACACCCGCACCCAGGTGCTTACGCAGCAGTTTCTGCCAGGCCAGCCGCTGCAGGCCTGGCTGGCCACAGGGCCCACGCAGGCTCAGCGCGACCAGACCGGGCAGCACCTGTGGGACTGGTTCATGCACTGCATCTTTGTGCTCGGCCGGGTTCATGCCGACCCGCACCCGGGCAACTTTGTGTTTGCGCCCGATGGCACGGTGGGCGTGCTGGACTTTGGCTGCACGCGCAGCCTGTCGCCCGCGTTTCGCGAGCAGGTGGGCCGGGCGTGGTCGGCCCTCCTGCGGCCTGCGGGCGACCCGGAGCGCGACGCGCAGGTGCTGCAGGCCTACCAGGCCCTGGGCCTGGCCCGCGCCGACGTGGGCCTGCACACCTACCGCACCGAGGTGGCGCCTGCATTGGCCGAGGCGCAGGCATGGCAGGTCGAGCCCTTCACGCAGGCGGTGTTTGACTTTGCCGCCAAGCGCCCGCCGCCGCTGACGCCTCCCGCCGACCAGCGCGTGCTAGGCAGGCACCTGCAGCAGGTGCCCGGAGAAATGCCCGCGTTCGAGCGCATGTGGATGGGGCTCATGCACCTGCTCACGCAACTGGGCGCGCGGGTGCATACCCCAACGCCGTGGGTGCAGAGGCCGCACCCGGCATCTTCTGAATGAAAAGGACACATCGCCATGGACCCGAGCACGAGCATGAACACGACACTGCTGCTGGCCGCCGCAGGCCTGGCCCTGGTGGGGCTTGCGCATTCGGTGCTGGGCGAGATCCTGGTGTTTCGCCAACTGCGCCGCACGCGGGGCCTGGTGCCCACGGGCGGGCACCCCGTTCTGCGCGAGCGGCAGGTGCGCATCCTGTGGGGCACCTGGCATGTGGTCACGCTGCTGGGCTGGGCGCTGAGCGCGTTGCTGTGGCGGCTGGGCACGGCTGCGCCCGATGCGGCGCTGGCGATGTGGGTGGTGGACGTGGTGGGCCTCGCCACGCTGACCAGCGGCGTGCTGGTTTTTGGTGCCACGCGGGGCGCGCACCCTGCGTGGTTCGCGCTGATGCTGATTGCCGCGCTGGTGTGGTGGAGCTGAGCGCGGCCCATGCGCGTGCCTAGTGTCCCGAGTTGGCAATTCGTTGCATAAAGATATCGAGAATCGCCGCCATGCGGCGTTGCAAATCCTCGCGATAGCTACTGCTATCGCTGTGGTTTGCGCCTTGCCTGACAACGATTTCGACATCTTTATTTTTTCAGCGAACTTCTAACTCGGGACACTGGCGTGAAAAAAATCACACCTGCGCCAGGCGCCTCCCCAGGCCGAAACACAACTTCACAAGACTTCGCAATACCACTACGCCGGCTTGACGCAGCACCCGCACCATGAAGTCTCCCGGTTCCGCAAGGAATCACTTTTGAGGAGAACACCATGGCCCGCAATGCACTCGCTGCAGTTTCCATCGCCTTGCTGTCATCGCTGGGCGCCGCTGGCGTGGCGCAGGCGCAGACCAGCGCAACCGTCGTCATCCAGACTGGCGCCCCCCAATATCGCACCCCGGCCCCCGTGCAGGTGCAATACCACCGCGCCCCACCCCCTCCGCGCTATGAAGCCGCGCCCCACCCCCGCCGCGGCATGGTGTGGGTGCCAGGCCACTGGGAATGGCGCGGCCACCGCCATGTGTGGATGCAAGGCCACTGGGTGAAGGCCCGCCCAGGCCACCACTACCGCCAGCCGCGCTGGGTGGAACACGGCGGCCGCTGGAACATGCAACCCGGCGGATGGGACCGCGATGGCGACGGTGTGCCCAACCGCCACGACCGCCGTCCGGACAACCCCTACCGCCGCTGATCACGGCCGATCGCCGGCCATCGCCACACGGCCAGACGGCCGCGAGGTGCACAGGGCAGAGGCACGTCGACCTACACCGCGCACTGTGCGGGGCCGACAGCCCGCCCACCTCACCTCGTCAGACGATGTGGCCCTGTCAAACCTCAGCCCCGCAGCAGAGCGCGCCCCGTACCGGCCGCCGCTGCAAAACCAGTCCAACAAGGAGTTTCATCATGGCTGCTGATACCAAGACCTCTTCGACGCTTCGCACCCCGCTGGCTGCTGCCGCTTTGGCACTGGCGGCGCTGATGGGCACCGCGGCCCCTGCACATGCCGCGCCACCTGCCACCGTCACCGTGCAAGTGGGCCAGCCCGGCTACGTCATCCCCGCCCCGCCACCACCCCGCCGCGAAGCCGTGCCCCAGGCGCGACGCGGCCAGGTATGGGTGCCCGGCTACTGGGACTGGCGTGGCAACCGCCACGTGTGGGTGAAGGGCCACTGGGAAAAGGCGCGCCCCGGCTACCGCTACCGCGAGCCCCGCTGGGAGCAGCGTGACGGCCGCTGGGAAATCCAGCGCGGCGGCTGGGACCGCGACGGTGACGGCGTACCCAACCGTTACGACAATCGCCCCAACGATCCCTATCGCCGATAAAGCCAACGTTAAGCTCGGGTTCAAAGGTCGTCGTGAAGCGGTGACCTCCAGGCCCAGACGCCAGCCCGGCGGCCGCTGCAGCAGATGCACCGGCCGCCGTTTTTTTCTTGCATCAGCATTTGTTGCGACCCATAAGCCCGCTTTTGCGCGCGGGCAGCGGGGTGACGCGCGTAGACTTCAGCGCTGCAGGAGAGCAGCCCGCCGCGCCACACTGGCCGACGTGCTGCACCGAAGGCGCAAACTCCCATACACGCTCAGGTCCCGTACTGCACCATTCATCAAAGCCGTCTGGAGAGCCGCTTCGCGCAACGCGAAGCGCACCGAAGGAGCAAGCCGCAACCCGGGTGGGTGGCGGTGAATCTCTCAGGTACCAAGGACAGGGGGAGCGGCAGCTTGGCAGACGTGCGCCAGCTGCTTGCTATTGATTCAATAGCTTTCAGCGCCCGTCCATCAAGCGCCAGAGCCCAGAAAGGCTTTGAAAATCATGCGCGTGATCGTTTTGGGCGCCGGCTTGCTCGGCGTGACTTCGGCTTATTTCCTCTCGCAACTTGGCCACGAGGTGACTGTCATCGACCGCCAGGGCGCGCCCGGCGCCGAAACCAGCTTTGCCAACGGCGGCCAGATCTCGGTAAGCCACGCCGAGCCCTGGGCCAACCCCAGCGCGCCACTCAAGGTGCTGCAGTGGCTGGGCAAGGAAGACGCGCCTCTGCTGTTCCGCCTGCGCGCCGACATGCGGCAGTGGCTGTGGGGCCTGTCCTTTTTGCGCAACTGCACGCCCGCGCGCACGCGCCACAACATCGAGCAGATCGTGCGGCTGGGCACCTACAGCCGCGACACACTGCAGCAGCTGCGCGCCGCCACGGGCATCCAGTACGACCAGCGCACGCAGGGCATCCTGCACTTCTATACGAACCAGAAGGAGTTTGACAGCGCCCTGGCCCCGGCCGAGCAGATGCGCGCGCTGGGCTGCGAGCGCCAGGTCATCAGCGCCGACGAGGCCGTGCGCCTTGAACCCGCGCTGGCCCACATCCGCCCGCAGCTCGCTGGCGCCACCTTCACGGCCGAGGACGAATCCGGCGACGCCAACCAGTTCACGCGCGAGCTGGCCGAACTGTGCGAGGCCGCGGGCGTGCAATTCCGCATGGGCCACCACATCACCGCACTGCGCGAGGCCGGTGGCCGCATCGACCATGTGGAAGTGACCCATGCCGAAGGCCGCTTCGAGCGTGTGCGTGGCGACGCGTTTGTGCTGGCCATGGGCTCGTTCAGCCCGCTGCTGGCGCAGCCGCTGGGTATCCAGCTGCCCATTTACCCGGCCAAGGGCTACTCGGTGACCATGCCGGTGAAGGACGCCAGCAAGGCGCACCAGGTGAGCCTGACGGACGATGAGTTCAAGCTCGTGTTCTCGCGCTACACCAGCGAACGGGGCGGTGATCGCCTGCGCATTGCCGGCACCGCCGAGCTGAACGGCTACGACCGCCACCTGAACCAGGTGCGCTGCGAGGCCATCGTGCGGCGCGTGGAGCAGCTCTTCCCCGGCGCGGGCGACACCACCCAGGCGCAGTTCTGGAGCGGCCTGCGCCCCGCCACGCCCAGCAACGTGCCGCTGATCGGCAAGACGAAAGTGGGCAACCTGTTCCTCAACACCGGCCACGGCACGCTGGGCTGGACGCACGCCTGCGGCTCGGGCAAGGCGCTGGCCGACATCGTGAGCGGCCGGGTGCCGGAGGTGGACTTTGCGTTCCAGGGCATGGAGGGAAAGGCCGCCGGGGCCTTGCCGCAGCCAGCGCGAACGCCGGCCTGAAGTACGCCCCTGGCGCTCAGCCCGCCTTCAAGCCGGCCCGCGCGCGCCTACTTGGCCGCACCCGTGGCCTGCGCCACAAAACGCGCCACGGCCTGCATGTCTTTCTCGCTCATGCGTTCGGAATAGGACGGCATCGACCCGATGCCATTCTTCAACGCGCGCAGCACACGGCCCGCATCGGGCTTGAGCTCATCGAGCACCGGGCCGACCTGCCCTTCGGCACCAGCGGCCTGCAAGGTGTGGCACACAGCGCAGGCGGGTTGGATCTTGGTGAACAGTTCCTTGCCCCGCGCCAGCTCGGCAGGGTCGGTGGCCCAGCCCACCGAGCAGGCGCTGGCAGCACACAGCGCCAACACAGGGCGACACGCCCGGTCAAACCATGTCATCTCCATCAAGCCACAGTCAGCGTGACGGCATGGTCGCGCCAGCTGGCGTTGTTGTAGCCGCCAACGTTTTCCTCACGCTCCTCGCCTTGCACATTGCCTGCCGTGTCCGTGGCGCGGCTGGCCAGCACATGCGTGCCCGCCTCCAGTCGCACGGGCAGCGCAAACTGCCGCCACGCAAAGGGGCCCAGGTCCGGGCCGATCAGCTTGGCGGCCTGCCAGGTCTTGCCGCCGTCTGCCGACACTTCCACACCCTTGATGCCGCGCGTGCCGCCAAAGGCCACGCCGTGCACCTGCACCTGTCCGGGCTTGAGCGCGCCCTTGTCGGGGAGCGGGCCGTTGATCCAGGACTTCACGCCCATCTCCCACACCGAGGGCTGGTCGGGGCTGGCCTTGCTGCCAGGGGGCGACATCCGGTAGCCGTGCGACATGATGCGCGCCTGGGACTGTGCGCTGGTGAAGGCCACGCGCTTGACGTACTTGATGTTGTTCACGCCCTGGTAGCCGGGCACCACCAGGCGCAGCGGGCCGCCGTGCGCCAGCGACAGCGGCTCGCCATTCATCTCCCAGGCCAGCAGCGCGTCGTCCAGCGCCTTCACGGGCACGGAGCGCTCCACCAGCACCGTGAGCGGGTCCACGCCTTCGGGCAGCTTCTCGCCGCCCGTGCCGGTCAGGTAGGCCGCACCGTCGGCCAGCCCACCCAAGGCCGCCACCACGTTGCGCAGCGGCACACCGCTCCAGACTACGCAGCCGGCCGCGCCCACCGTCCAGGGCGTTCCGCTGGGCTTGCTGGGGAAGAATCCGCGCCCGTTGCCGGAGCACTGCAGCACGGTGGCCACGGTTTCCACGCCCAGCGTCTTGAGTTCGGCCAACGTCAGGCTGCGCGGGCTCTTGACCCCCTCGATGGACACCGTCCATGCGTCGCGGTTGTCCAGGATGGCAGCGTCGGGCGCAGGGAGGTTGTTGCGTACGTATAGCTGGTTGGACGGCGTGATAACGCTGGTGCCAAAGGCAGAGCGCCGTGTCTCCAGCGTGCTCGTGCTGTGCACGATCAGCGCCTCGGGTGTCTTCCAGCCGGCATACGCGGGCAGCGGCTTGGCTGCGGGGGCTGCTGCCTGCTGCGCCCGGGCGCTGCCGGCCCAGCCTGCTAGGCCCAGGGCGCTCAACGCGGCTGCGCTGCCTGCAAGCATGTGGCGGCGTGGCAGAGTCGTGGAATCTTTCATGGGGATATCTCCGAAATGAGGGATTGACCGACAGACGCGCGGCGGTAGGCACGGTGCGCGCAGAGAGGAAGGCCAGCAGCAGGGCCAGACCGCATTCTGTGGCTCTGGCTTGCCGCACAGCCCGCAACATTTCGTTAACAAACGTAAAAAACGCAAAAACAGAGAAAGACCCGTACGGAGATTCGCGCCCGGTGGTCATATTCGCGCTGATCGGACATGCAGGAGAAGCGCCATGACAGCATCAAAAAACAACATATTCAGCCGGCCCGCAGCCTTGGCGCTGCTGGGACTGTGCCTGGCAACAGGTCCAGCGGCCGCTCAGTTGACAGCGCTGGTGGCGGTGGAGCCCACGGCACGCAAGGCCGCCCATTCCATCCTGCGCGCTTCTGCCGAGGCGGGACTGAGCAAGGCCGCTGGGCAGCCCGTGGCGCTGACCACCAGCGACGACCTGGCCGATGCCATGCGCGCCACTCGCAGCGCGGGCTATGACATCTTCATCGGCCCCGCCCAGGTGGCCGCGTCCGCACTGCAGCGGGGCTATGAGCTGGTGGGCTCTACCCAGAAGTCCGACAAGTACCTGTTGGTGGGCCTGCAGCAGATCGACGCCGTGCCAGCGATGAAGGGGCGCAGGTTGTACCTGCCGCAGCAGGATTCGCTCTACACCTACATGGCGCGCGGCATGCTCAACGAGGCAGGCCTGTCGTTCCAGGACCTGCGCGCGGTGCAGTATGAAAAGTTTCCGCAGGCCGGGCTGTCCGCCCTCACCCTGGGCACGGCCGATGCCACTGTGGTGCGCGAGGACGATTGGGCTGAGTGGTCGGCCGCGCAGGCTGGCAATGTGCGTGTGCTGGGCACCTCGCAGCCCGTGCCCGGCGGGTTCTCGGTGGTGGTGAAGAAGGACCTGCCCGCAGAAACACGCGCCCGCCTGGCGCAGTGGTTTGCCACGTCGGCCTCCAGCACGGGCATGCCGTCGGCCACCGTCCGGCCCGAGGCGACGGAGTACCGCCGGGTGGCCGAGCTGGGCCTGTTCACGCCCACCAGCCTGCCCGGCGTGAGCCGCATCACGGCGCAAGAAGCCCAGAGCCTGCTGGCGAAGGGCGCCATGCTGGTGGATACGCGCACCGAAAAGGAATTCAAGACCAAGCGCATCCGCGGCGCTGTGTTTGCGGCCTATGTGGAAAAAAGCCTTAAGGACGTGGCCTTCAATGCGGGGCAGGACGACTTCCAGGCGCTGGACAAGTTGCCCAACCTGGACAAGGCCAAGCCGGTGATCTTTGCGTGCAATGGCGCCGAGTGCTGGAAGTCATACAAGGCCGCCAAGGTGGCAGCCGAAAAGGGCTTCAAATCGGTGTACTGGTTCAGAGGCGGCCTGCCGGAATGGGATGCCGCCGGCCTGCCCACCGAAGGCGGGTGAAGGTAGCTGGCGCTGTCGCCCGGCGAGGGACTGCCAGGGGGCGCCACCCCCTTCCGTACAATGGCCCGCTTCTCAACACCCAAGGGCGCGCAAGGCGCCCTTTGTATGGAAATAGCAATACTGTTCGCCCTCATCTTCCTCAACGGCCTGTTTGCCATGTCAGAGATCGCTCTGGTCACGGCCCGCAAGGCGCGGTTGCAAAAGCTGATTGATGAGGGCGATAGCGGCGCCGCCGCCGCCGTGAAGCTGGGCGAAGACCCCACGCGTTTTCTCTCCACCATCCAGATCGGCATCACGTCGATCGGCGTGCTGAACGGTATCGTGGGCGAGGCCGCCTTGGCCGGCCCCCTGGCCCTGTGGCTGGAAGCGCTGGGGGTGCCCATGCCCTTTGGCAGCTACGCGGCCACCGGCCTGGTGGTGGTGCTGATCACCTATTTCTCCATCGTGGTGGGCGAGCTGGTGCCCAAGCGCATCGGCCAGTCCTACCCCGAGACCTTTGCCCGCCTGGTGGCGCGCCCCATCAACCTGCTGGCTTTGGCGACCAAGCCCTTCGTGCTGCTCTTGTCCACCTCCACGCGCACGCTGCTGCGCCTGTTGGGGGTCAAGGAGACCAGCGG
This sequence comes from Acidovorax sp., assembly GCF_046294525.1. Lineage (GTDB taxonomy): Bacteria > Pseudomonadota > Gammaproteobacteria > Burkholderiales > Burkholderiaceae_C > Acidovorax. The sequence continues at coordinate 70,871 of NZ_JBKBKQ010000005.1, forward strand.
CAGCCCGGTGACCGAAGAAGAGATCCACGCCATGCTGGTGGAGGGCACCACGGCCGGTGTGATCGAGTCGCACGAGCACACGATGGTGCGTAACGTGTTCCGTCTGGACGACCGCCAGATCGGCTCACTCATGGTGCCGCGCGGCGACGTGGTGTGCCTGGACGTGGATGCGCCCTTTGAGGACAACCTGCGGTGCATCGAGGAGTCGGACCATGCGCGGTTTCCGGTGGTGCGCGGGGGCATGGACAACATCCTGGGCGTGATCAATGCGCGCCAGTGGCTGTCGCGCCGCCTGCGCGACGATGCCCACAACCTGGCGGATCAGCCGCTGCAGACGGCGCTGTATGTGCCCGAAACGATCACGGGCATGGAGCTGCTGGACAACTTCCGCCTGTCGGACGTGCACATGGCCTTTGTGATCGACGAGTACGGCGAGGTGCAGGGCATCGTCACGCTGCAGGACCTCATCGAGGCGATCACCGGCGAGTTCCAGCCGCGCGACCCAGAGACATCTTGGGCGCTGCAGCGCGAGGATGGAAGCTGGCTGCTGGATGGGCACATCCCCGTGCCCGAGCTGAAGGACCGCCTGAACCTGGACACCGTGCCTGAGGAAGAACGCGGGCGCTACCACACGCTCAGCGGCATGATCATGCTGCTGACGGGCCGCCTGCCCAAGGTGACCGACACGGTGCAGTGGGAGGACTGGAAGCTGGAAGTGGTGGACATGGATGGCAAGACGATCGACAAGATCCTGGCCACGCGGCTGACACCCGAGGAAAAAGCCGAGTCCGACGAGAACGGCGCGGGCTGACCGGCCCTGCCGGGGGGGGCTTGCTGTGCTCTAGCCAGCAAGCCCTTTTCAATCTCACTACGGCGAGGGCTCAGCGTCCACGAACACGGTCAGCACACCCGTGTAGCCGTACAGGTGGTGGTGGGCAATTTCGCCGCCCGCAAAGAACCCGGTCAACGGCACATCGCCCAGCGCATGCCGCACGATCTGCAACTCTGCACTGGGGCCGCCAAAATGCGGACCGCCCCGGCCGGAACAGCTGACGTAGATCGCACCGCAGATGCGCCGCGCCGACCTCGGGGGTGGGCGAGCGCCGTGTGCGGTGTCCCGCGTGGCATCTGCCGCCGCGCGCAGCAATCCATCGCCCGATGCGGACATCAGCGGCGCCGGTTCCAGCTCTTCAGGCGCCAGTTCCTCACGGATCTCGGCGCAAATTCGCGTCAGGTCCGCCCGCGCGGCGGCCACGTTGCGCTGGCAGAAGGCCAGACGCATGCCCTCCTGCACATGCTCGGCCAGCGCTACACCGCGGCGGCTGCCGTCCAGGCCCACGATGTGACGCACGCGCGTGTTGGTGCCAAAGTGGCCCGTGCGGCGCAGGCCTTGAGCTTGCTCGCCCGCGTTCACCAGGCCGGCCAGCGTAGACCGCACCTTGCGCAGCGCGGGCTGCGGGTCGCCGTCGAGCGACACCTCCAGCGTATCCAGCAGCACATCCAGGGCCGCATCGCCATCCAGCTGCAGCACGACGTTGTCCTGCGCCTGCGTGATGGTGTGCAGCGCGCCCACAGGCTGGCAACCCTGCGTGACCCGCGACAGCAACGCCACGCCAGCCCCGAACGCCACGCCCGAGAGCCCGCCGTGGAACACGCCGCCCGCGGCGCCCTGCCCGGCGATGTTGCCGTTGCCGCCCACGGCAAACTGAACGCTGGCCGTGCGGCTGGCGCTGAGGCCACCAAACAGGTAACCCGCGTCGGTGCGCGCGGCCACTTCGGCCAACAACTCGGCCAGCTCGGGCGTGTGCCCATCCGCATGCACCAGGGCCGTGTGGGCCACAAAACCGTTGCCCGGGCTGGGTGTGTGGCTGGGCAGCGGTGCCACGCCCGAGAACACACGGTACTGGTCGGCCGGCACGTCCAGCAGCATCACCGACAGCGCGGGCTCGTCAAAGTATTCGGCGTTGTTGGCCGACACGCCCACGCCCACGGTGCCGCTCCAGTCGGTCACCTCGGGCAGTTCGACGCTCAGGTAGTCCAGCAGCGCCTGAGCATCGTTCGCGTAGTGGTCGGTGATGTACAGAAGGCCCAGCGTGGGCGCCGCAGCGTAGTCGGGCAGAGCCATTTGCGCGCGCAATTGCGCCAGCACCAGCGCGGCCGCCATGCGCCACTGCGGATGGGTAGCGTGCCCGGTGGGAAAGAGTTTCATGGTGGGAGTCTCCGTGCCGGGTGCAGCGCGCCCTTGCGTGCGCGGCGGTCAGCCCGCTCGCTTGCGGGCGGCGCTGCTGCCGGCCTTTTTGGCAGCGGGTTGACGTACGGATTGAGCGGCGCGTTTGGCAGCAGGTTTGGCCGCGGCTTTGCGGGTTGATGCAGCAGGCTTCTTCGCTGCAGTGGTCTTTTTGGAGGTGCCCGAAGCGGCAGACCGCTTGGCGCCGCCTTGCATGGTCTGCATGCCCTTGGTCGCAAACTGGCTGGCCATGCCGCTGGCCGTCTTGAAGGCTTCCTTGGCCAAGCCCGTGGCCATGTTCTTGGTGGTGTCGATGGCGGTCTGCTTGGCCGCGTCCTTCATGGCGTTGGCGGCGATCTGCTGGAACTGGCTGGTGAGCGCCCCCCACCACTGCATCGGGTCCACCACGGCGGGCTCGGCCGCCGCCGCAGTCTTGCCCTTGGCTTTGGGCTTGGCTTTCGCAGCGGGTGCCGGTTCGGCGTCGGCCTCTATCTCTTCCGGGGTTTCTTCTTCAGCAGCGGCACGGCCCGTCACGCGGGCGGCAGCGCTGGTCACGGCCTCTGCGGCGCCGGTCACGGTGTCGGCGGCTTTCTGCACGCCGCTCATCACCGTATCGGCGGTCTTGAGCTTGAAGGCGTTGGCCACGTCGCCCATGCTGAAGTTCATGCCCTTGAGCGTGGCCAGGGTCATCTTCTGCACCTCCAGCGCCTGGATGGTGGCGGCCAGCGCGCGCGAGTTCTGCTCCAGCCAGAACTGCACAGCCTTGAGCTCTTCGATGCGCTTTTCAAGCTCTTCCACGCTGATGGTGGGCGCCACCCAGTTGGAGAGGTTGGGCAACTGCGGAATGCTGCTGGACGCCCCCTTGGCCAGGCTTTGCAGAAAGTCAAAACCGGGGACGAATTTGCCGAAACCGAAGTTGTTGGATGTGTCGCTCATGGCCGCTCCGCAAGAGGTGGGTCTGTGGTGAGGGCACAGCTTACTCCAATGCGTCGCCGCCGGAACGGGCAGATTCCCGCCCCGTCGCGCTCATCCTGTCAGTGCTTGTGCCCGTGCCCGTGGCCAGCCGCTGCGCCGCCGCCCGGCGGCGTGGTGGCGACGGGCACGCTGAGGTTGAGCTTGCTCTCAGCCCCCTTGGCGTCCTGGAAGACCAGCGTCAGAGGCACCACCGTGTCCTTGGCGAGCGGGGCCTTCAGGTCCAGCAGCATGACGTGGTAACCGCCGGGCTTGAGTTCCACCGGCTTGCCGGCGGGCAGGTCCAGCGCTGGGATGGCGCGCATCTTCATTACGTCGCCTTCCATCTTCATCTCGTGCACTTCGGTCACGCCTGCAGCGGGCGATTCGGCGCGCACCAGGCGGGCGCCCTCAGGTGCGGTGAGGCGCATGAAGGCGCCGGTGCCCTTCTGGCCCTGCACAGTGGCGCGGGCCCAGGCGCCTTCGACCTTGACGGCGGCGGTCTGCGCCCAGGCTGAGGTGGAGGCGAATGCGGCCACCAGCGTGGCGGTGAGGGCAGTGGTGCGAAGCAGTTTTGTCATGGCAAATATTCCTTGTTTAACGGAGAGGCGGGAGGCAACAGATCGCAGATCGGGTCAGTGATTGTGGGTACCCGCGCCGGCGCCGGGCAGGATTTCCAGCGCGGCGGCAGGGGACTTCAGGTCCGAGAGTTTTTGGCCGGGCTTCGGAAGCTCAACCCAATCATTGCGCCCTTCGGCGCAGGCCTGGCGCACAGGCCAGTACACGGTGCCGGCCTGCTCGGGCGTGGCGGCGACCAGCACGAACTCGTCGTAGTGGGCATTGGGCAGCATGTCCTCCGCGGTCTTGGCCGTCCAGGTCACGCGCACCACGTCTTCGGTGATGCTGCGGCCGTGGCTGGTGTACGGCTGGGTGAGTTTTTCGCGCTGCACCTCCAGCGCCCAGCCCGGCTTGGGCATGGGGCGTGCGCCGCGCATGCTCGCGGGGATGTCCACCGCGATCTGCCGCGTGGGCGAGCCGCCGCAGCCATGGCCGACCTTGAACGTGGCCTTGTAGCTGGCGCCCGCCGGGGCGACCTGGTATTCCAGCACCACATGCGCAGATGCAGTGCCAAAATGGGCTGTAGCGCTTATCAGAAAAGCGCAAGCAGCTATCTTTTTCATAGTATTCGTTTTCATATTTCAACCTTTTCGTTTGAACGATTCATTGCTTTCAAACTGGCGCCCCACCGCGCCAGTGCCCCCCGCGCAACGGCCGGGGCGTCTCCCTTGGGGTATGCGGCGAAGCCGCTCAGGGGAGTCACAAACTAACTTTCAGCTCGGCCATGTAGGTGCGCTGCGGGTAGGGATGGAAATTCCAGAACTGGTAGTTGTTGAGGTTGTCGATGCCCACGGCAGCACTGACCTGCTTGGTGATCTGGTAGCGCACCCGCACATCGGTGGTGAAGTAGCGGCTCGCGCCCTGGTAGGCAAAGCCGTTCACGTCGGTGTTGTCGAGCGTGCTGTATTGCTTGCCGCTGTAACGCGCGCCCAGGGTGTACGACCATTGGTCGTCGGGGCGGTAGGTGGCCACGGCGGTGGCGCGCCATTCAGGGATGCGCGGCTGCCACTTGCCCACGCTGGCGGGGAACTTGTCGTTGCGGGTGATCTTGGAATCCGTCCATGTCAGGCTGCTGCCCAGCTCCAGCCCGCGCACGAAGACGTTGGCGGCTTGGTACGACAGCTCCAGCCCCTTGGTGCGGATGGCGTCCACGTTCTGCACATTGGTCACGTTGGGCGTGACGAGCACGTTGGTCTGGGAGTACAGCGCGTCTTTGGTGCGCTCAAAAAACGCGGTCAGGCGCAGCAGCCCGTTGCCCATGTCGCGCTCCGCCGTCAGCTCCGTCGTCCAGCTCTTTTCGGGCCGCAGATTCGGATCGTTGTTGATGAGCGTGCCGCTACCACTGATGCCACCCTGGTACAGCTCGGACACGGTAGGCATGCGCACCGCACGGCCGGTAGAGGCCTTGAGCACCCACAGGTCATTTGCCTGGTAGGCCACGGCAGCCTTGGGCGAGAAGTAGGTTTCGTTGCGCCCGGGATGGCTCAGCGTGGTGGTGGCGTTGCCGGTCTGGCCGTTGCTGGCACTCCAGCGCTCGGCGCGGGCGCCCAGCACGGCTTTCCATTGGGGCGCAATCTTCCAGGTATCTTGCGCCCACAGGCCCAGCAGTTGGATGTCGCCGTTGAAGGCCTGGTTGCGGGCGCCCGCAGCGCCGTTGATCCAGTTCGCCGTGGCGTTCTCCACCGTGCGCAACTGGTAGCTGTCGCGCTGCAGCCCAAAGTCCACGATGTGCGTGCCCTGCATGCCCCCCGGCCGCCAGGTGCCCTTGGCGGCCAGCGTGTTCCAGCCCGTGCCCTTGCTGTTGACGATGCGCCCTGCCCCGCCGTTCAGCGCGACAGGCATCGCCACGGTGGCAGCGCGCAGGGTGTCGGTGTGGTAGTCGTACAGGCTGGCGACCACCTCCCAGTCGAACGTGCCTTGCGTGCGGCTCTTGACCGACAGGCCGTGCATAAAGTGCGTGAGGTTCTCGTTGGAGACGTTGAAGTCCGTGGGCGTGAGCGCAAACGAGCGGCCGTTGATGTTGACCATGCCGCTGTAGACCGCATTGCCATTGGCGTCGCGCAGGTAGCTGGCGGGGCGGCCTTTGGACTCGTTGTGCCACCAGCCCAAGGTATAGGCTGCGCGCACGGTAGGCGAGAAGTCGTACGCGATCTTGGCCTTGATGTGGTCTTGCTGCGTGTGGTACTGCGTGGCCGTGCCCAGCAAGTACCAGGGCTGGTTGCTGCGGTTGTTGCCCGGCACGGCACCCGTGACGGGCGTGCCTGAGTTGCCCACGGTGCCTGCAGACACGAGGCGCGTGGGGAAGGTCAGCGGCTGGCCCTCGCTGTCGGTCTTGCTGAAGTTGATGAACCACGACCAGTCGCCATTCTTGTTGCCCACTGAGGCGCTGACCTGCTTGCCCGCATAGGTGGCGTTGGTGCCATACAAGTCAAACGGCTGGTGCTGGACGCTGACCTTGCCGTGCGCCTCGAACTGGGTCGGCATGCGCGTGACGTAGTCCACCACCGCGCCCACCGAGTTTCCTGCGTAGGCGGCCGAGAAGGGGCCGTAGAGCACATCCACCCGCTCGATCTCCTCGGGCGTGACCAGCATCCAGCGCGGCGCGTTGGTGGGGCCGTTGCCCAGGTAGTTGGAGAGCAGGATGCCGTCGGCAAACACCATGGAGCGCGCCGGGTTGCCCGTGCCCGAGGCGCGGGTGGACAGCACGGCATGGTTGTAGTCGCCGATGTAACGCTTGCGCACCAGCAGGCTGGGCAGGTACTTGAGGGCGTCTTCGCTGTCGGTGGCGTTGATCGCGTGCTCGATCTGCTCGCGCGTCACGCCCTCGATGGTGGTGGGAATCTGCGTGGGCAGCGAGGTTGGCTGGCCGCCAGTGATGGTGACCACGCCCAGTTCCTTGACGGGGGCATTGCTGGGCTCAGCGGGTTGGGCGAACGCCGGGGAAGCCCCGGTGAACGTGCAGCCCAGGACGATGGGAAAGGCACTGGCCAAGACCAGCACCATGCGGCTTTTGCGCATGGGAACTCCTGAATTTCAAGCCAAATAGGCCGCTTGCGCGCGATGGACAAGCGCAAGCAGCTATCAAACAAATAGCAAAATCAGGAGAAGGTCGGGGGCCCGCGCGGCGGCAGCGGCGCAGCAGTGCGCGCAGCAATGTGCGCAGCGGGGATGGGGCGCAGCGCATGCGCCAGGGGGTGAGCCACCGGCAACCGGGCTTGTGCCGCGGGGGGGGGTGCTCCCACGTGCACGCACAGGGGGCAATCCAGCGTGTGGCTGGACATCTCCTGCACGCCGTCGTCGGTCTTGACCAGCAGCTTGATCGCGCCCGAACCCGAGCAGATCAGCTCCATGGCCTGCGGGTTGACCAGCGGTGACGCCACCGCCACGCCCATGGACACTACAAACCATGCCAGCACAAGGCGGGCGAGCCAGCGAAGGCGGCGGATGGTTTGAAGGGAGGGCATGGCTGCGGATTGTAGGCTGCAGAGATGTGCCGGCCTGACCGGGGTCATCTTCGCGACGGGTATGCCGCCCGCCCACGCCTAGGATGTGCGCTGCACTCATCCCCCCACGACAACGGAGACGACGCCATGCTCACACTCTGCGGCTTTTCGGCCAGCAACTACTACAACAAGGTCAAGCTAGCCCTGCTTGAAAAAGGCCTTCCGTTTACCGAAGAACTGGCCTGGGTGGGCGAGACGGACCGCAGCGCCAGCCCCCTGGGCAAGGTGCCCTACCTGCGCACGCCCCACGGCCCGCTGTGCGAATCGGCCGTGATCGCCGACTACATCGAAGCCGCCCACCCCGAGCACCCTCTGATCCCCGCCGACCCGTACCAGGCCGCCAAGGTGCGTGAGCTGATCACCTTCATGGAATTGCACCTGGAGTTGGTGGCCCGCAATCTGTACCCGCAAGCCTTTTTCGGCGGCACCGTGAGCGACGCGGCCCGCGAGAAAGTGGGTGCGCAGCTCACCAAGAACATCGCCGCCTTCGGCCAGCTCACCAGATTCAGCCCGTATGTGGGCGGCGACAGCTTCACCCTGGCCGACTGCGCGGCCATCGTCCACCTGCCGCTGGTCAGCTCGGCCACCAAGATCATCTATGGGCGCGACTACCTCTCGGACCTGCCCATGCGCGAATACCTGGCACGCATGGGTGAGCGTCCCCATGTGCAGCGCGTGAATGCAGACCGCAAATCCAATACAGCGGAGATGCTGGCGCGGCCTCCCAAACGCTGAGGGGCAGGCCTTATCTCGCCGAGGCGCGTTTTGCTTGATGCCGATCAACGACGCGGGCGATACGCCGGAGCACCATGCGTGCATCCCAACGCCCCTGGAGACCCTGATGGACCAGACACAGGCCGCACCGTTTCTGCAACAGCTTCTCCGCACCCAGACCGAGCTGCTGGCCCAACTGGCCGCGCAACGCGGCGGAACCATTGGCCGCGCTGAAGCTGCCGCCAACCATTTTGGTCAGCCTGAAGATTCTCGCGCCCAGGTTGCTGCCGAGCGGGGCCTGGAGTTTGCGCTGGACGGCCATGAAACAGCGCACCTCTCCGCCATCGACGCTGCGCTCGCCCGCATCGCGGCGGGTACTTATGGCGACTGCACGGACTGCGGCGCGCACATTACCGCAGCGCGCCTGATGGCACATCCCGAGGCTCACCGTTGCGTTCATTGCCAGGAAAAGGCTGAGCACACCGCGCGCCATTGAGGCAGCCTGTGCAGCGGATGCTAGACCCAGCGGGCGCGCTGCTATCCTCGGCAAGATGCGCAGCCTCTTTCACCTTGCCTTTCACGTTACAGACCTCGACGCCGCCCGCCGCTTCTACGGCGGAGTGCTAGGCTGCCAGGAAGGCCGCAGCACCGATACCTGGGTGGACTTCGATTTTTTCGGTCACCAGATCTCTCTGCATCTGGGCACCCCGTTTGCCAGCGCACGCACCGGCCATGTCGGCGACCACTTGGTGCCCATGCCCCACTTCGGCGCCATTCTGGAACTGCCGGAGTGGCACGCACTGGCAGCCCGCCTGCAGTCTGCCGGCACTGCCTTTGTGCTGGAACCCCAGGTCCGCTTCGAAGGACAGCCCGGAGAGCAGTGGACCATGTTCTTCCACGACCCCAGCGGCAATCCCATCGAGATCAAGGGATTCCGCTCATTGGACGCGGTGTACGCCGCCTAGACAAGCACCGTTTGCTGGGTGAGTTGGCGCGAGCGGCTGGCGCCAGCACCAAGCCGGCGCCCTGCCTTGCCCGCGCCCTTGCCGCAGACGGTACGCATGCCAGATGCGGGCGCTCCCTTGCTTCAGCGCCGCTGCAGCACAGGAATGGACCCGAGTGCGAACACCGAGTTGGGAACGCCTACCCGCGCCATCAACGGCCGTGGCTTGGGCGCCAGCTTGGGCTTGGCAACAGGGGCAGGTACCTCGTCGGGCGCCACCCCCTTGGCCAGCTGCTGCGCCACGAGGTCCTGGAGGCTTACGGACTGCAGGTAGTCCATGACGCGTGAGTTGAAGGTGGTCCACAGGTCCCCCGTCATCGACTTCACCCTCGCCGCCTGAGTGGACTCCATGCCCTGCAGATCGTCAGCCTTGAGGTTCTCCACGGCCAAGATGATTTCGGCGACAGACACGTCCTCGGCCCTGCGCGCCAGCGTATAGCCGCCGCCCGGCCCCCGAGTGCTTGCCACCAGGCCAGCCCGGCGCAAGGCGCTGAACAGCTGCTCAAGGTAAGACAGCGACGTGCCCTGACGGGCGCTGATGGTGGAGAGCGCCACGGGCCGCATTTTTTGGCGCACTGCGAGGTCCGTCATGGCAGACACCGCCAATTGCCCTCTTGTCGTGATTCGCATCGTTGCTACTCCTCGTGAAGACAGTAAAGATCCAGCCGCCCGAACCCGGCGCAGACTGGGGCCAAGCCTTCAATGTAGAGAGTTTGACACTTCGCGTATATTCGATTTATCGAAGTTTATTCATCGGTTTTTTCGACAGGTTTAGCACCATGAACTTCAAGCACCTGCGGTATTTCTGGACGGTTGCCAAGGCCGGTGGCGTGGTCAGGGCCAGCGAGCAACTGCACACCACCCCGCAAACCTTGTCAGGCCAGATCAAACAACTGGAATCCTGGCTGGGCCACGACCTGTTCCGAAAACGCGGCCGGGGCCTGGAGCTGACCAGCGCCGGCCGGGTCGCGCTGGGATATGCCGAGCAGATTTTTGCGCTGGGTAACGATCTGGAGAGTGCGGTGCGACTCTCGCGCGGCCAGGAAAAGCCGCTGGAGTTCCGCGTCGGCGTAGCCGACTCCATCGCCAAGTCCGTGGCGTACCACCTGCTGGAGCCGGCTCTGGGCATGCAGCAGAACGTGCACATGACCTGCCACGAGGGCAAGTTTCCCGAACTGATTGCACAACTCAGTCTGCACAGGCTCGACCTGGTCCTGGCGGACGAACCCGTCTCCAAGAAGATCGGCGTCAAAGCTTTCAACCACCCGCTGGGCACCAGCGGCATGAGTTTTCTTTGCGCCCCTTCGCTCAGGGCCGAACTGAGGGGCGACTTTCCAGCCTGTCTGCACGGCGCGCCCATGCTCATCCAGGGGCCCATGTCATCGGTGCGGCAACAGCTCGATCATTGGCTCAACAAGCACCAACTGCAGCCGCGGCTGGTGGGTGAGTTTGATGACAGCGCGCTCATGAACGCTTTTGGCCGGGAAGGCCGCGGCGTCTTCACGTCGCCGTCGGTGCTGGATGACGAAACTACGGCCCAGTTTGGCGTCGAGGTAATAGGGCGCTCTACCGAGCTGGTGGAGGAGTTTTTCGCGATCTCCGTCGAGCGCCGCATCACGCACCCCTGCGTGGTGGCAATCACCAAGGCCGCAAAGGCAGAGTTGTTTGCGGGTTAGGGTCGCTTGGCCGTAGTCGTGCGCCACGCGTGGAGCGTAGTAAGTAACTACCGCCGCAAAAACAAAAAACGCCCACCTAAGTGGGCGTTTTAAAATGCCTGATTGGATCAGGTGAAGTGTTTTGGTTGCGCGAGAAGGATTTGAACCTCCGACCTTTGGGTTATGAGCCCAACGAGCTACCAGACTGCTCCATCGCGCGGTAAGAAATAAATTATACCCTATTATTCAGCAGCCGCCGAATTATTTTCGGTTTCGGCAGCACGATCGACCAGCTCAACCAGTGCCATGGGTGCGTTGTCGCCCACGCGGAAGCCCATCTTCAGAATGCGGGTGTAGCCACCAGGACGCACCTTAAAACGAGGGCCCAGGTCGTTGAAAAGCTTGGTGACGCTGTCGCGGTCGCGCAGGCGGTTGAAAGCCAGGCGGCGGTTGGCCACGGAGTCTTCCTTGGCCAGGGTGATCATGGGCTCGATCACTCGGCGCAGTTCCTTGGCCTTGGGGACCGTGGTCTTGATGACCTCGTGCTCGATGAGCGAGTTCATCATGTTCTGCAGCATCGCGAGGCGGTGCGAGCTGGTGCGGTTGAGTTTGCGGAGGCCGTGTCCGTGGCGCATGGTGCTTTCTTTCTACTGTCTATGTAATTAAATCGGGCAGCCGTGTCAGGTACTGGCCGAGGCACTGTTCCCTTCGGCGCCATGCCATTTGGGAACGAAAAGTCCCCCTTGCGGGGGAATAGGAAACCGGGCTCCCCATGTTGGGGGAAGCTTACGATTATATGGCGGCAGCTTAACGCTTGTCCAGGCCCGCGGGCGGCCAGTTTTCGAGCTTCATGCCCAGCGTGAGGCCACGCGAGGCGAGCACTTCTTTGATCTCGTTGAGCGACTTGCGGCCCAGGTTTGGAGTCTTGAGCAGCTCGTTCTCGGTGCGCTGGATCAGGTCGCCGATGTAATAGATGTTCTCGGCCTTCAGGCAGTTGGCCGAACGGACGGTCAGTTCCAGCTCGTCCACAGGGCGCAGCAAGATCGGGTCGAAAGTCGCGTTGCCGCGTGGACCTGCAGGCGCGTCAAACGCAGCCAGCTCGCCACCTTCCAACTGTGCGAACACTGCCAATTGCTCCACCAGGATCTTGGCCGATGCACGCACGGCATCTTCAGCGGTGATGGCACCGTTGGTTTCGATCTCAACGACCAGCTTGTCCAGGTCGGTGCGCTGCTCCACACGAGCACTTTCCACGGTGTAGCTTACGCGCTTGACCGGAGAAAACGACGCGTCGAGCACGATGCGACCAATCGACTTTGTCGATTCATCCGCGTAGCGGCGCATGTTGCCGGGTACGTAGCCGCGGCCCTTTTCCACCTTGATCTGCATGTCCAGCTTTCCACCGGCAGACAGATTGGCGATCACGTGGTCCGGATTCACGATTTCGACATCGTGGGGAGTCTGGATGTCGCGCGCCGTGACCACGCCTTCACCATCCTTGCGCAGGCTCAGCGTGACTTCATCACGGTTGTGGAGCTTGAACACCACACCCTTGAGGTTCAGCAGGATGTTGACTACATCTTCCTGAACGCCGTCGATGGACGAGTACTCGTGCAGAACACCAGCAATGGTGACTTCCGTCGCTGCGTAACCCACCATAGACGAGAGCAGGACGCGCCGGATGGCGTTGCCCAGCGTGTGGCCATAACCACGCTCGAACGGCTCCAGCGCGACCTTGGCACGGTTGTGGCCAAGCTGCTCGACATTGATCGCCTTGGGTTTCAGCAAATTGGTTTGCATTCAGACTTCCTCTCAATACCCCCAGCTCGTTACACCGGTAAGGCTGGTGAAGCGCCTAAACCGCGATGCCTCGCGGTTCAGGGACGGTTTTCTCGAAATACTCAGTACCGAGCGATTAACGCGAGTACAACTCAACGATCAGCGATTCGTTGATGTCAGCGCCGAACTCATCGCGGTCCGGCACCTTCTTGAAGATGCCTTCAGCCTTGTCGGCGTTCACTTCCACCCAGGCAGGCATGCCGACTTGGGCAGCCAACTGCAGGGCCTCGACCACGCGGGCCTGCTTCTTGGATTTTTCACGCACAGCCACCACGTCGCCGGCCTTCACCAGGTACGAAGCGATGTTCACGGACTTGCCATTCACGGTGATAGCCTTGTGGGACACCAACTGGCGTGCTTCAGCGCGGGTCGAGCCAAATCCCATGCGGTACACCACATTGTCCAGACGCGATTCCAGAAGGAACAGCAGGTTGGCGCCGGTGTTGCCCTTCTTGCCGTCCGCAGCTTCGAAATAACGACGGAATTGCTTTTCGAGCACACCGTACATGCGCTTGACCTTCTGCTTTTCGCGCAGCTGCAGACCGTAGTCGGAGGTGCGGGCGCCAGAGGTGCGGCCATGCTGGCCAGGCTTGGAGTCGAACTTGGACTTGTCGGCGATCGAGCGGCGGGCGCTCTTCAGGAACAGGTCGGTGCCTTCACGGCGGGAGAGTTTGGCCTTGGGGCCGAGGTAACGTGCCACTTGAGCTTCCTTTGTGTCATCTACCGCAAACCATTGCGGGAGCCGCCTGAGGCGCTTTCGCGTTCACAGGCGGCGGTGGGCTTAGAGAGATTTAGATACGACGACGCTTTTGAGGGCGGCAGCCGTTGTGGGGCACCGGCGTCACGTCGGCGATGGACGTGATGCGAATGCCCAGTGCGCCCAGAGCGCGCACCGAAGATTCACGACCAGGACCAGGACCCTTGATTTCTACGTCGAGGTTCTTGATGCCTTGGTCGATGGCAGCGCGGCCAGCCACTTCGGAAGCCACTTGGGCAGCGAACGGAGTGGACTTGCGCGAGCCCTTGAAGCCTTGGCCACCCGACGAAGCCCACGACAGGGCGTTGCCCTGGCGGTCGGTGATCGTGATGATGGTGTTGTTGAACGAGGCGTGCACGTGGGCGATGCCATCCGAAACGTTCTTCCGGACCTTCTTGCGAACGCGCTGAGCTGCGTTATTGGCAGGAGACTTAGCCATGTTGATCTTTCAATCTCTTTATTTCTTCAGTGCTGCTGCACCCTTGCGCGGACCCTTGCGAGTGCGGGCATTGGTACGTGTGCGCTGACCACGCATTGGCAGACCGCGGCGATGGCGGAAACCACGGTAGCAGCCGATGTCCATCAAACGCTTGATGTTCATCGTGGTTTCGCGGCGCAGATCACCTTCGATGGTGAACTGCTCGATTTGCTCGCGAATTTTTTCCAGGTCGCCGTCCGTCAGATCCTTGATCTTCTTGGAGTAAGCGATACCCGTGGCTTCGCAGATCTTGCGAGCGCGTGTGCGACCAATGCCATAGATGGCGGTCAAACCGATTTCCGCGTGCTTGTGCGGCGGAATGTTAATGCCAGCGATACGTGCCATATGCGTCCTCTAATACTTTCCAATCAACCTTGGCGCTGCTTGTGACGCAGATCCGTGCAGATCACGCGCACCACACCCTTGCGGCGGATGATCTTGCAGTTGCGGCAGATTTTTTTGACCGAAGCCGAAACTCTCATTGCATTCTCCTAAAACTTTTCCATCCGTCCCGGCTGTATTGCACGGAACACAATTTGTGCCCGCTACAACGTGGGGCGCCAACTAACGATATCCAGCTTTGCAGGGCATGTTGGCCTGAGCGTATGCCCTTCCTTTCTGTCACACGCCCGCGCCACCCTTGAAGTTGGCTTTCTTGAGCAAGGACTCGTACTGCTGAGACATCATGTAGTTCTGGACCTGTGCCATGAAATCCATGGTCACCACCACAATGATCAGCAGAGACGTTCCACCAAAGTAAAACGGTACGTTGTACTTCAGGATCAGGAACTCGGGCAACAGGCACACGAAGGTGATGTACACCGCGCCTGCCAGTGTCAGACGAACCAGGATCTTGTCGATGTACCGGGCGGTCTGGTCACCAGGACGAATCCCCGGGATGAAGGCACCACTCTTCTTCAGGTTGTCAGCGGTCTCACGGCTGTTGAAAACCAGCGCCGTGTAGAAGAAACAGAAGAAGATGATCGCAGCGGCATAGAACATCACATAGACCGGCTGACCCGGGGTCAACGCACCTGAGATGTCCTTCAGCCAGCGCATCGATTCACCAGCGCTGAACCAGTTGACCACCGTTGCCGGCAGCAAAATGATCGACGAAGCGAAGATCGGAGGAATCACACCCGCCATGTTCAGCTTGAGCGGCAAGTGAGACGACTGACCGCCGTACACCTTGTTGCCCACCTGCCGGCGTGCATAGTTCACCAGTATCTTGCGCTGACCCCGCTCCACAAAGACCACGAAGTAAGTCACCAGACCCACCACGAGAACGATGAAGATGGCGGCCAGGATGCTCATCGCACCGGTACGAACCAGTTCCAGCAGCCCGCCGATGGAACTTGGCAGCCCCGCAGCAATACCTGCAAAGATCAGGATCGAAATGCCGTTGCCCAGGCCGCGCTCGGTGATCTGCTCACCCAGCCACATCAAGAACATCGTGCCGGCGGTCAGGCTGACCACCGCCGTCAGGCGGAAACCGAATCCCGGGCTCAGCACCAGGCCCGCAGAGCTTTCCAGCGCCACAGCGATACCGAGCGACTGGAACAACGCCAGGCCCAATGTGCCGTAACGGGTGTACTGCGTGATCTTCCTGCGGCCGGCTTCGCCTTCCTTCTTCAACTGCTCGAACGTGGGCACCACATATGTCATCAGCTGCATGATGATCGACGCCGAGATGTACGGCATGATCCCCAGAGCAAACACCGTGAAACGCGACAGCGCTCCACCCGAGAACATGTTGAACAGGTTCAGGATGCCGCCTTGCTGGCCACTGAACAGCTGCTGGAGCTGGGCTGGATCGATACCCGGCACAGGGATATGAGCCCCGATGCGGTACACGACCAGCGCAAGCAACAGAAAAACCAGTCGACGACGCAGGTCGCCGAACTTGCCGGTCTTTGCGATTTGAGCCGCGCTAGTAGCCACAGATGCCTTCCTTCGAAGTCACTACTCAGGCGACGCTGCCGCCAGCAGCTTCAATGGCCGCCTTGGCGCCAGCCGTGGCACCAATGCCGCTCAGCTTGACTGCCTTGGTCAGGGACCCGCTCTTGATGACCTTGACCACCTTGGCCAGTTCGCCCACCACACCAGCTTGCTTGAGCGCCAGCACATCCACTTCGGCCAGGCCGAGTTGGTCGAGCGCCGTCAGCGTGACTTCGGCATTGAACTTCAGCAAATGCGACTTGAAGCCGCGCTTGGGCAAGCGACGCTGCAGCGGCATTTGACCGCCTTCGAAGCCCACCTTGTGGTAGCCGCCGGAACGCGACTTCTGACCCTTGTGACCACGGCCAGCGGTCTTGCCCAGGCCGGAGCCGATACCACGGCCTACACGGCGCTTGGCATGCTTGGCGCCGTCGGCGGGCTTGATGCTATTGAGTTCCATGATCTATCTCTCAGACGATTTTGACCAGGTAGCTGATCTTGTTAATCATGCCGCGAACTTCGGGCGAATCCTTCAATTCGCTGACGCTGTTCAGCTTGCGCAGACCCAGGCCACGGACTGTGGCGCGGTGCGATTCCTTGGTGCCGATAGGGCTGCGCACCAGTTGAATCTTGACGGTTTGTTGCGTAGTCATTACAGCTCCAATCAGGCGAAGATGTCTTCGACCGTTTTGCCGCGCTTGGCTGCCACTTGTGCGGGCGTGGTGGAGTTCACCAGCGCGTCGAACGTGGCGCGGACCATGTTGTAGGGGTTGGACGAACCATGGCTCTTGGCCACGATGTCGGTCACGCCCAGCACTTCGAAGACGGCGCGCATCGGGCCGCCGGCGATGATGCCGGTACCCTTGGGAGCGGGAGCCATCATCACGACGGCAGCGCCGTGGTGGCCGGTCACATTGTGGTGAATCGTGCCGTTCTTGAGGGACACCTTCACCATGTTGCGACGCGCTTCTTCCATTGCCTTTTGCACGGCAGCAGGCACTTCCTTGGACTTGCCCTTGCCCATGCCCACGCGGCCATCACCGTCGCCGACCACCGTCAGTGCGGCGAAACCGAGAATACGGCCACCCTTCACGACTTTGGTCACGCGGTTGACCGCGATCATTTTTTCGCGCAGACCGTCGTCACGACCTTCGTCTTGCACTTTGGGTTGAAATTTAGCCATTTTGTATTCCGCTCCGCTTAGAACTGCAGGCCAGCTTCACGTGCTGCGTCGGCGAGTGCCTTGACGCGACCGTGGTAGGCAAAGCCTGCGCGATCAAATGCAACCTTTTCGACGCCAGCTGCCTTCGCCTTCTCAGCGATGCGCTTGCCGATGATCTGGGCTGCAGCGGCGTTGCCACCCTTGCCCGAGCCGCCGAGCGACTTGCGCACATCGGCTTCTGCCGTGGATGCACTGGCCAGCACCTTGCTGCCGTCGCCGGAAATCACGCTGGCGTAAATGTGGAGGTTCGTGCGATTCACGGTCAGACGGGCCACGCCTTGCTGTGCAATGCGGATGCGGGTCTGGCGCGAACGACGAAGACGCTGCTCTTTCTTGGTCAACATGTTGCAGCTCCTTATTTCTTCTTGGTCTCTTTGATCGTGATCTTTTCGTCCGCATAACGGATGCCCTTGCCCTTGTAAGGCTCGGGAGGACGAACAGCACGGATCTCAGCAGCGATCTGGCCAACGCGTTGACGGTCGGCACCCTTGATCACCACTTCTGTGGGTGTGGGGGTGGCCACCGTGATGCCAGCGGGCATTTCGATGTTGACCGGATGCGAATAACCGACAGCCAGGTTCAGCTTGGAACCGGAGGCGGCAGCCTTGTAACCCACGCCCACCAAGCTCAGCTTCTTTTCGAAGCCCTTGCTGACACCGACCACCATGTTGTTCACCAGCTGGCGGATCGTGCCACTCATCGCGTTGGCTTCACGGGAATCGTTAGCGGGCTCAAAGCTCAGCTTGCCATCGTTGCTGGAAACCTTCACCAGCACGTTCTGGGCGAGCGACAGAGTGCCACCAGAACCCTTGACGGAGATCTGGTCGCTCTTGACGGACACATCCACGCCAGCGGGGATGGTCACGGGCATTTTTCCTACTCGGGACATTTCAGTTTCTCCTCAATGCCGCGGTTAGGCCACGTAGCACAGCACTTCGCCGCCGACACCGGTAGCGCGCGCCTTGCGATCGGTCATCACACCCTTGGGGGTTGTGACAATAGCCACACCCAGGCCGTTCATGACTTGGGGGATGGAATCATGGCCCTTGTAAACACGCAGACCAGGACGGCTGACACGCTCGATGCGCTCAATCACGGGGCGGCCTGCGTAGTACTTCAGGGCGATTTCGAGTTCGGACTTGCCGGCTTCGGTCTTGACCTGAAAGCCGTCGATATAACCTTCGTCCTTCAGCACTTGGGCGATGGCAACCTTCACTTTGGAAGAAGGCACCAGCACCGTGGCCTTGGAGACCATCTGTGCGTTACGGATGCGGGTCAGCAAGTCAGCGATGGGATCACTCATGCTCATGTTTAATCTCTCCTGCCTGCTTACCAGCTGGCCTTGGTGACACCGGGGATGTCGCCTGCAAAAGCCAGTTCACGGATCTTGGCGCGGGCCAGACCGAATTGACGGAAGGTACCGCGTGGGCGACCGGTGATTTCGCAACGGTTGCGCTGACGCGTGGGGTTTGCGTTGCGCGGGAGCTTTTGCAGGCCCAGGCGGGCTGCGTCACGCTCTTCGTCGCTGCGCTTGGCATCACCGGCGATTGCCTTCAGTTCCGCGTACTTGGCGGCGTACTTGGCGGCCAGTTTTTCGCGCTTCAGTTCGCGCTGGATCAAAGCTACTTTAGCCATACCCTGCCTCAGTTCTTGAAGGGGAAACGGAAACCGGCGAGAAGCGCCTTGGCTTCTTCATCGGACTTGGCCGTCGTGGTGATGCTGATATTGAGACCGCGCAGTGCGTCGACCTTGTCGTACTCAATTTCAGGGAAGATGATCTGTTCTTTGACGCCGATGTTGTAGTTGCCACGGCCGTCAAAAGCGCGACCGGAGATACCACGGAAGTCACGGACGCGGGGCAGTGCCACGGTCACGAAACGGTCCAGGAACTCATACATCTGCACGCCACGCAGCGTCACCATGCAACCGATGGCCTGGCCTTCGCGGATCTTGAAACCGGCGATAGCCTTCTTGGCCTTGGTCACCACGGGCTTCTGACCAGCGATCTTGGTCAGGTCGGCCACAGCGTTGTCCATCACCTTCTTGTCCGAGACTGCCTCGCTCACGCCCATATTCAGCGTGATCTTGGTCAGACGGGGAACCTGCATCGGCGAGGTGTAACCGAACTGCTTCGTCAGTTCGGGAGCGATCTTGTCGCGGTAGATTTCTTGGAGTCGTGCCATGTTTACCCCTTAGGCCGCCTTGATTTCAGCGCCGCTGGACTTGAACACGCGAACGCGTGTGCCGTCAGCCTGCACCTTGATGCCCACGCGATCAGCCTTGCCGGTGGCGGCATTGAAGATGGCCACGTTGGACTGGTGAATCGGCATAGCCTTTTCGATGATGCCGCCGGTCGTGCCCTTCATGGGGTTTGGCTTGGCATGCTTCTTAACCAGGTTGATACCGTCGATGACGAGGTGGGAGTCATCCTTGCGCAGCGTGACGGTGCCACGCTTGCCCTTGTCACGGCCGGTCAGCACGATGACTTCGTCGCCCTTGCGAATCTTGTTCATGGCGCGTCCTTAGAGAACTTCAGGAGCCAGGGACACGATCTTCATGAACTTCTCGGTACGCAGTTCACGCGTCACAGGTCCAAAGATGCGGGTGCCGATGGGCTCCAACTTTGCATTCAGCAACACGGCTGCGTTGCCATCGAATTTGACGAGCGAGCCATCGCCACGACGAATACCCTTCGCCGTGCGAACCACCACTGCGCTGTAAACCTCGCCTTTTTTGACGCGGCCACGTGGAGCGGCTTCTTTGATGCTCACCTTGATGATGTCGCCAACGCTTGCATAGCGACGCTTCGAGCCACCCAGCACCTTGATGCAAAGGACGGACTTGGCGCCGGTATTGTCGGCAACCTCTAACCGAGATTCTGTCTGGATCATTTCAATATTCCCAACTTGCACCAGAAGACAACAGCCCCAGAGAACTTCTCAAGGGCTGCAAATCAGCCAGTCAGTCTTGGGCCCGTCGTCCGCACCGCAAACCATTTGCAGCACTTCCCGCTGGGCAGAAACTTCACGCATGAAACGCGAAGCCCTCGATTATTGCCAAAAGCTTTGGCAAAGTCAAGTGGCTTGTATGCGCCTGTGACGCCGACGGCTCACACAGGCACCTGCAGGTACTGTTGCGCCAGCGCCAGGAAGGCGTCCAGCTGCGGGTCGGCCCCCAACTCTTCGCGCAGGATGTCCGCGACGGCCGGGGCCAGCGCAATAGCCTGGCGCGCATCGAGGAAGAGCAGGCGCGAACGGCGGGCCAGCACGTCTTCCACCGTGCAGGCGTACTCGTGGCGTGCTGCAAAGCGCACCATGGCGGCGGTCAGCCCGCTGCCCAGGGGCGTATCAGCGCCCGGCGTGGCCTGCACCGCCGGGGCATCGCTGCCATACGAGTGCAGCCCCGGGGCGTCGCTGATGCGGTGATGTACCGGGCCCGCGGGGGCACCCACCAACGGCAGCTGGTTGGTCACGCCCGCCGACTTGGACGGGAGCAACCCGACATTGAAGCATTTTTGCAACACGTCCTCCGCCATGGCGCGGTAGGTGGTCCACTTGCCGCCCGTCACGGTGATAAGGCCGCTCTTGCTGGCCAGCACCGTGTGTTCGCGACTGATCTTCTTGGTATTGTCACCATCGTCGTCCTGCGGTTTTACCAGAGGGCGCAGGCCGACCCAGATGCTGCGGATGTCTTCCACCCGGGGGGCGCGGGTCAGGTAGCGGGCGGATTCGCCGAGGATGAAACGGACCTCTTCGCCGAAAGGCGCTGGCTCGCGCACGATGTCCTGGCGGGGGCTGTCCGTGGTGCCCAGGATGAGCTTGCCCAGCCAGGGCACGGCAAACAGCACGCGCCCATCAGCGGTCTTGGGCACCATCAGCGCGTGGTCGGAGGGCAAAAACTCGCGATCCACCACGATGTGCACGCCCTGGCTGGGCGCCACAATGGGCTTCACGGGCCGGCCGATGGCCTCGCCGTCCATCTGGCGCAAGCTGTCCACCCACACGCCGGTGGCGTTCACCACCGCGCGGGCGTGCACACTGAACTGCTGGCCGGTGGCTTGGTCCTCGCACACCAGGCCGGCCACCTTGCCGCCTTCGTGGATGAGGGAACGCGCGGGGCAGTAGTTGACCAGCAACGCGCCTCGGCTGGCGGCAGTCCGCGCCAGCGCCAGGGCCAGCCGCGCGTCGTCAAACTGCCCGTCCCAGTATTTGACTCCGCCCTTGAGCCCTTCGGTGCGAGCGGTGGGCAGGCACTGCAGCGTGCGGGCGCGGCCGAGAAACTCGGTAGCGCCCAGGCCGGCCTTTCCGGCCAGCGCGTCGTACATCTTGAGGCCGATGCCGTAGAAGGGCGTCTCCCACACGTGGTACGACGGCATGACGAACGGCAGGGGTTGCGCCAGATGGGGGGCGTTGTTCAGCAGGGTGGTGCGCTCGTGCAGGGCTTCGCGTACCAAGGCGATGTTGCCCTGGGCCAAGTAGCGAACGCCGCCGTGCACCAGCTTGGTGGCGCGCGAGGAGGTCCCCTTGGCAAAGTCGTGCGAATCCACCAGCACCACGCTGAAACCACGCGCGGCCGCATCCAGCGCCACCCCCAGGCCTGTCGCCCCCCCGCCGATCACGGCAAGGTCGTAGGTGTGGGGCTGGGCCAGGCGGGCCAGCAGGTCGGCGCGCCGGGTAGGAAGGGGGGCAGAAACAGAAGCAGAAACTGGGGTCATGGGGGGATTGTCCATGGGCGGAGCAAGAATTTAAGGGTTTACCCTTGAATTCTTGACATTTCCGGGGGACCCGCTGCAGAAGCGGGGCTGCCTCCGGTACGGATTGGAGCGAAAAAGGCAGCCAGGAACCTTGTGGGCCCGGGCTGCCAGAGAACCGTCACAGAGCGACAGCTAGCTTGAAAGGACGGGACTCAGCGCACCTTGCCATCCTTCCAGGCCTGCAGCAGCTTGTCATAGGCAATGGTTTCGCCCTTGGGCTTTTCGTTGGCCAGCTTGGCCCACGGGGCCTGCTTGTCCGACAGCCACTTCTTGGGGTCTTCCTTCTTGTTGAGCTTGGGCGCGCAGTGGGCCATGCCGGCACGCTCCAGGCGGGCCATCACCTGGTCCATTTCGTCGGCCAGCGTGTCCATGGCACCTTGGGGCGTCTTTTCACCGGTCACAGCCTGGGCCACGTTCTTCCACCACAGCTGGGCCAGCTTGGGGTAGTCAGGAACGTTGGTACCGGTGGGCGACCATGCCACGCGGGCGGGGCTGCGGTAGAACTCGACCAGGCCACCCAGCTTGGGTGCAGCGTCGGTCATGGCCTTGGACTGGATGTCGCTCTCGCGGATCGGCGTCAGGCCCACCAGGGTCTTCTTGAGCGAGGTGGTCTTGGCCGTCACGAACTGGGCATAGAGCCAGGCGGCGGCCGTCTTGTTGGCGTCGTGGTCCTTGAAGAAGGTCCAACTGCCCACGTCCTGGTAGCCGTTTTGCATGCCCTGCTTCCAGTAGGGGCCGTTGGGGCCGGGGGCCATGCGCCACTTGGGCGTGCCGTCTGCGTTCACCACGGGCAGGCCGGGCTTGGTCATGTCGGCGGTGAAGGCGGTGTACCAGAAAATCTGCTGCGCGATCTGGCCCTGGGCGGGCACGGGGCCGGCCTCGCCGAAGGTCATGCCGGTGGCTTCCTTGGGCGCGTACTTCTTCATCCAGTCCACGTACTTGGTGAGGGCGTACACGGCAGCGGGCGAGTTGGTGGCACCACCGCGGGCCACCGATGCTCCCACAGGCGTGCACTTGTCGTCGGCCACGCGGATGCCCCATTCGTCAATCGGCAGACCGTTGGGCGCGCCGATGTCCGCTGTACCGGCCATGGACAGCCAGGCGTCGGTGAAGCGCCAGCCCAGCGACGGGTCCTTCTTGCCGTAGTCCATGTGGCCGTAGATGGCCTTGCCGTCGATGATCTTAACGTCGTTGGTGAAGAACTCGGCGATGTCTTCATACGCAGACCAGTTCAGCGGCACGCCCAGGTCGTAGCCGTACTTGGCCTTGAACTTGTCCTTGATGTCCTTGCGGTCAAACAGGTCGGCGCGGAACCAGTACAGGTTGGCGAATTGCTGGTCGGGCAACTGGTAGAGCTTGCCATCCGGCGCCGTGGTGAACTTGGTGCCGATGTAGTCCTTGATGTCGATGCCGGGGTTGGTCCACTCCTTGCCGTTGCCGCTCATGTAGTCGGTCAGGTTCAGGACCTTGCCGTAGCGGTAGTGGGTGCCGATCAGGTCCGAGTCGCTGATCCAGCCGTCATAAATGGACTTGCCCGACTGCATGGAGGTCTGCAGCTTCTCGACCACGTCGCCTTCCTGGATCAGGTCGTGCTTGACCTTGATGCCGGTGATTTCCTCGAAGGCCTTGGCCAGGGTCTTGGATTCGTATTCGTGCGTGGTGATGGTTTCCGAGACGACGGAGATCTCCTTTACGCCCTTGGCCTGGAGCTTCTTGGCGGTGTCGATGAACCACTTCATCTCGGCCATCTGCTGGTCTTTGCTCAGCGTGGATGGCTGGAACTCGCTATCGATCCACTTCTTGGCCTCGGCCTCGCCGGCCCAGGCAGCCTGCCCCATTGCCAGGGCCGCGGCGGCGAAAGCGATCGCCTTGAACTGCATCTTCATTGCTGTCTCCTCAGATGGAAACCCCCTTGGGTAGAACAACACCAGCCCCGGGGGAAATAGGGCTGGCGCTTGAAACTCATCAAAAACAGTAGCTGCCAGCGCTTGCTGCTTCTTGCATTGAGATGGTTTTTTGGCCTAAACGCTGATTCATCAAGCGCTACCAGCTATCTTTTTGATACCAACGTCAACCCTTGCGCATGATCAGCGCCAGCAGCGCCATCGACAGCACAAAGCTGATCCAGATCGACGGGTCGGACTCCAGGCTGAACCACTGGGCCAGCTTGCCGCTGATGCCCACAAAAATGAGGTTCACATAGGCTGCGGACAGCAACCCGATGAACAGCCGGTCGCCACGCGTGGTGGCCAGCGGCAAGAACCCCTTGCGCAGGGTGGTGGGCGACTTGATCTCCCACACCGTCATGCCGATCAGCATGAGCACGATGCAGACAAAAAAGACCGCCACGGGCAGTGTCCAGGCCATCCAGTCAAACATGTCGACGTCTCCTCACACTCTTCCCATCGCGAAACCCTTCGCGATGTAGTGCCGTACAAACCAGATCACGATCGCGCCGGGCACGATGGTCAGCACGCCAGCGGCGGCGAGCGTGGCCCAGTCCATGCCGCTCGCGCTCACCGTGCGCGTCATCGTGGCCACGATGGGCTTGGCATTCACGCTGGTGAGCGTGCGGGCCAGCAGCAGCTCCACCCAGCTGAACATGAAGCAGAAGAACGCCGCCACGCCCACGCCGGCCTTGATGAGCGGCAGGAAGATGGTGAGGAAAAAGCGCGGGAAGCTGTAGCCGTCGATGTAGGCGGTCTCGTCGATCTCGCGCGGGATGCCACTCATGAAGCCTTCCAGAATCCACACCGCCAGGGGCACGTTGAACAAGAGGTGCGCCAGCGCCACGGCGATGTGCGTGTCCATCAGCCCCACGGTGGTGTACAGCTGGAAGAACGGCAGCAAAAACACGGCCGGTGGCGTCATGCGGTTGGTCAGCAGCCAGAAGAACACGTGCTTGTCGCCCAAAAACTGGTAGCGGCTGAACGCGTACGCGGCCGGCAGCGCCACGGTGAGCGAGATCACCGTGTTGATGGCCACGTAGATCAGGCTGTTGATGTACCCCGAATACCAGGACGCGTCGGTGAAGATGGTCTGGTAGTTGGCCCAGGTGAAGTTCTGCGGCCACAGCGAGAAGCTCGACAGGATCTCGTCGTTGGTCTTGAAGCTCATGTTGACCATCCAGTAGATGGGCAACACGGCGAAGACCAGGTAGGCGATCAGGAACAGCGTGCGTTTCTGGAAGCGGCGCTCGTTATTCATGGCCACCCTCCTTTTCGGCAGTGCCCACGCGCTGCATCCAGTTGTAGAGGATGAAGCACAGCAGCAGGATGATGAAGAAATAGATCAGCGAGAAGGCGGCCGCCGGCCCCAGGTCGAACTGGCCCACGGCCTTCTGCGTGAGGTACTGGCTGAGGAAGGTGGTGGCATTGCCCGGCCCGCCACCGGTCAGCACGAAGGGCTCGGTGTAGATCATGAAGCTGTCCATGAAGCGCAGCAGCACGGCAATCATCAGCACGCCGCGCATCTTGGGCAGCTGGATGTAGCGGAACACGGCGAACTTGCTGGCACCGTCGATGCGCGCGGCCTGGTAGTACGCGTCCGGAATGCTGCGCAGACCGGCAAACGCCAGCAGCGCCACCAGCGGCGTCCAGTGCCACACGTCCATCAGCAGCACGGTAAGCCAGGCCTGCGTGGCGTTGCCGGTGTAGCTGTAGTCAATGCCCAGCTCCTGCAGCGCGCGGCCCATGAGGCCGATGTCGGCACGGCCATAGATCTGCCAGATGGTGCCCACCACGTTCCACGGGATCAGCAGCGACAGCGCCACCACCACCAGCACGGCGGACGACTTCCAGCCCTGCGCGGGCATGGACAGCGCGAGCAGGATGCCCAGCGGAATCTCCACCGCCAGCACGGCCAGCGAGAAGGTCAGCTGGCGCCACAGCGCGGCGTGCAGCTCCTCGTCGCGCATCACGGCGGCAAACCATTCGGTGCCCACGAACACGCGGCGCTCGGGGCTGATGATGTCCTGCACCGAGTAGTTCACCACCGTCATCAGCGGCAGGATGGCCGAGAAGGCCACGCACACAATCACGGGCAGGATCAGGAACCAGGCTTTCTGGTTCACCGGTTTGGTTGTCGAACTCATGTCCGTTCTCCACACAGTGGCGATTCACCGACGGCATCTGCACCGGGCATGGTGTCGTCGGGGCGATGCCCTGCAAGGGCCACCCCGCAGCAAAGGGCGTCGTCCCCCTCGCAGCGGCTCAGAGGGTGGGCCGTCATGCCACGAGCTCCTCGTTCTGATAGAAGCAGGTGTGCTCCCCCAGCACCTGCAGCCAGACCATGCCGCCCACCGGGGGCACCTGGCGCGTGTCGGGGCTCAGGCGCGCCTTGAGCGTGTGCTCGCCCACCTTGGCGGTCAGCATGAGGTAGGTGCCAATGTCCTGCACCTGCGCCACCGTGCAGGGCAATGCGCCGGGCTGCTGCGGCTGTGCCAGGGCGAGGTATTCGGGCCGGATGCCGACCTTGAGCGCGCCCTCGGGCAGCGGGCGCCCGGGAGGTGCTGCCGGGCCGGCCAACGCTTGGCCTGCCACCTCCAGCGCCCCGCCCTGCACCTGCGCAGGCAGGAAGTTCATGCCCGGCGAGCCGATGAAATGCCCCACAAAGGTGTGCTGCGGGCGCTCGAACAGCGCGTCGGCCGAGCCCACCTGCACGGCCTTGCCGCGCGTCATCACCACCACCTGGTCGGCAAAGGTCAGGGCCTCCACCTGGTCGTGCGTCACGTAGATCAGCGTGAGCTTGAGTTCGTGGTGGATCTGCTTGAGCTTGCGCCGCAGCTGCCACTTGAGGTGCGGGTCGATCACGGTGAGCGGCTCGTCGAACAGCACGGCCGCCACGTCCGAGCGCACCAGGCCGCGGCCCAGCGAGATCTTCTGCTTCTGGTCGGCCGACAGGCCCGCAGCGCGCATGTTGAGCTGGTGGCTCATCTCCAGCATTTCGGCGATGGCGCCCACGCGCTGTTTGATCTGCGCCTCGGGCACCTTGCGGTTCTTCAGCGGGAACGCCAGGTTCTCGGCCACCGTCATGGTGTCGTAGATCACCGGAAACTGGAACACCTGGGCGATGTTGCGGTCCTGCGGCGTGGCGCGCGTCACGTCGCGGCCGTCAAACAGCACCTTACCGTGCGACGGCACCAGCAGGCCCGACATGATGTTGAGCATGGTGGTCTTGCCGCAGCCCGAGGGGCCCAGCAGCGCATACGCGCCGCCGTCCTCGAACTCCATCTTCAAAGGCAGCAGCGCGTAGTCACTGTCCTGCTGCGGGTGGGGCTTGTACGAATGCGCGAGGTCCAGACTGATGCGGGCCATCTCAGCGCCCTCCTTGTTCGGCCGCGGCAGGGCGTGCGGGCGCCCACACCAGACGGTCGTCGGCGCCAAACACAAAGGCCTGCGCCGGGTCCAGGTGCAGCGCCAGCGGCGTGCCCAGTTCAAAGTAATGCACGCCGGTGAGCTGCGCCACCAGTTCGCCCCAGGGCGTGTCCACGTGCACAAAGGTGTCGGAGCCCGAGATTTCGGCCAGCTCCACCACGCCGCTCACACTCACATCGCCGGGCCGGGCCTGCTCGCGCAGTGCGCTCGCACGGATGCCCACGGTGACGCTGCCCGCGGCCGTGCCCTGCGGCAGCGCAATGGGAAGCACCGCGCCGCCCTGCAGCTGCACGTCCTGGGCGGTCATGGTCGCGGCGACCAGATTCATCGGCGGGTCGCTGAAGGCGCGCGCCACGCGCAGCGAATTGGGCGCGTGAAACACCTCGGCCGTGGGGCCATACTGCAGCAGCCGGCCCTCGTCCAGCACGGCCGTGTAGCCGCCCAGCAGCAGGGCCTCGCCCGGCTCGGTGGTGGCATAGACCACGGTGGACTGGCCGGCGGCAAACAGCTGGGTCAGCTCTTCGCGCAGTTCCTCGCGCAGCTTGTAGTCGAGGTTCACCAGGGGCTCGTCCAGCAGCATCAGCGGCGCGCCCTTGGCCAGGGCGCGGGCCAGCGCCACGCGCTGCTGCTGGCCGCCCGACAGCTCGGCCGGGTAGCGGTCCAGGAACATGTCGATGTGCAGGCGGCTGGCGATCTCGCGCACGCGGGCGTCGATGTTCTTTTCGCCGCGCAACTTCAACGGCGACGCAATGTTGGCCGCCACCTTCATCGAGGGGTAGTTGATGAACTGCTGGTACACCATGGCCACATTGCGCTCGCGCACGGGCATGCCGGTCACATCCACCCCATCGACCTTGACAGTGCCCGTGGTGGGCACATCCAGCCCCGCCATGATGCGCATCAGGCTGGTCTTGCCCGCCTGGGTCGCCCCCAGCAACACCGTCACGGCATTGGGCTGCAGCGACAGGTTCATGTCGTACAGCCAGGTCTGCGCCCCCACCTTCTTGCTGATGCTGTCCAATGCCAGCTGCATCACGCAACCTTTCTTTGTTGCCCCAAGGGCCTGATGAATGGGCGCTCGCAGCCTGTCCAATGCCGCAGCTCCCAAATTTTCGATTGCGTTCATTTTTGTTCTTTTTTGATCGTTTCGAATTAAGGTTAACCCTTAACAGGTTCCTTTTCGTTCGATTTAAAGTTGCCTCACTCCCCAACCAATTAATACGCGTGAATACGAATCCCCGACAACTGCTGCTGCTCGAAGAAGTGCGCGCGCGCAAGTCCGCCACGGTGGAACAGCTCGCCGACACCCTGGGGGTCACGTTGCAGACGGTGCGCCGCGACGTGCAGCGCCTGGCCGAATCGGGCCTGCTGACGCGCTTTCACGGCGGCGTGCGCGTGCCCAGCTCCACGGTGGAGAACCTGGCGCACACCCAGCGCGAAACGCTCCATGCCGAAGGCAAGGCGCGCATTGCGCGCGCCGTGGCCGAGCAGGTGCCCAACGACTGCTCGCTGATCCTGAACATCGGCACCACCACCGAGGCCATCGCCAAGGCGCTGCTGCACCACCGGGGCCTGCGCGTGATCACCAACAACCTGAATGTGGCCGCCATCCTGAGCGGCAACCCCGAGTGCGAGGTCATCGTGGCGGGCGGCGTGGTGCGCGCGCGCGACCGGGGCATCGTGGGCGAGGCGGCGGTGGACTTCATCCGCCAGTTCAAGGTGGACATTGCGCTCATCGGCATCTCGGGCATCGAGCCGGACGGCTCGCTGCGCGACTTCGACTACCGCGAAGTGAAGGTGGCGCAGACCATCATTGCCCAGTCGCGCGAGGTGTGGCTGGCCGCCGACCACAGCAAGTTCAACCGGCCAGCGATGGTGCAGCTGGCAACGCTGGGCCAGATCGGAAGGCTGTTCACCGATGCGCCGCCGCCCGAGCCTTTCCCTGCCCTGCTGCAGGACGCCGGCGTGATCTGCACCGTGGCCCAGTAGCTTCCCCTATCCTTCGTCCCCATGACCTACCTGCTCGCACTCGACCAAGGCACCTCCAGCTCCCGCAGCATCGTGTTCGACGAACGCGGCCACATCGTGGCGCAGGCGCAGCAGGAGCTGCCGCAGATCTACCCCCAGCCCGGCTGGGTGGAACACGACCCGCTGGAAATCTGGCGCACCCAGCTGGCCACCGCGCGCTATGCGCTGGCCCAGGCCGGCATTGCCGCCAACGCCCTGCGCGCCGTGGGCATCACCAACCAGCGCGAGACCACCGTGCTGTGGAACCGAAAGACCGGCCAGCCCGTGCACCACGCCATCGTGTGGCAGGACCGGCGCGCCGAGCCCGCCTGCGCCCAGCTGCGCGAGCAGGGCCACGCCGGCACCATCCAGGCCAAGACGGGCCTGCTGATCGACGCCTACTTCTCGGGCACCAAGCTGCAGTGGCTGCTGGACCACGTGCCGGGCGCGCGCGAAGCCGCCGAGCGTGGCGAGCTGGCCTTTGGCACGGTGGACAGCTGGCTGATGTGGCAGCTCACCCACGGCCAGCGGCACGTGACGGACGTAAGCAACGCCTCGCGCACCATGCTGTTCAACGTGCACACCAACCAGTGGGACGACGATCTGCTGGCGCTGCTGCGCATTCCCAAATCGCTGATGCCCGAGGTGTTGCCCTCCAGCGCGCACTTCTGCGACATCAATCCGGACCTGCTGGGCCACGGCATCCGGGTGGGCGGCGTGGCGGGCGACCAGCAAAGCGCGCTGTTCGGCCAGGCCTGCTTCACGGCCGGCATGGCCAAGAACACGTATGGCACGGGCTGCTTCATGCTGATGCACACGGGCGGCGCGTTCCAGACTTCGCAAAACGGCCTGCTCACCACCAGCGCAGCGCAGGTTTCCGCATCCCCGGAATTCGCCATGGAAGGCAGCGTGTTCGTGGGCGGCGCCGTGGTGCAGTGGCTGCGCGACGGCCTGCGCGCCATCACCAACAGCAGCGAGGTCGAGTCGCTGGCCCAAAGCGTGCCGGATTCGGGCGGCGTGATGATGGTGCCCGCCTTCACCGGCCTGGGCGCGCCGTACTGGAAGCCCGACTCGCGCGGCACCATCACCGGCCTCACGCGCGGTACCACCATTGCCCACATTGCCCGCGCCGCGCTGGAAAGCATTGCCTACCAGAGCGCCGCCCTGCTGCAGGCCATGAGCCGCGACGCCGTGGCCGCCGGCGGCGCCCCGGTGAGCGAGCTGCGGGTGGACGGCGGCGCCTGCGTGAACGATCTGCTCATGCAGTTCCAGGCGGACCTGCTGGGCATCCCGGTAGTGCGGCCGGCCGTCATCGAGACCACAGCCCTGGGCGCCGCCTACCTCGCCGGCCTGTCGAGCGGCGTGTACGCCAGCACCGCCGAGCTGTCCCAGCTGTGGCGCGCCGACCGGCGCTTTGTGCCCACGCTGGGCAACGCGCGGGCGCAGGAGCTGATGGCGAACTGGGAACGCGCCGTGCGCCAGACCACGGCGGAATGACACCCGCAGTAGCGCAGCTTGCGGCCCATGAGAGCTGCGCGCAGTGACGCCCGCAGCCCGCAAGCCCCGCGGTGCGGGCGCTACCATCAGGACCCCTGACCGTTGTCTGCCGTTCCCCACGCACCATGAGCACCCTTGCCGCTACCTCCTCCCTCCCCACCGTCGCCTTCATCGGGGGCGGCAACATGGCCAGCGCCATCATTGGCGGGCTGATCCGCCAGGGCCACCCCGTCGGCCAGATCGAAGTGGTCGAGCCCTATGCACCCACGCGCGAGGCGCTGCTGCGCAACTACGGCCTTACCGCGTTGCCCGAGGCCGGCCCCGCCCTGCAGCGCGCGCGCATCGTGGTCTGGGCCGTCAAGCCACAAACCTTCAAGGACGCCGCCGCGCAGGCCCGCGCCCACACGGCCGATGCGCTGCACCTGAGCGTGGCCGCCGGCATCCGCTCGGACAGCCTTGCGCAGTGGCTGGGCAGCGAGCGCATCGTGCGCACCATGCCCAACACGCCAGCCCTGGTGGGCAAGGGCATGAGCGCAATCTATGCCCGCCCCGCAGTGAGCGCGGAGGAACGCACGCAGGTCGAAGCCATCCTGGCCAGCACGGGCGAATTCTTATGGGTCGACGCCGAAAAGCAGCTCGATGCCGTGACGGCGCTGTCGGGCTCGGGCCCGGCCTATGTCTTTTACTTCCTGGAGGCCATGACCCGCGCGGGCACGGCCATGGGGCTGAGTTCCCAGCAGGCGCACCAGCTGGCCGTGGGCACCTTTGTGGGCGCATCGGAGCTGGCGCGCCGCTCCGACGAGCCCCCGGCCGTGCTGCGCGAGCGCGTCACATCGAAAGGTGGCACCACCTACGCAGCCCTTACGTCGCTTGAGCGCGACGCTGTGGGGGAGTCCTTTGTCCGGGCCATGCAGGCAGCGCAGCAGCGGGCGGAGGAGCTGGGCGATGAGTTTGGGAACTGATTTAAAGCGCCATCGCTTATCAGAAAAGGGGCGGCAGCTATCTTTTTTGCAGCATACTACCCACTGCACTCGGCTCACTCATATTTTCAGCATTAACTTATAAATTTAATGCTGTTACATCTTCTCGCATGCCTGCCTAGACTGGGCGCGGAGGTTTTTCACCCGGACAACAGCTGCTGCGTCATCCGAGAACCGCCTTTTGAATCAGCCACTCATGTTGGCGTGTTCAAAAGTCTGGCGGGTTTGCGCATTTTTCGGATGAAAAACCATTTTGGAATGGATCCGCCATTCACCCACCAGACCCGAGGTATCACATGAAACCACGAAACTCCCCTTCTCAGGACACGCTCTTTCAGGTCTTTGGGCAGCGCGTCGCGTTGTGCGGCGCGCTGGCGCTTCTGGCGCCCACGGTGGTCATGGCGCAGGCCGCCACGCCGCTTTCGCAGCAGCAAGTGAAGCTGCTGTCGGCCTCGTGCGCCAACTGCCATGGCACGGACGGCGGCTTCCAGGGGCCGATTCCCGCGATTGCGGGGCGCCCCGCCGATGTGCTGTCCACGCAACTGCTCAACTTCAAGCACCGAGCACCCGCGGGCACCACGGTGATGGACCGCATCGCCAAGGGCTACACCGACGAGGAGCTGCGTGCGCTGGCCTCGCATTTCTCATCGATCCGCAAGCCGTGAAGGGGGGCGACCATGCACGACGACAACAACACCCAGAGCAACAACACCCGCTTTGAAATTGCGCCCTCCCGCCGACTGTTTCTGCAGGGCCTGGGCGCTGCGTCCGTGCTGCCCGTGCTGGCCGCTTGCTCGACCCCCACGATAGGCCGAGCCCCTGCGGGCCGGGTGGTGGTGGTAGGCGGTGGCTTTGGCGGCGCCACAGCCGCCAAGTACATCAAACGTGCCAACCCCGCCGTGGACGTGGTGCTGGTAGAGCCCAGCAAGCGCTTTCACACCTGCCCCATGTCCAACCTGGTGCTGGCTGGCGAACGCACGCTGGACTCCGTCTCCCACGGGTATGACGAGCTGCAGGGCACCTATGGCGTGCGCGTGGTGCACGCGCTGGCCGAAGATGTGAACCCGACAGCGCGCACCGTGCGGCTTTCCACGGGCACCACACTGCAATACGACCGCCTGTTGCTGTCGCCTGGCATCGACTTTCGCTGGAACGCGATCGAGGGCTACGACGAACGCGCGGCAGAGCTGGCGCCCCACGCCTGGCGGGCCGGGCCACAGACTACGCTGCTGCGCCGGCAGCTTGAAAGCATCGAGGATGGTGGTGTGTTCGTGCTGAGCGTGCCCCCCGATCCGTTCCGCTGCCCGCCTGGCCCCTACGAGCGGGCCAGCCTGATTGCGCACTACTTCAGCCGCCACAAGCCGCGCTCCAAGGTGCTGATCCTGGACGCCAAGGACAACTTCTCCAAGCAGGGCCTGTTCCAGGCGGCGTGGAAAAAACTCTACGGCGACCGCATCGAATGGGTGGGCCTGTCCAAGGACGGGCGCGTGGTGCGCGTGGACGCTGCGCGGCGTGAAGTGCAGACCGAGTTTGGCACCCGCCACAAGGCGGCCGTGCTGAACGTGGTGCCGCCGCAAAAGGCCGGTTTCATTGCCGACCGCGCAGGTGTGACCGACCCGTCGGGCTGGGTGCCGGTCAACCCCAACACCTTCGAGTCGCGGCTGCAAAAGGACATCTATGTGGTGGGCG
Organism: Acidovorax sp.; assembly: GCF_046294525.1. GTDB lineage: Bacteria > Pseudomonadota > Gammaproteobacteria > Burkholderiales > Burkholderiaceae_C > Acidovorax. The sequence continues at coordinate 104,077 of NZ_JBKBKQ010000005.1, forward strand.
ACGCCACCATTGCCGCGCCCATGCCCAAGTCGGGCTTTACGGCCAATGCCCAGGCCAAGGTTGCTGCGGCGGCCATCGTGGCCTCGCTGGAGGGCAGTGCACCGGCCCAGGCCATCTGGGTGAACACCTGCTACAGCCTGGCCGCACCCGACTACGGCGTGACCGTGGCGGGGGTGTACCGCGTTGAGAACGACAAGATCATCACCGTGCCCAACTCGGGGGGCCTGAGCGGTGCCACTGCCGATGACGGCATCCGCCGCGCTGAAGCTGCCTACGCACACGGCTGGTACCAGGCGATCAGCCAGGACACGTGGGGCACGCCGCGGCCCGCGTGACGCCGCGATGATTGACTGGAACGCCATCGTCGCTGGGCAGCGTGAAGCCTGGGTGCTGGGAGCCACGGCCGCGCTGGGCCTGGCTTTTGGCGTGCTGGCGCAAGGCAGCCGGTTCTGTTTTCTGCGGGCGTTGCAGGCCGCCTTTGCGCGCACCCAGCCTGGCCCCTTGCGCCTGTTCGCGGTGGCCATGGCCACGGCGCTGGTAGGCAGCCAGTGGTTGGCTGGCGCCGCCGATGTGAACCTGGGACAGTCGCTTTACGCACAAAGCCGGCTGTCGCTCGTCGCACTGCTGCTGGGCGGCCTGCTGTTTGGCTACGGCATGGCGCTGGCCAATGCCTGCGGTGCACGCAGCCTGGTGCTACTGGGAAGTGGCAACCTGCGCTCGTTGGTCACGCTGTTGTGCCTGGCGGTGGGTGCGGCTGCCACGCTCTCGGGCGTGCTCGCGCCGCTGCGCATTCGCCTGACCGAAGCCACCCAGACCGAACTGCCTGCCGCCACCCTGCCCGCCCTGATCGCCTGGCTGTTACCGCTGTCTCAGCCCGTGCCTGCCGCAGCTTGGCGCTGGGCCTGCGTGGTGCTGCTGCTGGCTGCCTTGCTGGGCTGGGCGCTGACGCGGCGTTCCGTGCCCACTTCAACGACGGCCACCGCCGCCGCCCCGCTCAGCGCCCCAGCTTCGCCCGCGCGCGCGCTGCTGCCGGGCGTGCTGATCGGTCTGCTGGTACCGCTGGGATGGTGGATCACCGGCCGCCTGGGCGCCGACGACTTCGAGCCGCTGCCGCTGGGTTCGCTGACCTTCGTGGCCCCCGTGGCGCAGAGCCTGCAGTACCTGCAGCTGTCCACAGGCATTGGCGCCAGCACCGGCGCTGTGCTGTGTGCTGGCGTGCTGGTGGGCGCACTGGCCAGCGCTCTGGTGCGACGCGAGTTCCAGTGGCAGGGCTTCACCACCGCGGCGCAGACGGGCCGCTCCATCGTCGGTGGCACGCTCATGGGCGTGGGCGGGGTGCTGGCGCTGGGCTGCTCCATCGGACAGGGCTTGACCGGGTTTTCGACGCTGGCGCTGAGCACCTACCCCGCGCTGGCGGGCATCGTGGGGGGCGCCTGGCTGGCGTGGCGCACCTCAGCCCGTGAAGGACAATAACGCGATGCACCGACGAAACTGCCTTTTGACCCTGGGCGCGCTGCTGGCCGCACGCACCGCCAGCGCCCAGGACGCCGCCGCTTTTACCCCTGCGCAGCAACTGCTGCGCGGGCGCAACCTTCAGGGCACAGGCCTGGAACTGGATCTGCCCGCGCTGTCGGAAAACGGCGGCGCCGTGCCACTGTCTGTGGCCTTTCGCGGCACACCGCCCGCTGGCGAGACGGTGGTGGCCATCCACCTTCTGGCCACGCGCAACCCCAACCCGGGCTTGCTGAGCTTTGAGCTGCCGGGCGACCGGGTGCTGCCCGACTTTGCCACGCGCGTGCGGCTGGCCGAGAGCCAGACGGTGATCGCCGTGGCGCTGGGCAGCAAGAACAGTGCATGGGTGACTCAGCGCAGGGTGCAGGTCACCGTCAGCGGCTGCCTGGGCGCTGGCGAGACAACGCCGAACGAGGGCATGCGCAGCCCCCGCATTGCCCTGGCCAAAAACGCCAAGGCGGGTGGCCCCATTGAGGTCAAGGCGCTGGTGCAGCACCCCATGGAAACCGGTCTGCGCCCTGGCACCGACGGCAAGCCCTTGCCGCAAAACCTGGTGCGCGACTTCACGTTGCGCCTGGGCGAGCGCGCCGCACTGACCGCCCGTTTCCAGACCGGGACTTCCGAAAACCCCTACCTGCGTTTTTTGCTGCCGCCGCCCGCCGCCGCAGAACCTGCCGTCTTCATCTGGACGGACCAGAACGGCCGCACGCTGCGCGAAGAACGGCCATTGCCGGTGTGAGGCCCAGCGGACCGATCAGAGGCAGGCACCAAACCCATCGCCTGCACGGAACGCCGCATGCAACAAGCCTTCTGAAAAAGACACCGTCCGAACGGTTGGGGCAAGAGCCCAAGCCATGACATTTCAAACCAAATTGCCTTCTAGCGCTTATCCAGCAAGCGCTAGCAGCTATCAATTCATGAGTAACTGCCGTAGCAGATAGCTGCCCGCAATGCCCGCAAACACTGTGGCGCCCAGCCAGTGGTTGACGCGGAACGCTGTAAAGCAGCCCTCGCGCGTGCGGGTGCGGATGAGTGAAAAATGCCAGGCTGCCTGGGCCAGGGCGGCTATTAACGCTACATAAAAAATAGCGCCTAGCGCATACGGAGCAAGCGCTACCGCCCAAGTACCGATGAAAAGCAAGTAGAACAGCACGATGCCTGCCACATCGAACCGCCCCAGCGTGATGGCCGAGGTCTTGATGCCGATCTTGAGGTCGTCGTCGCGGTCCACCATGGCGTATTCGGTGTCGTAGGCCAGCACCCAGAACAGGTTGCCCAGCCACATCCACCAGGCCACAGCCGGCACGCTGCCCTGCACGGCGGCAAAGGCAATCACGATGCCGAAGTTGAACGCGATGCCCAGCACCGCCTGCGGCATGGCGATGATGCGCTTGGTGAAGGGGTAGGCGATGGCCACCAGCAGCGCGGGCACGGACCAGGCCACGGCAGCCGCATTGGTGGTCAGCACCAGGCCAAAGGCCAGCAGCGCCAGCACCGCGCCCAGGCCCAGCGCCTCCTTCACGCTCACCGCGCCCGTGGTCACAGGCCGCTGCGCGGTGCGCTTGACGTGCTTGTCGAAGTCCCGGTCGGCCACGTCGTTTACGCAGCAGCCTGCGCTGCGCATGAGGATGGTGCCCAGCACGAACACAATGAGCAGGTGCCAGCCCGGAAAGCCCTCAGCCGCGATCCACAGCGCGCTCAGCGTGGGCCACAGGCACACCAGCCAGCCGGCGGGGCGGTCCCAGCGGATGAGGTCCAGGTACAGGGCGAAGCGGCTGGTCGGCGAGGCGAAAGACATGGCGGGAACAAGAAAAGGGCAAGGCGGGGCGCCCGCGAGGCTTGTGGGGCGCACCGAATGTAGCAGCCCCCGCCGCCTGCAAGACGCGGCATCGGCTGACGTACAAATGGCAACAAACCCGGTAGAGTCGCGCGGTCTTCCACACCCTACGCCCCGCCGCATGACTGCATCTTCCAGCAGCCCCCAAGCCGCTCTCCGCTTTGCCATCCCCTGGACCGTGCTTGCGGGCTTTGTGGTGGCGGCCCTGGCCACCCTGATCATTGCCATCGTCAACTTCCGCTCTGCCGAAACGCGCACCGCCGCCGTGCGGGCCATGGACCGGACCACGCTCGCCATGCGCGAGCTGAACCTGTTCAATTCGGCCATGAAGGACGCGGAAACCGGCCAGCGCGGCTATCTGCTGACGGGGGACGGTGCCTACCTGCAGCCCTACGAATTGGCGGTGGCGTCGCTGAACAAGCACATGGAAAGCCTCAAGGCCAGCTCGGCGGAGTACCCCGTCCACCGGCAGTTGGTCACGCAGCTGGACGATCTCTCCCAGCAGAAGCTGCGGGAGCTGAATGAAACCATCGCGTTGCGCAGGAACGGCGACATCGTGGGGTCCATGGCACTGGTGCACAGCGGTGCGGGCAAGGACATCATGGACCGCATGCGCAATGTGATGGACAACCTGCGCACCCAACAGAACACGCAGCTGGAGGAACGCCGCGCGCAGTGGGTGAACGCGGCCTCCAACTCCAATCTGTACTCCAGCACCGGCTCCGTGGTGCTGCTGGTTCTGATCTGCCTTTCGGCCGCGCTGACGTCGCGCGAATACCGGGCCAAGGCCAGCCAGTCCTGGGTGTCTGCCGGTCTCACCGGGCTGGGCCAGCGCCTGCAGGGCGACCACCGGCTGGAAGACCTGGGCGAGCTGGCGCTGGAATACCTTGCTACCTACCTCAAGGCCCAGGTGGGTGCCGGGTATGTGGCCGACCGCAACGGGAGCTTCACGCTGTTTGGCGGCTACGCGCTGCCCCGCGAGCGGCTGACCGAAACCCTGCTCAGCGGTGAAGGCCTGGTGGGGCAGGCCGCACGGTCGCGCCAGCTGATGCATGTGCGCGACGTGCCGCCGGGCTATTTGCCGGTGTCGTCCAGCACCGGGCAGGCCAGCCCGGCCGAGCTGCTGTTGGCCCCCGCCATCGAGAACCGCGAGGTGTATGCCGTGATCGAGCTGGGCTTCAACCGCCCGGTGACCGAGGCCGAGCGCAGCCTGATGGAGCGCGCGTCCGAGATGCTGGCCGTGGCCATCCGCTCGGGCATCGACCGCAGCCGCCTGCAGAGCCTGCTGGAGGAAACCCAGCGCCAGTCCGAAGAACTGCAGACGCAGCAGGAAGAGCTGCGCGTAAGCAACGAAGAGCTGGAGCAGCAAAGCCGCATCTTGCAGGAGTCGCAGGCCCAGATGGAAGTGGCCCAGACCGAGCTGGAGCAGACCAACGCCCACCTGGAAGAGCAGACCCAGCAGCTGGAATACCAGCGCGAACAGTTGCTGCGCGCCCAGAGCGCCATGACCGACAAGACGCGCGAGTTGGAGCAGGCCAGCCAGTACAAGAGCGAGTTCCTGGCCAACATGAGCCACGAGCTGCGCACGCCGCTCAACTCCACCCTCATCCTGGCCAAGCTGCTGGCCGACAACAAGCCCGGCAACCTGAGCGGCGACCAGGTCAAGTACGCCGAAACCATCTACGCGGCCGGCAACGATCTGCTCGCGCTAATCAATGACATCCTCGACCTCGCCAAGATCGAGGCCGGGCAGGCCACGGTGTCGGTGGAGCCGGTGGACATTGGCCAGGCGCTGCAGGCGCTGATCGACCCGCTGCGTCCCTTGGCCCAGGAAAAGCGCCTTGCGCTGTCCGCCACCGTGGCGCCCGACGTGCCCGCCAGCATGGTGACGGACCCGCTGCGCCTGGGCCAGGTGCTCAAGAACCTGCTGTCTAACGCGCTCAAGTTCACCGAAAAGGGCTCGGTGGCGCTGCACGTCTCCCGCAACCCGGACGACACGCTGTCGTTTGCGGTCAAGGACACGGGCATCGGCATTCCGGACCACCAGCAAGAACTGATTTTCGAAGCCTTCCGCCAGGCCGACGGCAGCACGCACCGCAAATACGGCGGAACGGGTCTGGGCCTGTCCATTTCGCGGGACCTGGCGCATTTGCTGGGCGGATCGATCACGGTGCACAGCACGCCCGGCGAGGGCAGCGTGTTCACCCTGGTGCTGCCGCAGCGCATCGAAGACTCACACCCTGGCGACAACGAGGGCGACCGCGGCCACGATGGCACGCCGGCCGCAGAGCGCCCCACAGCAGCTTCCACCGCGCCGCCCCGCGCCACTGCCAGCGTCCCGCAGCCCCCGCCGCCTGCCCCGATGGCCCCTGCCGAGGCCGCCCTGCAGGCGTCCGCACGTGCCGCCTTGGATGCCGCAGCCGAGTCGATGCCCAAGCGCGCCGGCGCGCGCAGCATCCTCGTGATCGAGGACGACGAGCGTTTTGCCCACATCCTGTGCGACCTAGCGCGGGAAATGGAATTTGAATGCCACCTGGCCCACAACGCGGCCGATGGCCTGGCCTTTGCCATGCACAGCCTGCCCAGCGCCATCGTGCTGGACATCAACCTGCCCGATTTCTCGGGCCTGGGCGTGCTGGACCAGCTCAAGCGCAACCCGGCCACGCGGCACATCCCAGTGCATGTGGTGTCGGTGGCCGACTATTCGCAGGAGGCCCTGGGGCGTGGCGCCGTGGGCTATGCGCTCAAGCCCGTCAAACGCGACGAGCTGGTGCAGGCGCTGCAGCGGCTCGAAGCCAAATTCACCCAGGACCTGCGCCGCGTGCTGGTGGTGGAAGACGACGAACGCCAGCGCGACAGCGTGCGCCATCTGCTGAGCAGCGACGATGTGGAGATCGTCTGCGCGGGTACGGCCGGGGCGGCGCTGGATCACCTGCGCAGCTCCACCTTCGACTGCATGGTGATGGACCTGAACCTGCCCGACTTCAGCGGCTACGAGCTGCTGCAACAGATGACGGACCAGGACGGGGTCTCCTTCCCGCCCGTCATCGTGTACACCGGCCGGGCGCTGTCGCGCGATGAGGAGATGCAGTTGCGGCGCTTCTCCAAGTCCATCATCCTGAAGGACGCACGCTCGCCCGAGCGGCTGCTGGACGAAGTCACGCTGTTCCTGCACCAGGTGGAGTCCGAGCTGTCGGCCGAGCACCGCAAGATGCTGCAGGTGGCACGCAGCCGCGAGTCCGTGCTGGAGGGCCGCACCGTGCTGGTGGTGGAGGACGACGTGCGCAACGTGTTCGCGCTGTCCAGCATCCTGGAGCCCACAGGCATCCGCGTGGAGATTGCGCGCAACGGCCGAGAGGCGCTGGATGTGCTGGCCCGCGCCGGCAATCCCGACGGGCACCCCGTGGACCTGGTGCTGATGGACATCATGATGCCGGAGATGGACGGCTACACCGCCATGCGCGCCATCCGCAGCCAGCCCGAATGGCGCCGCCTTCCCATCATCGCCCTGACTGCCAAGGCCATGAAAGACGACCAGGAGAAGTGCCTGGCCGCCGGTGCCAACGACTACATCGCCAAGCCGCTGGATGTGGAAAAGCTGCTCTCCCTGGTGCGGGTGTGGATGCCCAAGTAGACAGGATCACGCCGCCGTCACTCCACCATGTCCCACCGCAAAGCCCGCACCGCCGACATCGAGCAGCGCCTGCTGATCGATGCCATCTTCCACCGCTACCACTACGACTTCCGCGGCTATGCGCAGGCGTCGCTCAAGCGGCGGCTGGGCACCGCGCTGCTGCACTTTGACTGCGCCACGATCTCACAGCTGCAAGACAAGGTGTTGCACGACCCGGCGGTGTTCCCCGCGCTGCTCGAATACCTCACGGTGCAGGTGAGCGACATGTTCCGCGACCCGAGCTACTTCCAAGCGCTGCGCAGCGAGGTGGTGCCGCTGTTGCGCACGTATCCCTCGCTCAAGATCTGGGTGGCAGGGTGCAGTGCGGGCGAGGAGGTGTATTCACTGGCCATCCTGCTGCACGAGGAAGGGCTGCTGGAGCGCACGCTGATCTACGCCACCGACATCAACCCGCACGCCTTGCGCGCGGCCGAATCTGGCGTTTTCGACGTGGCGCGCGTAGCGGCGTTTACCGAGAACCACAGCCGCTCGGGCGCGCGCACCTCGCTGTCGGACTACTACACCGCGCGCTATGGCCGGGTGGTGTTTCACAAGGCGCTGCGCGACCACATGGTGTTCTCGGACCACAGTCTGGCCACCGACAGCGTGTTCGCGGAGATGCATTTCGTATCGTGCCGCAATGTACTGATCTATTTTGAGCGCGATCTGCAGAACCGCGCTTTGGGCCTGTTCCGCGACTCGCTGTGCCACCGGGGCTTCCTGGGTCTGGGCTCGAAAGAGTCGCTGCGGTTTTCGGCGCATGCCGATGCGTTCGACGACTTTGTGCTGGAAGACCGCATCTACCGCAAGAAGGCGGGCCTGTGATGCCGAACACCCCCCGCACCACCGCACCGCTTGCCGCTCCAGCCCACCCAACGAACGGGTATGACGCCGTCGTGGTCGGGGGGTCGTCGGGCGGCATCGACGCGCTGATCCACATCCTGCCCGCCCTGCCCGCCAGCCTGCGTGTGCCTGTGCTGGTGGTGGTGCACCTTCCGCGCGATCGGCCCAGCCTGCTGGCGGACATCTTCAGAGCGCGCTGCCGGCTGCCCCTGCGCGAGGCGCAGGACCAGGAGCCTCTGGCTGCCGGCACCGTGTACTTTGCCCCGCCGGACTACCACCTGCTGGTGGACCAGGGGCCGCGCCTGGCCCTGTCGGTGGATGCGCTGGAGCATTTTTCGCGCCCGTCCATCGACGTGCTGTTCGAGTCCGCCGCCGACCAGTATGGTGAACGCCTGCTGGGCGTCCTGCTGTCTGGCGCCAACGAGGACGGAGCCCGCGGCATGCAGGCCATTGCCGCCAGCGGCGGGCTGGCGGTGGTGCAAGACCCCGCCAGTGCCGCTGTACCCACCATGCCGCGGGCCGCGCTGGCGCGCACGGCGGCGCACCACACGCTGCCGCCGCCCGACATTGCCGCACTGCTGCTAAGACTTCATCAGGAGGGCCTGCTGTGATACCTTGCCCCCTTCCATCGCCACCACCCGCCGTTGCCTCCGCCTCTCCGCCCATGCCACAGACCGACCGCATCAAATGCCTGCTTGTCGATGACGTTCAGGAAAACCTGGTCGCCCTAGAGGCCCTGCTGCAGCGCGACGGGTTGGAGATCCTGAAGGCCCAGTCGGGCCAGGAAGCGCTGGAGCTACTGCTCACCCACTCCGACGTGGCGCTGGCGCTGCTGGATGTGCAGATGCCCGAGATGAACGGATTTGAGCTGGCCGAGTTGATCCGGGGCAGCGAGCGCACGCGTCATATCCCGCTGATCTTCATGACCGCGGGCTCGCGCGAGCAGAACTGGCAGTTCCGGGGCTACGAAAGTGGCGCCGTGGACTTTCTGTACAAACCCATCGACCCGCACATGCTGGTCACCAAAGCAAGCGTATTTTTCGAGCTGCAGCGCCGCAAGCAAGTCCAGGCGCAGGAGCTGAAAGAGCGCACGGAGGCGCTGCGCATCAACGAGATGTTCATGGCGGTGCTGAGCCACGACCTGCGCACGCCGCTCATGTCGATCACCGCTGCCGCCACGGTGCTCAAGCGCCAGCCCGATCCTGACAAGGTGAGCACCATGGCCGACCGGGTACTGGCCAGCAGCCAGCGCATGGGCCGCATGATCGAAGATCTGCTGGATGTGACCCGTATCCGCCAGGCCGGCGGCATGCACCTGCAGTTGCGCCCCACCCAGTTGCAGACCCTGGTGCAGCGCGCGCTGGACGAGGTCCAGACGAGCTTCCCGGACCGGGCCATTTCTTCCGTCGTGCAGGGTGATTTGGCTGGCGTATGGGATGAAGACCGGCTGTGCCAGGTGGTGTCCAACCTGGTCGGCAACGCCATGCACCACGGCTGCCCCACTGAACCAGTGCTGGTGGTCGCGGACGGCACCCACGCCAACACGGTCAGCGTGACGGTGGCGAACGGCGGCACCATTGCGCCAGATCTCCTGCCCCATCTGTTCACCCCCTTCAGGGGCCGCGACCGCGAGCCCGGGCGCCACCAGGGCCTGGGGCTGGGGCTGTTCATTGCCCACCAGATCGTGATCGCCCACCGGGGGCGCATTCAGGTGCAGTCGGAGGATGGCACCACCCGCTTCACCGTGGAACTGCCCAGGGTGTCACCTGCGCCTGCGCAGCCGCCTGGGCGCTGACACGCTAAAACCACTGGCTGGAGGCGGATCCAGCGCCGCTGGGACGGGGAGTGAGTGAAGTTTTTTTTGGGGGGGTGGAGGGCAGCCCGTGGATTGAGACCCGCTGCTGCCCCAGCTCGCATCAGGCGGGGCGCTGGGCCACCGCCTCCCGTATGGAGCCCAGCAGGGCTTCCAGGTCTTCCAGCTCAAAGGGCTTGAGCAGGGTGCGCACGTTGGGGCCCCAGGATCCGGGGTAGGTCCCCAGTTCATAACCGGAACACAGCACGATCCAGCGCAGCGGGTCTTCGGCCAGCAGCTTGCGGGCCAAGTCCGTACCCGAAAGACCGGGCAAGCTCACATCAGAAACCAGCAGGTCAAAAGCCTGCGCCGCATCCAGTTCCAGCGCTTCTTCGGCCGTCGCGCAGGAGGTGACAGTCTGGCCATCGCCCTCCATGAGCAGGCCGATGGTTTCGCGCAGCTCCGGGTTGTCTTCAACGTACAGAATTCGCATACATCACGCAATTGGACGGACCTGCTGGGCAAGGCGCCACCATGGCACCCGCCGCCAAAACCCGGATCATCGTTACAAACGCATGCACACCTTGTAGGACAACAAGCAATCCGAACGGCGGCGCTGGCCTGCATACCCATGGCGGGCCCACGCGGCGGGAATGCGGTCATTCCTCCAGCAGCGAGCGCAGCATCCAGGCCGTCTGCTCATGCACCGTCAGGCGCTGGGTCAGCAGGTCGGCCGTGGGTTCATCACTGGCTTTGTCCGCCAGCGGGAAAAGGCTGCGCGCGGTGCGCGCCACGGCCTCATGACCCTCCACCAACACGCGCACCATCTCCAGCGCCTTGGGGGGCTGGGCCGGTGCATCGGGCACGGTGGCCAGCTTGCCGAACTCGGCGTACGAACCCGGTGCCACATGGCCCAGCGAACGGATGCGCTCGGCGATCGGGTCCACGGCATTCCACAGCTCGGTGTACTGCGCCATGAACATGGTGTGCAGCGTGTTGAACATCGGGCCCGTCACGTTCCAGTGGAAGTTGTGGGTGGTGAGGTACAGCGTGTAGGTGTCGGCCAGCAGGCGCGACAGGCCCTGCGCAATCGCTGCGCGGTCCTTGTCGCTAATGCCGATGTTGATGCGGGGTGCGGAGGGGGTCTTCGAGGCTTTGGCCATGGGATGCTCCTGAAGTGAAGGAAAGAGAACCGAGGAAGAAGAACAACAACAACAAAAACGATAACCAAAAACAAAAGACCCGCGCTGCGGGTCACCCAGGCGCGCGCCGCGCTCGCTCAGCGTGGCGAGCCCTCAGGACAGTCGCGTGACGCCCGGCAGCTCGCACGCATAGATGGCATTGCGCAGCGCGGCAATGGCTTCGTAGCGCGTGAAGCTGCGCCGCCACGCCAGCACCACGCGGCGCATGGGCGGCGGGCTGCCGTCGTCCTCGCGGATGGGCAGGTAGCGGATGTAGGTCTCGTCGCTCTTGCGGCGGCGCGACACGGTAAGCAGCGCATCGCGCGGCACCGACAGGCGCGGCACCAGCGTCACGCCCATGCCGGCGGCCACCATGTGCTTGATGGTCTCCAGCGACGAGCCCTCGAACGACTTGCGGATGCCCTCGGCATTGCTGGCAAAGCGCGCGAACTCGGGGCAGACCTCCAGCACATGGTCGCGAAAGCAATGGCCCGCGCCCAGCAGCAGCATGGTCTCGCTTTTCAGCTCGGCCGCCGTGACGGAGCGCTGCGCCGCCAACGCGTGCGTGCTGGGCACGGCCGCCATGAAGGGCTCGTCATACAGCGGCGCCATGGCCAGGCCGGTGTCGGGGAAGGGCTCGGCCAGGATGGCGCAGTCGATCTCGCCCGTGCGCAGCATCTCCAGCAGCTTGACGGTGAAGTTCTCCTGCAGCATCAGCGGCATCTGCGGCGTGCGCGTGATGGACTGGCGCACCAGCTCGGGCAGCAGATAGGGGCCAATGGTGTAGATCACGCCCAGCGTGAGCGGCCCAGCCAGCGGGTCCTTGCCACGCTTGGCGATTTCCTTGATGGCCGCCGCCTGCTCCAGCACGCTTTGCGCCTGGCGCACGATGTCTTCGCCCAGCGGCGTCACCGTGACTTCGCCCGCGCTGCGCTCGAACAGCTTCACGTCCAGCTCTTCTTCCAGCTTCTTGATGGCCACCGAGAGCGTGGGCTGCGACACATAGCAGGCATCGGCCGCATGGCCAAAGTGCTTCTCGCGGGCCACCGCAACGATGTACTTGAGTTCGGTGAGGGTCATGGTGTGTTCCTGCGGGCTACGTCAGCGTGGATCTGAGCGTCTCATGCCTTGAGATAGTCCGATTTTCCACCCAACCAGCGCGCCACGTGTTTGGCGGCCAGTTCAGGATAACGGTCCAGCATCTGCGGCGCCAGCTCGCGCGCCCACTCCAGCAGGTGGGTATCGGTGGCCAGGTCGGCAAACCGCAGCAGCGCGTCGCCTGACTGGCGGGCGCCCAGAAACTCTCCGGGCCCCCGTATCTCTAGGTCGCGCCGAGCGATCTCGAAGCCGTCGTTGGTCTCGGCCATGGCGCGCAGGCGCTCCTTGGCGGTTTCGCCCACGCGGCCGCTGTCGTTGGTGGCGTACAGCAGCACGCAGGCCGAGGCCGCCGCGCCGCGCCCTACCCGGCCGCGCAGCTGGTGCAGCTGGCTCAGCCCAAAACGCTCGGCATGTTCGATGACCATGAGCGAGGCATTGGGCACGTCCACCCCCACTTCGATCACGGTGGTGCTGACCAGCACGCCCATCTGGCCGCTGGTGAACAGCGCCATCACGGACTTCTTTTCGGCGGTGGGCATGCGCGAGTGCAGCAGGCCGACCATGCAGCCCGGCAAGGCCTCGCTCAGGTCGGCGTGCGTGGCGGTGGCGTTGCTCAGGTCCAGCGCCTCACTCTCTTCGATCAGCGGGCACACCCAGTACACCTGCCGCCCGGCCTCCACCTGCGCGCCGATGCGTTCGATCACCTCGTCCTTGCGGCTGTCGGCAATCAGCTTGGTGACGATGGGCGTGCGGCCTGGCGGTAGCTCGTCGATGACGGACACATCGAGGTCGGCGTAGTAGCTCATGGCCAGCGTGCGCGGGATGGGCGTGGCGCTCATCATCAGCATGTGCGGCTCCATGCGGTGGACTGCGAGCTTTTGCCGCAAGGCCAGGCGCTGCGCCACGCCAAAGCGGTGTTGCTCATCGATGATGGCCAGTGCCAGGTTCTTGAATTGCACCTGCTCCTGGATCACGGCGTGCGTGCCCACCACCAGCGCGGCCTCGCCGCTGGCCACCATGTCCAGCATGGCGGTGCGGTCCTTCTTCTTTTGCCCGCCCACCAGCCAGGCCACCCTGCGGCCGCGCGCGGCCAGCAGCGGCTCCAGCCAGCCGATCATCTTGGCGAAATGCTGCTCGGCCAGGATTTCGGTGGGAGCCATCAGCGCGCACTGCCAGCCCGCGTCCATGGCCAGGCAGGCGGCCAGGGCCGAAACCACGGTTTTGCCCGAGCCCACGTCGCCCTGCAGCAACCGGTGCATGGGCACCTTGCGGGCCAGGTCGGCCGCGATCTCTTCACCCACGCGGCGCTGGGCCGCTGTCAGGCTGAAGGGCAGCACGGCCAGCAACTGCTCGTGCAGGGGCAACGTGCCATCGGCGGCTTTGGGGGCGCGCAACACCGGGGCGCGGAGCATGTCGCGCGCGCGGCGGGATTGCTGCTGCGACAGCTGCTGGGCCAACAGCTCTTCGGCCTTCAGGCGCTGCCAGGCTGGGTGGCTGTGGTCCTCCAGCGTGGACAGGGCCACATCCGGTGCGGGATGATGCAAAAAAGTGAGCGCTTCACGCAGGCTGAATAAGCGCTGGAGGCCATTTTGGCCATAAAAACGGCCCACAGGCGGCTCGGCGTCGGGAGGCAGTGTGTCCGACAGGTCCACCCGGGCCAGTGCCCCCACCACGGCGCGGCGCAGGTAGGGCTGGGGCAAGCCTGCGGTGGTGGGGTAGACGGGCGTCAACGCCGCAGGCAGTTCGCCGCCGGCTTGGCGAAAAGCAGGGTGCATCATTTGCCGGCCCCAGAAACCGCCCTTGATTTCGCCCCGTATCCGCAGGCGCGCGCCCACCGCCAACGTCTTCTGGTGCGATGGATAGAAGCTGAAGAACCGCAGCTCGCAGGTTGCCGAACCGTCGTCCACCTGCACCACCAGTTGCCGGCGCGGGCGCAACTGCACTTCGCAGGCGGTCACGGTGGCCTCGATCTGCACGGTCTGCCCGTCGCGCGCGTTGGCCAGCGGGGTGATGCGGGTTTCGTCCTCGTACCGGAGCGGCAGGTGCAGCGCCAGGTCGATGTCGCGCGCCAGACCCAGCTTGAGCAGCGCCTTCTGCGCCACCGTGGCTGCGCCGCCGGCCGCCACAGCGGGGAGCTTGGCCTTGGCAGAGGGGGGCGCGGCAGGTCGGGAGGCGGCTGGCATGAAGGGAGGTGAACAATGGAGCGTGACGCAGGGGAAAACGCCAAAGCGCGGTGGGCCGAAAAGGCTACCATGGTTACCATTGCTCACGCTTCACTTGCATCATCGGAAACAAGGTTCAGGCGCTTTCCAGTCCCCAGCTTTCACCATGCTTAAGCGCATACATATTCAGCACCTCACCTTGGGCATGTACCTGCACGAGTTCTGCGGCTCGTGGATGGACCACCCGTTCTGGCGTGCCAAGTTTGTGCTCAAGGACCCCAAGGACCTTGCGCGCATCCGCTCCACCGCCATCCAGGAATGCTGGATCGACACCTCCAAGGGCCTGGATGTGGCGGAGGGCACCGCTTCCGTGTCGCGCGAAGAGGTGGATGCACAGATCGAGACCGATTTCAGCCGCCTGGAAGACCTGCCGCCGCTGCAGGTCACCCTGCCGCCACCTCCCCCGCCGCCTGTGCGCGACCGCAGGCCCACCGACATGCAAAGCGAGCTGAAGATGGCCGCCGCCGTCTGTGTGCGCTCCAAGAAGGCCGTCGTGTCCATGTTCAACGAGGCCCGGATGGGCCGCGCGGTGGACTCGGCCAGCGCCCAGAGCCTGGTGGAAGAAATTTCCGATTCGGTCACCCGCAACCCCGGCGCGCTGATCAGCCTGGCGCGCCTGAAGACGGCCGATGACTACACCTACATGCACTCCGTGGCGGTGTGCGCGCTGATGGTGGCGCTGGCCAAGCAGCTCAAGCTCAACGACGACCAGGCGCGCCTGGCCGGCATGGCCGGCCTGCTGCACGACCTGGGCAAGGCGGCCATCCCGCTGTCGGTGCTGAACAAGCCCGGCAAGCTCACCGACAAGGAGTTCACCGTGGTGCGCAGCCACCCGGTGGAGGGCTACCACATGCTCAAGGAGGGCGCCAACGTGCCCGACGCCGTGCTGGACGCCTGCCTGCACCACCACGAGAAGATCGACGGATCGGGCTACCCCGACAAGCTGCAGGGCGACAACATCAGCGTGATCGCGCGCATGACGGCGATCTGCGACGTGTACGACGCTGTCACCTCCGACCGCCCCTACAAACGCGGCTGGGACCCGTCCGAATCACTGCGCCGCATGGCGGAGTGGACCAACGACCACTTCGACGCGCGCATGTTCCAGGCCTTTGTCAAAAGCATCGGCATCTACCCCGTGGGTTCGCTGGTGCGGCTGACCTCCGGGCGCATCGGCGTGGTGACTGAACAGGCGCCCACCGCCCTCACCACACCCAAAGTCAAGGTGTTTTTCTCCACCAAGTCCGACCTGCGCATTCCGCCCGAGGTGGTAGACCTGGCCGCGCCCGGATGCACCGAAAAGATCGTCGCGCGCGAAGACCCGGAGAAGTGGCGGTTCCCTGACCTGAACGAGCTGTGGTCGGGCTTTGCCGAAAAGGCCTGGTAGATCGACAAACAACCACGCCGGCACCGCATCGGCCCTTTCCCTGTGCCTGCAATCATCACCCTCACCCCCAACCCGGCGCTGGACCTGGCCACCACCACCGGCCGCGTGCAGCCCACCCACAAGCTGCGCTGCGGCCCGGTGCAGAGGTTTGCGGGCGGGGGCGGCATCAACGTGGCCCGCGTGCTGCACAGGCTGGGGGCGGACGTGCAAGCCTGGGCTCTGGCGGGCGGCGCGGCGGGCACGCAGGTACAGCAGCTGCTGGCCGCCGAAGGCGTGCCCACGGCGGTGCAGACGATTGCGGGCGACACGCGCGAGAACTTCTCGGTGGTGGAGACCGCTACCAGCCAGGAGTTTCGGTTTGTGCTGCCCGGGCCCACGCTGCTTCCGGCCGAATGGCAAGCCTGCCTGGACGCGCTGGCGGCCCTGCCCGCACCGCCGCGCTGGCTCGTCGCCAGCGGCAGCCTGCCGCCCGGAACGCCCCCAGATTTCTATGCACAGCTGGCGCGGTCTCTGGCGGCCAGGGGGGTGCGCGTGGTGATCGACACCTCGGGACCGCCGCTGGCCGCAGCGCTGCAGGCCGGAGTGGCCATGGTCAAGCCCAGCCTGCGGGAGTTGCGCGAACTGCTGCAGCAGCCGCTTGCCGACGCCGCCGACTGGTGCGCCGCCGCCCAGTCTCTGGTTCGCAACGGCGCGGCCGAGGCCGTGGCCCTGTCGCTGGGCGACCAGGGCGCCTTGCTGGCCACGCGCGCAGGCGTTTGGCAGGCCCCGGCGCTGAACGTGCCCGCCAGCACCGGCACCACGGGCGCGGGGGACTGTTTTCTGGCCGCGCTGGTCTGGGCTTTGGACCGGGGCGATACACCCGCCGAGGCGCTGCGCTGGGGCGTGGCGGCGGGGGCTGCAGCCCTGCTGCACGCCGGCACCACGCTGGCGCACGCGGACGACGTGCAGCGGCTGGTGCACAGCGTGCCGCCGCCGGTTGCCATCGCCACACAGCCATAACCCCGCCCCGACGGGCGGCGCGGGCCCGTGGGACAATCCCGCGCTTCGCAATGTTTAACTTGGCACGGGCCCGTTCGGCCCTCAAGCACGATGACTGATCTCTCCAGCGGCGCAACCAGTGCGCCCCTCGCCTCCGGCGGCCCTTCCACGCCCCGCGTGTTCACCCTCAGCGACTTCGACTTCTCGCTGCCCCCCGAACTCATTGCCCAGCACCCTGCACCCGAACGCAGCGCCTCGCGCCTGCTCGACGGCCGTGCGATGCAGCCCGTAGACCGCATCTTTCGTGAGCTGCCCGGCCTGCTGCGCGAAGGCGATTTGCTGGTGTTCAACGACACGCGCGTGGTCAAGGCGCGCATCTTTGGCGAAAAGGCCAGCGGCGGCAAGCTGGAGCTGCTGATCGAACGCGTGTTGCCCGCCGAAGCCGGCAACCCGGGTAACGAAGTCGTGGCCCACATGAAGGTCAGCAAGAAGCCCCTGCCCGGCAGCGTGGTGCACATGGCCGGTGGCCGCCAGGCGGGCGGCTTTGACGCCCAGTTGCTGGGCCGCTGGCCCACCGAGGACGGCCCGCTGTTCCGCTTTGCACTGCACGGCCCCGCGTGCGAGTCGCCCTGGGAGCTGATGGACCGCCACGGCCACCTGCCGCTGCCCCCCTACATCGAGCGCCAGCAAAACACCGACCACGACCCCGACGAGGCCGAAGACAGCCAGCGCTACCAGACGGTGTTTGCCCGCAACCCCGGCGCCGTGGCCGCGCCCACGGCCGCGCTGCACTTTGACGAAGGCGTGCTGGCCGACCTGGCGGCGCGCGGCATCGAGCGCGCCAGCGTCACGCTGCATGTGGGCGCGGGCACCTTCCAGCCCTGCAAGACCGAGAACCTGGCCGAACACCAGATGCACAGCGAGTGGTACGAGATTCCGCTGGCCACGCTGGCGGCGCTGGAGCGCTGCCGCCAGCGCGGCGGCCGCGTGGTGGCCGTGGGTACCACCACCGTGCGCACGCTGGAGTCGTGGGCGAAGACCGGCCAGGCCTCGGGCGACACCAACATCTTCATCACGCCGGGCTTTGCGTTCCAGGTGGTGGATGTGCTGATCACCAACTTCCACCTGCCCAAGAGCACGCTGATGATGCTGGTGAGCGCCTTTGCGGGCTACGCCCACATCATGGGCCTGTACCGGCACGCGATTGCGCAGCAGTACCGCTTCTTCAGTTACGGCGATGCGATGCTGCTGGAGCGTGCGCGCACGTGACATTTGCGCACCTCCCGCGCGGGCCAGAACATCGGCTGATAGGCGCGTCAGATTGTCGGAGTCGTCGTAGCCCGCTCCATTCAAATTGGTAAATGGGCATCGGGTTCGCACCGGCGTAAAAATTCATTTGCTGACACATCAACGATTCGTCCTTGAAAGCTAGATCAGCCCTACTTCTCCAAGGAACAAAATAGCGGGAAGCCATCTCGCACGGTCTGCACGACAAAACAGGGACAACCCATGTCTGACGACTACATCGACGCGCTTAAGCAACTAGATGGCACTTTTCAAGCGCAGGTCTGCGAAGGGGGGCAACGGAGCGAACCCTTCGGGCATTTCGCCACTTCGGAAGATGCACTCGTTGCTGCCGAAGAGAAATACGACAGGCTTCGTGAAATAAGGGAAGCAAGTTGTCGTGAGGCGGCGGACGCAACGGCGACTGACTTCGCGGCCGCCTGGCACGAATTCTCGTAGTGACCAGGACGTAATGTGACCATCGCAGGGGTCACACCATAGCAGGCGCATCAGTGACCATCGCGCCGTTTCTGTATTCACAGATCGGCTTTGCGATGCTGGCCGGGTGGCTGGTGTACCGCCATGTGCCGGACGCGTGGTCGATGGCGGGCATCGCCGCCATCGTGCTCAGCGGCGCGGCCAGCACCTGGCTGACGGTGCGCGAGACGCGCTGAAAGCGAATTTTAAGTAAAACAGGCTCTAGCGCTTATCCAGCAAGCGCTATCAGCTATTGTTTTAATAGCAATCATTAAAACGCCACTGCGTGCCCGTCCTTGCGCGGGTCGGATCCGGCGATGTAGCTGTTGCCGTTCTTCAGCACCAGCTGCGCACCGCCAAACGCGAACACGCCGTTGCCCTCTTCCACCGTCACTTCGTGCCCGCGCGCGCGCAGCGCTGCGACCACGGCGGGGTCGAACCCGGGCTCTACCGCCACGCCCTTGCCGCCCGTGATACGCCAGCGCGGCGCGTCGGCGGCAGCCTGCGGGTTTTGGCCGTAGCGCAGCACGCGCAGCGCCATCTGTGTGTGGCCCTGGCTTTGCATGGGGCCGCCCATCACGCCGAAGGCCATCTGCGGCGTGCCGTCGGCATGCATGGCAAAGGCCGGGATGATGGTGTGCGAGGGGCGCTTGCGCGGCGCCACCTGGTTGGCGTGGCCCGGGACCAGGTTGAAGTTGTGGCCGCGGTTCTGCAGGCTGATGCCGGTGCCCGGCACCACCACGCCCGAGCCAAAGCCCATGTAGTTGGACTGGATGAACGAAATCATCATGCCGCTGGCATCTGCCGCCGCCAGGTACACCGTGCCGCCGGGGCGCGGCGCGCCGTGGCCTGGGTCGCCCGCGTGCTCCCGATTGATGAGGGCAGCGCGGCTTTTCAGGTAGTCGGGGTGCAGCAGCTCGGCAGGTGTGACGTGCATGGCGTCGATGTCGGCGTTGTACTGGTGCAGGTCGGCAAAGGCGAGCTTCATGGCCTCGATGCTGGCGTGCACGGTTTCGATATCGTCCACGGGGTGCTGGCCCACACCATGGGCGTCGAGCATGCCCAGCGCCATCAGCGCGGCGATGCCCTGACCGTTGGGCGGGATCTCATGAATGACCGACTCGCCAAAGCGCTGGCTGATCGTGCCCACCCAGTCGGCCTGGTGCGCGGCCAGGTCGGCCAGCGTCATGGCGCCGCCGTTGGCCTGCGAATGGGCGGCCATGCGCTCGGCAATCACGCCGCGGTAGAAGGCCTCACCCTCCGTTTCGGCAATCAGCTCCAGCGTGCGTGCATGGGCTTCGCTGCGGAAGATTTCGCCCGCCTGGGGCACGCGACCATTCGGCATGAAACACTCGGCAAAGCCGGGCTGCGTGCCCAGCTTGGCCGCCCCCAGCGCCCACAGTTTGGCAATGGTGGGTGACACCGGAAAGCCGTTGCGCGCGTAGTCAATAGCGGGCTGCGCCAGCTGCGCAAACGGCAGCTTGCCCAGGCGCTTGGACAGCGCCACCCAGGCCGACACGACACCGGGCACGGTGACGGCGTTCCAGCCGGTTTCAGGGATGCCGCCCAGCTTCTCGAAATACTCCGGCGTCCACGCCGCCGGCGAGCGGCCCGATGCATTCAAACCGTGCAGCTCCTTGCCATCCCACACGATGGCAAACCCGTCGCTGCCAATGCCGCAGCCCGTGGGCTCCACCACCGTGAGGGCCATGGCAGCGGCAATGGCGGCATCCACCGCATTGCCACCCGCGAGCAACATGCGCAGGCCCGCCTGTGCAGCCAGCGGCTGCGAGGTGGAGACCACATTGCGTCCCATGACCGCACTGCGGTGGGAGGCATAAGGAAGGGACCAGTCGAGGGAATTGGAATTCATAAAGCGTGTGTCTCCAGGGCCCATGTCCGGTGAGCCAGACACAGGTAGATCAGGCATGGCGCAGGCGAGAGACGCCGAGGAAGGGCCGCCCCGCACCGAGGGCGTCGTCCCCCTTGGGGGAAGGCGCCGAAGGCGACTCAGGGGGTTAATCAATATTTATTTTGTGCTGCCGAATCACGCTGGCCCAGCGGTTGCTATCCGCCTGCACCATGGTGCCGAACTGCGCTGGCGTGCGGGGCGCGGCAGGCTCCACGCCCAGCTTGGCTAGCTGCTCGGCCACTTCGGGCGCGGCCACAGCCTTGGCAAACGCCTTGTGTACTTTGTCCACCAGGGCCGCCGGCGCACCCGCAGGCAGGTACACGCCAAACCACGTCACCGATGAATAGCCGGGCAGGCCGGATTCGGCCATGGTGGGCAGCTCGGGCGCCAGGCTGCTGCGCTTTTCGCTGGTGACGGCGATGGCGCGCAGGCGGCCGGCCTTGGCGTGGGGCATGCCGGTGGGCAGGGAGTCAAACAGCACATGCGTCTGCCCGGCAATCAAGTCGGGAATGGCCAGCGCCGTGCCCTTGTAGGGGATGTGGGTCATCTCCACACCCGCCTGGGCCATGAAGGCCGCCGTGTTCAGGTGCACGATGGTGCCGTTGCCGCTGGTGGCGTAGTTGAGCTTGCCGGGGTTGGCCTTGCCATAGGCGATCAGCTCGGCCACGGTCTTCACGGGCAGCGAGTTGGTGACCAGCACCACGCTCGGCGCGTCGGCCACATGGGCCACGGGCACAAAGTCCTTGCGGGGGTCGTACGCCAGCTTGGGCATGAGGTGCGGCGAAATGGCGTGCGTGCTGCTCGTGGTCAGCAGCAGGGTGTAGCCGTCGGCCGGGGCCTTGGCCGCTTCGGTCGTGCCAATGGTGCCGCCCGCGCCGGGCTTGTTGTCCACCACCATCTGCTGCCCCAGGTCGGCCGCGACGCGCTGGGTGACCACGCGCGCCACCAGGTCCGTGGCACCACTGGCCGGGAAGGGCACGATCACGCGCACAGGCCGGTCAGGCCAAGTAGCGGCTTGCGCATGCGCGGCCGCCGACACCACCAGCAAGCAGGCCAGGCCGCAGACGCCACGGCCCCAGGAAAGTAGACGACGCATAGCAGCCTCCAGCAAAAAAGAATGAGAGAAAAAGAAAAAACCGTGCAACGGCACTACCACTCAGCGGGCCATCTTAGGAAGCAGTGCCTTGCTTGACCACCAGCATTTCGGCAAGCTGCTTTGCCGCAGCAGCAAACCGGCGCATACTGCGCGCCTGCCCCCCACATCTCCTGTCCACAAGGCCCATGCGCGCCCACCTGCTGCAAGACACCACGCTGCGCTACTTTCTGGAAGTGGCGCAGAGCGGATCGCTTACTGAAGCGTCGGCCCGCCTGCACGTGGCCGCCTCGGCCCTCAGCCGCCAGATCGCAGGGCTGGAGGCACAGCTGGGCACACCCCTGTTCGAACGCCACCCGCGCGGCATGGTGCTGACGGCGGCGGGCGAGATCCTGGCCGTGCACGCGCGCCGCACGGTGCTGGATGCCGAGCGCGCGCTGGGCGAGATCGGCGCACTGCAGGGCCTGCGCGCCGGGCAGGTGCGGCTCGCCACCTCCGATGCGTTTGCCAACGAGCTCGTGCCGCGCCTGTGTGTGGAGTTTCAACGCACGCACACGGGCATCCAGTTCAGCGTGATCGCGCTGCCCACGGCCCAGGTGCCTGATGCGGTGCGCAGCGGCGCGGCCGACATCGGCCTGTGCTTCAGCCGCGCGCCGCACAAGGACATCGAGGTGGCCTACCGCCAGACCGCGCCTGTGCTGGCGCTCATCCCGCCCGGCCACCCACTGGCGGGCGCGGGCAGCGTGACACTGGCGCAGATGGCCCGCTACCCGCTGGCCCTGCCCCCGGCCGAGACCACGGTGCGCCAGATGATCGACATCGTCTGCAGCCGCCAGGGCCTGCAGTTGACGGCCGTGCTCATCAGCAACCATGCCAAGACGGTGCTCAACTTTGTGGCACATGGCGGAGGCCTGTCGGTGGCCAGTGAGATTGCGGCGCGCCACCTGGTGGTGGCGGGAGACATCGTGGCGTTGCCCATCAGCGACGCGGGCATGGACCTGCGCGACCTGGAAGTGCAGACCCTGGCGGGCCGCAGCTTGCCAGTGGCCGTGCAGGCATTCATCGATCTGCTCAAGGAGCGGTTGCCTGGGCCTTGGTAATTCACGCGTCGCGGCCGCCCTTCAACGGTATCAGCGCTCGCCGCCTTGAGGGGGCAGCCCCAGCCGAATCGGGCCACCGGGCGCCGTCGCAGCAACCGGCACACCGCCGCGCGTCACGCGCAAGCGCTGCTGCTGTGCCAATGCCTGCGCCACCTGCCGGACGTGGGGCATCAGCGGGCGCCAGTCGCCCTGCTGCGGCGCCAGGGCGCGGGCGACCTCCGACGGGCAGATCGTCGCAGGCGCTTGCCGCAGCGCCAGCAGGGCGAAGATTTTGGCTTCGACGTCCGCGTCGGTCATGGTGTTTCGAGGGCCCTACAGGTCGTCACCGCGCAGCCTTGCTGGGCCCAGCCGCACCAGGTTCGCCGTTCAGTACCCGTGCTGCTCGCGAAACGCACGCGCCTTGCCAAAGTGCCCATTGCCAATGAACGGAACGGGCGGGCGCAGCGCCGACAGCGGCGAGGGGTGGTTGGACGTGAGCACGAGGTGCCCCCGGTCCTGCGGGATGAAGGCGCGCTTGGATTGCGCATGCGAGCCCCACAGCATGAACACCACCGGGCGCGGACCCTCGGCCACGTGGCGGATCACGGCGTCGGTGAGCTGCTCCCAGCCCTTGCCCGCATGGCTGGCGGGCAGGCCCTCTTCCACCGTGAGACCGGTGTTGAGCAGCAACACGCCGTTTTTGGCCCACTTCACCAGGCTGCCGCCGGGCTCGGGGAACGGCGGAAACGGCGTGCCCAGGTCGCGCTGCATTTCCTTGAAGATGTTTTGCAGCGAGGGCGGCAGGCGCACGCCCGGCGCTACCGAAAACGCCAGCCCCTCGGCCTGGCCACGGCCGTGGTACGGGTCCTGGCCCAGGATGACCACGCGCACCTCGTCGGGCGGCGTGAGCTCCAGCGCGCGCAGCGGCTGGGGCGGGAAGATCACCGCGCCCGCGTTGAGCCGATCCTGCAAGAACCCCTGCAGCGCCTGGCCGCGCGGGCCTGCGAAAAACTCGTGCACCAGCGGCTGCCAGCCGGGCGCCACGGGCCATGCAGACGGGTCAGCGCTCTGAAGCTGGGTGGCTTGCGTAGTGGCCTGCGAAGAGGAATTCATGGTCAAAATGGGCTCTAGCGCTTATCCATCGAGCGCCAGAAGCTATCAAATTCATAGTATTTCAACCAAACAGCTTTGCCAAGGCCAAGCCGGGGTCGTCGGCCCGCATGAAAGCCTCGCCCACCAGAAAGGCGTGCACGCCTGCGTCGCGCATGGTCTTCACGTCGGCGGGCTTCAGGATGCCCGACTCGGTGACCAGCAAGCGGTCCTGAGGCACGTCTTTCAACATGGATAGCGTGGTGTCCAGCGTGACTTCAAACGTGCGCAGGTTGCGGTTGTTGATGCCGACCAACGGGGTCTTGAGCTTGAGGGCGCGCTCCAGCTCGGGGCGGTCGTGCACCTCCACCAGCACCGCCATGTCCAGGCTGCGCGCGATGGCTTCGAAGTCGGCCATCTGCGCATCGTCCAGGCAGGCCGCGATCAGCAGGATGGCGTCGGCGCCCATGGCGCGCGATTCGTAGATCTGGTACGCATCGACCATGAAGTCCTTGCGCAGCACCGGCAGCAAGGTGCTGGCGCGGGCCTGCTTCAGGTAGTCGGGCTGGCCCTGGAAGAACTGGCGGTCGGTCAGCACCGACAGGCAGGCCGCGCTGACCTTGCCATCGCCTTCCATGTAGCTCTGGGCGATGTCGGCGGGCTCGAAGTCGGCGCGCAGCACGCCCTTGCTGGGGCTGGCCTTCTTGACCTCGGCAATCACGGCTGCCTGGCCCTTGGCGATCTTGGCGCGCAGCGCGCCTTCAAAGTCGCGCGTGAGCACGCGGCTCTCGGCATCGGCGCGCATGGCGTCAAAAGGCAGGCGCTTCTTGGCGGCGGCCACTTCTTCGTGCTTGACGGCCACGATCTTGTTGAGGATGTCGCTCATGGGGAAACCTGGTTGGTTGTTGGGGTCACGCGGCAGCGCCGGCCAGCGCGTGCGTGCGCGTGACCATTTGCTCCAGCTTGGCCAGCGCCGCGCCCGATGCGATGGCGGCACGCGCCTTGGCCAGCCCTGCGGGCACCGAATCGACCACATTGGCGGCATACAGCGCCACGCCGGCGTTCAGGCAGACGATGTCTTGTGCGGCCCCGGGCTCGCCCTTGAGCACGCCGATCAGCATCTCGCGCGACTGCTCAGGCGTTTCGACCTTGAGCGCGCGGTTGCTCGCCATCGGCAGGCCGAAGTCCTCGGGGTGGATTTCGTATTCGGTGATCTGGCCGTTTTTCAGCTCGCCCACCAGCGTGGCGGCACCCAGGCTCACTTCGTCCATGCCGTCGCGGCCATAGACGACCACCGCGTGCTCGGCGCCCAGGCGCTGCAGCGCGCGCACCTGGATGCCCACGAGGTCAGGGTGGAACACGCCCATCAGGATGTTGGGCGCGCCGGCCGGGTTGGTCAGCGGGCCCAGGATATTGAAGATGGTGCGCACGCCCAGCTCCTTGCGCACCGGGGCCACGTTTTTCATGGCGGGGTGGTGGTTGGGCGCGAACATGAAGCCGATGCCCACGTCGGCAATGCATTGCGCAATGGCCTCGGGTTTCAGGTTGATGTGGATGCCCAGGGCCTCCATCACATCGGCGCTGCCGCTTTTGCTCGACACGCCGCGCCCGCCGTGTTTGCTGACCTTGGCGCCTGCTGCGGCGGCCACGAACATCGAGCAGGTGGAGATGTTGAAGGTGTTGGCACCGTCGCCGCCCGTGCCCACGATGTCCACCAGGTGCGTGCTGTCGGGCACGTGGACCTTGGTGGAGAACTCGCGCATCACCTGCGCGGCGGCGGTGATCTCGCCGATGGTTTCCTTCTTCACGCGCAGGCCGGTGATGATGGCCGCCGTCATGAGGGGCGAGAGTTCGCCTTTCATGATGAGCCGCATCAGGTGCAGCATCTCGTCATGAAAGATTTCGCGGTGCTCGATGGTGCGCTGCAGCGCTTCCTGAGGAGTGATAGGCATGGAATGTCTCCTGGTATTTATGCAGAGGGCTGGTCCGTGAAGGCCAGCTTGAGTCCGAAGCCAATGAACACGGCGCCCGCCACGCGGTCCAGCCAGTGCATGCCACGCTGGATGGCCGTGGCACGGCGCGCCATCCACGAAGCAGCCAGCGCCCAGCCCGTGTTGACGGGGATGGCGTTGAGGTTGAACAGCACGCCCAGCAGCACAAATGCCAGCGCCTTGTTGTCCGCGCCCGGTGCGATGAACTGCGGCACAAAGGCCAGGAAGAAGATGGCGACCTTGGGGTTGAGCACATTGGTCCAGAAGCCGCCGAGGAACACCTTGGAGAGCGGTGTGTGTTGCACAGGGGCCGCCTGCGCCGCCGCCAGCGCAGCCGTGCTGCCATTCTCAGCGTTGGATTTGGACAGCAGCATGCGCACACCCATCCACATCAGATACGCGGCACCGATCCACTTGAGCACGGTGAACGCCGTGGCCGAGGTGGCCAGCAATGCGCCCACGCCCACGGCAGCGGCAAAGATGTGCACAAAACAACCGGCTGTGATGCCCAGCCCCGCCACGATGCCGGCGCGCGTGCCCGAGCGCAACGCGTTGGTCACGATATAGAGCACGTCCGGGCCAGGGGTCAGGTTCAGCAGCCAGCCCGCCGCGATGAACATCACCAGCTGATGGGCATCGATGAAGTTCATGCGCGCTGCTCCAGAAAGTTCTTGAGCATGGCGTGGCCGTGTTCGGTGAGGATGCTTTCGGGGTGGAACTGCACGCCTTCGATGGGCAGGGTTTTGTGACGCACGCCCATGATCTCGCCGTCATCCGTCCAGGCCGTCACCTCCAGCACCTCGGGGCAGGTGGCGCGCTCGATGGCCAGGGAGTGGTAGCGGTTGACAGTGAACTTCTCCGGCAACCCCGCAAACACGCCCTTTTGGGTGGTGGTGATGACGCTGGTCTTGCCGTGCATCAGCTCCTGCGCGCGGATGATGTTGCCGCCGAATGCTGCACCAATGCTCTGGTGCCCCAGGCACACGCCCAGGATGGGCAGCTTGCCCGCAAAGTGCTGGATCGCGGCGACCGAGATGCCGGCCTCGGCGGGCGAGCACGGGCCGGGCGAGATGACCAGGCGGTCAAGCTGGCCCGCGTTCAGGCGCGCCTCGATCTCGGTCACGGTGATCTCGTCGTTGCGGAACACCTCCACCTCGGCGCCCAGTTCACCAAAGTACTGGACGATGTTGTAGGTGAAGCTGTCGTAGTTATCGACCATCAAGAGTTTTGTCATGCGGCGCTCCCGGCAGTGGCGGGCTCGCGCAGGCGGGCGAACTCGCGGTGTTCATAGGCAATGCAGGCTTCCATGAGGCTGCGGTAGATGGCTTCCATCACGTCGGCATCGCCGCCTTCGGCCTGTGCGCGCTCGCGCACGCGGGCCACAATGGCCTCGATGCGTGCCTCATCACGCACCTGGGTCGCGTCTTGCTTGATGCGTGCGGCCTGGGTCATGTAGCCCACGCGCTCCACCAGCAGGGGCACGAGCACGTCGTCCAGTGCATCCACCTCGCGGCGCACGTCCTGCATCGTGGCGCAATGTTTGGTTCGGGAAATGGCGCGGGTCATTCCAGCCCCTCCTCGACGAGCTCTGCCGCGCGCAGCAGTGCGCGGGCCTTGTGCTCGGTCTCCTTCCACTCCAGCTCGGGCACCGAGTCGGCCACCACACCAGCCGCCGCCTGCACATACAGCGTGCCGTTCTTGATGATGCCGGTGCGGATGGCAATGGCAACATCCATGTCGCCCGCGTAGCTGAGGTAGCCACAGGCTCCGCCATACAGGCCGCGCTTGGTGGGCTCGAGCTGGTCGATGAGTTCCATGGCATGCACCTTGGGCGCGCCGGTCAGCGTCCCTGCGGGGAAGGTAGCTTTCAGCACGTCCATGCTGGTCATGCCGTCATTCAGGATGCCTTCCACATTGCTCACGATATGCATCACATGGCTGTAGCGCTCCACCGCAAAGGCTTCGGTCACCTTCACGGTGCCGGTCTTGGCGATGCGGCCGATGTCGTTGCGCGCCAGGTCGATCAGCATCACGTGCTCGGCACGTTCCTTGGGGTCATTGATGAGTTCAACCTCGGTGGCCTTGTCCTTCTCGGGCGTGGCGCCGCGGGGGCGGGTTCCTGCCAGGGGGCGGATGGTGACCTTGGTGCCTTCGTCGGTTTTCTCCTGGCGCACCAAAATTTCGGGGCTGGCGCCCACCACATGGAAATCGCCGAAGTCGTAGAAGTACATGTACGGCGACGGGTTGAGCGAACGCAGCGCGCGGTACAGCGACAGGGGCGATTCGGTGTAGCGCTTGTGGATGCGCTGGCCGACCTGCACCTGCATGAAGTCGCCAGCCGCAATCAGCTCCTTGGCACGCTCCACGGCGGCCAGGTAGTCGGCCTTGGCAAAGTCGCGCTGGGCGGGGTGGCTTTCGGTGGCCTTCACAACCGGCGCGCTCACCGAATACTTGAGCTGCTCTTTCAGCTCACGCAGGCGCTTTTTGGACTTGGCATACGCCTCGGGCTGGGCCGGGTCGGCGTAAACGATGAGGTAGAGCTTGCCCGAGAGGTTGTCGATGACCGCCAACTCTTCGCACTGCAGCAGCAGGATGTCGGGGCAGCCCAGGGTGTCGGGCGGGCAGCTGTCTTCCAGCTTTTTCTCGATGTAGCGCACCGCGTCGTAGCCGAAGTAGCCGGCCAGGCCGCCGCAGAAACGCGGCAGGCCGGGGCGCAGGGCCACCTTGAAGCGCTTTTGGTAATCGGCGATGAAGTCGAGCGGATTGCCCTGGGCGGTCTCGACCACCTGGCCGTCCGTCACGACCTCGGTTTTGGCCTGCGCCCCAAAGCCACTGGCCCGCAGCAGCGTGCGCGCGGGCAAGCCAATGAAGCTGTAACGCCCGAAGCGCTCGCCACCCACCACGGATTCGAGCAGGAAGCTGTGCTTGCCGCCGTCCTTGGTGTGCGCCAGCTTCAAGTAGAGCGAGAGCGGGGTTTCCAGGTCCGCAAAGGCCTCGACCATGAGCGGAATGCGGTTGTAGCCTTCGCTGGCCAGGCTTTTGAATTCAAGTTCTGTGATCACGGGGAGGGCTCCCAGCTGTCGCAGCGCGTGTCCCCGGTCGCAAAAAAAGAAAGGGGCGCTGCGGTCCATTCAATCGGCCTCACCGCATCAGGGTGAAGGCCACGGGTGCACGCTGGGGCGTCGTCGGCCCAGGTGCCATCAGGCGTTCAAAGCGACAGGCTGACGCCAGGGCCAGGCTCCCCGGTCGCTGCAACCTGTGATGAACACGTGGTGAATGAACATGGGGGCAAAGTGTAGCAAAGCTTTTTTGCCGCCCCCCTTTTGACGAGCCTCAAGAGCGAGATCACAGGCGAGATCGCACAACCCATCGAAAACCCTGTTGCGCGCGACCGGGGCCACTGAAACAATTGGAAACGAACGACCGTTCTTTTTTGAAAAGGAGCTGCGCATGACATCCCTGACGCGATGGGCGGCGATGGCTGGAGCCTGCCTGCTGGTGGCCACCAGTGCCTTCGCCCAGCCCATGACCGTGGCCGACGTGAAGTACGAAGAGACCACCAGCCTGAGCGGCAGCACCCTGCAGCTCAACGGCGCAGGCGTGCGCTACAAGGCGGTGTTCAAGGTGTACACCGCGGGCCTGTACCTGGAGAAAAAGGCGTCCACGCCCCAGGACATCGCGGCGCTTAAGGGCCCCAAGCGCATGAGCATCACCATGCTGCGCGAGATCGACTCCACCGAACTGGGCAAGCTGTTCTCGCGGGGCATGGAGGACAACATGGACCGCGCCGCGTTCTCCAAGCTCATCCCCGGCGTGCTGCGCATGAGCCAGATCTTCTCGGACCACAAGAAGCTGCAGGCGGGGGACCAGTTCATGATCGACTGGATCCCCGGCACCGGGACCGTGATCACCGTCAAGGGCAAGCCGCAGGGCGAGCCGTTCAAGGAGCCCGAGTTCTTCAACGCGCTCATGGGGATCTGGCTGGGCAATGTGCCTGCCGATTGGAAGCTGAAGGACGCCTTGCTGGGCAAGCCTGCCTGACCCTGCTGCAGAGGTCCCGGGCCGCGCTGCACTGCACGGGCGCGGGCAAACCCCTAGCGATCCGACACCCAGCCTGTCGCCCGGCCGACTGACGCACAGCGGGGCTGCGGATTACCTTGTCATCTGCCTGCTCATCTCACGATTTCGCCGCAGCCCTTTTGGCCTTCGCCTCGTTTTCTCACGCTTTTCACGCGCCGGACACCCTTCACCATGAAACTCAGCAACCTTTCCGTCGGCCTGCGCCTGGGCATCTCGTTCGGCGCCATCCTGCTCATCACCGCGCTCATCGCGGCCACGGGCATGTGGCGCATTGCCAGCCTGCAAGCGGCCAGCGAGCGTGTGGCCACGCAGGAGATCGAGCAACGAACTCTGGTGGATGACTGGGCGGCCGATATTCGCCTGAATTGGGTGCGCACCGAGGCCTTCCTCAAGGCCATTGACCGCGACTACATGGACAAGCTGACGGCCGACACCCAGGCCACGGCCAGCGGCATGGATGCCAAGGTCAAGCGCATCGAAGCACTGGTACAGGGCGACAAGGCGCGCAGCCTGCTCACAGCCATCGCCACCGCCCGCACGGCCTACAACGACAAGCTCACCGAGATCCGCGAACTGCACCGGGGCGGCGAGCCCAATGTGCCATCCATGGTGGACAAGGACCTGCGCCCGCTGGCAGATGGCTATCTCAAGTCGCTGGACGACCTGCGCAGCCACATGGCCGCGCAGCTCACCGAAAGCCAGGACGACGCCAGCACCATGGCCCAGGCCAGCCAGGCCCTGCTGGGCACCGGCACGCTGGTGGCCGTGGCGCTGGGGGCGCTGCTGGCGTTCACCGTCACGCGCTCCATCGTGCGCCCGGTGCAGCTGGGCAAGCAGGCCGCTGAAAACATTGCAGACGGCGATCTGACCCACCCCATCGCCGCCAGCGGCAGCGACGAAACCGGCCAGCTGCTGCAGGCACTGGCCACCATGCAATCGCGCCTGGCCAGCATCGTGGGCAATGTGCGCCACAACGCCGAGGGGGTGGCCACTGCCAGCGTAGAGATCGCCACGGGCAATAACGACCTGAGCGCACGCACCGAGCAGCAGGCCTCGGCCCTGCAGCAGACGGCCGCGTCCATGGAAGAGCTTGGTTCCACCGTGCGCCAGAACGCCGACAACGCCCGCACCGCCAACCAGCTGGCGATGAATGCCAGCACGGTGGCCCAGCAGGGTGGCGCCGTGGTGGCCGAGGTGGTGGACACCATGAAGGGCATCAACGACAGCAGCAAGAAGATCGCCGACATCATTAGCGTGATCGACGGCATCGCCTTCCAGACCAACATCCTGGCGCTCAACGCCGCCGTGGAAGCGGCGCGCGCGGGCGAGCAGGGCCGGGGCTTTGCCGTGGTGGCCGGCGAGGTGCGCAGCCTGGCCGGGCGCAGTGCCGAGGCCGCCAAGGAGATCAAGGGCCTCATCGGCACCAGCGTGGAGCGCGTCGAACGCGGCACGGCGCTGGTGGACAAGGCGGGCACGACCATGGCGGAAGTGGTGGCCGCCATCCGCCGCGTGACCGACATCATGGGCGAGATCAGCGCTGCGAGCAGCGAACAGAGCCAGGGCGTCAGCCAGGTGGGCGAAGCCATCACGCAGATGGACCAGACCACCCAGCAGAACGCCGCGCTGGTCGAACAAAGCGCTGCGGCAGCCGACAGCCTCAAGACGCAGGCCGGGCAGCTGGTGCAGGCCGTGGCGGTGTTCCGCGTGCCGGGCAACGCTGCGCAGGCCGTAGGCTTGCCGGCGCTCTCAAAAAGAGAGCTGCCAGCGCTTGCCAGTTCTTGATTTCAGATCTTTTCCGCCTGAGACCAAGGTAGATGAAGCGCTACCAGCTCCTAATTTGAGAGCAACTCCCCCAGCGAATCGACAAACCCGTCTGCGTCCACGGCCCGCACCGGCTGGCCGTGGTTGTAGCCATAGGTCACCAGCACCACCGGGCACCCCGCCGCGCGCGCGGCCTGCGCATCGTTGCTGGAGTCGCCCACCATCAGCGTGCGCGCCGGGGCCGTGCCCAATGCCTCGCAGGTCTTTACCAGGGGCAGCGGGTCGGGCTTCTTGCGCTCGAAGGCGTCGCCGCCAAACACATGGGTGAAGACGCCGCGCAAGCCCTTGGCTTCCAGCAGCGGCAGCGCAAACGCGGTGGGCTTGTTGGTGAGGCA
The DNA here is from genome assembly GCF_046294525.1 of Acidovorax sp. Classification (GTDB taxonomy): domain Bacteria; phylum Pseudomonadota; class Gammaproteobacteria; order Burkholderiales; family Burkholderiaceae_C; genus Acidovorax. The sequence continues at coordinate 135,761 of NZ_JBKBKQ010000005.1, forward strand.
GGCCAGCCGCAGGCCAGAAGCGCGCAAGGCCGCAAGGCCCTCGGCCACGCCGGGGTACACCGCCGCGTACTGGCCGTTGATCGCTAGGTAGTGGCGCTGGTAGCTGGCCCAGGCGTCGGGGTACAGCGCTTCTGTTTGAATAGCACGCTGCTTAGGCTCCACGTGCGCCAGCACATGTTGAAGCACAGAACGCAGCAAATGCTCCGAACCTTTTCCCACCATGGATTCGATGGCGTTCGCGTCGATGGCGTGGAGGCCCAGGTCCCGCAGCATGCGGTTCAGGGCCTCGCTGAAATCGCCCAGGGTATCCACCATCGTGCCGTCGAGGTCGATGATGGCGGCGTCCACGTGGGACGAAGGCAGGGGAATGAAGTTCACGAGTGCGGAAACGGAGTTGGCAACTGCGGAGATCGTAAAGCCACAGGGTCCCGCGCCGCGCATGGGGCCGTTGCCATCGCCCCTCCGCACACACGGGGCGCCGTTGAACCGCTGTGTGTGACGAGGCTGTGATGCTGTGATGCTGGATGCAACCATCCAGGCATCAAGGATCACTCCACAGCAAGCCGTGCCGCTTCAAGGTTCGAATCAAACACCAGCGATCTGGGCCAGGCTGGCCAACCGATCCCCAGGCTCGCATTGTTGGGGTCGCCGTCGCGCGCAAAGCGACCGATGCTTTGCATCATCTTTGCCGACAGGTCGAGCCGGCCCGCCCTGTTCGCCTGACTGAATGAAATGTTCGCGTAGAGCGAAGGCCCGAAATTGCCGAAGATGAACGGCAAGTCGAAGCTGTGCGCCGCGCCATAGACCTTGTCAAAAGGCGGCGGGAGCTCATCCCAGTCGAAACGGTAGTGCCAAACATCGCGCTGGCGTGACTTGAGCGCATTGAGCACGTCGTCTCGAAATGCGAAGAACCAGACGCGGTCCAGCTCTGCGATGCGTGCGTTCAGCCCCGTTGTCGGCGCATCGACCGGCAGGTATTGCGCAGGCACCCAGTCCTCAATGCGGCTGGCGGGTGGGGCGTCGGGCCGGTAGCCGTACGCTAGCTTGAACACTGCGGCGTCATCGAGCAGGCGGCCGCTCGTGCCGCCAAAAGCCGGCCGCGTCGCCAGCAGTGCCGGAAACAGCTTGCTTTCGTCGCGGGTATTTCCCGCCAACACCGGCACCTTGACGTACCTGCCAGCGCGGATGGCAGCGATGGGATCTGCGGGCACGACATGACCATCGGGGATCGGGTTGGCAGCCGCCAGGCCCAGCGGCGCCAGCCGCGTGCGCACGGTGGTCAAGATGGCATCTGCCGAAAGGCCGCGCAGGTAGGCAGCCAATTGCTGGGGCGTGTGCGAAGCGATGTGCGCCTCTGCGGCAGGCCGGTCGGCGGCCGTGCCATCGGCCACCAGGGATTGGACCAGCAAGGCGTTGCCACGCGTTGCCCAGACACTGCGGGGCAAGATGGTCGCGAAAGAGCCTGGCGGCAGCGTGGCAGCCGACGAAATGCCGCCGCTCAGCGCCACCAGCCTGTGAAACAGGGGCGCAGGCCTGGAGACAACCCTGGGTGAGGTGAGCAACGCGTACACATTGACCGCTCCGGCAGACTCGCCCATCAAAGTCACTTTGCCAGGGTCGCCGCCGAACGCACCGATGTTGCGTTGGACGAACTCCAGCGACTTCACGATGTCGAGCAACGCGAAGTTGCCAGAGTCGGTCGCCGCGTCGCCCGTTTTCAGCGGTGCGAGCTCCAGAAACCCGAAGACGCCCAGCCGGTAGGCGACCGAGACCACCACGGAGCCGGTGGCACGGGCCAGCGTGGCGCCGTCGTACAACGGGTCGGCGGTGTAGCCGGTGATGTTGCTGCCGCCGTGCACCCAGACGATCACAGGCCTGGGGGTCGGCGTGGAGGCGGTGGGCGCCCAGATGTTGAGGTAGAGGCAGTCCTCGGACCCCAGGGTCTGGCCCAGCGTGCTGCCGATGGTGTCATCGTGCCGATTGTTCAGGCCCGGCCCGTACAACCGACCGGTCTGCACGCACGCGTTCGCAAACGACGTCGCTGCACGTGGCTGCGTCCATGCGGGCGAGTCCTCGGGCGCCTGCCAGCGGCGCTGCCCCACCGGGGCGGCCGCATAGGGAACGCCTTTCCAGGCGTTTACGCCACTGACCGCCGCATCTTGAGCGCCGACCACCGGGCCATATGTCGTCGGCCGTTGCAGCCCGGCGGTGCCGGCGGGCGTGTGGGAGCAGGCGTTGAGCATCAACAGCGCGCTGAAGGCGAGAGTCCAGCAAGTCAAGGTGGATTTCATGGTGCGCTCATTCGATCTTGATGTTGGCATTGCGAATCACGCCAGTCCATTTGCCTGTCTGCTCGTCGATGTAGGTCGCGAATTCGGCAGCGGGCGCGCCGCTGGCCTCCAGGCCCATGTCAAGCAGCTTCTGCTTGACTGCAGCGTCGTCGAGTGCCCGCAAGACAGCGGCTTGCAGCTTCGCCACCACAGCCCCTGGCGTGCTGGCTGGCACCATGAATCCATACCACCCGGACGCGACCACGCTCGGAAAGCCCTGTTCGCGGATCGTAGGTGCCGATGGGTACAGCGCGCTGCGTTTTTCCGAGGCCACGCCAAGCACCCTCAGCTTGCCGGCCGCTATGTGGGGCAAGGCGGAGCTGATCGCCGTCAGGGTCGCATCGACGCGCCCGCCCAGCAACTCCGAATAGGCGATGGCGTCTCCGCGCATGTGCACGCTGATCCCTTCCATGCCGGCTTCGCGCAAGAGCAGTTCGCCAGCAAGGTGGGGCTGCGAACCCGCACCGGGCGTGCCAATGTTGATGCCGCCCGGGCGTGTCTTGGAGAACGCCACAAGATCGCGGACGGTCTTGATGGGGGTCTGCGCATTGACGATCAGGAACAGCGGCGCATGCATGGCCATGGCGATGGGCCGCAACTGGTCGCGCTGGTAGCTCAGGCCCTGTCCATAGAGCGCCTCGGCCGTGGCATAGGGCGCGGCTACATAGAGCACGGTGTAGCCGTCGGCGGGTGCGCGCGCAACGAACTCTGTACCCACCCGGGTGCCTGCCCCTGGCTTGTTCTCGACCACAAATTGCTGGCCCAGCACCTTGCCAAGGTACTCACCCAGAACCCGGGCGGAGAGGTCACTGGCGCCGCCCGCCGCGTAGGGCGAAATCAGTTTGACCGGCCGCGTGGGCCAGTCCCCCTGCGCATGCGCGAGCAGGCCGGTACCGGACGCCAAGCCCGCAGCAAGTGTGGCGAGGACGGTGCGGCGTTGAAGCCGCGTCGGGGGAAGGCTGTTCAACGACCAATGGTGCAAGCTCATGTCTGTCTCCTGTTGTGTTTGTATCGAAAGGCGCCGTGCTACAGACGGCGCAAAGGGGGATATGGAAACTGGAACTCAAGGTGCCTTCGTCTGGGCTGGTAGAGCCGAAGGACCACGAAGAACGCCTCGCCGGGCGGAGCGGGCAGCCAGTTGTGCGCGGCGCCCGGATCCTCGGACTGAATGCGAATGGAAAGGCTGCCGTCCGCACCCCACTGCAGGCCCGGCAGGCGATCGCCAACCGAGTAGCGGTGCGCCGGGTTGGCCACGAGCAGGCAGTCGCTTCGCCGGTACAGCGTGAGTGACCAGAAGGCGTCCACCTCAGGCACGGCGTCTGGCTCGAACTTCAGTTCATAGGCGTGCGAACCGTTGAGCAGCGCTCCGCTGGCGTCCACCTCGGCAGTGGGGTACATGGCCTCTTCAATACCCAGTGCACCGATGAAGTTGCGCGCAACACGCGCGCGCATCTCCACATCTTCACCCCAGTGCGTACGCACCGCGACGGGCAGCGCCCAGCCACCCCCCAATGCATGCGGCTGGGCTTTTTGGCGAAGCTCCTCGTATACCAGAGGCAACGCTAGCGCCAACGCTGTGCCATCCACCGGCCAACACAGGCGCTCTACCGCCTGCACCGGGTTGCGAGCCAATGCATCGTCAATCATGGCGCGGTAGAGCGCGGCATCCGGCGCGCCCCCCGCGCCGCCATGGAGCACAGTGTCCACCCGAAAAGCGGCAACCCCGCCATCCAGCCGGTGCGTGGCAATGCCACGTTGCAGCGCGGCCGCTTGTTCCAGATCGTCCGGACGGTCGTCCACCAGCAGACGTCCGATCACCCAGACGTCCTCGCCAGGCGCAGAGATCACGTTATCCACGCCGCCGGGCACCGGGCCTTTCCAGGCAGGGCCATGCACCAGCGTGCGCTGGCGCCTGTTTCCGGTCGTGCGGCGCCCCACGTAGGCAAACGGGTTGGTCCACGCATCGAGCAGGCCCAATGTCCAGTAACGCTCACCCATATCGGGCGTGTCGATGAGAACGGGGCCTCGGGACAGATCCAGCCACGCATTGCTGAAGACCGTGTCGTTGTTGGGACTGACCACCTCGCGATCGTCGGGCCCGATCCTGCGGTGCGTGTGGGTGAAATGGTTGACCCACCGCATGGATGAAGCCCGGTCGTCGCTCGCAAAACCCAGAATCGGATGGCGCCGGGCCGTGGTTGCCGCGCGCATGCGCATCATCTCGAACAACGGCAAGGTCTGCAGCACCGCTGTGCGCGCTGCCTCGAAGGCAGGAGAGCCAGCGTTGGAAAAATTGGCGGCCATGTTCATGCGACCACCCCGTTTGAACGCAGTGCGGCGATATCCAGCGCCGAGTAGCCACATTCGGCGAGCAGTTGGGCGCTGTCTGCCCCGCAATCCGGCGCTGCGGCGGGCGCGGGTCGGCGACCATTGCCCATGCGGTATGGCAGCCCGAGCGCCCGATATCCCGCGCCGTCCGCCGACACTGCGTCCACCAGGATTCCGCTGGCGATCACGTCGGGATGGGCCAGCACGTCGCGATAGCGCCGCACCGCACCGGCAACAATTTGCTGCTGGCTGAGCATTTCGACGGCCGCATCGCTGGTGTAGCTTGAAAGGCATTCATCCAGCACGCGGCGCAGTTCAGTGCGGTGGGCCACTCGCTGGTCGTTGCTGCAAAAGCGCGGGTCGTTAACCAGTTCTTCGCGGCCAACAGCCCGGCAAAACCGCTTCCAGTGGTCTTCAGCGTAGGCGGACAAAACGATATGGCCGTCACGCGTGGCAACCATCTCCGCTGCGGGCGCGTTGTGGGGTTGCCCGTGCCCGATGCGAGTGGGTTCGGGGCCGCCACCCAGGTACTCACACCAGGTCGCCCCCTGCAGGTGGAGGGCCGTCTCCAAAAGCGACACTTCCAGCGTCTCCCCAACGCCGCTGCGCTCGCGCCCGTACAGTGCCGCCAGGATGGCCTGTGCACCCAGATCGGCGGCAGCCGCGTCAATGATGGGCACACCCACCTTCTGCGGCGAACGCTCCGCTTCGCCCGTCACGGACATGAGCCCGCTTTCCGCCTGCGCCGCAATGTCGTAGCCGGGGCGTTCGCTCGACGGGCCACCACTGCCAAAACCCGATATCGATAGGTAAATGACTCTGGGATACCGAGCGCGCACCTGCGACGGCCCCAGCCCCAGCTTCTCCACTGCGCCGGGGCGCAGGTTCTGCACGACCACGTCACACCCGGCGATGAGGCGCCACGCGACTTCACGGCCGGCCTCGCTCTTGAGGTCCAGGGCGATGGAACGCTTCCCCCGGTTGTAGGCCCGCACCATGGCCTCGCCATATCGCCCTACATGGCGGGCCTGATCACCCGTGATCGGCTCGACCTTGATCACCGTTGCGCCCAAATCCGCCAGCGCCATTGCCGCACCAGGGCCTGCAATGTACTGGCCCAGATCAATGACAGACACGCCGGCCAGGGGGGCAGTGGGTGGCGCTGGAACGTTTTCTTGGTAAGAGGACATGGCCGCAACGATAGTCGCGGTCGACATTCCTGAAAATTCGATAATCTTGATTGCATGATCGCTTTTGGTGATCACCCAGCTTGCATCCATTCACGGAGGCGCTCCATGCCTTTCCCATCCGACTATCTGGTCCGCCGTCTTCGCATGCGGCACCTGGAACTGCTTGTGTCGCTGGCGGATTCAGGCTCGATGCGCGCCGCCGCCAGCCGACTGAACCTGAGCCAGCCCGCACTGAGCAAGATGCTGGGTGAGATTGAAGCGGGCTTCGGTACACGCCTGTTCGAACGCACGGCCCACGGACTGCTGGCCAACGCAGCAGGAAACGCTGCGATCTACAGGGCCCGGGTCATCCTCGGCGAACTTTCACGCAGCAAAGACGAGGTGGATGCCTTGCGAGAAGGTGCAGAGGGCTTGCTGCGGCTGGGCACTCTTTCCGTGACTGCCACCGTGCCTCAAGCGATCATCGAACTGCGCAGGCGATTGCCCACTGCGTATGTACAAGTTCAGGAAGGCAGGGTCCGCGAATTGATCCAGCGACTCTTGAACGGTGAACTCGATTGCGTATTCGGCGCTGTAACACCCGAATTGCTCACCAGTTCGCAACTCTCACTTCTGAAGCCGGAGTTGCTGGTGGAGGACGAACTGTGCGTACTTTGCGCGCAGGGGCATGGTCTGTCGCGCAAGCGGCGGTTGAGCTGGAACGATGTGCATGCGCAACCGTGGGTCGCCCCGCCGAAAGACACACTGGTTCGACAGGCGCTGATGACCGCTTTTCTCAACGCGGGTCTGGAGCCGCCGGAACCCGCTGTTGAAGTACTGTCCTCTGTCACCCTGGGGAGCATTTTGCGCCTGGATGGAGCCATGCTGGGAGCGGTGCGTTTTGAACAGGCACGGGACGAGCTCGCGCGGGGCGGCATGGTCCGTCTGCCCATCACACCGGCAGTGCGGCTGCCGTCTCTGGGTCTCTATACGCGCCGGGGGGCTGAAGGCTCCCCCCAGGCCGTGCAGGCTTTTGCAGAGGCAATACGTCTGGTGAGGTTGCGCGTGAACAGAAAGCAGCCCCTACCCCCGACGCCATCGTGAAGAAGATAAGGGGACTCTTTCGCCGGATTGCAAGGTGCGACTCGTGTCCGATTCCGCGTCAACGCAAGCTCAGCGTTTGCCGCTTCCATGCCGAATCCTGCCAGCGCTGGAACAGGGGCAACGCTGACACATCGCCCGTCACGCGCTCGGTGGTCAGGCCGTCCAGCCGCACCACTTCAAAGCTCTTGCGGTAGCGGCCCTGGCCCCGGGCTTCGCGGGCCACCAGCATCTGCTGGCCGCCGGGCACCCAGCCGGCAAATTCGGCGACGCCGGTTTCGGGCGTAGCGGCGGCTGGCGGCAGCACGTCGGCCAACCACCCCCCGCCCGCCTTGCGCAGCACCCACAGCTCGCGCCAGCCTTCCATCGGCTGCACGGCCAGGGTTACGGCCGTGCCCTCGCGGTTGGTGCTGGCCGATGCCGTCCACACCACGCCATAGGTGCAGCGGCGCAGCAGCGGGGCCTTCGTGCCGTGCTGCGCGTCCACCAGCAGCACGCAGGTTTCGCCGGGGGCGCCGGGCTCGGTCAGCAGCGTGGGGCGGTTGCCGGTTGCGGCCGCGGGCGCAGCAGCGGGCACCAAGGCCCAGCGCACGGCGCTCACGCGCATGGCGGCGTCGTTGTAGGCGCTCTGGTCTTCGTCGGGCAGCTCGGTGCGGCTGACGCCGGTGAACTCGGTCAGGGCGCGCGCGGCGGCAGCGGCCACGGCCGGGTCGGCCATGTTCTTGCGCGCCTGCTGGAAGGCGGTGGCGCCCCACACGCTGGCGCGGCGCATCTGCACGCGGTTGCGCAGGTAGCCGGGCAGGCCGGCGACGTCCACGCGCTCCAGCACATCGGCCTGCCAGGCGGTGACCTTGGCGCGCTCGTGCGCGGGCAGGTCGGGGTTGATGCATTCGGGGCGGGTCAGCGCCAGGGCGGCGCGGGCACGTTGCGCGGCGTCGGCCTCCGGCATGGCCAGCAGGCGGCGAAAGGCCTCGCCCTCGTAGCAGACCTGCATGCGGCCTTCGACCTCGTAGGTGGCAAATCGCACACCATAGCCATTGGCCACGTCCAGGTGCGCCGACAGCGTGGCGCCCGAGGCTTTGCCGGGCACGGCGGCCGACGCACGGCGGGCCAGGCGGTCGGCAAAAATGCCCAGCGCATCAAAGGCCTGCGCACCCTCCGCACCCGCCAGGGTCTTGCCGGATGCGGCCTGTAGGTAGGCGGCGGTGAGCCCAATGCCCAGCGCTTCGGCACCTGGCGTGTCCTGCACAAAGCGCATCACGGCCAGCAGCGCGGGGCCTTCGGCCTCGGTCAGTGCCACGCGGCGCACATCGCTGGCGCGGATAAAGCCACCGCGCTCCCGCTTGTGGTCCCACACCTGCAGGTAGTCCAGGCGCTCGCCGCGCACTTCCAGCACCTCGCCCTGCCACAGGCTGGCTTGCTGCTGGGCGCCGTCGCGCGGCGCGGCGCGCAGGCTGGCCTGGTCTTGCACCACGATAGCGGTGCCTTGTGCGGTGGATGCAGGCAAAGGGGCAGCCTCGGCCGCGATGGTGACGACGGCGCTGACCACGGCCGCCGCCAGGGTTGCGAGGGTGGCTTTCATGCTCATTGCTCCGTGTTGGTGGTGTTCATGCCGTCGTCCACCACAGCCGTGGCCTGCGCATTGCGCTGGCCACCCAGGAGCGCGGCGCCGATGAAGTCGCCATTGGTGGGCGGGGGCGCGATGATGACCTGGATCTTGTCGGAGAGCTTGTCGGCCAGCGTCTTCTGGATGAGCAGCGGGTGCTTGGTCACCAGCGCGCCTTCGCGCGCCATCTGCTCGGCGTTGACCTTGCCGATGCGGTCCATGCGGTAGGCCTCGGCCTCGGCCAGCTTCTGGCGGGCGTCGGCCTCGCCATTCGCCTCAATGCGGCGGGCCTGGGCGGCGCCTTCGGCGGCCTTCACGCGGGCCACGCGCTCGGCCTCGGCCTCCAGCTGGCGCTGCTCGATCTGGCGCTGCTTGAAGGGCAGCACGTGCTTCATGGCCTCTTCCTGGGCCTTGGCGGCGATGACCTGCTCGCGCGCAGCAGCCTCGGCCGCCACTTCGCGGCGCACCTTCTCGGCCGTGGCATCCAGCTCGTTTTCCTTCACGCGTTTGTCTTTCAGCTCCAGCGTGTAGCGCATCTTTTCAGACGCCAGCTCTTCAGCCAGCAGGCTGTCCATGCCGCGGCGGTATTCGGCGGGCAGATCCACCTTGCCGATCTGCACGCTGCGCAGCGTGACGCCGTCGGCGGCCAGGCGGGCGCGCAGTTCGGTCTCGATGGTCTGGGCAATCTCGGCGCGCTTGGAAGAAAAAATCTCGCGAACCGTGTAGCGGGCAAACACCTTGTAGACCAGGCCCTGCACGGCGGGCTCGACGATGTCGGCGCCCACGTTGTCCGGCAGGTTACCGGCCTTGACGGCAGGCGAGTTGGGGTCGAGGGCGTAGCGCACGCTCAGGTCCAGGCCCAGCGAGAGGCCTTCCACAGACTGCAGCGGCGCGCTGCCGTTGGCCTGGCGCATGGCCTCGGGGCGGTAGCTCTGGTCGCGCAGCGAGAACACGCGCACCGTGTGCAGCCCCGGCACAATCCACACGCTGCCGTCGCGCCACAGGCTCACGGCACCGGTGAACTGGTTCAGGCGCACGCCCAGGTCGCCCTGTGCCAGGTGTTGTACCGGCGGGTTGCGAACCACCATCAGGACGGCAGCGGCCACCACGGTGCCCACGGCCAGCCAGCGCACGGTGCGGGGGGTGGGCAGCAGGTAGGCCCAGTTCACCGGGGCGGAGGGCGCGGCGGGAGCGGCACCGAACAGGTCCGCGTCCAAACTGGGCTGCATGCCGGGCTCGGTGTCGGCGTTGGGCAAAGCGGTGGACGAACGGCCCTTCAGGGTCTGCACGATGCGGTTCCAGGTGGCTTTCATGGTGTGGTTCTCTCTCTCGGTTGGGTTCGGTGTTGTTGTCGGTTTGAGCCGCGCCGTGGCGGGCTCATTGGGGACCGATTGTTCGAACTTGCCCCGGAAGCAACAACGCTGCGCCACGCCCAATGCCCTCACGCCGCCTGCACGAACCTTCCGGTCCCGGAAGAAAAACTCACACCGCCCTGTGCGCGGCGTCGGGATAATCCGCCCACACCTTGACTGCCCCGCCCTGCCCATGACCCGCATTGCCGTGATCGAAGACGACCTGCCCACCAGCAACCAGCTGGCCGGGTGGATACGCAGCGCCAAGAGCGGCATCGTCATCGACCAATGGTTCACCCGCGATGAGGCCGAGGCCGCGCTGGCCCGCGAGCACTACGACGCCGTGGTGCTCGACATCGAACTGGGCCGCGAGCGCCATGCGGGCGTGGCCCTGATCAACGCCATCAACAAGCTGCGCCAGGGCACGCCCGTGTTGGTGGTGTCGGCCATGCCGGCGGCCATTTACCGCAGCATCATGAAGGCGCTGGATGCGTGGGACTACCTGCAGAAAACCACGTTTGAAGAGGCCGATTTCATTGAGACCTTTCTCGACATCCTGCGCACCACGCCATCACAGGCCCCCACCAGCGCGGCTCCGGCCCCGGTGGGTGACGCGCTGGTGCTGGACCCGCTGTGGCAGCGCACCCCCACCTGGCGCGGCGAGCGCATCAACCTGCCGCTGACCGCCCAGCGCATCCTGGCCACACTGCACCAGCGCAGCGGCGAGGTGGTGTCATATGACGAACTGTTCGAGGTGGTGAAAAGCGGCCGCAACCGGGACAACGTGCGCAAGCATGTGAGCACCATCCGCGAGGCGCTGCGCGAAGTGGATCCGAGCTTCGAAGGCATTGAAAACGTCCCTATGCGCGGCTTCCGGTGGACTGGCAGATGAAGCGCCTGTTGCGCCGCCCTGCGCTGGAAATGCCCCGCCTGGGCCTGCCAGCGTTCCGCTTGCGCATCCTCGTGCGGAGCGTGTTTTTGCTGCTGGCCCTGGCCACCGTGGCGCTCAGCGTGGTGCTGCTGCAGGAGGAAAAAGAGCGGGCCTGGAAAAGCTACCAGCACGGCTTTGAGCGCAGTCAGTCGGAGGTGATGGCGCGCCTGCGCCACCCCTCGGGCCAGCTGGCGCTGCTCAACGCCGGCCACCAGCAGCAGCCCGCCGGCAGCGGCCTGGCGCCCCTGCTGCTGCCGTACTCGGCCCTTGATTTTGACGACCAGAACAAGGCCCAGCAGGCCGTGGAGATGGCGGGCTGCGCGGTGCAGTACCCCGATGGTTCTTCGCTGTGCGCCGCGATTGGCAACAACCCGTACGCGGGCGGCTTCATCTACCTGGTGGGCAGCTTCTACGCGGGCGAGCTGGTGCCGCGCGAACGCGGGGTGCTGGCGCTGGAAGGCGTGCACCGCGCGCGCATTGCGCTGGACATGCGGGGCGAGCAGTTCCGCTGGGTGGCACCTTTTGAAGCCCTGGCGCCGCAGGGCACCGTCAGCACGCGGGGGCGGCTCACGGGTTTTGTGGACACGGGCGATGCCGCGCTCGACATCCGCGCCCGGCCCGTGCGGGACTTTCGCGGCTGGCTGTGGCAAAGCGGCAACTGCCGCGACCTGGCGGGCGCCATGCCCGGCTGCGCGCGGCGCACGTTTTATTCCATCCGCCTGCCGGTGGAGCTGTTCCGCGAGGCGCTGTTCCAGAAGCGGCCACTGGTGTGGCCGCCGGAGGACCTGGGCGCCATGCGGCTGCGGGTGCAGATGCTGGGCCCTGGCACCCGCACCGCGCTGTTCGACAGCAACACCCCGGGTGCCCAGCCGGCCGCATCGCTGGCCGAGGTGGGGCGCACCCTGCTGCCCGGCGAGCGGGTGCAGATCCGCAAGCTGGGCACTAGCGACAGCGAAGCCATCACGCTCAACGGAACGGAGGTGCAGGCCGAACATCCGGCCCCGTGGCTGATCCGCTTCATCAGCTGGTTGCCGCTGGACCTGCGCAGTGGCGCCCAGGCCCGAGCACCGGAGGTTCCTTCAGGCCTGGACATCCTCGACACCCCCACGGGCAACTACGCCGTGACGTTTACCGGCAACCTGCGGGGGGTGGAGCTGGGCCTGGCGGCCGTGGCCACGCGCCTATCGTGGTACCTGGCCGCCATGCTGGGGGCCATTGCGCTGGCCTGGCTGGTGGTGGAGGTGGGCCTGCTGCGCCGCGTGACGGCCCTCACCCGCCGTGCGGCCGCCGTGTCGTACAACGTGCAGCCCGGGCACACGGGGCCCCGGCTGGGCGACCTGGATGTGTCGGACCTGCGCGGATCGGACGAACTGGGCATTCTGGCCGGCGGGCTGGCCGACCTGCTGCAGCGCGTGAAGGACGACCTGGCCCGCGAGCAGCTGCGCGCACAGCAGGAGCGCGACATGTGGCACGCCGTAGGGCACGAGATCATGTCGCCGCTGCAGTCGCTGATGGTGCTGCACGGGGCGCCTGGCGACCCCGGGCACCGCTACATCCAGCGCATGCAGCAGGCCGTGCATGTGCTGTACGGCACGGCGTCGCCCGCCGAAGCGCTGGAGGCCGCCGACGTGACGGCCGGGCGGCTGGACCTGCACGCCTTTTTGCGCCATGTGGCGGACAACGCCCACTTCGCGGGCATCGACCAGGTGGTGTACGCGGGCAGCACTGGGCCTGTCATCGTGCGGGCGGACGAGTTTGCGCTGGAGGACGTGGTGACACACATCCTGCGCAATGCCGACCGCTACCGCCCGGCGGGCACGGCCATCACGCTGGCGCTGCAGGCGTCGGAATCCACCGCCAGCGCCACTCTGACCAACCAGGGCGCCACCATTGCCGAAGACCTTCTGGAGCGGATCTTTGAACTGGGCGTGTCAGACCCAGGCCTGCCGCCGCTGGCCAGCGAGGGCGGGCACCGCGGCCAGGGCCTGTTTGTGGCCAAGACCTACATGGCCAAGATGGGCGGCACCATCAGCGCGCGCAACACGGCGGGCGGCGTGGCTTTCACGCTCACCTTTCAGCGGCTGGGGTAAGAAGGTGTGAACGGCGGGCCGTCTGCGAGCGCCCATGGCGGGCATGCAGGGGGCGGCAGAACGGACGGCCGCGTTCGGCGCTGTCCGACAGGGCGACAAAAACGCGTTGGCTACGCTGCAGCCATACCGTTCGCACCGCTGGCGGCCCACGCAACAGGCCCGGCGGATGCGTGATCTACCACCCTGTTTCCAGCGCGCCAGTCGCCAGGAGTTTTGTCATGAAACGATTCACCTTTGCCGCACCCGTCCTCACCGCCGCCCTGCTGATGGCCTCTGCTGCCACTTCGGCACAGTCTGCCACCGCCGGCAGCGATGCCCGCGCCCGCTATGAGCAGGAGCGCCAAGCCTGCATGACCAACAACACCCAAGACACCCTGGCCACCTGCCTGCGCGACGCCACCAACGCCTACGACGCCGCGCGCAAGGGCCAGCTGAGCGACCCTGGCCCCATTGCCATGGCCAACGCCACCCAGCGCTGCGAAGCCTTCCAGAACGCGCAGGACCGCGCTGAATGTGTGCGCCGTGTGGAGAGCGATCCGGCGAGCGGGTCCGTGCCCGGTGGCGGCGTGCTGCGGGAATCGGTCACCACCACGGTGGTCCCGCAGTAACCGACCGCACGAGAATTTCGAATGAAATTGGCTGCTAGCGCTTATCCCATAAGCGCTAGCAGCTATCAATAAAATAGCAAATAGCAAATAGTGGGTGCATCACTGGTTCAACCCAGCGATTTGCGCATGGCGTCGATCACACCGCGATAGTCCGGCTTGCCAAAAATGGCGCTGCCCGCCACAAAGGTGTCGGCACCCGCGTCGGCCACGCGGCGGATGTTGTCGGTCTTGATGCCGCCGTCCACTTCCAGGCGGATGTCCTTGCCCGACTCGTCGATGCGCTTGCGCACGGCCTCGATCTTGCGCAGGGCCGAGTCGATGAAGCTCTGGCCGCCAAAGCCGGGGTTCACGCTCATGATCAGGATGAGGTCGATGTCGTCGATGACCCAATCCAGCACGTCCAGCGGCTCGGCGGGGTTGAACACCAGGCCGGGCTTGACGCCTTTGGAACGGATCGCCTGGATGCTGCGGTGCACGTGGCCCGACGCGTCCGGGTGGAAGCTGATGTAGTCGGCGCCAGCCTCCGCAAAGGCAGCCGCCAGGGCGTCCACGGGCTGAATCATCAGGTGCACGTCAATCGGCGCGGCCGTGCCATCTGCGGTCTTGGCGTGGGGCTTGAGGGCCTGGCAGACCATCGGTCCAAACGTGAGGTTGGGTACGTAATGGTTGTCCATCACGTCGAAATGGATCCAGTCGGCGCCAGCGGCAATGACATTGCGCACTTCCTCGCCCAGGCGGGCAAAGTCGGCAGAAAGGATTGAGGGGGCGATGCGGTAGGTGGGGCTGCTCATGCCCCGATTGTCTCAAAGCGCCGCAGGCAGGGGCTTTTCAGCCCTTCGGCAGCCCTGCACAAACGGCTCCACGGTTACCATTCGCCCCATGCCAAAGTACCAGTTTGACGTGGAAGTGCTGCCCGAATACCTGCCTGAGCAGTCCGCGCCGGACAGCGGGGTGTTCAGCTTTGCGTACACCATCACCATCTCCAACACGGGTGACACCCCCGCACAGTTGATCTCGCGGCACTGGATCATCAGCGACTCCCGCGGCCACACCGAAGAGGTCAAAGGCCTGGGCGTGGTGGGCCAACAGCCCCTGCTCAAGCCCGGCGAATCCTTCCAGTACACCAGCGGCTGCCGCCTGCGCACCTCCAGCGGCACCATGCACGGCACATTTCACTGCGTGGCTGACGACGGCGAATTCTTCGCCACCCCCGTACCGCTGTTTGTGCTGGAGGCCATCAGCCACGGCCCTACGGGCGAGCCCCTGAGCGGTCGGGTGCTGCATTGAAGCGTTTGCCGAACCCCAACCACCTGCCCGCCTTGCTGGCCACGCTGGACCCGCAGGCCGACTTGGCCCATCGCCACCTGTGGCTGGTGAACCTGCTCGACTGGGTGCGCGGCCCGCGCGATTCGGTCCCCGCTGCGGTGGAACGCGTGCAGTTGTTCCTGGATGCGCTGGAAGCGCGGCCGGAGCTGCAGTTCAAGCTGAAGGCCTGGTGGGCCACGCTGGTGGAGCAGGTGGACGTCACCACGTTGCTTGCGGACTTTGGCTTTGCGCCGCGCACTGCGCTGGTCAGCGAAATCGGACACCGGCTGCGCACCAAGCTGCTGCCGGGCAGCCCGGAGACCATCGACGCTTCGGAACTGTTCATGCTGGCGCTGCCCAGCGAGTTTGACGCACAGTGGCTGGCCGCGCTCGAAGAAACCCAGCTGGACCGGCTGGTGGCGCTGCTGGCGCAGCCCGTGCCGGATGGCACCGCCCCCAACGGCGCATCGCGCTGGCACAAGGCCCTGCTGGACGCGATCACCTACTGCGCAGGCCAGATCCTTTCGACCGGCTTTGCTCCCGAACTGCGGCTGCGCATGAGTGAATCCGCCCGCGACGCGCAGTCGTTTCACGCGCTGATCCGCGACGTGGAAGGACTGCGCGTGGAAGTGGTGCACGCGCTGCGCACGCCCGACCGGCTGAACGAGGCCGCGCAGCGCCTGCGTGACCGGCTGGAGGCCTGCCGCGCGGCAGCCTCCACGGTGTATGCACATTTCGAGGACAACGGCATCTCCGTGGGCCTGGTTTTCCGCCTGCGTCAGCTGCGCGAGCGCATCCTGCGCGTGCGCGAACTGCTGGACTGCCTGCTGTCGCCCAAGCCGGCCGTCACGGCGGCGCGGCTCATGGCCCATCTGGTGATGGTGGGGCAAGACCGGCGCAGCCTGCGCGCGCTGCTGGCCTCCAACTCGTCGCTGCTGGCGGCCAAAGTGGCCGAGCGCAGCGCCGAAACCGGCGAGCACTACATCACCCGCACCCGCGCCGAATACGGCGCCATGCTGCGCAAGGCGGCGGGCGGCGGCGCACTGATGTCCATCACCACCATGGCCAAGTTCGGGCTTTACGCGCTGGCCCTGTCGGCGTTCTGGGGCGGCTTTTGGGCGGGCGTCAACTACGCGGTCACCTTTGTGCTGATCCAGCTGCTGCACCTGACAGTGGCCACCAAGCAGCCGGCGATGACTGCACCTGCCATGGCCGCCAAGCTCAAGGAGCTGGGGGCCAGCAACGCCATCGAGTCGTTTGTGGACGAGATCACGCACCTGGTGCGCTCGCAAGTCGCGGCCGTGCTGGGCAATGTGCTGGTGGTTTTCCCGGCCGTGCTGGGGCTGGCAGCGCTGATTGCACTGGCCACCGGCAGCCCCGCACTCACTGAGTCACAGGCGATGCATGTGTTTGAGTCGCTGCACCTGCTGGGCCCGTCGCTGTTCTTTGCCGCATTCACCGGCGTGCTGCTGTTTGCCTCCAGCATCATCGCGGGCTGGACGGAGAACTGGTTCGTGCTCAACCGGCTGGACTCCGCACTGCATTACAACCCGCGCATCACTCGTGTGCTGGGCACCGCGCGGGCGGCGCGTTGGGCGCGCTTCTTGCGCGAAAACCTTTCGGGCTTTGCAGCCAACATTTCGCTGGGCTTCATGCTGGGCCTCGTCCCGGCGTTTGCAGGGTTTTTCGGGGTGGGACTGGATGTGCGCCATGTCACACTCTCCACGGGCCAAGTGGGCGCTGCCAGCGCCGCACTGGGCCTGGGGGTGCTGCACCTGCCCGCCTTCTGGTGGGCAGTGGCGTCGCTGCCCCTGCTGGGCGCGCTGAACGTGACGGTAAGTTTCTACCTGGCGTTCAGCCTGGCACTGCGGGCGCAGAACGTGAGCGGTGTGGACCGCGCCCGCATCTACGCGGCCATCCGTGCGCGCCTGCGCACAGCACCCCTGAGCTTCTTCGTACCTGAACGCCGTACATCCGCTTGAAAAAGCGGCCCGGCCGGCAGCCTCCAAGCCCCGCTCCTGTCCTACAGGGGGCGTCTTGTGACTGCATGTAAATTCAGGCACCGCCGGGCCCGCGCCCTCCGCTCGATGCGGCGCGGTCCCGGCTCTTCATACAACGGGCCTTGTCACAAAGGCCCGTCATACGCAGAGGGTCCCGAAACATGAATGAAATCCTGAGCTTCTGGGCGCAATGGTTGCGCCCCTCGGCCGGGCTGCCTACGGTGCAATGGTCGCTGCTGCTGGCCGTGGCCGCCATGGTGGGCTATCTCACGCAGCGCCACACAGGCCTTCCCAAGGTGGTGGGCTATTCCCTGGTGGGCACGGTGGCCGGCCTTGCCGGCTTCAGCGGCGCCGTGTGGCCGCTGCAGGGCATTGGGCTGTTCCTGCTGGAGCTGGGCATTGCCATTGTGCTGTTTGAGTGCGGCGGCCGCATCCCGCTGCGCTGGTTCCGCCACAACCCCATGGTGCTGGTGCAAAGCGTGGCCGAATCGGTGTTGACCTACTTTGCCGTGTACTGGGTGCTGATGTGGCTGGGCCTGCCCGCGCCCGTGGCCAGCCCCTTGGCCCTGGTGGCGCTGGCCGCGTCGCCCGCCGTGCTGACCCGCGTGGTGGCCGACACCCGCGCTGCCGGCCCGGTGACCGAGCGGGCCATCGTGCTGACCACGCTGTCCACGCTGTATGCGCTGACGCTGGGCAGTGCACAGGCCGAGCTCATGAACCGTCAGAGCGTGACCCTGATCGAAAGCGCGTCCCCCGTGGTGGTGGTGCTGGGCGTTTCCATCGTCGTGGCGGCCGTGCTGGCGCTGGTGCTGCGGATGGCGCTGCGCTTCATGAGCCCCACAAGCGAAAACACCTCCATGCTGTTCCTGGCCCTGGTGGCAGCGGGCACGGCCGTGGCCGCGCACATGGGCGGCTCTGCACCGCTGGCCGCGTTGCTGGGCGGCATGCTGCTCAAGCAGCTCAACCCCCGCCCCTGGGCCTGGCCGCGCCAGCTGGGCAATGCGTCGTCGCTGCTCACCATGCTGATGTTTGTGCTCGTCTCCACCGTGGCCGCGCAAGCCGACTGGAGTGCACCGGTGGCCGGCGTGGTGCTGGCACTGATCGCCGTGCGCCTGGTGGCCAAGGCCCTGGGCGTGGCCCTGGGCAACGTGGGCAGCGGCGCCAGCTGGAAGCAGGCGCTGTGGGTGGGCTGCGCAATGACGCCCATGTCGTCCATCGCGCTCTTGATCGCATCGCAGTTCGTAATCGCGTCACCTTCCACTGGGCACATGATTGCCGGCGTGGCGCTGCCGGCCATCTTGCTGATGGAGGTGTTGGGCGCCGTGATTGCCACAGTGGCCATCTACCGCGCGGGCGAAAGCTCCAAACCCTGGGCGCCACTGACCCGTGGCCAGAACAACGGAGAGACGCAATCGTGAGTCTTGAAGCCTTCAACCATTCCGAACCGCTGACGCTGGGCGTGGAGCTGGAACTGCAGCTCGTCAACACCAACGACTACGACCTGGCGCCCTATGCCGAAGACATGCTGCGCCTCATGAAGAAAACCCCGCTGCCCGGCAGCGTGGTGCCCGAGATGACGAACAGCATGATCGAAATCTCTACCGGCATCTGCCACTCGGCCAGCGAGGTGCTGGGCCAGCTGACACCCATTCGCGACGCGCTGGTGCGCAGTGCCGACAAGCTCAACATCGCCGTGGTGGGCGGCGGCACCCACCCGTTCCAGCAGTGGCACGAGCGCCGCATCTACGACAAACCGCGCTTTCGCGAGCTGTCGGAGCTGTACGGCTACCTGTCCAAGCAGTTCACCATCTTCGGCCAGCACGTGCACATCGGCTGCCCCGATGCGAATGCCGCATTGCTGATGCTGCACCGCATGAGCCGCTACATCCCGCACTTCATCGCGCTGTCTGCGTCCAGCCCCTATGTGCAGGGTCAAGACACCGCCTTCGACTCGGCGCGGCTGAATTCGGTGTTCGCCTTTCCACTGTCTGGCCGCGCGCCCATGGCGCTGACCTGGGACGACTTCACGCACTACTTCGACAAGATGACTCGCACCGGCGTGGTCAAGAGCATGAAGGACTTCTACTGGGACATCCGCCCCAAGCCCGAGTTCGGCACCATCGAGATTCGCGTGTTCGACACCCCGCTCACCATCGAGCGCGCTGCCGCTCTGGCGGGCTACGTGCAATCGCTGGGCGCGTGGTTCCTGGCGGACCAACCCTTCATGCCCGAAGAAGACGACTACCTGGTCTACACCTACAACCGCTTCCAGGCCTGCCGCTTCGGCATGGACGCCGTGTACGTGGACCCAGCCACGGGCGACCACATGCCGCTGCGCGAACACATCCTGCGCACCATGGACAAGATTGCCGGGCACGCCGCCGTGCAGGGTGCATCGAGCGCCATGCACATGTTGCGCACCGAGGTAGAAGCGGGCCAGAACGACGCGCGCTGGCTGCGCCAGCGGCAGAGCGAAGAGCAACTGCTGGCTGAGGTGAGCCGCCAGGCAGCGCTGAGGTTTCGGGGGGTGCCTGCCTAATCGAAAGCTTGGATCTTGGGCGGCGATCGGCCAGAAGCGGACCATATGATGAGACGTCTTATCGAAGTGGAATTGACCATTGAAGGCCGCGCAACGATGCCCGTCATGATCGGGGGCATCTATCGTCCGCATCTGTGCGTGGAGGATGGCAAATACCTCGGGGTCTCTTTTGTTGACGGCCCGCAGGTGCATCCCGGGTCAATAATTCATGCCTTGGCTGCACTGATGTACGAGCCCGGCGTCGATTACTCCGCATTGGTGGTTGGCACTCATTTCGAAGTTTTTGAAGGACCAGTGGTCGTGGGCTCTGGCCGGGTCTTGCGGGGTCCTTTCACCGCCTAGTGGATGTCCGCTGTGTGCCCGTTCCTGCCATTGGCAGTGCCGACACATGCGACTTTCAAGCCTCCCAATCGTCGCCTGATCACCACATCACTGAGGCGTCAAGCTACCCCCGTCTTGCGCGCCTGCTGCGTGCGCCCGCCCCAGCCCCAGTCGCTGCCGGGCAGCTCCCGCACCACCACATAGCTGGCAGCAGCCAGCGCACCGCCGCCTGCCAGCTGGCGCTGCAGCTCGGCAAACGCGGCGACGATGAAAGCAGCCTTTTCTTCCCCGGTGTTCGTGCCCTGCGTGATGCTGATCTCCAGCAGCGCCGTGGGCTGCTCCACGGGCGCACCGCCGATGTGCCAGCGCGCGGCGGGCAGGTCGTCGATGTCACGGCGCAACTGCAGCGCCACCTGCTCGGCGGTGTTGAGCAGCCGCTGGTATTCCTGGGGGGAAAGTTCGTGGTACATGGAGGATTCCTTCGGTCGGCAATGGAACAAGGTGACGTGAACCGACTGTAGAAATCGCCCGATCCTTTGGAAACCGCCTTGCCTGCAAGTCGGTTTTGCAGGCCCTGCAACGCCCTGCCACTGCCCCCTCCCCCCAGCCCGCCGCTAACATTGGCCGCATGCGCGACCTCCGCTTCGAAGACCTGCATCTGTTCACCCGCGTGGCGGACCTAGGCTCGCTCTCGGTCGTGGCGCGCGAGCGCAACGTGCCGGCGAGCCAGGTGTCTCGCGCGCTGGCCCGCATGGAGGCGCGCTGCGGGGCGCAGCTGGTGCACCGCACGACCCATGGGTTGCGGCTGACGCCCGAAGGACTGCTGTTTCTGGAGTCGTGCCGCAGCGTCGATGCCACGCTGGACGAGCTGGAGGGCGAGTTCGCCCAGCACAGTGGCCAGCCCACGGGCTGGGTGCGTGTGACCTGCAGCTCGGTTATCGCCGAACACCTGCTGATCCCCAGCCTGCCCAGCCTGCAGGCGCGCCACCCGGCCGTGTGCGTGAGCCTGCTGGTGGACGACCGCATCGCCGACATGGCGCGCGAGGGCATCGACATCGCCATCCGCACCGGTGTGCCCGCCAACGACACCGTGGTGGTGCGCCCGCTGAGCGCGCTGGCGCGTGGCCTGTACGCGGCGCCAAGCTACCTGCAGGCCCATGGCACCCCGCAGCACCCGGGCGACCTGCACCAGCACCGGCTCATCACCACCAGCGGTGCGCCGCAGCTCAACCGCTGGTCGTTCAGGGTGGATAGCGAGCCCGTGGCCGTGACGGCGCAGGCCCATTGGCAGTCCGACAACACCGCGTCCACCGCGCGCATGGCGCTGGAGGGCCTGGGCATTGCCCGCATCCTCACCGTGGTGGCGCAGCCGCTGGTGCAGCAAGGCTTGCTGGTGCCCGTGCTGGCAGGCTGGCTGGCACCGCAGGCGGCGCAGATCAATGCCGTCACCCTCACCCGCAGGCACCGGCTGCCCAAGATCCAGGCCTGCATCGACCACTGGGCGCAGTGGTTTGCGCAATATGCGCCACCGCCCGCCTGAACGGCGGCCCATTCCGGCAGCCCGCAACACCGACAAGAAAGACACCGCCCATGGGGGAATTCGATCTGATCGCCCGCTACTTCACCCGGTCAGTGCGCCGCGCCGCGCTGGGCGTGGGCGACGACTGCGCGCTGCTGGCGCCTGCGCCCGGCATGCAGCTGGCCGTCTCCAGCGACATGCTGGTGGAGGGCCGCCACTTTTTTGCCGACGTGGACCCGGAAGCGCTGGGCCACAAGGCCCTGGCCGTGAACCTGTCGGACCTGGCGGCCTGCGGTGCGCGGCCGCTGGCGTTCACGCTGGCTTTGTCGCTGCCCCGCGTGGATGAAGCCTGGTTGGCGGGCTTTGCGGGCGGCTTGCTGGCGCTGGCCGATGCCCACGGCTGCGAACTGGTGGGCGGCGACACCACGCAGGGGCCGCTCAACATCTGCATCACCGTCTTCGGCGAAGTGCCCGCCGGCCAGGCCCTGCTGCGCAGCGGTGCGCGGCCGGGCGACGACCTCTACGTGAGCGGCACCCTGGGCGATGCGCGCCTGGCGCTGGAAGCGCTGCTGGGGCACGTCACCCTGCCCGCCGATGTGCTGGGCCGTGCCCGCCAGCGGCTGGAGCGCCCCACCCCGCGCGTGGCCCTGGGCGAGCAGCTGCGCGGCGTGGCCAGCAGCGCCATGGACCTGAGCGACGGGCTGCTGGGCGACGTGTCGCACATCCTCAAGGCGTCGGGGGCGGGCGCACGCATTGATGTGGACGTTGCTTCTAATTTGATAGCTGCTAGCGCTTGCCTATCAAGCGCCAGAGGCAATTTAGACGATGATTTGATCCGACAATGCACCCTGGCAGGCGGCGACGACTATGAGCTGGCCTTCACCGCCCCGCCCACACGCCGCGACGCAGTGGCCGCTGCAGCGCAGGCCAGCGGCACACCCGTCACGTGCATTGGCACGGTGCTGGCCGAGCCGGGGCTGCAGCTGGTGGATGCGCGGGGACAGGCGGTGGAAAGCCGCTATGCGTCGTTCGACCATTTCCGGTAGTTGCGGCCCTGCCTCACCACGCGGGAAGGAGTCTGACGCGCCCCTGTCCCCGCCCCAACAAATGCCCCTACACCCGCCACTACACCCGCACAAACGCCGTCAGCGGCCTGCGCGGTGTGGCGGGCACGTCGCCCTGCACGTAGCCGATGCGGCAGAACATCTGCACCGTGGCGTCCTGCGGCGTGCGCGGCGCGGGTTTGCCCAGCACCAGCTGGTGCACGCGTTCGTAGTGGGGCGCCATCTCGGCAAACTCTTGCACCGCCTGGCTCATGGGGTGCATGCCCACGCCTAAGGCGGTGGCCTGCAGCTGCTGGCGCACGTACAGCCGGCCGGTGCGGATCTGGTCGGTGCGGGTGTTGGGGCCGGTGATCCACACAAAGCCCATGGCCGTGCGGCTGTGGCCCTCGAACCGGGCCATGGCGTTCTTGTAAGCGGCGCTGCCCTCGGCAGGTGGGGCAGATCGGTCGAACAGTCCGAGCGCCGACACTGCGCGCACAAAAGGCGAATTGATGGAGATGCCATCGCGGTGCTGCAGGATCTCCGAAGGCCCCACACGCGTGAGTTGGATGCTCTCCATCATGGTCCGGGGCGTGAGCAGTTCCACGCGGGCGGACTCCCAGCACAGTGTGCGCAAGGCGGGCAGTTGCCCCGCGTCCACCGTGCCGCCCACCTGCAGCGATGCGGCCGCCGGGGTACTGCCCAGCAACTGGGCCAGCAGCGCGGGCGCCACGGGGCGGGTGGTGTCAAAGTCCGTCTTGGGTGTGTGGCGCAGCAGCACCTGGGCAAACAGCGGGTCCGGCTGGCCGCCGGGCGCCAGCGTGATGCGCGCCACGGGCCGGTTGTCCCAGTCCTTCAGCGCCGCAGGCAGCTCGCCCTGCGGCCACAGCTGCACCTGGCTGGCCAGGCCCTGCTGGGCCAGCGCCATCACCAGCAGTTCGATGAACGTGCCGTGGCCGATCAGGATCTGGCGGCCCCACGGGTCGGTCTGGGGCAGCACCCGTGTGGGGTCGGTGCGCAGCGTGATGGCGCCCTCCTCGCGCAGGTCCACCAGCCAGGGCTGCAGGTTGTGGGAATTGGGCGCGGTGATGGCATAGGCCACGGCACGGCGGCGCGCGTCGGTCTCGCCCACGGGGCCTTTCCAGGCCTCCAGCACTTCGGGCGGAAAACCCGCGTCCACGGCGCCGCAGGCGGCCAGCGTGCCTGCGGTGGCGGCAGCCAGGGTGCCGCCACCGGCCAGTCGAATGAATTTGCGACGTTGCATGAGAAATCTCCTGGGATGGATGGATCGCTGCGTCAGGCCAGAGCCACGCGGGGCGTCGCGCCGGTCAGCAGCCCGAGGTCTGCCAAGGCCTGGCGCAAAGCCCAATTGAACGGCGTGTGCGGCTCGTTGCCTATGACGGCGCGCAAGCGGGTGTTATCCAGCCGGTGCGGCGTGCGCCACAGATAGCGCATGGCCGCCAGCGCAGCAAAGGTGGGCGCGACCAGTCCGGCCACGCGCAGCAAGGGCCATGGCAGCCGCCCCACCCGCAGCGTGCGCCCAGGGGGCAGCCAACCCTGCTCCGCCGCGATGGCCGTGAAGCTCTGAAGCCACGGCTGCGCCGTAACGTGGTGGCCGGCGAAGTGCAGGCATTCGAACGCAGCCAGCCGCTCGCGCGCCTGCGCCACGCGCACGAAGGTGCGGGCCAGGTCTGGCAGGTAGGCCCACGGCGTGGCCACATCCAGCGGGCCGGGCCAGGTGATGCGGCCGCGCGGCAGGTCTTTGGCGATGGCCTGGTCCAGCCAGCTGCCGGTGCCGCTGCCAAAAAAATCCCCGGCGCGCAGCACCACGGCGCGCATCTCGCCTTGCTGCGTGGCAGCCTCAAGGCGTTGCTCCAGCTGCACGCGCAGGCGGCCCATCGCGCCGGTGGCGGCCTGGGGCGTGTCCTCGCGCAGCACGCTCGGCATGCCCTCGCCAAAGTTGTACACATTGCCGGGCAGCATCAGCGTGGCGCGCAGCTGGGTGGCGATGGCAATGGCCGCCTCCATCAGCGCGGGCGCCTCATCGCGCCACGCCTGGTGGGTGTAGGCAGGGTTGAGCGCATGCACCACCACCTGCGCGCCGTGGGCCTGGGCCGCCAGCGTGGCGGTGTCGTGCACGGCCACCGGCATCCACCACACCCCCGGGATGGCGGGCAAGGCCGCGCGCGCACCGCCGGGCCGCACCTGGGCCAGCACGTGCCAGCCGGCCTGCGCAAAAGCCCGCGCGGCCGCCTGGCCGAGCCGCCCGCGTGCACCCAGGATCAGGACGGTGCCCGGAAGGTCCGTATCGGCATTTGTCGGATTTGATGCGGTCATGTCGGACTCCGTGCGTTGGCGATGAGAGGCATTGTGGAAGTGCCGTCGCCACCACACAATTGCTTATCTATTCATACCTGCCATGCAAAATTGAATAACTCGACAACGCCTGCGTTCGCCACTTTTCAGGGCACGCTATCGACATGACACAGACCTTTGACTGGAGCCTGGTGCAGTCCTTCCTGGCCGCGCTGGACCAGGGCAGCCTGCTGGGCGCGGCCCGCGTGCTGAACAGCAGCCAGCCCACGGTGGGCCGGCACATTGCCGAGCTGGAATCGCAGCTGGGCGTGGTGCTGTTCGAGCGCACTGGGCGCGGCCTGCTGCCCACCGCGACGGCGCTACGGCTGGCCGAATCGGCCCGCGCCATGGAGGCCGGCGCGCACCAACTGGCGCGCAGCGTATCGGGCGCCGAGGCGGGCGTGAGCGGCACCGTGCGCATCACCGCCAGCCAGCCCGTGGCCTGCATGCTGCTGCCGCCCGTGCTGGCCCGCATGCGCCAGACACTGCCCGAGGTACAGGTGGAGCTGGTGTCCAGCAACGAGGTGACCAACCTGCTGCGGCGCGAGGCCGACATCGCACTGCGCATGGTGCGCCCCGACCAGGCCAGCCTGGTGGCCAAGCGCATCGGCGCCGTCACCTTGAGCGTATGCGCGCACCGCGACTACCTGCGCCGCAAGGGCACGCCCCGGCAGCCGGCCGATCTGCTGCAGCACGAGCTGGTAGGCAACGACCGCTACGAGGACATCCCGCGCGGCTTTGCAGCCATGGGCTACCCGGTGGAGCGCCAGCACTTTGCACTGCGCACCGACGACCTGATGGCCTACTGGCAGGCGGTGCGCGCCGGCCTGGGCATTGGCTTTGTGGCCGACTATCTGCTGCGCACCGACTCCGACGTGGTGGCCCTGCTGCCCGAATTGCCCTTGCCCGAGCTGCCGATCTGGCTCACGGTGCACCGCGAGATCCGCACCAGCCGCAAGATCCGGGCGGTGTACGACTTTCTGGCCAAGGAAGTGCCTGGCGCGCTGGCCTCGGTCAGCGCCGCTCGGGCTGCGGCTGGCCGCGCACGATGAAGTGCCGGCTGAAACCCAGCGGCCGGCTCACCCCCGCCGGCTCAGACCACAGCGGCACGCGAAAACCGGCTTCCGGCAGCACCTGCACGCTCCAGTCGGTGTCTCCGATGAACCGGAAGCGCAGGGTGTCGGGTTCGGTGGATGCAAGCAGCGAGAACGAGCCTGTGGAATAGATGCCTCCCAGTGTGGCGGAGTCCAACAGGCGCAGTTCGGCGTCCAGCAGATGGATGTGGAGCAGCTCCTCAAACGGCGTGTCGTCGGTGGTGAAGAGCAGGGTGAACGACTGCCACTGC
The DNA here is from genome assembly GCF_046294525.1 of Acidovorax sp. Lineage (GTDB taxonomy): Bacteria > Pseudomonadota > Gammaproteobacteria > Burkholderiales > Burkholderiaceae_C > Acidovorax. Next base: position 161,703 of record NZ_JBKBKQ010000005.1, read on the forward strand.
GCGGCCAGCTCCAGCACGGCGCCAGGCACGCGGCGGCCGGTGGGCTGGCCGTTGCGCAAGATTTCGCACTGGGGTGGGACGTCGTCGGCGGGTGGCGGAATGCGCGCGACCGACAAGGCATCTGCGGGCAGGATGTGCATGGTCCGACGCCCCCACTACCAGAAGAAGTCCACACCAAACGCGGCCAGCGCGCCGCCCACAAACGCCCCCACGGTGACGCACACGGGCGCACCGGGGCCACAGGCCAGGCCCGCCAGCGCGCCACCCGCGATGCCACCGCCAATGCCCGCGCCCGTCACCGCCAGTTCGCGGCGTGCAGCGCCGGCCTTGTCTTCCGCACTGGCCACCGAATACACCGAGAGGGCGATGGAGACCACGAGCAAGCCCCGCCCCGCGCGCGACAGGTTGCGCATGGTGGCCGTGACCCGGGGGTTGGACGTGCCGGCGGACCGCACGATCTCGCCGTACACCGCGTTTTGCTGTGTGGGTGACAGGCGGTTGAAGTCCGCGGAGACGCCGTACAGCTGCTGCGTCTTGCGGGCGATGAGTTCGTTGAGCGTTTTGCCCTCGCGCTTGAGCCGCTCGGCCATCGCGCGGCCGACCGGGGTGCTGCGGCCGCGAATGACTTCCATGATGGCGTTGCGCGTCTCCTGCGCCTGCTGCGCGGCTTGCGCCCAGGTCATGCGGCCGCTGGTGACCTGGCCGCGCAGTTCGTTCGCCATCGCCTGGATCTGCCGGGAATACGCCTGCCGGGCGGTGGCGTCGATCGTCAGGTGGGTGCCGGCATTGGCAATCTCGAACTCCAGCGCCCGGATGGCGGAATCAAAGGCACTCTTGTCATCGGTGTCCTGCACGCGTTGTCTCCCAAAAATTAGTGGGCCATAAGGGGTGATCGGGATCGCTGCCCGCGGCGGCTTTTTTAAACGCTGTGACCCGCGCAACAGCGCCTGCACCGCCAGGAAATGGTTACAAGACGTTGGCCGCGGGGTCTGCCCCCGCGGATCGTCGGCGCTGCACGCCTGCGCCAGCGCGGTGGTCGGCTGCTAGCATCCATGCCTCTCGCCCTCTCTCCCTCTGCGCACCCAGGAGCCGCTTTTGACCTCCACCCCTGCCCCCTCTGCCGCAGTGTCGCGCCCCGCACTTGCCAGCCTCGCGCTGCTGCTGATCGCCGCATGGCCCGCCCAAGCCCAGGACACCTCCCGCATCGCCCGCGTCACCGTCTACCCCGGCAGCGCCACGGTCGAGCGCGTGGCTAAGGTGGCTGCGGGCGCGCGCAGCCTCACGCTGGCCTGCCTGCCCGTGTCGCTGGACGTGCAAAGCCTGCAGATCAACGCCGACCCGGCCGTGCGCGTGGGCGAGTTCAATGTGCTGACTGAGGACCGCGATGTGGCGGCAGGCTGCGCCAGCCCGCTGGACGGACGCATTCGCGACCTGGAGGACCAGATCGCCAGCGTGAAGGCCGAGGCATCGGCCCTGCAGCTGGTGGATGGCTACCTGGGCAGCGTGGCGCGGGCCGGGGGCGCGCCGGAGCCCGCGGCGCCCGCTGCGGGCGCGCCGCGTTCTGCTGGGCCCACGCCAGCGCAGATCACCGCCACGGCCGATGTGCTGCGCAAGACCGGCCAGGACAGCTTTGCGCGCGCGCACCAGCTCAAGCGCAAGCAGGAAGCGCTGGAACTGGCCTTGAAGCCCCTGGTGGCCGAGCGCGACCGCGTGGCCAGCCAGCGCGCACGGGTGGTGTCCGTCACCGTCAACCTGGCTGCCGAGCGTGAGGCCGAACTGCGCGTGTCCTACCAGGTGCGCGGCCCCGGTTGGCAGCCCAGCTACCGCGCCACGCTGGATGCCAACAAATCCACGGTGCTGATCGAACGGCAAGCGCTGGTGGCGCAGAACAGCGGCGAGGACTGGGCGGGGGTGCAGCTGATGCTGTCCACCGGTCAGCCGGGCCGCGCCACGCAGGGGCAGCTGCCCCGGCCGTGGTGGCTGAATGTGGCGCCACCGCCGCAGGGCGCTATGGCCCCCCCACCTGCGCCCGCTCCCATGGTGGCCGCGGCGCGGATCGCAAGTAGCCCCGCGGTGCAAGAGGACACCATGCCCAGCTTTGACGTGAGCGCCCTCGACAAGACCTTTGCCACCGAGTTTTCGGTGCCCCAGCGCATCACCGTGCCCTCCAGCGGCCAGCGCGTGACGCTGGCGCTGGGCAACCACACGGCGCCCGCCACGCTGATCGCGCGCACGGCGCCGGCAATGGAAGCAGCGGCATATCTGGTCGCGCAGATCGCCCAGCCCCCCGGCGTGTGGCCAGCGGGTGCTGCCGGCCTGTACCGCGACGGCGCCTTTGTCGGCACCGGCCGCATTGACTTTGGCACGCCCAGTGCGGGCGCACCCGCGGGCAGCACCAACCTGTCGTTCGGCCGCGATGAACTCGTCACCGTGCGGGCCGAGCCCGTGCAGGACCTGACGGGCAGCAGCGGCTTTACCGGATCGCGCGTGGAACGCAAAACGCGCCGCGCCTACAGCGTGGAAAATCGCCACAAGGCCGCCATCACGCTGCAGGTGCTGCACGCCGCGCCGGTGTCGCGCAACGAGAAGATCGAGGTCGAGTCGCGCTACCAACCGCAGCCAACCGACATGACCTGGAACCGCAGCCCCGGCACCGTGGCCTGGCAGCAGCCGCTGGCCGCAGGTGCCACGGCGCAGTTCAGCGCCGAGCACACCATTCGCTACCCCAAAGACATTGAGCTGCTAGAACGCCAGTAGACGATGAAGCACCCCCTGTGGCGCTGCGCGCCTTCACCCCTCTCTCGCTGCGCGGGAGGGGGACGCACCCCGGCGCAGCGGGGCGGCCCTTGCGCGGGGGCGCTGGCTTGGGTCGCGCCAGTTTCACGCGACGAGAGCAGTTTTGAGTACCGCTGATTGTTGGATATGACCCCAAGCCCCTCCTACGCCCCCTCCTCATCCGCCCCCCGCCGCCCCACGGTGGCATTCATGCTCTCCCACCCGGCCCACTTCATTGCGCTGGGTTTCGGCGCGGGGCTGTCGCGCGTTGCACCGGGCACCGTGGGCACACTGTGGGCGTGGCTCAGTTACCTGGCGCTGCAGCAGTGGCTGTCGCCTCTGCACATGGGCCTGCTGATTGCCGCCAGCACCGTGGTGGGCTGGTGGGCCTGCACCACCACGGCGCGCAATATGCGTGTGGCCGACCCCGGCAGCATCGTGTGGGACGAGGTGGTGGCCTTCTGGCTGGTGCTGTGGCTGGCCATGCCCATGGGCTGGTGGGGGCAGTTGGCGGCGTTTGCGCTGTTCCGGTTTTTTGACGCCGCCAAGCCAGGCCCCGTCGGCTGGGCCGACAGCCTCTTCAAGGGCTTTGGCTGGGGTGGCGGCTGGGGTATCTTGTGGGACGACTTTGTGGCAGCCTTCTGCACCTTGTTGGTCCTTGCCTTGTGGAGGTTTTGATGACGATCACCTCACTATCAAAAAGTGAGCTTCTAGCGCTTGATACACAAGCGCTAGAAGCCAATTTGACTCAAATCTCTCTGGAGCTGGTGAAACACCGGCGCATGCTGGCTACCGCCGAAAGCTGCACCGGCGGCATGATCGCTGCGGCCTGCACCGACCTGGCGGGCGCCAGCGACTGGTTTGAACGCGGCTTTGTCACCTACTCCAACGCTGCCAAGGCCGAGATGCTGGGCGTGCCTGCGGCGCTGATCGAGCAGGAAGGCGCGGTGAGCGAGGCCGTGGCCCGCGCCATGGCCGACGGTGCCCTCACCCACTCGCGCGCCCACGTCAGCCTGGCCGTGACCGGCGTGGCCGGCCCCACCGGCGGCAGCGACGCCAAGCCCGTGGGCACCGTGTGGTTTGCCTGGTGCGTGGGCGGCGAAACCCACAGCGAGATGCAGCACTTTGCCGGCGACCGCGCCACCATCCGCGCAGCTACGCTGCGGTATGCGCTGCAGCGGCTGCTGGGCTTTTTGCTGGTCTGACCCCACACAATCCACCACCCACCGCCGATCCCGCATGTCCCCATCCACCTGGTTCGAAGGCTTCACATCCCAGCGCATTGCCACCACCGGCGCAGAGATTTTTGTGCGCACCGGCGGCACCGTGGGCGCACCGCCGCTGTTGCTGCTGCATGGCTTTCCGCAAACCCACGCCCTCTGGCACCGCGTGGCGCAGCAGCTGGCGCGCGACTACTTTCTGGTGCTGCCCGACCTGCGCGGCTACGGCGACTCATCCCACGCACCGGGCCTGGCTGACCACAGCAACTACAGCAAACGCGCCATGGCGCAGGACATGGCCGAGGTCATGACCGCGCTGGGCCACGACCGCTTCTACCTGTGCGGCCACGACCGCGGCGGCCGCGTGGCCCACCGCCTGGCACTGGACCACGCGGCGCGCGTGCAGAGGCTGTGCGTGGTCGACATCGCCCCCACGCTGGACATGTACACCCGCACCGACATGGACTTTGCGCGGGCCTACTACCACTGGTTCCACCTGATCCAGCCCGCGCCGCTGCCCGAGACCATGATCGGCGGCAACGCGCGCGCCTACCTGCACGCCAAGCTCGGCGGCTGGGGCAGCGCGGGCCTGGCCCACATCGAGCCCCCGGCGCTGGCCGACTACGAGCGCTGCTTTTGCACACCCGAAGCCATTCACACCGCCTGCGAGGACTACCGCGCCAGCGCAGGCATCGACCTGGACCATGACCGCGAAAGCCGCGCGCGCGGCGACAAGATCACCTGCGATACCCTGATGATCTGGGGCGAGCACGGTGTGGTGCACCGCCTGTTCGAGCCCCTGGCGCTGTGGCAGGCGCAATGCGCTGGCGTGGTGACCGGCCACGCCGTGCCTGCGGGGCACTTCATCCCCGAACAACTGCCTGAAGCCACGGCAGACGCACTGCGCGCCTTCATGCGCTGACACACTGCTCCTTCCCGCATCTTTGTTTTTCACCCAGCCGGACACCTTCTTCATGCACCCCAACGCCCAGACCCTGCAGCGCTTTTACACCGCCTTCGCGCAGCTCGACCACGCCACCATGGCAGCCTGCTACGCCCCCGACGCCACCTTTAACGACGAGGCCTTTTCGCTGAAAGGCCGCGACCAGATCGGCGGCATGTGGCGCATGCTGTGCACCGCATCCCAAAAGCCCGAAGCCCGGCCGCACTGGAAACTGGCGTTCAGCGACATCGAAGCCGACGAACAAGGCGGCCGCGCGCACTGGGAGGCCGACTATTTTTTCAGCGCCACCGGGCGCACCGTGCACAACACCGTGGACGGCAGCTTCACCTTTACGCCAGAGGGGCTGATTGCCACGCACCGCGACCGCTTCAATTTCTGGGCCTGGGCGCGGCAGGCGTTGGGGACGCCGGGGTTGCTGCTGGGCTGGTCGCCATCGCTCAAGCGCAAGGTGCGCAGTACGGCGGCGGGGAATCTGAAGAAGTTTTTGGCGCAGGGGTGAAGCGGTGAATGGTTATGGGCGGGCAGGCGATGGTGTCGTCGCTGCACAGCTCGCTTATCGCGGTTTGAAACCAGTTCTCGGCCAAGAGCTGACATTGATGGAAGTGAGGTGCCAAGTGAAGCATCCGATACTTTCGATCATTGCCTTAGTCTTCTTTATGGCTCTGCTTGTGTGGATCGTGTCACATACTTACGTAGCGATTCGGGCCAGGACATTTGTGGGCTACTTCGAATTACGCGAAAGAGGGCAGGCGGGAGAGAAAGTCGCGCGTGTGTCTTTCTATGCCTGGAATGTCGCCATCGCCTGCGTCACTGTTTTTCTTTTGGACTCATTGGTTGACCTGATTCGTACTTGCTGCACCAAATTGGCCTAGCGGCTGGAATGGGCCCAAAGCAGCCAACCACTGCACTCGCCAAGCAGCAGGCAACCACCGGCCCTGAACATCACTAAAGCCTCAGAGGGCATCAGCAGCAATACCAAAACAAATTGCCACCCAGCTCTTACTGGAAAAGCGCTAATAGTCATCAAATCAGTAGCGACTGCGATCAAGCCCCGTGGCACTTCTTGTACTTCTTGCCGCTACCACAGTAGCAAGGGTCATTGCGCCCCGGCTCCGGCGCCTTGCGCACGGTCTCCACGCGCGGGCCCATGCTCTTCCACAGCTGGCGCAGGTCGTACACCGCCCAGGTGGCCTCGCCAAAGGCATCCACGCGCGCGTGGCTGGTGCTGGGTGGGCCGTTCTCGTCGAACATGCAGACTTCGGGCTTGCCGGTGTCGTCTTCGGTCAGGGCGACGATGCGATCGAGCGCGTCATCGAGCCACTTGGCGGCCTCCTTGTCGCGCGGGGCGGCCCAATCTTCGGGCCAGTTCTCCACGGCGAACATGAAGCCCAAGGCCCAGACCTGGCCAAACGAGGGGATCTCCTGGTCGTCGCCCATCTCGGCGCGCTGCTCGTCTGTCAGGCTCGCCACCGCGCCACGCATGTCCATGGCTTCGGGCTGGAACGTGCGGTCGTCGTCCAACGTCTTCACATCGGTGTCGAGCTGGGCCACGATCTCGTTCCAGCGGCGGTCCCACAGCTCCAGAAAACGCGCCTGCTGGGCGGCATCGGCAAACGCGGGCAGCAGCGGCAGCGGCTCGCCCTCGGGCACGTCCAATTCGGCGCCGTCCCCCAGCAGCATGGGCAGGTATTCGGCGGGCGCGATGGGGCGGCGGCTGCAGATCACGGCCGTCATGAAGCCGTCGCAGAACTCCCATTGCGGGATTTCCTCGCCGCGTGAGCGCAGATCGTCGAGGATGTTGTCGATCTCTTCCAGCTCGTCGGAACCCAGCGCAGCGGCCGGGGCCATGGAGGTGTCGAGTTCGTCGGTGCCGGGGGTGGGCGCTGTGGGTTCGGTCATGGGGGCTCCGGTCGTCAAGGGAGAAAGCGGGGGGTTGGGCGGCAAAGTTTTACTTTTATGATGCGCGGGCCTTGTGCACGGCCAAGTCACGGTCACAGTGCGGCGGCGGCATCGCACATGGGCAGGCGCTGCGCAAGGCACGCCACCTGCCAATCCGATAACCCGATAAAAGGCGGCCAGTGTAGCCCTGTGACGCCGCCGCCCCGAACCAGGACCTCCATGATCCACCGACTGAACTCCCTGTACCCGGTGCGCTACACGGCCTTTGCACTGTGCGTGTTCGGGCTGCTGCTGGCGCTGTTTGCGTGGGTGGCATTCGGCGTGGGGCTGCCGGTGGTGCTGGTGTTTGCCACCCTGGTGGCCGTGGGCGTGTACGACCTGCAGCAGACACGCCACGCCATCCTGCGCAACTACCCGGTCATCGGCCACATCCGCTTCATGCTCGAATATGTGCGGCCCGAGGTGCGCCAGTACTTCATCGAGAGCGACAGCGAGGCTGCGCCGTTCTCGCGTGCGCAGCGCTCGCTGGTCTACCAGCGCGCCAAGGGCGACCCGGACAACCGGCCCTTCGGCACGCATCTGGATGTGGGCGCACACGGCTACGAATGGGTGAACCATTCGATGGCGCCCACACAGCTGCCATCGCACGACTTTCGCGTGTGGATTGGCGGCAGCCCCGATGCGCCCTCGCAGTCGGTATCGCCCTGCACCCAGCCCTACCACGCGAGCGTGTTCAACATCTCGGCCATGAGCTTTGGTGCGCTGTCGGCCAACGCCGTCCTGGCGCTGAACCAGGGCGCCAAAACAGGGGGTTTTGCGCACGACACGGGCGAGGGCAGCATCAGCCAGCACCACCGGGTGCACGGGGGCGATCTGATCTGGGAAATCGGCTCGGGCTACTTTGGCTGCCGCAACCCCGATGGCACATTCAGCGAAGAGCGGTTTGCCGCCAACGCCACCGACCCGCAGGTCAAGATGATCGAACTGAAGCTGAGCCAGGGCGCCAAACCGGGCCACGGCGGCGTGTTGCCCGGCGCCAAGGTGACGGCCGAGATTGCGGCCGCGCGGGGCGTGCAAGAGGGGGAGGCCTGCATCTCGCCCGCCAGCCACAGTGCGTTCCGCACGCCGGTGGAAATGATGCAGTTCATCACCAAGCTGCGCCTGCTCTCGGGCGGCAAACCCACGGGCTTCAAGTTCTGCCTGGGCCACCCGTGGGAGTGGTTTGCCATCGTCAAGGCCATGCTGGTGACCGGCATTACGCCCGACTTCATCGTGGTGGACGGCGCCGAAGGTGGCACGGGCGCGGCGCCGGTGGAGTTCACTGACCACGTCGGCGCGCCCTTGCAAGAAGGCCTGCTGCTGGTGCACAACACGCTGGTGGGCGTGAACCTGCGCGACCGCGTGCGCATCGGCTGCGCGGGCAAGGTGATCAGTGCCTTCGACATCGCGCGCATGATGGCGCTGGGGGCCGACTGGTGCAACGCGGGGCGCGGCTTCATGATGGCGCTGGGCTGCATCCAGGCCCAGGCCTGCCACACCGGCCACTGCCCCACGGGCGTGACCACACAAGACCCGCTGCGCCAGCAGGCCCTGGTGGTGCCCGACAAGGCCACGCGCGTGGCACAGTTCCACCGCAGCACGCTGCACGCGCTGCAGGAGCTGGTGCAGGCAGCGGGCCTTACCCACCCCAAGGACATCACCGCCCACCACATCGTGCGCCGCATCAGCGACACCGAGGTGCGCCTCTTGTCCAACCTCATCACCCGCATGTCGCCGGGCGCGCTGCTGGGCCCGCTCGACGCGCAGCACAACGTGTTTCGCCTGTACTGGCCGCTGGCCAACGCCCAAAGCTTTCAGGCCAGCGAGCCTGTGCTGGAGCCCTCCATACCCCACCATGTTGAGCTGGTGCACGCCGCCGCTGCCGGCACCGCAGCAGCAGTGGCAGGGGACGCTGCTGTATGAACTTGACGATCGAAAGCACCAACACCACCGCCCCGGACTACGCCGCCTTTTTGCAACAGCAACTGGCCACCCAGCCCCACAACGTGATGGCCCATGTGCTGGGCCACGAACAGATCTGGATCAAGCGCGCGGGAGCCCCCCACGGAACAGGCCGCTACCGCGCCATGGCTGTGCTGGCCGCCCTGCTACGGCTGGACGCCCTGCGCCCCGTGCCCAACCCCGGCGGCCCCACGGCCATTGCCACCGAAGTGCAACGCCTGCGCGACCTGGCTGCACGCGGCATCCGCGTGCCTGTGGTTCTGGCCGCATCCACCAACGGCTTTGCCATGCGCCACCTGGGCAACGTGGGTGAGGAAACCCATTCGCTGGGCAACGAGATCGACCACGCCGTGCAGGCGGGCGACACGGCCACCGTGCTGGCCCTGTGGCAGCAGGGGCTGGACACCTTGGCCCAGGTGCACCGCCAGGGCACCTGCCTGAGCCAGGCCTTTGCGCGCAACCTGGTGCGCTGCCCCGATGGCGAAGTGGCCTGCATCGACTTTGAGGACGACCCCGCCGCCGTGCTGCCCCTGGCGGTGTGCCATGTGCGCGATGCGCTGTGTTACGCGCATTCCACCGCGATCTACCTGCACACCAGCGGAACGTTGGGCGAGGGGCGGGAGCGATGGGCGGCATGGGTGGCGCAGGGCAGCGCGGAAATGCAGGAAGTGCTGGCGACCAGTGTTCGCCGCATGGGGTGGATGGGGCATCTGCCCACCAACCGCAAACTGGGACGGGATTTGCAGCGGGTGCGGGCCGCGTATGACTTGCTGGCGTGAGGCTCGATCAGCCCGCCACCCGTAGGTCGGGTTAGCCGAAGGCGTAACTCGACGGACAGTACCTCTACCAGCAAACGTCGGGTTACGCTGCGCTAACCCGACCTACGAAACCGCACGACCACCAGACTGCTGGCGATGAGCAATTTTGAGATTTACATGCCCACTGCAGAAGAAGTTCACTCCGGCGTACTGGGCCGCAGGATGCGGCAGTTCAACTACGGTTTTGTGGGCGAGTACGGCCAGTCACATCCCGTGTGGGTGAGCGCGCGTGACGCGCAAGGCGAACTGGTCGGCGGGCTGCGCGGGTTCGTGTTTTTGCAGTGGCTGACGGTGGAACTGCTGTTTGTGGACGAGGCCGCCCGGCAGCAGGGAGTGGGCCGCAAGCTGCTTGTCACTGCAGAGCAGAAAGCCCGCGACCTGGGCGCCCACAGCGTGACGCTGAGCACTTTTGAATGGCAGGCCCGGGGTTTTTACATCAAGCAGGGCTATGAAGAGTTTGGGCACATCGACAACTACATCCAGGGATTTCAGCTGGTGTATTTGAAAAAGGCTTTGACGCCCTGACTCCCAACGCCCTGATGCTGGGCGGATGTAGCCAGTAGGTCGGGTTAGCCGCAGGCGTAACCCGACGGACAGCGCCGAAACCAGAAAGCGTCGGGTTACGCTTCGCTAACCCGACCTACATCTGATCAATGCGTGATCAGACCACCGCAACGGCGGGCGCCGCTTCCAGCACCACCTGCGTCGCCACATCCGCCCCCAGGTTCACCAGCCGCTTGCGCATGCAGATCACTGCCTTGTCCTTGCTCAGCAAGATGGCCCGGTGCGTCGCCGCCAGGTCGATGAACTTCTGGTCGTCTGCGTCCTTGCACACATAGGCCACCTTGGGAGCGATGTCCACCAGCCGCACCTGCGCATCAAACGCGGCCAGCACCTGCGCGGCACCCACGCGGTAGTAGTCCATGCGCTCTGCGATGTGCGGGTAGGCCAACACACGCTCCAGCTCATCGCGCATGACCTGGGTGGCGATCCAGGCCAGGCGCCCCTGGGCCAGCAGCGTGCGCAGCGGCGCAGTGCGCGGGTCGCTGAAGATCAGCAGGTCCAGCGCCACATTGGTGTCCACCACCACGGGGCGAGCGGGCTCGTCTGCTAGCGCCTCGGTGGGCAGGCGCAGTTCAACCTTCATGGCGCGGGCCGCCGTCGGGGGCGGCCTTGGCGGCCCGGTCGCGCACGGCGCCCTTGATCATGTCGAAGCGGAACATGCGGCATTCGATGGGGCCGTTCCACATGGGCACGCGGCGCGATTCCTTCAGGCGCATCTTGCCGGGGAGCTTGAGGTCGGGCGTGAGCATCCAGGCCGTCCAGCCGCTGTAGTTCTTCTTCCAGTGCGTGGCCAGTTGGCTGAAGAACTCGCCACCGTCTTCGGTCTGCGCCTCTTCGCGGCCCACGGCCATGCCCTGGGCGCGGTCGGCGGCGCGCTCACTGGCGTTGCGGCCTGCGGCTCCGGCGGCGGCAATGCGCTCGCCGTAGGGCGGGTTGAGCAGCATCACGCCGGGCTGGTCACACGGCGGCATGCGCTGCAGGGCGTCGCCGCCGCGCAGCTGCACGGCCTGGGCCACGCCGGCGCGCTCGGCGTTGCGCTGCGCAAAGTCGACCATGCGGAAGGCCACATCACTGCCAAAAATGGGCACTGCGCTGGTCTGTATTGCGCTTTCAGCTTCGTTTTTGATAGCAGTCCAGACATGCGCCTGGAACGGCAGCAGTTTCTCGAATGCAAAGCGCCGCAGCATGCCCGCCGGGATGCGGCAGGCGATCTGCGCAGCCTCGACCACGATGGTGCCGCTGCCGCAGCAGGGGTCGTACAGGGGCTGGGGGTTGTCGCCGTGGGGGTCCCAGCCGCTGGCGGCGATCATGGCGGCGGCCAGGGTTTCCTTCAGGGGCGCATCGCCCTTGTCCTCGCGCCAGCCGCGTTTGAACAGCGGCTCGCCGCTGGTGTCGATGTAGAGCGTGGCTTCGTCGGTGGTCAGGTGCAGGTGGATGCGCACATCGGGCCACTGGGTGTTCACATCGGGCCGCACGCCGCTCTTGTGGCGGAAGCGGTCGGCCACCGCGTCTTTCACCTTGAGGCCCGCAAAGTTCAGGCTCTGCAGCGGGCTGTGCTGGGCCGTCACTTCGACCTTGAAGGTCTGGCGCGTGGTGAACCAGATCTCCCAGGCCACATCGCTGGCCATGTTGTAGAGGTCGTTTTCAGATCGATACGGGCGGTGCGCCAGCTGCACCAGCACGCGCTGGGCCAGGCGGCTGTGCAGGTTGAGCAACATGGCCTGGCGCCACGAGGCGCGCAGCAGCACGCCGCCCCGGCCCACCAGCAGGTCTTGCCCCGTGAGGCCGGTGATGCCATGCACCTCGTCGGCCAGAAAGCCCTCGACGCCCGCAGCGCAAGGGAGGAAAAGTTGGAGTTGGTTCATGTCGATGGGGAGGATACGCGCTCGGGCACGGCGGGGGAACCGGGCGCCCCCGCACGGGCCAGCAGCAGCTGGCGGACGGAGTCGGGGATCAGCGCCACTTTGCGATCGGCCTTACCAATGAAGACGATGCCGATCTTGCCGCGCGCCACTTCGCGGCCCGTGGCCTTCTCGGTCATGCAGAACACCAGATCGAAGCCGTAGCGGTTGAAGTCCGCAGGCGCCATCTCCACGCGCATGGTCTCGCCATGGAAACCTTCGGACTTGTACTGCGCCACGATGTCGCCCACCACGATGGACAAGCCGCCCACGTCGGCCTCGGGGTAGCCCAGCGACTGGAAGAAGCGCACGCGTGCTTCGGACACCAGGGTGAGCAGCTGCGCGTTGTCCAGGTGCCCGCCCTGGTTCACGTGGCTGATGTAGATCTGCAGCTCAGTGGAAAAGCCAAAGTGCGCAGGAAGGTCAAAGACGATGCGGGCCATGGTGGGCTGCGGTGGGTAATACGGAAACAACAGAAAAAGACTACGGCAGCACAAGCGCACCGTGCGCCAGCCGCCGGAACGGCTACAGCGCTTTGCGCAAATTCGCCGGCGCGATCTTGAGCGCCTCGCGGTACTTGGCCACGGTGCGGCGTGCGCATTCAATGCCCTGCTCCTTGAGCATCTCGGCGATCTGGCTGTCCGACAGCGGCTTGGTGGGGTTCTCCGCCGACACGAACTGCTTGATCAGTGCGCGCACGGCGGTGCTGGATGCATTGCCGCCGGTCTCGGTGCCCAGGCCGGAGCCAAAGAAGTATTTCAGCTCGTAGGTGCCGATGGGCGTGGCCATGTACTTGGCAGTGGTCACGCGGCTGATCGTGGATTCGTGCAGGCCCAGTTCGTCGGCGATGTCGCGCAGCACCAGGGGGCGCATGGCCAGCTCGCCGTGGGTGAAGAAGTTCTTCTGCCGCTCGACGATGGCGCGCGAGACGCGCAGGATGGTGTCGAAGCGCTGCTGGATGTTCTTGATGAACCAGCGCGCCTCCTGCAGGCGCTGCTGCATGCCCTGGTGGCCCTCGCCGCCTTTGTGGCCGCGCAGCGCACCGGCGTAGATGTCGTGCACCCGCAGGCGGGGCATCACGTCGGGGTTGAGCTGCACGATGAAATTGTGCTGGCCATCACGCCCATTGGCGCGGCCAGCCTTTCGCACGATGACGTCGGGCACGATGATGTTGCGCTCCACATCGGCAAAGCGGCGGCCGGGACGGGGCTCCAGCCGGGCGATCAGCGCCATGGCGGCGCGGGTGCGCTCTTCGCCATCGCCACACAGCTGCGTCAGGCGGCGGATATCGCGGCGGGCCAGCATCTCCAGCGGCTGCTGGCAGATGGTGAGTGCCGTCTTGACGGTGTCGGGGTCGGCCTCTTCGTCGGCGTCCAGCGCCTTGAGTTGCAGCGTGAGGCATTCGGCCAGGTTGCGCGCCCCCACGCCCGTGGGCTCCAGGCTTTGCAGCAGGCGCAGCGCCACGGTAAAGCGGTGCACCAGCTCTTCGATCTGCTCCAGGTCGTCCGGCCCGGCCAGGGCGACGGCGAGTTCTTCGAGCGGCTCTTCGAGGTAGCCGTCGTCGTTCAGCGATTCGATCAGGAAGCGCAGCGCGGCACAGTCCACCTCGGACAGGCGCAGCGACAGGGCCTGGCGGTGCAAAAAGTCGGTGAGCGATTCGTGTGAGCGGGCCAGTTCGGTGGCGTCGGCCTCGTCGCCTTCGGCATCGTTGCGGTTGCGGGCGGGTGCGTCGCCGCCCCACTCGGCGTCGTTGGGCGCCATCTCGACGGTGCCGTCGCCGCTCCAGTCGGGTTCGTCGGCGCCCGTGCTGGGAGACTCAGCATCATTTTGACCCTCAGCGCTTGCTGTACTTGGGCTAGCAGCTCCCGAAAATATAGCATCATCTGCATTGTAATCATCGGCTTGGGCGGGCGTGTTTTCGGCCTCGAGCCCAAACTCCTCGCGCGGCGCCTCATCGGCCGTGCGCTCCAGGAACGGGTTCTCGTCCAGCATCTGCTCGACTTCTTGCGAGAGTTCGAGCGTAGACAGCTGCAGCAGCCGGATGGACTGCTGCAGCTGGGGGGTCAGCGCGAGATGCTGCGAGACGCGCAGCGACAAACCTGGTTTCATCACATCCTGAAGTGTTCGCCCAGGTACACGCGCCGCACTTCGGCGTTGTCCACAATCTCGGACGGCGTGCCCTGCGCCAGCACGCGGCCGTCGCTGATGATGAACGCGTGGTCGCAGATGCCAAGCGTCTCGCGCACGTTGTGGTCGGTGATGAGCACGCCGATGCCGCGTGCCTTCAGGAAGCCGATGATGCGCTGGATCTCGATGACGGCGATGGGGTCGATGCCCGCAAAGGGCTCGTCCAGCAGGATGAAACGTGGTTGAGTGGCAAGGGCGCGGGCGATCTCCACCCGACGCCGCTCGCCGCCGGACAAGGCCATGGCGGGCGAGGCCCGCAGGTGGTCCACGCGCAACTCTTGCAGCAAGGCCGTGAGGCGCTCTTCAATGGCGGCCCGGCTGAGCGGCCTGCCGTCGTCGCCGTGCTGCAGCTCCAGCACCGCACGCACGTTTTCTTCCACCGACAGCTTGCGAAAAATGGAGGCCTCTTGCGGCAGGTAGGACAGCCCCAGGCGTGATCGGCGGTGGATGGGCATGTGGGCGACCGACTGGCCGTCGATGCGGATGTCGCCGGCATCGCTGCGCACCAGGCCCACGATCATGTAGAACGACGTGGTCTTGCCCGCGCCGTTGGGGCCCAGCAGCCCCACGACCTCGCCCTTCTGCACGACCAGCGACACATCCTTGACGACCTTGCGACTGCCGTAGGACTTGGCCAGGTGCTGCACTGCCAGGCGGCTGCCCTGCGGCATGTCTACGCCCTGTTGCGCGTCAGACCGTTGCGGATTGGCGTCCGGCAGGTCTTCACCCGTCCGGCCCCCACGGCCGGCATTGACGGACTGCGCGCTCACCGGGAGCCGCCGCCAAGGCTGTTGCTGGGACGCAGCGCCGGGGCCGATCCGGCCGGTGCTGCCTGGGGCGCAGCCGCGTCCGGCGGCGGGTCCTTGGGCGACAGCACGGCCCGTACGCGGCCGCCGGGTGCGGGTGTTGTGCCCGCCGCGCTGTTGGGCGACGCACGCTGGCCGTCCACGGTGAACACGTCGGTGGTGTTGTTGTAGACGATCACTGCGCCCGTGATTTCGTCGCTCAGCACCGCGCCCCGGTAGCGGCGCAGCTCGGCCCGGGTGATGAAGCGCACATTGTCGGCCTTGCCGTCGTATTCGATGACTTCGCTTTCGCCTTCGATGAACTCATCCGGCGCACCTGCCACGGTGTCGCGCTTCTGGCGGAAGAATGCGCGCTTGCCGGGCTCTGCCGTCACCACGCCGTACTGGTAGCCGTCTGCATCCTGGCGCACGTCCAGGCGCGCGCCCCGCAGTACGATGGTGCCCTTGGTCATCACCACCCGGCCTGAGAACACGCTGGTTTGCTTGAGTTCGTCGTGGCGCAAGGCGTCAGCCTCAATGTTCATGGGCTTGGCGCGGTCCGCCTTTTCAGCGTGGGCCAGCCCCAGCGTGCAGGCTGCGGCAACGAACAGAAGGGTCGGGAGTAGGCGATGGTTCATAGGGCACGAATCTTGCAGTCCATTGTAGCCATGCAGGGAAAGCCAAGAAGCAAAAAGCCCGCACGGGCGGGCTCTTCGCAAGATGCCCCGAAGGGCGGTTGGCTGAAAAATCGTCAGCCTTTGCGGGCGGTGGCGGCGAGGTGGTCCACCACCTGCAACACGGTCTGCATGCTGCCCGCCATGGTGCCGTCGGTGTAGTACTTGCCGGCCACGCCCATCGAGGGCACGCCTTCCACACCATAGGCGTCCTGCAGCTGCGACGCGCGGCGCACCTGGTTGGACACCGAGAACGAACCGTAGACTTCCTTGAACTTTGCAGGGTCCACGCCTTGCTTGGTCACCCAGGCCAGGATTTCATCGTCCTTGGCCAACTTGAGCTTTTCGACGTGGATGGCGCGGAACACCTTGGCGTGCAACTCTTCGAGCTTGCCCATGCCTTCCAGCGTGAAGTACAGCTTTTGCTGAGGCACGAAGCTGGCGTTGAAGGCCACAGGCATGCGGCGCACGCTCAGGTCCTTGGGGGCCGCCTTGATCCAGGCTTCCAGCACCGGTTCAAAAGCGTTGCAATGGGGGCAGCTGTACCAGAAGAATTCGATCACGTCGACCTTGCCGGCGGGGGCGTCGGGGGTGACGGGCTTGTCCAGCCGCTTGTAGTCCTTGCCCTCCTTGAACTGGCGGGCCTGGGCCAGCACGGGGGTCGCCACTGGAAGCGTCAGGGCGGATGCGGCCACGGCAGTGGCGGCGGACAAAGAAAACTCACGGCGTTTCATGACAAAGACTCTCCTCTTTCAGGTCTGGGGGATGTGAGCCATGCCCCCTTAAAAAGTTCAGAACCCGGCCGGCGGGCGACTGTGTCGGCCCGGGCTCAGCGTTGCACGCGCACCAGCGCCGAATCCATCCCGGCGCCGTCAAGCTTTTCCTTGATCCGCTCCGCGTCGTCGCGCTTGGTGAAGGGGCCCACGCGCACGCGGAAGACCGCGCGGCCGTTCTGTTCGCGCTCGCTTACGCGGGCTTCCCAGCCCAGCATGGCCAGTTTGGCGCGCTGTGCGTCGGCATCCTGCTGGGTGCGGAAGGCGCCGGCCTGCACAAAGTAGTCAAATGGGTCCACATTGCCGGTGGCCGCGGCACGGGCCACGGCCAGGTCGCCCAGCGGGTCGGCGCCCGGACGCGTCTCGGCCTTGGCATCGGGCTTGCTGGCCGCCGGCTTGGGTGCCGACGCGGCGGCCCGCACTTCTGGAGCCGGCGTGGCAGCCGGTGGGGCGGTAGGTGTTGTGGCGGGCTCAGGGGCCGCCGCCACCGGTGGCGTCGGTGGACGGGCCGGGTTGCGGCCGTACAGGGGCGAATTGGGGTCCCAGTTCTTGTTCTTCTGGGATTCGGCTGCGTCCATGTCGGCGCCGCGGCCCCCGCCCTTGTTAAGGAACGGCACAGGCACCTTGGTCACGTACACGGCCACCGCCAGCGCCGCCCCCAGGCCTACGATGACGCCCAGGATAAACCCGATGATGGTCCCGCCCGCTTGTTGTTTCTTCATGGTGAAAGTCACTGCTTACATTCTGGCTGGGGCCGACACGCCCAGCACGGCGAGGCCATTGTGCAATACCTGAGCGGTGGCAGCGACGAGCGCGAGGCGCGCCTTTTTCACAGCCTCGTCATCCACCAGGATGCGCTCGGCGTCGTAGTAGCTGTGGTAGCTGGCGGCCAGGTCGCGCAGGTAGAAGGTCACGTCGTGCGGGGCTTCGCCGTCCGCCGCGGCCGTGAGCATCTCGGGGTACTTGGCGAGTTGCAGCATCAGCGCCTGGGCCTGCGGACCTTCCAGGGCCGACAAGTCCACGTCCTGGAGCGACGCCACGTCGCCGCCGCCGGCCTCTGCCCAAGCGCGCAGCACCGAGCAGATGCGCGCGTGCGCGTACTGCACGTAGTACACCGGGTTGTCGTTGTTCTGGGCCACGGCCAGGTCCACGTCGAAGGTGTATTCGGTGT
The DNA here is from genome assembly GCF_046294525.1 of Acidovorax sp. Lineage (GTDB taxonomy): Bacteria > Pseudomonadota > Gammaproteobacteria > Burkholderiales > Burkholderiaceae_C > Acidovorax. Next base: position 179,435 of record NZ_JBKBKQ010000005.1, read on the forward strand.
CGGGCTTGCGGCTCAGCAGGAAGAAGCGCACGGCGTCCTTGCTGGTCCACTCGATCAAATCGCGCAGCGTGACGTAGCTGCCCGCGCGTTTGCTGATCTTGACCTCTTCGCCACCCTTGACCACCCGCACCATGGTGTGCAGCACGTAGTCGGGGTAGCCCTTAGGGATGCCCACGTCCGCTGCCTGCAGGCCGGCGCGCACGCGGGCGATGGTGCCGTGGTGGTCCGTGCCCTGGATGTTGACGACCTTGGTGAAGCCGCGCTCCCACTTGGCGATGTGGTAGGCCACGTCGGGCACGAAGTAGGTGTACGTGCCGTCCTGCTTGCGCATGACGCGGTCCTTGTCGTCGCCGTAGTCGGTGGACTTGAGCCACAGCGCGCCGTCCTGCTCGTAGGTCTTGCCGTTGGCGACCAGCTTGTTCACCGTGGCCTCGACGCGGCCGCTGGTGTACAGGCTGGATTCGAGGTAGTACTCGTCGAAGTGCAGGTTGAACGCCTGCAGGTCCTTGTCCTGCTCGTTGCGCAGGTAGGCCACGGCAAACTGGCGGATGTTTTCGTAATCCTCCACGTCGCCATTGGCAGTGAACTCGCGGTCGTCGGCCTTCACGGTGGCCTTGGCCTTGAAGGCCTCGGCAATGTCGGCGATGTAGTCGCCGTTGTAGAAATTCTTGGCCAGCGGGTTGTCGGCGTCGGTGGGCCAGCAGTCGTCGCCAGGCTTGAAGCCCTTGGCGCGCAGCTGCGTGCTTTTTGTCAGTGTGTCGATCTGCACACCCGCGTCGTTGTAATAGAACTCGCGGTGCACCTTCCAGCCCTGGGTAGCAAACAGGTTGCAGATGGCATCGCCCAAAGCGGCTTGGCGGCCGTGGCCCACGTGCAGCGGGCCGGTGGGATTGGCGGACACGAATTCGACCAGCACCTGGCGGCCATGGGCCGACTGGTAGCCAAAACGCTCGCCAGCGGACAGTACCTCGCGCACGATTTCTTGCTTGGCGGCGGGCTTGAGCCGGATGTTCAGAAAGCCGGGGCCCGCGATTTCGATGGCGCTGACCCAGCGCTGGAAGGCTGATGTGGCCTCCAGCGCGCCCTTGAGCTGCTCGCCCAGAGCGCGGGGGTTGAGCTTGAGCGGCTTGGCCAGCTGCATGGCGGCCGTGCAGGCAAAGTCGCCGTGGGCGGCGACTTTGGGCGATTCGAACGCCACCTTGGCGCCCGCGCCGGGAGACAGTTTTTCCAGCTCGGCCGCGAGCGCGGCGAGCAATTCATTTTTGGCGGTAAGCATCGGCGGATTTTACGGGGCCGGCCGTTGCCGCTGGCCGACACCGGGGCCGCGCGAACCGGGAGCCGGCGTGTCATCCGCGTTGTCTGCCAAAACGTTCTGTGTTGGAATGCCTTCGGGTCCCCCACAACACATCCACTCCAGGAGATTCCATGAAAAAGCTGATGTCCCTGTGCGCCCTCGGTGTGGCGCTGACCTTGGGCGCCGCCGCCCACGCTGCCGAAGACAAGGCCCCCACCAAGCAGCAATCCAAGATGGCCACCTGCAACAAGGAAGCCGGCGAGATGAAGGGTGACGAGCGCAAGGCCTTCATGAAAACCTGCCTGAGCAACAAGCCCAGCCAACAAGACAAGATGAAGGCCTGCAATGCTGACGAAAAAGCCAAGACGCTCAAGGGCGACGAGCGCAAGGCGTTCATGAGCGAGTGCCTCAAGAAGTGAAGTAACCGGCACCGACACAAGGCAAAAAGCCGCTGCGCCCTGGCGCCAGCGGCTTTTTTTTGGGGCGCAGGGCCCCGAAGGCCTACCAGCCCCGCGCCCAGAACACCGCAATCACGGCCACCACCGGCAACACGTGCGACTGGATCATCACCAACCGGCGGACCTTCTTCACCTCCACCTCGTCTGGCAGTGCGCCCGTGGCCTGCAGATTGCGACGCCAGCGGCGGAACATGATGGAAGGCCAGATCGACAGGATGGCCATGACCACCACGATGGTGATCTTGATGTGAAACAGCGGCTGCGAGACATACCACGACACCCCCTTGATGCCCCAAAAGAGCCGTGCCAGGCCGCTGCCAATCATCACCAGAGCGGCCGCGCCATAGATCACATCCAGCCGCACCAGGCGCTCGACGACGTCGGCATTCATCCATTCGGTGCGGCACAGCGCCGCCTGGCTCGACAGAAAGACCACAAAGGTCAGGATGGCCACCAGGTGCAGGGCGGCAAGAATGGCTTCGAGGGTCATGGAGGGTTCCTTTTCAACACCCGGCGGCTCGATAAATGCGTCAACTCCACCCGGGGATGGTTGCCATTTTGCTTGAGGAAAAGCTCGCCAGTATTGCCCAGCGCCACCTGCGTGCACGCCCGCTGCTGCGCCGCGCCAGACGCCAGCATCCTACGCAGAAAATTCTAAATTGATAGCTATCAGCGCTTTACCATCAAGCGCTGGAGGCCATTTTTATCCTCAAAATGACCTGATACAGACACGTTCCTACCCTTCAGCCGCGGGCTCCCTGTCCTCAGTTCTGAGGACATACAAGCCTCGACGAATCCGGTAGCTTCGGCCGCGCCTGCCCTACAAGTGCCCCCCGGAGAAGCAACTGCATCATGGCCAAGACAACAGCAACAGCAGCAGCGGCGCCCACGCCAAACATCAGAACTCTGACCCGCACCTGGCTGCTGGGATTCGCTGTCGTGCTTGCGGCCTGCGGCGGCGGTGGGGGCGATGACCCACCGGTGAACACCCCCAGTTTCCGCGTGGGTGGCCAGCTGGCCGGTCTGGGCGCGGGCAAGACCGTGGTCATTACCGATGCCAGCGGGCCCAGCGCCGCCGTGTCAGCCAACGGCAGCTACAGCCTGCAGCTGCCCGCAGGCACCGCCTACAGCCTGCGCATTGCCGCCCAGCCGGTGGGCCAGACCTGCACCATCGCCAATGGCAGCGGCACCGTGAGCGCCGATGTGAACAACGTGAGCGTGGCGTGCCGCGACAACGATGTGCCCCCCAACGCCCGCACGCTGGGCGGCAGCGTCGCGGGCCTCGCCACAGGCAAGGCGCTGGTGCTGCAACTCGCGGCCGGAGGAGCCACGCAAGAGGCCCGCGTGACCGCTGACGGGCCCTTCACGTTCGCCCAGCCCGTCACAGGGCCCTACAGCATCTCTGTGCTGACCCAGCCGCAGAATCAGACCTGCACCGTCACCGGGGGCCAAGGCACCGTCGATGCCAGTGCCGCCCTGCCCCCCATCACCGTAGCCTGTGCAACCACGGGCTACCGGCTCTCGGGCACCGTCAGCGGCAACATCGGCGTGGTGGCGTTGCGCAACAACGCCAACGGGGACATCGTGACCGTGGTGGACAACGGCGCCTTCCGCTTTGCCCAGCCTGTGCTGGCGGGCATGGGCTACGCCGTCAGCGTGTTCGACAGCAGTGCGGGGCAAAGCTGCAGTGTCAGCGGCGGCACGGGGGTCGCCACGGCCGACGTCACGCAGATGGCCGTCGTCTGCGTGGTGGATGCACCGCCACCACCGCCACCGCCACCGCCACCGCCACCGGTAGTGATACCGGCCATCCCTGCGCTCACCCTGGCCTATGACGTCAAGACCTTCAAGCTCAGCTGGGGCGCCATTGCGCCCCCCGCTGGCGGCGGCGCCATCACCTACCGCGTGACGGAAGACCCCGACGGTGCAGGCCCGCAGGCGGCCACGCAGATTGCCACGGGCCTCACCGGTACCAGCTACGACCGGGTGGTGACAGGCCTGCTGCACACGCGGCTGAACGCCACCTACCGCGTGCAGGCGTGCAACAGTGCGGGGTGCAGCGCGTTGTCGGCGGCGCAGACGGTGAACTTGACACAAGCCATTGGGTACTTCAAGGCGAGCAATACAGAGCCGAACGACTACTTTGGCTACCGCGTGGCCCTGTCGGGGGACGGCAATACCCTGGCCGTGGGGGCGTACCAGGAGGACAGTAATGCCACCGGCATCGATGGCAACCAAGCGGACAACTCTGTGGGAAGTGCAGGCGCGGTGTATGTGTTCACCCGCAGCGGCAGCACCTGGAGCCAGCAGGCCTATGTGAAGGCCAGCAACACCGGGGTGAATGACTACTTTGGCTACAGCGTGGCCCTGTCGGGCGACGGGAATACCCTGGCTGTGGGGGCGTACGTGGAGCGCAGCAATGCCACCGGCATTAATGGGAACCAGGCCGATAACTCGGCTCCCCTTGCTGGCGCTGTCTATGTGTTCACCCGCAGTGGCAGCACCTGGAGCCAGCAGGCCTATGTGAAGGCCAGCAATACCGAGGCCGGTGATGCCTTTGGCACCAGCGTGGCCCTGTCGGGAGACGGCCATACCCTGGCCGTGGGGGCACCTAGAGAGGCCAGCAATGCCACGGGCATCAATGGCAACCAAGCGGACAACTCGGCTTCCCTTGCTGGCGCAGTCTATGTGTTCATCCGCAGCGGCAGCAACTGGAGCCAGCAGGCCTATGTGAAGGCCAGCAATACCGATGCGAGTGATTCCTTTGGCATCAGCGTGGCCCTATCAGGCGACGGCAACACCCTGGCCGTGGGGGCACTGAGGGAGGCCGGTAACGCCACCGGCATCGATGGCAACCAGGCAGACAACTCGGCTTTCAATGCAGGTGCCGTGTATGTGTTCGCCCGCATCGGCAGCACCTGGAGCCAGCAGGCGTATGGGAAGGCCAGCAACGCTGAGGTGAATGACTATTTTGGCGCTAGCTTGGCCCTATCGGGCGACGGCAATACCCTGGCCGTTGGAGCGACTAACGAGGCCGGCAATGCCACCGGTATCAATGGCAACCAGGCCGACAACTCAACAATCGCTGCGGGCGCTGTTTATGTGTTTACCCGCAGCGGCAGCACCTGGACCCAGCAGGCCTACGTGAAGGCCAGCAATACCGGGGAAGGTGACCAGTTTGGCTACGGCGTAGCCCTGTCGGGCGATGGCAATACCCTGGCCGTGGGGGCGTACGGGGAGCGCAGCAATGCGACGGGCATCGGCGGCAACGAGGCGGACAACTCGGCCGCCCTTGCGGGCGCCGTCTATGTGTTTACCCGCAGCGGCAGTGCCTGGAGCCAGCGAGCCTATGTGAAGGCCAGCAATAGTGGGGTGAGTGACCTCTTTGGAGTCAGCGTGGCCTTGTCGGGCGACGGCAATACCCTGGCTGTGGGGGCAAATCTCGAGGCCAGCAATGCCACGGGTATCAATGGCAACCCGGCGGACAACTCGGCCGGAGCTTCGGGCGCCGTGTTTGTTTACTGACGCTGTTACGCCTCGGTAGGTGCAGTGCGTGCGCGAGCCGAACACCCGCCAGGCGGGAAAGCGGGCAGTGCAGCGGTGCCGGGCGTGCCCGGGGCCTCTGCGCAGTGGCTGGGGAGAAAAATTCCAAGCCAAGTCAGGGCCTACCGCCTGACCACAATGCGCCAACAGCTACCAAAAAAGTAGCAACCCAATTTACCCTGGCGCCAACGGCAGCCACAGACAGAACTCCCCCCTGCCCTCCCATGCGGACCATCGGCAGTGCCCGCCAAGGGCCTGTGCACGGTGGCGCACATTGGCCAGCCCTTGGCCGGTGGTCAAGGCGGGCGCCGGGTGGGGGGGCGGCACAAAGCCGCTGCCATCGTCGCGTATGCGCACCACCACGCCGCCGCCGTCCGAGTACGTTGCCAAGTCGATGGCGGTGGCCTCGCTGTGCTTGAGGATATTGGTTAGCACCTCTTGCAGGATGCGCAGTACATGCAGTGCGGCCTGCGGGTCCAGCCAGGGCAGCGGGGGCAAATCCTGCACGCTCCAGGTGAGAGCAATGCCCGCCGCCTTGAGCCGGGGCGCCAGGCGAAACCGCAGGGCCGCCAGCAGCGCCAGCAGATCGGCGTCGGCAGGTGTCAGCGAGTCGATGGCAAGCTTGAGGTCGTCGATGCAGTCTTTCAGCACCAGGGCGGTGTCGGCTGTGCTGGCTTGGCCGCGCTCGACCATGCGCAGTGCGCTCATGAGCGACGAGCCGATGCCGTCGTGCATGTCCTGCATCAGTCGCTGGCGCTCGGCGGCCAGGGTTTGCTGGCGCTCCAGCACCCGCAGTTGCTCGTGGCTGGCTGTCAGCTCGCGCTCGCGCGCGGCAAGGCGGCTCTCCAGCCCGGCGTTGACAACCTCCACCGCATGGATGGCGCCCAGGTAGCGGCGGTAGACGATGGCCAGGAAGATGGCAAACAGCCCGATGGTCAGGTAAGGGGCCAGGTACACGCGCTCGATGTCGACGCGGTAGTTTTGCAGCAGCAGATCGTGCACCCCGGCAGGGATGTTCAGCGAAATCCACGCGAACAGCACCAGGCCTTCGCCCGAGCGAGCCAGCCAGGAGGCCCACAGACCCGAGATGGCAACCACCGCCGTAAGCACCGCGATAGCGATGTACACCAGCGGCAGGATGGCCGCGAGGTGCGGCAACAGATGCGGCATGGGCAGGGTGAGCAGCGTGCATAGCCCCACCAGCGCGACGATGCCCCGCGCCAGCCGGGGCATGCGCTTGCGGTGTACGCGCAGGGCAAATGCGAAGGTGACGACCATCGCCCAGCCCAGGGCGTTGACAGTAAGCCAGCCGAACCAGTCGTCCGGCACGGGCAGTGGCCTATCGTCGTCCACCACGTAGTGCAGGTTGCGCAGCAGGCACGTGACGGACACGGCAAAGAACAGCAGGTAGATGGGCTCGCGGCGGCGCACCAGCCCCACGGCCAGCGAGAACAGCCCGATGACCAGAAAGGCCGCACCCGTCTGGCTGATGAGGTCGTTCTGTACAAAGCTGCGCAGGTTGTAGCGCCACAGCAGCGCCTGCTCGGTGCCCACCCAGGCGCTGGAGACTGCCCCGCCCACGCCTTGCTGGCTGGCCATGCGCACCCAGACCGTGTGAGGCGCCGCGCTGCTGCCGCCCGTGCCGGTGACCAGGGGCAGCCACAGGGGCCGGTTGAAGCTGTTCCACACGCGGCTGCCCCGGCTGCGGTAGACCATGCGCCCGTCCACATACACCGCCACGACGCCGATGGTCTGCCAGCGCGGCAGGTACAGAAACAGGTCTTGCGCAGGCAGGCTGGCCGGCAGCGTGAGCCGGTACCAGGCCACATCCGGCGGGGCCTGCAGCGACGCGCTGCCTTCCGCCAGGCTGCGTGCGCGGGCGTGGGGCAGGGGTACCTGCGCCCAGCCTGCCATGTCGTGTACGGCTGGCGGCAGTTCGGGCGGAGGCTCCCAGCCGGCGCCGGGCTCGGCGCGAAAAAGCGCCTGCTCGATGTGCACGGCGCCACCGTCCCGCGCCCCGCCGCCGCAGGCTGAAAGCCAGGCCAGAAACAGCAGCCAGGCCACGCACCGGCTAATCCGCCAGCAGGCCCTGTTTGTAGGCTGCATGGATGGCTTCGGCGCGCGTGTTGACCTGTAGCTTGGCGTAGATGCGCCGCACGAAGGTGAGCACGGTGGTTCTGGAGACGCCCATGGAGCGGGCGGTTTCTTCGGTGGTGAAGCCCTTGCTCACGTAGCGCAGCACCTCCTGTTCGCGTGCAGACAGGGTGGTGGGCGAGCTGCCCGCAGGCGCCAGGCTGGCGGCGGCGCGTGCCAGGATCTTGCGCGCCACCATGGGGCTGATGGGGCTGCCGCCCGCGTGCAGGCTGCGAATTTCCTCGGCCAGCTCGGCGGCACTCACGTCCTTGAGCAGGTAGCCCATGGCCCCGGCTTCGATGGAGCGCAGCACATGGTCCTCGTCGCCAAAAATGGTGCTGACCAGGATGCTGCAGTCAGGCCACTGCACGCGCGCGGCGCGGATCACGTCCAGGCCCGAGCCGTCGGGAAGGCCCAGGTCCACCAGCAGCACGTCTAGGGGTGTCGTGGGCAGCCGCTCCAGCGCCTCGGCGCGGCTGGTGGCCAACAGCGCCAGCGCCAGGTCGTGCTGCTGGGCGATCATGGTCACCAGGGCGTCGCGGCTGGCGGCGTCGTCTTCCACCACCCCTACGCGCAGCGGGGGCGAAGGTGGGAGGGCAGGCATGGACATGGGCGCGTTCATCGGGGTCATTCCCCTTTCCAGAACGCGGGCTGGGCATAGTGGTGCTTGAGGAACTCGATCCACAGCCGCACGCGCAGCGGCATGTGCTTGCGCTGGGGAAACACCACGAAGATGCCGTTGGGCGGCGCGGCAAAGTCCTCCAGCACCGGCACCAGTCGCTGGGCGGCGATTTCGGCCTCCACCTCCCAGGTGCTGCGCCAGGCGATGCCGTAGCCAGCCAGGCACCAGTCATGCAGCACCTGGCCGTCGGAGCAGTCCAGCGGCCCGCCCGGCTTGAGGAAGGCCACTTCGGTGCCCCCGCCATCGACGGGCATGCGAAACGCCCAGCCGCGGGTTTGCGAGGCCTCGCTGGACAGGGTGAGGCAGTCGTGCTGCAGCAGGTCGGACGGGTGCTGGGGCGTGCCGTGGCGCTGCAGGTAGGCCGGCGTGGCCACGCACAGGCGCCGGTTGTCGGCCAGGCGCACGCTGACCAGGGACGAGTCGGGCAGGTCGCCCACGCGCACCGCGCAGTCGTAGCCTTCGCCCGCCAGGTCCACCACGCGGTCGCTGAGGTTCAGCGAGATCGTCACGTCCGGGTGGGCGCTGCGAAAACGCGGCACCAGCGGCGCCACGTGGCGGCGGCCAAAGCCGGCCGGGGCGGTGATGCGCAGATGCCCGGTGGCCTTCACGCCGCCAGCCGATACGCTGGCCTCGGCATTGGCCACGTCGGACAGCAGGCGCTGGCAGTCTTCCAGAAACGCCGCGCCCTCATGCGTGAGCGAGATGCGCCGCGTGGTGCGCACCAGCAGTTTCACGCCCAGGTGTTCTTCCAGCGCATCCAAGCGGCGCCCCATGATGGCGGGCGCCACGCCCTCGGCCTTGGCGGCGGCCGTGAGGCTGCCGCGGGTGGCCACCGACACAAAGGATTCGAAGGCTTTGAGCTTGTCCATGAGATGATAATTTTGACTTAAAAGTGGCTCTAGCGCTTATCCAACAAGCGCTAACAGCTCACTTTTCAATAGCAAATTGCATCAGATCATTCATGGTAGCCACTTTTGCAAAAAAGTCACTGGTTTAGAGAGTTTCAGCGTATTTATATGCATGGGTATTTGCAATACAGTGGACCCATCGTCGCTGCTTTTGGCGTCTCATCCCTTCTTCATTCCTTTATCAGAGAGCTTTCCCATGACCGACCGCACCCAAGTCCACGGCCTGCAAGTGGCCACCTCCCTGTTCCGCTTTGTCGAAGACAAGGTGCTGCCCGGCACGGGCGTGGGCAGCGAAGCGTTCTGGACAGGCTTTGACGCCATCGTGGCCGACCTGGCCCCGCGCAACATCGCCCTGCTGGCCGAACGCGACCGCCTGCAGACCGAGCTGGACACCTGGCACAAGGCCAACCCCGGCCCCATCAAGGACATGGTGGCCTACCGCGGCTTCCTGGAAAAGATCGGCTACCTGGTGCCCCAGCCTGCCGAGGTGAAGGCCACCACCACCAATGTGGACGATGAACTGGCCACCCAGGCCGGCCCCCAGCTGGTGGTGCCCATTCTGAACGCCCGCTATGCACTGAACGCCGCCAACGCGCGCTGGGGCAGCCTGTATGACGCGCTGTATGGCACCGATGCCATCCCCGAGATCGATGGCGCTGAAAAGGGCAAGGGCTACAACCCCGTGCGCGGCGCCAAGGTGATTGCGTTTGCACGCCAGGTGCTGGACGACACGGCGCCTTTGGCTTCAGGCTCGCACAAGGATTCAACGGGTTACAAGGTCGAAGGCGGCCAGCTGGTCGTGTCACTCGCCAACGGCAGCACCACGGGCCTCAAGGACGCGTCGCAGTTCAAGGGCTACCAGGGCAACGCCGCCGCGCCTTCGTCGGTGCTGCTGCAGCACAACGGCCTGCACCTCGATATCCAGATCGACCGCAGCACGCCCATCGGCCAGTCCGATGCAGCGGGCGTGAGCGATCTGGTGCTGGAAGCGGCCCTGTCCACCATCCTGGACCTGGAAGACTCTGTGGCCGCTGTGGACGCCGAGGACAAGGTGCTGGGCTACAGCAACTGGCTGGGCATCATCCAGGCGACGCTGACCGAGCTGGTCACCAAGGGTGGCAAGACCTTCACGCGCGGCCTGAACGCAGACCGCATCTACACCGGCCCCGCGGGTGGCGAAGTGCACCTGCATGGCCGCTCGCTGATGTTCCTGCGCAATGTGGGCCACCTGATGACCAACCCGGCCATCCTGTGGAAGGACGCACAAGGCCAGGTGCGCGAGATTCCTGAAGGCATCATGGACGCGGTGGTGACCACGGCCATCGCATTGCACGACCTGCAAGGCCACGGCGCCAACGGAATCCGCAACAGCCGCAAGGGCAGCGTCTACATCGTCAAGCCCAAGATGCACGGCCCCGCCGAAGTGGCTTTTGCCGCCGAGCTGTTCAGCCGCGTCGAAAAGCTGCTGGGCCTGCCCGACAGCACCGTGAAGCTGGGCATCATGGACGAAGAGCGCCGTACGTCCGTCAACCTCAAGGCCTGCATTGCCGCCGCATCGAGCCGCGTGGCCTTCATCAACACCGGCTTCCTGGACCGCACGGGCGACGAGATGCACACCGCCATGCACGCCGGCCCCATGGTGCGCAAGGGCGACATGAAGACCAGCGCCTGGATCCAGGCCTACGAGAAGAACAACGTGCTGGTGGGCCTCTCCTGCGGCCTGCGCGGCAAGGCGCAGATCGGCAAGGGCATGTGGGCCATGCCCGACCTGATGGCCGAGATGCTCAAGCAGAAGATCGGTCACCCCAAGGCCGGTGCCAACACCGCCTGGGTGCCCAGCCCCACGGGCGCCACGCTGCACGCGCTGCACTACCACCAGGTGCACGTGCAGGACATCCAGACCGAACTGGAAAAGACCGACGTGAACGCCGAGCGCGACAACCTGCTGACCGGCCTGCTGACCATCCCCGTCACCGCCACCCCGAACTGGAGCGAGGCGGAAAAGCAGCAGGAGCTGGACAACAACGCGCAAGGCATCCTGGGCTACGTGGTGCGCTGGGTGGACCAGGGCGTGGGCTGCTCCAAGGTGCCCGACATCAACGACGTGGGCCTGATGGAAGACCGCGCCACGCTGCGCATCAGCAGCCAGCACATGGCCAACTGGCTGCACCATGGCGTGGTGACCGAGGCGCAGGTGCGCGAAACCTTCGAGCGCATGGCCGCCAAGGTGGACAAGCAGAACGCGGGCGATCCGCTGTACCGCCCGATGTCCGGCCACTTCAGCACCAGCATGGCCTACCAGGCGGCCTGCGATCTGGTCTTCAAGGGCAAGGAGCAGCCCAGCGGCTACACCGAGCCACTGCTGCACGCCTGGCGCCTGAAGCTGAAGGCAGCCACAGTGGCCTGAGGCGCATCGTGACGTGCCGTGGAGTGCAGGGTGGCGCCTGCGGTACACGCGGCGCCCTTTGCCTGAACTCCTGTTTTTATAGCTGTCAGCGCTTTGCCAGCAAGCGCTAGCAGCTATTTTTGCTTACAACCGGGTTTCATTCGCCAAGTGCGGCGTCCCTATGGAGGGCGCGTACGCGTACGGGGATGCGCCGTACACTGGTCTGCCGCGCTCACACGTTTGCCGCACCACACCGTGCCCCGTCGTTCTCCTCCTTCTCCTCCGGCTCACGGCCGCCCCGCCTCCGCGCCATCGGCCTCCACCTGTCCGCTTTGCGGCGGCGCCAACCAGTGCGCCATCACCGCCGGGCAGCCAGCTGAAAGTTGCTGGTGCATGGCCCGTGTGATTGAGCCCGAAGCGCTGCGCGCGCTCGCGCCAGGCGCGCGCGGCAAAGCGTGCATTTGCCCGGCCTGCGGATCGATCACCTTGGGGCAGGCGCCGGGCGGCGGCGCACCGGGTACGCCGATATGATTTCGCCTTTGTTGTTTTCGTATTTCCACCCTCACAATCCCTGCAAGGAAGTTGTCATGCCCACGTACCACGTTGAAATGATGGAAGGCCGCACCGTTGAACAGAAAAAGAAGCTGGTGGAGGAAATCACCCGCGTCTCCGTGGAAGTGCTCGGCGGCTCGCCCGAGTCGGTGGACATCCTGATTACCGACGTCAAGCGCGAGAACTGGGCCACGGGCGGCAAGCTGTGGTCTGAACGGACCTGAGGAGGCACACGGGGCGCACAGGCGCCCCGTGTGTTTTTTGCGCCCTGCCGACGCCGTCGTGCGGTGGGGCCCAGCTACCGGCAACCCGCAACACGGCACATGCACCCTTCTGCGGGCTGCCTTGGCTGCCACTCATCTTCTTCTGCAACTTGATGACGACTCCGCCTTCGCCCGGCTCCCTCGCTGCGTTGCGCGAACGCCATGGCGAGCGATATCGCTGGCTGCTATTGCTTTCGGTGATGGTCGGCACCATGGCGTCGATCATGTCCTCCACCATCGTGAACGTGACCATCCCGGACATGAGCCACTATTTCACCCTGGGCCAGGAGCGGGCCCAATGGGTCACGTCGGGCTTCATGGTGGCGACCACGGTATCGATGCTCACCACCCCGTGGCTGCTGTCACGCTACGGCTACCGCAGGACGTATGCGGGGGCCATGCTGGTCCTGCTGCTCGGGGGCGTTGGCGGCGGGCTGGCTCAGGATTATTCGCTTGTGCTAGCCGCGCGCGTGGCGGAAGGGTTGGCTGCGGGGGTAGTGCAGCCCATTCCGGCCGTCATCATCCTGTACGCCTTTCAGCCGCATGAGCAGGGGCGCGCCAGCGGCATCTTCGGGATGGGCGTGGTACTGGCGCCCGCCATCGGACCCAGTGTTGGCGGGTTGCTGGTGGACTGGTTCGGCTGGCGGTCCATCTTCTTCATGGTCGTTCCGCTGTGCATCGCGTCCCTGTGGCTGGCCTACAAGTTTGTACCGGTCACCGCCCCGGGCGGCGTGGCCGCCAATCGCCAAGGCGATCCGCTGGACTGGCGCGGCCTTCTGATAGGCACAGCAGGCACCTTGTGTTTGCTGAATGGACTGGTGGCTCTGCACGGCGGCTCCGTTCCTGAAGCGCTGGGCCTGCTGTGTGCCTCCGCGGTAGCGGTGGCGTGCTTCGTAGCGTGGCAACGCCGCCTCCTCCAGCGGGGACACAAGCCGCTCATGGACCTGCGGTTGTTTCAGTACCGCCAGTTCGCCATGGGCAGCGTTGTAGCTTTCATCTATGGCACGGCTTTGTTCGGCTCCACCTATCTGCTGCCCGTGTTCATGCAACTGGGACTTCAGTTATCGGCATCGCATGTGGGCACCCTCATGCTGCCTGCCGGGGGTGTGCTTGCCGTGACGATTGCGGTGGTGGGTCGTTTGGCCGACCGTCAGCCCACCCATATGCTGGTCAGCACGGGTCTTGCCTTGCTCGCGTTGTCCTTCGGGCTCATGGTGTTTGTGGGGCTGGAAACACCGCTATGGATGCTGGTCGCATTCGCCATTCTGGGACGTATTGGGCTGGGGTTCATTCTCCCGTCGCTCAATCTCGGGGCCATGCGTCCGCTCGACAAATCACTGATCTCGCAGGGCTCCAGTGCCATCGGTTTCTTGCGCATGCTGGGTGGTGCGGCGGGCGTCAGCCTGTGCGGTATCTTTCTCGAATGGCGGTTGAGCGTGCACGGCGCATCGTTGTCGGCGGGTGCCAACGAGCCTGCGCGCATGGCCGCCTTTGCGGAGACGTTCTGGATGCTTACCTTCTTGTGCGGGCTGGCGTTGCTGGCAGCATGGCAGTTGCGGCAACCGGAGGGCAAGGGAGGACGGTCGTGAGCCAACCGTACTGCGCACAAGGTGGGCGCGGAGCCCTGTGGATTTTAGGTCAACATGAGTGTGGTCCGCGCCCCAACTATCTTTTTGCCCTTCGTTCTCCGCACTTGCCCTTCACTGACTGCCCCTATGGAGCCTGATCCATGTGCCAACTGCTCGGCATGAACTGCAATGTCCCTACCGACGTAACCTTCAGCTTCACAGGGTTCGCCCAACGCGGGGGGAAAACCGACCACCACAGCGACGGCTGGGGCATTGCGTTCTTTGAAGATAAGGGACTGCGTCACTTTGTGGATCATCTTGCGGCTGTGGACTCGCCCGTTGCGGAGCTGATCCGCCGCTATCCCATCAAGAGCCGCAATGTCATTGCCCATATCCGCAAGGCGACACAGGGCGTCGTCAACCTCCAGAACTGCCACCCGTTTGTGCGTGAGCTGTGGGGGCGTTACTGGGTGTTTGCGCACAACGGGGACCTCAAGGACTTTCGCCCGCGGCTGCACTCGCACTTCCACCCGGTAGGCGACACCGACAGCGAACACGCCTTCTGCTGGATCATGCAGGAGCTTGCCAAGTCCCACGCCAGCGTACCGCCCGTCGCGGAGTTGACGCTTACCCTCAAAGAATTGGCAGCACGCATTGCCCCCCGTGGCACCTTCAACTTCCTGCTGTCCAACGGCCAAGCCTTGTGGGCGCACGCGACCACCAACCTTTGCTACATCGAGAGGCGCTACCCTTTCGGTGAAGCGCAGCTCAGTGACGAGGAGGTGCTGCTGGACTTCTCCAAGGAGACTCAGGAGAACGACGAGGTGGCCGTGATTGCAACCAGCCCGCTCACCATCAACGAGCGCTGGACTGCATTTGAGCAAGGGGAGTTGCTGGTTTTTTCACAGGGACGC
>NZ_JBKBKQ010000006.1:0-178309 GCF_046294525.1 Acidovorax sp.
CGCGTGCGCTTGGTGGTGTTGCTCAGGCCCAGGCTGCTTTGCTTCATGTGCCTATTGTCTCGGCTTCAAGCATTCGTCGGCACATGACGCAGGGGATTCGTGAAGAGGGTCCCTAGAGGCCGAAAACACCAGAAACTGTCAGACCACCCGGCCTGCCTCAATCGTGATGCGCCGGTCACACTGCGCAGCAATGGCGCGGTCGTGGGTTACCAGCACCAGCGTCGTGCCCTGCTCGCGGTTCAGGTCGAACATGAGCTGCATGATGGTCTCGCCGGTGGCGAAGTCCAGGCTGCCCGTGGGCTCGTCGGCCAGCAGCACAGCGGGTTGCACCACAAAGGCCCGCGCCAGGGCCACACGCTGCTGCTCGCCGCCCGACAGCACCTTGGGGTAGTGCGACAGGCGCTGGCCCAGCCCCACGCGCGCCAGCATGTCGGCAGCGGCCTTGCGGGCGTTCTTCCGCACGTCGGAGCGCTCGGCCAGTTCCAGCGGCAGCATCACGTTTTCAAGTGCCGTGAGGTTACCCATGAGCTGAAAGCTCTGGAAGACGAAGCCCACCTTCTGCGCGCGCAGCGCAGCGCGGGCGTCTTCGTCCAGCGCAAAGAGGTCGTGCCCGTCCAGCCGCACCGTGCCGCGCGTGGGCGTGTCCAGCCCTGCAATGATGGACAGCAACGTGCTCTTGCCCGAGCCTGATGCGCCGACGATGGCGGCTGTTTCCCTCGCTGCCAGGCGGAAATCGATATCCCGCAAAATGTCGAGGGTTCCGGTGGAATCCGTGACCGATTTGAAGACATGCTCCACGGCGATGATGGGAGTGGCAGCGGATGTCTCGGGCAAGGGGGAGGATTCGGACATGAAAGGCTCTTTACTTTGATTCGAAATCTGCAACGGCGCCACTTTATCCTGAGCGCATCTGTCGGCCTCGCGGTGGGGCTTTCGCCCGCCCTGGCTGCCGCGCAAGCTACAGCGGCCGCCAAGGCACCTGCCGCGCAGGCCCGCACGCCGGTCATTCTGATTCTGGGAGATTCACTGAGCGCTGAATACGGCCTGCCGCGCGGCACCGGCTGGGTGGCGCTGCTGGAAAAGCAACTGGCGCAAGACAAGCTCCAAGCCACGGTGGTGAATGCCAGCGTGAGCGGCGAGACCACGGCCGGGGGCCGGTCGCGCCTGGCGTCGCTGCTGGCGCAGCATGCGCCCACCCATGTGGTGATCGAGCTGGGAGGCAACGACGCGCTGCGCGGGTTGCCGCTGAAGAACACAGAAGACAACCTGACCTGGATGACCCAGGCTGCCCAGAAGGCAGGCGCCAAGGTGCTGCTGGTGGGCATGCAGGTGCCCCCCAACTATGGCACCGACTATGCGAACAAGTTCGCCGGCCTTTTCACCACCGTGGCCCAGGCGCAGAAGGTGGCCGTGGTGCCGTTTTTCCTCAAGGGCGTGGCCGACGGCCCCGACCCTACCAAGCTGTTCCAGCCCGACCGCATTCACCCGCGCGCGGAAGCACACCCGCAGATGCTGGCCAACGTGTGGCCGGAGCTCAAGAAACTGCTGCGCTGAGCGACTGGCTCAGTTGGAGCCGTTCTCGCCAGCAGGACCACCGGACGTGCCGGCCGCGCCATCGGCCTGGCGGTCCGCCGATGGCTGGTCGGCGTGGTCATCTTCCGGCTTGCGCTGGGCCTTGGCTCTCAGCTTTTCTTCCTTCTTTTGTTTTTTGGCGAGCTCGCGCTGGCGCTTTTCGTATCCGTAGTTGGGTGTTGCCAAGGTAGTTGCTTCCTGAAGAGTAGTTGAGGCCCACTGTAACAGCACGTGATGGGCGAACCCATCACGCAGACGAAACCCGCACGGGGCTGACCGCCGCGCGGTAGGCATGCCAGCTGGCAAAGCCCAGCACCGGCCCGGCCAACAGCAGCCCCGCGCCCCACACCAACAGCAGCGATGCAGCCACGATGGCCGTGATGAGCGCCCCCCACAGCAGCATCACGCCCGGATTCTCCAGCACCACGCGCATGCTGGTAATGCCTGCGGTGAGCGCGTCCGTGTCGCGGTCCAGGATCATAGGGATGGACACGACCGATGTGGCAAACACCAGCGCCGCAAAAGCGCCGCCCACCAGCGTGTACACGGCCACAAAGCTCCAGTTCTGCGGATTGAACACTGCCTGCAAGACGCCGGTGGTGGACGGCATGCCTGTATTGAAGAACACGGCAAACACCACGAGCGAGGCCCGGCCCCAAAGCAATTCCAGCACCACCAGCACGAGGACAAGCATGCCCATGCTGCCCATGTGGCTGTCCCAGCAGGTCAGCGATTCACCCAGCGCAGGCTGCAGTCCGGCCTCGCGCCGGCGGCTGGTGTCGTACAAACCCATCGCCAGAAACGGCCCTACCAGAAGGCAGCCGCTGGCCAGGGACATGGTGTACTCGGGCCGCGTGCGGAACACCAAGCCCAGCACCAGCGCCATGCCCCAAAAGCACAGCCCATAAAACACCGCGATGCCGGGCGCGGCCCGCATATCGCGCAGGCCCAGGGTCAGCCAGCGGAACGGGTCGGAGAACCGCAAAGGCTGTAGGGTGATGGGCTGCGAGGTCGTGGGTGGCGCAGAGCCCGCAGAGGGGCCGCTGCCGCCGGGGTCGCGGGGCGAGGACGGGGTGGAGGTGTCGGGCATGCGGCGGAGAGAGACAACGGGCGGCTGGTACCGCAAACCCCCACACTAAGCCACCGTCTTGCCGCGCGCCACTGCGGAAACTACCACCTCCGGCCGCGCTGCTTGACCCGCGTCAAGCCCCGCCAAAGGCACTTGCCAGGGCCTGCTCCAGGTCTTGCCGCAGGTCTTCGACGGCCTCCAGGCCAATGGAGAACCGCACCAGCGTCCCGGGCCGAAGGTGCGGCGTGGGGCGCGTGCGCATGCTGGACAGCTGGTACGGCACCACCAGGCTCATGGGGCCGCCCCAGCTGTAGCCCAGCTTGAACAGCCGGAGGCTGTCGCAGAAAGTGTCCACCTGATCTTGCGTGTAGCGCGCGTCGATCATCACGCTGAACAGGCCGGCGGCCGCGCCCTGCCCTCCGTGGGCTGCACCACACAGCGCCTTCCAGTGCGCGTGGCCGGGGGCGTCCGGCAGCGCCGGATGCAGCAACTGTGCCACCGCGGCCTGCTGCTGCAGCCACCGTGCCAGGGTGCGGGCAGCCTCGTCGTGCGCGCGGTAGCGCAGCCCCACACTGGGCAGCGCCCGCAGTACGGCCTCGGCGTCGTTCGCGCCCACGCCCAGGCCCAGGCGCATGTGGGTAAGCTTGATCTTCATGTGCAGGCCCGGGTCGCGCGTGATGACGCTGCCCATGAGCACATCGCCCCCGCCGCTGGGATATTTGGTCAGCGCATGAGCGGAAATGTCCACGCCCAGGCTGCCCCCACCACCGCTGCCGTCACCGTCGCCCAGCAGGTCAAAGGGCGCAAAGGCCAGGCCTGCACCCCAGGTGTTGTCAAGTGCGGTGATCACACCACGTTCGCGGCAGATGCGCACCTGTTCGCACAGGTCGGGAAACTCCATGGTCACCGAGCCTGGCGCCTCCAGCCAGACCAGCCGCGTGGCAGGGGTGATGCGCGCGGCAAGGTCGGCAGGGTCCAATGGGTCATACAGTACGTGGCGGACACCGAAACGCGCCAGCTCGCCCTGCGCCAGATCCTTGCCGGGGCCATAGGCGTTGTCCGGAATCAGCACTTCATCGCCGGGCTTGAGCAGTGCAAGACCCACATTGGCAATGGCCGCCAGGCCGCTGGGTACCAGCACGCACTGCAAGCCGCCCTCCAGCGCGCAAAGGCGCTCTTCGAGGATGAACGTGGTGGGCGTGCCGTGCAGGCCATATGTGTAGCCGCTCTTGTCTTTCCACTCGCGCGAACGCATGGCGGCGACGTTAGGAAAAATGACAGTGGAAGCCTTGTAGACACCCGGCTGGGGGGCAACAAAGCCGGGCGGGGGAAGATAGTCGTGGTGGACGAGACGGGTGGCGAGATGGAGGTCGCCAAGGGTAGCGGGTTGGTCATGCTGCATGCGGCACATGGTAGCGCGCCGCCAGGGACCGGAGCCCCTGGCGGCGCGTCATCATGCTGGCAATCAGCTCGTCGGCTGCAGCTTAGCTGGCGGTCACCACCAGTTGGTTGTTCACCTCAGTCACGCCCTCCACCGCCTTGGCAATGGTTTCAGCGCGGTCACGTGCCACGGTGCTCGGGGCGGGGCCGTTCAGCGTCACCTTGCCGTTGACCGTGTCCACATTGATCTTGACGGCGCTGAGGTCGGGGTCGCGGGCCAGGTCGGCGTTAACCTTGGCCGTGATGGTGGCGTCGTCGATGGCGCCCATGGTGCGGTTGCCCGCGTTGGCCATGGCATTCTCGGCGGATGCGGCGCCTTGCTCCATACGGTTCTGTGCGTTGTCGATAGCCCCTTCAGCACGCACGCGGGCGTCGGCGGCAGCCTGGTCGGTCCGTTCAATGGCCGAGTCCACACGCTGACCCACCGTCTGGTCTTCTGTCTTGCCGCAAGCCGTAAGGCCCAGGGCCAGAGCACTGACAGCCAGGATGGTGGCAACACGTTGAGCGGGACGCTGGGAAATCTTCAGGGTGTTCATAGCAGTAACTCCTTGGGGTTGGAACATGGGGTCACTGTAGGCAGCGCAGGGTGCTCGCCGGGTCGGACGGTACCGAACTCCCTGTAGGACTTGGACGCCCGGCCTTGCGGGCGCGCGACAATCGCGAGATGTCCTTGTCTTCGCTCTCCCGGTGGTTCCCTTTCCTGTCCTGGCCCCGTCCCGACCGGACGCTCATAAAGGGGGAGTTCTGGGCCGGCATGACGGTGGGGCTGATGCTGGTGCCGCAGGGTGTGGCCTATGCGGCCCTGGCGGGCATGCCGCTGGTAACGGGCATTTACGCCTCGTTGATTCCTGCGCTGGTGGCGGTGCTGTTCAGCTCGTCCACCCGGCTGGGCGTGGGCCCCACGGCGCTGACCAGTCTGCTGATTGGCGCATCGCTATCAGGGATGGCTGAGCCTGGCAGCGCCCAGTGGGTGGCCATGGCGGCGTGGATGGCCATTCTGTCGGGCGTGCTGCAGCTGGTGATGGGCATGGCGCGGTTTGGGTGGCTGCTCAACCTGGTCACTTCGCCGGTGCTCAGCGGGTTCACGCAGGCGGCAGCGCTGCTGATCCTGGGCTCGCAGCTGAGCGCATTGACGGGCCTTCGCGCGTCGGATTGGGGTGCCCTGCTGTCCACGCCCTCGCCCGGCTTGTTCGACCTCACCGCCGCAGCCTTCGGCCTGGGCAGCCTGGCCTTGCTGATGCTGGCACGCCGCTGGAAGGCCAACTTCCCGGCCGCCATCATCGTGGTCGGCGCGGCAGGTGGCCTGAGTTGGGCGCTGGGTTTTGCCGACGCAGGCGGCGCCGTGGTGGGCACACTGCCTTCGGGTCTGCCCGCACCCTACTGGCCGGGCATGCTGCCGTGGTCGGGCTTTGCTGCGCTGGTCATGCCGGTTCTGGTGGTGACGCTCGTGAGTTTTTTGGAGACTGCGTCCAGCGCCAAGGTTGAAAGCCAGCGCTCCGGCGAGCAATGGAACGAGAACCAGGACCTCATCGGCCAGGGCCTGGCCAAGATCAGCAGCGGCCTGTGCGGCAGCTTCGCCACCAGCGCCTCGTTCTCGCGCTCGGCCATCAACCTGTATGCGGGCGCCCAGAGCGGCTGGGCCACGCTCTTTGCCATCAGCCTGGTGCTGGTGGTGCTGCTGTGGCTGACGCCAGCGCTGTACCACGTGCCGCAGTCGGTGCTGGCGGCCGTGGTGGTGACGGCCGTCACCAGCCTCATCAAGCCGCGCACGCTGCTGCGGCTGTGGAAGGTGTCCCGTGTGGAGGCCGTGATTGGCGGCATCACCTTCGCGCTTACCCTGGCCACGGCGCCGCGCATGTACTGGGGCGTGCTCGTGGGTCTGCTGATGAACCTGAGCCATTTCCTGTACCAGCGCCTGCACCCGCGCATCATCGAGGTGGGCCTGCACCCGGACGGCAGCCTGCGCGACCGGCACCTGTGGCAGCTGCCGCCCCTGGCACCCCGGCTGCTGGCCCTGCGCATGGACGCCGAGCTTGACTTTGCCTCCGCCAGCGCGCTGGAGCGGCGGGTGACGCAGCAACTGGCAGAGCACCCCGACGTGGTTCACCTGTGCCTGCTCGCGCAGCCCATCAACCGCATTGACGTGACCGGCGTGGAGACCTTCGCGCAACTTCTGACGCTCATGCAGTCGCGGGGAGGCACCTTGCACCTAAGCGGTCTCAAGCTGCCGGTGGAGCAGGTACTGCGGCAGGCCGGCCTGCTGGCGCCCAGTGCGGGCCTGGCGATGTACCGCACGGACGCAGAAGCGCTGGTGGCGCTGCAGCACCTGAGCGAGCCCATTGCGAGGGTTTAGTCCGGAAACTGCCCAGGGTTTACCGGGTTTACCACCCTCTGTTCCCGCGCTTTGGCCTATAAGGGCGCTGGTACACTTCAACAACTTTTTTGCTCCATCTGTGTCTGACTCTGCGGCCTCCCATCTTGTAGATCTGCGCGACCTTCGCCTGGATACTGCACACGCGCTGGTGGCTCAGGCCGGCGGCAGCGAAGCGGCTTTGCACCGCGAAACCCCCTCCAGATACCTGCAAGGCCTTATCGACGGCCTGTGCGAACTGTCCCTCAAAGACCCCCTCACCGGCCTGGCCAACCGCAGGCACTTTCGCGCCGTTCTGGAGCGCGAGATCGACCGCGTGACGCGATCCGGCGAAGCCGCGCTGCTGCTCATGCTGGACATCGACCACTTCAAGCACGTGAACGACACGCACGGCCACCTGGCGGGCGATGTGGTGCTGCAGTCGGTGGCCCGCACGCTGGCGGCCTGTGTACGTCCCATGGACACCCTGGCGCGCTATGGCGGTGAAGAATTTGCCGTGGTGCTGCCCGCCTGCCAGGCCGCTTTTGGCCGCGTAGTGGCCGAGCGCATCCGCCGTGCCGTGGCCAGCACGCCCATCCGCATTTCGCCGTCGGTGGAGTTGAGCGTGACGGTCAGCATCGGCGGTGCCTTTGCCATGCAATGGATCCGCTCGACCACCCTGCTGTGGACCGACCGGGCGGATCACCAGCTCTACCAGGCCAAGGCGTCGGGGCGCAACCGCGTCAGCATTGAGGAGCAACCCGACAGCACTGTCAGTGCCGAAGAGAAAAGCCTGTTGTTTGGCCCGCTCTACACCCCTTCGGGTTGGGGCGATCTGCCACCGCTGGACCCCACCAACCCAACAGGCAGCGCCTACTGAAAGTTAGATGATGAGCGACGCGCTGTCCCCCCAATCCGCCACGCCGACTGCCCCTGCCGGCCCTGCCACCCCTACAGCCTCCGGCCTGCCGGGCGCCCGCATCATTGCCGTGACCAGCGGCAAGGGCGGCGTGGGCAAGACCTTTGTGTCTGCCAACCTGGCCGCTGCCCTCACCCGCCGCGGGCAGCGCGTACTGGTACTGGACGCTGACCTGGGCCTGGCCAACCTGGACGTGGTGCTGAACCTGCATCCCAAGATCACGCTGCACGATGTGTTTACCGGCAAGGCCACGCTCGAAGAAGCCGTGATCGCTGCGCCCGGCGGCTTTGATGTGCTGCTGGCGGGCTCGGGCATGGTGGAGTATTCGCGCCTCACGCCCGAGGTGCGCAACCAGTTCCTGAGCGTGATCCAGGCGCTCACGCCGCAATACGACGTGGTACTGCTCGACACCGGCGCCGGCATTTCCGACGTGGTGTTGTTCTCCGTGTCGCTGGCCTCCGAGGTGCTCATCGTGGCCACGCCCGAGCCCACTTCGCTGACCGACGCCTACGCCGCCATCAAGGTGTTGGCCATGCAGCAAAAGCGGCAGCATGTGCGCATGGTGATCAACCAGGCGGCACGCCCGGGCGACGGCCGCGCCATCACCAGCCAGCTTCAACAAGTGCTGGACCGCTTTGTCAGCACCGAGTCCGGCCGCCCCATGCGCCTGATCCACATGGGCGACATCCCGGCCGACCCGTCGGTGCGCGAAGCTGTCATGCGCCGCCAGCTGCTGCTGCTGCAGACACCCGGCTGCCCCGCGGCGCTGGCCATGGCCCAGCTCGCCAACAAGATCGAGACCACGCTGCTGTCGCCAGCAGCCTAAGAACACGTCCGGCGGCGCCCCGGCGCAACCCGGCCACTATGGACACCACCAGGCCCGCCAGCGGGCCTTTGTGCATTTTTACTGCCGTGAACGACACCCCGAACACCGTCCTCAACATCTCCTGCTACAAGTTCGTGCCGCTGCCCGATGCGGCCGCGCTGCGCGAGGTGCTGCATGCGCGCGCGGGGGCGGCGCAGCTCAAGGGCACCATCCTGCTTGCCGAAGAAGGTATCAACTTCTTTCTGGCCGGTACGGCCGAAGCGGTGCGCGGCTTTGTGGACGCGTTGCGGGCCGACGAGCGCTTTGCCGACCTGGAGCCCAAGGAGAGCTGGTCGGCTACCGTGCCGTTCCGCAAGATGCTGGTCAAGGTGAAGCGCGAAATCATCCGCATGGACCATCCCACGATCAAGCCCGCCGAAGGCCGTGCCCCGTCGGTGGACCCGGCCACGCTGCGCCGCTGGCTGAACCAGGGGCACGACGACGAAGGCCGCGAGGTGGTGACCCTGGATACGCGCAACGCCTTCGAGGTGGACGAAGGCACGTTCGACAACGCCATCGACTGGCGCATCGACAAGTTCACCGAGTTCCCACCCGCCCTGCGTGCACACAAGGCCGACCTGCAGGACAAGACGGTGGTGAGCTTTTGCACCGGCGGCATCCGCTGCGAGAAGGCGGCCATTCTGATGCGCGAGGAAGGCCTGCAGCACGTCTACCAGCTGGAGGGCGGCATCTTGAAATACTTTGAGCTGACCGATGGCGCCCACTACCACGGCGGCTGCTTTGTGTTTGACGAGCGCCGCGTGCTGGACACGGGCCTGGCGACCGATGCCAAACACACCAGCGATGCAAAAACTATCAATAAGTGAGCTGCCAGCGCTTATCCAGCAAGCGCTAGCGGCCAATTCGGCTTGAATTTTCAGACCGACATCATGCCTTGAAGCGGCGCTCCGGCAACGGGATGCGCTCCACCTCGCCAGGCACCTGGCCCATGGCCTGGGCTTCCCAGTCGGCAGCGGCCTGCACGATGCGGTCCTTGCGGCTCGATACAAAGTTCCACCAGATGTGCCGCGGCGCGTCCAGCGGTTCGCCGCCCACCACCATCAGGCGCGCTGCACGTTCGCCCGCCGTCAGGCGCAGGCCTTGCCCATCCAGCTGCACGGCCAGAATCTGCGCGGCCAGCGGCTCGCCGTTGAGCTGCACCGGCGCGTCCACCGCATAGACACCCATCTCCGGCACCAGGGCCGGAATCTCCAACGTGGCGCCGGCGGGCAACTGCACGTCCAGGTACAGGGTGCGCGAATAGGTGGCCACCGGCGACGTTGCGCCAAACGCCTCACCGATCAGCACACGCACCGTGGCATCGCCCACGCGCAGCTGCGGTATGGCGGCTGCCGGCGTGTGCACGAAGGTGGGATCGGCCTCCTCGGCCGCGAGCGGCAGCGCGGCCCACAGCTGGATGCCGTGGTTCACGTATGGCCGCTGGGCCAGGCTCTCCGGGCGCCGCTCGGAATGCACGATGCCGCGCCCCGCGGTCATCCAGTTGATGGCGCCGGGTTCGATCTGCTGCACGCTGCCCAGACTGTCGCGGTGCAGGATGGCGCCTTCGAACAGATAGGTGACGGTGGCGAGGCCGATGTGCGGATGGGGCCGCACATCGTGCCCCGCGTCCGGCATGACGGTGACTGGGCCGAAGTGGTCAAAGAACAGGAACGGCCCCACGGCCTGGCGCTGCACGGCGGGCAGCAGGCGCCGCACCGTGAAGCCACCGCCCAGGTCCTTGGCATGCCCGGACAGGCGCAAGAGGGCGCTCATGCCCAAGTCTCCATGGCGCTCTCAGCGCAGGCGTTGCGGGAATTTAGTGTGGTGTACATGGGGCGGCTCCTTGACTGTGGTGCCCCACAGCCTACCAGCGCCCGAACCCGCGCGCTCGCATCAGCCGCCCAGCTTGGCGGCCAAGGCGGCCACACGCTGGCCGAACTGCTTTCCCGTCTCCAGGTCGCCGGGGAACATCTCGGCGGCCGAGGCGTCGGACGGCGACTGCGCCATGGCGCCGCTGAACGAGCCGATCCAGTTCACATCGTTGCGCGTGGCGGCCTTGGAGTTGGCGGGCATCATGCCGTTGCCCACCCAGATGCCGCCGTGCTGCATGGCCAGGTGGAACAGGTAGTCCAGCGTGACCTGCTTGTCGCCATTGGTGCTGGCGCTGTTGGTGAAGCCTGCGAACAGCTTGTCCTTCCAGGCCTGGCTGAACCAGGGCTTGGACGAGGCGTCCGCAAATTTCTTGAACTGCCAGCTGGGGCCTGCCATGTAGGTGGGCGAGCCAAAAATGATGGCGCTGGCGGCGGCCAGCGTCTCCCAGCCGCCTTCGGGCAGATTGCCGTCGGCATCAATGGCGACCAGTTGGGCGCCCGCACCCTCGGCCACGGCTTGCGCCAGGCGTTGTGTATGACCGTAACCCGAGTGGTAAACAACTGCGATCTGTGCCATAAGAAAACTCCTGTTGAAACGATGGGGAACGACGAAAGAGACAAAAAACTAGCCAGCGCGGATTGAATGCCAGAACCTGCAGCCCTGCGGGCTGCAAGCCCATTCATTCACACGCGCCGGATCAGCGGCCTGCGCGGCGTGCGTCCAGGCTCCAGGCGCCCGCGCCAAACGCAGCCAGGGCCAGCAGGCCGCCGGTCACGCCCACGTTCTTGAAGAACATGAGCTGCTGCATCATTTGCTGGTCGGCCGGCAGGCTCCAGTACGCGTGGAACAAGAAGCTGGCCACCAGCGTGAAGAAGGCCAACGCCAGCGCGGCAAACCGCGTGCCCACGCCAAAGATGAGGGCCAGGCTGCCGACGATTTCCACCACCACCGCAATGGCGGCCGCCACCGTGGGCATGGGCAGCCCCACCGAAGTGATGTAGCCCACGGTACCGGCAAAGCCGGTCAATTTGCTGATGCCCGCAGGCAAAAACAGGGCGGCCAGCAGCAGGCGCGATGCCAGGGCCAGGGGGTTTTGCAGGGATGTGAACATGGTGAAGGACTCCTGAGTGAAAGTGGTTACGAAGTAAGAATCAGGCGGCCAGGTCAAACACCAGCACCTCGGCGTTGTGGCCATCGGTCAACGACAAGGTGGTTTCCTTTTCCATCAGCAGCGCATCGCCGCCCGACAGGGCCTGGCCGTTGGCAGTCAGCGCGCCGCGCACCAGGTGCACATAGGTCTTGCGGGCGGGGTTGAGCGCCAGCGTGGCGGATTCCGGCCCATTCAGCAGACCTGCGTACAGGGCCGCATCGGCATGGATCTTGACCGAGCCCTGGGCACCGTCGGGCGATGCCACCAGGCGCAATGTGCCGCGCTTTTCAGCCTCGGCAAAGGTCTTTTGCTCGTAGCTGGGAGGGATGCCGCGCACATTGGGCTCGATCCAGATTTGCAGGAAGTGCGTGGTCTGGCCCGCTGCGTGGTTGAACTCGCTGTGCTGCACGCCGGTGCCCGCACTCATGCGCTGCACGTCGCCGGGCGGGATGCCCTTGATGTTGCCCATGCTGTCCTTGTGGGCCAGTTCGCCCGACAGCACATAGCTGATGATTTCCATGTCGCGGTGGCCATGGGTGCCGAACCCGGTGCCCGGCGCAATGCGGTCTTCGTTGATGACGCGCAGGTTGCCAAAGCCCATGTGGGCGGGGTCGTAGTACCCGGCAAACGAGAAGCTGTGGAAGGAATTGAGCCAGCCATGGTCGGCGTGGCCCCGGTCTTGCGATTTACGAACAGTCAACATGGTGATGGCTCCTTTGAAGACTCGACTGTAGGACGCCAAGCCCGCCTGCGGGGGCAGATGAATTGATGGCAATATTCAAATAATCTGAATTAACATGGCGCCACCATGCAAAATGCACGTGATGTCCTCACCCCTGATGCGCTCACCATGCTGCAGGTGATTGCCGAGGCGGGCAGCTTTGCCGCCGCCGCGCGCCAACTGGGCCTGGTGCCCAGCGCCCTCACCTACCGCGTACGCCAAATCGAAGACGCACTGGACGTGTTGCTGTTCGACCGCAGCGCACGCCAGGCCCGCCCTACCGAAGCGGGCGTCGAGCTCCTGCGCGAAGGCTCCCGCCTGCTGCAGGACATCGACGCCGTCGCCCACCGTGTGCGCCGCGTGGCCACGGGCTGGGAGCCGCAGCTCACGCTGTCCATCGACGGCATCATCTCGCCCCACACCATGCTGGAGCTGGTGGACGCGTTTTACGCCATGCAGCCGCCCACGCGCTTGAAGCTGCGCGACGGCATCATGACCGGGACGCTGGAGGCCCTCACCTCGGGTCGCGCCGACTTGGCCATTGGCGTGTCGGTAGCGGGCAACAACGTGGCAGGCCTTCAGCAGGGCACGCTGGGCGACGTGCTGTTCATCTATGTGGTGGCTCCCCACCATCCACTGGCCTCGGCGCCCGAGCCCATCAGCGACAACACTTTGCTGCAGCACCGCGCTGTGGCCGTAGCCGATTCGGCCACCCGAGGTGGCGCCACCATGGGCCTGCTGGGCGGTCAGGACGTGCTGACGGTGGACACCATGCAAGCCAAGGTGCAGGTGCAGCTGCGCGGCCTGGGCGGCGGCTTTCTGCCCGAGCCCATGGTGCGCCCCTACCTCGAAGCCGGACGACTGGTGGCCCGCCGCGTGACCCGGCCCGAGCGCAATGTCCGCGTGCACTATGCCTGGGGCGGCCCAGGCTTTACGGTGCCAGGCCGCGCGCTGCAGTGGTGGCTGAACCAGCTGCAAAGCCCCGCCACACGCCGCGCTCTGCTGGAAAACCACCATCATTTCTGATCCCCATCAGGCGCGCGGAGAGCACGTGCGCGTGTAGAGTGGTCGCTGTTGGTTTTGCATCGCGTTTCCTTTTGCCGACCGTCACCGAAAGGCCTTCCATGAGCACACCAGACCCCCTCCCTGCCAAACGGCTGCGACGCACCAGCGCCCCGCCTTCATCCCGCGACTCCGCTCCTCCCGCCCCGCCCCCCACCACCCTGTCCGGCAAGCCGCAGCGCCATTTCGCCATCATCGGCGCGGGCATGGCTGGCATCGCCTGCGCCCGCACCCTGGTGCAGGCCGGGCACCGCGTGACCGTGTTTGAAAAATCCGCCCAGGCCGGCGGCCGCACCACAACCATCGACAGCCCCTTTGGCAGCTTTGACGCCGGGGCCCAGTACTTCACCGTGCGCGACCCGCGGTTCGCGCGCGCCATCGACACCGTGCCCGGCGTGTGCAAGCGCTGGAGCGCCAATTCCGTGCAGGTGCTGGACGCCGCAGGCCGCGTGGCCGCAGTGGGCCTGGCCAACCGCGAAGCCCACTGGGTGGCCAGCCCCGGCATGCAGGCCCTGGTCACCACCTGGGCCGAGCCGCTGCAGCGTGCCGGCCAGCTGCTGACAGAAACCCGCGTGACCCGCATCGAACCCGACGCCCTCAGCGCCCCCGGCTGGCAAGGCTGGCAGCTGCGCACCGAAGGCGCCGATGGCAGCCAGCGCGTGTACGCCGGCTTTGACGCCGTGCTGCTGGCCCAGCCCTCGGTGCCCGCGCAGGCACTACTCTCCACCTCGGGCCTCAACACGCCGCTGCTCGACGCGCTATCCACCGTGGCGATCGCCCCCTGCTGGACGCTGATGCTGGCCTATCCCCATGCCGTGCGCCCGGGTCTGACCACGCTGGGCCCGCAATGGAACGCGGCGCGCAGCACGCACCACCGCATCGCATGGCTGGCGCGCGAATCGTCCAAGCCCGGCCGCAACGTGGTGGAGCGCTGGACGGTACAGGCCAGCCCCGCCTGGTCGGCCGAACACCTCGAAGATGACGAAGCCCGCGTCCAGGCCAAGCTGATCAAGGCCTTTGCCGAGGTCACCGGCATCCGTGCAGAGCCCTCGCACACCGACACGCGCCGTTGGCGCTATGCCCAGACCACCCACCCGCTCGGCAAGACCCACCTGTGGGACGCCAAGACCAGCCTGGGCGCCTGCGGCGACTGGTGCCTGGGGCACCGGCTGGAAGACGCGTTCATCTCGGGACTGGAGTTGGCGCTGGCCGTGGCATGAGCGCAGCGCAGCGCACTGCAAAGCCGTACATCGGGCGGCCGTACATAGGGCGCTTCGCCCCGTCCCCTACCGGCCCGCTGCACGCCGGCTCCCTGGTTGCCGCCCTGGCCAGCTGGCTGGACGCCCGGGCGCACCATGGCCAGTGGCTGGTGCGCATTGAGGACGTGGATACGCCACGCTGCGTGCCGGGGGCAGACGCGTTCATCCTGCAGCAGCTGGCTACCTGCGGCCTGCTGCCCGACGCCCCGCCGCAATGGCAGTCGGCCCGCGGGCTGCTGTACCAGCGCGCGCTGGACCAACTGGTGGCGCAAGGAGACGCCTACCCCTGCGGATGCTCGCGCAAGGACATCGAAGACGCCCAGGCAGCGCTCGGCCACGCGCGGGAGCGCCACGCCGCGCTGCCCTACCCTGGCACCTGCCGCCACGGGCTGGGCGGGCGCGTGGCGCGCTCCTGGCGGTTCAATGTTACGGATTTCAATAAAAAACAGGCTCCATCGCTTACTGGACAAGCGCCAGAAGCTATCAATTCAGGAGCATCCAGCACACCGCCTTCATCAGACGCGGGTACCGAAATGCACTGGACCGACCGGCGCCTGGGGCCCCAGCACCAGGACGTGGTCCGCGTGGTGGGCGACTTTGTTTTGCGGCGCGCGGACGGGCTGTGGGCCTACCAGCTGGTCGTGGTGGTGGACGATGCCGACCAGGGCATCACCGATGTGGTCCGGGGCGAGGACCTGGCCGACAACACGCCCCGCCAGATCCTTCTGCAGCAGGCCCTGGGGCTGCCCACACCGCGCTACCTGCACACCCCGCTGGTATGTGGCGCCAATGGCGAAAAGCTTTCCAAACAGAACGGTGCCCGCGCGCTGGACCTGAATGACCCCGTGCGGGCGCTGGCCCAGGCCGCCAGCACACTGGGCCTGCCGGCGCTGCCACATCCGCACAACATTTGCGTGCCGGACGCCCTGGCGCACTGGGTCTTGGCGTGGCGACGAAACTACAATGCCCCATCGTGACCGAACTGACCCCTGCACCCGTCCCCCAGAGCGCTGCTCCCGCTGCAGCCCCCCGCACGCCCGGCCAAGCGCCCGCGGGCGTAACGCACCCCAAGACCATCAAAAGCTTTGTGCGCCGTGCCGGCCGCACCACCACGGGCCAGGCCAAGGCGTTTGAAGATTTCGGCCCGAGGTTTGTCCTGCCCTTTCGCCAGAGCGTGCTGGACGCTTCCGCCGCCTTCGGCCGCAGCGCGCCGCTGATCCTGGAGATAGGCTTTGGCATGGGCGAGGCGACGGCCCACATTGCCCGCGTGCGGCCCGGCGACAACTTTCTGTGCTGCGAGGTGCACGAGCCCGGCGTGGGCGCCCTCCTCAAGCGCATTGGCGAACAAGACCTCACCAACATCCGCATCCTGCAGCACGACGCCGTCGAAGTCATTGACCACATGCTGCCCGAGGCTTGCCTGGACGGCGTGCACATCTTCTTCCCGGACCCCTGGCACAAGACCAAGCACAACAAGCGCCGTCTGGTGCAGCCTCCGCTGGTCGCCAAGCTGGCCGCGCGCCTCAAACCCGGCGGCTACCTACATTGCGCCACCGACTGGGAGCCCTATGCCCAGCAGATGCTGGAAGTGCTGGGCGCCGAGCCTCTGCTGCAAAACACCGCCCCCGGCTTTGCACCGCAACCCGACTACCGCCCCCTGACCAAGTTCGAGAACCGCGGCCTGCGGCTCGGCCACGGCGTGTGGGATGTCGTGTTCGTGCGCCGCAACTAACACCGACGACATGCCCCGACAGGCCCGCCGCGCAACACCTATGAAACCCATCCTGCAAAACCTGGTGGAGATGACGGGTCACCGCGACCATTTGCGGCTGGAGGTGTCGGTGCTGTCCACGCTGCAGAAGCTCAGCAGCATCATCGAAGTGCGCGCGCTGGAGCTGTTCACCGACGAGGGCGTGGCCTACGTACGGCCCCGCACCTGGGTGGAAGACGGCCAGCTGGTCTCCACCGATTCGGAAGCGGCGGCCGACCCCCGGCGCGAGACGCTGGACCAATACCCGGCCCTGCGCGTGTGCGTGGAAGACCACAGCGACAGCGCACTGGCCTCGCCGCGCAAGGGCCGCTATGTGCTGTGGCTGCCGGTATGGATGCACGACAAGGTGAGCACTTGCCTGGAGATCACGCAGTCGCGCCCGTTCTCTGCACACAAGCTGGACGTGCTCAAGGGCGTTTTTCAGGTCTACCAGAACTACCAGAGTTTGCTGGACTACAGCGAGCGCGACGCACTGACCGGCCTGTTCAACCGCAAGACGTTTGACGAGCAGTTCTCGCGCTACACCATGACGGGGCTGGGCGGCCGGGTGAGCGCGGTGAACGCCGTTACCGAGTCATATTCCAACGACGAATGCGCGGCACCCTCCGAGCCCGTGCAGCAATGGCTGGCCGTGGTGGATATCGACCACTTCAAGCAGGTCAACGACCGTTTTGGCCACCTGTATGGTGACGAGGTGCTCATCCTCATTGCCAACATCCTGCGCAGCTCGTTCCGCAGCCACGACCGCATCTTCCGTTTTGGCGGCGAGGAGTTTGTGGTGCTGCTGCGCTCCACCACGCTGAGCACTGCCCACAAGGTGTTCAACCGCTTCCGCCAGGCCGTGCAGGAGTACAACTTTCCTCAGGTGGGCCAGGTCACCGTGAGCCTGGGCTTTGTCAGCACCACGCGGGGCGCGCCTGTGGAAATCCTGGGCCAGGCCGACCAGGCGCTGTACTACGCCAAGGAACACGGCCGCAACCAGGTGTGCTTTTACGACGATCTGGTTGCCAGCGGCCACCTGGCGGCCAAGGTGGCCAACGACGACGTCGAACTGTTCTAAGCCAGGCGCATCCAAGCGCCACTGAGTCACTGGAACAGCGCGGTGTAGCGGCGCTGCATCTCGGCAGGCTCCACGTTCTCTATCGAATGCCCGATCAGCCAACGGTGTCCGTACGGGTCGCACCGCGCCGGAGCGCTCGCCATAGAAGGCATCGCTGGGCTCGCGCTCCAGGCTGGCGCCGGCGGCCACCGCCTGGCGGATCATCGCATCGGCGTCGTCCACATGCAGATGGATGGTGACCGGGGTTGCACCTATGCTGCTGGCCGAGCGGATACCCATCTCCGGAAACTCCTCGCTCAGCATGATGGTGGTGCCGCCGAAGTCCAGCTCGGCATGTCCGACGCGGCCTGAGGGCTCCACCAGCCGGAAGTTTTCGGTGGCCCCGAAAGCCTGGTGGTAGAAGGCGATGGCGGCGCGGGCGTCGGTGACGCACAGGTAGGCGTAAACCTCGTGGATTCGCCTGGATGACTCCTGGTATGAAGGGCCGTATCTTCCGCAGTCAGCGCCGACGGGTCTTGGACAAATTTGACCTGTGGCTGGGCAGGCGCAGATGACTGCCGCCGTCGGTGGACAGCCGGACAAAATCGGATGGCGAAACACCCGCCACTGCGCGGACTTCGCGGTGAAAGTGCGACTGGTCCGCATACCCTCGTGCCGCCGCCACCTGCGCCAGCGTCGCGCCAGGCAGGACTGCATCACGCAGTGCAGCGCGTACGCGCTGCACTTGCGCGAAGGCCTTGGGAGTCAGCCCCACCGCGTCGCGAAACAGATGGATGAAGTGGCGGTGGCTCAAGCCCTGCAGCCAGGGCTCGACCCGCGCTGAATCCGAAAGGCCGCGCAGCGCCCGGACCACTGCAGGGTGCATGACGCTTGGTCCGCCAGCCGCGGCCCGGCAACGCCAAATCTCCAGCAATGCCGCTTCCAGCCGCGCAAGGCGCCGCGCGGGGCAGGCCATGCCCAGCAACTCTTCGCCAAGTTCGCGGCCTTGCTCACCCCACACGTCGGCCAGCGCCACATGCTGCCCGGCCACCGCATGCGCTGGCAGGCCCCACAGCGCGCGGACACCGCCGGCGCGCAACAACACACCCACCGAGCGCGCTGGCGCTACCGACTGCTTTAAATAGAAACGGCTGCGTGGCCCGCCGATCACGGCTTCCGGCAGTTGCAGGCCACCAGAGCTGTCAACGGAATCAAACACTGTGGCACCGGGCCCCGCGGACGTGCGAAAGACAAGGTGCGCAAGGCCCGTGGGCAACACGTGCTCCGTGACCTGGGCTGGCCCTGGTCCCCGGTTCTGCTGCACCAGTTTGGCGGCCTCAGGGTGCCCATGGTCGTGCGCATCGAAGCCGCGCACGTCGGGGTGATCGTGGGCCCACAACAAGGCCACCACGGGGGACAGTTCAGGGCACGGGGCGCGCTGCATGGTTTCGCCCGCGCCCCGGCTTTCAGGCCCGGGTCAGGCCCGCTCGGCCACCCAGCCCTGCACCGATTGCAGGGCAGCACCCAGTTTGCTGGCGTCCGTACCGCCGGCCATGGCCATGTCGGGCTTGCCGCCGCCCTTGCCGCCCACCTGCTGGGCCACAAAGTTGACCAGCTCGCCGGCCTTGACCTTGCCCACGCTGTCGGCCGTCACGCCAGCCGCCAGCTGCACCTTGTCGCCATCGACGGCGGCAAGCACGATGGCGGCTGTCTTGAGCTTGTCCTTGAGCTTGTCCATGGTGTCGCGCAGCGTCTTGGCATCCGCACCGGGCAGCGCGGCGGCCAGCACCCGAATCGACCCGTTCATGCCCTTCACTTCCACAGCCTGGTTCACCAGTTCGTCGCCCTGGCTGGACGCCAGCTTGCCCTTGAGCGCGGCGATTTCCTTCTCCAGCGCCTTGACGTTGTCGAGCGTCTGGCCGATGCGGGCATTGAGCTCTGCCACCGGGGTCTTGAAGCTGCCAGCCGCCTGCGTCACGGTGTCTTCCAGCTGCTGCAGGTAGGCCAGTGCATTGATGCCGGTCACGGCCTCAATGCGGCGCACGCCTGCAGCCACGCCGCCCTCGGCCACCACCTTGAACAGTCCGATATCGCCGGTGCGCTGCACGTGTGTCCCACCGCACAGCTCGCGGCTGGAGCCGATGTCGAGCACGCGCACGGTCTCGCCGTACTTCTCGCCGAACAGCATCATCGCGCCGGTCTTCTGGGCCGACTCGATGTCCATAAGGCGGGCGTTGGTGGCGTGGTTGGCCAGTATTTCTTCGTTCACGAGGCGCTCGATCTCGCGGATCTGCGCGTCGGTGACCGGAGCGTTGTGCGCAAAGTCAAAACGCGTGCGCTCGGCGTTCACCAAGCTGCCCTTTTGTTGCACGTGGCTGCCCAGCACTTCGCGCAGGGCCTTGTGCATGAGGTGGGTGGCCGAATGGTTGCGCACCGTGGCCGCGCGCACTGCGGTGTTCACCTGGGCCTGCACGGTGTCGCCCACGTTCAGCGTGCCTTCTTCGAGCGTGCCGTGGTGGCCGTACACATCGGCCTTGATCTTGAGCGTATCGCCCACCGCAAAACGGGCCGAGCCGCTGGTGATGACGCCTTCGTCTCCCACCTGCCCGCCGCTTTCGGCGTAGAACGGCGTCGTGTCGAGCACGACCACGCCGTTTTGACCAGCTTTTAGGGCTGCAGCGCTTGTCCCGTCTACGTAGATAGCTATGATTTTTGCAGTTTCAGCGAGGCTTTCGTAGCCGGTGAACTGGTTGACTGCGCCGGTGTACTCCAGCGCCTTGTCCATCTTGAACTTGCCAGCGGCGCGGGCCTGGGCCTTTTGCTTTTCCATGGCGGCCTTGAAGCCGGCCTCGTCCACTTCCACATCGCGCTCACGGCACACGTCGTTGGTCAGGTCCAGCGGAAAGCCGTAGGTGTCGTGCAGCTTGAAGGCGACGTCGCCGGGCAGCACTTTGGCGCCGCCCACCAGAGCCGCGTCGAGAATGTCCATGCCGTTGGCCAGCGTCTCGAAAAAGCGCTCCTCCTCGGCCTTGAGGACCTCGGTGATGCGTTGCTCCTGTTCGCGCAGCTTGGGGTAGGCGTCGCCCATCAGGCGCACCAGGTCAGCCACCAGCTTGTGGAAGAAAGGCGTCTTCTTGCCCAGCTTGTAGCCATGACGGATTGCGCGACGCACGATGCGGCGCTGCACGTAGCCGCGGCCTTCGTTGCTCGGGATCACGCCGTCGCTCACCAGGAACGCCGTGGCGCGGATGTGGTCGGCAATCACGCGCAGGCTCTTGTTGTCCAGATCGCTCACGCCGGTCTCGCGCGCGGCGGCCTTGATGAGCGCATCGAACAGGTCGATCTCGTAGTTGCTATGCACGTGCTGCAGGATGGCGGCCAGGCGTTCCAGGCCCATGCCGGTGTCCACGCAGGGCGCGGGCAGCGGGGTCACGGAGCCGTCTTCCTTCATGTCGAACTGCATGAACACGTTGTTCCAGATCTCGATAAAGCGGTCGCCATCTTCCTCGGGGCTGCCCGGAGGGCCGCCGGGGATGTGCGGGCCGTGGTCATAGAAGATCTCGGAGCAAGGGCCGCAAGGACCGGTGTCGGCCATCATCCAGAAGTTGTCGCTTTTGTAGCGGCCGCCCTTGTTGTCACCAATGCGGATCACACGCTCGGGCGGCAGACCGATTTCCTTGGTCCAGATGTCATAGGCTTCGTCGTCCTCTTGGTAGACCGTTGCCAGCAGGCGCTCGGGCGGCAGCTTGTAAACCTCGGTCAGCAGCTCCCACGCCCACTTGAGCGATTCGCGCTTGAAGTAGTCGCCAAACGACCAGTTGCCCAGCATTTCAAAGAAGGTGTGGTGGCGCGCGGTGTAGCCCACGTTTTCCAGGTCGTTGTGCTTGCCACCGGCACGCAGGCAGGCCTGCACGGACACGGCCCGGTTGTAGGGGCGCTTGTCGGTGCCCAGGAACACGTCCTTGAACTGCACCATGCCCGAATTGGTAAACATCAGCGTGGGGTCGTTACCCGGCACCAGGGGGCTCGATGCCACAACGGTGTGGCCCTTGGAGACGAAGAAGTCCAGGAAGGACTTGCGGATGTCGGCGACAGAAAAAGTGGGTGTGCTGCTCATGGTGTGGTGGAGTGGTTTCACACAGTGGGGCGCCGTGCAGGCCGATGCCTGCGGACGGCCCAGCGGGACCAACCTTTCATTATAGGTTTGGCGCCTCGCAGCCCGTGGCTGGGGAACGACACCGCCTGGCTTACGGCCTGTGCCCGTCCCCACCTCATCCGCCCCACTCGCGGATGCCTGCCGTCAGACATGGCCCGCACGCGCTTTGCAAAAAGATGAAAACGCCCATTGCATTTCAAATATTTCTTTAATATATTTACAACATACTGAAGTTCATCACCCACCCCGGAGCACGTTCCCATGAATCCCCAACCCCGCTGGCAAGGCATCTTCCCCGCCATCACCACCAAGTTCCACGCTGACGAGTCGATCGATGCCGAAGGCACGGCCCGCCACATCGACTTCCAGATCCGCAACGGCATCCACGGCCTGGTCACCTGCGGCTCGCTGGGCGAAGCCAGCACGCTGACGCTGGAAGAAAAGCTCCAGGTAGCAAAGATCGCCCTCGAAGCCGCCGACGGCCGCGTGCCCGTGCTGGCCAATGTGTCCGAAACCAGCACCCGCGAAGCCCTGCGCTACATCGACGGTGCCAACAAGCTCGGCGTGGCGGGCTACATGGTCATGCCCTCGGTGATTTACGTAGCTGATGCGCGCGAAGCCATGGCCAATGTGCGCGCCATGGCCGCAGCCGCCCAGCGCCCGCTGATGGTCTACAACAACCCTGTCGCCTACCGCGTGGACCTGAAGCCCGAGCACATGCTGGAGCTGGCCGATTGCGAATGGATCGCCGCCATCAAGGAAAGCACAGGCGACATCCGCCGCATCACCGACCTGCGCAACACCGTGGGCAACCGCTACCAGCTCTTCCTGGGCGTGGACGACCTGGCCTACGAAGGTCTGGCGCTGGGCTGCGACGGCCTGCTGGCGGGCGTGGGCTGCGCCTTCCCGCGCGAAACGGTTGCGTTGTATGACCTGATGAAGGCCGGAAAATTTGCCGAAGCGCTGCCGCTGTACCAGTGGATGACGCCCATGCTGCACCTGGATGTGTCGAACAAGCTGGTGCAGAACCTCAAGCTGATCGACGTGCTCGTGGGCGTAGGCACCGAGCACATGCGCCGCCCCCGTCTGCCGCTGGTGGGCGAAGAGCGCGCATTTGTCGAGCGTGTGGTCCGCCAGGCGCTCGAAACCCGCCCGACCCAGTACCAGTCCGTGGCCTGACACGCCCCGCCATTTCCGTCACCGGGCCGGACGAGACACCGGCCCTTTCCATCACGCACACACAAGAGGTTTTCCATGACACGTGCATCTTTCGGATTTCGGACACTCACACCCGCAGCCATTGCGGCCCTGCTTCTGGCGGGCCACGCCCACCAGGCCAGCGCGCAAGAGCAGGTCATCAAGATCGGCCACAGCGGCCCGCTCTCGGGCCCCAACGCCTTCGCGGGCAAGGACAACGAGAACGGCGTGCGCCTGGCTGTTGAGGAGCTCAACGCGAAAAAGATCGTGGTCGAGGGCAAGACGCTGAAATTCGAACTCGTGTCGGAAGACGACCAGTGTGATGCGCGCACCGGCGTGAGCGTGGCGCAGAAGCTGGTGGACAGCGGTGTGAAGTTCGTCATGGGGCCGTACTGCTCGGGCGTGGCCATCCCCGCGTCACGGGTCTACAACGACGGCGGCGCCATGGTGTCCACCGTGGGCACCAACCCCAAGGTGACGGAAGGCGGCTACAAGAACCTGTTCCGCATCATCGCCAGCGACACGCAGATTGGCTCCAACATGGCCGTGTATGCAGCGCAGGTGCTCAAGGTCAAACAGGTGGCCGTGATCGACGACCGCACCGCCTTCGGCCAGGGCGTGGCCGACCAGTTCACGAAGGAGGCCAAGAAGCAGGGCCTCACGGTGGTGGGCCAGGAGTTCACCACCGACAAGTCCACGGACTTCCTCTCCATCCTCACCAGCCTCAAGGCCAAGCAGCCGCAGGCCATTTTCTTTGGCGGCTACGCGCCCCAGGCCGCGCCCATGGCACGGCAGATGAAGCAACTCGGCCTTACCGCCAAGCTGCTGGGCGGCGACACCCTGTGCAGCCCCGAGGTAGGGAAGCTCGGCGGCGAGGCCGTGAACGACACTGTGTTCTGCGCCCAGGGCGGCACCATGCTCGACAAGGTGGCCAACGGCCCGGCCTTCAAAGCCAAGTACAAGGCGCGCTTCAAGCTGGATGCCGACGCGTATGCCGCCTCCTACTACGATCAGGTGATGTTCATGGCCGACGCGATGCAAAAGGCCAACTCCACCCAGCCCGCCAAGGTGGGTGCACAGATGCTCCAATCCAGCCACCAGGGCGTGGCGGGCACCTACGCCTACGATGACAAGGGCAACCTCAAGCAGGCGCCCATCACGGTGCTGACCTTCCGCAACGCTGCGCCCGTGCCCCTGGCAAGTTACTGACCCCGTTCTCAGCCCTTACCCCTGAAACAACTCCATGAAACGCATCCAGATCCTTGACTCCCACACCGGCGGCGAGCCGACCCGGCTTGTCATTGGCGGTTTTCCGGACCTGGGCACTGGCACCATGGCCGAGCGGCGCGAGCGCCTGGCGCGCGAGCACGATGCCTGGCGCGCCGCTACCGTGCTGGAGCCGCGCGGTAGCGACGTGGTGGTGGGCGCGCTGCTCTGCGCACCGCAAGACCCTGCCAACGCGGCAGGCGTGATCTTCTTCAACAACAGCGGTTACCTGGGCATGTGTGGCCACGGCACGATTGGCCTGGTCGCATCGCTGGCCTACATGGGCCGCATCCAGCCTGGCGAACACCGCATCGAAACGCCCGTGGGCACGGTCACCACGACACTGCACACCGATGGATCAGTCAGCGTGCGCAATGTGCCCGCCTATCGCCTGCACCACCAGCTGGCGGTGGATGTGCCCGGCTACGGGCGCGTAGTGGGTGATGTGGCCTGGGGCGGCAACTGGTTCTTTTTGATCTCTGACCACGGCCAGCGCGTGGCCAGCGACAACCTGGAGGCGCTGATGCACTACAGCTGCGCCGTGCAGCAGGCCCTGAAGGACCAGGGCATTCGCGGCGACAACGGTGGCGAGATCGACCACATCGAACTCTTTGCGGACGACGACAATGCCGACAGCCGCAACTACGTGCTGTGCCCCGGCAAGGCCTACGACCGCTCCCCCTGCGGCACCGGTACCAGCGCCAAGATCGCCTGCCTGGCCGCCGATGGCAAGCTGCAGCCGGGCCAGGTGTGGCGCCAGGCCAGCATCATCGGCAGCCAGTTCGAGGCCAGCTACACGCTGCAGGACGATGGCAAGCTCATCCCCACCTTGCGTGGCCGCGCCTACATGAGTGCCGAAGCGACCCTGCTGATCGACGACGCGGACCCATTCGGCTGGGGCATCCGGCTGTAAACCGCCTTCTCCCACAGCGCAGGCCACATGCAAACCACCGACGTCCTCGTAATCGGCGCTGGCATCGTTGGCGCGGCCTGTGCCCATGCGCTCGTGCAGGCCGGGCTGTCGGTGCGAATCATCGATGCGCGCCTGGGCGGTGCCACGGCGGCAGGCATGGGCCATCTGGTGGTGATGGATGACAACCCGGCTGAGCTGGCACTGAGCAAATCGTCGCTCGACCATTGGCACGCCTGGGCGCCGCAGATGGATGCAGGCTGCGCCTTCACCGCCTGCGGCACGCTCTGGCTGGCTGCCAACGAGGCAGAGCGGCAGGCCGCACACGCCAAGCGCGCCACCTTGCAAGCACAAGGCGTGGCCTGCGAGATGCTGGATGCCGCCGCCCTCGCCCGTGCCGAGCCCGCGCTGCGCCCTGGTCTGGCGGGAGCGCTCAAGGTGCAGGGCGACAGCGTGGTCTACGCTCCGCGCGCCGCGCAATGGCTGCTGGACCAGGCCGCAGCGCATGGGAAAGTTGTTCTTGAACAGGCCGAAGCCACGCAGATCGACGGCCGCACCGTCACCCTGCGCGATGGCAGCCAACGCAGCGCGGGGTCCATCGTGCTGGCCAGCGGCTTCCAGGCCCCGCAGCTGTGCCCCGGCCTGCCGCTGCGCCCCAAAAAGGGCCACCTCGTCATCACCGATCGTTACCCGGGCACCGTGCACCACCAACTGGTGGAGCTGGGCTACATCACCAGCGCGCACCACAGCGATGGCACCTCGGAGGCCTTCAACGTGCAGCCCCGGCCCACGGGGCAGTTGCTGATCGGTTCATCGCGCGAGTTCGACACCACCGACGCGGCCGTCAACCACGCCGTGCTGGCACGCATGCTCCAACGCGCGCTGACGTACCTGCCCGGCCTGGCAGACCTGAACGCGATCCGCACCTGGACAGGGTTTCGCGCCGCCACGCCCGACAGTCTGCCCATCATCGGCCCGCACCCCGAGCGCCCCCACCTGTGGCTGGCGGTAGGACATGAAGGGTTGGGCGTGACCACGGCACCCGCCACCGCACAACTGCTGGCGGCACAAATCACCGGAAGCACGCCGCCCATCGACCCCAGGCCCTACGCGGCGCCACGTTTTGATTTGCGGGGTGCTGCATGACGCGTCCGGCAACCACCACCGTGCAGATCGTCGTGAACGGAGTCCCCCGGCAAGTGCCGGCGGGCACCAGCGTGGCTGCCGCGCTGGCGCAGCAACCGCCGGGCACCACCCGCACCTCCGTCACCGGCCAGGCGCGCGCACCGCTGTGTGGCATGGGTGTGTGCCACGAATGCCGCGTACGCGTCCACGGCCGCATCCGCCTGGCCTGCCAGACGGTGTGCGCCGACGACATGGCCATCGACACTGATGCGGGTATGGCCTCCGGGAGCGCTACGCCATGCCCATGAATCGCCCCACCCCCATGCACGAACGCTGCGACATCCTCATCATCGGCGCAGGCCCGGCGGGCATGGCCGCAGCCCTGGCCGCCGCCCCCAGCGGTGCAGTCATCACCGTCGTGGACGACAACCCCCAGCCCGGCGGCCAGATCTGGCGCGATGGCCCACAGGTGGCCCTGCCGCCGCTGGCGCAGCAGCATCGCGCCGCGCTCGCCCGGCACACCAACATCCGCGTGCTGACCGGCACCCGGGTGGTGGGCGTGGGCGCACTCCAGCCCACCGACAAGGCCCCCGCCCTGCTGCTGGAAGACGCCGACCGGGGATGGACCCAGCACAGCCACCGCATCATCCTGTGCACCGGCGCACGCGAGCTGCTGCTGCCCTTCCCCGGCTGGACCTTGCCCGGCGTGACGGGCGCGGGAGCGCTTCAGGCCCTCATCAAGGCGGGGCTGGATGTGCGCGGCCAGCGCATCGTGATTGCTGGCACCGGCCCGCTGCTGCTGGCGGCCGCCGCCACCGCCAAGCAAGCGGGCGCCACCGTGGTGCGCATTGCCGAGCAGGCCTCCTGGGCCGCACTGGCGGGCTTTGCGGCGCAGTTGCTGCGCTGGCCTGCCAAGGCGCTGCAGGCCCTCACGCTGCTAAATACTGGTTTGCGTGCCAACACCCATGTGCTGGAGGCACAAGGCACCACCCAGGTGCAGTCCGTGCGGCTGCGCAAGGGCACGCACGCCGAAGAATCCATCCCCTGCGACCGCATCGCCTGCGGCTTTGGTCTGGTGCCCAACACCCAGCTGGGCCAGTTGCTCGGTTGCACGTTGGGCGGACCCCTGAGCGGCGGCCTCGGTCTGGCCGTGGATGCGCAGATGCGCACCACGGTGGCGGGCGTATTAGCTGCCGGTGAAAACACGGGTTTCGGCGGCAGCGAACGTGCCCTGGTGCAAGGTGCGATCGCAGGCCATACAGCAGCAGGCCACTTGCAGCAGGCCCAGGCACTGCGCGCGCAACTCGCGCGCTGGGAAGATTTTGCCCAGGCGCTGCAGACCTCGTTTGTGCTGAACGAACAGCTCAAGGCCCTGCCCCGCCCCGACACCCTGGTATGCCGCTGCGAAGACGTGGCCTATGCCGACCTGGCCCCGCGCCAGGGCTGGATCGACGCCAAGCTGCACACTCGCTGCGGCATGGGCGCCTGCCAGGGCCGTGTTTGCGGCGCGGCCACGCAGCACCTGTTTGGCTGGACACCTGCCGCGCCCCGGCATCTGCTGACGCCTGCGCGCATCGCCACGCTGGCTGTCTGCGACGAGCCTACGCTCGAAGCCGCTGGCGCTCCGCCTGCCTGACGGGCGCACCGCGCACGGGATCACCAGGCACACCACGCAGGCACCTATCTTGCTTATAAATATATCAATCAGATATTAAAAACCACACCCCGCACACGGCCCCATGCCCTCATCCCACAGCCCCACCCCACCGCCCACTGCCACGCCGCGTACCCC
Organism: Acidovorax sp.; assembly: GCF_046294525.1. Lineage (GTDB taxonomy): Bacteria > Pseudomonadota > Gammaproteobacteria > Burkholderiales > Burkholderiaceae_C > Acidovorax. The sequence goes on from NZ_JBKBKQ010000006.1 coordinate 27,536, forward strand.
TGTTCGCTGGGTGCTGGCGCTGTCCTCGCACATCCTGCGCGTCGAGCGATATGTACTCACCGGCCTCATGACGCTGCTGGTGCTGCTCATCCTGTTCAACGTCGGCACACGCTACTCAGGCATGCCCATCTACTGGGTGGACGAAGCAGCGGTCTACACCGTGGTGTGGCTGACTTTTGTGGGCGCCTCGGTGATGACGCGGCTGCGCATGGACTTTGCCGTGGGCCTGCTCACCGACCACCTGGGCCCGCGCAGCGCCAAGGCCGCCAAGGTGGTGGCCATGTTGGGTGTGCTGGTGTTTGGCGTAGCCATGCTGGTGATGTGCTGGGTGTGGATGGACCCGGTGGGCATTGCGCGCCATGGCTTTGATGCCAAGGAGTTTGCAGCCGAAAGCTTCAACTTTTTGTACACCGAGCGCACGCAGACGCTGAACTGGCCCACCTGGGTGCTGCAGCTCATCCTGCCGCTGTTTTCAGCCACGTTCACCGTGCATGCGCTGGCCAACCTGCTCGAAGACCTGGGCGCCGCTGAACGCGTGCAGCACCCGGGCTTTGACGTGGTCAATGCCGACGCCGTGAACTGACCTCCGAGGCCCCCATGCTCACCACCCTTTTCTTCCTCGCCGTGCTGATGGTGGGCGTGCCCATCGGGGTATGCCTGTGCCTGGCAGGCATCGTGTACATCCTCAGCATCAACAGCCCGGTGTTGTTCCAGTCCTTCCCCGTGCAGATGTTCGGCGGGGTGGACAGCTACGGCCTCATCGCCATCCCGCTGTTCATCCTGATCGGCGAGATCATGAACAGCGGCGGCATCACGCGCCGCCTGGTGGACCTGGCCATGGCCTTCATCGGCTCGGTCAAGGGGGGGCTCGCCTACGTCAACATCCTCGCCAACATGCTGGTGTCGTCCATCATCGGCTCGGCCACCGCGCAGGTGGCCATCATGTCGCAGGTGATGGTGCCCGAGATGGAGAAGCAGGGCTACGACAAGACCTTTGCCGCCGGGCTCACGGTGTACGGCGGCATGCTCGGCCCCATCATCCCGCCCTCGGTGATGTTTGTGGTGTTCAGCGTGCTGGCCCAGGTGGCCGTGGGCGACATGCTGATTGCGGGCATCCTGCCCGGCGTCCTGCTCACGCTGCTGTTCTTTGTCGTGATCGCGCTCATGGGGTTTGTCTACGACTACCCCCGCAGCGAAAAGCGCACGCTGGCCCAGCGCGCGCGCACCGCCGCGCAGGCCAGCCCCACGCTGCTGATCCCGATTGTCATCGTGGGCTCCATCCTGAGCGGCATTGCCAACCCCACCGAATCGGCCGCCGTGGGCGCCGTGGCCTCGGCCCTGGTGGGGCGGTTTGTCACCAAGGAGTTCCGCTTCAACGCGCTGCCGCGCATCCTGCTGCGCTCGGCCATCTACTCGGCCGTGGTGCTGTTCCTGGTGGCAGCAGCGGCCGTGTTCTCGTGGCTGCTGATCTACGGCAAGGTGCCGCAGATGGTGGCCGCCTGGGTGCAGACCGTGGCGCACGACCCGGTCACCTTCCTGCTGTTGGCAAATGTGATCCTGCTGGTGATCGGCACCGTCATCGACGGCATCCCCGGGCTCATCATGACCGTGCCCATCCTGCTGCCCATTGCCACGGAGGTTTATCACATCGACCCGCGCCACTTCGGCGTGGTGGTGGTCATCAACCTGGTGCTGGGCCTGATGTCGCCGCCCGTGGGCCTGAGCTTCTTTGTGGCATCGGCCGTTACCGGCGCCAAGCCCGGAAAGATGTTCATCGTCACCCTCCCGTTTTTCATCATCAGCTGTGTGGCGCTGGTGATGTTGTCGCTGTTCCCCAGCCTGTCGCTCGGCCTGCTCAAGTAGCGGGGCATGCCGTACGACAGATCCGTCCCCCTCCCAACGTTCTTTCACTCACGGAGTTCACCATGACGACCCAGCCCGCCCGCCCAGTCTCCCGTCGCCACTTCATCCAGCGCCACGCCGTGGCCGCAGCCGCCGTCACGGGGCTGGGCTTTCCGGCCCTGGCGCGGGCCGCCGACGCCAAGGAGTTCCGCCTGGGGCTGATCACGCCCGCAGGCCATTCGTGGAACCGCGCCGCGCTGCAGTTTGGCGAGGCGCTGAAGAAGGAAACCGATGGGCGCCTGAGCGTCACGGTCTTCCACTCGGGCCAGCTGGGCAACGAGGCAGCGATGATGCAGCAGCTGCAGTCCGGCGCGCTCGATATGGGCTGGATCCAGGCGGCCGAGCTGGGCACGCGCGTGTCCAGCATCGCTGCCATCAACGCGCCCTACCTGGTGCGCTCCACGCCCGCCGTGGCCAAGCTGGTCAAGCACCCTGCGGCCACCAAGCTGCTGGAAGTGCTGCCGCGCGAGACCGGCACCATTGGCTTGGGCTGGGGCATCACCGGCATGCGCGTCGTGTTCTCCACTAAGGACATCAACCTGCCCACCGACATCAAGGGTATGAAGCTGCGCATCAACCCCACGCCCGTGTACCGCGACTTTTATCAAATGCTGGGCGCAGCCCCCACGCCCATCCCCACGCCGCAGGTGTTCGATGCGATGAGCAACGGACAGGTGGATGGGCTGGAGGCCGACATCGAGTTCTCGTGGAACCAGCGCTTTGACAAGGTGGCCAAGACGCTGCTGCAGATGAATGCACTGTTCATGCCGTTCGCCCCCCTGGTCTCCGGCCGCATCTGGCAAGGCCTGGACGCCAAGGACAAGGACCTCATCCGCAAGCTGGTGGCTCAGTCGCTCGATGCGCAGATCAACGACATCGTGACCACCGAGGCCGGACTGATCGAGAAGTTCAAGGGCACGTCCATCGCGTTCAAGACGGCAACGGCGTTCAACCCCGACAGCACGATCCAGGAGTTCGACAAGCTGTGGCTGCCCAAGGCGCCGCAGATTGCCGAGCTGCGCAAGACAGGCGCCAGCCTGGCCTGATGGCAGCGGGGCCGCTACTGCAAGCTACTAAGATGCGGTCCGCAGCCCCGCCCCTCACACCCATCTCCCCATGACCACCCGCAGTGCATCCCCCCAGCGAGACCCCGCGCCCAAGCGGCGCGCGGCCGACGTGGCCTATGACGCCATCGAGGCCATGATCTCCACCCTGCAGCTGCAGCCCGGCTCGCCCGTAGTGGAGGCCGAAATTGTGGAAAGCACGGGCCTGGGCCGCACACCCGTGCGCGAGGCGCTGCTGCGCATGGTCTCCATCGGACTGATTGCGCAGCAGCCCCGGCGCGGGCTGCTGGTGTCGCACATCGATCTGGCCGACCACCTGGACGTGATCCAGACCCGCCGCGTGCTGGAGCGCCTGATCGCCTCCTGCGCCGCGCGCCGCGCCACGGCGCCCCAGCGCCAGGCCATCGTGCAGTGCGCCCAGAAGATGGTGGAAGCCGCCGCTCGTGGCCATCTGGACGACTACATGCAGGCCGACCACGCGCTGGACGTGGTGGTGCACCAGGCCAGCCAGAACCATTCGGCCGTCAAATGTGTGCAGCCGCTCATCGTGCAGTGCAGGCGCTTCTGGTACGCCTACCAGCACGAGGGCGAGGTATCCGAAGGCGCGCGCGCCCACATGCAGCTGGCCCAGGGCATTGCCAGCGGTGACGAAGCCCAGGCCATGGCCGGGGCCGAGCAACTGATGGAGTACCTGGAAAGGTTTGCGCGGCGCATCATCGACCGCTAAGCCGCACGGCCCAGCCACCTTCTACTATTTATTTGATAGCTTCTAGCGCTTATCCATCAAGCGCTACAGCCATTTTTATTCATATTCCTCAACCTGAAGCCTTCCGTGGCATTCCGGTGGCGTATTCCAAGGCGACAGCCTTGCACGCCGAATGGCGCTACCCTGCGCCCCTGTTCCTGCCCAGCCGATAAGAGACACCATGGACACCAAGACCTCCCCCCTCGCCCTGCTGAATGATCCCACCCTGCTCAAGACCGACGGCCTCATCAACGGCCAGTGGGTGGCAGGCAGCAGCCGCTTTGATGTGAACGACCCGGCCACGGGCCTCAAACTGGCCGATGTGGCCAACCTGGGCCCGGCCGACGCTGAGGCCGCCATTGCCGCCGCCAACGCCGCCTGGGGCCCCTGGAAGACCAAAACCGCCAAGGAGCGCAGCATCATCCTGCGCAAGTGGTACGACCTGCTGGTGGCCAACCAGGACGACCTGGGCCGCATCATGACCGCCGAGCAGGGCAAGCCCCTGCCCGAAGCCAAGGGTGAAGTGGCCTACGGCGCGAGTTTTGTGGAGTGGTTTGCCGAAGAGGCCAAGCGCATCAACGGCGAAACCCTGCCCCAGTTTGACAACAACCGGCGTCTGCTGGTGCTCAAGCAACCCATCGGCGTGTGCGCGGCCATCACGCCGTGGAACTTCCCGCTGGCCATGATCACGCGCAAGGTCGCGCCCGCGCTGGCTGCGGGCTGCCCCGTGGTCATCAAGCCTGCCGAGCTGACGCCGCTCACCGCCCTGGCTGCAGCCGAGCTGGCAATCCGTGCGGGCATCCCGGCCGGTGTGTTCAACATCCTGCCCGCCGACAGCGACAACTCCATCGCCATCGGCAAGGTGCTGTGCGCGAGCGACGTGGTGCGCCACATCAGCTTCACGGGCAGCACCGAAGTGGGCCGCATCCTGATGGCGCAGTCGGCCCCCACGGTCAAGAAGATTTCGCTGGAGCTGGGCGGCAACGCGCCCTTCCTGGTGTTTGACGATGCCGACATCGACAGCGCTGTGGAAGGCGCCTTTGCCAGCAAGTACCGCAACGCCGGCCAGACCTGCGTGTGCACCAACCGCTTTTACGTGCAGGAAGGCGTGTACGACGAGTTCGTGGCCAAGTTTGCGGCCAAGGTCAAGACAGCCAAGGTGGGCAACGGCTTCGAGGCCGGGGTGAACCAGGGCCCGCTGATTGAGGAAGCCGCGCTGGCCAAGGTGCAGCGCCATGTGGATGACGCGCTGGCCAAGGGCGGCCAGGTGGTCGCGGGCGGCCAACGCCTCACCGCCCTGGGCTCGGGCCAGTTTTTTGAACCCACGGTGGTCGCCAACGCCACGGCCGACATGCTGTGCGCCCGCGAGGAAACCTTTGGTCCCTTCGCCCCGGTCTTCAAGTTCAAGACCGAGCAGGAGGCCATCGACGCGGCCAACAACACCGAGTTCGGCCTGGCCAGCTACTTCTACAGCCGCGATGTGGGCCGCATTTTCCGCGTGACCGAGGCGCTGGAATACGGCATGGTGGGTGCCAACGTGGGCATTCTGGCCACCGAGCACGTGCCCTTTGGCGGCGTCAAGCAGTCGGGCCTGGGCCGCGAAGGATCGCACTACGGCATGGACGACTATGTGGAGATCAAGTACCTGTGCCTGGGTGACATCCAGAAATAGAGACAAAAGGAGAAGCGGCGGTAAGGATGCCGCTTCTTTTTTGATAGCTATCAGCGCTTATCCAGCAAGCGCCAGGGCCTAAATTCATTCAGATTTCTCGCCTGCGCGGTTGGTGTAGCTGGCGTTGCCCAGCCCCGTACCCACCGTCAATACGGCCCAGCGTTTCACGTCCTGCATGAAGGGCATTTCCGACAGGCCCTGCACCACCGCATCGTTGTGCAGGCAGATCTGCGTGCGGCCCTCGCCAATGTGGGGCAGCCGCTCGCACAGGTCGCGCGGCAGGTGAAAGCGGGTGCTCTCCCAGTTGCCGGGCAGGTTCTGCGTGCCCCCGGCGATGGAGCCGTCTTCGACGATCAGACCCGGGCAGGCCACGCCGATGTAGGGCGCCAGGCGGATCTTTTTCTTCTGCGCATGCTCGACCAGATCTTCGAGCATGGTGGCGATGCCCTCTACCAGTTCGTCGCGCCGGGGTTCGTCATGGGCGTGCGCCCATTTCTCGCGCCGCACCACTTCGGCCAGCGACATGTCGGGCGCCCTGTGCAGGTGTGTCAGCACAATGCCGCAGCGCACATTGGTACCGCCGATGTCCACCGCCAGGATGGCGTCGTAGCTTTGCAGCAAGGCCGGCGGGGCCAGATGCACCCAGCCGATCAGCCCGCCCTCGTCCGCGTGGTGGCGCAGGGTGCGCAGCTCCACCGGCACTTTGGCCTCTTTCAAGAGTGCGCGCACCCGTTCAATGGCGCGCCCACCGAATTCGCTTTGGTGAAAGCCCCCGCCCAGGATGACCCGTTCCACGCCCCGCCAGGTCGGCTGTTTCAAGAACCGCTGCACCACATCGGCCAGCTGCAGCGCATAGTCCTCCGACGCCTGCTCCACCGCCTGCGCGGCGGCGGCACTTTTGTCGGCCAGCGCGTCAATCTGCTTTTTGCTCAGCTCCCGCGTGGGCTTGCTGCCCAGCGGGTCCTTCCCATCCATCGACGCGTACAGCTTGCGCCAGGCCTCCAGCATGTGGCGAAACGCCGTGCCGCTGGCCACGTCGCCCACAAAACCATCCCCATCGCGCAACTCCAGGCTATAGCCCTCAATGATCACCGAGGCCAGCCGCATGTCGCCATGCGGGCCCAGAATGCCCAATTGGCGCTGGGCCTGGGCTTCCTTTTCTTCCGCGGCACGGGGCTTGCCGCCTTTGTCCTTGCGTAGGTCCTTGTCCTTGCGTGTGTCTTTGTCCGAGTCCTTGGATGCCATGGGTTCCTCAAGCGGTGAGCGCGCCCGGATGGGCTACCCCCGCATGGTGGAGCAGGGCCCAGGTCTCGCGCGTCAGCCAATGGCTTGACGTGCCCACGGCATTTGGATGGGCAGTGCGGAAGCAAAAGGGGGTAGCGGGAACCGCGGAAGACACTCAGCCGGGGCCCGGCTGGCAAGAAGACAAAGAAGCGACTGGAGCGGGTGAAGGGAATCGAACCCTCGTATGAAGCTTGGGAAGCTGCCGTTCTACCATTGAACTACACCCGCACAGCCGCGCATTATAGGCGGCGGGCGGGTGCCAACCGGGGCTTGGGGCCGCAGAACCCTCCGCTCAGCGGCCCAGCCTGGGGGCGGCTTTGCGCAGCGGCTCGGCGCCCGCGCCCTGGCCCAGATCGAACTGGGCGATGGCGGCCACCATCTGCTCGGCCTGTGTGCGCAGGCTGCTGGCGGCGGCGGCCATTTCTTCGACGAGGGCGGCGTTTTGCTGCGTGGTCTGGTCCAGTTGGGTGACGGCCTCGCTCACCTGGCCGACACCGGCGGTCTGCTCGTTGCTGGCGGCGCTGATTTCGGAAACCATGTCGGCCACGCGCTGGATGGAGCTGACCACCTCCTGCATGGTGGTGCCGGCTTGGTCGGCCAGCTCGGAGCCCTGCTGCACCATGGCGCTGCTGGCGCCGATGAGTTCCTTGATGGCTTTGGCCTCGGCGGCGGTACGCTGGGCTAGGTTGCGCACCTCGGCGGCCACCACGGCAAAGCCGCGGCCCTGCTCGCCCGCGCGTGCCGCCTCCACCGCCGCGTTCAGGGCGAGGATGTTGGTCTGGAAGGCGATGCCGTCGATGACGCCGATGATGTCGGCGATCTTCTGGCTGCTGGTGTGGATGTCCTGCATGGTGCTGACCACGCGGGACACCACGTCGCCGCCTTGCGCGGCCACGCGGCTGGCGTTGACGGCCAGCTGGTTGGCCTGGCTGGCGCTGTCGGCGTTGTGGCGGATGGTGGCACCCAACTGCTCCATGCTGGCGGCGGTTTCTTCCAGCGAACTGGCCTGGCTCTCGGTGCGGCCGGACAGGTCCTGGTTGCCTTGCGCGATTTCGTTGCTGGCGGCGGACACGCTGTCGGCGCTGGTGCGCACCGTGCCCAGGCTTTCGACCAGGCGCGTGCGAAAGCCTTCCATAGCCTGCGCCAGATTGCCGATCTCGTCGCGGGACTTCAGCGCCACAGCGTGCGTGAGATCGCCTTGGGCAAGATAGCCCAGCGCGGTGCTCAGCTGCTGCACGGGTGCGCCCACCAGGCGGCGCGTGGCGGCCACCAGCACCACCGTCAGCAATACCAGCGCCACCAGCACACCCATCCACAGCCATGCGAGCACGCTGCGCGCCTCGGCCATCATTTCGGCCACCGGGGCCTCGGCCACGATGGCCCAGTTCCAGGGCTTGTAGCGCTCTACCGCCATATAGCGTGTGGCGTTGTCGCCGTCGCCGGCGCGGCGGGGCGACCATGTGGATTCGAAGTCGCCGGTCTGCTCGATGGCCGCGAGCGATGTGAGAAAGGCCTTCGCGTCGTCCACCTTCTCGTCGAGCTTAAGACCTGCCTGCGCGCCTGCCAGGCCCTGCACGCTGCCCCGTGCGGGGCCGGACGAGATGTTGACCGCATACACCGCGCCAGTGGCGAACAGCTTTTGCCCCGCCATCACGGTGTTGAGCTTGCCCAGGATGGGGCCGATGTCCGAGCCGATGAAAAGGATGCCGATGGTGCGGTTGCCCTGCCGGATCGGTTCGTACACCGTCATGTATTCGCGGCCGAACAGGTTGGCCCGGCCGATGAAGGTTTTGCCCTCGTTCATCAACTCGTAGGCCGGGTGCTTGCGGTCGAGCAGGGTTTTGTAGGCGCGGTCGCCGTCCTGCTTCTTCAGCGAGGTGGTGACGCGTATGTAGTCGTCGCCTGTGCGCGCAAAGATGGTGGCCACGGCGCCCATGCTGTCCTTGGTGAACCGGTCCACCACCTCGAAGTCGCCGTTGAGCGATGCGCCCCCGAAGGCAAGCGTGGCCTCGGGTTGGCCATCGGCGCCCGGGGCCTCGCTGAGCGAAAAGTCGCCGCCAAAGTTGGCTTTGAACAGGGCGAAGTCCCGTTTGGCCTGCTCCTGCGCGGTTTCGTCGAACGTTTGCACCAGGGTTCGCAGTTGGGCCGCGTGCTGCTGCGCGTCGCCACGCGACAGGCGTCCAAAGTTCTGCCATAGCAAGGCGCTGACGATGCCCATGGTGATGAGCAGCACCAGCAGCAGGCTCAGCACCGCCGCCAGGGAGAGTTTGAACGCCACGGAGCGACGGTAGGTGGTGGAGGTCATGGTCTTTGTAGGTTGTGGGCCGCCGCCAAACCGCCCGGAATCAGCTCAACCGATGCGCAAACGTTTGCGCACCCAGAGCCGATCAGCGCGGGCAGTGCTTCGCATGCGCAGGCACATACCCCTCACATGGCGACAGACAACAAAGTTATCCCATCTGTTACCAAACAACAAGAACTTCGGTGCTTTTGTCCCGGAGGTCACAAGGACACCGGCGCGATGACCTTGCAGAAAGGCCAATGTAGTGGTAATCCCTATGTTGTCTGATGAGTTGAGTCCACTGCCGTAGTTTTCCGGGCTACAAGACGGGCCCCCCGCTGCTTCAAGACAAGCTCAGCCGCAGCGCACTCTCAAACACACGGTGCTCCCCCGTGAGTGGGTCTTCGAACGCCAACTCGCGCGCCAGCAGTTGCAGCGGGCGCGAGTAGTCGCCTTCGGGCGGATCGTTGACCTCGGGGTAGAACGCGTCGTTGCGCAGCGGCAGGCCTAGCGAGGCCATGTGCACGCGCAGCTGGTGGCGCTTGCCGGTGACCGGGGTGAGCCGGTATCGGGCCCACTCGCGTGACACTGCCACCTCCTGCAGTTCCATGCGGGTGTGACTGTTGGGCTGGCCGGGCACCTCGTGCATGCGAAAGAACTGCGGGCTCTCTTCCAGCCGGCTGTAATGCTCGCGCGGGAAGGCCACATCGGCGCGCCAGGGGGCGATCGCGTCGTAGTGCTTGGTGATCTGGCGGTCGCGGAACAGGGCCTGGTAGGCGCCGCGCGTGCGCTGCTGCACAGAAAACAGCACCAGCCCGGCGGTGTCGCGGTCGATGCGGTGCACCGGCGACAGCTCCGGCAGCCCGAGCCGGTGCTTCAGGCGCACCAACAGCGTGTGGTGCAGATAGCGGCCTGAGGGCGTGACGGGCATGAAATGCGGCTTGTCGGCCACCAGCAGGTGGTCGTCCTGGTAAACCACCGTTTCCGTGAATGGCAGCGCGGGCTCCTGATCCAGGTGCCGGTAGTAATACAGACGCAGCCCGCCCTGAAACGGCCGGTCGGGCAGCACGGGCGCGCCCTGCGCGTCCACCACGTCACCCGCCAGCATGCGCTCCCGCCATTCCTCTCGCGACACCACGGACAGCCGCTGCGCAAGGAAGTCCAGCACGCTGCTGCCGGGCAAGCCCTGCGCGGGCAGCACCACGCAACTGGGGCTCACGCCCGCGCGCAGCGGCAGCAGATCGGGACGGCGGGGGTGGGACATGGCGGGCGGATTGTAGGCGGCAAAAAGCGGCGGCGACTTACTACCAAATCAATAGCTTCCAGCGCTCACTGGATAAGCGCTAGAGGCCAAAAATGCTTCAAATCAAGTCAGCATGCTGAACCCTGTGGGCGGCGACTGGCGCCTGTTGAGGTGCTCGGTAAAAACACCAATGGCATCCCCAAGTGATCTGGTAACACTGTGTGACCAACACGGGGTGCCAGTTCGGTGCCCTCCTCTTCTCCTCATCAAGCGACAGACCATCCATTGCACCCCATGGCCGACGCCTCCATCGACCACCGCCACACCATCTACGCCAAGACGGCCTCGGGCCAGCAGGAAATTCAGACGCGTTCTCTCGGCCTTGCACCGCTGGTGCGGCGGCTTCTGCTGTTGGTGGATGGCCAGCGGTCGGGCAAGGACCTGGAGGTGTTCGTAGCGGGGCACGACCTGGCAGGCATGTTCGACGAGTTGATCGCCCATGGCTGCATTGAGCCCAAGGCGACCGCCCGCCCGGCGCCAGCAGCTCCCGCTGCGCCCAAGCCACCGGCGGAAGCGGCGGCGGACGACCTGGAAGACCTGCCTCCCGCCGACACCCGCTCGGCCAAAGAGCTGGACATGGCCCGCAACTTCATGACCAACACGGTCAACAGCATCTTCGGACACCACAACCGCATCTCGCTGCTGGAATCCATCCACGCCTGCCGCACCAGCGAGCAGCTGCGCCAGGTGTATCCCCATTGGGTGGAAACGCTGTCAGGCAGCGCCATCGGCCTCAAGCGCCTGCCTGAGCTGCGCGAAAAACTCTTTGTGGTTCTGTAGCGCGCTACGCGCTGCCACCCTCGGACTGCGTGTAGGACAACGGCGTGATCCGCCGTGCATGCGCGTTTGTCGCCTTTGTCTGATGCCGCTGGTGCGCTGCCCCCGCCTAGCATGGTGCTGCCATGCCAGAGCCCCATACCCCCGCAACGCCCCCCTCCTCCACTGCCGCGCCCGCAGGCCCTAGCCCACAGGCCCATGCCGCGCGGCCAGTCCGCAGGGTCCACAAGGTGCTGGCCATAACTCTGCTGTCCATCGCAGGGCTGGTGGTGGGCCTGCTGGTAGTGGCCACACTGGCACTGACTCAGCTGGAGCGCGCACGGCCCTGGGTGAACGACAAGGTCAGCGAGGCCACGGGTCGCAGGTTCGAGATTCAGGGCCCGCTGACCGCCACCTGGCGCTGGCCTCAGCCGCTGGAAGAAGGCTGGCGCCGCTGGATTCCCGGGGTCACCGTGACCGCAGAGCGTCTGGAGATGGACAACCCGGTGGAGTTCGCGCCGCCATTTGCATCCAAGCCCTCCCAGCCGTCCAAGGCAGACCCGACAACCGAGCCCCCGGAGACAGCCCCCGCCACCATGGCCCGTATCGGCAAGGCCACGGCGAGCGTCCGGCTGTGGCCGCTGCTGGCGCGCCACCTGTCGATTGACACGGTCGCGCTGCACCAGCCCGACATTGCGCTGGCCCGCACCGCAGAAGGCACCAACAACTGGACGTTCGCGCGCAAGGACCCCGATGCCCCCCGCAGCGGCTGGACCTTTGACGTGGACCGCCTGCTCATCAACGCCGGGCGCCTGGCCTATGCCGATGGGGTGAAGGACATTGACCTGCGCGCGCAGGTGGATAGCCTGGAGCCGGGCGACGCGGCCGAGGCTGCGGCATCTGCAGCGTCTTCCGCATCGTCGGCACCACAAGTTGCGGGGCAAGACAAGGAAACCCGCCAGGACAACGATGCAGCGACGCCGTCGCGGGGGGCGTCTGCCGCATCCGCAGCATCGTCCGCTCCCACCGCGCGGCACCGGACTGCGGCCACCGACTATGGCCTGCGCTTCACGCTGGAAGGCCGCTTGGCCAAGGCCCAGGTGGAGGGCAGCGGCCTGGCGGGCCAGGTGATCAGCCTGCGCGACAAGGTAGTGGACTACCCGGTGAAGGTGGAGCTTCGCGGCGGCAGCGTGGCGCTGTCGGCAGAGGGCATTCTGGCCAACCCCGGCGCGCTTTCGGGGCTGGACATGGATGTGGCGCTGCGGGGCGACAGCATGGCCGATCTGTACGAGGTGACGGGGCTGGTGCTTCCCAATACGCCGCCGTTCAGAACCCGCGGGCATCTGACCGGTAGCCTAGAGCCCGAACGCGCCGTGTGGGAATACAGCAACTTCCGCGGAAGGGTTGGCGAAAGCGATCTTCAGGGCACTCTCAAATACACCTCTGGCAAGCCGCGCCCGCGCCTCACGGGCACCATGACGTCGCAGCAGCTGCGCTTGGCAGACCTGGGCCCCACCCTGGGCACCAACAAGCCCGACAACAGCAACCGGGGCCGAGACGCGGTGGGCAAGGGCCGTGGCAAAGTGCTGCCCGACTCGAAGTTTGCCGCCGAGCGCTGGAACGCGATGGACATGGACATCGTCTTCAAGGGCCGCCACATCATCCGCCCCGAAAGCCTGCCCCTGCAGGACCTGAGCGTGCACGCGGTGATGGAGAACGCACAGCTCAAGCTGGCGCCGCTGACCTTTGGGGTGGCCCAGGGCCGCATCGAGTCGCAGGTGAGCATTGACGGACGCGCGCCGCCGCTCAAGGCGCAGATCCGTGGCACGGTGCAGGGACTGCAGCTGTCCGAGCTGTTCCCCAAAGTGCAGCTCATGAAGAAAAGCTTTGGCCGCATGGACGGCGCGATTGCGCTGAGCAGCCGGGGCAACAGCGTGGCCGGGCTGCTGGGCCAGGGTACGGGCGAGATGCGGCTGTATGTGCGCGAAGGGCGCCTGAGCAAGCAGATGTTGGACCTGGCGGCACTGAACGTGGGCAGCATCATCGTGGGCCGCCTGTTTGGCGAGAACCAGGAAGTGCACTTGCGCTGCGCCGTGGCCGACTTCACCGTGGTGGACGGCCTGGCCACCACGCGCGTGGTGAAGATGAGCACCGACGACGCCATCGTGGAAGCGACGGGCACCATTGACTTGGGCACGGAAGAGATGAACCTGCGCATCAAGCCCGAGTCGCTGGAGTGGAAGTTTCTGTCTTTGCGCTCCCCGCTGTACGTGAAGGGTACGTTCGGCAACCCGGACATCGGCGTGGAAGCCGGTCCGCTGCTGTTGCGCGCAGGCGCCGCAGTGGTCGCCGCCGTGGCCGCACCGGCGGCGCTGGCATTGGTGCCCATCACCGTGCCTGCGGCCGACGACGACACGCACTGCAAGCCGCTGCTGGACTTGGCGCAGCAGCCGGTCAAACCCGGCTCGAAGGGTGCGGCGGGCACCGCGTCGCAGGCCGCACGGCGTGCTGCAGGCGGTGCGTCGGCGCCGGCGCGTTGAGGACACGGGGCGGGGAATAATCGCCCGTCCTTGTTCTACTTGCGCAGCCCGTGCGGCTGCCTATTCGCTTTTCATGCTTCAACACTTTCCGCGCCCCTTGCGATGGGCTTTGCTGTGCGCTCTGGGCGTTCTGGTGCTGGGCTTTTTGCTGCCCGAGCGCATCCGCATCCCGGTGGCTGGCGCGTCGGCCCGCGACTGGAACGCCAAGTCCTTCTGGTTCGAGCCCTGGGGTACATCTGGGGTGCACAAGGGCATCGACATCTTCGGCAAGACCGGCACGCGGGTGCTCAGCACCACCGATGGCATCGTGGTGTTTGCCGGTGAGTTGGCAAAGGGTGGCAAGGTGGTGCTGGTGCTGGGCCCACGCTGGCGGCTGCACTACTTTGCGCACCTGGATGCGATCCGGGCCGGCATGTTGTCGCCCGTGGCGTCTGGCGAGGCCATCGGCACGCTGGGCGCCACCGGCAACGCGCAGGGCAAGCCGCCCCATCTGCACTACTCCATCGTCCGCTTGCTGCCGGCTCCATGGAAGATGGATGGCGCCACGCAGGGGTACAAGAAGGCTTTCTTCATCGACCCGCACGCCTATCTGCTGGGCCGCTGACGGCCTGCTCCGTCGGCTGGAGGGTCAGTGGAAATCCCGGCTGCCCTGCAACGCGTGCGCCATACGGCCCAGCAGCGGGGTCAGATCCTTGAAGCGCTGCGCCACCAGGTGCCGGACGGCCGGTGGCGGCGTGCCATCAGCCGCACCGCCTTCAGGGACTGTGCATTGCCACAAACCCTCGACGGCCAACAGCTGTGATCTGAGCAGTGCATTGCGCCAGGCGTCCACCATGGACGGCCAGACGATCACGTTGACGGGACCAGTCTCGTCCTCCAGCGTGACGAACATGCTGCCCTTGGCGGTGCCGGGGCGTTGGCGCACGGTGACGATGCCGCAGGCGCGCACCTTGCGGCCGTTGGGCACGGCAAGCAGTTGCAGCGCTGTCTTGAGGCGCCAGCGCGCAAGGCGCGGGCGCAGCAGGGCCAGCGGGTGGCGGCGCAGCGTGAGGCCGGTGGCGGCGTAGTCGAACAGGATTTCTTCGCCCTCGGGCGCGGCAGGCAGCTCCAGCGGCGCCTCATGCACCGGCGCATCGCGCAGCAATGGCGGAGCGCGGTGCTGAGACGCAGCGTCCCACATCTGCTGGCGGCGGTGGCCCGACAGGCTGGCCAGTGCATCGGCTGCGGCCAGGGCCCGCAAGTCCTGCGTATCCAGATTGGCGCGTAGGGCCAGATCTTCGGTGCTGGCAAACGCGGGGCCGGCGGCACGGGCCGCCACCAGGCGCTGGGCCGATTGCGCATGCAGGCTGGCCACCAGCCGCAGGCCCAGGCGCACGGCGGGCTGAGGCAATGGCGGTGCGCCCAGGCCGCGCGCGGGCCGCAGGGGTTCTGGTTCGCCCTCCAGCGTGCAGTCGATGTCGCTCACGGTCACGTCGATGGGCAGCACGCGCACGCCGTGGCGGCGCGCGTCCTGCACCAGTTGTGAGGCGGTGTAGAAGCCCATGGGCAGCGAGTTGAGCAGTGCGGCCAGAAAGCATGCGGGCTCGTGGCACTTGAGCCAGCTGCTGGCATAGGCCAGCAGCGCAAAGCTGTGGGCATGGCTCTCGGGGAAGCCGTATTCGCCAAAGCCCAGCATCTGTTGGAAGATGGCCTGCGCAAACTCGGTGCGGTAACCGCGCGCCTCCATACCGCCGATCAGGGGGCGCTCAAACCGGTGCACTCCGCCCCTGCGCTTCCAGGCGGCCATGGACCGGCGCAGGTCGTCGGCCATGCCCGCCGAGAAGCCCGCCGCAATCATGGCGATCTGCATGACCTGTTCCTGAAAGATGGGCACCCCCAGCGTGCGTTCCAGCGCTGCTTCCAGCTCGGGCATTTCCAGCACCAGCGGCAAGCCCTTGCGCTTGCGCTCGCGCGCCTTGAGGTACGGGTGCACCATGCCGCCCTGAATAGGCCCCGGCCGCACGATGGCCACTTCCACCACCAGGTCGTAGAACTCGCGCGGCTGCAGGCGCGGCAGCATGCTCATCTGGGCGCGGCTCTCGATCTGGAACACGCCCACGGTGTCGGCGGCGCAGATCATGTCGTAGGTGGCCCGGTCTTCGCGCGGGATGTCCTTCAGGCCCCAGCGCTCGCCGCGCAGCACCGCACGCAGGTCCAGGCAGCGGCGCAGGGCGCTGAGCATGCCCAGAGCCAGCACATCGACCTTAAGCAGATTCATCTCATCCAGGTCGTCCTTGTCCCACTGGATGACGGAGCGCTTTTCCATGGTGGCGGGCTCCACGGGCACCAGCCGCGTAAGCTTGCCCTGGGTCAGCACGAAGCCGCCCACGTGCTGGCTGAGGTGGCGCGGAAAGTCCTTCAGCTCGGCCGCCAGCTCCAGCCACAGCGCGGCTGTGTGCCGGTGCAGCGGCGCGCCCACGGTGGCGGCCAGCTCCTGCAGGCGGTCGGCGGCAATGTCCTCGTCGAACCAGTGGTGGTCTTTGGCAAAGGCGTCCACCAGCGCGGGCGCCACGCCCAGGGCCTTGCCCACGTCGCGCAGGGCACTGCGCGTGCGGTAGCAGGTGACCACGGCGGCAATGGCGGCGCGGTCGCGGCCGTATTTGTCGTAGATGTACTGGATGACCTCTTCGCGCCGGTCGTGCTCGAAGTCCACGTCAATGTCGGGCGGCTCCTTGCGCTCCTTGCTGATGAAGCGCTCGAACAGCAGGTGGGACTGTTCGGGGTCGACCGCCGTGATGCCCAGCAGGTAGCACACCACCGAGTTCGCGGCCGAGCCGCGGCCCTGGCACAGAATGCCCTTGCTGCGCGCATAGCGCACGATGTCGTGCACCGTAAGGAAGTACATCTCATACCCGCAGTGCGCGATCAGGTCGAGCTCCTTGGTGATCTGCGCCTGCACGCGCTCGGGTGCGCCCTGCGGGTAATGGCTGTGTACCCCTGTCTGCACCAGCCAGGCCAGGGCCTGCGCGGGCGTCATGCCGGGGGGCACGGTTTCCAGCGGGTACTGGTACTTGATCTCGTCGAGCCGGAAGGTGCAGCGGCCCACCACGGTGAGCGTGGCGGCAAGCAGCTCGGGCGGGTAGATCCCCGCCAGCCGCACGCGTTGGCGCAGGTGGCGCTCGGCATTGGGCTGCAGCGCAAAGCCGCACTCGGCCACGCTGCAGCCGCGCTGCACGGCCGTGATCACATCCTGCAGCGGCTTGCGCGAACGCAGGTGCATGTGCACATCGCCCGCCGCCACCAGCGGCAGGCCCAGCGCCCGCCCTGCGCGCTGCAGGGTGGCCAGCCACAGTCCGTCGTCGGGTGCCTGGTGCAATTCCACCGCCAGCCAGATCTGGCCGTCAAAATTTGAGCCAAATTGGCCTCTAGCGCTTGATAGACAAGCGCTGATAGCTACAAAATCAGAAGCAACAAACGCGTGACGACAAGGCGCCAGCAGCAGTTCGCAGCCCTGCAGCATCTGCCAGGGACTGTCCGGCCCCACCCGGTATTGCCCCTTGGGTGCAGCCGCCCGCGCCGCGGTGATGAACTCGCACAGGTTGCCCCAGCCCTCGGCGTCGCGCGCCAGCGCCACCACGCGCAGGTCGCCCCACAAAAATTCACTGCCCACAATGAGGTGAAAGCCCATGGGTTCGGCCACGCGCCAGGCGCGCACCACGCCCGCCACCGAGCACTCATCGGTCAGCGCCAGGGCGTGGTAACCCAGTGCAGCGGCACGCTCCACCAGCTCTTGCGGGTGCGAGGCGCCGCGCTGGAAGCTGAAATTGGACAGGCAATGCAGCTCTGCATACCCCGGCAGCCGGGGCATGGGGTCTGGCGGCGCAGGGATGGGGGCCATGGCATGCCCGGCAGGTGGAAAAGACGCAGCGGCCATGCCATCACCCAAAGATGCCGTGCAGAAACCAGCGGGGCGGCGACGGGGCCACGGCCGTGGCCTGCCCCGGCCCGCTGCGCCGGGGGAGCCTTTCGCGAAACACCCACACCAAGCCCACGGCATCGTTGTGGGCCACGAAGTAGTCGCGCAGGGCCAGGCCGGGGCAGGGAGCGTCGGATGGGCTCGTATGGAGTGCGCCCTCTGTGGCGTCGGTAGACCACCAGCCCGCCTCGAAGCGGTGCGGCCCGGCCAGCAGGCGCAGCAGGCCCTGGTAGCAGGGCCGGTTGCCCTGCAAGGTCAGCCGACGGGGCGCTTGCAGCAACCAGGTGGGCCAGAGGGTGGCGTCGGGTGCATGGGCTGTGCCTTGCTGCAGCGGTGCATTGACCGGCGGGGGGCGGAGGTGCGAGCCGCCCGGTCTGGGCAATGTTCCGCGCCCCGAGGTGGGCAGCAACTCGGCCGCAGCCTTCCACTGCTGCATGCGTTCGGGCCGGTGGTCGGCCAGAAGAACGGGCGCGGTGACCTGGTCTGCGCCCAGGCGGGCCGACAGGCGCTCCAGCAGCTGGTGCAGGGCTTCACCAGGCTCATCGCCGCCCCCCTGACCTGAGTGCTGCCCGGCGCGACCGTCCGGGGGGAGCAGGCTGGCGCTGCGGTGGGGCAACGGCGCTGCCTCCAGCAGGCGCAGCGTGATGTGGTTGGCCGGCGCGGCCAGTGTGGTACGGGCCAGGTTTTCAGACAGCAAGCGCCGCAGATGCGCCATGTCCTGCGTGGCCTGCGCCGTGCGCACCGCCAAGCTTTGTACGGGCGGAATGATCACACCATCCACGCGCCGCAGGTCATGGCGCCACGACAGCTCCAGCGCCACCACCCCTTGCTGGCGCGCCTGCAGCCAGCCTTGCAAGGCCGCCAGGCAGCGGTTGGCGCTCCACAGCAGGGCATCGGCCGATTCAGCCAGCGCGGGCAGCTCGATGGCCAGAGCAAATTGCTCGGGCAGCTCCAGCCAGGCGTGGGCCTCAGGCGCCTCGCCCAGCGCCTGGTCCAGCGCATGCAATGCCGCCGCGCCAATGCGCCGGGCCACCCCCGCACGCGGCAACGCGCGCAGGGCGCCCCAGGTGCGGCACCCCATGCGCTCCAGGCTGGGCACATGGGGCCGCAGCGCGGTCAGCGTGTGCAAAGGCAGCGCATGCACCGCCCCGCCCTGCCCGGCAGCAACGCACCCTGCCTGCACCATGCGCAGCCGGGCCTGCGCGACCAGCGCGGTCGGCCCGCACCCCCACGGTGGCGGGTGCGCGGATGCGGGGGCGCTACCCGCAAGGGCCACATCCTCACCGACATCGCCGCGCAGCACAGCAGCGGCATCGCGCCAGGCTTGCAGCACCAGCGATTGCAAGGCCTCGCGACCGCCCCACAGGCGCTCTGTGGAGGACACCTCCAATAGCAAGGCCTCGCCATCCACCAGTGCAACCCGCGGCGTAAAGCGCAGCGCCCACCAATAGGCCGCTCCCGCCTGCGCCTCACCGCTGTCCGGGGCGGGGGCAGGTTCATCCAGACACGGCAGGGGCAATGCGATCCAGTGCATGCGCACTCTCCACCATGGATGCCGCGGCGGGCACGGAGCCCACGGGCGCCAGAGACGGGCTGCTTCGGCCCTGCACCAGCTGTTGGGCGTACTGCTGCGCAGCCATGCGGCGACTGGCCTGCGCCTGCAGCACCTGGGCCAGCAAAGAGGGGCAAGCGGGCAGGCTCAGCGCCTGGTCCAGGGGCGGTCCCTTGCGCTTGAGAATGTGCACCTGCATCTGTGGTGCCCCCGCCGGGTGGCCTGGCAGCGGCAAGCCCTGCAATTGCACCCGCAGCATGGCTGGCGATGCCTGCCCCGCCGCATCCCCCCCCCGAAACACCCACAGCAACTGCTGCTGTTGCGCCGCCGCCAGCTGAAGCCTGCGCAGCGCCGCAGGTTGTGCCTGGGGCAACCAGGCCAGCACAGCCATCACATCCCGGCAGCGCAGCGCCTGTTCAGTGGCCCACAACGCCGCCTGGGGCTGGCTTGCCTGTAAGCGGCACAAACGTTCTGCCCGCAGGCCCTGGGCTTGCAAAGCCGGCACAAACGGCTCGTGCGGGGGGGCCACCACCACCACGGCCCCTCTGCGCAGGGCAGCGGCCTGGACCAGCGCGGGCAGCACCAGCTGCCATTCGTGCAGGCCGGGCCGGGCTTGCAGCACTTCCGTCATTGCCCCCACAGGCCAGCCGCCCCCCGGCAGTTGCGCATCCAGCAGCGCATGCCCGGTGGGCTGCGCCTGCAAGGGCCCGGCACTCAGCGAGTCGGCATGCCAGACACCCGGCACGGCAGATGGCAGATCGGACACGACCCGCAAAACGGGGCTGAGGGCAGGCATGGCAAGAACAAGGGTTCACAGACAACAATACTGTAAATATAACCAGTATTTTGCCGTACAGGGAATCCTCATCCACATCCCGCACCGGCAGGATCGGGTTCTTGCGCAGCGGCAGCAAACAGCCCCTGTTTGACAAGCCCGCAAGCCGCACGGCTGTCACCCTGCTGCCGCAGGCACAGTCACACGGGCGCAGCGGGCGGCTGGGCGCTGCGGTGAAAAACCGCCTCAATGTTGTAGCCATCGGGGTCCAGCACAAAGGCGGCGTAGTAATGCGCGTGGTAGCGGGGGCGCAGCCCCGGAGCGCCGTTGTCTTTCCCGCCTGCCGCCAAAGCCGCCGCATGAAAGGCCTGCACCTCGGCTTCGTCGGCCGCCCGAAACGCAATATGGCTGCGGGGCACAAAAGGCTCGGCCTGGGCAATCCAGAACTCGCCCGCGGGGTCATCCGCCGGGTCGACCACCTTGGCGCCAAACCCCACGGCGTCTCCCAGATCCAGACGGGGCACATAGCCCACGGTGGCCAGCACCGCCGCATAAAACGCCCGGCTGCGCGCAATGTCGGTGACGTGAATCCCTGTGTGGTCAATCATGCAAAGCCTCCGTACGGTGGATCACCAATCCCCTCCTTCCCAGCCCGTTCGCAGTCGGCGTTGCAGGGCCTGGGCTTATCTTGCCCTACAGGCGGCGCACGACCCAGTCGCACCAGTCGGCGACGGCAGCGTCTTCGGGCGTGGCACGCTCTGACAGCTGGGGCCAGCGGCGGTGGCTCGCGTTCAGAATGCTCTGCAACTGCCAGAGCGCCTCGCGTCCCACCAAGGCCACCTCGGCCATGCCCACTGCATCGCCCTTCATCTGGGCCATCATTTCGTTTTGCTGCTGCGGATGGGAGCCGGCTTCGATCAGGGCTTTTTGCAGCGCCATCAGGCGCGCATCGGCAAACGCGAAGGCACCATGGGGCGCGGCCTTGGCCGCCGCTGCGACCGGCAGCGCCGCCTTGAGCTGGTCCCAGTGGGAAAACGCCTCGGCCAGCAGTTCGATCTGGCGCGGTGCATCGTTGCCCAAGGGCATCAGCGCGGATTCGCGGGTCATCTCTTCCTGCAGCAAGGGCAGGATGTGGGACACCAGCGTGGAAGGAAACTTGCGGTGGTTGAGCCGCAGCACCAGCGACAGGCGCTGCGCGGGCATGTCGTCATATTTCTCGTAGAACGCGGCCACTACTTCCGCCAGCAGCAGGATGCGGCCCATGGGCGTGATGTCAGCGCCTGCCAATGCCCGCGGATAGCCGCTGCCGTCCATGCGCTCGTGGTGCTCCAGCACGGCGACTTCCACCGAGCGGGGATAGGCCTGGGTGTCGCGGATCATCAGCATGGCCGAAATAGGATGCGCGACCAGGTGCTTGCGCTGCGGCCCCACCACCTTGTGGTTGGGGTCGTCCCACACAGGGTCCATGTGCAACACGCCCAGGTCGTGCAGCAAGGCGGCAGCCGCCAGAGCGCCGCAATCGCGCTCGGTCAGCGCGCTCTTGATGCCCAGATAGATAGCCACCGTCATCATCTGCAGGCTGTGCTGGAACAACTGCGGCCGCTGGTCCCGCATCACGGTGAGCTTGCAGGCCATGGAGGGCGGCAGTGGCAGCGAGCGCAGCGGCGCCAGCAGCCGGGCTGCCGAACCCAGCGTTTGCGCCAACAGCGCGGGCAGGGCTTCCTGCTCGGTCAGGGCCTGGGTGGCCGCCAGAAGCGCGGGCACGTCCACAGGGTTGTCGATGGACAAATGGCGGTCGATGGGCTCGCGCAGCTTGTGCTGAACCAGCCGGTCGTACAGGCGGCTGTCGATGCGGGCGCCCTTTTCCACCAGCTTGATGCCATTTGCGGTGTAGATGGCCGAATCGGCCACCACCGCACGCCGGTCGGCCATGTCGGTCAGTGCGCGCAGATAGTGGGGACTGTCAGCGGCATCCAGGCCCGCCGGTTCAAGCGTGTCAGTCATGCAAGAAACACAAAAAGTTACCTGCGACTATAGGGCGCCAGCTTGCCCCCTGCTGACGCCTTCCTGGACCGCACACAGAAATCTTGAGGGAGATCAAGACTTCAACGGTGGGAGACCGTGTGGTGGGCCAGTCGGTTCACGGAATTGTCATTGTCCCAAATGCATGCAAGGGTTTTCATGAAGATCGTGCTGCAAAAGCCCTCTTCAGAGCCAGTTCATGGCTCAGTTTCGCCTCAATCTTCAAAAGTTCCAGCTTGATTGTTTCCAATACTGGAACAGTTAGTTTGCGACTGAGTGGTTTTTCTCGGGCTCTCGGCCGCGTACAGTTCACCCCATCGATGAGCCGAGCCCTTCACCAGGCGACTCACCGAAGCCGGAGGAGCCGCCCATACAGGCAAGCCACCCCGGTGATCTGAGCCGACTTTGCTGATCAACTTTTTGAGGACTTTCATCATGAACAACACCGCACGTTTCCTGTCCATCGCTGCCGTCGCTGCCTTCGCTTCTTTTGGCGCCCACGCTGACGAAGCCGATGCTTCGCAGTTCGCTACCCAGTTCGAAACGAACCGCACCCGCGCCGAAGTGGCTGCCGAAGCCGCCACCGTGGCCCAGACCCGCAGCCAGGAACCCGCAGGTTCGCGCGTGGTGACTTACAGCTCCACAGCTGACCGCGCTGCCGTGCGTGCCCAGGCTGCCGAAGCCCTGCGTACTGGCCAGATCCCCTCGGGCGAATTCAGCGCGATGTAATTCCTGCAGCCCTGCGCAGGCAGGGCGCAGAATTTAATGCCATCAAGAAGGCCGGAGTCCCTTGCGGGGCTCCGGCCTTTTTTCTGCACGCCACACAACCAGCGAATGGCTGTGAAGTGCTGCGCAAAAGTTACTTGATCAGCGTGACACCCGTCTTGGCCTGCAGGGCATCAAAAGTCACGCCCGGCGCCAGCTCCACCAGCTTGAGGCCCTCTGGCGTCACGTCCAGCACGCCAAGGTCGGTGATGATGCGGTCCACAACGCCCACGCCCGTGAGGGGCAGCGTGCACTGGGGCAGGATCTTCAGGTCCTCGGTACCGTCCTTTTTGCGTGCCACGTGCTCCATCAGCACGATCACGCGCTTGACGCCGGCCACCAAGTCCATGGCGCCGCCCATGCCCTTGACCATCTTGCCGGGGATCATCCAGTTGGCCAGGTCGCCTTTTTCGCTGACCTGCATGGCGCCCAGGATGGACAGGTTGATCTTGCCGCCACGGATCATGGCAAACGACTGGTCGCTGCCGAAGATGGACGAGCCCTTGATGGTCGTCACCGTCTGCTTGCCCGCGTTAATGAGGTCTGGATCCACCTTGTCTTCGGTCGGGAAGGGGCCGATGCCCAGCATGCCGTTTTCCGACTGCAGCCACACTTCCTTGTCGCCGGTGAAGTTGGCCACCAGCGTGGGTATGCCGATGCCCAGGTTCACATAGAAACCATCTTCAAGTTCTTGCGCCGCGCGGGCGGCCATCTGG
This sequence comes from Acidovorax sp., assembly GCF_046294525.1. Lineage (GTDB taxonomy): Bacteria > Pseudomonadota > Gammaproteobacteria > Burkholderiales > Burkholderiaceae_C > Acidovorax. Next base: position 50,868 of record NZ_JBKBKQ010000006.1, read on the forward strand.
TCTTGGGTCCACGGCATGGTCAGGCTCCTGCTTTCTCGGTGATCGTTCTTTTTTCGATGCGCTTTTCGGGGTTGGCATTGAGCACGATGCGGTGCACATAGATGCCGGGCAGATGGATGTCGTCAGGGGCCAGCTCGCCCACTTCCACAATCTTTTCCACCTCGACGATGCAGACCTTGCCGGCGGTGGCCGCGGCCGGATTGAAGTTGCGCGCCGTCAGGTTGAAGCGCAGGTTGCCCGACCTGTCGGCCACATCGGCCTTGACCAGCGCCACATCGGGCACCAGCGACCGCTCCATCACGTAGGTTTCGCCGTCGAACTCGCGCAGTTCCTTGCCCTCGGCCACGATGGTGCCCACGCCCGTCTTGGTGAAGAAGGCCGGGATGCCGGCGCCGCCCGCGCGCAGCTTCTCGGCCAGCGTGCCCTGGGGGGTGAACTCCAGCTCCAGCTCGCCCGCCAGGTACTGGCGCTCGAACTCCTTGTTCTCGCCCACATACGACGAGATCATTTTCTTGATCTGGCGGGTCTCCAGCAGCTTGCCCAGGCCAAAGCCGTCTACGCCTGCGTTGTTGGAAATCACGGTAAGGTTCTTCACGCCTGAATCGCGCAGTGCGTCGATCAGGGCCTCGGGAATACCGCACAGGCCGAAGCCGCCAACGGCCATCAGTTGGCCGTCCGCCACCACGCCCTTGAGGGCTTCGGCGGCCGATGGAAATACCTTGTTCACCACGATCTCCTTATTGATGGGATGCGCTACGATACTACGTACTCAAATAAGTAGTTTTCCGTAAAGATTAGCACTATGGAAGTGGATTACCGACTGGCTTTTGACATGGCCCCCGTGGGGCTGGTGCTTTCGCGCAACCGCACCATGGTCGACTGCAACCGCCATGTCTGCGAAATGTTCGGCGCGTCGCGCGAGGTGCTGATCGGCCAGTCGTTCCAGGTCCTCTACCCCAGCGCCGATGAATACGAGCGCTTGGGCGCACACATGGAGCCCATCCTCAACGCCAAGGGCCACTACGCCGACAACCGCATCATGAAGCGCGCCAACGGCGAGGTGTTCTGGTGCCATGTGTCGGGCCGGGCGCTCAACCGCAACGCGCCGCACGAATCAGGCATCTGGAGCTTTGAAGACCTCAGTTCGCAGCGCCCGGTGAAGGCTGAGCTGACCGGGCGCGAGCGCGAAGTGGCTGCGCGGCTGCTGGAGGGACTCACGTCCAAGGAGATTGGGCGCACGCTGGAGATCAGCCACCGCACGGTGGAGATCTACCGCGCCCGCCTCATGCGCAAGTACAACGCGTCCACTGCGGCAGACCTGGTCCACAAACTGCTGGCGGGCTGACGTACCGCGACCGCAGGCTCACTTGCCGGGGCCGTCGATGACTTCGGCTGCCGTGCGGAAAGCCTCTACCGCCGTGGGCAGGCCGCAGTAGATGCTGGCGTGGAGCAACACCTCCTGGATTTCCTCGGCCGTGGCGCCGTTGTTCAGCGCGCCACGCACATGGCCCTTGAGCTCATGCTGCTTGCCCAGCGCGATGAGCATCGACACCGTGATGAGGCTGCGCGTCTTGCGGTCGATACCCGGCCGCTGCCACACATCGCCCCACGCGTTGCGCGTGATGTACTCCTGGATGGGCTGCGTGAAGGCCGTGGCGTTGCCAAGCGCCCGGTCCACGAAGTCGTCACCCATGACCTCGCGGCGGGTGGACAAGCCTTTTTCATAGTCTTTGGATGGGGATGGTTGCGTCACGCAGGCTCTCCTTGAGTGTGAAAGATCAGCAGCGATGGTAGCGAGCACGGGATTGGAATGCCGCCAACGCACAAAAGCAAAAAGCAAAAAGCCCGGCAGGTACTTAGTACCGCCGGGCCTTTTTTTCGTTTCTGAATCTTGCCGCACCGCGCCGCACCACAGCGTGGTCAGGCAGCGCGGCGCGTCGGCGTCAAGCCGGGGTCAGGCGCCGCCGCTAGCGGCCAGATCAAACCGGTCCAGGTTCATCACCTTGGTCCAGGCGCGTACAAAGTCCCGCACAAACACCGCTTGCGCATCGCTGCTGGCATACACCTCGGCCAGCGCGCGCAGCACTGAGTTGGAACCGAACACCAAGTCGGCCACCGTGCCCGTCCATTTGCGTGCGCCGGTGGCACGGTCCACGCCTTCCAGCACGCCCGCCGCCGCTGCGGACTTCTGCCACTTCGTGCGCATGTCGAGCAGGTTGACAAAGAAGTCATTGCTCAACACACCGGGGCGCTGCGTGAACACGCCGTGGGCGGCCCCGCCCACATTGGCGCCCAGCACCCGCAGGCCACCCACTAGCACCGTCATCTCCGGGGCCGTCAAGGTCAGCTGGTTGGCACGGTCCACCAGTAGTTCGACCGCTGCACCTTCGAGGCCCGGGCGCAGGTAGTTGCGAAAGCCGTCGGCCACAGGTTCCATCACTTCGAACGACGGCACATCGGTCTGCTCTTGCGAGGCGTCCGTGCGGCCGGGTGAAAACGGTACGCTCACGTCCTGCCCGGCCTGCTTCGCCGCAGCCTCTACGGCGACCCCACCGGCCAGCACGATCAGGTCGGCCAGCGAGATCTTCTTGCCGCCCGATTGCGCCGCATTGAACTCGCGCTGAATGGTTTCAAGCTGGCCCAGCACCTTGGACAGTTGGGCAGGCTGGTTCACTTCCCAGTCCTTTTGCGGAGCGAGGCGAATGCGCGCGCCGTTGGCACCGCCGCGCTTGTCGCCCCCGCGGAATGTCGAGGCAGAAGCCCAGGCCGTCGATACCAATTCGGAGATCGACAGGCCCGATGCCAGCACCTGGGCCTTGAGCGCTGCGATGTCTTGTTCATCGACGAGCGCATGGTCCACCGCCGGAACCGGGTCCTGCCATACCAGCACTTCGGCCGGCACTTCTGGACCGAGGTAGCGCGCACGCGGGCCCATGTCACGGTGGGTCAGCTTGAACCAGGCGCGTGCAAACGCGTCAGCAAACTGCTCGGGGTTCTCCAAGAAGCGGCGCGAGATTCTTTCGTATGCGGGGTCAAAGCGCAGGGACAGGTCGGTGGTCAGCATGGTCGGCACGAGCTTTTTCGACGGGTCGTGCGCATGCGGAATCGTGGCAGCAGCCCCCTTGGCCGTCCACTGGTGCGCACCCGCCGGGCTCTTGGTCAGCTCCCACTCGTAGCCGAACAGGTTTTCAAAGAAGTTGTTGCTCCATTGCGTGGGCGTGGTCGTCCACGTCACTTCCAGGCCGCTGGTGATGGTGTCGCCACCCAGGCCGCTGCCATGCTTGCTGATCCAGCCCAGGCCCTGGTCTTCAATGCCACCAGCCTCGGGTTCACGGCCCACCAGCGCGGCATCGCCCGCGCCGTGTGTCTTGCCAAAGGTGTGGCCGCCGGCAATCAGCGCCACGGTTTCCTCGTCATCCATGGCCATGCGGGCAAACGTGTCGCGGATGTCGCGCGCTGCAGCCAGCGGGTCGGGGTTGCCGTTGGGGCCTTCGGGGTTCACGTAGATCAGGCCCATCTGCACGGCGGCCAACGGGTTGGCCAGGTCGCGTTCGCCGCTGTAGCGCTTGTCGCCGCCCAGCCAAGTGGCCTCGGCGCCCCAGTACACGTTCTCGTCGGGTTCCCACACGTCGGGCCGGCCACCAGCAAAACCAAAGGTCTTGAAGCCCATGGATTCAAGCGCCACGTTGCCGGTCAGGATCATCAAGTCAGCCCACGAAATCTTGCGGCCGTACTTCTGCTTGATGGGCCACAGCAGGCGCCGGGCCTTGTCCAGGTTGGCGTTGTCGGGCCAGCTGTTGAGCGGCGCAAAGCGCTGCTGCCCGGCCCCCGCACCACCGCGCCCATCGGCCAGGCGGTAGGTGCCCGCGCTGTGCCAAGCCATGCGTACGAACAGGGGGCCGTAGTGGCCAAAGTCAGCCGGCCACCAATCCTGTGAGTCGGTCATCAGCGCGCGCAAGTCCGCTTTCAGCGCTGCAAGATCGAGACTTTTGAATTCCTCCGCGTAGTTGAAACCGTCGCCCATCGGGTCGTTGAGCGGGGAGTTCTGGTTGAGCGGGCGGAGATTGAGCTGGTTGGGCCACCAGTCGGCATTGCGCGGGCCCGTGGGCACGGCTTTGGTGTGGTCGAAGGGGCACTTGGCTTCGGTGGACATGGGCATCTCCTGTAAGAACGACGAGTCAACGTATCAACAAAAGCCGATGGTAGGAAACCAATCAAGAAAGGTAAATTTAATCCATTGAATATTGTCGATAGCAAATTTAAATGCAGAAGCTTTATTCAGCTCCGTCGCGCCAAAGGCAGGCCTGAAGTTTCCACCTGAGCGTGCAGCACCTGCCCGTGGGTCGAATCGGTGACAAACACCGTGCGTCCGCCCTCCCCGCCAAACGCTAGGTTGGTGGTGGACGCCCCGGCAGGCCCCCGCAGCACCAGTACGGGCTCGGCCCGGTGGTTGAGCACCCACACATATCCCAGGCCGGGGTTGGCCACCAGCAGCCGACCATCCGCATCCACTGCCAGGCCATCCGGACCACTGGGTCCATACGACGTGAAAAACTGCCCCACCTTGGCCACGCTGCCGTCGGGCAGCAGCGGCACGCGCCATACGCAGTTGCCGCGCGTCACGGCGAGGTACAGCACCCGGCCGTCGGGCGACAGGGCCACGCCGTTCGGGCTGGGCACGTTGTCCAGCAGCAGGTCGAGCTGGCCGTTCGGCCGCAGGCGGTACAGGCGGCCGCTCGGGTCGTGCAGACCGCTCTGGCCCTGGTCGGTGAAATACAGGTTGCCTTCGGCGTCGAAGATGAGGTCGTTCACGCCCTTGAAGCGCTCGCTGTTGCGGCGCTCCAGGTACGGCGTGACCCTGCCCGATGCCAGATCTAGGCGCATCAGGCCGTTCTTGTAGTCGGTGATCAGCAGCGTGCCGGCATCCAGGAACTTCATGCCGTTGGGCTCGCCGTGATATTCAGCCATCAGGGTCCACGCGCCTTGCGGATCGATGCGGAAGATGCGGCCCCAGGGGATGTCGGTCACGTACAGGTTGCCCGCGCCATCGAACACGGGGCCTTCGAGGAACGAGTCGGTGACGGTGCCGCCCCGGTTCGCATCGGCCCATTCGCTGCGCTCGCGGCGGCGGAAATGCGCGGGCATCGAGGTGAACACTTCCAGTTCACGGACTTGGGGTGGGTTCAACAGGAACATGAGCCTCTTTCACTGAGATGGCGGGGACGAAAAGCCGTACAGCCGCGCCGGGTTGTCCACCAGGATGCGATGTGCCTGGGCCTCGCTGCCGGCCCAAGCGTAGAGCAGGTTCATCAGGTCCGCGTCGTTCACGCTGCCGGGGGCCTCGGTGGTGTGGGGCCAGTCGCTGCCCCACACCAGGCGCTCGGGTGCAGACTGCACCAGGGCGCGGCCCAGCGGCACCGTATCAGCGTAGCCGGGCCCCTGTGCCGCAGACCGCATGTAGGCGCCCGAGAGCTTGACCCAGGTATTGCCTCCATCGAGCAATCCGCGCACCACGCCATAGGCCGGCGCGGTCGTGCCTTCGGCCGGGTCGATGCGGCCCAGGTGGTCGATGACCAGCGGCACCGGCAGCGCCCCCAGCTGCCGTGCCATCGCCACGAGCTGCTCGGGGTGTGCAAAGACCTGCACGTGCCAGCCTTCGCAGGCCGGGTGCTCCGCCACCTTGCGGGCCAGCGTAGCCAGCATTTCGGGCGTGGTGGCGCCCCAAGATTGGGGAGACACAAAATTGACCCGCAACCCACGCACGCGCCGCGCAGCGAGCCGGGACAGTTCCTCGGCGCTCACACCCACACCCACCACGGCCACGCCCCGCGCGCAGTCCCCCAGCTGGCCCAGCGCGTCCAGCGTGCAGGCGTTGTCGGTGCCGTAGGTGGATGGCGTGACCACCACCGCGCGCGACGTGCCCAGGCGCTGCTGCAGCCGCCGGTACGCGGCCACGGGCGCATCGGGCGGCGTCCGCGGCCAGTGGGGCGACGGCGCGAACCGCGCATCGAAGATGTGCATGTGGCAGTCGCAAGCGCCGGGTGGCGGCATGCGCTGCGGGCGGTTCAGGCCCGCAGAGTGCGGAACGGGGTCGGTCAGCAAAGGCAAGGTACAGGTCAGTCGAGCTTGATGTTGCCCTTCTTCACCACCTCGCCCCATTTCGCGTCTTCCTTCTTCAGGAAGGCCGCGAACTCGGCGGGTGTGGAGCCGATGGGCTGGGCACCCATGTCGGCCAGACGCTGCTTGACTTCGTCTTCCTTCAGCACGTCCTGCAGCGCTTGCTGCAGCTTGGCCACGACGGGCTCTGGTGTGCCGGCGGGCAAGAAGACACCGTTCCACTCAAACGCCTCGTAGCCAGGAATGGCGGCCTCGGCCACTGTAGGCACATCGGGCAGGCGCTTGGAGCGCTCGGGCGCCGACACGGCCAGGGCGCGCAGCTTGCCGCCCGACACGTGCGGGTAGGTGGCCGCCACCGTGCCGAACATGAAGTCCACCTGCCCGCCCATCACGTCGGTGATGGCGGGACCGCCACTCTTGTAAGGCACGTGCACCATATCCAGGCCCAGCTGCTGGCGGAACAGCTCTGCCGCCAGGCGTTGCACGGTGCCGCTGCCGCCGGATGCAAAGTTGATCTTGCCGGGCTGCGCCTTGGCCTTGGCGATGAGTTCGCCCACGTTCTTGACGGGCGCGTCGGCCTTCACCACCAGCACGTTGGGCGCCAGCATCACCAGCGACAGCGGCTGCAGCGCGGTGCTGGCGTAGGGCATCTTGGGAAACAGGTGCGGGTTGATGGAATGCGGTGTGGCGTCGTACAGCATGGTGTAGCCGTCGGCCGGGGCCTTGGCCACAAAGCTGACGCCAATCGTGCCGCTGGCGCCGGCCTTGTTGTCCACGACCACGCTGGTGCCCAGCTTCACGCCCATGCGCGTGGCCACCACGCGGGCCACGGCATCGGCCGCGCCGCCAGGGGCGTAGGGCACGACCAGGGTGATCGGGCGTTCAGGGAAGGCAGCATGGGCCAGACCGGCGGCCAGGGCGCAAGCGGCAATAACGGGTTTCAGAAAACGGAACATTCGGGGAGTCTCCTCGCAAGGTTGGAAGGGGGGTTGTAGGCGGGCGAATCAGTCCGCCTTCAAATCCAGATCGCGTGCAATCTGCGTATAGGTGGCCACTTCGCGGCTGACCTGGCTGGCAAACGCCGCGCCGCAGGTGGCATCGGCGTCCAGCCCCAGACCCCGCAGCTTGTCGGCGGCGGCGGGGCTTTGCACAAAGTCCCTGGCCACGCGCTCCAGCTGCTGGGCGGTGGCCTCGTCCAGACCCGCCGGGGCCAGCAGGCCATACCAGGCATCGGCCGAATAGTTGCCGCCACCGGCTTCGGCAAACGTGGCCACATCGGGCAGCAGCGAGGACCGCTTGGGCGACGCCACGGCCAGCGCGGTGAGCTTGCCGGTCTTGATCTGCGGCAGCACCGATCCCAGCGTGGCAAACGAGCTGTCGAGCTGGCCGCCCACCAGGTCGGTCACCACGGGTGCGGCGCCCTTGTAGGGCACGTGGTTCAATTGCAGGCTGTTGGCGCGCGCAAACATCTCGGTGGCAAAGTGGCCCGAGCTGCCCACACCGGCCGTGCCGGCGGACAGGCGGCCCGGTTCCTTGCGGGCACGGGCCATGTAGTCGGCCAGCGTCTTGGCGGGCAGCGCGGGCCCCACCACCAGCACCGTGGGGCTGGTAGCCACGGTGCACAGCGGCTTGAAGGACTTCACCGCATCGAACTTCACCCGCCCGGCGTACAGCCCCGGGATCATGGTGTGGTTGGTGGCGCCGAACAGCAGCGTGTAGCCATCGGCCGGCGCAGCGGCCACGGCCTGGGCGGCCAGGATGGTGTTGGCGCCGGGCTTGTTGTCCACCACAAAGGGCTGGCCCAGCGCGCGGCTGGCATGGTCGGCAAACGCACGGGCCACCACGTCGGTGGGGCCGCCGGCGGCAAAGCCCACCACCAGCTTGACGGGCTTGTGGGGGTACGCCGTCTGTGCAGCGGCCGCGGCGCAAGCAGCTACCAAAACAATAGCTGCCAGCGCTTTATGGATAAGCGCTGGAGCCACTTTTTGCTTGAATTTTGTTGGCATGTCCCTTGTCTCCAGTGGGCCGGGCGCCCTGCCCGGCCATGTTCTAGCTTGGATGTAGCCCAGTGGCGATCAGGCTACAGCCACTTCGCCGGGCGTGTGGGCCAGCACGGCCAGCAGGTTCTTCGCTGCGCCCACGCCCATGTTCACGTAGGCATCGCTGGTCACGCCGCCGATGTGCGGGCTGAGGATGAAGCGCGGCTCGCCCTGGAACGGGTGGCCCGCCGCCATGGGCTCCACCGCAAAGCTGTCCAGGCCTGCCGCCATCACCTGGCCCGAGCGCACGGCAGCCAGCAGCGCGGCCTCGTCGATCAGCCCTCCGCGCGCGGTGTTCACCACGATCACGCCGCGCTTGCATTGCGCCAGCGTGGTGGCGTTCAGCATGCCGCGGTTCTCGTCGGTCAGCGGGCAGTGCAGCGAGATCGCATCGGCTTCGCGCCAGATCGTTTCGAGCGGAACGCTCTGCACGTGGTCCGGCAGGTTCTTGGCAAACGGATCGAAGCCGATCACGCGCATGCCCAGGGCGTCGGCCATCTTGGCAAAGCGCAGGCCAATGGCGCCCAGGCCCACCAGGCCCACGGTGCGGCCGTAGAGCTCCAGGCTCTTGTGCGTAGCCTTGTCCCAGTGGCCAGCATGCATGCGGGCATCGAGCTGCACCACCGACTTGGCACACGCCAGCAACAGCGCCAGCGCCTGCTCGGCCACGGCCGCTGCGTTGGCGCCCACGGCGGCCACCACTTCAATACCACGGGCCTTGGCGGCCACCTTGTCGATGGTGTCGGTGCCGCTGCCATGCTTGGAGATGACCTTGAGCGCAGGGGCCGCATCCATCACGGCCGCGCCCACCTTGCCGTAGCGCACGATGATGGCCACGGGGTTGTGCGCACGGCAAAGGGCCACCATGTCCTCTTCGGTGGGCGTCTTGCCGGCGTAGACGATCTGGTAGCCCGTGAGCAAATCCAGGGCTTGTTGCGCCAGGTCGGCGCCTGTGATGATGATGGTGGGTTGGCTCACAGCGATTCCCCTTCCTTCAACACGCCGGCGGCGCGCAGGGCAGCGGGCAGCCATTTCGATGCAGTGTCACCCCGTGCGATGGCCTCGATGCGGGCAGCCTCGTCGGCCACCTTCTTGTCGGCCAGGGCCATCATGGCGGGGGCTTTCTCGCGCTCGATGACCACCACGCCGTCGGCATCGCCCACCACCAGGTCGCCGGGGTTCACCGTGGCGCCGCCGGCGGAGATGGGGTGGTTGATGCGGCCGGGCACGTACTTGGTGGGCCCGGCGGGGTTGAAGCCTGCGCTGAACACGGGGAAGTCCAGCTCCAGGATCTCCAGCTTGTCGCGGATGGCGGCGTCCACGATCACGCCGGCCAGGCCGCGCTTCTTGCAGGCGCTGAGCATCAGCGTGCCCATGAGGGCCGCCGTCTGGTCGCCCTTGCCGTCGATCACGAGCACGTCGCCCGGCTGGGCGAGCGCAATGGCGGCGTGGATCATGAGGTTGTCGCCAGGGCGCACTTCCACGGTGAAGGCCGGGCCTGCGACCTTCATGCCCTGGTGCACGGGCGCGACGCGGCCGTGCATGGTGCCGCGGCGTCCGGCCACGTCGGCCAGGATGGCGGCTTGGTAGGTGGCGGCCTTGGCAACGACATCGGCGCTTACGCGCTCAATGCTGCGGATGATTTCAGGGAGTTGGCTCATGGTGGATTTCGTTGGTTGAGTAAGTGAGAAGTTGAAAGGCTGATGCCACAACTGAACGGATTCAGTAGCGGTTCACCCGGCATCGCTGGCTAGGCGCCGCGTCGCAGGCAGTACCAGCGGTACGACAAGACGCGGCAACGACGCTAGCGGTGGCGGGTGAGCCGCGCCCCTCAGTCGGCCTTGATGTTTCCGTCTTTGATCACCTTGGCCCACTTGGCGGAATCGGCCTTTTGCAGATCGCCCAGCTGCTGCGGCGTGCCGCCCACCAGGGTCACGCCCAGCTTGTCGGCGAGGGCCGCCACGGCGGGGTCTTTCAGAGTCTTGTTGATCTCCTGGTTCAGGCGCTGCACCACCGGCGCGGGCGTCTTGGCGGGCGCAAACACGGCCTGCCATTGCTCGACCACAAAGTCCTTCATACCGACCTCGCCCATGGTGGGCACATCGGGCAAGGCCTTCAGGCGCTGACCGGACGTGACGGCCAGCGCACGCAGCTTGCCGGCCTGCACATGCGGCAGCGCCGCGGCGGCGGGCGCAAACATGAAATGCACCTGCTCGGCCAGCGTGTCTTGCAGCGCAGGCGTGTCGCCCTTGTAGGGCACGTGGATGAAGCGCGCGCCCGTCTGCTGCTGCAGCAGCTCGCCCTGCATCTGCAAGATGGTGCCGTTGCCGCCCGAGGCAAACGCCAGCTTGCCTGGCTGCGCCTTGGCGGCCGCCAGCAGGTCGGCCACGGTCTTTAAGGGCTGGTTGGGCCCCACGACCAGGATGTGCGGGATGGTGCCGATGGTGACCACGGGCTCGAACGCCGTGATGTGGTCGTAAGGCAGCTTGGCCATCAGGTGCGGCGCAATGGCCTGCGGGCCGATGGAGGTGCCCAGCAGCGTCAGGCCGTCGGGCTGCGCCTTGGCCACGAAGGCCGCGCCAATGGTGCCGGTGGCGCCCGCCTTGTTGTCCACGATGACGTTGGTGGCCAATGCCGGGCCCAGCCGCTGCGCGATGTTGCGGCCCAGCACGTCGGTGCTGCCGCCCGCGGGGTACGGCACCACCCAGGTGATGACCTTGCCGCCCGGCCAGTCGGCCTGAGCGAACGCCGGCGTCGCCAGCAAGGCAGCCCCCACGGCCAGCAGGCTGCGGCGGGCGATGCGGATCAGAGGATGCTGCGAGGAGGTTTGGGAGGTGGTCATGGCGGTGCCTTCCAGAAGGTCGAAGAAACAGAAAAAAAGAGGCTGGCTCAGGGCGCGGCGCCGAAGCCGTAAAGCGCCTGCGGGTTGTCCACCAGTACCTGTTGCAGCACGAAGGGGCCGCCACAGGCGTCGGTCCAGTCGAGCAGGCGGTCCACTTGCCGGGCGTCGTCAGGCAGCGGCTGCACACCGGCGGTGGCCGTGGCGTGCGGCCAGTCGCTGCCCCACAGCACCTGGTGGGGAGCGCAGCGCAGGTAGCTGGCGGCCAAGGCATCCAGCAACGGGTCTTCCACCGACCCGGTGCTGCTCACGATGTAGCCGCCCGAGACCTTCACCCACGCCCGGCCACGCTGTAGCAAGTCCAGCAGCACGGCATGCGCGGGGTGGCGCCCAGCCTGCGCGGGGTCAACGCGCCCGAAGTGGTCGAACACCAGGGGTACGTGCAGATCGCGCAGCGCAGCGCCCTGAACCGCCAGAAGGTCCGGCGCCATCAGCAGCTGCAGGTGCCAGCCCAGCGGCGCAATGCGTTCGGCCAGCGGCGCGATGGAGTCCACCGTGCCCGACACCCCCAGCGACAGGTTCAGCCGCACGCCACGCACACCGGCTGCGTGCAGCTGCTGCAGGTCTGCATCACTTTCGCTGCCATCGATCACCGCCACGCCGCGGGCTTGCACGCCCATAGCCGCAAGGGTGGCCAGGCCGTCGAGCATGCAGCGGTTATCGGTGCCGTAGGTCGATGGCGTGACCAACACCACCCGTGTTGTGCCGATGCGCCGCTGCAGTGCGAGATAGTCCTGCGCCGACGCATCGGGCGGCAGCAGCCGCGCGCCGGGCGCAGCGGGAAAGCGCTGGTCGTACACATGCACGTGGCAATCGCAGGCGCCGGCGGGCAGCGCGGCCCGGGGCAGGCCCGTGCCGGCGGAAAAAGGCACGCGCGCAGCAGTGCTTTCGCTGGTCATGGCGAGGATGGTTTAGCGAGGGGGAAAAGCTGGGCGCGGGGCTCAGTCCAGGCTGGCGCCGGAGTCCTTGACGATCTTGGCCCAGCGCGGCACTTCAGCTTTCAGCAGGGCGCTGAACTGCTCGGCCGTGCCGCCCAGCACATCGCCACCTTCGGAGCGGAGCTTTTCCGCCACCTCGGGGTGCTTCAGCGCCTCATTGATCGCCTTGTTCAGCTGCGCCACGATGGGCGCGGGCGTGCCGGTGGGCGCCAGGATGCCGAACCAGGTCACGGCCTCGAAGCCCTTGTAGCCGGACTCCGCCAGCGTGGGTGTATCGGGCAACTGGCTGCTGCGCTGGGCCGACGTGATGGCCAGCACGCGCAACTTGCCGTTGCGCACCTGGCCCAGCAGCGTAGGCACGGAAGACATGTACAGATCGATCTGTCCACCTACCAAGTCCGTCATGGCCTGGGACGCGCCTTTGTACGGAATGTGGCGCAGTTTGATGCCGGCCGCGTTCTGTGCCAGCTCGCCTGCCAGGTGTGCAACCGTGCCGTTGCCCGAATATCCCAGCGTGATGTGGTCGGGCTTGCCCTTGGCTGCGGCCACCACGTCTGCAAAGGTCTTGTATGGCGAGGCGGTGCGTACGGCCATTACGATGGGCGAGGACGACACCAGCGCCACCGGTGCCAGATCCTTGAGCGGGTCGTAGGGCAGTTTGGCATACAGCGACGGGTTGATGGCCAGGTTGCTGGTCTGGCCCATCACGAGCGTGTAACCGTCGGCGGGCGACTTGGAAGCAGCGTCAACCCCCAAGTTGCCACCGGCGCCGGGACGGTTGTCCACCACAACGCTCCACTGGTTCTGGTCAGCGAGCTTCTGCGCCACGGTGCGCACAATCATGTCCGTGCCGCCGCCGGGCGGGAAGGGCACGATCAGCCGGATGGGTTTGTTGGGATATGCGGCTTGCGCACCCACAGTGGCTGGCGCGGCAAGTGCGGCAACACCCAGCAGGGCTGCGCCCAGATGAAGGCTGAACGGGTTGCCCAGCGAAAAGTTGAAGGCGCGCGCGAACGAGGGAACTGGCATAGGTGTTTGTCTCCGTGATCGTTATGAGGAACCTGCGCCGCAACCCTGAAAACAGTGTCACGGCAGCAGGCGCAACTTTAGGCAGTCGTTTCAACCCATACAATGGTGTTGCACTCCTTGAAACACCGACCACCATGAGCAACCCGCGCACACCCCCCAGAAAAGCATTGCACACCGATCGCGCAGACCGCGCAGCAGCCACGCCGCCACCGCCGATGGAAGGCGAAGAGCCGAGCAGCGGCGGCGTGATCGCCGTGACACGCGCGCTGCAAGTGCTGGAGGCGTTTTCGCTGGGCGAATCCGGCCTGCCCCTGGCGGAACTGAGCCGGCGCTGCGGCCTACACAAGACCACGGTGCTGCGCCTGGCCCGCACCCTGGCGCAGGCGGGTTACATGGTGCAGCGCGAAGATGGCGAATGGAGGCTGGGCCCGGCCGCGGGCTGGCTGGGTGCCCGCTACCAAGCCGGCTTTGATGTGCAGAACGTGCTGGAGCCCGCGCTGCAGGAGCTAACCATGGCCACCGGCGAAAGCGCGGCGTTTTACGTGCGCGAAGGCAATGTGCGGACCTGCCTCGTGCGTGTGGAAGGCCCGCAAGCTTTGCGCCACCACGCGCGCATGGGCGAGGGCCTGCCGCTGGACAAGGGCTCGCCAGGCCGCGTGATCCTCGCGTTCTCGGGTGCGCCCGGCAAGGTGTATGAAGACATCCGCAAGAAGGGGTACCACTGGTCCATCGGCGAACGGGAACAGGGTGTGGCCACGGTGTCTGCGCCGGTCTTCGGCACCCACTGGCGGCTGATGGGATCGGTGTGCATTTCGGGCCCCGCATCGCGCTTGCCCGAGTCCAAGCTCGAATCGCTGGCGCAGACCGTCATCGCCGCCGCCAACCGCTTGTCGTACGCCTTGTCCGGCAGCACCGCCACACCCGCGCCCGGCCCGGCACGCGCGGCCAGTTGGCACCCTTGAAAGACAATGCACCAGATCAAGACCCATTCACCACAACACCACAGCAACAGGAGACCTTCGTGAGCCGCTACCCCTTCCCCGACCTGAGTATCCTGCCCGACGACATCCGCACGCGCATTCTGGAGGTGCAGGAGAAGGCGGGTTTCATCCCCAACGTGTTCCTGGCGTTTGCGCGCCGCCCGGCCGAATGGCGGGCGTTCTTTGCGTACCACGACGCGCTCATGCTCAAGGAGGAAGGCAGCCTGACCAAGGGCGAACGCGAGATGATCGTGACCACGACCAGCGCCGCCAACCAGTGCCTGTATTGCGTGGTCGCGCATGGGGCGATCCTTCGCATCTATGAAAAGAAGCCGCTTATTGCCGACCAGGTGGCGGTGAACTACCGCAAGGCCGACATCAGCCCGCGTGAGCGCGCCATGTTGGACTTTGCGATGAAGGTGTGCCAACGCAGCCACGAGATCGAGGACGCCGATTTTGCGGCGCTGCACGCCCATGGCTTTGACGACGAGGACATCTGGGACATCGCGGCCATCACCGCGTTCTTTGGCCTCAGCAACCGCATGGCCAGCTTTGCGGGAATGTTGCCCAACCCCGAGTTCTACCTGATGGGCCGCGTGCCCAAGGCCAAGCCAGGCGCCTGAGCCCGCCATGCGCAACACGGCAACGGCAGCCACCTTGCTGGCCTGGATCCTGGCCGTCCCTGCGGCCCAAGCGGCGGAATTCGGGCCGCCCGAGGGAACGTTGCCCGTGCACCCGATGACCGTGAGCGTTCCGGCAGGCGCCCTGTCGCCGCTACAGTCATCCGCGCTGTTCCGCGAGGCGGCCGACGCGCAGTCCGCGCCCGCCTACTACCTGGGCGCGGGCGTGGTGGGCGGTCGCCTGCAGATCCCGGATTCGCCCGGCGCCACAGCCTGGAAGGTGGTGCCCACGAGCGACTGCGCGCGCCTGGAGCCGGTACCCACATCGGTGCTGCATTCACCCGGTGTGCAGGCGGTGGTGGTGCAGCAAAACCCGCTGCCCATGGAATGCGCGGCCGCGTTTGAGGGCAGCTGCACCAGCCGCGACGGCGCGCTGCGCATCACCACATCCTTTGACGGGCGCCGCCGCACAGCCCGCGTCCGCGGTGGTTTCTTTGGTACCGAAGGGGCTGTCGACACCACTTTCTACACTGGCGTGCGCACGCTCAGCATCGAACACCTGCCCAGCCGCCGCGCGCTGCACATGCACGAGCGGCTGGCCGACACCAACGGCTACAGCGCCCCGCAGACGGCCATCCGCTACCTGCCCGAACTGCGGCGCGTGCTGCTACTGGGCGCCGCGGAAGTGCGCGGCGTGCCGCTGGCCCACTGCATTGCGCTGCCGTCCCCTGCAACGGCGGCGACGACCGTCAACTGACCAGCGCCCGCATCCAGTCGGGCAGCGGCGCGGCCTTCTGCTGCGGAAAATCCACCCAGATGGTGGTAGCCCCGCCAGCGGCGCAGATCACACCGGGCTGGTCCGCGCGCTCCATCGTGGCCCAGGTCTCAAACGTAGTGCGGCCCGGGTCGCTCACGTACAGCTTGAGCAGCACGTCTGCCGGGTATTCGAGCTGCTTGTAGAAATTGCAGAACGCATTGACGATGACGGGCCCCTCGCCGCGCGGGTCGGGGTTGCAGCCCACGGAAACCATCCATTCGATGCGCGCCGTCTCCAGGTAGCGGAAGTAGACCGTGTTGTTCACATGGCCCATCGCATCCATGTCGCCCCATCGCACCGGGAAACGCATTTCATAGACCAGCTTCTTGACCTCGGGGATTTCGATCTTCATCAGTCGTCCAGGTTGTTGAGACCGCCCGTGCACTCCGCAACTGGCGCGGCCAAGGGCCAGTGCCACCGTGGAACTGGCTCCGCCAGGTCACGGGTGGCGTCCCCCTAGGGGGATGGCGCGCAGCGCCTCAGGGGGGCGCCTACACCGCAAAGCCGTCGTCGGCAGCGATCACCGCACCATTGATGAAATGGCTCTGGTCGCTGGCCAGCATGACCAAGAGCGCGTCCAGGTCCTGCGCGTTGCCCACGCGCTTGCGGGGCAGCATGTCGATGAGCTTCTTGCCCTGCTCGGTGTCCCAATGGTGGTGATTGATCTCCGTATCGATGTAGCCGGGGCAGATGGCATTCACGTTGATGCCGAACTTGCCCCACTCCACCGCCAGGGCGCGGGTCATATGCACCACGGCCGCCTTGCTCATGCAGTACACGCCGATCTGCGGGAGCACTTTCAGACCCGCCATCGACGCGATGTTGATGATCCGCCCGCCCGTGAAGCTGCCCGGCGCCGCGCCGCGCGAGCGCGCCAGCATGCGCTTGCCCACCTCCTGCGCTACAAAGAAGGCGCCCTTCACGTTGGTGTCAAACACGTAGTCGTAGTCTTCGGGCGCCACGTCCTGAATACGCTGCGTGGTGGAGACGCCCGAGTTGTTGACCAGAATGTCGATGGAGCCCATCTCGGTCTCCGCATGCGCCACGGCAGCCTTGATGGAATCGTGGTCGGTCACGTCCAGCTCCACCACATGGGCATCGCCGCCCTCGCCTTCGATGCGTGCGCGAAGTTCCTTGAGCTTTTCCACCCTGCGGCTGGCCAGCACCACGCCGGCACCTGCGCGCGCGAGGGTGCGCGCAAACTGCGCGCCCAGGCCACTGGAGGCGCCGGTCACAAACGCTACGCGGCCGGACAAATCGATGCTGTATGCCATTTAGAGTCTCCCTACTGGATCAAAATAGAACGGTCGTTCGATTGTCTCGCTTCCGTGAATACAATCAGTCCCCTGTCTGACACGGCGGTGTGCTCCGCTTTGGTCCAATAGCCATTATCAAACCCCAACGAGATGCCCATGACAAACGAAGAAATCATCGCCCAGTATGGCCCCCGTGAATCGATGGAATACGACGTGGTGGTCGTGGGCGGTGGCCCCGGCGGCTTGGCCACTGCGATTCGCCTGAAGCAATTGGCGGCCGACAAGGGGCAGGATGTCTCGGTTGTGGTGCTGGAAAAAGGCTCCGAGCCCGGCGCGCACATCCTCTCGGGCGCCATCATGGATCCCAAGGCGCTCTCCGAGCTGATCCCCGACTGGAAGAAGCGCGGTGCACCGCTCAAGCAGCCCGTGACGGACGACGCGTACATCTTCCTGTCTGAAAAGTCGGGCTTCCGCGTGCCCAACATGTTCCTGCCGCCTTTCGCGCAGAACCACGGCAACTACATCGTGCGGCTGGGCGACGTGACCAAGTGGCTGTCCGAGCAGGCCGAGGCCCTGGGCGTGGAGATCTTCCCCGGCTTTGCTGCGGCTGAAGTGCTGTACAACGACGACGGCTCCGTCAAGGGCGTGGCCACCGGCAACATGGGCGTGGGCAAGGACGGCGAGCCCACCGAGAACTTCCAGCTGGGCATGGAACTTTTGGCTAAGTACACCGTGTTCGCCGAAGGCGCGCGCGGCCACCTGGGCCGCCAGCTGATTGCCCGCTTCAAGCTCGACGAGGGCCGTGACCCGCAGAGCTTCGGCATCGGCGTGAAGGAACTGTGGGAGATCGACCCCAAGCGCCACCAGCCCGGCTTCGTGATGCACACCGCCGGCTGGCCGATGGAAAACGATACCTATGGCGGCGCGTTCCTCTACCACCTGGACGACAACAAGATCGCCATTGGCTTTGTGACGGGCCTGGGCTACAAGAACCCCTACCTCAGCCCCTTCGAGGAATTCCAGCGCTGGAAGACGCACCCCAACGTCCGCTACTACTTCGAGAACGAAAAAGGCGAGATCACCGCCAAGCGCCTGTCGTATGGCGCGCGCGCCATCAACGCCAGCGGCATCAACGCCCTGCCCAAGACCATCTTCCCGGGCGGCGCACTGGTGGGCTGCAACGCCGGCTACCTGAACGTGGGCCGCATCAAGGGCAGCCACGCCGCCATCAAGACGGGCATGCTGGCTGCCGAGGCGGCCTATGACGCCATCGTGGCCGGCCGCCAGCACGACGAACTCACCGCCTACCCCAAGGCCTTCGAGGCCAGCTGGCTCTACACCGAGTTGAACAAGGACCGCAACTTCAAGAACTGGTTCAAGTACGGCCTGACCGCGGCGACGCTGATGAACGGCTTCGAGCAGTTCGTGCTGCGCGGCCACATCCCCTGGACGCTGCACCGCGACAAGCCCGACCACGCGTACCTCAAGCCCGCGGCCGAGTGCAAACCCATCGTCTACCCAAAGCCCGATGGCAAGCTCACGTTCGACCGCCTCTCCAGCGTGTTCATCAGCAACACCAACCACGAAGAGAACCAGCCGGCCCACCTCACCCTCAAGGACCCGAGCGTGCCGGTCAACATCAACCTGGCCAAGTACGCCGGCCCCGAGGCCCGCTATTGCCCGGCCGGGGTGTACGAGTTCGTACCCGACGAAGCAAAGGGCGGCAATGCCCAGCGCCTGCAGATCAATGCGCAGAACTGCGTGCACTGCAAGACCTGCGACATCAAGGACCCCACGCAGAACATCGTGTGGGTGACGCCGGAAGGCGGCGGCGGCCCGAACTACTCGGGCATGTAAGCTACAAATTCAGTAGCTGCTAGCGCTTGATGGGCCTGCGTTGCAGGCCTTTTTTATCGCAATTCGTTGCCTCAACCGAGACCTACCCAAACCGTTCGGGCTGTGCCTGTCGAAGCCTTGGCGAGTTTGGGGGAGCCCTTCGACTGGCTCAGGGCGAACGGTTGGTGAGCCGGGTCCTTCGAACTAGACACAACCATTCGGGCTGAGCTTGCCTGTGCCCCACGCGGCGCTTCGACAAGCCCAGCGTGAACGGTTTTAGTGCTAGGCACCGGCTCAATGCCCGGTGAACTCAGGTAGCCCTGGCGAGTTGAAATTGCCCCATGGCTCCCGCGAGTCGATTCGCCTGATCCTGCAGGCTCTGCGCTGCCGCAGCCCCCTGCTCCACCAGCGCGGCGTTTTGCTGGGTCATGTGGTCCAGTTGGTCCACAGCCTGGCTCACCTGGCCGATC
This sequence comes from Acidovorax sp., assembly GCF_046294525.1. Lineage (GTDB taxonomy): Bacteria > Pseudomonadota > Gammaproteobacteria > Burkholderiales > Burkholderiaceae_C > Acidovorax. The sequence goes on from NZ_JBKBKQ010000006.1 coordinate 69,869, forward strand.
TGCGTGCTTTGCTCGCTGCTGGCGGCGTTGATCTCGGACATCAGCGTGGTCACGCGCTCCACGCTTTGCACTATGTCGCCCATGGTGGAGCCGGCCGCCACCACCAGCTTCGCGCCGTCGCTCACTTTTTCCACGCTGGCGGAAATCAACGCCTTGATCTCGCGGGCGGCATTGGCGCTGCGGCCGGCCAGGGCACGCACCTCGCTGGCCACCACCGCGAAGCCCCGGCCTTGCTCGCCCGCGCGGGCGGCTTCTACGGCCGCGTTCAGCGCGAGGATGTTGGTCTGGAACGCGATGCCGTCGATGATGCCCACGATGTCGGCAATCTTCTGGCTGCTGGCGTTGATCTCTTCCATGGTGCGCACCACCTGGCTCACCACTTCGCCGCCCTTGCTGGCCACCTGCGTGGCGTTCACGGCCAGGTCGTTGGCCTGGCGGGTGCTGTCGGCATTGGCGGCCACCATTTGCGCCAGCTGGGCGATGCTGGCCGCCGTCTGCTGCAGGTTGCTGGCCGCGTGTTCGGTGCGGGCGCTCAGGTCGGTGTTGCCGGCCGCCACCTCCGAGCTGGCCACGTGGATGGACTCGCCGGAATCGCGCACCTCGGTCACCACGTAGTGCAGCGATTCCACCATCTTGTTGAGGGCCGTCAGTAGCTGCCCGATCTCGTCGCTGCGCCCGGTCTGCATGCGCACGGTGAGGTCACCGCGCGCTACCGTGGCCGCCGCTTCGGAAGCCTCGCGCAAGGGCTGCACGATGGAGCGGCGCAGCAGCCAGCCGAACAGTGCCGACAAGGCCACCACCACGGCCACCGCGATGGCGCTGATCCATTGCGCCCGGCTGGCACCGGCGATCATGGCGTCGGCCGCCGCCAGCGACGATTGCTCCGACGCCTCCAGCAGCCGGTCGATGGTCTGCAGGTAGGCCGTGAGCGCGGCGGCGTGTTCCTGCAGCGCTTTCTGGCTGATGACCTTGGACTCCAGCGCGTCCTGCATCAGCGCATCGCGCAGCGCCGCGTACTGCTGGCGCTGGGCCTGGGCTTCTTTCCACAGCGGCTCGGTGCTGCGGGCATTGGACGCGCCCGCCAGCGCCTGCTCGATGCGCTGGCGTGTGGAGTCCTCGGCGGCCAGGCGCTCGCGCATCTCGGCCAGCAGCGGAAACACATCGGTCGAGATGGTGGCGCGCAGCGCAATCTGGCCGATGGTGACGGACTGGGTCTTCCAGTCACGCACCGTGCGCTCGATGGGCAGCTGCTCGCGGGCCAGCAGCGCGGCCTGGCGCTCGGTGTCCTCGCCCGTGAGCCAGGTGGTAGCGCCCAGCAGGGCCACCGCCAGTCCCAGCAGACCGAAGCTGGCGGCCAGCTTCTGGCCGACCGACAGCGTGCGGCGCAAGGGGTGTGCGGAGCCAGCCGGTGTGGACGGGTCAGATTGCGCGGCCTGCGACGCAGGGTGCGCGGGCACGGAAATGACAGCGGGCACAGAGTTCATTGGTGATTTCCTGTTCATCGAAAAAGCCTTGTGGGCAACGTGCGGAACGACCAGCAAGCTGTGTGCCACTGCGTCATGACATGGCCGCTTCGGCCGCTTTTTCCGGTTCGCGCAACTCGCCCGAACCCTCGCAGGGGCCAAAGCCCCCGCCGCCCGGCGTAGCGATCTCGAACACATCGCCGGGCTCCATCAGCGCCGCGCCGATGTGGCCCAGCTCTTCCACCTGGCCATTGGCGCGCAGCACGCGGTTGGCGCCCGGCCGGCCCGGCTGGCCGCCGGCCATGCCAAAGGCCGGATTGAGGCGGCCGTTGGAGAGGATGCTGGCGGTCATGGACTCCAGGAAGCGCACGCGCCGCACGCCGCCATCGCCCCCCGCCCACCGCCCTGCGCCGCCCGATCCGCGCTGGATCTCGTAGCTGTCCAGCACCACCGGGAAGCGGAACTCCAGCACCTCCGGGTCGGTCAGGCGCGAGTTGGTCATGTGCGTCTGCACCACGCTGGTTCCATCAAAGCCGCGCACCGCCCGGCCGGAGGCATCCAGCACTGCGCCCGCGCCGCTGCCACCCGCAATGGTTTCGTAGTACTGGTACTGCGCATTGCCAAAGGTGAAGTTGTTCATGGTGGGCTGGCTGCCCGCCATCACGCCCAGGGCGCCAAACAACGCGTTGGTGATGCAGGTTGAGGTCTCCACATTGCCCGCCACCACCGAGGCCGGTGGGTTGGGATTGAGCATGCTGCCCTGCGGAATGATCACCTGCAGGGGCTTGAGGCACCCGGCGTTGAGCGGGATGTCGTCGTCCACCAGCGTGCGGAACACATAGAGCACGGCCGCCATGCATACGGCACGCGGGGCATTGAAATTGTTCATCTGCTGCGGGCTGGTGCCTGCAAAGTCAATGACCGCGCTGCGTTCGGCCACGTTGACCTTGACCGACACGCTGATCTGCGCGCCGTTGTCCAGCGGCAGGGTGAATTGGCCGTCCTTGAGCTGCGTGATCACGCGGCGCACGGATTCCTCAGCGTTGTCCTGCACGTGGCGCATGTAGGCCTGCACGACATCCAGGCCAAATTGGTCCACCATCTTCGACAGCTCTTGCACGCCCTTTTCGTTGGCGGCGATCTGCGCGCGCAGGTCGGCCAGGTTCTGCTGCGGGTTGCGGCTGGGGTATGGCGTGGTGCCGCCGCCGGTGGCCAGCAGGTTGCGCACTTCTTCTTCCAGAAGAATGCCCCGGTCCACCAACTTCACGTTGTTGAGCTGCACGCCCTCTTCGTCGATGCGCGTGGAGAAGGGTGGCATGGACCCAGGCGTGGTGCCGCCGATGTCGGCATGGTGGCCGCGGCTGCCCACGTAGAAGGTCGGTTCTGTGCCTTCGGCCACGTACACAGGCGTGATCACCGTCACGTCCGGCAGGTGCGTGCCCCCGTGATACGGGTCGTTGAGCATGTACACGTCGCCCGGGTGCATCTTGCCCCTGTTCTCCTGGATCACGGTCTTGATGCTTTCGCCCATCGAGCCCAGGTGCACCGGCATGTGGGGCGCGTTGGCAATCAGGTTGCCTGCGGCATCGAACAGCGCGCAGCTGAAATCGAGGCGCTCCTTGATGTTGACCGAGTACGCCGTGTTCTGCAGCTGCAACCCCATCTGTTCGGCGATGTTCATGAACAGGTTGTTGAACACTTCCAGCAGCACCGGGTCCACCGTGGTGCCGGCGGCATACTGCAGCTTGCGGGCGGTAACGCGGTCCAGCACCAGGTGGTCCAGGTCGGTCAGGCGCGCAGACCAGCCGGGTTCCACCACGGTGGTGGTGTTCTTTTCAGCAATGATGGCGGGGCCTGCGATCACGTCGCCGGGGCGCAGGTCTTCGCGCACCACCAGACTGGCGTCGCGCCAGCGGCCGTCGGAATACATCTGCACGATCTCGCGCAGCGGCACCTTGCGCTCCGGGTGCACGGGCAGACGCGGCTCGGCGGGGGCGTCGCCTGCAATCATGGCTTCGACCGACACAGCCTCCACCACCAGGCCCTTGCCGGCCATCAGGAAGGCAAAGCGCTGACGGTAGGCTGCCTCAAACGCAGACTGGATGGCCGCCATGTCGCCAAAGGGCACGACCAGGGCAGAGTCCGTTCCCTCGTAGCGCACGTGCACGTTGTGCCGCACCTGCACGGGGTTGGTGCTGACCTGCTGGCGCTCCAGCTCGGCCTGCGCGGCGGCGCCCAGGGTGTCCAGCTTGTCGGCAATGAGCGGCAGCGCGCTGGTGTTCAGCGGCATTTCCACCGCCTGCTCACGAATCACGGTCTGGTCGGCCAGGCCCATGCCGTAGGCGCTGAGCACACCGGCCAAGGGGTGCACAAACACCCGCGACATGCCCAGCGCATCGGCCACCAGGCACGCATGCTGGCCGCCCGCGCCGCCAAAGCACTGCAGGGTGTAGCGCGTCACGTCATACCCGCGCGCCACACTGATTTTCTTGATAGCGTTGGCCATCTGCTGCACGGCGATCTGGATGAAGCCTTCGGCCACTTCTTCAGGTTTGCGATGGGTTTGCGCAGCCAGCTCTTCGAAGCGCGTACGCACGGCGGCAGCGTCCAGCGTTTCGTTGGCGGCGGGGCCAAACACGCTGGGGAAGTAACGCGGCTGCACCTTGCCGACCATTACGTTTGCGTCCGTGACAGCCAAGGGGCCGCCGCGGCGGTAGCTCACCGGGCCGGGATTGGCGCCCGCGCTCTCTGGCCCCACGCGAAAGCGCGATCCGTCATAGCTCAGCACCGACCCGCCGCCCGCCGCCACGGTGTGGATGCTCATCATGGGGGCGCGCATGCGCACGCCGGCCACATGGGTTTCAAACTCGCGCTCGAACGCGCCAGCGTAGTGGCTCACGTCGGTGGACGTGCCGCCCATGTCAAAGCCGATCACCTTCTGGTGCCCGGCCAGTCCCGCCGTGCGGGCCATGCCCACAATGCCTCCGGCCGGGCCGGACAGGATTGCGTCCTTACCCTGAAAGGTGCCCGCATCCGTAAGGCCGCCGGACGACTGCATGAAGAACAGGCGCACGCCCGGCATCTCGCTGGCCACCTGCTCCACATAACGGCGCAGGATGGGCGACAGGTAGGCATCCACCACCGTGGTGTCGCCCCGGCTCACGTACTTCATCATGGGGCTGGTTTCGTGCGAGGTGCTGATCTGCATGAAGCCCACCTCCCTGGCAATGCGCTTGGCAGCCTGCTCATGCTGCGCATAGCGGTAGCCGTGCATGAACACGATGGCCACACTGCGCAGGCCGCGCCCGTAGGCGGCCAGCAGGTCGCCGCGCAGGGTGGCCTCGTCCAGGTTCTGCAGCACATCGCCGTGCGCGCCCATGCGCTCTCGGGCCTCCACCACTTCGGTGTACAGCAGCTCGGGCAGCTGGATGTGGCGGTCAAAGAGGCGCGGTCGGTTTTGGTACGCGATGCGCAGCGCATCGCGAAAGCCGCGGGTGGTGACCAGCAGCGTGGGCTCACCCTTGCGCTCCAGCAGCGCGTTGGTGGCCACGGTGGTGCCCATCTTCACGCACTCCACCAGGTCTGGGGTCACCGGTTCGCCGGGCGCGAGGCCCAGCAGGTGGCGAATGCCCGCCACGGCCGCATCCTTGTACTGCTCAGGGTTCTCGGACAACAGCTTGTGCGTGGTCAGCGTGCCATCGGGCCGCTTGGCGACGATGTCGGTGAAAGTGCCGCCCCGGTCGATCCAGAACTGCCAGCGGCTGCCATGGGGGTTGGATGTGGTTTGCATGGTGTTGAACCCTGTCGAGAAGGAAGTAAGTACGAAATGAGGAAAAGGCGCGGCGATGGGACGGAACGGCGCCCCGGCCTCAGCGCTGGAAGTAGTAAGGAATGAAAATCTTGTTGGCCTCGTTGCCCACGGACTGCACCCATTCGCGCGAGAAGCGTTCGCCCAGGCGCTTGAGTTCGGCGTCCAGCTCGGCAGGCGCACGGCCCACCTGGATGCCCTTGCGCTGCAGCTCACCCACCGACTCTTGCGCAATGGATTCGCTCAGCGCCCACCCGCGGGACTCGGCCTCGGCGGCGGCCTGCGTCACGGACTGGCGCACCGGCGGCGGCAGCGCGTCAAACGCCTTCTGGTTCACAAAAACGATGTTTTTGGGGAACCAGGCGTTGATGCCGTAGTACTGCTTGATCTGGCCCCAGACCTGGTTTTCCACGCCGGTCAGGGCCGAGGTGATCATGGAGTCGAGCTTGCCCGCCGCGAGTGCCTGGTTCACCTCCACCATGGGCACATCCACCGGCGTGGCGCCCAGCAGCTCGGCAATGCGCACGGTGGCGGGGTTGTAGGTGCGCATACGCGTGCCTTTGAAGTCCGCCGCCGACTTCACCGGTGCGATGGAGAACAGGCCCTGCGGCGGCCAGGGCACTGCGTAGAGTGCCTTCAACCCGCGCTGGGCGAAGTGGCCCTCGATCAGCGGGCGCTGCAGATCCCACATGCGGCGCGCGTCGGCATAGGTGCGCACCACAAAGGGCACGGCATCAGCCCCGGCGATGGGCATGTCGCCCACCAGGCTGGTCATGATGGTTTCGCCCGCTTCGGCACGGCCCTGCTGCACGGCATTCGGAATCTCGGCCAGTTTGAACAGGCTGTTGTTCGCGTGGACTTCGATGCGCAACGCGCCCTGCGCGGCGCGCTCCACCTCAGCGGCGAACTGCTGCACGTTGCGCGTATGGAACGACTCGGCGCGATAGCCAGTGGCCAGCTTCCACACCGCCTGGGCGTGCACCACCGGGGCCACGACCAGCGCGGCCAGCAACACAAAGGTCTTCATGAGGAAACTCCTGTGCAGACTTGGGAGGGCGAATTGACTGGGGTCAGCCCTGCATCTGGCGCGGCAGCCACAGCACCACGTCCGGCGCGAAGTAGCTCATGAGCACGGCAGCCATCATCAGCATGAAAAGCGGCAGTGCGGTGCGCGCGATCCAGGTAATTTCGCGCTTGGTCAGCCCCTGCAGCACAAACAGGTTGAAGCCGACCGGCGGTGTGATCTGCGCCATCTCGACCACCAGCACGATGAAGATGCCGAACCACACCAGGTCAAAGCCGGCTGCCTCCACGGTGGGCAGCAACACCGCGATGGTGAGCACCACCATGGAGATGCCGTCCAGAAAGCAGCCCAGCGCGATAAAAAACACGATGAGCAGCAGCATCAGCGCAAACGGCGAAAGCTGCAGCGCGCCGATGAATTCGGCCAGGTGGCGCGGCAGGCCGATGAAGCCCATGGCCAGCGTGAGGAAGGCGGCGCCTGCCAGGATGAGACCGATCATGCAGTACACGCGGCATGCCGACACCAGGCCGTCCTTGAACCGTTCCCAGGTCAGCGAGCCCTCAATGCGCGCCATCAGCAGCGAACCGCCCACGCCCAACGCTGCGGCTTCGGTCGCGGTGGCAATGCCGCTGTAGATGCCGCCCAGCACCAGGGCGATCAGCGTGACCACGGGGATGAGGTGGCGCGCGGCGTGGATCTTTTGCAGCAGCGTCATGCGGGCGTCGGCCGCAGGCACCTTGTCCTTGTTGAACAGGGCCCACACCATGATGTAGCCCATGAACAGCAGGGCCAGCACCAGCCCGGGGATCACGCCCGCGAGAAACAGCTTGGCAATGGACACATTGGCCGCCACGCCGTACACGATCATGATGATCGAGGGCGGAATCAGCAGGCCCAGCGTGCTGGCACCGGCCAACGTGCCCACGGCCATGGCGTCAGGGTAGCCGCGCTGCTTGAGTTCGGGCAGCGTGATCTTGCCGATGGTGGCGCAGGTGGCGGCCGACGAGCCCGAGATGGCGGCAAAGATGGTGCAGCCCACCACGTTGGTGTGCAGCAGGCGGCCGGGCAGCCGGTCGAGCCAGGGCGCCAGGCCCTTAAACATGTTGTCCGACAGCTTGCTGCGAAACAGGATCTCGCCCATCCACAGGAACAGCGGCAGCGCGGTGAGCGTCCAGGCCGAGCTGGAGCCCCAGATGGTGAGCATCATGCTGTCGCCCACCGGACGATTGGTGAACAGCTCCATGCCGATCACCCCCACCGCCAGCAGCGCCAGCCCGATCCATAACCCGGCGCCCAGCACCGCAAACAGTGCCACGACGAGCACCAGGGCAATAACCATATCCATGATGAAACTCCGTTGTGCCGACAGGCGGCTTATTCGGTGGCAGCCTGGGAACCGGCCAGGAACCACTCACGCCCCTGCCAGCGCGCCACGATGGCGTGGCCGAAGGCAATGGCAAACGCGATGCAGCCAATGGCCATGCTGAGCTGCGGTATCCACAAAGGCGACGCATCGGCGGCTGCGGACACGTCGTGTGTGATGTACGACAGCCACACCAGCCGGATGGCGTACCAGGCCGTGTAGACCGATAGCGCCAGCGCCGCCAGCAGGCCGCCCCACTCCATCACGGCGCGGCCCCGGGCCGAGAGGCGGTCCAGCACCAGCGTGACGCGGATGTGGTCGCCGTGCAGGAGCGTGGTGGGCAAGGCAAAGAACAAGGTGGCGGCAATCGCGTAGCCGGCATACGCATCCAGGCCCTGCAGGTTGATGAAAGTGATCTGGCGCGAAAGAATGCTCAGCACCACGATCAGAAATGCCGCCACCATGGACAGGCACGACAGGCCGATGAGGCACCGGTACAAATTGCGGACGAACTGGTCCATGGCGATCTCCTGACGGTCGCTTGCGAAAAGAAATGAGGGAGAGAAAACGGAGCGCTGTGCTGCGAAAGGAGCTGCTCCGTGCCAGGTCGCGAAGGGGCTGCCTGGGCTGTCTGTCATCACACGCCGGGGCCCAGGCCGGTGGGGGCCGGCCTCGCGCCCTCAGCGTGCATCTCGGCGCGTCAGGGCTTGCGGTAGGCGTCGATGATGGCCTTGCCGTCCGGTCCGGCCGACTTGATCCACTCTTCGGTCATGGTCTCGCCAATCGACGCGAACTCCTTCTTCAGCGCGTCCGAAGGCTCAGAAATGGTCATGCCCTTGGCAGCCAGTTCCTTGAGGAATTCCTTGTCCAGTCGCTCGCTGGTTTCCCAACCGCGCTTCTCGGCCGCAGCGGCGGCCTTGAGCACGGCGTCCTGCGTGGCCTTGTCCAGGCTGTCAAAGGCCTTCTGGTTGACCACCGTGGCATTGCGCGGCTGCCAGGCAGCCACGGGGTAGAAGTACTTCACCTGCTCGTACAGCTTGCTCTCCACGCCGCTGGCGGACGAGGTGAGGAAGTTGTTCACCGTGTTGGTGGCCAGCGCCTGGCCCAGTTCGGTGAGCTGGATGGTGACGGGCTGGGCCTTGAGCAACTGGGCGATGCGCGTGGTGGCCGGGCTGAACGAGCGCATCTTGGTGCCGGCCAAGTCGGCGGGCGTCTGCACGGGCTTGGTGGAGTACAGCGACTGGCCGGGCCAGGGCACGCTGAACAGCAGCTTCATGCCCTGCGATGCGAGCAGCTTCTCTTGCGCGGGCCGCGCCACCTGGTACAGGCGGTAGGCGTCGGCATAGGACTTGGTCAGGAAGGGGATCGAGTCCACGCCATACAGCGGGTTCTCGTTGGCCGCGCCGGACAGAATGAATTCGGCCGCAGGCACCTGGCCCGTTTGCACGGCGCGCTTGATTTCGTTGGCCTTGTACAGCGACCCGGCGGGGTGCAGCGTGATCTTGAGCTTGCCCTGCGTAGCATCGTCCACCTCCTTGGCGAACTGCTGCACGTTCACGGTCTGGAAGGTGTTGGCGCTGTAGCCGGTGGGCAGGTCCCACTTGGTCTGGGCGTGGACGGCGCTGGCACCAAAGGCGGCGACCAGGCAGGCGGAGAGAACGATCTTCTTCATGGTGAGGCTCCTGTGAAAGTGGGGGTTCAAATGGGCAGGGTCAGAAACTGGCGAGCTGGTGGTTGAGCAGGTCGGTAACCAGCATGCAACCGGGGGCATGGGTGATACAGAACGCTGGTTGCGCGTTGAGGATGGCGGACTGCGGTGTGACGCCGCAGGCCCAGAACACGGGGATTTCGTCGGGCAGCAGCGCCACCGCGTCGCCGTAGTCGGGGCTGGCGATGTCGGCAATGCCGATAAGGGCCGGGTCGCCGATGTGCACGGGCGCGCCGTGCACATTGGGAAAGCGCGAGGTGACTTGCACGGCGCGGATCACATCGGCCGCGGGCATGGGCCGCATGGACACCACCATCGCGCCGCCAAACGGGCCGGCGGGTTCGGTGGCAATGTTGGTGCGATACATCGCCACGTTCTTGCCTTCGTTGATGTGGCGCAGGCTGATGCCGGCCTCTTGCAGCGCGGCCTCGAACGAGAACGAGCAGCCCAGCACGAAGGTGACCAGGTCGGGACGCCACAGGGCCGTGATGTCGCCGACCTCCTGCGCCAGCTCGCCATGGCGCCAGATGCGGTACTGCGGCACGTCGCTGCGGATGTCGATGCTTTCGCCCAGCGATGGCAGCGCCGTCTGGCCGGGCTCGCTCACGGCCAGCACCGGGCAGGGCTTGGGGTTGCGCTGGCAAAAGCGCAGAAAGTCACCCGCCTGCACTTCGGGCAGGATCACCAGGTTGCCCTGCACCCGGCCGTGCGCCAGGCCGCTGGTGTGCGACGCCCAGGCGCCTTGCCGGATGACGCTGCGCACGTGGCCGGGGTTGTTGATGCCCTCGGCACCGAACACTGCCAGCGCTTTTTCTTGAACTGATTCCACCGTTTTTCCTTGCATTGAGACATGTCAATGGCATGACGTTGGGCGGATTGTGTTGGTCTGCACAGGGTGCTGGCAAATTCAAAAAATTTCTCTCAGCTCATCGATTTTCTCGATGCACTTCATTGGGGCAGAGTGAACCATGCTGGTGCCCAAGGGTTAACCCGGAGTCTCTATTTCAGGGTAATCCCCGACGGTATGTGGAACCGGTGGCCATGACCTGGACGCAGGTGGAGCGCTGCGAGCCATGTGTTCGGCCTTTGCTGGCGCGTGATGTGGTGCGCAGCGTGCCGCACACGGCATCGCTGCGGCAAGCCGCTGCAGCGCGCACCCTTGCGGTGCACACCCGCGCTGTCACCGCACCGCGTGTTGCATCAGGTGCGCGCGGTGCGCACCTTGGCAGGCGGCTGCTGCGCGTCGATGAAGCCGAGCGCGGATCGCACGACGGCTTCCATCGCGGGAGACGAAGGGTCTTCGCGGTAGCTCACGTGGATAGGCAGTGGCCGCAGGGCCGTGTCGCAGGCCAGCACGCGCAGGTCCGGAAACGCCAGCATGCGCTGCACGGCCAGGCGCGGCAGCGTGGCCACGCCAAAACCGCCCTGCACCAGCTGCACCATGGCCGAGATGGATGAGATGGTGTGCACGCAGCGTGCCTCCACCTGAGCATGGCGCAACGTGTCCAGCAAATACACGTGCGGCTGCGAGCCGCGCTGAAAAGTCAGGATGTCCGTGCCCGCAAAATCCGCCAGCGTGTACTTGCGCTTGCGGTGCTGCTGCGCATTGCCCACAAATACCATCTCCATGGGCGCCAGCGCCTGGCTGCGGATGCCGTCGGCCGATGCGGGCAAGGCGGCAAACACCGCGTCCAACGTGCCGCGGCGGATCTGGTCGAGCAGCACAGGCGTGGGCTCCACGGTCAGCTCCAGCTCCAACAGGGGGTTGTCCTTGCGAAGCTGCTCCACCCATGGAATCAGCCACGAATGCAGCACCGATTCGATCGCCCCCACGCGGATCGACACCTCCAGCGGCCCGCCCGACCCCATCTCGGCTTTGACCTGGCGCTGCAGCTCCAACATGCGCTTGGCGTAGACCAGAAAACGCGTGCCCGCCACGGTGAGCTTGAAGTGCTTGTCGCGCCGGTCCAGCAGCAGCACGCCCAACTCTTCCTCCAGCGCAGCAATGCGGCTGGACATGGCCGATTGGGTGAGGAACAGCTTCTCGGCGGCGCGCGTGACGCTCTTGAGAGACGCCACCCAATAAAAGGCTTCGACAAAACGCAGGTTCATGGTGGCGGGCTCCGCACGCTGACGGGCCAGCAACTGCTGGCACGCCTCGTGATCACTACGGTTTTTGCTACTCTTTCAATAGCTTTCAGCGCTTATCCATCAAGCGCTAGAGGCCAATTTGACTAAAAATTCATCCCAGCGGTAGGTCCGCTTTTTTCAGCGTGCGCAGTACAAAGCTGGACCGGCTGTGGCGAATGCCTTTGATTTTGTAGAGCTTCTCACGCAGCAGCCGCTCATAGTCGCGCGTGTCCTTGACGACGATGCGCAGCAGGTAGTCGTAGTCGCCCGACACAAGGTGCGCCTCGATCACTTCAGGAATGCTGGCCAGCGTCTCGCCAAACTTTTCCAGCGTGTTGTCTGAATGGCTGTCGAGCGTGACCTGCACCAGCACCGTGTCGGCCAAGTCCAGCGCCTGCGGGTTGATGCGCACGGTGTAGCCCTGAATGACGCCCGCCTCTTCCATCTTTTTGATGCGGCCCCAGCAAGGCGACGGGCTCAGGCCCACCGCGTTGCCAATCTCTTGCAGGCTGGCGCGGGCGTTGCCCTGCAGCACAGCGAGTATTTTTCTGTCCAAGCGGTCCATCGGCCGGATTATTCACACAAAAGCACATGCACAGAAAATTTTTCTGCATTTCATCAAAATGAAAGCGAAAACAGCAAATTCATCTTAGCCACGAGGCGCATACTTACTCCATCAAGGCGCTCTTACCGGAGCGCACAAATTGACAAGGCCCCGGCTGGTTACCGCCAGCGCGGGGCCCTTGGCGTTGCGGTGCCCGCTCGCGCACCAACAATGCTTTGCGCCCAGCATGACAGTAAGCTGACACCCCGCTTTTAGTAAGCACGCTTACCAGCACAAACCCCGATGCCCTGGCCTGTGGCGCACCCCCATAATTTCTGAGCGACTGGCACGCTGTGCCATCACTCTTCCCCGGGCGCGTCCCACGGTGCGGCCCCACCCATTCCAACAGGAGACAGCATGCAACTGACCAAACTCGTCGTCAGCCTGGGCCTAGCGCTCGGCTTTGTGGCCACCGCCGCAGCGCAGACCACCATGCGCATCAGCATCTCGACGGCGCAGAACTCCCACCAGGGCATTGCCATCGACACGTTTGCCAAGGAAGTCGAGGCCCGCACCGGTGGCCGCTACAAGGTGCAGACCTTCTACAACGGCGCCCTAGGCGGCGAGCGCGAGTCGATTGAGGCCGTGCAGCTGGGCACACAGGAATTGGCCTTCAGCTCCACCGGCCCCGTGCCCAACTTCGTTCCCGAGGCGCGCATTTTTGACGTGCCCTTTCTGTTCCGCGACAAGGCCCACGCCCGTGCCGTGCTGGACGGCCCCATCGGTCAGGAGATGCTGACCAAGTTCGACAGCAAGGGCTTCAAGGCCCTGGCCTGGGCCGAAAACGGCTTTCGCCACATGACCAACAGCAAGCGCTCGGTGACCGCGCCCGAAGACCTCAAGGGCCTGAAGATGCGCACGATGGAAAACCCCGTGCACATCGCCGCCTACAAGGGCTTTGGCATCATCACCACGCCCATGGCCTTCCCCGAAGTGTTCACCGCCCTGCAGCAAGGCACCGTGGACGGCCAGGAGAACCCGCTGCCCGTGATCATCTCGGCCAAGTTTGACCAGGTGCAAAAGCACCTGACGCTGACGGGCCACGTGTATTCGCCCGCCATCTTCGTGATGAACAAGGGTGCATTTGACAAGCTTTCGGCCGCTGACAAGCAGGCCTTCATCGACGCCGCCAAGGAAGGCACCAAGGCCAACCGCGCCCGCGTGGACGAAGACGATGCCAAGGGTGTGGCCGACCTGCGGGCCAAGGGCATGACGGTGGTGGACAACCCCGACAAGTCCAAGTTCGTGGCTGCGCTGGCGCCGGTGAACGCCGAGTTTGAAAAGCAGTTCGGCAAGGCCACGCTGGACAAGATCCGCGCTGTCAAGTAACCAAGCACGCACCGGCTACTATATTTTTAGTAGCGCAAAACGCCCGTAGGATAAGCGCTACGGGCGTTTTTCATCTTAAACGTGGTCTTCTCACCGAATCTTCCGACCCCATGGCGTTGTCCGCCCCATGAAAAAAACCTTTCTGATGTTTGAACGCGGCACCACGTTTGTTGCGTTGCTCGGCGCGTGCGCCATGCTGGTAGTGGCCGCCACGCTCGGCATGTTCCAGATCCTGACCCGTTTTGTGCTGGAGCAGCCTGCCGAATGGACCGAGGTGCTGATCCGCTTCAGCCTGATCTGGATGGTGTTTCTGGCCATCCCCAGCGCGTTCCGCCAGGGTGCGATGGTGAGCGTGGACGTGCTGTACCGTTGGAGTCCACCGCGTGTGCGGCGTGTGCTCGACTACGTTGTGGCGCTTGCGGCGCTGGCGCTGATTGGCGTGATCGTGTGGTGGGGCTGGGACTATGCCCAGCGCGGCGGCGTGCAGTCCATGGCAGGCCTCGAATCCGTTTCCATGTTCTGGGCCTATGTGGCCATGCCGGTGGGCGGTGTGTTCAGCGCCATTGGCATCCTGGGCAATCTCATCGACCCCCAACGCCTTGAGCTGGAGACCGCGCAATGACGCCCGTCATGATCACCACCATGGTGCTGTGTTTTGCACTCACCGTGTCCGTAGCCGTTTCCATCGGTCTGGCCTCCATCCTGGGCATACAGGTGGCCAATGCCAACATGCTCATCTCGGTCAAGGAGATGTTCGCGTCCATCAACAAGTTTCCGCTGGCAGCCATCCCCTTCTTCATCCTTGCCGGAAACCTCATGGAAACAGGTGGCATCTCGCGCCGTCTGGTGGAGTTCGCCAAGAGCATCGTGGGCGGCGTGCAGGGCGGCCTGCCCATGACCTGCGTGCTCACCTGCATGATTTTTGCGGCGGTGTCGGGCTCGTCGGTGGCCACCACGTTTGCGATTGGCGCCATCCTGATCCCGGCGCTCATCAAGCACGGCTACCCCACCAGCTACGCCGCATCGCTGCAGGCCACCAGCGCCGAACTGGGCGTGATCATCCCGCCCTCCATCCCGCTCATCCTGTATGGCGTGAGTGCCGAAGTGTCGATTGGCGAACTGTTCATCGCAGGCTTTGGCCCGGGCCTTTTGATCAGCGGCGTTCTGATGCTGTTTGTGTGGGCCTACTGCAAGTACAAGGGCTGGGGCAAAAACGACGGTGACGGCCGCATGCCGCTCGGCCGGGCCACGCTGCAGGCAGGATGGGCGCTGTTGATGCCGGTCATCATCCTGGGCGGCATCTACGGCGGTGTCTTCACGCCCACCGAAGCGTCCGCGGTGGCAGTGTTCTACGCCCTCATCATCGGCGTGGTGATCTACCGGGAGATCAAGCTCAAGGACCTGTTCGGCATTCTGCGCAAGTCGGCCATTTCGTCGGCGGTGATCATGTTCATCATCGCCAACGCCGGGTTGTTTGCCTTCCTCATCACGCGCGCCGGTGTGCCCGATGCGATCGGCCGCTGGCTCGAAGCCGTGCTGCAGTCGCCCACGCTGTTCCTGCTGGGCGTGAACGCCGCACTCTTCGTGATTGGCATGTTCATCGAGACCAGCGCCGCCATCATCGTGCTGGCGCCCATCCTGGCGCCTGTGGCCATGCACTTTGGCGTGGACCCGGTGCACTTCGGCCTCATCATGGTGGTCAACCTGGCCATGGGCATGATCACGCCGCCTTTTGGGGTGAACCTGTTTGCGGCCTGCACGGTGGCGCGCATCTCGCTGGACCGCATCGTGGGGCACCTGATTCCGTTTGTGCTGGTGATCATGGCGTGCCTGATGGTCATCACTTATGTGCCCCAGCTGTCGCTGGGTTTGCGGGATCTGGTCTACGCAAAGTAGCGAGTGCAGCGTCTGACGCTTCCTGGCACACAAGAAAACGTCTTTTCGGCCCTGGCCGCGTTGCAAATCCTCGCGATACCGCCCGGTATCCCTGCGGTTTGCGCCTTGCCAGTGCCAAAAATCCATTTTTCTTGTTTGTGCCATCAAGCGTCAAACGCTGCACTAGAATCGCCGGGTCAGGAGAGAGTGCCCCAACTTCGCAATGAAGGCAGCGCGGCACCGCCGAAGGCGCAGGCAGCTGCCGAACGCTCAGGCAAAAGGACTGGCAACCGCCCGCAGTGATGCGGGCGTTCCCTTGCTGGAGAGAGATGGCTCGCACGTTGCGTGATGAAACCATCCACCGAAGGAGCAAACCGCACGGCCAGCCAGGGCGCTGCGGTGAATCTCTCAGGTAAAGCGGACAGCAGGGCAAATCCCGTGGCCATCCCTTTGGCTGCGGCCCACATTTGCCCCGGAGTTCCGCCATGTCATCCGCCACCGCCCCCCTGCTCATCACGCCCCTGAACGCCCTGCACATCGAGCTGGGCGCCCGCATGGTGCCGTTCGCGGGCTATTCCATGCCTGTGCAATACCCGTCCGGCCTGATGGCCGAACATGTGCACACGCGCACGGCGGCCGGCCTGTTTGACGTGTCGCACATGGGCCAGCTCAAGCTCATCGGTGCCGATGCGGCTGCGGCGTTTGAAACCCTGATGCCCGTGGACGTGATCGACCTGCCTGTGGGCAAGCAGCGTTATGGCCTGCTGCTGACGGAGGAAGGCACCATCATCGACGACCTGATGTTCTTCAACCAGGGCGTGGTGGATGGCGAGCCCACGCTGTTCGTCATCGTCAACGGCGCCTGCAAGGGGGGTGACATCGCCCATATCCAGGCCCACATCGGCCAGCGCTGCAAGGTGGTGCCCATGCCCGACCACGCCCTGCTCGCGCTGCAAGGCCCGCAAGCGGTCACGGCCCTCGCCCGCCTGGCTCCTGGCGTCGAAAAGCTGGTGTTCATGACCGGCGGCGCGTTCGACATCGCGGGCTGCGACTGTTTCATCACCCGCAGCGGATATACCGGCGAAGACGGTTTTGAAATCTCGGTGCCCGCAGCCCAGGCCGACACTTTGGCGCGCGCCCTACTGTCCCAGCCCGAGGTCAAGCCCATCGGCCTAGGCGCACGCAACTCGCTGCGGCTGGAAGCGGGCCTATGCCTGTATGGCAACGACATCGACACCACCACCACGCCGCCCGAGGCCGCGTTGAACTGGGCCATACAGAAAGTGCGCCGCACCGGCGGTGCCCGCGCAGGCGGTTTCCCCGGCGCCGACAAGGTGCTGGCGCAAATCGACAACCCCACGAGCCTGCAGCGAAAGCGCGTGGGTCTGGTGGCGCTGGAACGTGTGCCCGTGCGCGAGCACACCGAACTGCAAAGCGAAGACGGCCGCAAGATCGGTGAAGTCACCAGCGGCCTGCTGGGTCCCACGGTGAACGAACCCGTGGCCATGGGCTACGTGGACGCTGCCCACGCCGCCCTCGGTACGCGCGTCAACGCCATCGTGCGCGGCAAGGCCGTGCCCATGGAAGTGCGCGCCATGCCCTTCACGCCGGCACGCTACTACCGCGGTTGAACCGCGGGCGATACGCGCCCGCTGCCGCCGGGCTAAAGTCGCGGCTGGCATCGGCAAATTTCCCTGTTATTTCCTTTCTATTGGAGCCCCCATGACCGTCAAATATTCCAAGGACCACGAGTGGATCGACATCTCCGACCATGAAGCTGCCACCGTGGGCATCACCGTGCACGCGCAGGACGCGCTGGGCGATGTGGTATTTGTGGACCTGCCCGAAGTCGGCAAAACCTTCAGCCAGGGTGACGTGGCCGGCGTGGTCGAGTCGGTGAAGGCTGCGGCCGACGTATACATGCCCGTCAGCGGCGAGATCGTCGAAGTGAACGAAGCCCTGCGCGCCGACCCGTCCCTGGCCAACAGCGACCCCATGGGCGCGGGCTGGTTCTTCAAGGTCCACGTGACCGACATGGCGCAGTTCGACGCGCTCATGGACGAGCCGGCCTACGCCGAGTTCGCCAAGAACGCCTGACCGGGACTGCCCATCCCTCGCGGCCCGGCCATGTGCCGGGCCATGTGTTGTTGCCCCTTTGCCGCCGCCGCCGATGACCTCCCAAGCCACCCTGCCCTCCCTCGCCGCGCTCGAAAACGCGACTGAATTCCTGCCCCGCCACATCGGCATCGACGCGGCCGATGAAGCCCACATGCTGTCCGTGATCGGCGAGGCCTCGCGCCGCGCGCTCATCGACTCCATCGTGCCGCGCTCCATCGCGCGCAGCCAGGCCATGGACCTGCCCCCGTCCACCACCGAGGCCGCGGCGCTGGCCGAGCTCAAGGCCATTGCGGGCAAGAACCAGGTGCTCAAGAGCTTCATCGGCCAGGGCTACTACGGCACGCACACGCCGGGCGTCATCCTGCGCAACATCCTGGAGAACCCCGCCTGGTACACGGCCTACACGCCCTACCAGGCCGAGATTTCGCAAGGCCGCATGGAGGCGCTGGTCAACTTCCAGACCATGGTGTGCGACCTCACCGGCATGCCGATTGCCAATGCCTCGATGCTGGACGAAGCCACCGCCGCGGCCGAGGCAATGACGCTGGCCAAGCGCTCCGTCAAGAGCAAAAGCAACGTGTTCGTGGTGGCGGGCGATGCACATCCGCAAACCATCGAAGTCATCCAGACCCGCGCCCAACCGCTGGGCATCGAGGTGAAACTGGCCAACTCGGCTGAGGAATGGAACACCCTGCTGGCTGGCGACTACTTTGCCGTGCTGGCCCAGTACCCTTCCACCAGCGGCCGCATCGACGACCTGCGCGCCGATGTGGAAACGGCCCATGGCAAGCAGGCTGCCTTCATCGTGGCTGCCGACTTGCTGGCCCTGACCCTGATCACGCCTCCGGGCGAATTCGGCGCCGACATCGTGGTGGGCACCACCCAGCGCTTTGGCATGCCCATGGGCGCAGGCGGCCCGCACGCCGCCTTCATGGCCTGCCGTGACGACTACAAGCGCAGCCTGCCGGGCCGCTTGGTGGGCGTGAGCGTGGACGTGCATGGCAAGCCCGCCTACCGCCTGGCGCTGCAGACGCGCGAACAGCACATCCGCCGCGAAAAGGCCACCTCCAACATCTGCACGGCCCAGGTGCTGCCCGCCGTGATCGCCAGCATGTACGCCGTGTACCACGGCCCCGAGGGCCTCAAGCGCATCGCCCAGCGCGTGGCCAGCTACACCGCCATCCTGGCCCAGGGCTTGAAGCAGTTGGGCGCCCCGGTGCGCGAGCAGGCGACCTTCGACACGCTGAGCCTGCACACTGGCACAGCTACCAAATCCATAGCTGCCCGCGCAGTCCAGATGGGCGCCAACCTGCGAATTTACTTCGAAGAGTACCTGTGCATCGCGCTGGACGAGACCACCACGCGTGCCGACATCGAGCTGCTGTGGAAGATCTTTGCCAAGGACGGCCAGGCGCTCCCCACGTTCGGCGCGTTTGAAAACGGCGTGGAGCCGCTGATCCCGGCCGCGCTGCGCCGCACCAGCCAGTACCTCACGCACCCGGTGTTCAACACCCACCACTCCGAGACCGGGATGCTGCGCTATATCCGCCAGCTGTCCGACAAGGACCTGGCGCTGGACCGCAGCATGATCCCTCTGGGCAGCTGCACCATGAAGCTCAATGCCACCAGCGAGATGATCCCCATCACCTGGCCCGAATTTGCCCACATGCACCCCTTCGCCCCGGCTGACCAGCAGCAGGGCTACAAGGAACTGGATGAGCAACTGCGCGCCTGGCTGTGCGAAGCCACGGGTTATGCGGGCATCAGCCTGCAGCCCAACGCTGGCTCGCAAGGCGAATACGCCGGCCTGCTGGCCATCAAGGCCTACCACGAGTCGCGCGGCGAGGGCCACCGCAACATCTGCCTGATCCCCAGCAGCGCGCACGGCACCAACCCAGCCAGCGCGCAGATGGTTGGCATGCAAGTGGTGGTGACGGCTTGCGACGCCAACGGCAACGTGGACATGGCCGACCTCCAGGTCAAGTGCGAGCAGCACAGCGCCAACCTGGCCTGCATCATGATTACCTACCCCAGCACGCACGGCGTGTTCGAAACCCAGGTGAAGGAACTGTGCGCCCTGGTACACAGCCACGGCGGCCGCGTGTACGTGGACGGCGCCAACATGAACGCCCTGGTGGGCGTGGCCGCGCCTGGCGAGTTCGGCGGCGACGTGAGCCACCTGAACCTGCACAAGACCTTCTGCATTCCCCACGGCGGCGGCGGCCCCGGCGTCGGCCCCGTGTGCGTGGTCGAAGACCTCGTGCCCTTCCTTCCCGGTTTGCCCGGCCAGGGCGACCAGCCCAAGAGCCCCGCGCAAGGCAAGGTCGGCCCCGTGAGCGCCGCGCCCCTGGGCAACGCCGCCGTGCTGCCCATCAGCTGGATGTACATCCGCATGATGGGCGCCGTGGGCCTGCAGGCTGCTACCGAGACGGCCATCCTGAGCGCCAACTACATCAGCGCGCGCCTGAAGGACCACTACCCCACGCTGTACGCCAGCGCCAACGGCCATGTGGCCCACGAGTGCATCCTGGACCTGCGCGGCCTGAAGGAGAGCAGCGGCGTGATGGCCGAGGACGTGGCCAAGCGCCTCATCGACTACGGTTTTCACGCACCCACGCTCTCCTTCCCCGTGCCCAACACGCTGATGGTGGAGCCCACCGAGAGTGAGACGCTGTTCGAGCTGGACCGCTTCATCGACGCGATGATCGCCATCCGCGAAGAGATCCGCCAGATCGAAGCGGGCAAGCTGCCGCAGGACAACAATCCGCTCAAGAACGCACCCCACACGGCCGAGAGCCTGCTGGCCGGCGAATGGGCACGCCCCTACACCCGCGAAGCCGCCGCCTACCCCGTGGCCGCCCTGCGCAGCAACAAGTACTGGTCGCCCGTGGGGCGCGTGGACAACGTGTGGGGTGACCGCAACCTGAGCTGCAGTTGCATTCCGGTGTCGGACTACGCCTGAACGCCGTGGCCATGCCCCAGAGCGCCTGCACCCTCTGCCAGCCGCCCGATCTGGAAGCGCTGGTCCAGTCGGAGCCGGCACTCGCGGCCCTGTGGCAGGCATTGCCTCGGCGGCAGTTCAGTGCGGGCGTCTTGCTGCAACAGGCGGGCGAAACCAGCACCCGTTGCTGGCAGGTGACGAGCGGCGTGGTGCGGCTCTTCTACCTGAGCGACCAGGGCACCGAGCGCAACCGCTCGTTCCATGGCCCGGGGCACTGGGTGGCCGGCAGTCTGCCGCCGCTGGTCCTGCCCAGCCCCTACGCCATCGAAGCCCTGACGCCGGCCGACGCCGTGGAACTGCCCTATGCCACGCTGCAGCAGTGGCAACGCAGCTTTCCGCGCATCGGCCCACCGCTGGAACAGGCGCTGGGCCACGTGTTCCAACAACACGCCCAGCGCGAGGCTGAGCTACTAAGCCACCCGCCCGAGGTGCGCTACCAGTCCTTCCTCGCAACGCACGGCGACCTCGCTCCGCTGCTGCCGCAGCACCACGTAGCCAGCTACCTGGGCATCTCGCCGGTGTCGCTCTCGCGCATCCGTGCACGGCTGGGCATGGTGGACGCAGCGCGCGGCGGCGGCTGAAGGTTCACTCAGGGCTTACCGATCCATCGGCCACGCGCTCACCGTGCGGCCCCTCCCCGGCATGACCACGCGGGGCAGGCTCTGTGGGTCCATCACGGCACTGGCTGGCACCAGTCCGTTCAGGTGCAACAGGTGCGCGGTGATGGCGTACACCTCGTCGTCCGTCAGGCTCTTGGGCGCATGCAGGGGCATGCCGCGGCGCACGTAGTCGAACACCGTGGTCGCATGGGGCCACATCGCGCCCACCGACAACACCTGCAGCGGGTACTTGCGCACGCGCAGCGGCCGCAGCGGATCGCTCCAGGCGATGAAGCCATCCGTTCCAGCCAGCCGCGCTGCGGGCCCCTCGATGCCTTTGGCACCGTGGCAGGCCGCACAGTGCATTGCATACAGCCGCGCGCCCTGCTCCACGCTGCCGCGTCCCGGCGGCAGGTTGCGCCCGTCGGGAAACACCGTGATGGCGTAGCGCGCGATCTCTTCGGCGGGCAGCGGCTGGCCCAGGCCGATCACCGGCGCCGCCGGTGCAGCCGGTGCAGCCTCAATGGGCGCCTGTGCGAGGCTGGCGCCGCTCCCGCCCAGCAACAGCGCCGCCAACACCACCCCGGCAAGGACCCACCGGGCCACGGAATGCACGGCCGGCAAAAGCAAGCAACAGCGCTCTTCACGCATAGACGTTCTCCACGCGCCCATCGGGCTGCACGCGCCAAGCCTGCACCGCGTTGTAGTGGTTGAACGAATGCAGGGCATAGCGGCGCTTCCATTCACTGCGCAGCGGCTGGGTGCGGCCGTGCTCATCCGTTGCCCGGCTCATCAGGTCGGCCCGGCGGCCGCTCCACTGCCAAGGCAGAGTGAAGCGGGTGAACGCCCGATCCAGCACCGGGCCGTGCAATTGGGCTGCGGCCCAGCTGCGGCCGCCGTCCACCGATACATCCACCCGCACAATGCGCCCCCGGCCCGACCAGGCCAGGCCTGCAATTTCATAAAAGCCGTGCGGCTCGGGCAACCGTTGCTGGCCCGACGGATGGGTGATGACCGACTTCACCTCCATGTGAAAGGCAAAGCGCTCGATGCGCCCATCGGCCAGCACCTGGGTGTACAAGCCCGACTCGTCCTTGGTGTACGCGGGCGCATCGGTCACCTCCAGCCGGTGCAGCCATTTCACATTGACGTTACCCTCCCAGCCCGGCATGAACAGGCGCATGGGGTAGCCTTGAGAGGGCCGCAGCCGCTCGCCGTTCTGGAACAGTGCCACCATGCCGTCCTGCAGCAGCGCCTTCAGCGGCAGGCTGCGGCTGTGCGATCCGCCATCGGCCCCTTCGGCCACCACCCACTGCGCGCCATCCTTCAGGCCCGCTTCATTCAGCAGGTAGGCCAGCGGCACGCCCGTCCATTCCGAGCAGGACACCTCGCCCGCGATGTCGCCCAGAGTCTGGTCCAACGCAGTGGGCGACAGCGCGTTGGCCGCCGAGTTGCCAGCGCATTCCAGAAAGTGCACGCGGCTCACCATGGGGTAGCGCATCAGGCCTTCCAGATCGAAACGCAGCGGCTTGTTCACCAGGCCGTGCAGGCGCAGCACATGCCGCGCGGGGTCGATGTCGGGAACACCGTTGTGGTGCACCGCAAAGTGCAGGCCGCTGGGTGTGATGATGCCGCGCTGGTGCTGCAGCGGCGTGCGCCACACCGGAAAGCCCGCCGTCGTGGAGAGCGTGCGCTCCACATACGACTCTTGCGGGGCAGGCAGACCGTAGGGCAAATCGGCCCCGCCGGGTCGGGCCATGACCTCGGGTAGATGCGCGGCCAAAGGCTGCGCTGCCGCCGCGCCCGCCGGGCCTGCGGCCAGCGCTGCCAGAAAGTGTCGCCTGGCCCATCCGCCCGGGCCGTTGTGTGAAAGCATCCGATTCTTCTCCGCAGTGGGTGCGGCACCGATCGGCCGCAACGGCAGTGTTGCGGCAAGGTGGCGGCGACGCATTAACGTTGGTTAACTCGGCTGCTTCCCGACGCCGTTACGTGCCGTCGCAACGCTGGCTTCCTACCCCCTTTACACTCACGCGCGAACTCTGCGGTTCTCCGCGTTCCCACCGTCAAATACTTCCTATCTCCGCGTTTTCTGTCCTTCAAGGAATCCACATGCGCATCGTTTCCGCACTCGCACTGGCCGCCCTCGTGGCCACCCCGTTCGCCGCCGTCCACGCCCAGTCCGCCGGCCCCATCACGACGGCCAGCGGGCTGGTGTACGAATCCCTCAAGGAAGGCACGGGCACATCGCCCAAGGCCACCGACACGGTGAAGGTGCACTACAAGGGCATGTTCCTGGACGGCAAGGAGTTCGACAGTTCCTACAAGCGCGGCGAGCCCACCGAATTTCCGCTGAACCGCGTGATCCCCTGCTGGACCGAGGGCGTGCAGCGCATGAAGCCCGGCGGCAAGGCCAAGCTGACCTGCCCGCCCGCCATTGCCTACGGTGCCGCAGGCGCGGGCGGCGTGATTCCGCCCAACGCCACGCTGAACTTCGAAGTGGAATTGATCTCCGTGCGTTAACAAGAAGAACCGATGTTGCTCAAGGTCGGTGACCTCGCACGGCGCACCGGCCTCACGGTGCGCACGCTGCATCACTACGACGAGATCGGACTGCTCACACCCTCGGGCCGGTCCGACGCCGGCTACCGGCTCTACAGCCAGGCCGACGTGCAGCGCCTGCACGGCATCCAGACACTGCGACAGATGGGCCTGGCACTCAGCGACATCGGCGAGCTGCTGGCGGGCGACGGCGTGGCGCCCGAACGGATCATCAACCAACAGATCCGGGCGCTCGACCAGCAAATCACCCAGGCCACCGAACTGCGCGGGCGCCTTTCCATGCTGCGCGACGGTCTCATGGCCGGCGCTGAACCCGACATGGGCAACTGGCTGGAGGCGTTGGCGTTGATGACCACGTACGGTAAGTACTTCAGCGCCGCCGAGCTCAAGCAGATCTTCAGCAGCTGGGGCCTGATCGAGGCGGACTGGCTGGTGGTGAAAGACCTCGTGCGAAGCGCCATGGACCGCGGCCTGCCGCCCGACGCGCCCGAGGTGCAGGCGCTGGCCTACCGCTGGATGGCGCTGATGCTGCACTGGATGGGGGGCGACATGGACCTGCTGGAGCGCTGGGGCCACATGTTCCGTACCGAACCCAGCACCCAGGGGCGCAACCATGCTCCGCCCGGGGACATGATCGAGTACATCGAAACCGCCATCAAGATGCGCATGGCCGTGCTGGAGAAATACCTCACCCGCGACGACCTGCGTGCACTGGGCCATGTGCCGCACACCCATTGGGCGGCGCTGGAGCACGATGTGCAAGCGCTTCTGTCACGCGCGTTGTCGCCCTACCACCCCGACGCCACATCCGCAGCCCTGCGCTGGAACGATCTTTTCGACACACTGACCGGCCACAGCCCCTCGTTGCGCCAGAAGCTGCTCGCCGCATCGACCAACGAGCCACTGCTGCAGGCAGGCGCGCCGCTGAGCGCGCCTGTGCGTGCCTTTCTGCATGCCGCACTGGCGCACGCCGCGCCAGCAAGCGCCGCAGCACAGCCGCAACACGTGAACAACAAAAAAGCGCGGAAAATGCTTGACCCTCACGCAACGTGAGGCTGCACAGTCGGCCCTCTTGAATGGACCGACAGATGACAACCGACACCGCACTTCCTCATACGCCGCAGAACAAGCGCCCCGGCCCCGCACCAGACCCGCGCGCCGCGCTGCTGCAAGACCGCAACTTCCGCTGGATGACCGGCGGCGCCTTCCTGTCCATGCTGGGCGACCAGTTCACCCTGATCGCCCTGCCCTGGCTGGTGCTGCAGATGACGGGCGACACCCTGGTGCTGGGCACCGTGCTGGCACTGGTCAGCGTGCCACGTGCGCTTTTTATCCTGGTGGGCGGCGCAGTGGTGGACCGGCGTTCGCCCAAGCAGGTGCTGATGGTCACCAAATACATCAACCTTGCGCTGCTGGCCGTGCTGGCAGCCCTGGTGTTTGCAGGCGCGCTCACGCTGTGGATGGTGTACGCACTGTCGCTGGGCATTGGTCTGGCCACGGCATTCAGCATCCCGGCCGGCACGGCCATGATGCCGCACGTGGTCGCGCGCTCGCAACTGCAGGCCGCCAACAGCATCCACCTGGGTCTGCGCCAGCTCACATTATTCATCGGCCCCTTACTGACTGGACTGTTGATTGCGCTGTGGGGTGCAGGGGATGCCACCGCGAGTTCAGCCAGCACCCCGACGCGTGTCAATGCATCCGGCATCGGCATCGCCTTTGCGCTCGACGCGCTGAGTTTTGCGGTGTCGGCCTGGACACTGTCCAAGGTGCAAACCCACGCCGCCAGCCCCGCCCCCGCGTCGGCGCCCCAGGCCGTGCTGGCCTCCGTGGCGCAAGGCATCGTTCATTTCTGGCGCGACCACGAGCTGCGCACCTGCTTTCTCTACTGGAGCGCAGTCGCCCTTTTCATCATGGGCCCCGTCCACATCGCGATACCGGTGCTGGCCAGCAGCACGCCCGCGCTGGGCGCCGCCGCCTTCGGCATCATCGTGGGCGCCCATGGCGCGGGCACGCTGCTGGGCATGGTGGTGTCGGGGGCCGTGCCGCGTCTGCGCATTGGAAGCCTGGGCATGACGATCCTTGCGTTCGACGCAGTCATCGGCGTGCTGTTCATGCCGCTGGGCCTGATCACCGCCGTGTGGCAGGGCGCGCTGCTGATGCTGGTGATCGGCCTGCTGGGCGGCTTCATGCAGGTGAGCGTGTTCACCTGGATTCAGCAACGCGTGCCCCCAGCGCTGCTGGGCCGCGCGATGAGCCTGTTCATGTTCATCTTCATGGGTTTGGCGCCCATCTCTGCAGCCGTGACGGGCTGGGTGATGAAAAGCGTCACGCTGCCTCAGCTGTTTGCCGCCAGCGGTGGCACGCTGGTGGTGCTGACTGCGCTGGCCTGGGTGCTGACGCCCATGCGCCGCGTGACGGACACAGCGCCCGCCATGCGCTGAAAACCCTGCGCGTACTAAAAGAAAAAGGCCGGGCAACGACCCGGCCTTTGCGCAGAGTCCGACGGCTTCAGACTTCCGTGACGAACTGCTCACGCGGGCGGCGCACCTTCTTCAGGTTCACCAGCCAGTCGCCTTCGTCGGCGCGGTAGCCCAGCGGCATGATGGCCACGCTGCGCAGGCCACGGGCACGCAGGCCGAGGATCTCATCCAGCGCATTGGGATCGAAACCTTCCATGGGGGTGGAATCCACCTGCTCGAATGCCGCTGCGATCAGGGCTGCGCTCATGCCTATGTAGGCCTGGCGGGCGGCGTGCTGAAAGTTCACTTCCGCGTCGCGCTGGGGGTACATGCCCAGCAGCATCTGGCGGTAGTTTTCCCAGCCCTCGTTCTTGAAGCCTCGCTGCTCATTGGTCAGGTCAAACATCATGTTGATGCGCTCGGCCGTGTAGTTGTCCCAGGCCGCAAACACCAGCAAATGCGAGCCATCCGTGATCTGGGCCTGATTCCAGGCGATGGGCTGGATCTTGGCGCGCACGGCGGGGTCGGTCACGACGATGATCTCGAAGGGCTGCAGGCCGCTGGACGTGGGTGCCAGGCGCGCGGCCTCCAGAATGCGCTCCACCTTGTCATGCGGCACGGCCTTGGCGGGGTTCATCTTCTTGGCGGCGTAGCGCCATTGCAGTTGGTCCAGCAGGGGGTTTGCGGCTGTGGCGGCAGAGGGTGCGGTCATGACACGAAAATTGTGAGTTGGAATGCATGAACTGTAGGCATGCGTCCGCCGCTCGGTAAGCCCAAGGTCGGAAAAGGATTGTTCGCAAACCGTCAACAATCGAGGGACTTTCAGCGCCCGTGCCGATGCCCATGCGGCCTTTGGGCGCACACACTGCCGGGCGTACACTCGTCCGCCTGGGCCCTGGCACCCTGCCGCGCAGCGCAACCCGCGCCGCCGACCCGTTTTTTGCAAAGCATGAGCGAACCCGATCTGTCTTTTCTGGACCCGGCTGGCCGGCAGCCCGCCCAGGCGGCGCATGCCCGCGCAAGTGGCGCAAAGCCCGGCGAAGAAGCCGGGAATCTGGTGGCGGAGCTGCGCGCCTACCAAGCCGAGCTGGAAAGCCAGAACAAGGTGCTGCGCTACAGCCAGACGGTGGCCGAAAGCGCCTACGAGCGCTTTGAAACCCTGTTCGCGCGGGTCCCGCTGGCGCTGATGGTGGTGGACGAGCACGACATGGTGGTGCAGGCCAATTCGATGGCCCACCGCTCCTTTCAGCCCACCGAGCGCGACCGGCCGCTCACGGCGTTGATGCCTTTTGTGTGCGCGCAAGACGCGCCCCGGGTGCGCGAGGCCTTCCGGCACGCGGAGGACCTGGGCCACAGCGAGGTCAACGAAGTGGTGTTCGCCATCAACGACACCCTGCGCATCACGGGCGACCTGCACATTGCGCGCATCGAAGCGCCGCAGGATGAGGGCCCGCCGCTTCCGCAATACCTGTGTGCCGTCATCGACCAGGGGCCGCTGCTGGCCGAGCGGCATGCACTGCAGGAAAGCGCAATGGCTCTGCAGCAGCGCAACGAGCAGATCCGCGCCAGCCAGAAGCGGCTGGAGGCGGTCATCAATTCGGCGCTGGACGCGATCATCTGCGTGGACCAGCACCGGCGCATCACCGTGTTCAACCCCACGGCGGCCGCGCTTTTCCAGTGCAGCGCGGGCGATGCGCTGGGCAGCACGCTTGACCGCTTCTTGCCCGACGCCACGCAGGCGCTGGCCTTTGCCCAGCTCACCACCCAGGCCTTGCTGGGCGAGATGACCGCGCTCACCGCCAGCGGCAAGGAGCTGGCCGTTGAGGTGAGCGTGTCGTTCGAGCAGCACGCCGAAGGCGAGACCACCACCGTGTTCGCGCGCGACCTGACGGGCCGCAAGAAGGCCGAGGCCCATCGCAGCGAGCTGGAAGCCCAACTGCGCGAGTCCCACAAGATGCAGGCCATGGGCACCATGGCCGGCGGCATTGCGCACGACTTCAACAACATCCTGGGCGCCATCCTGGGCAATGTGGAGCTGGCCAAAGCCGACTGCGTGCCCGGCTCGCCGGTGCTGGAAAGCCTGCAAGAGATCGACAAGGCCGGTCGCCGCGCACGCGATCTGGTGCGCCAGATCCTCACCTTCAGCCGCAACGAGCCGCCCCGGCGCACCGCCGTGGCGCTGGCCGAGGTGGTGCACGATACCGAGCGCCTGCTGCGCGTGACGCTGCCCCCTTCCATCGAACTGCACATGCAGCTGCAGCAAGGCCTGCCACCCGTGCTGGGCGATGCGACGCAGGTAGAGCAAGCCCTGTTGAACCTGTGCACCAACGCGGTCCACGCCATCCAGGGCCAGGGCATGGAGCGCGGCAGCATCCATGTCGAAGCGGCGGCCGTGCAGCCCGACCAGTGGCTGAGCGCGCGGCTGGGGCTGGCGTCGGCCGACTACGTGGCACTGAGCGTGCGCGACAACGGCCCAGGCATGGACACCGCCACGCTGGAGCGCATCTTTGAACCCTTCTTCACCACCAAACCCGTGGGCCAGGGCACAGGCCTGGGCTTGGCCGTGGTGCACGGCGTGATGCGCACGCACGAAGGTGCGGTCGACGTGCACAGCGCGCCCGGCCAGGGCGCCCGGTTCACGCTGTACTTCCCGGTTGCCGTGGCCGATGCGCCGGTGGCCGCCGATGCCGCCCCAGCAGATGCGCCGGCCCTTGCCGCCCCGGCTGCGCCTGCCGACAACCCTGGCTGCACACCGCCGCCGCGCAAACCGCATGTGATGTACGTGGACGACGACCAGGCGCTGGTTTTTTTGGTGCAGCGCCTGCTGCGCCGACGCGGCTACGAGGTGAGCGGCTTCACCGACCCGCACGAGGCCAGGGCCGCGCTGCGCGACGCGCCGCAGTGCTACGACCTGCTGGTGACCGACTACAACATGCCCGGCTTTTGTGGCGTGGACCTGGTGCGCGAGGCGCGCCTCATCCGCCCCGACCTGCCCGTGGCCCTGGCCTCGGGTTACGTGACGGCCGAGATCGAACAGGCTGCGCTGGCCGAAGGCGCGCGAGCACTGATCCACAAGCCCAACGATGTGGAAGAACTGTGCGCCACGGTGCAGCGGCTGGTGGCGGGCGATGGCGCCTGAGGCAGCTACGGACTCGGACGCAGGTGTGTCGCTTGCCGCGGCACCAGACGCCCACCCCGTGCAGGCCCTGTACGAAGACGCCGACCTCCTGGTGCTGCACAAGCCCGCCGGCCTCCTGTGCGTGCCCGGCCGCGGGCCCGACAAGCAGGATTGCCTGAGCGCGCGGGCGCAGCAGCGCTGGCCCGGCGCGCTCATCGTGCACCGGCTGGACCAAGCCACCTCGGGCTTGGTGCTCATGGCCCGCCACCTCGACACGCAGCGGCGCCTGAGCCAGGCCTTTGCCGAGCGCCAGGTGCACAAGCGCTACCAGGCGGTGGTGCAGGGGTTGGTTGGGGTGGAAGACCCCGAGGCCTGGAACGAGATCGATCTGCCCATCGCGGCCGACTGGGCGCGGCGCCCGCTGCGCGTCATCGACCCCACGCTGGGCAAGCCCAGCCTCACCCGCTGGCGCGTGCAGCGACACGATGCTGCTGCCCGCACGACCCACCTGGAGCTGGAGCCCGTCACCGGCCGCACCCACCAGCTGCGCGTGCACTTGGCAGCCATCGGCCACCCCATCCTGGGCGATGCGCTGTATGCCGACGCGGCCACCCAGGCCCAGGCCCCGCGGCTGCTGCTGCATGCCAGCCACCTGGCTTTTGCCCACCCCGCAACGGGCGCGTGGATGGCGCTGGGATGGGCGGCCGAATTTTGATTGAAATTGGCCGCTAGCGCTTATTCAGCAAGCGCTAGCAGCTATCAAATTAGAAGCATTTGCAAATCAGGACCCCGCAGGCGCCTGAGGGCGCGACATCGCCCACTGCACCGCTAGGATGCTGGAGAGCACCACCAGCATGCCCACCAGCGACAGGCCTCGCATGGCCTGCCCCAGCAGCGCCCAGCCCAGCACCACGGCCGTGACAGGGCTCAGCAACAGCAGCGACGACACGGCAATCGAAGGCAAACGTTCCACCCCGCGGAACCACACCGCATACGACAGCAGCGCGCCCACCAGACTCAGGTACACGTAGCCGGCGATATGGGTTGCGGTGAGCGCGGGCAGCGGCGGGTCCACCGCCCAGGCCACGGGCGCCAGCATGATGCCGCCCGCCAGCAGCTGCCAGCCGGTGAAGGCCAGCACCGGCAAATCAAACCGCCAGCGGCGCGACCAGAAGGTGCCCGCCGCCATGCACAGCGTGCCCGCCAGCGCGGCGGCCACGCCCACCATGTCCCAGCGCGCGCCCGGCGACAGCAGCAGCGCGGCCATGCCCAGCACGCCGCAGGCTCCGGCCGCCAGCGCCACGGCGGGGGGACGCCGATGGTCCAGCGCCCAGCTCAGGCCCATCACCACCAGCGGCCCCACGGCGCCCACCACCGCGGCCACGCCGCCCGGCAGCCGGTAGGCGGCGATGAACAGCAGTGCCTGGAACACGCCGATGTTCAGCGCCGCCAGCACCAGCAGGCGCCACCACCCCGTCCAGTCGCCCCAGGCGGGCCACCGGCGGCACCACAGCACCAGCAGCAGCCCGGCAGGCAGGGTGCGCAGCAGCGCGGCGGTAAAAGGCCGGTCGGGCGGCAGAAGTTCGGTGGTGACGATGTAGGTGGAGCCCCAGATCACGGGGCCCACAGCCGTGATCAGTGCATCCAGCCAAGCAGACTTGCGGGTGGTCGTCATGGCAATTTATCTTGATTTAGAGATAAATAACTCTACCATACAATCTTGAAATCAAGATAACAGACTCATTCAAACCCATGACCGCACAACGCCCGCCCGACGCCGTGGACGCCATCCTCGACCAGTGGCACCGCGAACGCCCCGACCTGGACGTGAGCCCCATGGGCCCCATCGGCCGCATCAAGCGCTGCGCGGCCCTGTTGCAACGCCGCCTGGACGAGACCTTTGCCGAGTTCGGCCTGAGCTTCTGGGAGTTCGACATGCTGGCCACGCTGCGCCGCTCGGGCGCACCGTATTGCCTGGCACCCACCACGCTGTTCTCCACGCTGATGGTCACTTCCGGCACCATGACGCACCGCATGGGCAAGCTGGAGGCCAGCGGCTGGATCGAGCGCCTGCCCAACCCGCAGGACGCGCGCAGCTCGCTCGTGCAGCTCACGCCCGCAGGGCTTGCGCTGATCGACCGCGCGGTAGAGGCGCACGTGGCCAACGAGCATCGCATCCTGGCACCCCTCAAGGCCGCCGACCTGGCAGCGCTGGATGCGCGTCTGGCACGGCTGCTGGCGGTGCTGGAGTCGCCGCCGGAGCACGCGCAGTGACTACCGCGCAGTAACATGGCGGGATGCCTCAAACCCACCTCTATATCCTCACCGGCGCATCGCGCGGCATGGGCCTGGCCATGGCCCAGCAGTTGCTGCAGGCCGGCAACACCCTCATCTGCATTGCACGCAGCGCCAACGACGACCTGACGGCTGAAGCCCGCGCCGCGGGCGCCACGCTGGAACAATGGCAGCTCGACCTGTCACAGGGCGATCAGGCCGCGCAGCAGCTGCAGCGGTGGCTCCAGGCCCAGGGGCCGCAGGCTTTCGCCAGCGCCACGCTCATCAACAACGCGGGGGTGATCCCGCGCATCGCCCCGCTGTCGCAAAGCGACGCGGCCGACCTGGCCCACGCCCTGCGCGTGGGGCTGGAGGCGCCGATGCAGCTCACCGCGGCCTTCCTGGGCGCCACGGACACCTGGACCGTGCCGCGCAAGGTGCTCAACATCTCCTCGGGCCTGGGCCGCCGCGCCATGGCCTCGCAGGCCGCCTACTGCGCGGCCAAGGCGGGCATGGACCATTTCACGCGCTGCGTGGCGCTGGACGAGGCGCTCAAGCCCTATGGCGCCAAGGTATGCTCGCTGGCCCCCGGTGTGATCGACACCGACATGCAGGTCCAGCTGCGCGGCGCCGACCCGGCCGCCTTTCCGGACCGCCAGAATTTCGCCAACCTCAAGACGGGGGGCCAGCTCACATCGCCCCAGGACGCCGCCACCCGCGTGCTGGCCTGGCTGCAGCGCGCAGACTTTGGCACCAACCCGGTGGCCGATGTCCGGGACGCGTGAACCGGAATACTCCTGTTTTCATAGCTGCTAGCGCTTTCTGGATAAGCGCCGGCGGCCAATTTGACTTGAAATTTCTCTGAAAGGACTCTCCCCATGACCCGTGAAGTCGTCGTCGTCAGCGCCGTGCGCACCGCCATTGGCACCTTTGGCGGCAGCCTGAAAGACGTGCCGCCCACCGAGCTGGGTGCCCTGGTTGTCAAGGAATCGCTGGCCCGCGCCAGCGTGGAAGGCAAGGACGTGGGCCATGTGGTGTTCGGCCACGTGGTCAACACCGAGCCCAAGGACATGTACCTCTCGCGCGTGGCCGCCATCAACGGCGGCTGCGCCGAGGGCACGCCCGCGTTCAACGTCAACCGCCTGTGCGGCTCAGGCCTGCAGGCCATCGTGTCGGCCGCGCAGGCCATCCAGCTGGGCGATGCCGACGTGACCATCGGCGCAGGCGCCGAGGTGATGAGCCGCGCACCGTTCGCCAGCCTGAACATGCGCTGGGGCGCCCGCATGGGTGACACCAAGATGGTGGACATGATGATCGGCGCGCTGCACGACCCCTTCCACACCATCCACATGGGTGTGACGGCCGAGAACATCGCCGCCAAGTGGGGCATCAGCCGCGAAGACCAGGACAAGCTGGCCGTGGAAAGCCACAACCGCGCCGAGCGCGCTACGGCCGCAGGCTACTTCAAGGACCAGATCGTGCCCGTCACGCTCAAGTCCAAGAAGGGCGACGTGCAATACGCCACCGACGAACACTTCCGCCCCGGCGCCACGCTGGAAGACATGGCCAAGCTCAAGCCCGTGTTCGTGAAGGAAAACGGCACGGTGACGGCCGGCAACGCCTCGGGCATCAACGACGCCGCGGCCGCCGTGGTGCTGATGGAAGCCGGCGCCGCCAAGGCCCGCGGCGCCAAGCCCCTGGCCCGCCTGGTGGCCTATGCCCACGCGGGCGTGGACCCCAAGTACATGGGCATCGGTCCCGTGCCCGCAACGCAGCTGGCGCTCAAAAAAGCGGGCCTTAACGTGGCCGACCTGGACGTGATCGAGGCCAACGAGGCCTTTGCCGCGCAGGCCTGCGCCGTGACGAAGGACCTGGGCCTGGACCCGGCCAAGGTCAACCCCAACGGCTCGGGCATTTCGCTCGGCCACCCCATTGGCGCCACGGGTGCGCTCATCACCGTGAAGGCAATCCACGAGCTGCAGCGCGTGCAGGGCCGCTATGCGTTGGTCACCATGTGCATTGGCGGCGGCCAGGGCATTGCGGCCATCTTTGAGCGGCTGTGAACCCGCGGTGGCAGCCATCGCCACCCGCGATGCTGCCAACCGCGATTGGCAAGGCGGGCGCCGCCGCTGATCAGCGATCATTGGCGCCCACTGGCCCAGACCAGACTGGCGGCGCACGCCCCGCGTGCCCCCTGCACATTCCATGAAACGACGGAGACATTGCCCACCATGATTCGCACCCTGCTTTCCTTCAGCGCCCTCGCCTTCGCCCTGGGCACCACAGCCCATGCCCAGGCCCCGGCTCCAGCGGCGGCCTACCCCACCAAACCCATCCGCCTGATCGTGCCCTTCCCGCCCGGCGGCGGCACCGACATCCTCTCGCGCCTGGTCGCCACCAAGCTCACCGACAGCGCCAAGTGGACCGTCGTGGCCGACAACAAGGCGGGTGCCGGCGGCACCATCGGCATCGGCGAAGCAGTGAAGGCCGCGCCCACGGGCTACGACCTCGTGATGGGCCAGAAAGACAACTTGGTCATCGGCCCCTGGCTGTACAAGAACCTGCCGTGGGACCCGACCAAGGACCTCACTGCCGTGGCCCACGTGGCGTGGACGCCCGTGGTCATCGCCACCAGCGTGAACTCCAAGTACAAGACGCTGGCCGACGTGGTGACCGCCGCCAAGGCCGCGCCCGGCACCATCACCTACGGTTCGCCCGGCAACGGCACGTCCATCCACCTGGCGGGCCACCTGTTCGAGCAGGCTGCGGGCGTCAAGCTCAGCCACATCCCCTACAAGGGCTCCAACCCCGCGCTGATGGATGCGCTGGCGGGCAACGTGGACCTGCTGGTCTCGTCCCTGCCCTCGGCCATGGGCCAGATCAAGGCCGGCAAGCTGCGCCCGCTGGCCGTCACGTCGGCCAAGCGCAGCTCCTCGCTGCCCGATGTGGCCACTGTGGCCGAATCCGGCTTCAAGGACTTTGACGTGAGCACGTGGTACGGCGTGTTCGCGCCCACCGGCACCCCGCCGGCAATCGTTAACCAGATCAACGCCGAGATCAACAAGCTGCTGGCCACGCCCGAGATGAAGGCCGCCATCCAGGCCCAGGGCGCCGAGCCCGAAGCGCTCTCGCCCGGCCAGCTGGGCGCACTGCTCAACAAGGAGTACGTGCAATGGCGGGGCATTGTGGAAGCCTCGGGCGCCAAGATCGAGTAAGGTCTGCGCCGGGGCGGCCCGCGCCGCAGGCCGCCCCAGGCCCAGGAGTCCTTGCCGTGCCCCCTTCCTCCCGCAAGCCCGTGCGTCCTCAGCGCGCGGCAGCACCCGCCGAGACCACTTCGTCACCCGGCTCCAATCACGGCTCCAAACTGCTGGTGCTGGTCGGCGTGGCCATGCTGGCGGCTCTGCTGTACGCGGGCGCCTCGTCGGGCGCCAGGCCTTCCGTGGCGCTGCCGCCTCCAGCGGAGGACATTGCGCATGGCAGCCCGCCCATCCCGGCCGCGACGGCCACTGCGGTGTTGGCAGGCGGATGTTTCTGGGGCGTGCAGGCCGTGTTCCAGCACACCAACGGCGTGCTCAACGCCGTTTCAGGCTATGCCGGCGGCGCGCCAGAGACGGCAACGTACCCGCAGGTGAGTTCGGGCAAGACAGGCCATGCCGAGGCCGTGGCCATCACCTACGACCCTCAGGTGGTGAGCTATGGGCAGTTGCTGCAGATCTTCTTCTCGGTAGC
Organism: Acidovorax sp.; assembly: GCF_046294525.1. GTDB lineage: Bacteria > Pseudomonadota > Gammaproteobacteria > Burkholderiales > Burkholderiaceae_C > Acidovorax. The sequence goes on from NZ_JBKBKQ010000006.1 coordinate 105,033, forward strand.
GCACGACCCCACCGAAGTGGACCGACAAGGCCCGGACATCGGGCCGCAGTACCGCTCGGCGATCTTTTACGCCAACGCAGAGGAGCAGCGCGTCGCGCAGCTGTACATCAACCAACTTGACGCCACCCAGCTGCTACCGCGCGAGATCGCCACCACATTAGTCCCGTTGAGCCGCTTTTACCCCGCAGAAGACTAGCACCAGGACTACGCCACACGCAATCCGCATTCGCTCTACATCGCCACGTACGACCGCCCCAAGATCACGCAGCTGCAGGCGCTGCTGCCCGAGCGCTTTCGCTCGTCGCCCGTGCTGGTCGGCTCTCAGGCATCGCAGTAGGGCAAAAAAAACGGCTCCGTCAGGAACCGTTTTTGCACGGAACACGTTGGCCCTGGGGGCCTTGCGCACAGTCAGTCGCGCACCACCAGCACGGGAATGTGCACAACGCCCAACACGCGCTGCGTGACGCTGCCAAGCACCAGTTTTTCCAGGCCGCGGCGGCCGTGCGAGCCCATCACGATAAGGTCGGCGCCCGTGCTCTCCAGAGCGCGCAGGATGCCGTCGTGCACGGCATGGCCCTCGCCCACCACGGTGGTCACTTCCACACCCGCATCGTTCATGGCCTTCTTGGTGGATTCGAGGGCGGTGTTGGCCTCGGATGTGGCGGCGCTGATGTACTGCGCCTGGCCGTAGGCGAAGTCGGCACCCACGCCGGTGAAGGGGTACGGGTCGATCACATACACCGCCGTCACGGCGCTGCCAAAGGTCTTGGCCAGGCCTGCGGCCTTGGACACGGCCAGCATCGACGTTTGCGAACCGTCCACAGGAACCAGAATGTGCTTGAACATGGTGCTTCTCCTTGGGTTGATGAATGGGCCCGGCTTGTGGCCGGCCTCTGAACCAGAGTGTGGACTGCCACCATACCCCGCATCTTGATTCGCATCAAATCCGGAGCACTCGCCGGCCCTGTGCCCCAAGGCATCGACGGCTCAAGCCTGCGGTGCTGCCGCCGGCGCCTGGGTCTGCGCCTGCCGCACCACGTCCGCCCCCTGGAAGTTGCCGCGGCGGCAGGTCACCACCAGCGTATCGCGGTGCCCGCCTTCGCCCAGCGGCTGGATGGGGGTGGACTCATGGATCATGCGCGCATCGTCCAGCAGCAGCAGCGACCACGGCTGCGTGAGCGTGAAGCGTTGGCCGCTGGGGCCATGGGCCTCGAACACGCGCGTCTCGCCACCTTTCACGCCTTCGCGGCCCACCAGGAACACGGCGACCAGGTCCACACCGTCTCGGTGCGCGCCTTCGGGCGTGGGCCGGCCGATGCCATCCGTCGTGTCGATGCGGAACTGGTGCGCCTCCAAGAACCAGGGCTGCGCGGCATCCGCAGCATCCGCATCAGGCTGGGTCGCGAACGTCGCCTGCGACACCTGTGCCAGCGCCGCGAGCAGCCGCTGCCACACGGGCCGTGCGACGGTGGCGGGCTCCATGGGCGCAAACCAGCGCTCCATGCCGCCATGCAGAGCGTTGTATTCCACCGGTTGCCAATGCGCGCGGTGCGGCACCTGCTGCACCTGCCCGCCCGCCACTACAAAACAGGCATGGCGGCGGCGGCGGTACCGGCCACCGTCCTTCAGGAATTCATCGGGCGGCAGAGTGTCCCAGTCGCCATTGAGCGTCGTCAGGTCCGCCAGGTCGCAGCCCATCCACTGCGCAACGCCTGTGGGCGACAAAACGGCATATCCCGCTTCCTGCAGCTGGCTCAAAACATCGTCGGGAGAGGTGAAAGGCGGAGAAAAAGTGACTTGGGCCATAGGGGCCCGAGCTTAACCGCACGTACCACCGGCCAGCCTGACCTGGCGCAAGTGGGCTGGCAGCGCATCTGCCACGGCCCAGGCGGTTGTTCCGCCTTCAGCGTATACGCCTTCTCAGCGTTGGTGCCCGTGGCCTCGGCCTTCGCCACGGCCCCGGTGGTCGTCTCGGTCATGCCTGCCGCGGTCGTCGTGCCCGCGCGCGTGCTTGCCGCCGCGCCCGTGGTCATCGTCCCAGCGCCGGTCGTCGCGGCCATGGCGGCCAGCGTGTGGAGGCGGGCCGCGGCGTGGCGGCGGCTCCTGCACAAAGTACACGGGCTGCGCACACGCGTTATAGCGGTGGCAATGTTTGTCCCACTTCTTGGCATGGCCCGGTGGCACATATAGGTAGATGGGCGCGCGGGGCACCACCACCGCAGGCCGCTGGATGATGACGGGCTCGGCATAGATCACCGGGGGTGGAGGCATGCCGCTGCCGATGTTGATGCGACCGTAGACACCGGGCGCCAGTTCGCCGCCCACGGTGGCGTTGACGTATGCCTGCGCCTGGGCGCCGCCCGCGGCCAGTAGCGCGCACGCGGCCAAGGCAAAGGCCGCGCCACGGCCCGGCAGCGATGAGAGGAAACGGCGAGGAAAGGTGTGGATCATGATCAAGTCTTGCAAATAGTCGAGGTTTAGCCCGTTGTCGTGGCGGTTGTTCAGACGCTCCCTCCGCGCACCATACGCCGCTCAGCCAAAAAAGGATGTCAGCCAAGGACGATCAAAAGACGCAGCGAGGGTGTGAGCAAGGCTGAAAACATCAAACAAAATCGCCTCTAGCGCTTATCTATCAAGCGCCAGCAGCTATCAATTTTGAGTTATTGACTTTATGCCACTGCGAGGGCCTGCAACACTTTGCGCAGCGCCTCTGGCACCGGCACCGGCCGGCGGGTTTCGCGGTCCACATACACGTGGATGAAGTGCCCGGCCGCAGCCGTCAATGATTCGCCCTGGGCGAACAGCCCCACTTCATAGCGCACGCTGGAGCCTCCCAGGCGCGCCACCCGCACGCCCGCTTCCACCGTCTGCGGAAACGCCAGGGGCGCGAAGTAGTTGCATTGGGTTTCGATCACGAGGCCGATGGTCTGGCCTGAATGGATGTCGAGCACCCCCTGGTCGATCAGGTGCGCGTTGACCGCCGTATCGAACCAGCTGTAGTACACAACGTTGTTCACATGACCGTACACGTCGTTGTCCGCCCAGCGGGTGGTGATGGGACGGAATACGGGGTAGGCGCTGCGGGGCTGGGGCGCCGGGCGGGCGGGTGCAGACGGAGCGGAGGGGCTGGCGGCGGAGTTCATGGCGGCACATTCTGCCAGCGCTGGTGGTAGTGCCAGGCCACCCGCCAGGTAGTGAGCTGGGCAGCGAGCGTGTCTTCCAGGTCATTACCGTAGCCGCCAGCCATGGCAAACACCAGAGGAATACGGCGCTGCCATGCCCAGTCAAACACCCGCCGGTCGCGGGCCTCCAGGCCGTCATGGCTCAAAGCCAGGCGGCCCAGGCGGTCGCCCACGTGCGGATCTGCACCGGCCAGGTAGTACACCAGCTGTGGCCTGCAGCGGTCCTCCAGCACCGTGAGCGCATGGTCCAGCGCCTGTAGGTAGTCTCCATCCGCACAGCCGTCCGGCAAGTCAACATCCAGGTCGCTGACTTCCTTGCGGAAAGGAAAATTCCGCGCCCCGTGCAGCGACAGCGTGAACACGCTGTCGTCGCCCTGGAAGATGCGCGCCGTGCCGTTGCCCTGGTGCACGTCCAGGTCGATCACCGCCACCTGGAGCGGCGCAGCGCCCGCGCGGGTCTGCGTTGCCCGCCACTCGGCCTGCATGCGGCGCGCGGCTACCGCCACATCGTTGAAGACGCAAAACCCGCTGCCCTTGTCTGCATAGGCGTGGTGCGTGCCACCCGCCAGGTTGCCTGCCACGCCCTGCTCCCAGGCGCTGCGACTGGCAGCGACCGTCGCGCCCACCGAGCGCCTGGCCCGCTCGGCCATGGCCTCGCTCCACGGAAAGCCGATTTCGCGCTGTGCCGCTGGCGCCAGGGTACCCGTCTGCACAGCGCGGATGTATTCCGAAGTGTGGGCCAGCGCCAGGTCTTCATCCGGCGCGGATGGAGCCGCCTGCAGCACCACGCCTGGCAGATGCTGCGCAATGCGGTCGCGCAGCATGCGGTACTTGGCCATGGGAAAGCGGTGCCCTTCGGGCAGGGGCAGCACGAACTGGTCTGCGTAGTAGGCATGCATGACGCCATTGTGGCCAGCCCGGCTTTTTGGTGCCGCACCCTAATTTGCTGCATTGCAGCAAAAACCGCTTGCAATGTGTTCACAAGTCCTTAAAATTCGTTCCATGCTGCACTGCAACATGGCCAAGAGGTCAACGTCAGCGCAGATGTCTGTAAGCCACCCCGCCCCTCTGGGGGCACCATTCTTTAGGAGATATGACATGACGCTGACCGCTGAACAAATCCTGGCATCCCACAAGGCCAACATCGAAACCCTGTTTGGTCTGACGACCAAGGCCTTCGAAGGCGTTGAAAAGCTCGTGGAACTGAACGTGACCGCCTCGCGCGCCGCCCTGGCCGAAGCCGCCAACCACTCGCAAGCCGTGCTGGCCGTCAAGGATGCTCAAGAACTGATGGCCCTGCAAGCCGGCCTGTTCCAGCCCTTGGCCGAAAAGACTGCGGCCTACAGCCGCCACCTGTATGACATCGCTTCGGGCACTGGCGCCGAGTTTGGCAAGGCTTTTGAAGGCCAGGCTGCCGACGCACAACGGGCATTCTCCAATCTGGTGGACAGCGCCGCGAAGAACGCCCCCGCTGGTTCCGAAACCGCCGTGGCCGTGATGAAGAGCGCCGTTTCTGCAGCCAACAATGCCTTTGAATCCGTGCAAAAGGCCGTGAAGCAGGCATCGGACGTGGCCGAAGCCAACTTCAACGCCGTGGCCAGCACGGCGGCCAACGCTGCCAAGACGGCCGCACCGCGCAAGCGCTGAGCCCCGCACAGCGCGGTCTGGAGTCGCCTCTCTAGCCCGTGCGCAGGGATTACCCTGATAATCCCGTCATGCGCTGCAGGCCCCGCCTTCAGCGCCCCAGTTGTCTCCTTGGATCCTCTCGAAACCCCCGTTTCAAGGATCCTTTTAAAGCCCGGTTATTCAACCGGGCTTTTTTTTGCTCTCTTGGGATGTCTTGCATAACTCCCTGCGGTCCGTGATAGCGCGGCCTCGGGCGGTTCGCTGTGTCGCTTTTCTTGCAAATAGCCGGGCTATTGGCTGCGAGCAGACGCCTTGTGACCCGTCCCGATCCGCACTGCCACCGACTCGCCGGTGTTATGCGGGACATCGTTGCGCTGGATCAGGTTCGCAGGAAAATCCCGTTTACAAACCACGACTTTATTAAGAATAATTCGCGTTTGTTTTATCATTGCCTCCCAGTTCAACACTGAAAGCTGCTCCTCATGTCAAAGTCCGCGAAAGCCTTGCTCAGCGCCTGTGTGCTGGCTGCTACCGCCAGCGCCGTCCATGCCCAGGACCAGGTGGTCAACTTGTATTCCGCCCGCCACTACTCCACCGACGAAGCGCTCTACACCGGCTTCACCAAGGCCACTGGTATCAAGATCAACCGCGTGGATGCCGACGATGCAGGCATCCTGGCTCGCCTCAAGGCCGAAGGCTCAGCGTCGCCTGCCGATGTGATCCTGCTGGTGGACGCAGCCCGCTTGTACAAAGGCGAGGTGGACGGCCTGTTCCAGCCCATCAAGTCGCAGGTGCTGAACGATGCCATCCCCGCCAACCTGCGCGGCGCCCGCGCGGCGGACGGCGGCATTGCGTGGTACGGCCTCTCCACCCGCGCACGCGTCATCGTCTACAACAAGGTCAAGGTGCAAAAAGCGGACGTCGCCACGTATGAATCGCTGGGCGACCCCAAGAATAAGGGCAAGATCTGCATCCGCTCCGGCTCGCACCCTTACAACCTGAGCCTGTTCGGCGCCGTGACCGAGCACCTGGGCGAGCAGAAGGCCGAAGCCTGGCTCAAGGGCATGGTCGGCAATTTGGCCCGTCCGCCTAAGGGTGGCGATACTGACCAGATCAAGGCCGTGGCCGCTGGAGAGTGCGATATCGCAGTCACCAACAGCTACTACCTCGCACGCTTGATGCGCTCCAACAAGCCCGAGGACGTGGCCGTGGTGAACAAGGTGGGGGTGGTCTTCCCCAACCAGGAATCCTGGGGCACGCACTTGAACATCGCGGGCGGCGCGGTGGCAAAGCACTCCAAGAACCAGGCCAATGCAGTCAAGTTCCTCGAATACCTGGCCAGTCCTGAAGCCCAGAACTACTTTGCGAACGGCAACAACGAATGGCCCGCAGCCAAGGGCGTGGCGCTGGACAACCCAGCTCTCAAGGCCATGACCGGCGGCCAGGCGTTCAAGAGCGAGACCATCCCGATCAGTGCCGTGGGCGCCAATACGACCAAGGTGCAGCAGATGCTGGACCGGGTGGGATTCCAGTAATCACGCACGGCTTTCGACACGCCCGGCTCCGGCCGGGCTTTTTTTTGCCCGTGAGGCACTTGGCAGATGCGCCATAATTGACGTTTACGTTAACGTCACTTACTGGAGACTGGACATGGAGATCAAAGGCAAGGTATTCATCGTGACCGGCGGCGCGTCAGGTCTGGGCGAAGGCACGGCACGCATGCTGGCGGCCCAGGGCGGCACCGTGGTGATCGCCGACATGCAGGCAGAAAAAGGCGAAGCCGTTGCCAAGGACATCGGTGGCGCCTTTGTGAAGTGCGACGTAAGCAATGAGGCAGATGGCCAAGCTGTGGTGGCCAAGGCGGTGTCGTTAGGCAAGCTCATGGGCCTGGTGAACTGCGCCGGCATTGCGCCCGCCGAAAAAACCGTGGGCAAGAACGGCGCTCACGCCCTGGCACTGTTCAGCAAGACGATTACCGTCAACCTGATCGGCAGCTTCAACATGATCCGCCTGGCCGCCGAAGCCATGAGCAAGAACGAACCGGAGTCCACGGGTGAACGCGGCGTGCTGATCTCGACCGCGAGCGTGGCCGCGTACGACGGCCAGATCGGCCAAGCCGCCTATTCGGCTTCCAAAGGCGGCGTGGTGGGCATGACCCTGCCGATTGCCCGCGACCTGGCCCGCAACGGAATCCGCAACATGACCATCGCCCCCGGCATCTTCGGCACGCCCATGCTGTTTGGCATGCCCCAGGAAGTGCAGGACGCACTGGCCGCCGGAGTGCCCTTCCCCAGCCGCCTGGGCACGCCCAAGGACTACGCGAAACTGGTGCAGCACATCTTTGAAAACGACATGCTAAACGGAGAGGTCATCCGACTGGACGGCGCCATCCGCCTTGCCCCGCGCTGATTTACTGCACGCAGACAAGCGGACTATCAAATCCATAGCTGTCAGCGCTTGTCCAGCAAGCGCTGACAGCGTATTTACTATAGAAACTGTTCAGACCGGACACATGGTTAACAGGTGTGCGAGGACATGGTTAACACTTTCGGCGAACTTCGCTGGAGGTCGCTATGCCATGGAAGGCTTGCAACACCAAGAACCTGAGACAGGAATTCGTTGAACTGGCAAGGCAAGAGGGCGCCAATCTGCGCGAGCTGTGCCGCCGCTTTGGCATCAGTGCCCCCACCGGGTACAAGTGGCTCAACCGCTTTGAAGAGCAAGGCAGCGAGGGGCTCGTAGACCGCTCGCGAAGACCGCGCAGCAGTCCGAGCAGGTCCTTGCCGCAGGTGGAGGCGGCCGTCATCGCTATGCGCACCGAGCATCCCTCGTGGGGCGGGCGCAAGATCAGCTGGCGCTTGCAGCACCTGGGTGGGCCCAACGTGGCCCCTAGCACCGTCACCTCCATCTTGCACCGCCACAGCCTGATCGCACCGGAGGCCAGCGAAGCGGCCAAGCCCTGGCAGCGGTTCGAACGCGAGGAGCCCAACGCACTTTGGCAGGCCGACTTCAAGGGCCACTTCCAGACCGTGGAGGGGCGGTGCTCGCCGCTGACCATGCTGGACGATCACTCGCGCTTCAACCTGGCGCTTCAGGCCTGCGGCAAGACTGCCACTGAGATCGTGCAAGCGCACATGACAGAGGTATTCAGGCGCTATGGCCTGCCAGCGCAGATCAACTTCGACAACGGTGCTCCCTGGGGCTCACCAAGTGCACCAGGCCAGCTCACAGCTCTGGGCGTGTGGCTGGTGCAACTAGGCATCCACGTCAGCCACAGCAGGCCCTACCACCCGCAAACCAACGGGCAAGGACGAGCGCTTTCACCGAACGCTGGAGATCGAGCTGCTCAAGGGGAGGTGCTTCGAGAGCCTGGAGAAGGTCCAGCAGGCGCTGGACCGCTGGCGTGTGGTCTACAACCACCAGCGCCCGCATGAAGCACTGCGCGGAGCCACCCCGGTCACATGCTATCGCCCCAGCAAGAGAGCGTTCCCTGAGCGATTGAGCCCGCCGCAGTACAGCAGTGCAGATGAGGTGCACACGGTCGACTGGAACGGGATCCTGAAGTTCAGAGGCAAGCGCTACAAGCTGAGTAACGCCTTGCACCGCCACAAGGTGGGTATCCGGCCCAAGCAGGACAAGGATGGTTGCTTTGAGGTGTTCTTCGCGCATCACCGCTGCCTGGTGATTGACCTGACTGACACCTGAGCCGTTTAATCAAATCTGTTAACCATGTCCTCGCACACCTGTTAACCATGTGTCCGGTCTGAACAAGAAACAAAAGAAAAAACCGCTGCAGCCTTGCGACTGCAGCGGTTTGTATCTGGCGGAGTGGACGGGACTCGAACCCGCGACCCCCGGCGTGACAGGCCGGTATTCTAACCAACTGAACTACCACTCCTGGCAGGTAGCTTTTTGCTTGCATCTTTCAACACAAGCCAAGTGCTACAAACTTGGCGACCCTACGGGGATTCGAACCCCGGTACTCACCGTGAAAGGGTGATGTCCTAGGCCTCTAGACGATAGGGTCAAAACCTTGGAACTAACCGAACTCAAAATTTGGTGGAGGTAAACGGGATCGAACCGATGACCTCTTGCATGCCATGCAAGCGCTCTCCCAGCTGAGCTATACCCCCGAATTTCTTTGGGTATTCACCAAAGAAAAACCCTTGCAATATCAAAACCTGCAAGGGCTTTTGACTGGCGGAGTGGACGGGACTCGAACCCGCGACCCCCGGCGTGACAGGCCGGTATTCTAACCAACTGAACTACCACTCCTGGCAGGCAGCTTTTTGCTTGCATCTTTCAACACAAGCCAAGTGCTACAAACTTGGCGACCCTACGGGGATTCGAACCCCGGTACTCACCGTGAAAGGGTGATGTCCTAGGCCTCTAGACGATAGGGTCAAAACCTTGGAACTAACCGAACTCAAAATTTGGTGGAGGTAAACGGGATCGAACCGATGACCTCTTGCATGCCATGCAAGCGCTCTCCCAGCTGAGCTATACCCCCACTTAATCACGCTAAACACTGAGTGTTTTTCGTCATCATCTGAGCCTTGAATTATAGACAGATTTTTAGCGGTTTCGCAAACGCGCTACAACTTTTTCACGGCCGACAAGTTCCAGCACCGCATCGACCGAGGGCGTGTGCGCTGTACCAACCGTCAGCACGCGGGCTGGCATCGCGAGTTGGGGCATCTTCAGCCCCTGCGCTGCCAGTACCTGTTTGAAAGCGGCCGCAATCGATGCCTTGTCCCATTCGCATACCGCCAACGCGTCGGCCAGCGCATCCAGCGCCGGAGCGATGGCATCGGTGATGTGCTGGGCGCGCTCGGCCTCCACGGGGGTCACATCCCCATAGAAAACCTGTGCCCAGTTCGCCAGCGCCACGGTCGTGTCGCAGCGGTCCTTGAACAGTGCGCAGATGCGGGGCAGCCGGCCATCAGCCAGGGCCTCGGCGGCAATGCCCTGGCGCTTCAATTGGGGGGCCACCAGCGACGCCAGCGCTTCGTCGGGCATGGCCTTGAGGTGCTGGGCGTTCACCCAACGCAGCTTGGCTTCATCGAACTGCGCTGCGCTGCGGCCCAGATGATCCAGGTTGAACCACTGCAGGAACTGCTCGCGGCTGAAGATCTCGTCGTCGCCGTGGCTCCAGCCCAGGCGTGCGAGGTAGTTGACCATGGCATCGGGCAAGTAGCCTTCGTCGCGGTACTGGGTGACAGGCTTGGCGCCGTTGCGCTTGCTCATCTTCTCGCCCTGCTCGTTGAGCACCGTGGGCAGGTGGGCATACACCGGCGGTTCCTTGCCCAGCGCGCGAAAGATGTTGATCTGACGGGGGGTGTTGTTCACGTGGTCGTCGCCGCGGATCACATGGGTAATAGCCATGTCGATGTCGTCCACCACCACGCAGAAGTTGTACGTCGGCGTACCATCGGGGCGCGCGATGACGAGGTCGTCAAGTTCGTCGTTGCGGATCTCGATGCGGCCCTTGACCTTGTCGTCCCACGCCACCACGCCGCCCTGCGGGTTTTTGAAGCGCAGCACGGGCTGCACGCCTTCGGGGATGGCTGGCAGCGTCTTGCCGGGCTCGGGGCGCCAGGTGCCGTCGTAGCGGGGCTTTTCCTTTGCGGCCATCTGCTTCTCACGCAGGGCGTCCAACTCGGCCACGCTCATGTAGCAAGGGTATACATGGCCAGCGGCCTGCAGTTCGGCCAACACGGCCTTGTAGCGGTCCATGCGCTGCATCTGGTAGAACGGGCCCTCGTCGTGGTCCAGGCCCAGCCACTTCATGCCTTCGATGATGACGTCCACCGCCGCCTGGCTGGAGCGCTCGACGTCGGTGTCTTCGATGCGCAGGATGAAGTCGCCGCCGGTGGCGCGTGCAAACGCCCAGGGGTACAGCGCCGAGCGGATGTTGCCCAGATGGATGAAACCGGTCGGGGAAGGCGCAAACCGGGTGCGCACGCGGCCCGCGGCGGGATTGGCAGAAGTAGCAGCAGTCATTTCAATAAGCGCTGGCCCCTTGCGGGGCCAGCTTCACAGTCGATCCAATTCAAACAAGAGGTTCCCAGCGGGAGGCTGTCCCGCGTACGCTCAGGATTCCTGCGCGTTGGGCAGCGCAAGGCGCGAGGTGTCTTCTTCACCCTCCTCGGCCCCCACCCGGCCCTCATTCAGGCTCGCGATACCGGCAGCGGTGATGTCGCCGGTCACATACACTCCATCAAAACACGAGGCATCAAAGCCAGCGATGGCGCTGTTGAGCGAGCCCACGGCTTTCTTCATGCCGTCCACGTCCTGGTAGATCAGCGCGTCGCAGCCAATCGCCTGGCGGATTTCTTCCACGGTGCGGCCATGGGCCACCAGTTCGCTGCTGGTGGGCATGTCGATGCCGTACACGTTGGGGTAGCGCACTGGCGGCGCGGCGCTGGCCAGGTACACCTTGCGGGCACCCGCATCGCGCGCCATCTGCACGATTTCGCGGCTGGTGGTGCCGCGCACGATCGAATCATCCACCAGCAGCACATTGCGGCCCTTGAACTCGCTGCCGATCACGTTGAGCTTCTGGCGCACCGACTTCTTGCGCACGCCCTGCCCCGGCATGATGAAGGTGCGGCCAACGTAGCGGTTCTTGACGAAGCCCTCGCGGTACGGAATGCCCAGCAGGTGCGCCAGTTGCGTGGCGCTGGGCCGACTGGATTCGGGGATGGGGATGATCACGTCGATCTCATTCGGAGGCACGGTGGAGATCACGCGCTTGGCCAGCGCCTCGCCGAGGTTCAGACGTGCCTGGTAGACAGAAATGCCGTCCAGCACCGAATCCGGACGTGCCAAGTAAACGAATTCGAAAATGCAGGGGTTGAGCTGCGGTTTCTCGGCGCATTGGGCGGCATGTACTTGGCCATCCAGTGTGATGAACACGGCCTCGCCGGGGTCGATGTTGCGCTCGAACACATGCGATGTGCCCTCCAGCGCCACCGACTCGCTGCCGATCATCACGGTGCCGTCCTGGCTGCGGCCCAGCGCCAATGGACGAATGCCATGCGGATCGCGGAAGGCCAGCAGGCCATGGCCGGCAATGAGCGCAATCACAGCATACGAACCTTTGATGCGCTTGTGCACGGCACGAACCGCAGCAAATACGTCGTCCACCTGCAGCGGCACGCCGCGCGTAGCACGCTCCAGCTCGTGCGCGAACACGTTGAGCAGCACTTCAGAGTCGCTCTCGGTGTTTGTGTGGCGATGATCGGTCTGGAACAACTCGGTGCGCAGTTCGCGGGCGTTGGTCAGGTTGCCGTTGTGCACCAGCACGATGCCGAACGGCGCGTTGACGTAGAAGGGCTGAGCCTCTTCCTCGCTATACGCATTGCCCGCTGTGGGGTAACGCACTTGGCCCAGGCCCACATTGCCGGGCAGCGCGCGCATGTTGCGCGTGCGGAAAACGTCGCGCACCATGCCCTTGGCCTTGTGCATGAAGAACTTGCGGCCCTGCTGGGTCACGATGCCTGCTGCGTCCTGTCCGCGGTGCTGCAAAAGCAGCAGCGCGTCATAGATCAGCTGATTGACAGGCGTTGCGCTGACGACGCCGACGATTCCACACATAGTAAGTTTCCATCCGTTTGCGGGAACAGCCCCGCGGCAACCTCTTGGCAGCGACTTGTGGCCACTGCCCCATCGATACTAGGAAGGCAGATGCCTACCAAATTCTTCCGGCAGCGCCGGTTTCAAGCCCCTGAGAATTTCTGCAAGAACCGGCGCCCCTTGTGATTCCTGCCACCACAGCGCCTCGTGCAGGGGCGTCAGCCCCGCGACCACTGCCACTACCAGCAGCAAAACCAGGCCGCGCAGGACGCCAAAGGCCGCGCCCAGGGTGCGGTCCGCAGGCCGCAGGCCGACCGCTTCGACCAGCTTCTTGCCCAGCCACGCAAAAAAACCGCACACAAAAACCGCCGCAACAAACACCAGCACAAACCCGGCAGCGTAGCGCAGGGACCCCGCCGACTCTCCCATTGGCAGCCACTGCGCAGCGTCTGCCGCAAACCACTGCGCCACAAAAAAAGCAGCCACCCAGCCCAGCACGGACAGCACTTCAAACACCAGGCCGCGCCACGCACCCACCAGCATGGATGCGAGCAACACCGCCACAAAAATCCAGTCGAGAGCAGCCATGGAACAGGCAGTGGTCTGGAAAAGGCAAAAAAGCCGGACAACCTAGAGCGTGAGGACCGAGGCCGACAGGTCCAGCGCCTTGATCCGCGCGGCCGCCTTGTCCGCCTCAGCGCGGGTGGTGAACGGCCCCACCCGAACGCGCGTGCGCTTGCCTTCCTTGGTGTCCACCACCTGGGTATAGGTTTTAAGCCCTGCGCGCTCGACCTTGGTGCGCGCCTCGCGGGCCTTTTCGGCATCGGCAAAAGCGCCCACCTGCACGATGAAGCGGCTCTCTTCGGCACCCGGTGAAGACACTTCGGTGGCGCGACCTTCCAGCAACGCACGCGCACGCGCGGCGTCATCGGGCCGCGCGGGTTTAGGTTCGGGCACCGGGGCAGGCGTCGCGGCGGGCTTGGCTTCGGCCCGGGTTTCCTGCCGCGCAGGAGCGCTGGGGACGGCTGGGGTAGCCGCTACGGCAGGCGCGGGCCGCGATGCGGCCGGGCGTGCGCCAGAGACCAGTTCCTCGCCGTCGGTAATGCCACTGCCTGCTGCGGCCTGGGTGCCAGGGCGTGCGGGCACGGCAGGACGGGTGGCAGGCGCAGCCTCCCCCAGAGCCACAGAGGCGGGTGGCGCAGCGACCGGGGCCTGAGCCTCTGGCGCAGCAGCTGGCGTGGGAACCACCAGCGCAGGCACCTTGTTGCGGTCGGGAATCTCGATGGGAATGTCGACGGGAACGGGGCGTGGCTGGGTGTCGAACAGAAGGGGAAACCCCACAACCCCCACCAGCACCAGCACTGCTGCGCCAATCAGGCGGTGGCGTGCCCGGCGGCGCATGACTTCGATGCTCTCGGCCTGCGACGAGCGGGAGCGCTTGACCGGTTTTTCGTCCGGTTTTTGTTCACTCTGACCGGGCCACCGAAACTTGAAAAATGCCATGGAGTTGAGACTCGTGGGAGCTGAGGAACCGCTGAACCCAGCCCCGTCAGCCCAGATGCTTGGCGTGCAGGCGAGGCGTTCCGTTGATCAGCACGCCACCCACCGTGTAAAACGAGCCAAAGACCACGATTCTATCAGCCGGGTCTGCTGCGGCGACCGCGGCCTGCAACGCTTCCATGGGACTCGCGTGCAGGCTGGAGCTGACCTTGCGCTGCCCGCCGGCCACCATCTGGACGGCGTTCCATTTCTGCTGCAAGGCCGCCGCCGTTTCTGCCCGTGGCGTGGGCAGATTGGTGAAGTACCAGGAATCCACCAGCGGGCCCACCTTGGCGAGCATCGGGGCCAGATCCTTGTCGGCCATGGCGCCAAAAACGGCGTGCGTGGTGGGGAAATAGCCCATGGCATCCAGATTGGCCGTGAGTGCGGCCACGGAGTGGGGGTTGTGCGCCACGTCCAGCACCAAGGTGGGCTGGCCCGGCACGATCTGGAATCGTCCGGGAAGCTCCACCATCGCCAAGCCATTGCGCACCGCCTGGGCCGTGACCGGCAGGCGCTCGCGCAGGGCTTCAAAAGCCGCCAGCACGCCCGAGGCGTTGATCAGTTGGTTAGCGCCGCGCAGCGACGGATAGGCCAGGCCCGCGTAGCGCCGCCCGCGGCCCGCCCAGCCCCACTGCTGCTTGTCTCCCGAGAAATTGAAGTCGTGCCCAAACCGCCAGAGATCGGCGCCGATCTCCAGTGCATGGTCCAGCACGCTCTGGGGCGCCATCGGGTCGCCCACGACGACAGGCCGGCCGGTGCGCATGATGCCGGCCTTCTCCCGGCCGATGGTCTCGCGGTCGGGCCCCAGGTATTCGGTGTGGTCGATGTCGATGCTGGTGATGATGGCGCAGTCGGCATCGATGATGTTGGTCGCGTCCAGGCGGCCGCCCAGACCCACCTCCAGAATGGCCACATCCAATAGCGAGTGGCTCATGAGCCGCAGGATCGCCAAGGTGGTGAACTCAAAGTAGGTGAGCGATATGTCATCGCCGTTTTGCGTCCTGGCGCTTTCCACGGCGTCGAAGTGCGATATCAGGTCTGAACCACTGACAATCTCGCCGTGCACACGGCACCGCTCTTCAAAGTGGACCAGATGCGGAGACGTGTAGACGCCAGTGCGGTAGCCGGCTTGCAGCGCCACGGCCTCGAGCATGGCGCAGGTGGAGCCCTTGCCGTTGGTGCCCGCCACAGTGATCACCGGACATTCAAAACGCAGCGCCATACGGCGCGCCACCTCGCTGACCCGGGCCAGGCCCATGTCGATGCTGTGGGGATGGAGCTGCTCGCAATGGCGGAGCCAGCCCTCCAGGGTATGGGGTTTGGTGTGCATACAGCCCGCCATTGTCGCCCAGGCCTTGCTGTCGAACTGTCCGTGCAGCCCGGCTGCCCCGCAAACTTGGGGGATGATGCGGGGCATGAGCACTTCACGCATCACCCTCTACGGCATCCCCAACTGCGACACCGTCAAAAAGTCACGCACCTGGTTCACCGACCAAAGGCTCGACCACGAATTTCACGACTTCAAGAAGCAAGGCGTGCCCACCGACCAGTTGCCGGCTTGGATGGCAGCGGTGGGGTGGCAAAAGCTGCTCAACCGCCAGGGCACGACGTGGCGCAAGCTGCCCGAGGCGACCCAGGCTGCGGTAACCGACGACGCCAGCGCCGCAGCCTTGATGCGGGAGCAGCCCAGTGTCATCAAGCGGCCGGTCGTGGTGTGGCGCGACGGTAGCCAGACACACATCTCTGTGGGATTTGTGCCCGAGCAGTGGCAGGCATGGAACCACGCCTCCCGCAACACGTGAACCGCCGCGCCCACAAACCTGGGAAACACCGGAGAAACCGCACAAATCTTTACGCAGATTTACGGCCTCGGGTCCCTGAATTCACCGGGGAGGCCTAAACTTTTCTGCAGTCTGGTGCGTTATGTACCGACCCGAAAGGAGTTTCTCCATGAAAAAGATCGTCGTGTTTTCCACCCTGGCCGCCATCGCCGCCGTGGCCAGCGCTCAGGAACAGGGCCGCGTGCTGTCCGCCACGCCCATCGTTCAGCAGGTGGGCATTCCCCAGCAGGTGTGCGGCAATGAAACCGTCTACAGCGGCAACCGCACCAGCGGTGCGGGCGCCGTGATGGGCGCCATTGCAGGCGGTGCGGCCGGCAACGCGATTGGCAAGGGTAGCGGCCGCGCAGCGGCCACGGCCATTGGCGTGCTGGGTGGTGCCGTGTTGGGCAACCAGATTGAAGGCGGCCAACCCCAGTACCAGAACGTGCAGCGCTGCACGACCGAGACATACTACGAAAACCGCACCGTCGGCTACAACGTGGTGTACGAGTACGCGGGGCGCCAATACACCACGCGCACGCAGAATGACCCCGGCCGCTGGATTCCGCTCAGCGTGCAGCCTGTGGGCCAGACCTACTCGACGCAGCCCGACCCGTATGCCTCGCAAGGCGTATACAGCCAGCCCGGAGTGGTCACATCCACGTACCCGGCCCAGCCGGTGTACCAGCAACCGCCTACCTACGTGACCCCGCCGGTGACGGTAATCGAGTACGGCTACGACAGCCGCCCGTACTACCCTCCACACCACCGCAACCCGTACTGGCGCTGAGCGCCGCATGGCGACACGCCATACAAAAGAGCCCGCCGGGCTCTTTTTTTATGGCCGGCGCGCTGTGTGCGGGCGTGGTTGCCGCTGCCGCCCCGAGAGGCTGCCCTAAAATCTCCGGTTTCCTCCAACCCCTGCAGCGCATCCCATGACCACCGAAAAAATCGACGGCGTGTCCGTCACCACCCAGGCCAATGTGTACTTTGATGGCAAGTGCGTGAGCCACGGCATCACCTTCCCGGATGGCACGAAGAAGTCGGTGGGCGTGGTGCTGCCCGCGACGCTGACATTCAACACCGGCGCGCCAGAGATCATGGAATGCGTGGCCGGCTCCTGCGAATACAAGCTGGACGGCTCCGACACCTGGGTGAAATCGGCGGCCGGCGACAAGTTCAGCGTGCCCGGCAACTCCAAGTTCGACATTCGCGTGACCGAGGCCTACCACTACATCTGCCACTTCGGTTGATGTTTCGGGCTGAAATTTGATTGATTTTGGCCGTTAGCGCTTATCCAGAAAGCGCTGGCAGCTATCGTTTTTGAAGAAGCACACATGGCAACCATCCTCCAGAACCTCCCCCTCGGCCAGAAGGTCGGCATCGCATTCTCCGGCGGCCTGGACACCAGCGCCGCGCTGCACTGGATGAAGCTCAAGGGCGCCGTGCCCTATGCCTACACCGCCAACCTGGGCCAGCCTGACGAGCCCGACTACGACGCCATCCCCAAGAAGGCGATGGAATACGGGGCGGAAAAGGCCCGTTTGATCGACTGCCGCGTGCAACTGGCTCACGAGGGCATCGCTGCCCTGCAGGCTGGCGCCTTCCACATCAGCACCGGAGGCCTGACCTACTTCAACACCACGCCCCTGGGCCGCGCCGTGACCGGCACCATGCTCGTGGCCGCGATGAAGGAAGACGACGTCAACATCTGGGGCGACGGCTCGACCTTCAAGGGCAACGACATCGAGCGCTTCTACCGCTACGGCCTGCTCACAAACCCCTCGCTCAAGATCTACAAGCCCTGGCTGGACCAGCTGTTCATCGATGAATTGGGCGGCCGTGCCGAGATGTCGGCCTTCATGACCAAGGCCGGCTTCGGCTACAAGATGAGCGCCGAGAAGGCGTACAGCACCGACAGCAACATGCTGGGCGCCACGCACGAGGCCAAGGACCTGGAGTTTTTGAACAGCGGTATCCGCATCGTCAACCCCATCATGGGCGTAGCGTTCTGGAAGCCCGAGGTGGAAGTGAAGGCCGAGGAAGTGTCGGTGACGTTCAACGAAGGCCAGCCCGTGGCGCTGAATGGCAAGGAGTTCAACGACCCGGTCGAGCTGATCCTGGAAGCCAACCGCATCGGTGGCCGCCACGGCCTGGGCATGAGCGACCAGATCGAAAACCGCATCATCGAAGCCAAGAGCCGCGGCATCTATGAAGCTCCTGGCCTCGCGCTGCTGCACATCGCCTACGAGCGCCTCGTCACCGGCATCCACAACGAAGACACCATCGAGCAGTACCGCATGAACGGCCTCAAGCTCGGCCGCCTGCTGTACCAGGGCCGCTGGTTCGACCCGCAGGCCATCATGCTGCGCGAAACCGCCCAGCGCTGGGTGGCCCGCGCCGTTACCGGCACCGTGACGCTGGAGCTGCGCCGCGGCAACGACTATTCGCTGCTGAACACCGAATCGCCCAACCTGACCTACGCTCCCGAGCGCCTGTCGATGGAAAAGGTGGAAGACGCGCCGTTCAGCCCGCTGGACCGCATCGGCCAGCTGACCATGCGCAACCTGGACATCTCGGATACGCGCGGCAAGCTGGGCGTGTACGCCAAGGCCGGCCTGCTGTCGCTGGGTGGCAATGCGGCGCTGGCGCAGCTTGAAGACGGAGCCGGATCCAAAAAATAAACCCCAGAATGGGCTCCAGCGCTTATCTGATAAGCGCTGATAGCTATCAAAAGGTGAGCAAAAACCGCCCGTGCTGCAGACCAGCCGGGCGGTTTTCTTTTTGGGCTCGCCCCCCGGGTATGGCGAGCGCTCAGGCCGCCGCAGGCGCGGCGTCGCGCCGGGCCAGGGTACGCACAATGGCTGCCAAGGCGACGCCATACGCAGGCACGAAGAGCAGCAAGCTCACGGCAAGCTTGATGACGTAGTCCACCCAGGCGATTTCCACCCAATGCGCGGCCATGAACGCATCGGGGCTGCGCCAGAACGCGATGGCAAAGAACGCGGCCGTATCCAGAGCCTGCCCCACCACCGAGGCTGCGGCCGGTGCCAGCCACCAGGCCCGGCTGCGCTGGCGGATGCGGTCAAACACCTGGATGTCAAGCAGCTGCCCCAGCACATACGCCGCAAAGCTGGCAAATGCGATGCGGAACACAAAGGTGTTGAACTCTGCCAGCGCGCCCCAGCCATTGAACTGGCCGTCGCGGAACAGCACGCCCACACCGTACGACGCCAGCAGCGCCGGCACCATGGCACGGGTGATGACACGGCGAGCATGCTCCTTGCCGATCAGCCGCACGGTGAGATCGGTGGCGAGAAAGATGAACGGAAAGCTGAACGCCCCCCAGGTGCTGTGAAAACCCAGCAGCGTGATGGGCAGCTGGACCAGATAGTTGCTGGCAATGACGATGGCGATGTGGAACGCCACCAGAACGAAGAGGAAAAGCGGCACGCGCGAGGGCGCGGCCTGTTGCAAAGGCATGGTGGTCCTTTTTGGTGAATGGGGGCGAGGGAACCCATGGTGGCGAAATTGCCGGGGGCGAAGTGTACCGACTTCCGCTGTCGCGGAGGCAGGGCCGGCGCCAAACCCGCAGAAAAATTCAGTCAAATACGGCGCTAGGGCAATACCATCAAGCGCTGACAGCTATCAAAAGCGAAGCATCCATCTCATACCACCACGGGCTCCGGCTCCAGCCGGATGCCAAAACGCTCGTACACGCTGGTCTGGATGGCCTTGGCCAGGGTCATCACCTCGCCGCCCGTCACGCTGTCGGCGCCCTGCCCGCGGTTGACCAGCACCAGGGCCTGCTTTTCGTACACGCCGGCCTTGCCGATGGACTTGCCCTTCCAGCCGCAGGCGTCAATTAGCCAGCCCGCCGCCAGCTTGATCGACCCGTCCGGCATGGGGTAGTGCACGATGCGCGGTTCGCGGGCGATGATGTCAGCGCACTGGTCGGGAGAGACCGTGGGGTTCTTGAAGAAGCTGCCGGCATTGCCGACCACGGCCGGGTCGGGCAGCTTGGCGCGGCGGATGTCGCAGATCCAGTCGAAGATCTGCTGGGCCGTGGGCTCGTGCACGCCCTCTTCGGTCATGCGTCGCTCCAGGTCCAGGTAACCCAGCACCGGCTTCCAGGGCTTGGGCAGGTGAAAGCGCACATGGGTGATGACGGCGCGCCCCTCCAGGCCCATGCCGCGGGGCAAACCATCCGCGCCGGATGCGTCCGCCGGTGCGTGCTTGAACACCGAGTCGCGATAGCCGAAGCCGCACTGCGCGGCGTCCAGCGAAAAGGATCGGCCGGTGGCCAGGTCGATGGCGTCGAGCGACTCGAAACGGTCCTGCAATTCAACGCCATAGGCACCGATGTTCTGCACGGGCGATGCACCCACAGTGCCGGGTATCAACGCCAGATTCTCAAGCCCCGGAAAGCCCTGCGCCAGCGTCCACGCCACGCAGTCGTGCCACACCTCACCGGCGCCGGCTTCCACGATCCAGGCTCTAGGCGTTTCTTCCACAAGCCGCAGGCCCTTGATCTCCATCTTGAGCACCACGGGCTTCACGTCGCCCGTGAGGATGATGTTGCTGCCGCCGCCCAGCACAAACTTGGGTGCCGCGGCCAGGTCCGGGTCGGCCAGTACGGCGTGCACGTCGGCCGCCGAGCGCACGCGCACCAGCGTCTGCGCGCGCGCGGCAATGCCGAAGGTATTGCAAGGCTGCAAAGGGACGTTTTTCTCGACTACCATTGGTCCGATTGTCGCACCCGCCCCCTGGGCGGCCTGCCCTGTTCCCCTGAGAGAGACTGAGACCCACCATGCCATCTTTTGACACCGTCTGCGAAGCCAACCTGGTTGAAGTGAAAAACGCCGTCGAGAACACCGCCAAGGAAATCGGCACCCGCTTCGACTTCAAGGGCACGTCGGCCAGCATCGAAATCAAGGACAAAGACATCACCCTCATCGGCGATGCCGACTTCCAGCTCACGCAGATTGAGGACGTGCTGCGCAACAAGCTCACCAAGCGCAATGTGGACGTGCGTTTTCTGGACATGGGCGACGTTCAGAAAATGGGCGGCGACAAGGTCAAGCAGGTGATCAAGGTGCGCAACGGCATCGAGAGCGAGCTGGCCAAGAAGATCCAGAAGCTGCTCAAGGAGAGCAAACTGAAGGTGCAAGCCGCCATCCAGGAGGACAAGGTGCGTGTGACTGGCGCCAAGCGCGACGACCTGCAGGCCGCCATGGCGCTGATCCGCAAGGATGTGACGGATGTGCCGCTGTCGTTTGACAACTTCAGGGACTAGGGCGTGCGACGCCCCCTTACGACGTTGCGCAGCGGCCGTTGGCCTGGGCACGCCTGTCTGAACCGCAGCGAGCGACACCACGCGTTGTAGCGAGACCATGAAAACCGCGTCCCTCATCCCCCTTGCCGCCGCACTCTGTCTCGTGCCTTGCTGGGCGCACGCGCAGTCGGTGGGCATGGCCGGTGTGCTGGGCAGCAAGGCCCTGCTGGTGGTGGATGAAAATCCACCCAAAGCCTTGGCAGCGGGCGAGGACTACCAGGGCGTCAAGGTGCTGGCTGTCACCGAAGACGAGGCCACGATCCAGGTCAACGGAGCGCGGCGCGTTCTGCGCCTGGGTGAGGCGCCCGTCAGCGTAGGCGCACGCGGCGGCAGCGGCCGGCGCATCGTGCTCATGGCCGACAGCCGCGGCCACTTCGTCAACAGCGGGACCATCAATGGCCGCGTGATGCAGTACATGGTGGACACGGGCGCGTCCACCATCGCCATCGGACGCAACGATGCTGAACGCATGGGCTTGAACTACCAGAACGGAGAACCGGTGCGCATGAACACTGCCAACGGCGTGGCCCAGGGGTGGCGCATGCGGCTGGATTCGGTGCGGCTGGGCGATGTGGAGGTGCTGGGCGTGGAGGCCATCGTCACGCCGCAGCCCATGCCGTATGTGCTGCTGGGCAACAATTTCCTGGCCCAGTTCCAGATGACGCGCATCAACGACCAGATGGTGCTGGAAAAGCGCAACTGAGCCAACCTCCGTCCAAACCGCCATGTCTGCCGTACACACGCCCCCCAACAGCCACCGCCCCGAAGGCGAGTACGAAGACCTGCTCAGCCTATGGTCCGATCTGGAGGCCGCCTTGTCGGTGCTGCTGTCGCGGCCACTGCAGGTGCAAGACTTTGCGGCCAAGGTGCGTCAGTTCGACGGCTGGCTGCAGGACCTGGTGGCGCACGACATCGACTCTGCGCTGTACCTCATGTTCCAGCTGGCGTCGACCTCTACCGTGGGCTACAGCGCGTCGCATGCGCTGGTGTGCGGCACGCTGTGCCACATCCTGGCGCAGGAGCTGCACCTGCCACAGCGAGAACGCGACAGCCTGGTGCGCGCAGCGCTCACCATGAACATCGGCATGACGCGGCTGCAGGACGAGTTGGCCGAACAGCGCGAGCGCCCCAACGCAGCCCAGCAAGAGGCCATCCGCAGCCATCCAGAAGACAGCATGCTGCTGCTGCAGCGCCTGTTCATTGCCGACGACCTCTGGCTGGACGTGGTGGGGCAACACCACGCCACCGTGCCCGACCGCGTGCCCCTGTCCCAGCAGGCACCCGAAGACCGCCTCACCCGCATCCTCGGCACCATCGACCGGTATGCAGCCATGATCAGCCCGCGCAAGTCCCGCGCCGGGCGCAGCGCCACGGATTCGGTGCGCGCCATCGTGGGGCAGGAGATCGATCAGCGCGACGAGGTGAGCTATACGCTGGTGCGTTCGGTGGGCCTGTGCCCTCCGGGCACCTTTGTGAAGCTGGACAACGGCGAAACCGCCATCGTGCTGCGGCGTAGCGACAAGGCCAACCACCCGCTGGTGGCCAGCGTGCTGGACAGCACGGGCGCACACCGCGCGCAGCCCAGCCTGTACCAGACGGCCAGCGGCAAGCCGCGCATCCAGTCGGCCCTGGCAAGATCCGCCGTGGGCCTGGAGCTGGACCACCGCACGATGGTGCGGCTGGGCTTGTACGCAGCGCAGCACAGCGCGCGGCTGCGCGGGCTGGTGTCTGGCCCGGGCGCGCTCTGAAAAGCCCGCTTACCCAATGCCCCCAGCCCAGCGTGGCGGGGCTACCTGAACGGATTCGCCTACTTGGTGGACTTGCCAGGCGCTGCAGACGCCGGCGTCGCCTTCTTGCTGCCCAGACGAGATTCCTTGCCCTGGATAAGGCGCTGAATGTTCTCCTTGTGGCGCCACGCTAGCAGCGCAGCCATCACCACAATCGACGCGGCAATCGTGCCCTCGGCATACCAGACAACGCCGTCCACCAACAGGTAGTACACCGGGGCAAACGCCGCCGCCACCAGCGATGCCAGCGACGAGTACCTAAAGAAGAACGCGATGATGAGCCACGTGGCCGCCGTCGCCAGCCCCAGCCACACGCTGATGCCCAGCAGCACGCCCAGTGCCGTCGCCACACCCTTGCCGCCTTCAAAGCGGAAAAACACCGGCCAAAGGTGGCCCAAAAACGCGGCCAAGCCGACCAGCGCCAAGGTGCCATCTTCCAGTCCGTACGGTTGGCCGAACCACATCACCAGCGCCACGGGCAGCCAGCCCTTCACGGCATCCAGCAGCAGCGTGATGATGGCGGCCGCCTTGGAGCCCGAACGCAGCACATTGGTGGCGCCGGGATTCTTGCTGCCGTAGGTGCGGGGGTCCGAGAGACCCATCACGCGCGTCACGATGACGGCAAACGACAGCGAGCCCAGCAGGTAGGCAGCCACAGCGGCCAAAACGGGATAAACGGCGGTCAAAGCAACTCCTTGGAAATCAAATGGACAGCCTTCTGACGGGCTGTATCGCGCGGCGGCCTATTCTGCCAGCGCACATTGCACGGGTTTGGCACCCAGCAGCTGCACACACACCTGCGGGTCCAGCTGCACCAGAAAGCCCCGGCGTCCGCCGTTGATGGCAATGCGGGGCAGCGCGAGGATGGTTTCTTCGATGTAGACCGGCATGGTGCGCCGCGTTCCAAACGGGGAGGTGCCGCCCACTAAGTAGCCGCTGTGCCGGTTGGCCACCTCGGGGGCACAGGGCTCGACCGACTTGGCGCCGATCTGGCGCGCGAGGTTCTTGGTGGAGACCTTGCGGTTGCCGTGCATCAGCACCAGCAGTGGCTTAGCGTCCTGGTCTTGCATGACAAGGGTCTTGACCACAGTGAACGGGTCCAGACCCAGCACCTCGGCGCTGTGCATCGCGCCCCCGTGCTCCAGGTACTCATACGGGTGTTCGGTGAAAGCCACCTTGTTCGCCTTGAGCAGCTGGGTGGCTTGGGTCTCGGAAACGTGTTCTTTCTTGGCCATGGTGTGGTGCGGACAGGGCACCGATGGTATCCGTATCCAAATGTGAGCGTGTTGGGACCTGCGGCGATGTGTCAGAACACCGGGGCGGGCGCTGCGGCGGCCTTGCGGCGTCGGCCTACCTTGCGCTTGCCGTACTCCTCGATGGCGACCACCAGCGCTTTGGTGAACTGCTGCACCAGGACGGATGGCACCCGCCCCTCGGCCGCCAGCACTTGCAGGCGCCGCTGCTGCAACTGGGCTTCGTCAAACGGCCGGGCAGCGAGCAGGCCCGCCTCCACCCAGCGCGCCGCCGTGAGGTAGCTGGCCAGCACCACGTCCTGCCCGCTGAGCAACGGCAGCAGCGCCGATGAAAAATTGCTTTCCACAGCGGGTACATAGCGCAGCCCCTGCACCGCACAGCTCAGGTCAAACAGCTGCCGCCCCGTGGTGTTGGCCGCGCCCAGCAGCAGCGGGTAGCGCACCACGTCGGCCACGGTCACGCTGCGCTGGCGCGCCAGCGGGTGCTGTGCGGGCATGACGGCGTAAATGGGTGCGATGGCCGAGTGCAGTACCTGCAGGCCCTTCTCGGGTGCCGTGCTGTACTTCAGCGCCAGATCCGCCTCGCCGCGCAGCACCAGGGCCGACACTTCCTGCGGCACGGCCACCTGCAACTGCAGCTGCACTTGGGGATGCTCCTGCCGAAACCCTGCCATGACCAGCGGCATGAAGGCTGCAGCAAACCCTTCGGTGCAAGCAAGCCGCACCCGCAGGGTACCTTGGGCGGACAGATCCTGCAATTGCTCAACCAGCTCCAGCGCCTGCGCGTCATGCGCGCTCGCGTGGGCCAGCAGCCGGGTACCCGCGTCGGTCAGAGCCATGCCCCGGGCCTGGCGCTCGAACAGCACCACGCCCAGGCTGTCTTCCAGCTTGCCCAGCTGGCGGCTCACCGCCGACGCGGCCACATGCAGGCGCTGCGCCGCCTGGTTGACGGAGCCGGTGCGCGCCACCTCCAGAAAGTAGCGCAAGGGCAGGCTGAGCAGTGAAATGGCCATGGTTGTTTAAATCACAAAAAGGCAATGGTCAGTTGCCAAATCTCTATTCCAAGCAATGGTAAACCAGCATCCATCTTGCATGGCTTGAGGCTCCAATTCACCCATGCCCCGCCGCACCCGTTGGTGCCAGGGCGCTTCCCACCGGAGTCCGCATGAAACACCTTGTCCGAGCCTCGTTGCTCTCCGCAGCCCTGGTCGCCCTCGCCAGCGGCAGTAGCCTGTCATTTGCCCAGACCACCGCGCCATCGGATGCCTGGCCCCAGCGCTCCATTCGTGTGGTGGTGCCCTTTCCGCCCGGCGGCGGCACCGATGCCGTGGCCCGCGCACTGGGCCAGAAGCTGTCTGCGCGCCTGGGCCAGCCGGTGGTCACCGACAACAAGCCCGGTGCCTCCACCATCATTGGCACCGAGACCGTGGTCAAGGCCGAGCCCGATGGCTACACCCTGCTGGTGTCGGGCTCCACCAGCTACACCGTGAACGCCGCGCTGCGCCACAAGCTGCCATATGACCCGCTGAAGGACCTGGCCCCTGTGGCCATCGTGGCGCGCGCGCCGCTGGTGATCGTGGTCAACGCCAACGCGCCCTACAAAGACCTGGCCGCGCTGATTGCTGCGGCGAAGGCAGCGCCCAAAACCATCAACTACGCCACGTTCGGCTCGGGCTCGGCCCCGCACCTGGTCGGTGCCCTGCTGGAGCAGGCGGCTGACGTGCGCCTGCAGGACGTGCCCTACCGGGGCAGCGCGCAGGCCATGATGGGCCTGATTGGCGGCGAGATCCAGATGGCCATCGACACCGTGGCCAGCGCCGCACCCCATGTGCGATCTGGCAAGCTGCGGGCGCTGGCAATTGCGGGCAACGAGCGTGCGCGCGCCCTGCCCTCTGTGCCTACCGTGACAGAGCAAAAGCTGCCGGATGCCGCCTTTGACGGCTGGTATGCCATGGCCGCGCCCGCCCGCACGCCCGCCCCCATCGTGAACAAGCTGATCAAGGAAGTGGAAGCTGCGATGCGCGACCCCCACCTGCAGGAGCAGATCCGCGCCCAGGGCATGGAGCCCGTGTTTGTAGGCCCCAAAGTCATGCACGCGGCCATGGACAACGAAATTGGCCGCTACCGCGCACTGGCCCACCGCGCCAAGATCGTGGTGGATTGAAGAGCACCAGAACAGGACCCGCACCATGACCCGCCAACAACTGATCGACAACGTCCAGCGCTACTTTGACGATGGCCGCTTTGCCACCGACCTGCGTCGCCGCGTGGCCTGGCGCACCGAAAGCGACACCGGCAAGGTGCCGCCCGAACTGCGCGCCTACCTCACCGACGAAATGGTGCCCTGGCTCACGCCCCTGGGTTTTGAGTGCCAGGTGCTCGACAACCCCTCACCCCAAGGCGGCCCCTTTTTGGTGGCCCGACGCGTGGAAGACCCCGCCCTGCCCACCGTGCTCACCTACGGCCACGGCGATGTGGTCAACGGGCAGGACGCGCAATGGCGCGAGGGCCTTTCTCCGTGGGAACTGACCATCGAAGGCGAGCGC
The DNA here is from genome assembly GCF_046294525.1 of Acidovorax sp. GTDB lineage: Bacteria > Pseudomonadota > Gammaproteobacteria > Burkholderiales > Burkholderiaceae_C > Acidovorax. The sequence continues at coordinate 131,702 of NZ_JBKBKQ010000006.1, forward strand.
TGGTACGGCCGGGGCACGGCGGACAACAAGGGCCAGCACACCGTGAGCCTGGCCGCACTCGCCCACACCATCGAGGCCCGGGGCGGCCGCCTGGGCTACAACGTGACGCTGCTCATGGAAATGGGCGAAGAGGCAGGCTCACCCGGCCTGGGCGCCTTCTGCGAGCAGCTCCGCGATGCACTGCGGGCTGATCTGTTTGTGGCCAGCGACGGCCCCCGTGTGAACGCGGGCCACCCCACCCTCTTCCTGGGTTCACGCGGAGCCATCAACTTTGCACTCACCATGCGCAGCCGCGACAAGGCCTACCACTCGGGCAACTGGGGCGGCGTGTTGGCCAACCCCGCCACGGTGCTCACCCACGCGCTGGCCACACTGGTGGACGCGAAGGGCCGCATCCTCGTCAAAGGCCTGCTGCCGCCTGCTGTGCCCGACAAGCTGCGCACGGCGCTCAAGGATGTGGTGATCGGCGCCGATGCCGACGCCCCGGCGCTCACGCCCGGCTGGGGCGAGCCAGGCCTGACACCCGCCGAACAGCTGGTAGGCTGGAATACGCTGGAGGTGCTGGCGCTGGGCGCGGGCAACGCGCAGCGGCCCATCAACGCCATCCCATCGCAGGCGGTGGCGCACTGCCAGCTGCGTTTTGTGGTGGGCACCGATTGGCAGAACGTGCAAGCCACGCTGCGCGAGCACCTGGACGCACACGGTTTCAGCCAGGTCGAGATCACCATGGGCATGCACTGCGGCGCCACGCGGCTCGATCTGCACAACCCCTGGGTGGACTGGACGATGGCCTCACTGCAGGCCAGCTCAGGCCAGCCCGCCACGCTGCTGCCCAACCTGGCAGGCTCGCTGCCCAACGACATCTTTGCCGACCAGCTGGGCCTGCCCACGCTGTGGGTGCCGCACTCGTACCCCGCCTGCGCCCAGCACGCGCCCAACGAGCATTTGCTGGCGCCCGTGGCGCGCGAAGGGCTGGCGGTGATGGCGGGGCTGTTCTGGGACCTTGGTGAGCCGCAAGGGACGCCATGGATTGAAGGGCGCACGACTCGGCAGGAGGCAACTGCCTGACCGCAGCGCGCACAGACTCACAAGAAAACAAAGGGGCCTGCACGGCCCCTTTTTTGGTCTTGCGGATTCACAGGGCCATGCCCTGCCCGGGTCACAGCGCTGGGTCGCGCAGCTCCCAGCGGATCGCATCGATTTCCTTCAGCACGTCGGGCGACAGCGTGGTGCCCCAGGCGTTCAGGTCTTCGTCCAGCTGCGCCACCGACGTCACGCCGATGATGGTGCTGGCCACCTGCCATTTGGTGTAGCAGAACGCCAGCGCCATCTTCGTGGGCGTGAGGCCATTTGCGCGGGCCAGCGCGTTGTAGCGGCGCGAGGCAGCCAGTGCCTCGGGGCGCCCCCAGCGCTGCTTGCGCACCGACTCATAGATGGCAATGCGCGCGCCTTGAGGGGCGTTGGGGCCAGTGGTGCCGCTTTCGTCGTACTTGCCCGTCAGCAGACCAAAGCCCAAGGGCGAGTACGCCAGCAGCGACACATCCAGGCGGTGGCAGGTTTCGTCCATGCCGTTTTCCCAGGTGCGGTTGATCAGGCAATACGGGTTCTGCACCGTGGCCACGCGCGGCAGGCCGTGCTGTTCGGCCAGGCGCACGAACTCGTGCACGCCATAGGGGGTTTCGTTCGACAGGCCGATGTAGCGCACCTTGCCCGCCTTCACCAGCCCGGCCAGCGCTTCGAGCTGCTCGCGGATGGGGGTGTGCGAGGTTTCCTTGGCAGGGTCGTAGTACAGGTTGCCGAACGCGGGCACATGGCGCTCGGGCCAGTGGATCTGGTAGAGGTCGATCACATCGGTCTGCAGGCGGCGCAGGCTGCCTTCGCACGATGTCACGATGTCGGCCGCCGTCATGCCCTTGCCCTCGCGCACCCATGGCATGCCGCGCGATGGGCCAGCCACTTTGGTCGCCACCACCAGCTTCTGGCGCGCGCCAGGGTTCTTGGCAAACCAGTTGCCGATGATGGTTTCGGTAGCGCCGAAGGTTTCGGCCTTGGCAGGCACGGCATACATCTCTGCAGTGTCGATGAAGTTCACGCCGCGCTCGAGCGACCGGCTCAGGATGGCGTGGGAATCGGCTTCGTTGACCTGCTCGCCGAAGGTCATGGTGCCCAGGCAAATGGGGGTGACAAGCAGGTCACTCTGACCCAAGCGGACGGTGTTCATGCGGTGAAAGCTCCAGATGATCGGGATAAACAAGGCCTGCGGCGGCCGCGGCAGGCGATAGTACAAGCGATCACCAAAACCTGCCGGGCGCCGGACTCCTTGGTGACAGCCGGGCACCGGGGTGGGCGCACCATCGACTTACCATTTGCGGAACATGTACCAAGTTCTCAAACCCTCGCGCAGCAGCACGCTGCCCATGCGCCACCTGAGCTACCACGTCCGCCACTGGGGCCCCGACACCAGCCCGCTGCCCACGCTGGTGCTGCTGCACGGCTGGATGGATGTGGGTGCCTCGTACCAGTTCACGGTGGACGCGCTGCAGCATGAACGCCGCATCATCGCCCCCGACTGGCGCGGCTTTGGCCTGACTACCGGCGCACCGGTGGACCACTATGTGTTTGCCGACTACCTGGCCGACCTGGACCTGCTGCTGGACCACTACGCCCCTGGCGAAGCCATCGACCTGGTGGGCCACAGCATGGGCGGCAACGTGGCCATGATGTATGCGGGCGTGCGGCCCGAGCGCATCCGCCGCCTGGTGAACCTGGAGGGCTTCGGCTTGCCCGCCACGCGGCCCGACCAGGCGCCCAAGCGCTATGCGCAGTGGATCGACGAGATCAAGCAGCTGCACGGCGGCGACATGGCGCTCAAGAGCTATGACAGCCAGGAAGGCGTGGCCCGCAGGCTGATGAAAACCAACCCGCGCCTGTCCGAGGACAAAGCCCAATGGCTGGCGGGGCACTGGGCGCGGCCCAATGCGCAGGGCCAGTGGGACATTCTGGGCGACCCGGCTCACAAGATCACCAGCGCCCAACTCTACCGCCTGGACGAGGCGCTGGAGCTGTACAAGAACATCACCGCGCCCGTGCTCTCTGTGGAGGCCAGCGACGACAGCCTGGGCCAGTGGTGGAAGGGCCGCTATACGCTGGAGGAGTACCACCAGCGCCTGACCCATGTGCGCAACTGCCGCACGGCCGTGGTGCACGACGCTGCGCACATGCTGCACCACGACCAACCCGGGCAGGTGGCACGGCTGATCGAGGCTTTCTTGGAAGAAGGTTGAAGCAGAAAACAGTTAATTTCAGACAAAAATGCGCTCCAGCGCTTGTCACATAAGCGCTGGTAGCTATCATTTTTGATATCTCAATCCTTTGAACGGATTGCGACCGGCGGGGCCCGATTGGCTGGATGACGGTTCGCAGGGCTTTACCAGGGCGGTTTCCAGTCCCATGAGAAAATCGCGGGTTATTCCACAGAACACGCAGGACAAGAATCATGGACGCAGAACGCATCAACCTCATCGGCACCACCCTCGAAGACCTGGCTCAGCGCACCGCTGAGTTACGGAGGTATCTTTGACTTCGATGCCAAATTTGAGCGCCTGCGCACGGTAAACGCATCGCTGGAAGACCCCGCAGTCTGGAACGATCCCAAGAAGGCCCAGGAGCTGGGCAAGGAACAGAAGTCGCTCTCCAGTGTCGTTGTCACGCTCGACAAACTCACGCGCGAGCTGGCCGACAACGCCGAGCTGTATGAGATGAGCAAGGAGGAAGGCGACGAGCCGGGCCTCATGACGATCGAGGCCGAAACAGCCAAGCTCAAGCCCCTGATCGAGGAACTAGAGTTCCGCCGCATGTTCAGCAACGAGGCCGACCCGCTCAACTGCTTTGTGGACATCCAGGCTGGCGCCGGCGGCACTGAGGCCTGCGACTGGGCCAGCATGCTGCTGCGCCAATACCTCAAGTACGCCGAACGCAAGGGCTTCAAGGCCACGGTCGAAGAAGAAACGCCCGGCGACGTGGCCGGCATCAAAAGCGCCACGATCAAGATCGAGGGCGAATACGCCTATGGCCTGCTGCGCACCGAAACCGGTGTGCACCGCCTGGTCCGCAAGAGCCCGTTCGACAGTTCGGGCGGCCGACATACTTCGTTTGCGTCGCTGTTCGTCTACCCCGAGATCGACGACTCCATCGAGATCAACATCAACCCCGCCGATGTGCGCACCGACACCTACCGCGCATCCGGCGCGGGCGGCCAGCACATCAACAAGACCGACTCGGCCGTACGGCTCACGCACATCCCCACCGGCATCGTGGTGCAGTGCCAGGACGGCCGCAGCCAGCACAGCAACCGCGACGTGGCATGGCAGCGCCTGCGCAGCCGCCTGTACGACTTCGAAATGCGCAAGCGCATGGAAGAGCAGCAGAAGCTGGAGGACACCAAGACCGACGTGGGCTGGGGCCACCAGATCCGCAGCTACGTGCTGGACAACAGCCGCATCAAGGACCTGCGCACCAACGTCGAAATCTCGGCCACGCAGAAGGTGCTGGACGGCGACCTGGACGCCTTTATCGAAGCGTCGTTGAAGCAAGGCGTCTAAACGATGCGGATGCGCACCGACGCCATCATCTTCGACATGGACGGCACCATGATCCACTCCATGCCCTGGCACGCCCAGGCGTGGGTCGAGTTTGCACGCCGCCGGGGCATGGACATCGACGTGCCCGACCTCATGGCACGCACCACGGGCAAGAACGGCACTGAGTGCATCGTGGAACTGCTGGGCCGTGCCGTGTCGCAGGACGAGGCCGACGCGCTCACGCACGAAAAAGAAACCATCTACCGCGAGCTATTCGCCCCACGCTTCTCCGAAGTGGCCGGGTTTCGCCAGTTCGCGGCGCAGGTGCGTGCCCGTGGCCTCAAGGTGGCCGTGGGCACCGCGGGCGACATCGGCAACGTGGAATTCGCCCTGGGCCACCTCGGCCTGGAGCCCGCGCCACAGGCCATCGTGCGCGGCGACGAGGGACTGCCCGGCAAGCCCCAGCCCGCGATCTTTCTGGAAGCCGCGCGCCGCATTGCGGCCGACCCGGCGCACTGCATCGTCTTTGAAGATGCGCCCTTTGGCATCGAAGCCGCGCGCCGCGCTGGCATGCGCGCCGTGGCGATCTGCAGCACCCACACGCCCGAGCAACTGGCCGGGCCGCATGTGCTGGCGGCCGTGCGCGACTACACCGAACTCATGAACACCGACTTTCTGGAGAGCATCCATGTTGCAGCAACTGCTTAGCGCAGACGGAAGTGCCGACGGAGCAGGCCAGACCATCGCCGTCCGCCGCGAGGACTACACCGCGCCGGCCTTCTGGATCGACAGCGTCGAACTCACCTTCGACCTGGACCCGAACAAGACCCGCGTGCTCAACCGCATGACCGTGCGCCGCAACCCCGAGGTCGCCGCGCAGCCGCTCAAGCTTGATGGTGATGACTTGAATCTGGCGCGTGTGCTGGTCAACGGCCAGGGCACCTCGTTCAAGATGGAAGGCGCCCGCCTGGTGCTGGAGAACCTGCCGGAGGGCACCGAGCCCTTTGCGCTCGAAATCTTCACCACCTGCTGCCCCGCCAAAAACACCCAGCTCATGGGCCTGTACGTGAGCCAGGGCACGTTCTTCACGCAATGCGAGGCCGAGGGCTTCCGGCGCATCACCTACTTCCTGGACCGCCCGGACGTGATGGCCAGCTACACCGTCACGCTGCGCGCCGACAAGGCGCAGTACCCGGTACTGCTCAGCAACGGCAACCTGGTGGACAGTGGCGACCTGGAAGACGGCCCGGGCGGCGCCCGGCACTTTGCCAAATGGGTGGACCCGCATAAAAAGCCCTGCTACCTTTTCGCCCTGGTGGCAGGCAAGCTGGTGGCGCGCGAACAGCTCATCAAGAGCCGCTCGGGCACGGACCACCTGCTGCAGGTCTACGTGCGCCCCGGCGACCTGGGCAAGACCGAACACGCGATGAACTCGCTGATGTACAGCGTAGCCTGGGACGAAGCCCGCTTTGGCCTGCCGCTGGACCTGGAGCGGTTCATGATCGTTGCCACCAGCGACTTCAACATGGGTGCGATGGAGAACAAGGGCCTGAACATCTTCAACACGAAGTACGTTCTGGCCAGCGAAGCCACCGCCACCGACACCGACTTCGCCAACATCGAAAGCGTGGTCGGCCACGAGTACTTCCACAACTGGACGGGCAACCGCGTTACCTGCCGCGACTGGTTCCAGCTGAGCCTGAAGGAAGGCCTCACGGTCTTCCGCGACCAGGAGTTCAGCATGGACCTGGCGGGCAGCCCGTCGGCCCGCGCCGTCAAGCGCATCGAGGACGTGCGCGTGCTGCGCACCGCGCAGTTCCCCGAGGACGCGGGCCCCATGGCCCACCCCGTGCGCCCCGACAGCTACGTCGAGATCAACAACTTCTACACCGTCACCATCTACGAAAAGGGTGCCGAAGTCGTGCGCATGCAGCACAACCTGGTGGGCCGCGAAGGCTTTGCCAAGGGCATGCAGCTGTATTTCGAACGCCACGACGGCCAGGCCGTGACCTGCGATGACTTCGTGCAGGCCATCGCCGATGCCAACCCGGGCAGCCCGCTCACGCAGCACCTGCCGCAGTTCAAGCGCTGGTACAGCCAGGCTGGCACACCCCGCGTGCGCGCCACGGGCCGCTACGACACCGCCACACGCTGCTATGCGCTCACGCTGTCGCAAAGCTGCGCGTCCACCCCCGGCCAGAGCGAGAAGCTGCCGTTTGTGATCCCGGTGGAGCTGGGCCTGATCGATGCCGCCACCGGCGCCGCCCTGCCCTTGCACATTGCTGGCGATGGCGCGGCAGAAGGCGCAGCGCCCACCACCTCGCGGGTGGTCGTGCTCACCGAGGCATCGCAAACGCTGACTTTCACGAACCTGGATGCCGAGCCGGTACCGTCGCTGCTGCGGGGCTTCAGTGCCCCCGTGGTGTTGGACATAGCCTACACCGACGCACAGCTGCTGACCCTGCTGGCCCACGATGCAGACGCCTTCAACCGCTGGGAAGCCGGCCAACGGCTGGCGCTTCGGATTGCTATCAATGCAATAGCTGATAGCGCTTTGCAGACAAGCGCCAGCGGCCGATTTGATCATCAAATTCTGCCCACCGAGTTCGTGGATGCCATGCGCGCTGTGCTGCGCAGCCCCCAGCTGGACGCGGCCTTCAAGGAACTGGTGCTCACGCTGCCGTCCGAAACCTACATCGCAGAGCAGCAGGACGTGGTGGACCCCCAGCGCATCCACGCGGTGCGCGAAGCCATGCGCGAACAGCTGGCCGTGGCGCTGCAGGCCGATTGGGAATGGGCCTGGGCGCAGAATCAGGACACGGGTGGCTACAGCCCCGACCCCGTCTCCTCCGGTCGCCGCGCACTCAGCGGCCTGGCGCTGCACATGCTGTGCATTGCCGCGCAGAAGACCGGTGATGTGGTCTGGCCCGGCAAGGCCTACCAGCGCTTCAAGGTGGCTGGCAACATGACCGACCGCTTTAACGCCCTCACGGCCCTGGTGGCCAGCGGCAGCGAGCTGGCCGCTCCTGCGCTGTCCCGCTTTCACGTCATGTTCAAGGACGAGCCGCTGGTCATCGACAAGTGGTTTGCGCTGCAGGCCGGCGCGCCCGACCGTGGTGGCAACGTGCTGCCCGCCGTGCGCCAGCTCATGCAGCACCCCGACTTCAGCCTGAAAAACCCGAACCGCGCGCGCAGCGTGATCTTCAGCTACTGCAGCGCCAACCCCGGTGCCTTCCACCGCGCAGATGCCGCCGGCTATGTGTTCTGGAGCGACCGCGTGGTCGAACTCGACGCCATCAATCCGCAGGTGGCAGCCCGCCTGGCGCGCGCGCTCGATCGCTGGAAGAAACTGGCCGAACCCTGGCGCACCTCCGCACGCGAAGCCATCGCCCGCGTCGCCGCCCGCCCCACCCTGTCCAACGACGTGCGCGAGGTGGTCACCCGTGCGCTGGCCGACTGAATTTTCACGAAAGAGATCAACCCATGACGAAGCGCATCAGCCTGACCCGCTACCTCGTTGAACAGCAGCGGGTGGACGGGCTCATCCCCTCGCAACTGCGCCTGCTGCTTGAAGTGGTGGCCCGCGCCTGCAAAAGCATCAGCCACGCCGTGAACAAAGGCGCGCTGGGCGGCGTGCTGGGCACCGCCAGCAGCGAAAACGTGCAGGGCGAAATCCAGAAGAAACTGGACATCATCGCCAATGAGGTGCTGATCGAAGCCAATGAATGGGGCGGCCACTTGGCGGCCATGGCCTCGGAAGAAATGGACGGCATTTACCTCGTGCCCAACCGCTATCCGCAAGGCGAATACCTGCTGCTGTTCGACCCCCTGGACGGTTCCAGCAACATCGACGTGAACGTGAGCATCGGCACCATCTTCAGCGTGCTGAAAAAGCCCGACGACGACCGCGGTGTGGAGGCCGGAGATTTCCTCCAGCCTGGCACCGCACAGGTGGCTGCCGGCTACTGCATCTACGGCCCACAGACCACACTGGTGCTGACCGTCGGCGACGGCGTAGCCATGTTCACGCTGGACCGCGAACAAGGCTCCTTCGTGCTGACGGAAGAGAACGTACGCATCCCGGAAGACACCAAGGAATTCGCCATCAACATGAGCAATATGCGCCACTGGGACGAGCCCGTGAAGCGCTACATCGACGAGTGCTTGCAGGGCAAAGATGGCCCGCGCGGCAAGGACTTCAACATGCGCTGGATCGCCAGCATGGTGGCTGACGTGCACCGCATCCTGACCCGAGGCGGCGTCTTCATGTATCCCTGGGACAAACGCGAACCCAACAAGCCCGGCAAGCTGCGCCTGATGTATGAAGCCAACCCCATGGGCTGGCTGGTGGAACAGGCAGGTGGCGCCGCCACCAACGGCAAGCAACGCATCCTCGACATCCAACCCACCCAGTTGCATGAACGCGTGAGCGTGATCCTCGGCTCAAAAAATGAAGTCGAACGCGTGACCAGCTACCATTCCACGCTATAATCTTGGGCTTACGCCGGTGTAGCTCAGTCGGTAGAGCAGCTCATTCGTAATGAGAAGGTCGGGTGTTCGATTCATCTCTCCGGCACCAATAAAATCAACGACTTACGAGTCGTTATTGTCCAAAGTGCCGTCTCCTGTCACACTCAAGTCACAGTAGACGGCACAATTTGGCAGCACTGAACAACAGTGCTATCTCTCTCCAGCCAGTTTTTGTGCCGTCACATTTCGCTGACCGTACACAAAACACAACATGGCTGCCATCCGTGAACGCAAAGACCAAAACGGCAAAGTGAGCTACCAAGCTCAAGTCCGTATCCAAGGCTATCCGCCGCAGTCGAAAACTTTCTTGCGAAAGACCGACGCCAAGCAATGGGCCATCCAGACGGAAACCGAAATCCGCACTGGCATGACCATCCGGAAAAACTCCGCCAGCAAGCACACCGTGCGCGAGATGCTGGAGCGCTACCGCGACAACGTGCTGACCGACAAGGCCAACGGAGGCAAAGACCACAAGACCCACATCGCCTGGTGGATTAATGAACTTGGCCCCTACGCTCTTTCCGAAGTCACAACCGATCTTGTGACACGGAGCATCGACAAGTTCAAGAAGTCGAAGACACGGCTCGACAAGCACCCTGCCCCGGCGACCGTCCTGCGGTACATGATGGCGCTTTCGCATGCCTTCACCGTGGCACGCAAAGAATGGAACTGGTGCGAGTCCTCCCCGGTTGAGAATGTGCAGCGTCCGAAAGTCAATAACGAGCGCACACGCTATCTGACAGATGCGGAGCGCGAGTCGCTGCTCAATGCGTGCGAGATTTCACCCAACCCCGACCTGTACTTGGTGGTGCTACTGGCAATCTCGACGGGCATGCGCAAGGGCGAAATCATGGGCATGCGCTGGCAAGACATTCATACCGCCCCGGATCAGAGTTTTACCCGTGTGCATCTGACCAAGACAAAGAACGGCAAGGCGCGCTCAGTTTTGCTCACCTCGCCCGCACTGGAGTTGCTCGAAGATCGGCGCACAAAGCTGGTGGAAAGCCAAGAAGGCAAAGCTGCTGCCGGGCTCGTATTCCCGAGCACTGCGAACGTCACTCAACCAGTCGATCTTCGCAAATCGTGGAGCGCTGCACTTAAAGCAGCAGGCATTGAAGAATTCCGCTTCCACGACCTGCGGCACACGACAGCGAGTTACCTCGCTATGAACGGCGCAAGCCTTCTGGCCATCAGCAAGGTGTTGGGCCATAAAACCACCAAGATGACGGAAAGGTACTCGCACTTGGCCACATCCCACATTGACGAAGTGGTTCGGAGCATGAACGCAAAGAAGTTTGGGCCAGCGAGCAAGTCCGCCCCGACCACAGAAAGCTGAGTCTTTCGCCTCATCACTTCATACCGCCTTGAAGAGCGAACTGGCACGGCTGAGGGGGCGGGTTGACATGATGCGTCGCGACTTTAGCAATCTGTCCGAGCGCAAGCTGATGGATTGCATCACCCGGCTGGGCTACGACATTGAAATCAAGGGACGGCTTGCCAAGAGGCTAACTGCTGTCTTTCAGTTCGCTGTGCCGAACGGCAGCTGATGTGCCCAATAGAACCACCGCGCCGAAGGGGTATCTGCTGCAGCGCCCCGGCATGGGTAATAGAGGCAAAACCGCCTGAACCAGGATATGCGACTGGAGACTGCATGCAGCTCTTCGTGAACATGAGTATCTAAGCCTCGGCAACGTCCCCTGTTAAGAAGCCAGAACGTCGCGACACGCAACGCGCCGAGCACCCTAAGTCACGCTCGCGTATCACGACGTCCAGTCCCAAACGTTCCATCCTGCGGCTTCCATGAGTGGGAGAGATGCCTGCGGTACCCGGTCCGCATGGACCGCTATAGCCGTCATTCGAGTCGCTCTCGTCACTGCCACAAAAAGGTTATGAAGCTGCGACTTCCGCCGCGGGTCTGTCACTTCGCTTGCAGCTTCCGTCCCCATGAGATAAGGGATCAATTCACTGAGATCGTAATGTGTCATAAAGCAAGACTCGAGCACCAGGGTGGCTAGGTGAGTTTCCCCTTTGACACTTGCAATTGTCGACAATTGAAGGTCAAAAGATTTGCCGTGCGAATCAATGCGAAGGGTGTTCACCCCACCTTGCTGCGCGGCAAGTCGACCTCTAGTATCGGCTTCAAATTTGGCCTCATCGAGGGCTGACATCTCCGCGCCTGCTTCAATGAGTAGCCCCAGCGCCATCATCAACCTTGCCAGTGAAGCGCTCCAAAGCTCCTCCGTGTCGGTGGCGTACTGGCCTTCTACGATGTCGAGCACTACGCGGTTCGCGGCCAGAAGGGCTTTAGAGTTTTGCTGGAGCGCTCGCCGTAATTGGGGCCAACCAACCAAGTCGCGAAGCTCTGGGCGACCGCAATGTTGTAGCAGCTTTAGAACGACAAGGCGCGCGGTGCTTGTACGCTTCGCTACGGCTCCAGCAAGGCCCTCGACAACGCTTGCCTCGCGGACAAGCCTGCAAAGCGTTGCTCTAGCGCCTGCAGGGCGGTTCGCGTCAATAACAAAGTCTGGGGCATAGTCCCTGATGTGCCTTCCGACAGGCTGTCGGGCATTGCCTTCGCGCTTGACGCCACAGACTGCCTTGATCGGCCTCGAAGCTAGCTCTTCGAGGGTGAAGTTCTCGGCGGCCCAGGTACCGAACCGTTGAACCACGCTATGTATCGTCGCAGTTGAATAGAGAATGAGTGCAGGCTGCGCAACTGCTCCGCCGCCATTACCCTCCATGTTTCCACCCACCAGCTTCAAGCGATTGGCGACATCCGCAATCTCTGGGCCGAAGCGCAGGCTGGACGAGACCTCGAAGAACCCCTGCTTTGGAAACGCGTGGTCATGAGTCCCGGCACCTCGGTTCAAGATCGCTTGATTAATGTCCCCAAAGCGCTGAATGACGGCGTCCCGTACGAACACTTTGCTGAGCACGTCCAGTTGCAGGTCACTGGTGTCCTGCATTTCGTCTATGAAAACCAAGGGAAAGCGGTGGGTAACAGCGTCAGCCAGCGTCGGGACGTATTTCAACGCGCGTTCCGCGAATGCGAACATGTCGTCGTATCGAAACCAGCCATCCTGCGTCAGAGTTTTCTTTACTTCGCGAAGAGCCGTGATCGTTTTTCCATTCTTAGGAAGTTCGGAGTCTGGCCATGTGGCAAGCGCCAAGTCCGCACCGTTGTAGCGTATCCCGCGAATCGTGCTGGATCGCTCCCATTCGTTTTGAAACAACCACCCTCTAATATCATCGTGTTTTTTTGCGAGTCTTAATAATCTGTCGCCGTAGGCATCGTCGTCAATCTCCTTTAGCTCTATACCTCTTTCTCTCAGCCAAGGAATTGCCAGGTATTTGTTGATGAAAGTCTGGATAGTTCCGATGTAATGTGGGTAGGCCAGAAGTGCTTCGCCACCTGGAATGCTCAGGAGCCGCTGTTCAATTTCCTGCTTGGCCACGTTGGTGTGGCTGAGAATACATATTCCACGGTTCGTGTATGGCCATTTGCTTGATAATAAGGCGAGTTTTGCGCCGAGCAATGTCGTCTTTCCGCTACCAGGCACCGCTTGAAAGTCTGCCGACTCCATATAGAGCAAGGCCTGTATTTGGTCATTCCGATTGAACGTCAGTTGTGGAAACCATTTCCCCAAATGCTCTAGGTCTTCGGTATTTAGCTGCACCGGCATCAAAGCGGCTCCAGGTGAGGCATCAAGTGATTGAACGCGTTAGCCAAGTAGGGAGGAAGCTTTCCGAAGAGTTCATCGCCCTTACCACAATGACCATCTCTCAGCAGTTCTGCCGCATATTGCGCTGAGATTGCTTTGGATAGCCCATCTGCGAGCAGCTCGTATGCATCGATGGCTATTTCTTCGTCCGGAACAGCAAAAATATCTTGTTCATCGAGGAACCTCTTTGCCTCCGTCACAGTTTTATCGCGCACGGCGGCTTTTAGTATTCCGTCTGAGTTTTCCGCATCAGCGAGTTGGATTCCGGTGTACATCGCATCCCGACAGCCCGAAGTCAGAAGGTCGTACTCCAGCGTCCATTTGTCGGACACGAACACCTTGGTGTTTCCGCCTGCTGCTCTATCCACGCGCGCTTGGACGTGATTCGCAGCTTCTGCTGGGGTGAAGTCTTCCTCCTTCCGATTGCTGTGTGTCTTCCGTCGCTTTGGCAAGGGAACGCCTGCTTTCTCCTTGTCCAATCGGCCTTGGATGTAGGTCACGCCATTCGGAACAATATCCCTGTCGGTGACACAGGCCACAGGAATCGGCGCGTCTGCACCGGCGAGGCTCTGAAAGATTCGGGCATATCGGAACAGGCCCACTGAACCGACATTCACGACGGAGATGCCGTTGGCCGTGAACGAGCGGCCACAGGCCTCGGCAAGTGCCGGCAGTAGAAGCTCTTCAGCGGGCCCTTCGACAATAAGAACACCTCGTGCGAAGAACAGGTTGGCTTTGGTCACGTCTAGGAATCTGGACAGGTACTTGTAGTCGCTGTCATCAAGCTTTGTTTCGTTCTTGCGCAAGGGAAAAGTTTTGCCTTTGCAGACCAGAACGATGTTCTCGACCGGAGCGCTGGCCGCGATGTTTGGGCTGTGGGTGCTCAGGATAATTTGGATACCGTCGTTGGCGGCTCGTGTAGAGAGCATCTCCAGCACTCGAGCTTGAAGCTGAGGGTGCAAGTGCGCCTCGGGCTCCTCTATAAGAAGAAGAGCGAGTTCCATTCCGGAACCGAGCAAAAGCAACTCCGCAGCCATGAACAGCACATTGTTGTAGCCGAGCCCACGCTCACAGGCCTCCAAGTCGCCTACCGAAGAGGGCGGGCCTAGGGTTAGTTCCATCTTTTCCAGTAGCTGCACAAGAGACGGCTCAGAAGCCATCTGGATGTCAGACTGTAAAGGAGCATCTTCAAAGCTCAGCTTAGTGAGATAGTTCGTGTTGAGGTCATCCCTTACATCCTTGATGACCTTGAGACCGCTGATACGATGCTGCGCTTGTGCCATGACCTCGACGAGCGTGTTGGGGGGCGCATCGGGATTCTTGGGATCAAATTTGTTGACCCCCTGGTCTTTCATTGCCTTCTGGGCTCGGAGCACCTGGGAGAGTCTCGAGCCCTTCTTGGGGCGCAGCTCGGATACAGCATCTCGCAAAGGCTTGAGGTAGGTGGCACGGATTAATTCACGGGCTGCTGCTCCAATTTCTGGCCCGTTGCCGCCGACGCCTGAATGGGTCCGCACTATCGGCTGGAGGTTGCGGCTCTCTGTTACATCGATTCGTCGACGAGCGCGAAGGTGGATGACGAGATACGGCTCTTTATCGCGTTCGAGAGTGAGCCAGTCGAGCAAAGCAGCTTTCTGGTCCTTGGACAGACCACCAAACTCAACCTCGATGGTTAGCTCATCGGCTCGAACGTTATCGGACACGTGAAAGTCCAGGTCTTCAATGCGCAGGTAGTCGTTGCTTGTCGTGGACAGTGCGTATCGCAGGGCGTCCACGATGCTGCTCTTGCCGGCATCGTTCTCACCGACGAGGACATTCAGGCCTTGATTTAGAACTAAGTTGAGGTGTTTGCCCTCCGCCTCTGTTCCGAATGTTCGGAAATTGCAGGCAGTAATTCGACGAACGTACATGGTCCCCCCAAGTCTTTTATATTTCGCAGTGTAGGCTTGCTTTCATGCATTCGACGAAGAACACTCCTACTTGAGCGAAGTGCCGCAGTTCTTTGCCGGTAACTGATGGCCGCATCAGGGCGGCTTTATCTATCGACCATCAAAGAGTCAAGGGTCGCGGTCCAACCCTCATAGCAAACTCGGAATGCTCCTCCTCGCGACAGGGCGAATGTATTTCGCTAGCGTCACGTCCGATTTGTGCCCTGTCTGTTCTCGTATCTGCCATGGTTGCAAACCATTCTCCGCTGCGCTAGTGCAATAGCCAGCCCGCAAGCTATGGCCACTGACCTTCTTAGCGTCTGCTCCCACGCGCTCCACCGATGCCTTCACAACCAGCGCCACTGACTGCGCTGACAGCCCCTGCCGTGCGACACGGTCATGACGACTGACGGCACGAAACACAAAACCCTCAGTAATTTCGGAAACTACCAGCCAACGCGCGAGAGCACGCACCGGGCAACGCTCGCCATTGGCGTGCGGAATAAACACGGTTCGCCCCTGAGCTTCCTGGTCAGTCTTGCTGGACGGCAAGAAAATCTCTACTCCGTTGGCTAGGTAGGTCAGGTGCTCCACTCGCACAGCCACAAGCTCTGACCGACGCATGGCCGATGCAAACCCAACCAGCAACAGCGCACGGTCGCGTGCTGCTTTGATCGGCATTTTCTGCCGGTCAATCATCACCAATGCCGCCAGCAGATCATCTTTGACCAAGGGCTGCACTTGCCGCTGCTTGGTGCCCAGTGTCCGGCGAATGCCCTGCATCACGCGCTTCACGGTCTCGCTTCGGGCCGGAGATTCCAGATTCTTTTCAAGGTGGGCCTTATGGATCGCGGTGAGCCGTCGCTCCATGGTAGCAACCGACAGTTTTTCTGCGCATCGGGCCAGGTACTCGGCCAGAGCCGCTGGACTGGCTGGAATGCCCCCGCCGTTGGCGAAAAAATGTTTCAGATCGGAGGCGTATGCGCGCTTGGTAGCCGCTGACTGGCTGGCCGCTATGAACTGCTCGGCAGTGGCCGAAAAACCGCTCAGAACGCCCTCTGGCGGCGTTTGCAGTGTGCGGTTGGACGTGGTGGTGGTGCGAGCAGACAAAGCTGCGCCAGCGCCCTCCTTCGGAGTGCGAATTTTCTTCATGGTGAGTCCTATGGACGGGTTGGAAAAACAATAAAAAACGGCCCGCGAAAGGGGCCGTTTTGGTGGTTATCTGGCAGTCGATAACTGTGTCTTATCGCTACCTTAGATCAAAGCGAAATTCCGAGAACCATAGCCGCATGGACATGCAATAGATTCACACACCAAAGGCATGGCAAGAGAAAATCAGTCGGGGTCAAGGAAAGAAAAGCAAGACAGCAAATACCAGTAGCCATCGTCCCGCCATTGCAGCGAGATTTACGCAATTTTCTCAGGTCTACGGCCAGCAGGCAAGATCGAAGAAAATCAAAATATATTACCTTCGCTTAGATTTTCGTCTGAAGCCCTGCATACCACCCGTTGGTATGAGCGTCGCACGGATACTCTGGCTAGCCCCCGCCGCAAAGTCATTCGTTTGACGATTCAACAGGGGGCGCAGTGTGTGTATGTACCACTGCTGTTCTTCTCTAAGCCTTGCATTCTCCTCGGCAAGTGTGGCTCCCTTAGCAGCCACTCGTTGCTCAAGCTCACTCATTGCTTTTTTGGCGGCATCCAGTTGCGTCCGTAGTTCGGCATTTTCTACCGCAAGATTTTTATCTGAACGGGCCCGAATAGCCTCAATCTGTTTCAGCGTCAGTCCATACACATAAGTGGGCCTGCTGCTTGGCTTTTCGCGCCAAACCTGAAATGAGTGGAATTTCTTGTCTCCCACTACAGACGCGAAATCAACGCCATCCGAATAACCGTCAGCATCAGACTGTGCAGGTGTGTACGCCTCATGCAGAAGCTTTCCTCTTATCTGTCTTGGTTTTGCGGCCATTCCCAACTCACTTATTTACTCTTGAAGATTCTGCGTCTTCCGGCACTCACCGACTAGGTGCTGTCGTAGAGACCGGTGTGGCGCTTCTAATAAATACTCGAAGTCCTCTGCCTGCGTCATGCGCCAAGACGGGGTTGTTGCTGACTCATCCCTTCAGTAACTTGAAGCTGATCTGGTAACGGAAAAATTGGATGCTAGGAGTCACGGCCAACGCTCGCCGGATGCGCAAATCGTCTTCCAGCGCGATGATGGCACCGCGCACAACCTGATGCGATTCTGCAAGGTCTTCCTTCACAAATCCCATGTACCGCAACACTTGGCCTACCACCACGTCGCTGGCCTTGCCTCTCTTCAGTTCCACAACTAAAAGTTCAGACTTGTCCTTCTTAACCGCCAGCAAATCCATCGGGCCGGTGTCAGTAGGGTATTGCTGCCCAACGGGTTCACCGTCTTCAGCATATATGTCGTAGTCCTTGCCCAGCTCGGTCTGCGCCCAGTTCTTGACTAGAAAATCTTCTAGGTGCTTCTCCATAGCGAAGGCTGCAGCATCTTCTACATCAGGGTCGGACGCGACAAGTACCGGATCGTTGAGTTGAACACCCAGCAGTTTCTCAATCTCAACAGCATGGGGCGTAATCGTGCTGACCGTGCCGATTGAGCCAGTGGAGTTTTTCAACGCGTCGCTCATGTCGTCACGCAGGATGGTCTGAGCTAGCCAGTTAACACTGCGGCGATGCGGTAGGGGTTGACCCGGAACATAGAAATAGTCGCTCGCCACCTCGCCTACGAAGTAAGTGCCCGATCCATTTGGACAAAGCACCATGTCTCCTTTTTGAATACCCTTAGCGACCGTCCATAGTGCGCCACAAGCAAGGCCCGCCCCAATCATCGATTTTTCAGGATGGGCATCCAAGAAAATCGGACGGTACTTTTGGTTAAAGTCTCGCCAGTTGTCGAACAAGTCGGCACTCAGGTCCTGAGCTATCTGGTAATCCGCGCCAATGAATCCCTGTTCACGGCAAAGCGCTGCATAAGCGCTTTTGGCACCAAGCATCACTCGAAAATAGTTCTTCATGTCTTCGGTCTCGATTTAGTGAGTCATAGGGGGCAGACTAGCTCAATAATCCCAGTCCTCGTGTCGGACTGGCAGGTTATTCAACTCATCCCGATAGTGCTGCCACTTGGGCATGAACAGATTCATCACCGACACAAACCGGGCGTTGTGGCTGGGCTCGATCAAGTGCGCGAGTTCATGCACCACGATGTACTCAAGGCACTCGGGTGGTTTCTTCGCCAAGTCGGTGTTCAGGCGGATCGCGCGGCTGGTGGGGTTGCAACTGCCCCACTTGGTTTTCATGCGCTGCACGAAGACTTTGGATGACGTCACGTTCATCAAGGCCTCCCACTTTTTCAGCAGCGGCGGTACGGCCGTTTTGACTTGTTCTCGGTACCAAGCGTCCAGCAGTTCTTCGCGCCGCGATGTGGTGGTGCCGGGGCGCACTGAAAGCACGATGCGGTTGTGCTGACGGTCGATGCTGGGTGCAGCATCCCGCTCCACCAACGTCAGCAGATAGCGCTTGCCCCACAGATAGTGGCTCTCGCGGTCGATGTAGTCGCGGGGCGATTCGCGCTCCTGCGCCTGCACTTTGCGCTGCTGCCCTTTGATCCATGGCAGTTTGGAAATAGCGAACACGCGAATGGTGTCCAGCGCCATGTGCTCGGGTGCAGAAATCCGCACCCGCCCAGTTGGTGGATACACGCTCAAGTGCACATGCTTGATGCACTTTCTGATCACATCGGCAGGGATACCGCCCAAGTCGATGGTCTCAAGCATCAGTATTCCGGCTGCGCGTAGATGATCAGGAACAGGCGCTCCACTTCATCCACGTCTTTGAGCACGTCGTACAGTGCACGCTTGATAACCAGCTCCTTGGCCTGCACGCCGCGCCAACCATCAGGTCGGGCTAGCTTGACCGCCTTGTCGATCTTCAGGGCAAGCTCTACGGCGGGGTCTTCTTCAATGTCTGCAGTGCCATAGGGGTCGTCTGCATCACTGGTCAGGGTCGCGCTGAGCGCTGGCGAGTTCTTGATGTTATTGAAAACGGCACGCTTGCCTGGGGAATCGAGGTTCGTTGGCGTGTCTTCCGCCTTGCCCGCCTGCACCTTGGTGGCAATGTCGGCGATGCGTTGCAGATACTCTTCGTACTCTATGGCCCGGTCTTTGCGCAGCTTGATGATTTCGTCCAGCAGCGCCGACATTTTTTCAAAGTAGGCCGGATCGGTCAGGCTCTCTTTGATGATCTTGCTGCGAACGTTGTTTTCGATGGTCTCTGCAATCGCCTGCTGGTTGCCCTGCATGTCTGCCAGCTTGTCGGCAATGGCGTCCGCTATGCCGGTCTTCACGATCAGGTCCAGCAGGCCAATTCCGTCAAACGGAGAAATCTTGCGCGGTTCGCTGGCTTCGATGTACGTGTCGATCAGGTGCCGCATGTCTGCCTCGAACGGCTTCAGGTCCAGCGTTTCGCCGCTGGCCTTGCGGATGATCTCGCGGATGGCAAGGTACTGGTCCAGCTTGGTCTTGATGGCTTTGGCGTCGGCTTCGCTGTACCCGGCCGGGGCCATTTCGTCGGCCACGTTGGCATAGGCGCGCACCAGTGCCACCACGCCTTTGTAAAACGCCACTCGCTGTGGTTCGCGGGTTTTGAGGTCGTCGGCAATTTCTGTGTTGCCGCAGAAGTAGTGGATGTGCTCCAACTCCCCCTTGGGGGGCGGCACCGGCTCGCACAGCAAGAACATGGCTTCCAGCGCGTTGTCTAGCCGCTCCCGGGCCAGCGTCAGCCGGTCTTGCAGCATCACTTCCGGGTCAGCACCGCCAGCGCTGTGGTCGATTTCCGAGGTGTACACCGCAATGGCGTTTTCCACCTTCTTGAACAAGTCCTTGTAATCGACGATGTAGCCAAAGTCCTTGTCTTCACCATCGAGCCGGTTGGTACGGCAGATGGCCTGGAACAAGCCGTGGTCTTGCATGGACTTGTCGATGTACAGGTACGAGCACGGCGGCGCGTCAAAGCCGGTCAGCAGTTTGTCCACCACCACGAGCAAGCGCATGTTGGCCGGTTGTTTGATGAACAGCGCCTTGGCCTCGTCTTCGTAGGTTTCGGTCTTGGACTTGCCCGGATTAGGCTGCACATTGGCCAGCAGGTCGGTGTAGGTGTTGTAGATGAACTGCTTGTCGGTCTCGGTATTGGCACCGATCTCTTCCAGCGTCACATCCTTGGCCTGCGGGTTGTACGAGGTGATGACCGCGCACCGGCCTTTGAACAGGGTCTTCTGGAACAGCGTGAAGTATTTGCACGCCTCGTAGATGCTGGACGCTACCAAGATGGCATTGCCCCGTTCACTGGACAGGCGGGGTTTGGTGCTGAAGTCAAAAATAATGTCGGCCACCACCCGGTCCATGCGGGCTTTGGAACTGAGCACGTTTTGCATCGTGCCCCATTGCTTCTTCAGCTCTTGCTTTTGCCAGTCGTTCAGGGCTTTGGTTTTGGCTTCAAACCATTGGTCAATCTTGTCCTGCGAGCCCAGCGCTTGATCAATGTCGCGGGCCTCGTACACCAAGTCCAGCACCACGCCGTCTTCCACCGCTTCGCTGAATTTGTAGGTGTGGATATAGCCGCCGAAGACTTCGAGGCTGGTGGCCTTGTCCTTTTTGAGCAGCGGCGTGCCGGTGAAGCCAATGAACACGGCGTTCGGCATCAACGCCTTCATCACCCGGTTGAGCTTGCCCCCCTGTGTGCGGTGGCACTCGTCCACGAACACAAACACCTCTCCAACCGTAGTGCTGGGCTGGGCCTGCAGGTCTTTGATGAAAGCGTCAAAGTCTGCATCGGCATTCTTCGCTGTCACGCCAAACTTGTGCACCAGCGAGCACAGCAGCCGGGGCGTGGCCTGCCCCAGTTGGCTCATCAAGTCCCGCCCGCTGCTGGTGCGGCAAATGGTCTCGCCAGCGTCGGTAAACACCCGTTCGATCTGCTTATCCAACTCGTCGCGGTCGGTGATGATGGCCACCCGCGCCTGTGGGTTGTTCTCCAGAATCCACTTGGCCAGCAGCACCATCAAGATGCTTTTACCCGCCCCCTGTGTGTGCCAAATGATGCCGCCCTTGCGCTGCTTCACATGCTCTTGCGCAGCCTTGATGCCGAAATACTGGTGCACGCGGGGCAGCTTTTTGACGCCGCTCTCAAACAGCACAAAGTCGTGCATCAACTCGATGATGCGGGCCTTGTTGCACATCTTCAGCAGGTACTTGTCCAGCTTGAAGCGGCTGTTGTCTGCCTCGTCCTCCTTCCAGGTCAGAAAGAACTTTGCAGGTGTGCCGATGGTCCCGTATTGCATCCCTTCGGAATCGTTGCCCGCCATGACCAACTGCACGGTGCTGAAGAACCATGCGTTGAACTCGGGCTGCTGGTTCGACAGGCTTTGCCGAATGCCATCGCCAATGCTGACCCGGCCGTTTTTGAGTTCCAGCACGCCAATGGCGATGCCGTTGACGTACAGCACCAAGTCGGGCCGCCGCTGCTGTTTGCCTTTGAGGGTGACTTCTTCGGCAATGGCAAAGTGGTTGCTCGTGGCCTCTTTCCAGTTGATCAGGTGCACCGTTTCCGTCGCCTTGCCCGCCTCGGTCTTCACCGGCACGCCATAGCGCAGCAACTGGTACACGGCCTGGTTGTTGCCGTAAAGGCTGCGTTCGGGGTGGTTGGCTTCGGTGCGTAGCTTGTGCAGCGCCGTGCTGATCTGCGACGGGGTGTAGCCTGCACTGGTTAGGTACTCGGTCAGCAAGCCCTCTTCGATATTGCTGTTGTCAGCGCGGTCGGCCCAGTCACCCAGGTAGCGGTAACCCAACTCGTCGCAGAAAAGTTTGACCACGCGGTTCTGCGTTGCACGCTCAGGCTTGCCAATGTCGTTCATATAGATGTTTTCTCCCTCGCCGCAAGATCACTAACTAGCCACCGCCACCGGCTTGGCGATGGTGCGAATCACCCGCGCCGTGCCATCAGCGTGGGACTCGATCAACTGACCATTGCGGGCCTCCACCACCTTGCCGCTGGTGGCGAGCGCCTGCCTGCGCGCCCGCTGCACCGCGATGTGCGCCACCTTTGGGATGAGTGCTTCCATACGCTGCATTGATTCTTCGCTCATTGCGGTTCTTGGCGTCATGGGGCGATGCAAAAGGTATGTGGTCAAAACGGCCTCTGGCGCTTATCTATCAAGCGCAAGCAGCTACGAAATTCATAGTAAACGAATCCTGCCTGTAAGCAGCTCCTGCATCATGCCCTGCTTGATCTGGCGGGCCTTGGCAAGCCGGGACTCCAGCGCGGCAAGTTCGGTGTCCATGTCGCTGAGGATGGCGGCGATGGCGGCTTGTTCTTCATAGGGCGGCACATCGCATTCAAGCGCTTTCAGTTTAGAGACTGATAAACCGGGTTGTGCTGACGACTCTGAATACTGGTTGAGATTCATCCGTCGAAGCACAAAGGTAAGCCAATCAATGTCAATGGTGCTTTTCGGCGTAACCACGATTGCATGTTCGGAGGCAAAAAACTGCCCCTCTACGCGAACGACATTGCCGCACAAAGCCCCCTGTCTACCGATCAGCCCATAACGTCCATCATGCGTATACGTCGCTGTGAATCCACGCAAACCGTTACCCCCGTAACAGGGGAAAGATGAATGCTCATCAATGGCCTCACTAGTGATTGAGAAACCACTTTTCATGCTGCAAATCTCACCGACAGACCTAAAGCCCCACTCCCCCTCAAACCCCGGCAGCCGCCGCTTGCCGGTGAGCAATTCCTGCATGGCGCCTTGTTTGATCTGGCGCTTTTTGGCGATGAGTTGATCCAGGGATTCGATGAGGGCATCGGCATCGCTCAAGGCTTCGGCGATGGCTTGTTGCTCAAGGAGATTCGGCCGAGGACTGGTCAGCCGCTCAATATGGTTCAGGAAAAGATTTGGCTGGGCACCTTGATTTACGCTGTTGCTGATTTGCTTTTGCGCTCGTTCAGATTGCAGCCAGTGTTGAATGAAGTAAGAATTAACTTTCTCATGAATTGGCTTTACTAAAGCGGCGCTGCGGACTAGCACGCATTCAAAGCCCTCAGGTACAACTGTCACTCGCCCAATTGTTCCTGAGCATGAAATTAGAAGGTCACCGGGCTCAGGGTTGCACCGTTGCCGTATTCTCAAAAATTCATCTCGACCAACGAAATCTACGTCTGATATATCAATTCGGCCATTCAATACATTTCTAGCGGAAAGCAAGAAATATCCTGATTTTTCCCTTCGCGGCGTGACGTGTTCCCCGTCGGTGATTTTTCTTGAAATTTCAAAAAGAAAGACTGTTTCCCAATCTTTCGGAATCACCCCCACCTCAGTAACTTTGTACCCAGCTTTCAGTTCCATACAAACCCCATCTTCTCCAGATGCTGGTTCACCTTGGCCTCAAGGTCCGCCACTCGGCTGACCATCTTCGGCATAGGCGTGTCATAGCGGTCGGCAAGTTCCCTCACCCGCTGCGTCAGCGCCTGGCTGATACGGTCCATCTCGCCGTGGATGGCGTTGCTCAGCGCAGCGAGCCATTTGTCACCCACCACCAGCGCCTGGGTGTCGGCTTCGCTCAATTGAGGGTAGTGGGCGTAGGCCATGGCGTCGAGCGCGGCCTCGGCATCTTTCAGGCGCTTTTTCAACTCCGCCTCTTCCTTGGCCAGTTTGAGCCAGCGGTTCAGCACTTCCGCTTCTTCCTTGGCGTCCGCGTCGCCGTTGATCTCGCGCAGCCGGTCGGTCACGCTGGCCTTGTTGATCTTGTCAAAGCCTGAGAACGCCGCATCGTCGCCGCTGTGCTCTTCTTCCAACTCGGTGAGTTGGGCCGTGATGCTGTCGAGGCTGGCGGTTAATTCGTCAATGGCTGCTTGGTCTTTGGCGAAGTAGCGCGCAACGATCAGCGCCTTGGGCACCAGGTCGCACGCCCAGCCTTTGTCCACGGTTTTGGTGACTTTGCCTTCCTTGTTCTTCTTGACTTCAATCACCCGGTAGGTCTCTGCCTTCCAGCCGTCAGCGGCAACCAGGTAAGCATCGTCCTGCATGGTGGTGGCCCAGTAGTCCATGAGGTGCTGGTACACGGCGTACTCGTCGATGAGCGGCTGGCCGGTGTAGTGGGCGAGCAGGTTTTCGGACAGTTCGACAATCAGGTGCTTGGGGTGAAAACCGGGCTGCAGGGCTTTGAGTTTGGGGGCTGTTTGCTGCTGCCAGCCATCAAACAAAGCGTTCATGCGGCCAATGAAGGCGGCGAACTCGGGGTGGTCGTAAATGGTGCTTTTGATGGCGGTCTTGTCCACGGTCAGCGACAAGTAGCCAGGGCGCAGTGTGGTGAACAACGATTGGCGCAGGCCTGGGCACACCGTCCAATAGGGTTGCAAGGCGTTCACATCAGACTCGGGAATGCCGCCTTGCAGGTGGCCAGCGATGTCTTGCAAGTCTTCGGCCACGCTGCTGTCTATGTAGCGTGGCAGGTTCAGGTTGAACTCGTTTTTCTCGATTTCTTCCAAGCCCACCATGCGGGCGAGCTTAGGCACATCGGTTTGCTTGGTGAACACGTCCACGATCTTGTGAATGTCTTGCTCTCGCAGCCGGTTCTTGGGGCCATCTTTCATGTAGCCGCTGCTGGCGTCCATCATGAAGATGCCTTTGCGTGCATGCGCGTCTTCTTTGTCGATGACGATGATGCAGGCAGGAATGCCGGTGCCATAGAACAAATTGGCAGGCAAGCCAATAATGCCTTTGATGTAGCCGTGGCGAATCAGGTTCTTGCGAATGTCGGCCTCGGCATTGCCACGGAACAGCACGCCGTGCGGCAAGATGCACGCGGCTTTGCCGGTGCTTTTGAGCGAGCGGATGATGTGCAGCAGGTAGGCAAAGTCGCCCTGCTTGGCGGGCGGCACGCCGAACGTTTCAAAACGGCCGTAGGGGTCGTTCAGCGGGTCGATGCCGGTGCTCCAGCGTTTGTCAGAGAACGGCGGGTTGGCCACCACGTAGTCAAAGGTCTTGAGCACGTCTTGGCCGTTCAAGTCGGCTTTGAACTTGGGGTCTGCCAACGTGTTGCCCTGGCGGATTTCTGCCGTGGGGTTGTCGTGCAAGATCATGTTCATGCGCGCCAAGCCGCTGGTGGCGGAGTCTTTTTCTTGGCCGTAGAGCGTGACTTTGGCCGATGCTTCGTCGCCCACTTTCAGCAAAAGCGATCCCGACCCACAAGTCGGGTCGTACACGGTCGTTGCACTCGTGGTGTGTGCACCACCAATGCCAATGATCTTGGCCATGATGCGGCTGACTTCGGCAGGGGTGTAGAACTGGCCCTTGCTCTTGCCACTTTCGGTGGCGAAGTGGCGCATCAAATACTCGTACGCATCGCCCAGAATATCGTCGCCATCGGCGCGGTTCTTGGAGAAGTCCAGCGCGGGGTTTTCAAACGTGGCGATGAGATTGGTGAGCCGGTCCACCATCTCTTTGCCGGTGCCGAGCTTGGTCGCGTCGTTGAAGTCTGGCATGTCGGCCAGCTTGTTGGCTGCGGCCAGTGGCCCCACGATCTTCTTGTTGATCTGGTCGCCAATGTCTGTGGTGCCCTTGAGCGCCACCATGTCGGCAAAGCTGGCCCCGGCCGGAATAGTGATGGGCGCGAAGGGCTGACCGGCGTACTTGTCGCTGACGTATTTGATGAACAACAGCACCAGCACATAGTCTTTGTACTGGCTGGCATCCATGCCGCCGCGCAGTTCGTCACACGATGACCAGAGAGAAGAGTAAAGCTCGGATTTCTTGATTGCCATGGGGCGTCGCAGATTTTTTACGTAACCGACGATTGTGGACGACGGCGGCAGTGGTGGAGACTGACAAGCGGCAAGATCGTCCAGATCGGAAAATTGCTCAAAATTTAAGCAAAAAGAGTGCAGTTTTTGATCCAACCGATGGTGTGGAAAGCGCTGACTGGGCACGAAATTCGGATTTTCAGGGCTGTTTTATGACCAATTTGGTTGATTTTGCGCTGATTTTGCTCAAATTTTAAACAATTATATTCAATTTGATATATAATTGCAAAAAATACGCTTATTTCTGAATAACGCGAATTTGAGCGCAGTTACCGCGCTTTTAAGCCAGTCTATGGCTTGTTTTGCGGTAATTTTTTGCCTCGCCATGCTGCGTTTGAAGCCCCGGCTGAATGTTCTGTTCGGCGTTATTCCAAGCAGTTTTTCCACGCCGTCGTAGCCCCTTGTTGACCCGCTGGTCTAGGCGGTCGGCGTGCACACGTCCGGAGGGAATCATGACTCACGAAGCCACCTGCAATGCGGCCTTCCGTCGTCACCACATGGGCCGTTTCCTGCATCGAATAGGGACGCTACTTCCCCAATGGCTGAACGGCCCGGAATTGGCGAGGGGATGCCGTGATCTGGAGCAACTTTGCTGGCGTGAGCTTGGGTACCAACGGCAGCCTGTGTTTGACGGTGATCTGCCGCCGTTTTTGATGGTGGATGCTGATGGTTATTCCGCCAATCTGTCGATGCCAACGGCCCCTGCAAAACTGGCTGCCCGGATGGCTGCATTGGAGCTGTCACCGCTGCCCCAATATTCACTCGTCGGCACGAACCTCAGTGCGCTGGCTCGCCTGCTGAACCTTACATCGTTCGAGTTTCAGTGGCTACTGTGGTCCTACTGCATCCGGCGCTTTGGCGGTGCGATCTTGCCGGTCCTCCCAGTGCGTAACGCCAATCACGGCTGCAACGTGCTGGCGCGGCTGGCAGAGATGCCGGTGGATGTTGTTCGAGACGCCGTGGCATCGCGCCGTTTGCACACCTGGAGCTTTCTCAACGGCATCAGTGCCGATGGAGAAATACCCTCAGTTCTGAGTGGCTGGCTGTCCGCCACCGACCAGTTTGCAGATTGGATCGAGCAGCCATACGCCTCTGACTCTGATCTGCTGACCGCGCTTTGCAAAGCGCACGTTTCGTTGACTGCCTCTCGCTGAGGCCCTGTCTCTCTACGGCTGCGGTTCTGCAGCCGCGCTGATCTCTCTCGCTTGTTTTCTATCCGCCAATCGTTCGCGGAGGACTACGCGTGCCCGTTTGTTTTTCAGTTTTGTTTCGTTCCCTACCTATGGAGATTCCCATGACCACTACACCCGAATCCACATCCAGTCTGGCTTCGTCTGCACCTACCGTCGCCACCATCATCTACTCCAGTAGCGCCAAGTTTCAGCTGGGGCAAATCGTCGCTACGCCTGGCGCTTTGGAACTGCTGCAAGAAACCGGCTTCAGCGCAGCAGCCCTGGTCAGCCGTCACGTGCATGGCGACTGGGGTGACCTGTGCGATGAAGACCGCGCAGAAAACGACTTCGCCATCACCCGCCGCTTGCGGATTCTGAGTTGCTATCGTCTGGTCGATGCGGAGCGACTGGCTGCAACGCCCCGAGATAAGCGCTCGTCACTGCCAACGCTCTGGATCATCACTGAAGCCGACCGCAGCGTCACTACGCTACTGCTGCCATCGGATTATTGAAATGTCCAAGGTAATCTCCTTGAATCGCCCAGCAGTGTCCTATCGGTTTCAGCGTGTATATCCGGGATTGCAAACAGGGCACGCGTTGACCGTGCAGACCAAACGACAAGAACCAGTCCGGTTCTTCATGCAGCAATCTGATCTTGATGCAGCCTGCGGGCTGCATATTGCAGCGATGATTTTGGCAATACACGATCTCGCAAAGCCGTCTGCCCTACACGAGATGAGCCGTAGGAAAACGGGTGTCTCTGCAATGGTCTGGCAAGCATTTCAGCACACATTTTTTGCAGGAGTGCACCCTGAAGAGTGGGTGGAACTGATAGATGGTCTGAACGTGCCGTTGGCAATGACAGCCAAGTACGGCGTGCAGGACAACGCCGACGGTCACGCCCTTGAATGGTTGATGCGCGGCGGCGATCTGGTGGCACTGGCATTCGCGTCGATCAAACACTCCAGAACCAAGCATTGGGCACTGGCTGTCGGGGTGGAAGGCAACGCGATTGGCAAGGTGCAAACGCCGGACACCATTCTCTTGCTCGACCCCAGCGCCAGCGAGCCGAGTTTTGCGCCCTGCAACGCGCGGCTGCGTTTACCAATGACCGGCTCCGGCAGCCGACGCGCGTCACAGAACGTGCCCAAGTCGTCGGAAGATGGCAAGCGCAAGCCGGTGCATTGGCTGTACGAAGCGGCCGAATGGAACGCTGAAGAAGTTCGACTTTTGGCCGCCGTGCGGTTGCAACTGAGGTAGACAGCATGAAGCGCACTCTGATGCGACGACAGGTCCTCAAAATCGTCGCTAGCGTGACGTTGTCACCGTGGCCACTGCCTGCGGCATCCACTTCAGCCAACAGGGTTCAGCAGGCGGCGGCGCTGCTGGCTGCAACAGCAGAAGGTGCCATATTGCAGATCGATCTGGAAGACTTGCTCGATGCACTGAAGTTCTGCGGCAGCTCCCCCGTGAGCTTCACGGTGACGAACCACGACGCGTGCAAAGTGCTTGATGCTTGCCGCGATGCATTGGCACGGATACCGACGCACAACAAAACAGCCGCTGTGGTGGTGTGCAGCGGGTACGGCGAGAGCTTTGGTCTTCACCATTGCACAGAGGTCTTCAGTGTGGTCCAGCACGCCATGGATGAATCGGCGTATCAGGTGTTCGCTGCGGTATTCGACCCCGCGCTGGTAGACGCCATGAGCGTCACGTGTCTGGTTGGCGCACCAGATGGTTAGCGCAGCGGTGAGCGCCGCGTTCCATGCGGCCTATCCGCCCCGGTTTTCGCCAATGACGCTTCGTTGACGCGGCGCTTCACAGACGTGCGCCGAAGGCTCTTTGGCAGTTGGGTCTCGAAACCAGCCATCAATTCGGTGATGGTCATACCGAGGGCCTTCGCCAACGAGTCCAACACCAGCAACGTAGGTGCAGACAGACCACGCTCCAACAGCGAGATGTAGGTACGGTCCATAGACGCATCGAAGGCCAGTTCCGCCTGGGACTTGTCACTGTTCTTGCGCACGCTCTTCAGGTACTCACCAAAAGCCACGGCCAGCGGATGACGGTCGGCCGCGACCTTCTTCTTGGCGGTGGTTGGCGTGGATTTCATTGAGGCAAAAATGCCTCAATGACGACTTAAATACGACAGAGTAGATTCTTCATTGTGAGAAACTTTCAAATTCAGAAAAGAGGACAGAGATGGCAAAAATATTGCAAGACACTGCCTACAGATATATCGCCTTTGTGTGTGCTGCAGTTGGCTCCTGTTTGGTGGATAGTGCTACAGCAGCGCCGCTAGTAGACCTCAGTGGCGGTCAAACCGGCCGCATTGAGTTCACATCCTCCACCCCCGACCACCGCTGGGCACTGATCCGTGGTCGGCTGGGTCCTGAAGTGACGGTTTACGGCGATCTGTTGATGCCAACCCAAGCGAGCAGCGGAAAGGTGCCCGCCGTGGTGTTCTCGCACGGCAGTGAGGGCGTAAGCAGCCTGTACTTCGATGTGTGGGCCAAAACACTGAACAACGCGGGGTATGCCGTGTTCGTAGTGGACAGCTTCAAGCCGCGTGGCGAGGACCGCGTGACCGGCCCCACCAAGCAATTGACATGGAATACCGTGGCCAACACTACGGATGCCCTGTATGCGCTCAAGCTGCTGGCAACCCATCCTCAGATCGACAGCAGCCGTATCTTCCACATGGGTTGGTCGCGTGGTGGGCAGGCTTTGCTAGATGCGGCATGGCCAACGTACCAGCAGCATGTGCTTCCGGCCAATGTGAAATGGGCCGGCAGCGTGGCGGTCTACCCCGGCTGCAATATGCGCTACCGGGTGGATCACCACAGCAAGCTACCCGCTCCCCTGCTCATGATTCTTGGTGAAAAAGACGACATGACCTTGCCCAAGCCGTGCATGGAGTTGGCAGATGAGTACGCCGCAGCAGGTAATCCGGTGAGCTACAAGATTTATCCGGGTGCCACACACGTCTTTGACCGGCTCAACCAGCCATGGAAGAAGTACAACGAAGGCAACTTCAATCTCTGCTCTATGGATGTGCGAATGCCCTACGGAGCAAACGACCGCAGTTGGGGTCCAGCTCACGACAAATATTCGGGCAAGACCTTCACCGATAACGCGGAATGGAACGCCTACGTACCAAAGTGCAGGCAGACGTCCTGGGTCACGGTGGAAAGCAATGACAAGGCCCGAGAGCAGGCCGTTAAAGACGTTCTGGCGTTTCTGAAAGGCATCCAATGAAGCTCACTACCAAACACACCTTGCGGCTGCTGGCGGCCGCTGCCCTGACTTTCTGCGCTCAGGCCATGGCTCAGGTCACTCCAGTGGCTGATGGCGGTGCAGCCGCGCCGGACGAATGGCTGCTGGCCAAGACCGGCCCGCGCTGGTTCCAGATCACGCAGCCCAGCCCCAACCCGAGCACGCTGAACACCCGCGCACCATCGGCCGGAGAAAGCGCTCTCGTTGACCGTGCTCGCGCCCTCGTCGGCCAACGGCCAGCCAAAGCATTTGCGCTGCTGGACGGCAACACCATTGTGTACTCGGCGTTCAATGCACCGGCAGACTCTGAATCACTGTTCTTCGGCATGTCCATGGGCAAGACGGTGACGGCCATGGCGGTGGGACAAGCCATCTGCGCGGGCAAGCTCACGCTGCAATCCAAGGCCGGTGAGGTGTTGCCAGAACTGCAGGACAAAGCGCTGGGCAATGCCACGGTGCACGATCTGCTGCGCATGGCATCGGGCGCGGCAGAGCAGAACGGCGATAGCACCATCTGGACGCCAGAGCAGACCAAGGACTGGAACCAGGGTCTGCTGAATCTCGCGGAGTTGATTGCGACAGATCGCATTTCCAAGGCGGCGCGTGGCGCTTTCTCAGAGTACAAGCCCGGTGAGGTGTTCGCGTACAAGTCCACCGACCCCATGACACTCGGCCTCATGGTCAGTCGCGCAACTGGCATGCCGCTGAGCCAGTGGATTCAAGAGCAGGTGCTGAACCCCATGGGCGCAGCTCATCCTGGGCTGTATTCACAAGACCGTGCCAAGAATGGACTTGGAGATTCAGGCATGCGGCTGCGCATGGAAGACTGGATGCGCTTCGCGGTATGGGTCAAGGAATCGTCCAAGAAGTCGGATTGCTTTGGCGACTTCGTGAAGGCAGCGATGGCCAAGCAGATCGGCAACGACCGCAACCCTGCGGCGCGCAAGCATGGCCGGATGTTCGGTGGTTATGGCTACCTGATCTGGACGGAAAACGTCACAGCGCCTGACACGGCGTGGGCATCTGGCTGGGGTGGTCAGCGTATTGGCTGGAACTACCGCAATGATCGGATGTTGGTGGTGTTCTCCAGCAGAGAGGCGTGGATGCCGGAGGTGTATGAGCTTGCGCGCGATTGGGGGAAAACGCAGCGCTAGCTTTATAAAGAACTCACGGTCCGTGCATGAGCGTTCCACGCAAAAGTTTTGTGTGGCGGCATTGCGTTGGTTACAGCCACTGTTTCAGCAGCAGCGATGAAGCAAAGGTCCCTCATGCATGTGATCGCCAAACGGCCATTTTGAGTGACTTTCGATAGTTGCATGCGACTCACAACAACTCCAACCATCGAAAGCGTGTCTGATCGCGTTCAAACTCGCGCCATGTCGTGACATTCGGCCATGGCTGGAGTGTCGAACGAGTCGTCGGTTATTGGTGGGTTTTAGCAGCTCCTACATCAGCACCTTGGCAGAGCGAATTCCACTTGTGACCATAGCTTTTGAAGCCGGTACCATGGAGCAAGACCTCACGAATGGTTTGCTTGGCACGGTGCTGAAGTTCGACGCTGGGCTCTCCGCGAATCTCAATCCCAGTTTTTGCCAAGACGGTTTTACGCGTAGCGGCAAATGTGGTGGGACTGTTGGTAAATGCCGTCCGGTGTCCGCCAAGCCACAAGAGCAGTTTCATTTGCTGAACGTTTGTGAGTTCACCGAGGTGGTCAATGTTGGGCACCACGCCGCCTGCGGTGGATAGACGGTTGAGCCAGACTTGCATGCGCTGGCGGGCAGCTTCAACGTTCCATGCCAGCGGGTCGTTCAGGCCAAGGCGCTTGAGTTCAGGTGCGCGCAACACGAGTTCCATACGCGCACAGTTTTGCACTTTGGCAAGCAGACGGTCCCGGCGGTAGACGTTGGCGGGTAGGCCCCGGCCGCGCTTCTTGATCTCCAAGTCTTTGCGATAGATTCTGAATGTCCAACGGTTGCTGTGCTGGCCTGCGTAGACGGTTTCAACACCGTATGCGCTGAAATCCTTGGCTTTGGCATACATCAGGCTACGAACTGCTGCCATGACAGCGGCAGCGCGCTCGGGAGTTCCACAATCACAGTGCAGCGCATAGTCAACGCGAGTCATCTCGAACTTCCCGCGATTGATTTTGCGGCGCTCTACCGCCGTGGGCTCGATTCTCATCTGCTCAAGGACGGCAAATATCAGTTGTTTACAGGGCTCGAATAGCTCTTCCACACCAACAATGTTCTGGCCGGTCAAGAACTTGGGAATGGATGCCTCGATCATCAGCTTGGTGCCCTTTTCACGACTAAAGACACGGGCCTTGATCGTCGCAGAGAACGGAGAGTGGACTTGAAGCTGGTAGTTGCCGTTCCAGGTGATATTGGGGTTGTTCTGCGCAATCTTGCGGAGGGACTTGTGGTCCACGTCAATCATTACCGCAACGGTATCAATCAGGCATGAAAAGAATGGTTTGCAAGCCAACGCCGGTTTGAGCGCCGTGGTTGCCAGCAGAAAGCGCATGGTCGGCTTCACCGCCGTGGCTGGTTGCTGTGGCATTGCCCGTTTGGGCGTGGTGAGCTTATGCGCACTGCCAATAGCCACTGATGCGCGTTTTGCTGGCGATGTTGCGCTGAGAGGCCAACGAGGGTTGTTAGTGTGATTGGACTGATGCTTGCGAGGATGTGAGGAAGATTTCATCATCGTTTCCAACATTGAATGTATTCGTGCTTTGTTGTGTATTACGGTAGCTATACGAGCAAGTGGTCATTTCCGCTGATTCGGTGCTACCGACGCACCCTGACGCTGACTTGCTTGTATGGCTCAGAAATGGACGTGACAACGTGACAGCAGGTCTACGCAGCTTCTGCAATGGATTCGTAGCAAATAGACGCTTTGATCGCATAGAAGCGCTTCCGGATGCCCTTCGCTTGTCCACTCTTAGGCAGACGAAATTGACGCTGAAAGCCCTCTGAATCGGCAATCAAATACCCTGCATCAAATAATTTCTGGGTGGCCATCTGCGTGCCGAATTGAGCCCCAACAAGCTCTTCAAAAACACCCGGCAGAAACAAGAACAAGCGCTCTTCTCCATCACCTTTGGTGTACCCGTAAATCCCGCTTTGCTCAGTACGGCCAAACATTGACAGCGAGGGAAAGCGGTTCGCATTACGGTCGATCAAGTTACGTACCGTCTGAATCACCTTTTCACCGACAGGTGTCGTGCCATGCTTCTGACGTGCCACATGCTCTTTCAGTACCAGCTTCGCTGCGTCGATGATTTCGGAGCGAGTGACTTGAAGCAATTTCATTTTTAGAGCAGCGTGGCCAGCACACACCCACACTGACAAACCACGAACCATTCGGATCGTGACCCGGTCCGTAATGCCAAGCTCAGCACACAACGCTGATTCAATCTCTTGAAGCTTTTCAGGAAGACGCGCGACGAGCATTGCATGATTGCTGGATAGACCATTGACCCACGCGTCCCAGAGGGCGCCGTAATACGCCTCGCATGCTGTCTTCAATTGATCGGAAAACTGCTTCGGCGTCAGCCCCTCTGGAACGTTGTGAAAAATACCGTTCTTTCCAGAGACGACCACTTCCAAAAGCCGTGCGGAGATGCCCTCTGTGAGGGTCACTCTCGAAGTCGCCACGATTTCTCCCAGCGTCTTTTCCGATGCGGCAATGAGTCCGCACGTCAGCGGTGGAGCCTCATGTGCCTTCTGGTCGGCGGCGCTGGTTTTACGGCTAGCGCTATTGCCCACAAGGAAGATCAGCTTCACTAAACCGTCTAAGTTCTCGGCAAGGTGAAGCTCATCAAGGAATGCTGGACAGTCCTGGCTTTGCTCAAGGCGGGCGCGAATACCATTGGCAGTACCTGCACAGTTTTCGATCTCACGCGCTTGTTCACGCGTTGACTGGGCTACTTGCTGCGCCGTAGTTTTACCTTGACTACTCTGGCCAACGATCATCAAGATCAAACGAGGCAAGTTGAATGCGCGACACATTGCGGAAGCAAGAGCTGCAAGCACCACAATCAACAAAAATGGATTGCCTTTGAGGTACCTCCCGATATGGTCATTCCATGTTTTAACGTCACACGACGGTTGCATCAGCTTTTGATCGCTGATGGGTACATATGCGATCTTGATAGAGGGGGCCTTGCCCAAAGAGTGGATGACCCCGCGATGCACGTAGAAGCGGTACTCGATACCCTGATCTTTGAGCTGACCGAAGCCATCACGATCAACCAAATGGATCACTGAACTGATGTTTTGCAGCAGAACTGCACCCAGCTCACGTAAGCGCTTTGTGGAGAGGTAGTCATGCATGCCAGCCCGAACAGCAAGGCGGGCAACTTCATCATGACGGCCCTGAGCGAGTTGCATGAGATCAAGGCGGAGGTAAAACTGGCGCCCCTTGGTATCAAGGGCCTCCACAACAACAGAGCCAAGTTCATCGCCATTCGCATCAACAGCTTGGTACACGTGTTTGACGCTTGGTGGAAGTTCACAGGCATTGATCTGCAAAGTTCGAGATGCACCAGCAGCACCGGGAACAGGAGGCTTGATTGCCAGAGAGGCCTTGAGTTTTTTTGTCGTTGGCGTTTTCATATCGAGATTGAAAATTGAGGGAACAAGAGAGCGACTTGACTTGTGAAGTTGACTTTTGCGGTCAATAAGTCTTTACAGTGCTCCGGTCAGCTGCGTGCATTGCGGTCAACGCTGCCATGCCGTTCCACCCATTCCAAAAACGCCGTCTCGTTGATAAGGACGCGGCGACCAACGCGACGAATAGCCACGGCGAGACCGTTGCCGGGGATGATGTTTTGGGTACCTCTGCGAACTGCTCCAACACGGTCTTTGGAAGCGAAGATCAGTGCACGCAAAGAGTTCTCACTCCAAGCCGGGTGCTTGACTGCCATCTGAGCGACTGTGAGCCAAATAATTGCCGGGGGCATCTGCTCAGAGATCGTGACACCGGCCGAGATCGGTTCGTTGTAGGCAGCGCGCTGATTGGCGCGGCGAAGAAAGGCAACAAAAGTCGAATCGACTTTGGTGCGGCCACCGCTAGAACGATGGGCACCGGGAAAATTTGGCTGGTACTGCTGCATACCGTACTCCTGGAAAAAAGTTGTTGATCAGCACTTGCTGACACCCAAACTTTTCCAGTTTTCGAGCACATAAACAGTGACGCAACTTTGGGTACGTTTTGCGTCACGCAGTCGATTTAACAGACATGACGATGGCAACGTTGCGTTCTTCGGACCCACACCCGGCGCACGGCAAAGTGCTAGCCATGGCAACAGGAGTCGGAATTTGCTGAGGGTTTTAGAGCCCTCATGTACTTTCGGTCGTGACAACGTGACGCCTCTCGAACGCTACGAGTCAGACAGAATGAAGCACGGTTGGTATCTACAGGAAAGCTAGCGCTTTGTAGTCACGGTCTCTCAACCTGAGCGCTCGCACCATCTTTTGTCTCACTGTTTCTGTGATCTTCTCTGTGTCATGCAGCGGGTTCGCTGGATCGAAAATCACTTTCACCGGCACTGGCTCGGGGTTTTTACCTTTGCGGCGTCTCACTTGTTTCTCCACCACTGGCTCCAACTCCAACGCAAGGCTGATTGGCGTAGCGCCCTCCTTCAGGCGATCAAGTATGAGAAGGTACTCTTGATAGACACCGTTCCTGTCGGCCTGGCTTGGAAACTTAGCCAGGATCTTTGCGTTGCGAAGTAACTTTTGATGCTTTTGAAGCTCTTCTTTGGCTCGTTTGATCTGAAAATTCAATGGCAAATTGAGATCAAATCTCACATCAACTTCAGAAGTACCCAAGACAGGTAACTCGTAGTCGTGCCCCCAAACGGTAGCACTACGGATGAACATATTCCCATCCGCCCCCTTCACCATCGGCCCCTTCGTTTCAACTTTCTCTGAACTAGCATTGAAACTGCGGCCAGGCCGATGCGTGGGACGAAATTCATCAGGGTCCACCCCATCCAATAGGGGAAGCCAAGGTGCACTCGCAAGCCCCCACTCGATGAATGGATGGTGGGCCCAAATGCCAGCGGCAGTTTCGGCATCTAACTCCGTGTTTTGTACTGGGTCGATCCATCTACACAGACAGTAGGTTTCCAGCCAGAAACGCCGTGAAACGATGAGTTCTAGCTGCTCGTCCGCTCCCAGGATTTCGGAAGCTTTAGCGCGATACTCTTCAACCGTTTCGCCTAGATCATCCAAATCTTCAAGGTATTTATCGTCGAAAAAGCGGAGGTCTAGCGTACCGATGACCGACTCATTGAGCAGGTCCTCGCTCAGGAGTAGGCCCTTGCACCGTGCAACCAAACAACTGAGTTGATTGAGCTGCTCTTGCGTCAGCGATGAGAGCAACTCGTAAGCAGCGACGTACTCCGGATTGCGGCGAAGGAATTGCCAGGCCCATTGCTGGGCGGTCCGGTCGTGCTCTGGCTTAGATAGTGTTGTATGTGGTTGGGACATTCGACTGCTCCAATAGCCCGCCAGTCTAGGAGATCAGACGAGGCCGACCAATGTCTTTACCTTGCTTCAGGTACCACGCTGCGGCAACTTAACTCCACACCTGTCGCGTCACAGCTATGTCACAGTTACTGCTAAATTTCGGCATAAATCCCGATTGTTGCGGGCTGCTAAAATCACATTGTCTAGAGTGAAGACAGCAATTGGCAGCAATTGGGAACAGTTAGTGCTGGAGTTCGTAATGAGAAGGTCGGGTGTTCGATTCATCTCTCCGGCACCAAATAAAAAGCCCTGATTCGCAAGAGTCAGGGCTTTTTTGCTGGCGCGCTCGCCAGGCTTTCTGGCGTCAAACATGCAGGCAACGTCGTCCCATGGCTTGTGTAGCACTTTGGCGGTTGGAATTGGCGCGAAAGTGAGGCAGACTTTTGGTCTGAGCGCACCGCGCCGATCAAGCAGCACTAGCCCTATCCACAATCATCTCCTTGGCCTCGACCCCATGAGCACAGACCGCAGAGCCCCCATCGACCGCCGCACCGGCCGGGACCGCCGTCAGGACGAAAAAGGCCCTCCGACTGCCTTCGAAAGGCGCCGCACCGTGGAAGCCCGTCAGCCAGAGATGGTGGAAGTGCAGGTGACCGAGGAAGAACTCAAGGCTATGGGCTTTGACAGCCCCGCAGAGCCCGCCGCCCCCGAGAAGCCAGGCTGAGCCCTGTAGCGGGACAACGCTGCGCGCATTCGCAGCAACAGCGAAGCGCGGGGCAACACCGCCCCAGACCGCGCGCTACATGCAAATGCCTGCGCGAACTTTTCGCTTCAGGCAAAGACGCGGAGCATGATCTCCGCCTGCCTGAACACCCGCACAACTCAGTCGCTGCGCTGCTGGCCCACTTCGCCATCGTGCAAGGCCAGCAGGCGGTGCGCCACCATATCGAGCGCTGGCCGGGTGTTGCCTTGTTTGTCGGTCCATACGCGAGGCGTGAGCCTGCCCGCAAGCGCCAGCAAGTCTCCATCGCGCAACGATGCGAGCTTGGCGCACAGTGCCGCTTCAAAGGCGATCATGTTGACAAACAGGACTTCGCCATCGCCAGCCGCGGCCCTCACCTTGGCGACGGTGAACGCCTTACCCGCCTTGTCGATACGCCGCTCCGCATCGCCGTAAAGACGGCCCGCCACCAATCCATCAATCATTGAAAACCTCTGTGCTCAACGCGCTTCGCTGGCCTGGAACATGGCACCCGGGGAGAAGCGCCAAAGCGGCCGCGCCGCGCAAAATGCCGCTGTTTGCACCCGCCCAGCAAAAAAGCCCGGCTCCTTACGGAACCGGGCTTTTGCTATCAATGGTCGGCGTGGCGGGATTCGAACTCGCGACCCCTTGCACCCCATGCAAGTGCGCTACCAGGCTGCGCTACACGCCGACAAGACTTAGATTATATGCAGAAAAAACCTCAGTTCGGGGAAAGCAGGGCGCGAATTTCAAATAATTCTTTGCGCACTGCGTTGGAGTCGAGCACGAACCCGGACGCGCCTATCGTGAGGTCGCGCGCTGTGTCCACAAGGATGCTGGGCAGCTCTGAATCTTGTGCGTTGTCGAGGGAGTCGGCGGCCTCTTCAGCCAGGCCATCTTCACGGGCCGCATGCGCCAGTTCCTGCAGCCGGTTGCGGGCCCCGCTGATGGTGAAGCCCTGGTCATACAGCAGGTCGCGGATGCGGCGAATCATGAGCACCTCGTGGTGCTGATAATACCGTCGGTTGCCGCGCCGCTTCATGGGCCGCAGTTGTGTGAACTCCTGCTCCCAGTAGCGCAACACATGCGGCTTGACACCACACAACTCGGCCACTTCACCGATGGTGAAGTAGCGCTTGGCGGGTATGGAGGGAAGCGTGGTGCCCATGAAATTGGAAGTCAGATGGGAAAGCCGACAAGGGTACTGCAGAGCCCGCACGCCCGCCAGCCACCACGCCACATTTGGTCACAAAAATTGGCACAAATTCACGCCGAACCAGCGGCCTGGATCTGTTCCTTGAATTTGCTGCTGGCATGAAAGGTCACAACGCGGCGCGCCTTGATCGGAATCGCCTCGCCCGTGCGCGGATTGCGCCCGGGCCGAGGTGCCTTGGTGCGGATCTGGAAATTGCCGAAACCCGAGAGCTTGACGTCCTTGCCCTCCACCAGGCTCTGAGCGATCAGGTCGAAGAAGGCGTCGATCATGTCCTTGGACTCGCGCTTGTTCAGCCCGATCTGGTCGAACAAGAGATCCGCCAGCAGCGCCTTGGTCAGCGCCGGCG
Source organism: Acidovorax sp. (assembly GCF_046294525.1). Taxonomy (GTDB): domain Bacteria; phylum Pseudomonadota; class Gammaproteobacteria; order Burkholderiales; family Burkholderiaceae_C; genus Acidovorax. Next base: position 170,577 of record NZ_JBKBKQ010000006.1, read on the forward strand.
TTTCCAGACTTTCCACTGCAAACTCAATCACGGCATCACTCCCCTTCAACATCTTCACACCCGCAGCTTCGCGCCGGTCTGCTGTGCCAGTTGTGCCACCACGGCCTGCACGGCGGCTTCGATCTCGGCTTCGGTCAGCGTCGCTTCATCGCTGCCCAGCGTCAGGCGCACGGCCAGGCTTTTCTCGCCTTGCGCCAACCCACCCGCGGGCGCCACTTCGCCGACACCCAGCGACTTGGGCCTGTAAACGTCAAACAGCACGGCAGAGCGCAGCATGGCGCCCGGCACGGCCTGGTGCACGGCGGCCATGACGTCGGCATGCGTGACACGCTCGGCCACCACCACAGCCAGGTCGCGCTCCACCGCCTGGTGCTTCGCCACCGGCGTGAACTGCGGCACCACCCGTTGCAGCACGGCGTCGAGCTCCAGCTCAAACATCACGGGGGCCAGCGGCAGGTCCCACGACTGGCGCCACTGCGGGTGCAGCTCTCCGACGAAGCCGATGGCTTTGCCGCCCACCCGCACACGGGCGCAACGGCCAGGGTGCATCGCAGGGTGCTCAGCCGGTTCAAATGTGGCCTTGAGCGGTGCCAGCAACGCTTCCACGTCGCCCTTCACGTCGAAGAAGTCAATGCCCTGCTCTTTGCGGCCCCACTGCAGCATGTCGTTTGCGCCATAGGCCACACCCGCCACGCGCATGGGTTGGTGGAAGCCCTCCACCGTGGTGTCGGTGTTCTGCACGCTGGCGTCGCGCAAGAACACGCGGCCCAGCTCGAAAACGCGCACGCGCTCGGCACGACGGTCCAAATTGAACTTGAGCACCTGCAGCAGCGATCCCAGCAGTGTGGAGCGCATCACGCTCATCTGGCTGGCGATGGGGTTAAGCAGCTTGATGGGCGTGGCGTTGCCAGCCAGCTCGTGCTCCCAGCGCGCTTCCACAAAGCTGAAGTTGATGGTTTCCTGGTAGCCCAGGCCGGCCAGCTGGCGGCGCACGGCAAACGGGCTGCGCGTGGCTTCGGGCGGCAGCTTGGGCGTGATGGGCGCCAGCGGGGGCGTGGTGGGCAGGTTGTTGTAGCCCACCATGCGGGCCACTTCTTCGATCAGGTCTTCTTCAATGGTGATGTCGAAGCGGTACGAGGGCGGCGCGACGGTGAGCGTGCCCTCGCCTTCCGTCACCGGCAGGCCCAGGCCGCGCAGCGCATCGGCGCACTGTGCCTGCGTGAGCGGCATGCCGATGACCTTGGCGGCGCGGGCCACGCGCAGCGTCACGGGCTGCGGCTGCGGCAGGTTCACCTGCTGGTCGTCCATGGGGCCGCAGGCGGTCTCGGGCGTGCCGCAGATGTCGATCACGAGCTGCGTGATGCGCTCGATGTGCTCCACCGTCAGGCTCGGGTCCACACCGCGTTCAAAGCGGTGGCCGGCGTCGGTGGAGAAATTGAAGCGGCGCGAGCGCCCGGCCACGGCCTTGGGCCACCAGAAGGCGGCTTCGATGTAGATGTGTTGGGTGTCGTCCGACACGGCCGTCGCGTCGCCGCCCATGATGCCGGCAAGCGACTCGACTTGGTTGTCGTCCGCGATCACGCCCACCTTGTCGTCCACCGTGATGGTGTTGCCATTGAGCAGCTTGAGCTGCTCGCCAGACTGGCCCCAACGCACATCCAGCGTGCCGTGGATCTTGTCGAGGTCGAAGATGTGCGAAGGCCGGCCCAGCTCAAACATCACGTAGTTGGAGATGTCCACCAGCGGCGACACGCCGCGCTGGCCGCAGCGCACCAGGCGATCCAGCATCCACTGCGGCGTGGCGGCACGCGTGTTCACGTTGCGCACGATGCGGCCCGAGAAACGGCCACACAGGTCTGGCGCGCTGATCTTCACGGGCAGCTTGTCATTCAGCGTGGGTTGCACGGCGGGGAACGACGGCTGCTTGAGCGGTGCGCCGGTCAACGCCGCCAGCTCGCGCGCGATGCCATACACGCTCAGGCAATGCGCCAGGTTGGGCGTGAGCTTGAGCGTGAACAGCGTGTCGTCCAGATTCAGGTACGTGCGGATGTCCTGCCCCACAGGCGCGGAAGCATCCAGCTCCAGCAGGCCCCCGTGATCTTCCGACAGCTTGAGCTCGCGCGCCGAGCACAGCATGCCCTGGCTTTCCACACCGCGCAGCTTGCCCACCTTGATGAGAAAGGGCTTGCCGTCGTCGCCGGGCGGCAGTTCCGCGCCGACCAGCGCGCACGGCACCTTGATGCCCACGCGCGCATTGGGCGCGCCGCAAACGATGTTGAGCAAGGCGCCCTGCCCCACGTCCACCTGGCACACGCGCAGACGGTCGGCGTCCGGGTGCTGCACGGCCTCTTTGATCTCGCCCACAACGATCTTGGTAAAGGGCGGCGCTACGGGGCGCAGCTCTTCGACCTCCAGGCCGGCCATGGTGAGGGTGTCGGCCAGCTCTTGGGTGCTCAACGGGGGGTTGCAGAATTCGCGCAACCAGGACTCGGGGAATTGCATGGTGTAGAAACTCTTGGGCTCAGGGCGTTTGCTCTTGAAAAGATAGCTTTTGGCGCTTGTCGGATCTCGGTTTCAACATCAAAAGGCTTTGAATTCCAATGAAATCAAGCGCTGGCAGCTCACTTTTTTGCTTGGCTGGGGCGGGTTGGCAGGTTCACTGAAACTGCGACAGGAAACGGATGTCGCCGTCAAAGAACAGGCGCAGATCGTTCACGCCGTAGCGCAGCATGGTGAGGCGGTCGGGGCCCATGCCGAAGGCAAAGCCGATGTACTTTTCGGGGTCCAGCCCCATGTTGCGCACCACGTTGGGGTGCACTTGGCCAGAGCCGGCCACTTCCAGCCAACGGCCGGCCAGCGGGCCAGTCTGGAACTGGATGTCGATCTCGGCGCTGGGCTCCGTGAAGGGGAAGAAGCTGGGCCTGAAACGCAGCACCATATCATCGCTTTCAAAGAACGTGCGGCAGAAGTCGGTGAACACCACCTTCAGGTCCTTGAAGCTCACGTTCTCGCCGATCCACAGGCCCTCGCACTGGTGGAACATGGGCGAGTGCGTGGCGTCGCTGTCCACGCGGTAGGTGCGGCCCGGGGCGATCACGCGGATCTCGGGCATGGGCTGGGCGGCATCGAGCAGCGCGCGGTGCTTCTTCACATGCTGCACCGCGTGGCGGATCTGCATGGGGCTGGTGTGCGTGCGCAGCAGGTTGGGGGCGGTGGCGGTGCCGCCCTCCACATAGAAGGTGTCGTGCATCGAACGCGCGGGATGGTCCTCCGGCGTGTTCAGCGCGGTGAAGTTGAACCAGTCGGTCTCGATCTCAGGACCTTGGGCCACGTCGAATCCCATGGAGCCGAAGATGCGCTCGATGCGCTCGAGGGTGAGCGACACGGGGTGCAGCCCACCCTGCCCGCGCTGGCGGCCCGGCAGACTCACATCCAGTGCCTCGGCCTTGAGCTGGGCCTGCAGTTCGGCATCGGCCAGGGCTTGGCGGCGTGCCGTCAGTGCGGCTTCGATGGCCTGCTTGGCAAGGTTGATGGCTGCGCCGCGGGATTTTTTCTCCTCCACGGACAGCTGTGCCATGCCTTTCATGAGTTCGGTCACGCGGCCCGACTTGCCCAGAAATTGCGCTTTGGCGTTTTCCAGATCTGCAGGGGTGGCGCTTTGGGCGAACAACCGCGTCGCGCTCTCGACCAGGGAATCCAACTCGTTCATATCGACTCGTAAAAATGAACAAGGGCTAGCGCCTTTTCAAGCCCTAGCCCTTGCTGTTATTGCGCAAGCAGCTATCAAAACGATAGCTGCTCATCGTGAACTCAAGCAGCCAGCTTGGCCTTGACTTGCTCCACGATGCTGCCAAAGGCAGCCTTGTCGTGCACGGCGAGATCGGCCAGCATCTTGCGATCGATCTCGATGGAAGCCTTCTTCAGGCCGTTGGCGAACTGGCTGTATGTCAGGCCCAGTTCACGGGCAGCGGCGTTGATACGGGCGATCCACAACTGGCGGAACACGCGCTTCTTGGTGCGGCGGTCACGGTAGGCATATTGCCCAGCTTTCATTACCGCCTGTTTGGCGATACGGAAAACATTACCGCGGCGACCACGGAAACCCTTGGCAAGGGCGAGAACTTTCTTGTGACGGGCACGGGCCGTTACACCACGTTTGACGCGAGGCATGTATGTACTCCTTGTTCGTCAGTTATTACAGGCCAGCGCTTGGCAGCATTTGTGCGATCGAGCCCATGTTGGTCTCATGCACATTCACTGCACCACGCAGATGGCGCTTGTTCTTGGTGGTCTTCTTGGTCAAGATGTGACGCTTGAAGGCTTGACCGCGCTTGACGGTGCCACCGGGACGAACGCGGAAACGTTTTTTCGCGCTGCTCTTGGTCTTCATTTTGGGCATTTGAATGCTCCTTTGTTTGTGCTCGTGAGGCGTTTGCAGACCGATCCACAAACTTGTTGGCCCCGAGCCACTTGTCGAAAAGCTTGCGCCTTTCAGTTTGGCGTTGCTTGCACACCGCCTTCAAGTGCCTCGCCCCTGCGGGCGCGGCACCTAAACTTTCGATTCAAATACCGGCTGACTTGCCTGAAGTCAAATTCAGGTTGTAGAGCCGGGCGCCGCAACACCATCTGCCGCGGGCTTCGCCGAGGTGGGCTTCTTCCGGCCCGGAGCGATCATCATGATCATCTGGCGGCCCTCCAACTTGGGAAACTGCTCGACGATGATGGTGTCGCCCAAATCGTCACGGATCCGGTTCAGCAGTGCGAGACCCAACTCCTGATGGGTAATTTCTCGGCCACGGAACCGGAGCGTGATCTTGCACTTGTCGCCATCCGCCAGAAAACGGCGAATGTTGCGCATCTTGATGTTGTAGTCGCCATCGTCCGTACCAGGGCGGAACTTGACTTCCTTGATCTCTATGACCGTCTGCTTGGCCTTGGCTTCGGCAGCGCGCTTTTGCTCCTGGTACTTGAACTTGCCGTAGTCCATCAGGCGGCACACCGGCGGATTGGCCGTAGCGGCAATTTCCACCAGATCCACGTCCAGTTCACCAGCCATGCGCAAGGCTTCCATCAGGCTGACAACGCCCAAAGGCTCATTGTCAGGACCCGAAAGACGAACTTCCGGGGCCATGATTTCACGGTTCAGGCGATGCTTGCGTTCTTCGCGCTGGCGACGATCACGAAATTCAGTAGCGATGGCTATCTTCCTTCAATCAAAACACTACATATTTAGTAGCAACAACCGTACAGTTGGCATACGCCAAAGCATGTTTTCGAAAGAGAATCAGACTTTGGTGGCAATGTCTTGGGCGATCAGCGCAGCGAACGCTTCGACGGACATCACGCCGAGGTCTCGATTGCCCCGGCCACGCACTGCGACGGCTCCGGCGGCCTTTTCCTTGTCGCCCGCGACGAGGATGTACGGCAGCTTTTGCAACGAATGCTCGCGTATTTTATACGTAATCTTCTCGTTGCGCAGATCGAGCGCCACCCTAAGGTCTTGATTCGGCAGTGCTTTTTGCAGTTTTGCGGCAATTTCACGACAGTAATCGGCCTGCGCATCGGTGATATTGAGCACCGAGACCTGCACCGGCGCCAACCACACAGGGAAGGCGCCTGCATAATGCTCGATCAGCATGCCGATGAAGCGTTCCATGCTGCCCACCGTCGCGCGGTGCAGCATCAGCGGGCGCCTGCGGGTCCCGTCTTCTGCCACGTATTCGGCGTCTAGGCGCTCAGGCAGGTTCGGATCGATCTGCATCGTGCCGCACTGCCACTGGCGGCCCAGCGCGTCCTTGAGCGTGTACTCGATCTTGGGACCGTAGAAGGCACCCTCACCTTCAGCGATCTCGAACTCGCAGCCCGAATAGCGCAGGCCATCCATCAGCGCCTTTTCGGCACGGTCCCAGGCTTCTTCAGTGCCGATGCGCGCCTCTGGCCGCGTCGCCACCTTGTAAATGATGTCCGTGAAGCCGAAGTCCTTGTACACCTTCTGCACCAGCGCCGTGTAGTTGGCGCATTCTTCCTGCACCTGCTCTTCGGTGCAGAAGATGTGGCCGTCGTCCTGCGTGAAACCGCGCACGCGCATGATGCCGTGCAGGCCGCCCGTGGGCTCGTTGCGGTGGCAGGCACCGAACTCACCGTAGCGCAACGGCAGGTCGCGGTAACTCTTGATGCCCTGCTTGTAGATCAGGATGTGGCCGGGGCAATTCATCGGCTTGAGCGCGTAGTCGCGCTTTTCCGACTCGGTGGTGAACATGTTGTCGCGGTACTTGTCCCAGTGGCCCGTTTTCTCCCACAGGCTCTTGTCCAGGATCTGCGGACCCTTCACCTCCTGATACCCGTTGTCGCGGTACACACGGCGCATGTACTGCTCCACCTCCTGCCACAGCGCCCAGCCCTTGGGATGCCAGAACACAGTGCCGGGCGAATGCTCATCCATGTGGAAAAGGTCCAGCTCGCGGCCGAGCTTGCGGTGGTCGCGCTTTTCGGCCTCCTCCAGCATGGTGAGGTGCTGCTGCAGTTCATCCTTCGAGGACCAGGCCGTGCCATAGACGCGTTGCAGCATCTCGTTGCGATGGTCGCCGCGCCAGTAGGCGCCAGCCACCTTCATGAGTTTGAAGAACTTCAGCTTGCCAGTGCTGGGCACGTGGGGCCCGCGGCACAGGTCTTCGAAGTTTCCTTCGCGGTACAGACTCACATCTTCATTGCTGGGAATGCTGGCAATGATTTCGGCCTTGTAGTGCTCGCCCAGGCCCTTGAAGTAGGCCACCGCTTCGTCGCGCGGCAACACGCGGCGCACCACAGGCTCGTCCTTGGCAGCCAGCTCCATCATGCGCTTTTCGATGGCCACAAGGTCTTCGGGCGTGAAGGGGCGCTTGTACGAGAAGTCATAGAAAAAGCCGTTCTCGATCACGGGCCCGATGGTCACCTGGGCCTCTGGAAACAGCTCCTTGACAGCATAGGCCAGCAAGTGGGCCGTGGAGTGACGGATGACCTCCAGCCCATCTGCATCCTTGGCCGTGACGATGGACAGCGGGCTGTCGGCCGTGATCTGGTAGCTGGTGTCCACCACCTTGTCGCCGATCTTGCCAGCCAGGGCTGCCTTGGCCAGACCAGAGCCAATAGAGGCCGCCACCTCGGCCACCGTGACAGGGCCCGGGAATTCGCGCTGCGAGCCATCAGGAAGCGTGATGTGAATCATGGGAGTAACTCTTTCTTTTCAATCAGTGCAAATGGGTGCGGGCACGCGCCAGGCCCGAGAAACAAAAAAGCGCGGAACAGGTCCGCGCTTTTTGGAGGTGTATGCAATCTCGTGCAGGCGCGAACAGCCAGCCTTAACGGCCGGTCAACATCTCCGATGTAGTTCGCGGTGTCATAACCAGATTGCCTTTCTCGCTCTTGTGCAGTGAATTTATTGGCATTTTAACCTTGCCGTGACCCGTCCTGAATAGCGTTGACACCCAGGACGGTTAAAAACTCCAGCCGGACTATCCGGCCAAGGACGCCCGATGCACTGCATCGGGCGTTTGCATTTTCAGCGACAGATGCGGTCGCTCGCAGTTGTAGATGCCCACTGACTGTGCGACCATGCGCTTGGCAGCGCTCAGAGCGGCGGGGCGCTGCAGCAAGAACTCGCTCTTCAAGATGCCGTTGACCCGCTCGGCCAGCGCGTTCTGATAGCAGTCGTAGCCGTCCGTCATCGAGCAGATCACGCCGTGGCGCTTGTGCAG
>NZ_JBKBKQ010000007.1:0-168635 GCF_046294525.1 Acidovorax sp.
TGCGCTCGTTGTGCTTGCCCGCAAGCTCTTGCGTGTGGCTTTCTCACTGTTCAAACAGCACGTCCTGTTCGATCCTGCGTTGGTCGCTGTCAGAACTTGACGAAAGCCATAGAACCTCAGCGTGAACGGGTTTTGGCTTTCTGTCTGGGTCCGTGGTCCGTGGCCGCGGGAGTTACTTCAACAGGCCCTCGGCCTTCATCGCTTCCTGCACAGCGGGGCGCGCAACCACGCGCTCACGGTAGGCCGTCAGGTTGGCCAGGCCCGAAATGTCCACGTTGGTGGGCTTGGCCCAGTTGGTCACGGTGAACAGGTAGCCGTCGGCCACGGTGAACTGGTCGCCCATCAGGTACTGCTTGCCTTCGAGCTGGCTGTCCACCCACTGCAGGCGCTGCAGCAGGCTTTCGCGCACGATGGGCTTGTAGTCCTCGGGGGTGTTGGGTTTGAACAGGGGGCTGAAACCCTTGTGGATTTCGGTGCCGATGAAGGTGAGCCACTCTTGCAGGCGGTAGCGCTGCAGGCTGCCGTTTTGCGGCGCCAGCATTTTCAGGGGCACCTGGTCGGCGATGTACTGCACGATGGCCGGGCCTTCGCGCAGGCGGGTGCCGTCGTCCAGCTCCAGCAGCGGCACGTAGCCCAGGGGGTTGATGGTGTAGTAGTCGGTGCCGTCCTGCAGCTTGTGGCTCTTGGTGCTGGCCAGCACGGGGGTGAAGGCCAGGCCCGCCTCGCGCAGGGCGATGTGGGGCGAGAGCGAGCAGGCGCCGGGGGAGTAGTACAGCTTCATGGCAGGTCCTTGCGTTGGTGAAACACGTGAAGAAGTTTCGAACCTGCCGATGCTATGCGCTGCGCCGCTTTTCTGCTCGCGTCCCCCGTTGGGCGGGATGCGGGGGGTGGAAACTGGCGCGGTCCAAGCCAGTGCCGCCGTGCAAGGGCCGCCCCGCCGCGCGGGCGGCGTCCCCCCTTGGGGGCTGAGGGCCGCGGCTCCAAGCCTGCCTGCGCAGGCTTGGACGTGACCGAAGAGCTGGCGCCTCTGGCGGCGGCACCGAGACGCCGAAGGCGACACAGGGGGGTCAAGTGTCGTAACCGGGCGCTTCCCGCTGCACCTTGCGCAGCAGCGCGGGCCAGGCGAATGCGCCGCCCAGTCCGCCCGTCTGCACGCGCATGGCCTGGGCCACGCCGCTCACGATCTGCGGATTCACCTCGGTCAGCGCGCCGCCGGCCTGGGCGTCGATCTGGATACGGCAGGTGTTCTCGAAGGTGTACATCGACAGGAAGGCATCCGCAATCGTCTTGCCTACGGTGAGCAGCCCGTGGTTGCGCAGCATGAGGAAGTTGGCCTGCCCCAGGTCGGCCTGCAGGCGCGGCTTTTCCTCGTCGCGGAAGGCCACGCCCTCGTAGTCGTGGTACGCCAGCGAGCCCAGCACGAACGTGCTCTGCTGGCTGATGGGCAGCACGCCGCACTGCTGGGCGCTCACGGCTACGCCGGCGCGGGTGTGGGTGTGCAGCACGCAGCTGGCTTCAGGCCGGGCCTCGTGCACGGCGCTGTGGATGACAAAACCCGCGGGGTTCACCGGGAAGGGCGAGTCGTGCAGCTTGTTGCACTGCATGTCCACCTTGATCAGGCTGGAGGCCGTGATCTCCTCGAACATCAGGCCATACGGGTTGATGAGGAAATGGTGCTCGCCAGGCCCTGCCACCGACTCGGGCAGCTTGGCGCTGATGTGCGTGAAGACCATGTCGCTGAAACCGTACAGCGCCACCAGCCGGTAGCAGGCGGCCAGGTCGCAGCGCAGCTGCCATTCTTCGGGGCTGACGCTGTCTTGCATCGGGGGGATGCTGAGGTGCATAGGGTGTCTCCGTGATAGTTAGACCTCCGTCCGCGAATGCGGAAGGGGTTGGAGACCCCACTGTAGGCCGGCGTGGCCCGCGGGACTGTCAGGCAGGCTACACAGGCGGGGCGCTTGCCTTGAGGGAGTGCCAGAGCCTGTGTTTCATCAAAAATCATAGCTGCTAGCGCTTGTTGGATAAGCGCCAGAGCCACTTTTTGCCTGAATATTAGACGGCGGGCTTTTGCGGAATCGGTGCGCGCATGCCGGCATTCACCAGGTTCCAGCCGTTGATGACGGCGATGGCAAAGCCCAGTTCGGTGATCTCGGCATCGCTGAACACGGCCTGCAGCTTCGCGAACTCTTCGTCGCTGGCATCGCTGTGCGGCGTGGCTGTCAGGATTTCGGCCCAGCGCAGCGCGGCGCGCTCACGCTCGCTGAAGAACGGCGCCTCGCGCCAGCCGGCCACGGCGTTGAGGTGGCGCGGCTCCACGCCTTCTTTCACCAGCACGTGCCAGTGCATGTCCATGCAGTAGGCGCAGCCGTTGATTTGCGACACGCGCAGAAATACCAACTCGGCCAGGCGCGTGCCCAGCGGGCCTTTCTTGATGGTCTCGGACAGGTTCACCAGGCCCATGAAGGCCTTGGAAGACAGCTGGTGGTAGGGCAGGCGGGCGGTGTGCTGGGACATGGAAAACTCCTGAAAGGGTGAAAGAAAACAAGCTGCTCTGGAAGAAGCCGCAGCGAATGGGCTGCTGCTGCCTTCCATACCCATCAAGACGGGGCGCGGTGCGCGGATGTGACAGATTGGCCCGCAAAAACCCTTGCTTCTTTGCCCTCAGCGTTCGTCCAGCACCGCTGGAACCCCAATCAGTTTGTCCGGGTTGCGTACGGCATAGATGGCGACGATGTGCTCGCCTTCCATCACGAACGCCTGTGCGGAGTCGAGGCGGCCATTGGCGTAGTACAGCAGGCCCGGCTCGCCATTGATGAGGGCCATGCGGTAGGCCAGCTGCGCGCCCAGGCGGCGGTGCTGCGCCCAGTACAGCATGGCAATGCGAAAACGCCCCACCAGCGGTTTGGGGAACGAGGCCACCTTGCCACCACCATCGCCAATCAGCTGCGCGTCTTCGCTCAGCAGCGATTCGATGGCGCTGCGGTCGCCGCTTTTCGCGGCCAGCATGAAGCGCTGCAGCAGTTGGCGGTGCACCGCGCGCGGCACCTCAAAGCGGGTGCGCGCCTGCTGCACGCGCTCGCTCGCGCGGTGCACCATCTGGCGGCAGGCGGCTTCGGTCTTGCCCAGCTGGGCGGCGATCTCGGGGTAGTCGTAGTCGAACACCTGGCGCAGCAAAAAGGCCGCACGTTCCTCGGGGCCCAGGCGCTCCAGCACATACAGAAAGGCTACCGACAGCTCGCCCGCCAGCTCGGCGGCTGCCTCGGGCGTATGGTGGTGTTGCGCATCGCCAGTGATGGGGTCCTGCAGCTGTACCAGCGGCTCGGGCAGCCACCAGCCCACATAGGCCTCACGCTCGGCCTTGAGCGCGCGCAGCCGGTCGATGGACAGCCGCGTGACCACGGTCACCAGCCAGGCCTCGGCCGACTGCAGCGCTGTCGGGTCCTGGCGGCTCCAGCGCAGCCAGGCGTCCTGCAGCACATCTTCGGCATCGGCGCGCACGCCCAGCATGCGGTAGGCAATACCAAAGAGGCGGGGGCGTAGGGAGGTGAAGGGGTCGGCGGGGGTGGGCGGCGTGGTGTCGTGCATGGCGGTGTCGTGGAGTGTGCGCATTTTTGCGTGAGAACACGGCGATGAACCAAGACGGTCGGCCTCGGCGCGCTGTGACAGTCGGGAGTAGATGCTTTTGATTTGATAGCTATCAGCGCTTGCTGTATAAGCGCCAGAGCCATATTTCATTCAAAAATTCGAGGGAAAAGCCATGTCACCGTTGTCCTGCATTCGCCGCGCCTTTCGCGTGCTGGGCGCCGCGCTGCTTGCCGGGACCGCCGCGGTGTCGGCAGCGCAAGACCCCGCGCCCACCGTGCCGCTGGAAAACCGCTGCGGCTGGTTCCACAACCCCACTCCCAACAACGCCACCCTGACCGACCGCGACGGGGAATGGGTGGTTTCGATGCAAGGCGGGCACAGCGCAGAAGGCGATTGGCCGGTGTTCACCGACGCGCAGTGGGTGAAGACCAACCGAACCTACGGCCACGGCTGCGCGTGCATGCAGGTGGTGGTGAGCCGGGGTGACGAGCCGCGTGTGCTGCGCATTGCGTCGGCTACAGCCAAGCCACTAAAGGCATGTCGACAAGACCGGGCTCTGCCCAAGCCGTGAGAGCTGACCGGGCAGGGCTTGGCGTGCTTGCCATGCGGCCAGCCTTCGGCGAGCATGCTGTGCGCGTCTTTGGCTTTATTTGCTTTTGCCGTTTTTTCACCCCAGGAGCCCCCATGCCCCACGCTCTGAACTGGTTCGAGATTCCCGTGACCGACTTTGCCCGCGCCAAGACCTTCTATGAGACGGTGCTGGGCATCAGCATTGCGCCCATGGCCATGGGCCCGACCATGATGGGCATGTTGTCCACCGACCCCGAGGCCGTGGGCGGTGCCATTGTGCAGGGCGAGGGCGGCGTGCCTTCACAGAACGGAACCATGGTGTACCTGAACGGCGGCGATGACCTGGCTCCCCTGCTGGCGCGTGTGGCGCAGGCCGGTGGCCAGGTGGTGGTGCCCAAGACGGCGATTGGTAGTGACTTCGGGTTCTTTGCCCACTTTGTGGACACCGAGGGCAACAAGGTAGGTCTGCACTCGATGAAGTAGCAGTCACCTACCTGGTCAGGCGGCAAGAGGAGGAAGACCGGCTATGCCACCGGTTCGCCCACACTTCCCGGTTGAGTCAGTCGCTCCAGCCGCGTCAGATACACCAGCGCTTGCTCGTTGCTGGCGCCGCACATTTCCATGGAAGGCGTCAACCCGCCGCACACCGCCGGGCGATCAGGCTGCCCAAAAATAAGGCAGCGCGCATCGTCCCCCAGCTGGATGCAGCGCACCCCCGCCGGTTTGCCCTGGGGCATGCCCGGGATGGGCGAGCTGATGGAAGGGGCGGTGCAGCAGGCGCCGCAGCCGGGGCGGCAGTCCATGGGTATTTGCTCTTTTTTATATAGCTATCAGGGTATACGGGGCGAGCGTAAAGGCCTGTTTTGGCCCTTGTTTTTTGCGCTCACTGGCCTGTGGCCGCTTCAGCATTCAGTCGGGCCGATGCCCACAGCACCTGGTCCACCACGGCGCGCACGCGGTCGCGGTGGGTTTGCTGGATGAGGGCGCCGCTGTCGTCAAACGCGCTGCCCGCCGAGCCCAGCGCAAACGCCTTGGGCGCGAGCCAGCATTCGGCATTGATCAGCAGGGGTGCCAGGTGGCTTTGCGAGCGCAGGCCGCCCAGGGCGCCGGGCGAGGCGCTGAGCATGCCCACCACCTTGCCGCGAAAGCTCTTGCCGCCGTCCTGCCAGTCGGGGTTGCCTTTGACGGGGCTGGAGGCCCAGTCGATGGTGTTCTTGAGCAGGGCGGTGTAGCTGCCGTTGTACTCGGGCGAGCAGATCACCCAGGCCGGGTGCTGCCACAGGATTTCCTTGAGGCGGACCACGTCGGCGGGTGTGCCCTGGGCTTCGAGGTCGGCGTTGTACAGCGGGATGTCGAAGTCCGAGAGCTCCAGCAGCGTGACGCTGGCACCCGCATCGCGCGCGATGGCAGCGGTGGCATGGGCCAGTTTGCGGTTGAAGGATTGCTGGCGCGTGCTGCCGGCAAAGACGAGGAGGGAGGAGGAGGGGGTGGTGGTGTTGGGCATGGTGCCTGCGATTGAATCACAGGCGGGCGGCAGGAATCCTGCATGCGGGGAGCGCGGTGCGGTTTTTTGGCTCGGTGCTGCGCGGGGGATGACGGCGGCCACCGCTGACCACGTCAGCCCGGCATGCGGCGACCGGCTAGGCGCCCCACCAGCGTGCCCAGCGCCGCCGCAAAACATCCCAGGCTGAACCAGGCCCGCCACAGGTTGGCGGCATTCCACTGGTCGCGCACGCGGCTCCAGTCGGCGGGCAGGGCCTGGGGGTTCCAGGCTTCTGTCGTGTAGTTCAGGGGCAGGTTGACCTGCTGGGTGAAGAACACGATGCCCAGCAGGTAGGCCACACCGACCAGGGCCAGCAGGCGCCACCACAGCCTGCGGTGTTCACGCCAGGCCGTGCCTATGGCGAGCGCACACCACAAGGGCGGGCCAAAGAACAGACCAAAGAACAAGGCGTGCCGCACGTTGCGGTTGAAAGCGGACTGTACTGTGGCGTAGGTGGCGCCGTCCATCTGCAACATTGCCAGGTTGACGTTGGCGCTATAGGTGCCGGAAAACCCGGCCATGAGGCCGAGCCAGAGCACAGCGAGTGTGTGGGGGATCAGGGCGAGCGGGGCGGGCGTGGGGTTGGCACGTAGGGCAGTTGTCATGGGCGCGGGCATTTGGTGAGATGCCCGCAGTCTGCCGATGAGCCGCCCCCAGCGCCTTATCCTTTGATAAGCCCCATCTCACTGCGCAGGCGCGACAGCGACACATCGGTCACGCCCAGATAGGACGCGAGATGCCTGAGTGCGATGCGTTCGGACCAGTCCGGGTGCTGCTCCATCAAGCGGGCGTAGCGCTGGCGGGCGCTGAGCTGCAGGAACTCCTGCTCGCGCTGCATCTTGCCGTCGAGCAGCGCGCACAGTACCCGGTGCTCCAGCGCGGCCCAGGGTGCCCAGCCCGCGCTGGGCAGCGGCTCACCTGAATCGACGGGCAAGGGCAGCGCCCACACCACACTGTCTTCCAATGGTTCCACGTGAAACATCACCGGCTGCTGGCGCAGTGAGGGGGTGATGGGCCAGCACAGGGCGCTGTCCAAAAAGAAGTTCTTGTTGGACTCGGCCCCGTCGCGGTCCAGGTAGTACAGCCGCAGCGCGCCGCGCTCCACCCACCACAGGTGCCGCCAGTGTTCGCCTGCACGCAGCAGGGGCTGGCCGCGCTCCAGCACGCGCCGCTCGGCGTGTGCCCACCAGGCCTCAATGGCTGGGGGCGGGGCGCCAAGCAACTCGGTCAGGAAGAGGGTGAGGGGGCTAGGGCGTGTCATCAATCAATCCCCCCACGCGCTGGCCCCGCAATGCGGATGGATGCGCGAAGCGGGGCGCAGCCCATAGTCAGCTATGGGCAAGCCACGCGACAAAGCAGACGCCGCATTGCGGGGCCAGCCCGAAGGGAAAACCATCCAGGCCGCGCATTGCGTCGTTGCCCTTCGCTTGTGTAGCGGGGCTACACGGCACTCAGGGCGCCTAGCACTGCACGGCCTGGATGGCTTTCGCATGGGGGGATTGATTGATGACACGCCCTAGAAACAGACACGGCCTGCGCAAAGTGGGAAAATCGCGGGTTGCCTGCTGGGGCGCCAAGTGCGCCCGCCACCAGCAGAGCCGGTATGCGGCGCCTTTGACAGGGTGCCTGCGCGCGCCGGGTGTTTTGATTATCGGGCCCGCCAGGCCCCGGAGTGTCCCCATGTTGTATCCCCAGGAATTTGATGTGATCGTTGTCGGCGGTGGCCATGCAGGCACCGAGGCCGCGCTGGCCGCTGCGCGCATGGGCAGCAAAACGCTGCTGCTGACCCACAACATCGAGACGCTGGGGCAGATGAGCTGTAACCCCAGCATCGGTGGCATCGGCAAGGGCCACCTGGTGAAAGAGGTGGATGCGCTCGGCGGCGCCATGGCGCTGGCCACCGACGAGGGCGGCATCCAGTTCCGCATTCTCAACAGCTCCAAAGGCCCTGCGGTGCGTGCTACGCGGGCGCAGGCCGACCGCATTCTGTACAAGGCCGCCATCCGCCGCATGCTGGAGAACCAGCCCAACCTCTGGTTGTTCCAACAGGCGGTGGACGACCTGATGGTGGAGGGCGACCGCGTGGTGGGCGCCGTGACGCAGGTGGGCATCCGTTTCCGCAGCCGCACCGTGGTGCTGACGGCGGGCACCTTTCTGGACGGCAAGATCCATGTGGGCCTGAACAACTACGCGGCGGGCCGGGCAGGGGACCCACCGGCGGTGTCGCTGTCGGCGCGCCTGAAGGAGCTGAAGCTGCCCCAAGGGCGCCTGAAGACCGGCACGCCACCGCGCATTGATGGGCGCAGCATTGACTTCTCAAAGTGCACCGAGCAACCCGGCGACGGCATGCCCGGCGGCGTGAACGAGGGCACGGTGCCCGTGTTCAGCTTCATGGGCCATGCGGCCATGCACCCCCAGCAGGTGCCTTGCTGGATCACCCATACCAACGAGCGCACGCACGAGATCATCCGCAGCGGCTTTGACCGCAGCCCCATGTTCACCGGCAAGATCGAGGGCGTGGGCCCGCGCTACTGCCCGAGCGTGGAAGACAAGATCAACCGCTTTGCGGACAAGGACAGCCACCAGATCTTTCTGGAGCCCGAAGGCCTGACCACGCACGAGTACTACCCCAACGGCATTTCCACTAGCCTGCCGTTCGACATCCAGTACGACCTGGTGCGCAGCATGCCGGGGCTGGAGAACGCGCACATCCTGCGCCCCGGCTATGCCATTGAGTACGACTACTTCGACCCCCGCTCGCTCAAGAGCAGTTTCGAGACCCGCCAGATCCAGGGCCTGTTCTTCGCCGGGCAGATCAATGGCACCACCGGTTATGAAGAGGCGGCGGCCCAGGGCCTGTTCGCCGGCATCAACGCCGCGCTGCAGTGCCGGGGCGATGCGCCCTGGCTGCCTGGCCGGGACGAGGCCTACCTGGGCGTGCTGGTGGATGACCTCATCACCAAGGGTGTGACCGAGCCTTACCGCATGTTCACCAGCCGGGCCGAGTTCCGCCTGCAGCTGCGCGAAGACAACGCGGACATGCGCCTGACGGAAGTGGGGCGCCAGATGGGCCTGGTGGACGATGCGCGCTGGGATGCGTTCAGTCGCAAACGTGATGCGGTTTCACGTGAAACAGAGCGCCTGAAAGCCACCTGGGTGAACCCGCGCAACCTGCCAGCGGCGGAATCCGAGCGCGTGCTGGGCAAGAGCATCGAGCATGAATACAACCTGTTCGAACTGCTGCGCCGCCCCGATGTGAGCTACGCCAACCTGGTATCGATGGACGGTGGCAAGTACACATCGGCCGATGTTTCACGTGAAACCCTGGGCGACCTGAGCGCACCAGTGCTGGAGCAGGTGGAGATTGCGGCCAAGTACGCGGGCTATATCGACCGCCAGAAGGGTGAGGTGGAGCGCGCTGCGCACTTTGAGAAGCTGCGCCTGCCGCCCGACCTGGACTACATGCAGGTCACGGCCTTGAGCATCGAGGCGCGCCAGGTGCTCAATCGTCACCGGCCCGAGACCCTGGGTCATGCCTCGCGCATCACGGGCATCACGCCCGCGTCGATTTCGCTGCTGATGGTGCATTTGAAGAAGGGCGGGTTCAAGGAGTTCGCCGTGGCACCGGCAACGCCCACCAAGGCAGAAGGCGAAGTGGCGGCATGACGATGGCGGTGAACAGCAACAACGACAGCCTGCGCCAGCAACTGCAAGCCGGGGCCGACGCCCTGGCGCTGGGCCTGAGCGACGCACAGGTCGGGCTGTTGATGGACTTCTTGGCGCTGCTGCAGAAGTGGAATAAGGTCTACAACCTGACCGCCGTGCGCGACCCGCAGGAGATGCTGACCCACCACTTGCTCGACAGTTTGGCTGCCGTAGCACCGCTGCGCAGGCATGTGGCAGGCCTGCAGCAGGGTGGTGCGGTGGCAGCGGTGAAGCTGCTGGATGTCGGGTCGGGCGGTGGTCTGCCCGGCGTGGTGTTTGCCATCTGCTGCCCCGACGTGGATGTGAGCTGCGTGGACACCGTGGGCAAGAAGGCCGCGTTCATCCAGCAGGCAGCGGTGGCGCTCAAGCTGCGCAACCTGCACGGCGTGCATGCGCGGGTCGAGACGCTGACCACGCCGTTCGACCTCATCAGCTGCCGCGCGTTTGCCTCGTTGCCAGACTTTGTGATCTGGTCGCGCAGCGCACTGGCCGCGGCCCACGGAGTATGGTTGGCCATGAAGGGCAAACACCCCGAGGACGAAATTGCCGCGCTGCCTGCGGATGTGGCGGTGTTTCACGTGGAACAGCTTACGGTGCCGGGCCTGGATGCCGAGCGTTGCATCGTCTGGATGAAGCCCGCCTGATCACCCGGACCACCGGGCTGCCGACTTTTCGGCAGCCGAAGCAGGGGGCTCGCGTAAACTCGGCTGCTCACCCGGGTGCATCTTTGCACCGCACCCTCCCCGCGCACCAGGAGAAACCATGTTCGGCATCGCAGACTACGGCGCCTTTGTCGCTGCCATCGTGTTGTTCCTGCTCATCCCAGGCCCTGGAAATCTGGCGCTCATCACCTCCACCAGCAAGGGCGGCATCCGGGGTGGTTTGGCTGCCACCATGGGTATGATCGCGGGTGACCAGGTGCTGATGTGGGCGGCGGTGGCTGGGGTGGCCACGCTGCTGGCCACGTACCCGGCGGCCTTCAACGCCGTGCAGTGGCTGGGCGCGGCCTATCTCGCGTGGCTTGGTTTCAAGATGGTCACGGCCAAGCCGGGCGCCCAGCCCATCCTGAACATCGAGCCGCGCCACTACTTCAAGCAGGCCGGGCTCATCACCTTGCTCAACCCCAAGGCCATCGTGTTCTACATGGCGTTCTTCCCCCTGTTCGTGGACCCTGCCCGCCACCAGGGCATGCTGACCTTCGGCGTGATGGCCGCCACCATTGCCGCGCTGACTTTTGCCTACGGGCTGATCGTGGTGCTGCTAACCCACCGCCTGGCCGAGCGCATGCGCGCCAACCCCCGCATCAGCCGCACACTGGAAAAGCTGGCCGGCGTGTTCCTGGTCGGCTTTGGCATCAAGCTGGCCATCTCCAAATAAAACCCCACCGACTGCAGCATCCACATGGCCAAGATTTTTTGCGTTGCCAATCAAAAAGGTGGGGTGGGCAAGACCACCACCACCGTCAACCTTGCTGCGGGTCTGGCCAAGATCGGCCAGCGCGTGCTGATGGTGGACCTGGACCCGCAGGGCAACGCCACCATGGGCTCGGGCGTGGACAAGCGCAGCCTCGACCTCACGGTGTACGACGTGCTGCTCGAATCCGCCTCGGTGAAAGAGGCGGCCGTGCTGTCGGACAAATGTGGCTACTGGGTGCTGGGCGCCAACCGCGAACTGGCGGGCGCCGAGGTGGAGCTGGTGACGCTGGAGCATCGTGAAAAGCGCCTCAAGGCCGCGCTGGCCGAGGCGGATGCCGACTTCGACTTCGTGCTCATCGACTGCCCGCCGTCGCTCTCCATGCTCACCCTCAACGGCCTGTGCAGCGCCCACGGCGTGATCGTGCCCATGCAGTGCGAATACTTTGCGCTCGAAGGGCTCACGGACCTGGTCAACACCATCAAGCAGGTGCACGCCAACCTCAATGCCGACCTGCAGATCATCGGCCTGCTGCGCGTGATGTTCGACCCGCGCATCACGCTGCAGCAGCAGGTGAGCGACCAGCTCAAGGGCCACTTTGGCGACAAGGTGTTTAACAGCGTGATCCCTCGCAATGTGCGCCTGGCCGAGGCGCCCAGCTACGGGCTGCCCGGCGTGGTGTTCGACCCGCTGGCCAAGGGCAGCCAGGCGTTTGTGGAATTTGCGCAAGAGATGGTGGACCGCGTGCAGACCATGCCCGCTGCGGCCGCTTCAATGGCAAAAATGGCCTCTAGCGCTTGATGGATAAGCGCTGACAGCTATTAAATTGAGAGTAATGAGCCCCTCCAACATCCTCCTGCTGCCCGGCTGGCAGAACTCTGGCCCCGACCATTGGCAAAGCCGTTGGGAGGCCACGCACGGCTACCAGCGCGTGGAGCAGCACGACTGGATGCGCCCGCTGCGCGGCGACTGGTCCGCGCGTCTGGAAGAAACCGTCGCCGATGCTGACGGCCCTGTGGTGCTGGTAGCCCACAGCCTGGGCTGCATCCTTACGGCTTGGTGGGCGGCGCACACTCGCCACGCGAGCAAGGTGCGCGGTGCGCTATTGGTGGCGCCGGGTAATGTGGAGCGGCCCGACCTGGCTGCGCAGATCCACGGCTGGGCACCCATAGCGCGCCAGCCGCTGCCATTCCCGGCCGTGCTGGTGGGCAGCCGCAACGACCCGTACTGCAGCTTCGAGCGTGCAGAGGGCATGGCGCAGGCCTGGGGCGCGCGTTTCATCGACTATGGCGATCGGGGCCATATCAATGCCGAGTCAGGCCTGGGCGATTGGCCGGAAGGCCAGGCGCTGCTGCACACCCTTTTGAACGATTGAGAAAAACAACATGGTCACCAAAAAACCCAAGGGCCTCGGCCGCGGCCTGGAAGCTCTGCTGGGCCCCAAGGTCGAAGACAAAGTGGAACAGGCCCAGGCCGCCGAAGCGGGCCTGCCCAGCAGCCTGCCACTGAGCGAACTGGTGCCGGGGGTGTACCAGCCGCGCACGCGCATGGACGAAGGCGCGCTGTACGAGCTGGCCGAATCCATCAAGGCCCAGGGCATCATGCAGCCCATCCTGGTGCGGCGGCTCACGGGCGGGGAGCACGTGGGCAAGTACGAAATCATTGCGGGCGAGCGGCGCTTTCGCGCCTCGCGCCTGGCGGGCCTGGCCGATGTGCCGGTGCTGGTGCGCGATGTGCCCGACGAGTCGGCAGCCGCCATGGCGCTCATCGAAAACATCCAGCGCGAAGACCTGAACCCGCTGGAAGAAGCCCAGGGCCTGCAGCGCCTGGTGCGCGAATTTGGCCTCACGCACGAGCTGGCCGCGCAGGCCGTGGGCCGCTCGCGCAGCGCTGCCAGCAACCTGCTGCGCCTCTTGAACCTGGCCGAGCCGGTGCAGACCATGCTGATGGCGGGCGACATCGACATGGGCCACGCGCGTGCGCTGCTGGCGCTGGACCGCGCCGCGCAGATCACGGCGGGCAACCAGATCGCGGCCAAGAAGCTGTCGGTGCGCGAGGCCGAGGCGCTGGTGAAAAAGCTCAGCGCCGAGTTCAGCCTGGTGCCGCAAAAGCCCAAGAAGGAAAAGTCGCGCGACCTGAAGCGCGTGGAAGAAGAACTCTCGGACCTGCTCATGGCCGAGGTCGAGGTGCGCGTCAAAAAACGCGTCAAGCGCAACGGCCGGGTGGAGGACATGGGCGAGCTGGCGATCCAGTTCGGGTCGCTGGAGGCGCTCAACGGCCTGATCGACCGCCTGCGCGGCTGACCCGCTCATCGCTCCGGGGCGCGGCGTTGTCGCCGCGCAAGACGGCGTGAAATAGCGCACACAAACGGTTTCCACAAGTAACTTGCACGGGCAAAATGCGTCCTTGCGGGGCCTACACTGCGCTGCGTTCAACACACCCGGGTTGACCGCAAGGCCTCTTCACAGGGCGGCGATGAAGCCGCTTTGCGGCCCACGATGGTTTGCCGGGTGATCCATGTATCTCCTGGAACCAGACCCGATGACAACCTCTTTGCGCTATCTGACCCCCGCGTGCCTGGCCGTTGGCCTGAGCATCGCCAGCCTGGGCGCCCAGGCCCAGAACACCAAGACCCCCAAGGTACAGCTGTGGATGGACCTGTCCACCGGCACCATGGCCGGCATGCCCGAGATGGACAGCCTGCCCGGTGGCGGCGGCATGCTCGGCGGCCTCATGGGGGGCATGGGTGGCGGCGCAGCGCCGGGCATGGGGGGCGGCAACAACACGTCGTACGGCAACGCCCGCGCCATGTCCATCATGCCGCCGCGGGTCATCGACATCGCCTTGCACAACAGCCTGCGCCCCGGTGTCGAGGCCAGCCAGTCCATTCCGCCCGGCATGCGCATGGGCGAATCCCTGCCGCTGATCCCGCCGCGTGCCCAGCCCACGCAGACCGAGCCGGGCGAAGTGCCGCGTGAGTACCAGCAACAGCAGCCCAAGGGCCGCATCCTGCTGTACTGGGGCTGCGGTAGCGCGGTGCGTGCGGGCCAGCCCCGCGTGATCGATCTCGCACGTGCCAAGCCCTCCGACTACGCCCAGGCCTTCGCGGGCCGCGCCGTGCCCGACCGGGGCCCGCGCGTGGGCCCGGCCTATGCGCTGTACCCCAACGAACGCAACCAGGTCAGCCTGTCGCGGGACAGCTCGGTGGTGGGCGAGCACCAGGTGCGTGGCGACGGCGTGCCGGCCTCTATGAAATTTACCCTGGGCGCGGCGCAGGACCTGATGCCCGCCATCGACCTGCGCACCACCGGCAAGCCGCAGGACAGCATGGGCACCAGCTGGCAGCCCGTGCGCAATGCGCGCGCCTATTACCTGCACGCCATGTCGCAAAGCGGGGACGACCTCATCATGTGGTCCAGCGCCGAGACGCCCGACACTGGCATGGGCCTGTTCGACTACCTCTCGCCCGCCACCATCGACCGCTGGCTGAAGGAGCGTGTGCTGCTGCAGCCCGAAACCACGCAGTGCGCCATCCCCCAGGGCATCTTTGCGGGCGGCGGGCGCGATGCCACGCCCATGCTGCGCATGATGGCCTATGGCGGCGAAAGCCACATCGTGCACCCTCCGCGCCCGTTCGACCCCAAGGCCGCGTGGGAGCCTGAATGGTCGGTGCGCGTGCGTGTGAAGTCGCACACCATGGCTATGCTGGGTGAAGAGATGCAGGGCGCGCGGGGCGGCATGGGGTCCCCAGGTGCGGGCGGCAGCAACGCGGGCAGCGCCCCGTACAGCAGCGGTATGTCCGGCGGCCAGCCGCCGCAAGGCGAGGGTGCGGATAGCGGCAGTGCGCTTGGCAACGTGGTCAACCCCGTCAACGTCTTGCGCGGCCTGTTCGGCCGCTGAACGAGGCCGCGTCCTTATGGTCCTGCGCCTGCCCTGGCCCTTGCCCGCGCTGCTGGCATGGGGCGGCGCGTGGCTGATGTTCGTGCTGTTGCAGCGGGCTGTGTCGCCCGTAGCGGCGCTGCTGATGGGGTGCCTGCTGAGCACGGCGGCCAGCGTGATGGGCGGCAGCAGCTGGTGGCGCAGGGGTTTGATCGCCGTGGGGTTTCCGTTGTCGCTGGCGCTGCTGGGGGCTGCCAGCCTGCCGACCTGGGCCTGGCTGGTGCCGCTGGCGCTGCTGCTGCTGGTCTACCCGCTCAATGCCTGGCGCGACGCGCCGCTGTTTCCCACCCCGCGCCACGCGCTGCAGGCCCTGGCGGTGCAGGCGCCTCTGCCGCTGGGCGCCCGGGTGCTGGATGCCGGCTGCGGCGTGGGCGACGGCCTCAAGGCGCTGCGCCATGCCTATCCGTCGGCACAGCTGGACGGGGTGGAGTGGAGTTGGCCGCTGCGCCTGCTGTGCGCGCTGCGCTGTCCCTGGGCCCATGTGCGGCGCGGCGACATGTGGGCGGCCGACTGGAGTGCCTACCGCATGGTCTACCTCTTCCAGCGGCCTGAAAGTATGGCTCGCGCTGCCGCCAAGGCCCAGGCCGAACTGGCGCCGGGTGCCTGGCTCGTCAGCCTGGAATTTGCCGTGCCGGGCGTGCTGCCCAGCGCGCAGCTGCGCGCGCCTGGCGGCCGGGTGGTGTGGCTGTATCGCATGCCGCTCAACCGCGTGGCCGAACGCCAGGGCGGCCAAGACTGACCGGCTTGGCTCAGGAGTGTCCCATGTGCTACCCCGCGCCGGCCATCCCGTCAACCCGACCGCCCGGTGATCGCACGGTGTTGTTTGTGAGAGTATGTTTCTGCGCGCCTTGGCGGTTACAGAAAAGATACAAGCTTTTGCTACATTGCCGCGCTGGCTACAAAACCACACAGAAGAACCAAGAAATTCACAGCCAGAGGGGGTTGCCCGCAGCACACGCACGCGCCAGGAGGGGACGCACGGGCTGTTCGCGCCACCTTGATCCGGTTCCCGTTGTCCAGCGCAGGCTGCCGTTGCCGTGCGCGCAGATGCTCCATCTTTACCCGGGCGCTGCGCGGCGGCGCCGCGGCGCGCTCGGTTGGGGCCGGGGTTTTCTGATGCGCAACCGACCGACCTGCAAGGAGCATTCATGACCACCGCCCACCCATCTCGTTTTCGCCCGCGCCTGCTGTGGGCGCTGGCGCTGAGCGCTGCCTTGACCGGCTGCGCCACCATGCAAAGTCACGACAAGGTGGCTACCGACATGCAGACGGCCGGCCGCACGGGGGGCATCCCCGCTGCGCTGGCCAGCCTGGAAAGCACTGCCAAGACCGAAGAGGAAAAAACCGCGCTGCTCTACAACATGGAACGTGGCGAGCTGCTGCGCATGGACCGCCGCTATGCGGACAGCACCAATGCCTTCCTGCTGGCCGACATCAAGGTCAAGGAATGGGAAGAAACCGCCAAGACCAACCCCAGCAAGCTGATGGGCACCGTGGGCGCGGCGCTCATCAGCGAGCGGCTGAAGGTGTATGAAGGCCAGGATTATGAAAAAGTGTGGTTGACCACGCGCCTGGCCCTCAACCGCATGGCGGCCAACGATTTCGAAAACGCCCGCGTGGACATCAAGCGCACCCACGAGCGCGAGGCCATCATTGCCGAATTCCGCGCCAAGGAGACGCTGGCCGCTGAAGAAGAGGCCAAGTCCAAGGGCGCGACATCGGGCGGCAAGGAACTCAATGGTTATCCCGTCGAGACCCTCAACGACCCTGAAGTGCTGGCCCTCAAGAACGGCTATTCCAACGCGCTCAGCCACTACCTGGCCGGCTTCTTGTACGAAATGCTCAACGAGCCCGGCCTGGCTGCACCGGGCTACCGCAAGGCCATCGAGCTCAAGCCCGACACCCCCATCCTCGAAGAAGGCCTGCGCGGCCTGGACACCCGCACCGGCTTCACCTGGAAGCGCCGCCAGCGCATGACCGACGTGCTGTTCATTGTGGAAGCGGGCGACGCCCCCGCGCGCAAGCCCAAGGCCTTCACGCTGCCCGTGCCCACGGGCCGCGGCATGGTCACGGCGAGCATCTCCTATCCCGTGATCGAGCCCTCCACCGACCCGCTGCTGACCACGCTGTCGGCGGCCGGCACCGACTTCAAGCTGGAGAAGGTGGTGGACGTGAACGTGATGGCACGCCGCGCCCTCAAGGACGAAATGCCCGGCATGGTGCTGCGCGGCTTCACCCGCGCCGTGGCCAAGGGTGTGATGCAGAACGAGCTGCAAAAGCGCGGCGGCCTGATCGGCGGCATCATCGGCGCGGCCGCTTCGGTGGCTACCGAACAGGCCGACGACCGCATGTGGCGCATGCTGCCCGGCCGCGTGTACGTGGCCCGCGGCTACCTGCCCCCGGGCGAGCACACCATCAGCATCAACGGTCGCCAGCTGCCCCTGCCTGTGAAGGTGGACGGCCAGTACGCCCTGGTGCCGCTGCGCATGTATGAGAACAGCGTACTGACCGGCGATGTGGCCATGCTGGGCCAGTTGCCCACGGTGGCGGCCGTCGAGCCGCCCGCACCGCCTGTGCCCGCCGTGACAACGACGACCCGCACCACGCGCAACACGCGCGCCGTGCCCCGCACGGCAGTGAAGCCCGCCGTTGCCAAGCCTGCCGCGACACCTGCTGCCGCGCCAGCCACCGGCGCAAAGAAATGAGTTGATAGCCATACCACTGCGGTCGCATCAGTAGTGGAGCTCAGCAAAGAGAAAAAAGACAACCGAACGAACCTTGTATGCCAAGAATTTTGGAAGGAGCCTTGGGCATGAGAACGCAATGGACTTTGACGGCGTCTGCCGCCGCAGCAGCGGTGGTGTCGGCCGCCCTGATGACCCTGTCTGCGGGCGCTGCCGCCCAGCAGCACGACCCGGCCACCCCGCTGGCTGTGGCCTCCAAGGTGGCGCTGCGTGGTGAAGCCAACAGCATCGCCGTGCGCGAGATGCGCATTGTGCGCAAGAACGACATCCTCACGGTGCAGGCCGACATGGCCAACATGGGCCGCACCGACCGCACCGTGTTCTACCGCTTCAAGTGGCTGGATAACGTGGGCAACCAGGTGGGCGATGGCGAGTCCTGGAAGCAGATGAGCGTGCTGGGCCTGGGGCAGCAGACGGTGAAGAGCGTGGCGCCCACTTCGGCGGCCATCGATTTGCGCCTGGAAATGAACGTAGAACCGCGCTGATGGACAACGCCACAGTGCCGACCGGAGAAAACAACATGCAACGCAACACCCTTTCGCGCAGCGCGCTCATTGTGGCCTTTGCCGCCAGCACCCTGGCGCTTTCGGCCTGCCAGAACCTGTCGTCGCCCACCGTGCGTTTTGACCGCCAGGTCAACTACGGCGATGCCAAGGCCGTCGAGCTGGTGACCAACGAGTTCGGCTCCACCGACCTGCAGATGATTGCCGAGAAGATGACGGGCGGCTTGCTCGAAACCGGCATCTTCCAGGGGCGTCCCACGGTGACGATCTCCACGGTGAAGAACAAGACCAGCGAGTACATCGACACCACCAACGTGATGAACTCCATCCAGACCTCGCTGGTCAAGTCGGGCAAGGTGCGCTTTGTGCGTTCGATCAACGAGATGCAGGCCGGCGTGGACGAGCTGCAGCGCCAGAACCAGAGCGGCTTGTACAAGCAGGGCACCACCGCCAAGGTCGGCCAGATGACCGCCGCCAAGTACAGCATGGAAGGCGAGCTGACCAGCATCGTCAAGCAGAACAACACGACCAAGGACGTGTACTACAAGTTCACGCTCAAGCTGTTTGATGTGCAGGAAGGCACGATCGAGTGGCAGGACGAGAAGGAAATTCGCAAGACCAGCAAGCGCTGAAGCAGGACATCCCCCTGAGGCGCTGCGCGCCTTCCCCCTTCTCTCGGCTTCGCCGGGAAGGGGGACGACGCCCTCGCTGCGGGGCGGCCCTTGCTCGGCGTCCCTCGCCTTGGGGCGCGCCAGTTTTTCCCGGCATGAGCCGCTGCTTGGGCCGGTCGATTGATTCATGAATTCCCGTTAGCTCACAAGGAGCATCACATGCAACGCAGAACCACATTGCACACGGCCCTGGCCGTGATCGCGGCCACCACGCTGGCCTGGGGCACAGGCGCGCAGGCGCAGCAGCCCGGCGCCGCGCCCAAGATCGCCGTGACCGACCTGGCCTACGCCCAGCGCGTGTCCGAATACTTCATGGCTGGCACCTACCAGCGCAGCAGCCAGATGAGCGCCAGCGGCCAGGCCAGTGGCAGCCACAGCCATGGCATGTACGGCGGTGGCGGATCGCACTCGGGCAGCCATTCCATGCAGGCCTCCGAGCAGGCCAGCGGCACCTACGTGGCCGGGCGCTACAGCTACATCGAGCAGCGCGAGCTTGGCGGCTACACCAACGACATCAAGGGCGCCATCCTGCAGGGCACCTACTTCCGCCTGGTGCAGGGCAAGGGCTTTGATGCCGGCAAGCCCCAGCCCAGCAAGGCCGAGCAGGTGCTCAACCAGGTGCAGGGCGGCAAGATGGCCACGCCCCAGGCGCAGCCCCAGGTGGCCGATGTGATCAGCCGCATCAAGAAGGGCGAGTTCAACGGCGCCGACTACGTGCTGTTCGGCGTGGTGTCCAGCATCGACTTCACCGATGCGCTCTCGCCGCTGCAAGGCACCACCAGCGCCACGCGCCAGTACGGCTTGCAGCTGCTGGCCGACTTCTCGCTCATCAACACCAAGACCTACGAGATCAAGGCCGCGTTCTCTGCCCAGGGCGAGGGCAACGACACCAAGATCCTGTCGGTCCGTGGCGACATCGCCCCGCCCAACCGCGCCAAGGTGATGCGCGAAACCTCGCTGTCGCTGGCGCAGGACGTCTACCAGCAGCTCGCTACGCAGCTGGGCTACACCGATGCCCATCTGGCGCGCGGCGTGCGCCCGCCGGTTGTGTACCAGCAGGGCGGCCAGCCCATGCCCATGCCGCAGCCCCAGCAGCCTGAGCAGGTGCTGATCCTCAAGTGATCATGCAGCCTGGCACGCAGTGACGCAGCGGTTTGCCGCCACAACACGGCACCCCAAGGCCAGCTCCGTGCTGGCCTTTTTTGTGGCCTCTGTTGCGGTCTTTGCCGCGTTGTGCGGCTGCGCTGCAGCGCCACCGATAGTGCAGACACAGCCTCCCGCAGAGGCGTTCACGCTCCGACCCCTGCCAGGGGCGGATGGCGCCACCGTCCCGGCCCTGCAGCGGGCCCAACGCACGGCGCCACTGCGCTACCGGGTGATCGTGGTCCCGGGCTCTGGCTGCGCGGGCATGGGGCCGGTGGCCGACCGCTACTTTGCAGGACTGCTGCATGCGCAGGTACTGGTGCTGCACAAACCGTGGGTGGATCCGCAGGCCCGCACCGCCCCTGCGGATTGCACGCGAAGCTTTGTGGGGCAGGACCGGCATTCCCCCTGGCTTGCACACGCCCGCGCCGCGCTGCGCGCCGACGCCGCGCAGCGCACCTGGCAGCCAGCGGTGCCGCAACTTTTGGTGGGTATCTCCGAAGGCGCTGAACTGGTGCCCGCGCTGGCCCTCGAGGTGCCGCACCTCGCGGGGCTGGTGCTGTTGTCTGCCAGTGGGCTTGACCCGCGGGAAGCCGGTGCGCTGCAGGCCCTCCGCAGGGGTGTAGAAGCCGACTGGACAGCGCTGGGGCAGGTGGTGCACGGCGCACCGCACGACAGCGTGGTGCTGCAGGGCCGCAGCCTGGGGTACTGGCGTGATTTGTGGAACTGGCAGCTGGCGCTGCCGCTGCTGCAAGGGCCCTGGCCAGTGCTGCAGGTGTGGGGCAGCGACGACGAATTGGTGCCCCCGGAAGCCTATGAACGCTTCGCCCAACTGGCTGCAGGGCGTACGGCACCCTTTTGCTCGCGGCGCATGAGCGGCGCGGACCATGGCCTGCAGCGCCCCGCGGCGGGCATTGACGGTATTCAGCAGGTGTGGGCGTGGACGGAACAATGGGCGCGCAAGCCGCAAGCCGGGTTGTGTGGGGCACTGCCTTGACCGCCGCGTGGTCACGGGCCCGCCTCACCTGGTATCTGGAATCTCCGTAGTGTGGCCTGTGGGGCCTTCAGTGTGCAGCAGGTGGTGGCCGCCGGATCAGCGATACGACCAGTGTGACCACAGTGATCGGAATCACGAAGCCCATCATCACGTACGAGTAGGCAGGCAGGGCAGCGTGGTCCTGCGCGGCGAGGATGAGGTAGCTCACGTAGGCGACGTAGTAGCCCAGAAAGACGCCGCCCTCCCAGCGTGCAATCTCGCGCCCCGACAGGAAGATGGGCAGGCTGGCCAGGGCCACCGCCAGCATCACCCAGATATCGAAGGCCAGCACCGAACTGGGCACGGTGAGGCCCGTGCTGCCCGCCAGCAGGCCAGACAGGCCCAGGCAGCCCAGGATGTTGAAGGTGCTGCTTCCCACGGCGTTGCCCACGGCGATGTCGCGCTCGCCCTTGAGCGCTGCGGCAATCGACGTGGCCACCTCGGGCATGGACGTGCCAGCCGCCACGATGGTGAGGCCGATCACCACGTCGCTCACGCCCAGTGCCTTGGCAAATGCCACTGACGCGGTCACCAGCCAGTCCGACCCCAGCACCAGCAAGCCCAGCCCGCCGACGATGAGCAGCAGCTGCACCCACAGGCGCGAATCCCACGCGCCAGCGGGCGGCGGCTGCAGGCCGGATTCGTATTCGTTGGCCGGTGCGGCGGCGCCGTCGGCCGCCGCACGGGTCTCGCGGCGCGACTGCACGATGAGAAACGCGGTGTAGGCCAGCAGCAGCCCAAAGAACAGCGCGCCATCCAGCATGCCCAGGCGCCCGTCCAGGCTCAGCACCAGCAGCAGCAGCGACGCACCGATGAGGATGGGTACCTCCTGCCGGATGAGCTGCATGTGCACCACCAGCGGGGCGATGAGCGCGCTCAGCCCCAGGATGAACAGCACGTTGAAGATGTTGCTGCCCACCACGTTGCCGATGGCCAGGTCGGTTTGCCCGTTGAGCACGGCCCCGGCGGACACCGCCATCTCGGGCGCGCTGGTGCCAAAGGCCACGATGGTCAGCCCCACCACCAACGGCGAGATGCCGAACGACAGCGCCAGCCGGGACGCGCCGCGCACCAGCAGGTCGGCGCCGGCCACCAGGGCGGCCAGGCCGGCTGCAAACATCAGGAAGTTGAGCACTTGGGCACCTCGTGGAGGAGTGATGGGGAATGGATCGAGAGGATAGGTGCGCAGTGTGCCTGTGCACCGGCAAAACCCCGCTTGCGCGGGGGCTTGGCCGGTGCGCTTCAGCGCGGCCGGTACATCTTGAACAGCTGCTCTGGCCCCACGGTGAAATAGTCGGCCGGGCCGCCGCCGCGCAGGATGTGGCCTGCGTTCGCCGTGTCGTACACGCCGTCTTTCAGCAGTGCCGTGTCAATGTGCACGGCTACCACCTCGCCCAACACCAGCCAAGTCTCGGCCTTCACGCCATCGGCCCCTTGCAGCTGCAGGATCTGCGTGCTGCGGCATTCGAAGGTGACCGGGCTTTCGGCTACGCGCGGTGGGCGCACCTGGGTGGAGGGCAGGGGGCTAAGCCCCGTCAGGCCGAACTCGCTCACCTCGGGCGGCACGGCGGCGCAGCTCTGGTTCATGGCCTCGGCGAGGTCGCGCGTGGCCAGGTTCCACACGAACTCGCCGGTCTCCTGCACGTTGCGCACCGTGTCCTTGAAGCCAATGCTGGCAAAGCCCACGATGGGCGGCACGTAGTTGAAGGCGTTGAAAAAGCTGTAGGGCGCCAGGTTGGTGCCGCCCGCGGCGCTCTGCGTGGAGATCCAGCCGATGGGGCGCGGCCCCACGATGGCGTTGAACGGGTCGTGCGGCAGGCCGTGGCCTTGGCGGGGTTGATAGCTGTGGAAGGTGCGGTGGGACGACGGGGGTGTGGGCATGGTCGGACGATGGACGAAACAGCCGCCACCATAGCGCCTCACTGGCGGTGCCGCACAGGGCGGGTATTTGAATAGTGCTATGTAATTTGTAGCTGCTGGCGCTTTCTGATAAAGCGCTAGAGGCCAATTTGGTGCAAATTTCAGGCGAAGGGCGGTCTGTACCCAGCGCAAAAAAGCGCGCAGCGGGCGGCCCTAGCGAGGCCGCCCCGGATGTCACAAGTCTGACGAAAGCCCGCAGCGGGCCCCGGCTTCGGCAACAATGCTTGTCGTACCACTGCCCGTTCATGAGCCAGCCTCCCCCCCTGCCCACCGCTGCCGCTGCTGCCCTGTCCTCGCCGCCGGGCACGCTGGACC
The DNA here is from genome assembly GCF_046294525.1 of Acidovorax sp. Classification (GTDB taxonomy): domain Bacteria; phylum Pseudomonadota; class Gammaproteobacteria; order Burkholderiales; family Burkholderiaceae_C; genus Acidovorax. The sequence goes on from NZ_JBKBKQ010000007.1 coordinate 23,088, forward strand.
GCCTGCGCGGCGCGGTGCACCAGCTGGCCCAGGCCGAGCGGCTGCAGCGCGCGCTGTTTGCCATTGCCGACCTGTCGGGCGCCGACCTGAGCATGCGCGCCATGCTGGAGCAGCTGCACGCCATCGTGGGCACCCTGATGTACGCGCGCAACCTCTTCATGGCGCTGTACGACGAGGACGCCGACACGCTGGAGTTCATCTACTTTGTGGACGAGGCCACCACGGACATTCCGCCGCTGGGTGTGATCATCCCCATGGCCGACATGCACCAGTCGCTGACCTGGCACCTCGTGCGTGGCGGCAAGACGCTGCGCGGTTCCATGGACGCGCTGGCGCAGCAGCTGGACGGCCAGCTGCAGGCGCTGGGCGCCTACGCGCCCGACTGGCTGGGCGTGCCGCTGCGCGACGGCGCACAGGTGCGCGGCGTGCTGGTGGTGCAAAGCTACGACCAAGGCGGGCGCTACGGTCCTGAGGAGCAGGAGCTACTGGAGTTTGTGGCCAGTCACGTGCTGACCGCCGTGCAGCGCAGGCAGACCCGGCAGGACCTGGAGCGCGCCGTAAGCGCCGGCACGGCCGAGCTGGCCCGCGCCAACCAGGCGCTGCAGGCCGAGGTGGCGCGCCGCCAGCGCGGCGAGCGCCTGCAGGCCGCCCTGTACCGCATTGCCGAGCGGGCCAACGACCAGGGCCCCGTGCAGGACTTCTACCGCGCCGTGCACCACAGCGTGGGTGAACTGCTCAATGCGCGCAATTTCTACATCGCGCTGCTGTCCGAAGACAGCAGCGAACTGCACTTTCCGTATTACGTGGACGAGAACCACGTCGGCACCAAGTCGCGGCCGCTGGGCAACGGCATGACCGAGTACGTGCTGCGCAACGGCCAGCCGCTGCTGGCCTCGGGCGACGAGATCGAGCAGCTGCACCGGCAGGGCGTCATCAGCAAGAGCGGGCCCAGCTCGCGGTCCTGGGTGGGCGTGCCGCTGGTTTGTGAGGGCCGAGCGCTTGGCGTGGTCACCGTGCAGAGCTACCAGCCCGAGGTGACCTACACCGAGCGCGACCGGGACCTGTTGGGCTTTGTGTCGCATCAGATCGCCAGCAGCCTGGTGCGCCGGCGCACCACCGAATCGCTGCGCCGCGCCAACGCCGAACTGGAGCAGCGCGTGGCCGAGCGCACCGCCGAGCTGCAGGAGCAGATCGAAGTGCGCCGCCGCGTGGAGGCGCAGCTCAAGCACGAGACCTTGCACGACGCACTCACCGGCCTGCCCAACCGCAGCTACCTGCTGGAGCGGCTCGACTGGCTGCAAAGCCGCCTGCACCGCCAGCCCGACCAGCGCTTCGCAGTGATGTTCATCGATGTGGACCGCTTCAAGCTCATCAACGACAGCATGGGCCATCCGGCCGGTGATGCCGTGCTGCAGCAGATCGGCCGGCGCCTGGCCAGCGTGCTGCGCGCGCCGGACATGGTCGCCCGCGTGGGCGGCGACGAGTTTGCCGTGCTGGTGGCCGACGCCCCCGCCGCGGACCCCGTGGTGCGCATCGCGCGCCGCATGCTGGAGGTGCTGGACGAGCCCATGGAGGTGGAGGGCAAGCGCCTGTTTGCCTCTGCCAGCATCGGCATATCGCTGTGCGACCGCGACAAGCCCAATGCCGCCGACCTGCTGCGCAACGCCGACACCGCCATGTACCGCGCCAAGGTCAACGGCCGCCGCCGCTACGAGTTGTATGACGCGCACCTGCACAGCGACGCGCTGCGTGTGCTGGAGCTGGAGAACGCGCTGTGGGTGGCTGTGAAGGAGCAGCAGTTCGAGCCCTACTTCCAGCCCATCGTCTCGCTGGTGGACGGCAGCGTGTGTGGCTACGAAGCTCTGGTGCGCTGGCACCACCCCACCGAGGGGCTGCTGACGCCTGGCGAGTTTCTGCGCGTGGCCGAAGACAGCGGCAGCATCGACGCCATCGACTGGCAGATCTACGAAGCCGCGGCCGCCCGCATGGCACAGCTGGTGCAGACCACAGGCTTTGCCGGCTACCTGAGCGTGAACGTCGCACCGCGCCACTTCCGCCAGCCCGGTTTTGGCGAGCGCATGCTGCGCGTGTTGCACGACACGGGCCTGCCTCCGCAGCGCCTGTGCCTGGAGATCACCGAAGGCGCGCTCATCGAAGACCCCGAGCGCACCAGCACCGTGCTGCACGAGCTGCGCGCCCACGGCATGGCCCTGGCACTGGACGATTTCGGCACAGGCTACTCGTCACTGGGCTACCTGCACCGCCTGCCGCTGCTCACCCTCAAGATCGACCGCAGCTTTGTGCAGCCGCTGGACGCAGGGCCGCCGCCCGCGAGCGACGACGCCACCGCCCCCAACCCCAGCGCCGCCGTGGTGCGCGCCGTGCTGGCCCTGGCCGGGTCCCTGGGCCTGAACGTGGTGGCCGAGGGCATCGAAACGCCTGCCCAGCAGCAGGTGCTGATCGACCTGGGGTGCACGCAGGGCCAGGGCTACCTGTTCGGACGCCCCCGGCCGCTGGGCGCTCCTGATTTCATAGTTGCTGGCGCTTGATACGCAAGGGCTTCAGGCATAAATGGCTTGAAATGCCCTATCGACAAGCGCTACCAGCTCTCAAATTAATAGCTTGGCCCTGCCCAGAAAGCTGCTGGGCGGTTGACCCATCGCTGCCTTGAACATTGCCGAGAACGCGCTCTCGCTGCCGTAGCCGCTGGACGCCGCCACCTGGCCCACCGGCTCGCCGCGCGCCAGGCGGGGCAGGGCATGGGCCAGCACCGCCTGCTTGCGCCATTGTGCAAACCCCATGCCGAACTGCGCGCGGAACAGGCGCGCCAGCGTGCGCTCGCTGGCGCCGCTGTCCGCCGCCCAGCCGTGCAGCGTGGCGTGGCGGCCGGGTGCGTCCAGCACCGCCTGGCACAGCGCGCGCAGGCGCTTGTCGCTGTGCGGTCCGGGCAAGGGCACGCCCAGGGCCAGGGTCTCGGCCTGGGCCATTTCGTCCAGCACCAGCGCCGTCAGCGCCGCCTCGCGGGCTGGGCCAGGCGGCGGGCCGCCCACCGGGTCCAGCGCCGAGACCAGCTCGCGCAGCAGCGGAGTCACCGCCAGCACGCGGCCGCTCACCCCGTCGGCCGGCACCACGCTAGGGTCCACATACAGCGTGCGGAAGGCGGCGGCCTCCAGCACCGCCACCGCATGCAGCGCGCCTGGCGCAATCCACACCGCGCGCGACGGCGGCACGATGTACGAGGCGGGCGGACCCGGCGCGTGCACGCTCACCTGGATCACGCCGCTCGCGCAGTACGCGAGCTGGCCCCAGGCATGGCGGTGCGGCTCGAAGTGCGAATCCGCCGCCATGTCGCGCGCGCGCACGCGCACCGGCCGCGCGGGCGTGGGGGTGAAGGGGTCGGTGTCGCCCAAGGGGGCGGGGTGGCGCTGGCGAGGCAGGGACATGGTTGCAGGGGGTGACACGGAGCGGTGTGGAACGCCATGCCATATTTGGCGCAAATCCGCCGAAAGCTGGCGTTCCGTCGCATTCCAGAAACCCAGGCCGAAGTCTACGATGCCGCCATGACTTCCGCCAACGCCACCGCCGCCCCCCTTCCCGCCGCCCCCGTGCCCCTGCGCGCCGACGCCAGCGTCATCGGCCTGGTGGGCATTGCTCACCTCATCAGCCACTACAGCCAGCTGCTGCTGGCGCCGCTGTTCCCCTGGCTCAAAGACGCCTTCCAGGTCGGCTATACCGAGCTGGGCTTCCTCATGACCATCTTCTTCGTGGTGTCGTGCGCAGTGCAGGCGGGCTCCGGCTTTGTGGTGGACCGCTTTGGCCCCCGCCCCATCCTGTTTGGCGGCCTGGCGCTGCTGGGCCTGGCGGCCTTCGGTTTTGCGGCCAGCACCAGCTACGCCATGCTGGCCGCGTTCTCGGTGCTGGCGGGCATCGGCAACGGCGTATTCCACCCGGTGGACTACACCCTGCTCAACAAGCGCGTGAGCGCGCCGCGCCTGGGCCATGCGTACAGCGTGCACGGTATCACCGGCAGCCTGGGCTGGGCGCTGGCGCCCGCCATGCTGGTGCCCATCGCCATCGCCACTTCGTGGCGCGTGGCGCTGGTGTGCGCGGGCGTGCTGGCATTTGCGGTGCTGCTGGTGCTGCTGGCCAGCCGCCGCCATCTGGCGCTGCCGGCCAGCCCCGCGCCCAGCGCGGCGGCCCCGTCCGCAGCAACCGGTGCGCCAGCACAGGGCGGCAGCTTTGCCTTTTTGCGCATCCCGGCCGTGTGGATGTGTTTTGCGTTCTTCTTCTTCTACGCCGTGGCGCTGAACGTGGTGCAGGCCTTCGCCCCCGAGGCCGCGCGCCAGCTGCACGCGGTGCCCATGGCCCTGGCCGCCATGTGCCTCACCGTGTACATGGTTGCCAGCGCAGGCGGCATGGTGCTGGGCGGTTTCCTGGCGGCCGACCCCAGCCGCTGCGAGCGCATCGTCGGTATCGGCTTCGGCCTGGCCGCCTGCGTGGCCGTGGCGCTGGCCCTGGCACAGGTGCCCGGCGTGCTGGTCCCCGTGCTGTTCGGCGTGATGGGCTTTTGCGCCGGCATCGCCGGTCCCTCGCGCGACCTGCTGGTCAAGCGCTCCACCCCCGAAGGCTCCACAGGCCGTGTCTACGGCATCGTGTACTCGGGCCTCGACATCGGCCAGGCGCTATCGCCCCTTCTGTTCGGCCTGCTGCTGGACCACGGCCGCTACACGGCGGTGCTGCTGGGCCTGGCAGTGGTGCAGGGGGTGTTGATTGCGAGTGCGTTCAATGTTCGGCGGGTGCGACGCACTGCGCCGGTCGCGCCCGCAGGCGCGGTCTGATGGCCGTAGTCTGACGGCTGGCGGATTTGTGGCCTACTCCGGCCTGTTCCATTCCACCGGATTCTCTGAAAGGAAGCCTTGATGAACAGCCATGGCAACACCAACGCGCCCGCCAACGGGGACTTCGCTGCGTACCTGGAGGGCAGGCAGAACACAGCGGCGCCGCGGTCTGCGCAACCCGCCGCTGTGCCAGAGAACACTGGCGCTCTCTCTGCGCCCCGCCGTACCCAGAGCGTGGAAGACGTGCTGGTGCATGGCGAAGAGCCCACCGACGAGTTTCTGGAAGAGTGGAACGAGATGCAGCACGCGCCAGAACTCTCCGACGAGGAACTTGCAAGGCAGGCGCTGAGCGCTCCCGGCGATGACGGCGATCCCAACACGCCCGAATGAGGACTGTTGTTGCACGCTCTCCCACTTACCTAACCGTATTCACCACTTCCCATGACCGCACCCCTCTACAACGCCAGCATCCCCGTCTTCCGCCAGATGCTCGGCTCGCTCAAGGACATCCTGGCCAAGACCGAGGCCCACGCCACCGCCCGCAAGATCGACCCCGATGCGCTGCTGCAGGCGCGGCTGTTTCCTGACATGTTCCCGCTGGCGCGGCAGGTGCTGATTGCATGTGATTTCGCCAAGGGGGTGTCGGCGCGCCTGGCCGGCGTGGAGGTTCCTTCTTTCCCCGACCCGGAGCGCCCCGGCTTTGCCGAGCTGAACGGGCGCATCGACACCGTGATCGCATTTATCCAAGGCCTGCCCGCTGACGCCTTTGCCGACGCCGCCACACGCAGCATCACCATCCAGCCCGGCACCCCGCGCGAGCGGCAGTTCGTGGGCGAGCAGTACCTGCTGCACTACGGCCTGCCGCAGTTCTTCTTCCACGTGACCACCGCCTATGCGCTGGCTCGCCACAACGGGGTGGAGCTGGGCAAGCGGGATTACATGGGCAAAATTTAGGGCCGGTGGGCCGCGGGGCTTCCGTCGGTGCGATCCCTGTGGAGACACGGGGGCCGCCCCTCAGCGCGTTGGCGCCGCGCAGACGCCCGCGCCCTGCGGCCGGACTGCACGCCGCATGCGCACGCGTACGCTGAAGCGGCCCTCGCTCTGAACGTCGATACGACCCCCATGCAGGGAGCCGCTGGTTGCGCTCGGCGCTCAGGGGCCGAGATTGAAATCCTTCTCCAGCAAACCTTCGCAGCGGGCACAGTACAGATACGTGGTCCTCGGTCCCGATTCGACCGCACCCCAGCCTGTGGCGCTGTCAATGGTCAGCCGATAGGCCCGCCTTTCATGGGCCACCACAAAACCCTCGCCTGTGCAATCTCCCTGAACCAGTGCGCGACTGTAGTTGGTGGCGGTGCTGACGACGGCGTTCCTGATGAAAAACGCCATTCGGCGCTCGTCGAGGATGTTCTCCTGGCATGCCTCTGCCTGACGGGAATCCGCTCCCGGGGTTGAAGACTTGACTACGTAGCGCAGGTTCTTTCCATCGCCAAAAAGAGAGCTTGCCGGTTGCGCAGTCGCTGAAATGTTTGCGGCGAGCAACCCTGCGGCGAGAAAAAATTTGTCGATCACCATTCTGCGGTGGCTGCCTCGGTGGCATTTTTTCTGCTGACCGTCGGATGTCGAAAAACGTCTGCCTTTTTCAGAGTAAAAGTTTCCAGCAACTCCCCTATCAAGTACTTAAAAGAAAGCTGTTGGGCTCCGGTCAGCGGCTCGTACACAGAGTGCTCATCGAAGAAGCGGCGTTGTTGAACATCTGTCAGGCCCTTGGGCATAGGCTTGTGGGGCGGTAGATTTGCGCGTCCAACGATTTCAACGCCTATCGATTCGGAATTAGACGCGTATCGCTCTGGCAAAGGCTTCTTCATTTCCGCAGCATGCATCGCAGAAGGCCCCATTTTCTTGTACGCAATAGTTTCGGCCGGAGTACACGTAAATTCGGCCATGCAGCGGGCCTTAATAGGGCCAACATGCTGGGTTTTATAAAAAACGGATGCTGTCTGAAAAATGATGCCTGTTTTGGATATTAGGAAGTGGGCCCCGTTTGCGCCAGGTTTTTTGTAGCTATTGAGGGTTGAATGTTCAGTGCTGGAACCCGTCTGGTGAGCGATGATGCTTTTCACTGCGGATATCTTTGTGCGTTCGATAGATGCCACTCGCTGCGGAACAATTCTGGAGTTCTCTATCACCATCCCATCCCGATCTAGCTTCAACACGGTAGTGCCCTCTCAATGTTTTTACCGAAGACATGCTACATACGCAAATCCACACACGAACGTTTCTTTCAAAGTGAAACGTCACTTGTTGTAATGGATGGGCGCAGGATGTAAAAGCTATGGGATTTAGCTCGGCAGTTCCCGCTGGCTGAGTCGCACCCATGCCGCCAAAACCCTTAGCACCGACGGGCGCCACGACAGCGTGAAAGCAATAGTGAGGGCCGCACCGGCCAGCGCCATGAACCACACCAGCACGGCCATCGACGCGTGGTCCACCGCCAGGCACAGGGCGAGCGAAAAGACCACGCCCACGGCGCCCAGCCAGCGCAGCACGCGCACCGTGCTGCGCGCCAACGATTCGGCGCCGCGCACCTGTTGCCAGTGCACATCCATCGACAGCGCAAGCCAGCCGAGGCCGATGACGTTGGCGGCCATGGCGGCCGCCAGCAACAGGGCGTCAGGCATGGGCAGTCTCCAGCGGGGTGGCTGTCCCGTCGTCTCTGTCGGGTGCAGAGGATGATGCCTGTGTCCGGCGACGCTGCAGCGTGCGCGCCGCCACCACGGCGAGCACGCTGCTCGCCAGGATGGCCAGGTCCACTCCCGCCACCGGCCAGTAGCCGTTGCCAATTGTGCGCAGCAGGTGGTCGCCAGTGGTCAGCCAGTTCAACACCACAGCCGCCACGCCGAGCACCGCAATGGCCCAGCATTGCTCGGCCCAGGCGGGCGCCATGCGGGCGCTGGCGACCGGTGCGGTGCGCCAGATGCCGTGTACAAAGGCCAGGGCCCAGGCGCCCCAGAAAATGTTCTGCTCCCAGCCGCCGCGCCCGGGCAGGTCGTTGGGCAGCAGGCGGTTGCCAATGAGCATGGCGAGTGCGGCGATCACGATGCCGGTGACGGTGGCCACCGCAAACGCATCCACCCAGCGTGCGCCGGTCACGCCCTGTCTGGCATGCTGTCGCTTGCGCCTTTCCACAAAGAAGATGAATCCCGTGGCGATGCACACGCAGCCCGACAGGCCGCCCAGCACATACAGCCAGCGCAGCAGCCAGTGCCGGAAGTGCTGCAGGTGCAGGCCGGTAAGGAAGGTGTTCACGCTGGCCACGGGCGTGAGGGGCGGGTCTTCGCGCAGTACCTCGCCCGTGCTGGCCTTGAAGTGGATGCCGTTGCCCACCAGCGCGATGCGGTCGGTGCCCGCGCGGTAGATGCTGACATAGGCATTGGCATCGCCCACGTGCTGCACGTTCAGAAAGCCCACGTCGCCCGCCATGCCCTGCGCGGCCCAGCGGCGCTGGGCCTCGGCCACCATGGCGTCCACCGACGCCAGCGTGCCGGCCACGCCTGCGCGCTCATGGGGCAGGCCGGTCTCCAGGGCCTCGTGTTTTTCATGCAACTCATGCAGCGGGTGCAGCTGGGTGTGGGTGACCGGGAAATAGGTGCCCCCAAAAATCACCAGACCCGAGAACGCAAAGATGAAATGGAACGGCAGGGCCACTACGCCCGTGAGGTTGTGCAGGTCCAGCGCGCTGCGCTGCGTGTGCTTTTGGGGGCGGAAGGTGAACAACTCGCGGAAGATCTTGCGGTGCATCACCACGCCGCTGACCAGCGCCACCAGCATCATCAGCGCCGCAAAGCCCACGATCCAGGTACCCAGGTCCTTCCACTTGAGGTTGAGGCTGTAGTGCAGCGGGTAGAAAAACTGGCTGCCGATCTTGAGGTGGTCGTCGGGCAGCGATGCGCCGTTGCGCGGGTCGATGGTGCGGCTGCCCCAGATGGTGTCGTCGTGCGGGTTCTTGGCGTTGAGCAGCTCGTAGCTGGCAAACAAGCCCAGCACCGGGTCGCGGTGGGTGGTGTAGGCGCCCCAGGTCTTGATGACCGGGAACGCCTGCGCCACCGGGCCGTTCACGCGGTTCTTGGCGGCCTCGATGTTCTCGGCGCTGGGGCGCATGTCCTCGAACACCGGCTTCAGGATGGTGTCGAACGAGGGCATCGGCTGCGGCGCGAAGCGCGTGGCCGGGATCGCCCAGCGGTCGATCTCGCGATCGAACACCGACAGCGAGCCGAAGAAAAACACCACCATCAGCACAAAGCCCAGCACCAGGCCAAACCAGGTGTGCAGCCAGGCCATGGTGAGCCGGAAGTTCTGGAACATGGAATTCAACTCCTCAGCGGGTCACAAGATGGCGTGCTGTACCAGCGATGCTGCGCTGGTCATCAGCGCGCCGCCACCGGCGAGCACCAGCCACACGCGCTTCACACTTGCCGCAGAAAACGCCCACAGGAACGCCATCAGAAAAACGAGGAACCCGACGATGTAGCCCAGCGCCTCTGCATCATGAAACTCCATCTGGGCGGCAAACAGCAACCCGATGCCCAGGGCGATAAAGCCCCACGTGAAGGCGTAGCCGCCCAGCAGCCCGGCGGCAATGCGCGAGGCGATGGTCCAGCGCGAAGGGGGGGTGGCCATGTGCTGCTGAAGATGTGATTTAGGATGAGAGTGATTCGTATTATGCATACTCTCACGTCCCGTCCGAACGGAAGAGGGGAAGACTCCGCGCGCCCACGGGTCTGCCGAGAGCCGGCCTGGCTCGGGTCAGGCCTCCGCCAACCACTGCGTCATGGCCTTTGGTGCAGCCTACCGTTCTAGAATCAAATTTCGAAGGGACCCGGGGTTCCACAGTACCTGCATCCTGGGCCTGTCCCGCACGCTCTGTCACGACAAAAAGACAACACGAATGAAACGATTGCCCACTCTTGTGGAAGGTCTGGACGAAATCCTCAACGGCGGCTTGTTCGAGGGGGGTGTCTACATCTTCGAAGGTCCGCCAGGCGTCGGCAAGACCACGCTCGCCAATCAGATCGCATATACGCTTGCGCGGCGTGAAGTGCGTACCCTGTATGTCACGATGCTGGCCGAATCTCATGCGCGGATGCTGCAGCACATGGAGCAGCAGATATTCTTTGACCAACAGGAAGTCAGCGCCGCAGTCTTCTACGTGAGCGGCTACCGAGAGCTGGAACGCGGCGGTCTGAAAGCGGTTGTGGAGCTGCTGCGCGCAGAGCTGATGCGCCACCGGGCCTCGTTGCTCGTGATCGACGGTCTGGTGGTCAATAGCCTGGAGACCATGACCAACGATTCGGTGCGCCAGTTCGTGCATGAGCTGCAAAGCCTCGTCAGTGCCATGTCCTGTACCTGCCTGGTCCTGACCAGTGGCAATGGCAATGCGCTGAGCGCGGAGCAAACCATGGTGGACGGGATCTTCTCGTTCGAGGACCATGGCTTTCACTGGCGTGCCGAGCGCCGCATGCAGGTCCGCAAGTTCCGCGGAAGCCAGGTCATCCGCGGACAGCACACGTTCTGCATCTCCACGCAGGGCCTGCAATTTTTTCCGCGGCTGGAGAGCCTGCCTTTGGTCCCCGGCAATGTCCGCCTGGGCAGCACCGCCATTTCCTCGGGGGTTGCTGCGCTCGACGGCGTCCTACAAGGCCGCGGCCTGATGACCGGCAGTTCGTCCGCGCTGCTTGGGCACACTGGCAGTGGCAAGACCACGCTGGCCCTCGCGTTCGCAGCGTGTTCCACCCCTGAAGCACCTGGATTGGTGCTGTCATGTACCGAACTTGCCAGCGATATTCGCCGGATGGGCGCGGAGCGCGGGCTGGATGTCGAAGCGGCCATTGCGGGTGGATCGCTTTCTGTCAAGAACCTGGGTCACGAGGACGAGTCAATGGATGAGATGGGCCACAAACTGCTGCGACTGGTCGACGAATTGAAAATACGCCGGCTGGTGGTGGATGGCGTGGCAGGATTGGCCGATACCCTGGCCTTCCCGGAGCGGGGCTACCGCTTTCTGGGCCGCCTGTTGATCGAACTGCGGCGGCGGGGCGTAACGTCGGTCTTCACCGTAGACCCGGATGCGTTGGCCATTGCGGCCGGCACGCCGCTGGCCGACGGCGTCACCGGATGGTTCGACAACGTGTTCGCGTTCGAGCCCGTGCCCGGTCGCGAGCGGCGGGTCGACGAGCGGATTCTCACCATTGTCAAAGTCCGCGGTGGCGGCGCCACACTGCCGGCAGTGGACATCTTCATGACGCATCCGCAAGCTGCCGAGTCCGTGGCAGCTTGAACCCAATGAGACCGTCCCGATGAAACTTGTTCTGATCGTCGAAGACGAATATGGAAACGCCGAGGTCATGCAGTTGCTGCTGGAGGCCGAAGGCTACCGCGTCGCGGTGGCGTCCAACGGCCGTCAGGCGCTGGAGATTTTGCGCAACGGGGAGCAGCCGGCGCTGATCTTGTCCGACTACATGATGCCCATCATGAATGGGGGCGAATTCGGTGCGGCGATCAAGCAAGACCCGGCGTTGAGCCAGATCCCCTTTGTGTTTATGAGCGGCACCAACGAAGAGGTGGTGCGGCGCGTCTTCCAGGCGTACGACGCCTTCCTTGCCAAGCCCGTCGAACTCGAACCGCTGCTCGCGGTCCTTCAAAGCTTGATGGCGGACGCGCCGCAGACGCAGGCCCAGGCCGAGCGCGTGCAGGAATCGATGAGACAGGTGCTCGAAGGCATGCGCGTACCTCCGCGCGACTGAGGGGCGCGTCGCGGCGGACAGGCCGTTCGCCGGGGCCGCCTTGGTCCCAGCCTGGTGGCAGAGTCCGAACCGCTTCTTGCCAGGTTCCTAGTCCCCGACGTCACACCACGTTGCGGTGCCGGGCAATGCAGGTGTTGAGCGTTTCTTCGCCCGTGCGTTGCCACCAGTCCAGCGCCGAGAAGATCTCCACCTCGGCATAGCCCACAAAGCCTGCGGCTTCGACCCACTGGCGGATCTTCTTCAGCTCGACCACGCCGTCGCCCATCATCCCCCGGTCGCTGAGCAAATCTCGCGTGGGCAGGCGCCAGTCGCACACGTGGTACGCCAACAGGCGCTGTTGGCCTGCGCGCGCGATCTGTTGCTGCAGCTTCGGGTCCCACCACACGTGGTACACGTCCAGGGCCACGCCCAGTGCGCCCGTATGTTGCGGGTCCAGCGCATCACAGATGTCCAGCGCCTGCTCCAGCGTGTTGATGCAGGCGCGGTCGGCCGCCTGCATGGGGTGCAGCGGCTCGATGGCCAGTGGCATGCCCACCTGGCGCGCGTACTCCAGCGAGGCGGCAATGCCATCGAACACCTCGCTGCGCGCACGCGCGAGGTCGGTGTATTGCGGCGTGCCATCGAGTGCGCCGGGCAGGGCGCCCACCACCAGCACCAGGCAGGCGGCGTTCAACGTCTTGGCCTCGTCAATGGCGCGGCGGTTGTCTTCCAGTGCGGCGCGCAGCCCGGCCGCGTCAGCCGCCGGGAAGAAGCCGCCCCGGCAGTAGCCCGACAGTTCGATGCCGTGGCTGCGCAGCTGCCGCGCGGTAGCCTCCAGCCCTGCCGCCGCCACCTGGTCGCGCCAGGGGCTAATGGCGCGGATGCCGCGCTCGGCGCACTGGTCGATGATGCGCGCGAGCGGCACCTCGGCCCCTTGCTGCTTGCGCACGGTGGCGGTGTTGATCGACAGCCAACGGTGGTCTTGTGAAAAATCACGCATGGCCTTGCCTCACTCCACGCCGTGCAACGCCAGCAGCGTGCGCATGCGCTGCACGGCCAGCTCGGGTTGCTCCAGCAGGTCGGCTTGGTCGGCCAGCCGGAACAGCTCGGCAAAGTGCACCAGCGAGCGCGTGCTTTGCTGCCCGCCCACCATGATGAAGTGGCTCTGGTGCCCGTTGAGCCAGGCCATGAAGACCACGCCCGTTTTGTAGAACCGTGTGGGCGCCGCGAAGATGTGGCGCGACAGCGGCACGGTGGGCCCGAGGATGGCGTGAAAGCGCGCCGTGTCGCCCGCGGCCAGGGCCGCGAGCGCTGCGCTGGCCGCTGGCGCGATGGCGTCGAAGATGCCCAGCAGCGCATCGCTCTGGCCCTGGCGCGGCGTGCCGCCCGCGCCGTCGCCGGCAATGAGTTCGGCGTAGTTGAAATCGTCGCCCGTGTACATGCGCACGCCCTGGCCGTCGGTGCCGCCCGTGGCGGGCAGCCGCCGGCGCATGGCGATTTCCTTGTCCTTGTCGAGCAGCGAGATCTTGATGCCGTCGACCTTGTCCGGGTGTGCGGCGATCACGGCCAGCGCCGTGCCCATGGCCGCATCCACATCGCGCGAGCCCCAGTAGCCCGCGAGCGCCGGGTCGAACATGTCGCCCAGCCAGTGCAGCACCACGGGCTGCCTGGCCTGGCTCAGGATGCGGTCGTACACGCGCTCGTAGTCGGCGGGGCTCTTTGCCACGCGGGCCAGCGCGCGGCTGGCCATCACGATGAGCTTGCCGCCGAGCTTTTCGATGGCCTCCATCTGTTCTTCGTAACCGCGGATCACGTCGTCCACGGACTTGACCTCGTCGAGCACCAAGTGGTCCGTGCCGCAACCCGACGCGACCAGCGCGCCGGGGCCGAAGTCGCGCGCGGCGTCGAGCGAGCGGCGGATCAGCTCCAGCGAGGTGGGCCAGTCCAGCCCCATGCCGCGCTGCGCGGTGTCCATGGCCTCGGCCACACCCAGGCCCAGCGACCACAGGCGCTGGCGGTAGGCAATCGTCGCGTCCCAGTCCACCGCGCACTGCAGCCACGGGTCGACGGCCGCGAGCGGGTTGGCCACCACGTGGGCGGCCGAGTAGGCAATGCGGTTGAACGATGCGCCGCGGGGCGGGACGACGGGCGCGCGGCCTTGCAGCGTGTAGGGGCTGATGCGGCCGTCGGCCGTGGGCAGGGGGAGGCTGAAGGCCATGGTGTACTCGCGGAAATTTGAATGAAATTGGCCTCTAGCGCTTATCCAGTAAGCGCTAGCAGCTATCAAAATAGTAGTTGATGATCAGGCTTGCAGAGGTGCTACATCCACCCAGCGGCGTTCCTTCCAGCTTTCCAGCGCGGCTTCGACCAGCTGCACGCCCTTGGCGCCTTCGGGCAGGGTCCACTTGTACGGCGCGTCTTCCACCACGTGGCGGATGAAGTGTTCCCACTGGATCTTGAAACCGTTGTCGTAGAACTGCGAGTCCGGAATCTCCTGCCACTGGTCGAAGAAGTTCATGGTCTGCTTCTCGTCCGGGTTCCATACCGGGCGCGGCGTGGCCACGCGGCTTTGCGCGCGGCAGCTGGAGAGGCCTGCAACGGCTGAGCCATCGGTGCCGTCGACGTGGAAGGTCACTAGGTCGTCGCGCCGCACGCGCGTGGCCCAGCTCATGTTCAGCTGCGCGATCACCGGCTCGCCGTTGTGGCCCGTGAGCTCGCAGGTGGCATAGGCCGCATCGTCGGCGGTGGCTTTGTACGGTTGCCCGGCCTCGTCCCAGCGCGTGGGGATGTGCGTGGCGCCGATGCACGACACCGATTTGACCTCGCCGAACAGGTTGTCCAGTACGTAGCGCCAGTGGCACATCATGTCCAGGATCATGCCGCCGCCGTCTTCGCTGCGATAGTTCCAGCTCGGGCGCTGGATGGGCTGCAGGTCGCCTTCGAAGACCCAGTAGCCGAATTCCAGGCGCACGCTGAGCATGCGGCCGAAGAAACCCGCGCGGCGCAGCATGTCCAGCTTGCGCAGGCCGGGCAAAAAGAGCTTGTCCTGCACCGCGCCGTGCTTGAGGCCCGAGCCTGAGGCCAGGCGCGCGATCTCCACCGCTTCGTTGAGGTTGGTGGCGATGGGCTTCTCGCAGTACACATGCTTGCCCGCGCGGATCGCCTTGGCGAGCAGGGTGGGGCGCATCTGGGTGGTGCCGGCGTCGAAGAACACCGTGTCCTCGGGGTTCGCTAGCGCGGCGTCGAGGTCCGTGCCCCAGCGCGCAATGCCGTGCGCCTTGGCGAGGGCCTCCATCTTCTCGGCATTGCGGCCGACCAGGATGGGGTCGGGCATCACGCGGTTGCCGTTCTTCAGCACCACGCCGCCCTGCGCGCGGATGGCGCAGATGGAGCGGATCAGATGCTGGTTCATGCCCATGCGTCCGGTGACGCCGTGCATGATGAGTCCGAGTCGTTGGGTTGCCATGGTGTCGGTCCGTTCGTTCAGTTCAAAGGTTGCAAAAGAGAATGGGCAAAAGCGCGGCGTGACCACCCCATGGCAGGGGGCGTTGCGTTGCAGCGCGGTGGGATTTATTGCGTGGGCTGCAGGCCTGCTGCTTTGACCAGCGTGGCGTTGCTCTTGATCTCGTCCCGGATATAGGCGTCGAACTGCTCGGGCTTGAGCGTCCAGGCATCGGCGCCGAGCTTCAGGAAGCGCTCCTTCACCTCGGGCGTGGCCAGCGCCTTCACCACCTCGTCGTGCAGGCGGTTCACGATGTCGCGCGGCGTTTTGGCGGGCACCATCATCCCGATCCAGAAGTTGAATTCCGAGCCCGGCACGCCGGCCTCGGCCGTGGTGGGCACGTCGGGCAGGGCCGCCGCGCGCTTGGGCGAGCCCACCGCCAGCGCCAGCAGCTGGCCGTCCTTGATCTGGCCGATCACGGGCGCAATCGGCGAGAAGTAGTAGTCCACGCGGCCCGACAGCACCTCGGTCACGGCCTCGGCCGAACCCTTGAAGGGGATGTTCTGCGCGTCGATCTTGGCGGCCAGCTTGAACTTCTCGGCATTCAGGTGCGTGGCGCTGCCCTGGCCGGCTGAGGCGAAATTGATCGTGCCGGGTTTGGCCTTCGCGGCGGCCACCAGTTCCTGCAGCGTCTTGATGCCCTTGGCGGGCGAGATCACCAGCGCATTGGGCAGCGACGAGATGGGCGTCACCCCCGCGAAGTCGCCCACCGTGTCGAACGGCAGCTTGGCGAAGGTCGAGGGGCTCACGGTGTGCGACGACGAATGGATCATCACCGTGTAGCCGTCCGGCGCGGCCGTGGCCACGGCCTGCTGGCCGATGGTGCCGCTGGCGCCGCCGCGGTTGTCCACCACCAGCGTCTGGCCCACGCTCTGGCCCATCTTGTCGGCAATGGCGCGCGCAATGATGTCGGTGGTGCTGCCCGCCGCAAACGGCACGATCACGCGGATCGGCTTGCTGGGGTAGCCGCCTTGCGCCAGGGCGCCGAACGACAGGGTGGTGAGCGCGGCCGCCGCCAGGGCGGTGATTGCAGCGCGGCGGGTGTTGCGGGTGAAGGGCATGGATTTGTCTCCGTTGGCAGGCTTGGACTTGCTCTTTAATTCACTGTTTAGTGAATAAAGTGCATTTTTCAAGATCAGCCAGCGCGCGTCAACGCAGTTCCCGGACTGGGAATTAGGGGTTTACCCGAGGGCGGTGGTGGAGCCGTCCCGCGCGTGTCGGCTGCAGCCCGTGGAACGGGCGCGGCCCAGGCCAGCGCCCCCGCGCAAGGGCCGCTCCGCCGCGCTGGGGGCGTCCCCCTTGGGGGAAAGGCGCGAAGCGACTCAGGGTGTCGTCACTTCAGCACGTAGCCCAGGATCACATCGCACATGTGCGACAGGCGTTCGTGCTGGGCCTTGGGCGCCATCAGGTCGCGGCCGAAGATGGCCGACAGCGTGTGGTTGTTGGACAGGTAGAAGTACGACAGCCCGGCGATGGACACATACAGCTGCACCGGGTCCACCCCACCGCGGAAGCTGCCCTCGCGGCGGCCGCGCTCCAGCACCTCGGCCAGCGTGGCGATCAGCGGCGAGTTCATCTCCCGTGCGCGCTGCGACTCGTGCAGGTGGCGCGCCTTGTGCAGGTTGGCGCTGTTGAGCAGGGTGAGGAACTGCGGGTTCTCCAGGTAATAGTTCCAGGTGAACTCCACCAGGCGCCGGATGGCTGTGGCGGGCGCCAGATCCAGCAGGTTGAGCTTGCGCTCCTCCTCGCGGATGTGCAGGTAGGCCTGCTCCAGTACGGCCTGGAAGAGCTTTTCCTTGTCCTCGAAGTAGTAGTAGATAAGCCGCTTGTTCAGGCCTGCGCGCTCGGCAATGCGGTCCATGCGGGCGCCGCCCAGGCCGTGCTCGGCAAACTCGTCGCGCGCTGCGCTAAAGATCGCGCCCTGTGAGCGGTCGGCATCCCGTTGCCGCTCTTTGGCGGGGGTGTCGGAGTCTGGGGTCATGCGCTTCTAATTCACTGAATGGTTAACTATAGCGGTTGTGGGGGGCGCACGGCCTGCCATTGTGCCGCCGCGGGCCTTTAGCGAGGCGCGCGTGCAGGCGACGGTGCGCGTGATGGCGCCACCGGCTCGGCCAGGGCCTTGAGCAGGCGGGTGAAGGTGGCCGTGGGACCCACGTTGTCCTCCGCACGGTAGACCAGCGTGAGCGGCACGTCCAGCCGGCCCTTGTCCACGAGCGTCCGGTAGGCGATGGCGTGGCGGTGCACCCCCAGCATGGACGAGGGCACTACCGAGATGCCCGTGCCTGCGGCGACCAGGTTCAGGTTGGTCAGCATGCGCGCCACCTCGGCCACCACGCGCGGCTGTACGCCCTGTTCGGCGCACAGCGCGAGCAAGTTGGCATACAGGCCCGGCGCGCCCGGGCGGCGCACCAGGATCATGGGCTCGCCGTCCAGGTCGGCAATGTCGATGGGGCGGGGCTTGCCCCGCCGCTGGCGCTGGGCCAGCGGATGGTCGATGGGCAGGGCCACCATGGCCGGCTCGTGCTGCAGGGTGTCGAACACCAGGCCGGGCGGGTGCGCCACGGGCACCCGCAGCAGCCCCGCGTGCAGGCGGCCATCGGCCACCGCCTCGGTGATCTCCGCCGCGTTGTTTTCGCCAATTTCCAGTACCAGGCCGGGGTGGCGAGCGCGGCATTCGCGCAGTGCATAGGGCGTGAACTCATGCGCGGCCGCGGAGCTGGTGAAGGCAATGGTCAGCCGCCCGGTCTTGCCCTCGGCGAGCAGCTGCATGCGGCTGTGCAGCGCGTCGAAGTCGTGCACCAGCCGCAGTGCGTCGGCCTGCAGGGCGCGGCCCGCTTCCGTCAGGCTCACGCCCCTGGCGTGCCGCTTGAACAGTGGCAGGCCCAGCGTGGCCTCCAGGCCCTTGATCTGCTGGCTCAGCGGAGGCTGGGCCATGCCCAGCTGCTCGGCGGCGCGGGTCATGTGCCCGGCCTCTGCCACTGCCAGGAAGTAGCGCAATTGGCGGATGTCCATGGTCAGGCCCAACGGTGCGCACAGGGCGGCAAAGCACAAAGGTCAGCAAGGCAATGCATATGGAAATCGTATCGCACTGGCGTCGAGCGGATATTTGACGTATGGAAGGCCCGTTTCTACGATGCGCGGCGCTTCCCAACCAAAACACCACCTGGAGACACCATGCCTTTTTCCCCGCCCCCGGCGCGCCCCCGCTGCGCACCTGTCGCCACCATAGCGCTGAGTGTGCTGGCCGCAATCATGGCCACGGCCTGCGCACCGGTGCCCACGCAGCCTGGCCGCGCCGTTCCCACCGCCCTATCGGCCGCGTCCGAAACAGCCCCGGTGGCCACGGCGTGCCCTCAAGACATCGCTGCCATGGCGCGCTGCCTGGCGGGGCAGGACTCGGCCGGCGCGTTCTACCTGATCGCGATGCCGCAGCAGTGGAACGGGCACCTCGTGCTGCACGCGCATGGCGGACCCACATTGGGTTCGCCCAAGGCCGAGCGGGCGGTGGAGGACCTGGAGCGCTGGTCCATCATGGTCCGCGCGGGCTATGCCTGGGCAGGCAGCACCTTCCGCCAGGGCGGGGTGGAAGTGCGTGCCGCCGCGCAAGACACCGAGCGCCTGCGGCAGATCTTTGTGCATCACGTGGCGCAGCCGAAGCGCACCGTGCTGCACGGGCAGTCCTGGGGCGCCAGCGTGGCGGCCAAGGGTGCCGAAATGTTCACCGCGACTGCGGAGGGCAAGCGCCCGTACGACGCCCTGCTGCTCACCAGCGGCGTGCTGGCCGGCGGCACGCGCTCGTACGACGTGCGCACCGACCTGCGCGTGATCTATCAGCACTTGTGCAACAACCACCCCCGCCCGACAGAGGCGCCGTACCCGCTGAACATCGGCCTGCCCAAGGAGGTGGCGATGACGCAGGCCGACCTGCAGGCGCGTGTCAACGAATGCCTGGCGCTGAACAAGCCCGCCGCCGAGCGCACGCCCGAGCAGCAACGCAAGGTGCAAACCCTGGTGAGCGTGCTGCGCATCCCGGCGTCGTCCATCCAGAGCCACCTGAATTGGGGCACCTTCCACTACCGCGACGTGGTGCAGCACCGTACGGGCGGTGCGAGCCCGTTTGGCAACATGGGCGCGCAGTACAAGGGCTCGCCCGACGACGCGGCGCTGAACGCGGCCGTGCTGCGCTACCGTGCCGACCCGGCCGCCGTGGCCCGTTTTGCCGAAGACACGGACCTCACCGGCCGCATCCCCGTGCCCGTGCTGACGGTGAAGGGCGTGGACGACCCCACGGCGTTTGTGGAGCTGGATGCGTACTTCAAGGGCACCATGGAGCGCGGCGGCAGCGGCGCGCGGCTGGTTCAGACCTTCACGCAGCACGCCGCGCACAGCTACCTGAGCGATCCCACCTATCCCACGCTGTTGGCCGCGCTGTTGCGTTGGGTGGATGCGGGCGAGAAGCCCACGCCCGAGGGCATTGCGCAGCAGTGCCCGGCGTTCGAGGCTACCTTTGGCAAGGGCTGCGCGTTTTTGCCTGCGTATGTGCCCGCGCTGCTGGACAGCCGCGTGGCGCAGCGCGAACGGCCCTGAGTTTTCTCCATCCCCGAAACACAAAGACAAAGGCCCCGTTCTGGAACGGGGCCTTTGTGTTGAAAATTGCTACTTATTCGATAGCTTTTAGCGCTTGCTAGGTAAGCGCTAGAGGCCGATTTGACCTCAAGCCTGTCGCAACCGTCTTACTTCACCGACGCCAGCGCTGCATTCAATGTCGCGCTGGGACGCATCACCGTGTCGAGCTTGGCGACGTCGGGCAGGTAGTAGCCGCCGATGTCGGCGGGCTGGCCCTGCACGGCATTCAGCTCGTCCACGATCTTCTGCTCGTTGTCGGCCAGCTGCTTGGCCAGCGGGGCAAACTTGGCGGCCAGGGCCGCGTCTTCGGTCTGCGCGGCCAGCTCTTGTGCCCAGTACAGGGCCAGGTAGAACTGGCTGCCGCGGTTGTCCAGCTGGCCGGTCTTGGGGCTGGGGTTCTTGTTGTTGTCCAGCAGCTTGCCCGTGGCGGCGTCCAGCGTCTTGGCCAGCAGCTTGGCCTGCGGGTTGTTGTTCTTGATACCGAGATCCTCCAGCGATACGGCCAGCGCCAGGAACTCGCCCAGGCTGTCCCAGCGCAGGTGGTTTTCTTCCACCAGTTGCTGCACGTGCTTGGGCGCCGAGCCGCCCGCACCCGTTTCGTACATGCCGCCACCGGCCATCAGCGGCACGATGGACAGCATCTTGGCCGAGGTGCCCAGTTCCATGATGGGGAACAGGTCGGTCAGGTAGTCGCGCAGGATGTTGCCGGTGGCGCTGATGGTGTCCAGGCCGCGGATCACGCGCTCCAGCGTGTAGCGCATCGCACGCACCTGGCTCATGATCTGGATGTCCAGGCCGGTGGTGTCATGCTCGTGCAGGTACATCTTGACCTTGGTAATCAGCTGCGCTTCGTGCGGACGGTACGAGTCGAGCCAGAACACCACGGGCATGCCGGAGTTGCGGGCGCGGTTCACGGCCAGCTTCACCCAGTCGCGGATCGCGGCGTCCTTGACCTGGCACATGCGCCAGATGTCGCCTTGTTCCACGTTCTGGCTCATCAGCACTTCGCCGGTGGCCAGGTCGGTGATGTTGGCCACGCCGTCTTCGGGGATCTCGAAAGTCTTGTCATGGCTGCCGTATTCCTCGGCCTGCTGGGCCATCAGGCCCACGTTGGGCACCGTGCCCATGGTCTTGGGGTCGAACGCGCCGTGCCACTTGCAGAAGTTGATGATCTCCTGGTAGATGCGGGCGAAGGTCGATTCGGGCATTACGGCCTTCACGTCCTTCAGGCGGCCGTTGGCGTCCCACATCTTGCCGCCGTTGCGGATCATCGCGGGCATGGAGGCGTCCACGATGATGTCGTTGGGCGAGTGGAAGTTGGTGATTCCCTTGGCGGAATCGACCATGGCCAGCTCGGGGCGGTTTTCGTGGCAGGCGTGGAGGTCGCGCTTGATCTCGTCGCGCTGGCTTTGCGGCAGGGTCTCGATCTTGCTGTACAGGTCCACCATGCCGTTGTTCACGTTCACGCCCAGCTCTTCAAAGGTCTTGGCGTGTTTGGCGAACGCGTCCTTGTAGAAGATGCGCACGCAGTGGCCGAACACGATGGGGTGGGACACCTTCATCATGGTGGCCTTCACGTGCAGCGAGAACATCACGCCGGTCTTGCGGGCGTCTTCGATTTCCTTTTCGTAGAACTCCAGCAGCGCCTTCTTGCTCATGAACATGCTGTCGATCACTTCGCGGTCGAGCAGGCTGACCTTGGGCTTCAAGACGATGGCCTTGCCGCTCTTGGTGATCAGCTCCATCTTCACGTCGCGCGCGCGGTCCAGCGTCATCGACTTTTCACCGTGGTAGAAGTCGCCCGCGTGCATGTGCGACACGTGCGAACGCGATGCCTGGCTCCACTCGGCCATGCTGTGCGGGTTCTTGCGCGCGTATTCCTTCACGGCCTTGGGCGCGCGGCGGTCGGAGTTGCCTTCGCGCAGCACGGGGTTCACGGCCGAGCCGGTGCACTTGCTGTAGCGGGCCTTGATTTCCTTTTCCTTGTCGTCCTTGGGCTGGTCCGGGTAGTCGGGCAGCGCATAACCCTTGGCCTGCAGTTCGGCGATGGCGGCCTTGAGCTGGGCCACCGAGGCGCTGATGTTGGGCAGCTTGATGATGTTGGCGTCGGCCTTGAGCGTCTTCTTGCCCAGCTCGGCCAAGTTGTTGGGCACCTTCTGCGCGTCGCTCAGGTAGTCCGGAAACTCGCCCAGGATGCGGGCCGCCACGGAGATGTCGCTCTCCGCCACGTTGATGCCCGCCGGTGCCGCAAAGGTGCGGATGATGGGCAGGAAAGAGGCCGTGGCCAAGCGGGGGGCTTCGTCGGTCAGGGTGTAGATGATGGTCGGTTGCTGGGTCGTCGTCATGGCTTGTCTCACGAAACAGAGTGTGTAAATGCCCTTTGCCGGGGTACCGCAAAGGCCAAACGCGGATGCTCCTGCATTCTCCTTGCTCGGCGCTGTCAGAACCCCTTGTTTTTGCAATCGAATATCACGATGCGGAAATTGGACGGTCTTCAGCGCACTTTTTTTCAACCTCCGAGCGCCCGGCGCGGCGAATGCGAGGAGCAGCCGGATTGCTGCGCCGCAGCAATCACGGGGCGCGAAAAAGGGCGCGGGTTGCCGTTTTGCGCCATTCAGCGGTGTCTGTCAAATCCCCTCCGCGCCCCAAGCCTGTACGTCGCCGGGCGTCATGGCGGCAATGGAATGACCCGCGAATCGGCGACCGCAAAACGCTGAGCCGCTTGCAGCATGGCCTGCGGTGCCGTGCCCGTGAAGGCGCCCAGCGCCGGCAGCACCAGCAGGCCCGGTGGCCCCGGTAACCACGCAAAACAGGGCAGCCGCACGGCATCGCGAGCGCGCCCGCGCAGGGTGACTGTGGGATGCAGATGGCCGGCCAGCGCGGTGGCGCCATCCACCGTCTGCGGGTGATGGCATGCGCGCAGTTCGCTGCCGGGCCGGGGTGTCCACGGTTCTTCGGCCAGCGCAATGCGCAGGCCCGGCGGCGGGTCCCCGGCATGCCGGTCGTGGTTGCCGCGCACCAGGGTCAAGTGCACGCTGCCATGGCGCTCGCGCCAGGGCAGCAGCTGGTTCCACAACGGCGCATCGGCGCCGCTGCGCGCATGCAGAAAGTCGCCCAGAAAAACCAAGTGCTCCGCGCCGGTGGCGGCCAGCACGCCGTCCAGCCGCGCCAGGTTGTCGGCCGTCGTGCCATGCGGCACGGGCTGGCCCGCGCGGCGAAACGTGGCCGCCTTGCCGAAATGCACGTCGGCCACAAACGCCGTGCGTTCGGCCGGCCACCACACCGCGCGCTGCGGCAGCAGCCACAGCACCGTGCCGCCGGGCAGCGAGACAGGGTGGGCGCCGACAGGGAGGAGTGCGGATGGCGAAGCGAAGGGGGCGTGTACGTTCAAGGCGAAATCGATCGTCGTGCTCAAAAGCCGTGGCGCCTGCGCGGGCGGCGGGGTCCGACGCCATTGTCGCCTTGCCCCCGCTGACCACGCCGGCGCGATGCGGTGGCCCCGTCGGGCATGTCCCATGCCATGTCGGACGGCGTTGGCGGACTTTTGTCGGCGTGGCGGGTGCCTGTGGTTTCGTCCGCCGCCTTCTCCAGCGCCTGCACCATGCGCGCCAGACGGTCGGCCAGGGTTTCGGTGCTCAGGCGTTCGCGAAAGCGCTCCACCATCAGCGGCAGGGCGAAGGGTGTGGGCCGCTCCACAGCGTGGATGGACAAGGTCTGTGCCTGCATGCTGCGCAGTGTGCGGGCCAGGCGTTCCAGGTCCAGCTCGTTGGCCAGCAACTCGGCCCGCGCCTGCGCCAGCAGCAGGTTGTCCGGGTCGTACTGCGCAAACACGTCGTAGTACAGCGACGACGAAGCCTGCAGCTGGCGGCTGCTGCGCTGCTCGCCCGGGTGGCTTTGGAAGATGAGCCCGGCGATGCGCGCAATTTCGCGAAAGCGCCGGCGCGCCATCTCGGTGGCATTCAGGCTGGCCAGCACCTCGTCCTCCAGCCCGCCACCCACAACTTCCCCCAGCGTGGTGTGTGTGCCTGCGCCGATCAGACGGGGCAGCAGGACGGCCCAATCGATGGGCTTGGCCGACAGCAGCTCCAGCCCGTAGTCGTTGACCGCAATCGAAAAGGTGTTGGCCACCTGTTGCGACGCACGCCAGGCCAGCAGGCCCGCCAGCCCCATGTGCACCAGCCGGCCCGCGAGCGGGTACAGGTACAGGTGCCAACCCTCGCGCGTGTGCAGGGTCTCGGCCACCAGGCGTGTGGGCGTGGGCAGGGCAGACCACGCGTCTTGCAACGCCAGCAGCGGCTGGGCGCAGCGCATCTCGGGCGTTTCATACACGCCTTGCTCGGCCTGCTGCAGCACTTCCAGCATGGCATCGGCCAGCGTGTTGGACAGAGGCATGCGCCCGCCATTCCAGCGCGGCAGCGCGGCGCTGCCCCGGGGCGCCACGCGCACGTAGGCCGTCATCTGCTGGGTGCGCACCAGCTCCAGCAGGCGGCCTGCGAACATGAACACGTCGCCGGGCTTGAGGCGCGCGATGAAGCTCTCTTCCACCGAACCCAGCCGCCCGCCACTCACAAACTGCACCTGCATGCTCGCGTCGCTGACGATAGTGCCGATGTTGCTGCGGTGGCGGCGCGCCAGGCGGGCATCGGGCATGCGCCACACGCCGTCTTCGTCGGGCACCACGCGATGGAAATCGGGATAGGTGGCCAGTGACGCGCCACCTTGGCGCACAAACTGCAAGGCCCACTGCCAGTCGTTGTCCGCCAGCGTGGCATAGGCAGGCGCGCGGCGCACCTCAGCGAGCAGCGCGTCAGGCACAAAGCCGCCGCCCAGCGCAATCGTCACCAGGTGCTGAACCAGCACGTCCAGCGGCGCACGCGGTGTGTGCCGCTCTTCCACGCGGCCCTGGGCCAGCGCATGGCGCGCGGCGGCGGCCTCCACCAGCTCCAGGCTGTGCGTGGGCACCAGCGTGATGCTGGATGTGCGCCCCGGTGCGTGCCCCGAGCGGCCCGCGCGCTGCACCAGCCGCCCCACGCCCTTGGCCGAGCCGATCTGCAGCACCTGCTCCACGGGCAGAAAGTCCACGCCCAAATCCAGGCTGGAGGTGCAGACCACGGCCTTGAGCTGGCCGGCCTTGAGGCCTGCCTCGACCCATGCGCGCACGTCCTGGCTCAGCGAGCCGTGGTGCAGCGCAATGGCGCCCGCCCAGTCGGGCCGCGCCTCCAGCAGCGCCTGGTACCAACGCTCGGCCTGGGACCGCGTGTTGGTGAAGACCAGCGTGGACGCGCACCCCTCGATGGACCGCACCACCTGCGGCAGCAGCGCCAGACCCATGTGCCCGGCCCAGGCAAAGCGGTCCACCTTGGGCGGCAGCATCACGTCCACTCGCAGCGCCTTGTCGACGCGGCCTTGCACCAGCACGGCCGGCGGCGCTGCGGGCGCATCCGGTAGGGGGCGCGGTAGGAGCGTGTGCAGCGCCTCATGCAGGTTGCCCAGCGTGGCCGACATCCCCCACACCTGGAGCTGCGGGTTCCAGCCCGACAGGCGCGCCAGCGCCAGCTGCGCCTGCACGCCGCGCTTGTTGCCCACCAGCTCGTGCCATTCGTCCACCACCACCAAACGAACGTGCTGCAGGCGCTCGCGTGCGTCGGCGCGGGCCAGCAACAGCGAAACGCTTTCCGGCGTGGTCACCAGCAGCGTGGGCAGGCGGCGGTCCTGCGCAGCGCGCTCCCCACTGGCGGTGTCGCCGGTGCGCAGGCCGCTGGTCCAGGTGGGCGCCAGGTCGGACAGGGGGGCCTGCAGCGCGCGCAGCGTGTCGGCGGCCAGCGCGCGCATGGGGGTGATCCACAACACGGTGAGCGGTGGCGCGGTAGTGCGGCGGGTGCGCGGTTCGGCATCGCCTACCGGCTCGTCCTCCGTGGCTGGAGGCGCTGCCAGGTGCTGCAGCGCGCCCAGCCACACGGCATAGGTCTTGCCAGCGCCCGTGGTGGCATGCAGCAGGCCGCTGCGGCCCTCGCCCAGCGCCTGCCATACCTCGTGCTGAAAGCCGAAGGGCTGCCAGCCGCGCGTGGCCATCCAGGCTGCGGCGGCGCCGGGAGACGGGTGGCCAGACGAAGGTTTGCGGGTGCGCCGCGCGGGGGTGCTCATGTGTCGGCGCCAGGCAGCAGGGCCGCCAGAGTCTGCAGCGTGTCGGCTTCGGCAACGGGCTTGTCCTGCCGCCAGCGCAGCATGCGCGGAAAGCGCACCGCAATGCCGCTCTTGTGGCGCGGGCTGCGGGCGATGCCTTCAAAGCCGAGCTCAAACACCTGCGTCGCGTCCACGCTGCGCACGGGGCCAAAGCTCTCGCGCGTGGTCTTGCGGATGATGGCGTCCACCTGCGCAATCTCGGCATCCGTAAGGCCCGAGTACGCCTTGGCAAACGGAACCAGCTGGCGGTCAGGGTCTTCCGGCGGACCGCTCCACACCGCAAAGGTGTAGTCGGT
This sequence comes from Acidovorax sp., assembly GCF_046294525.1. Taxonomy (GTDB): domain Bacteria; phylum Pseudomonadota; class Gammaproteobacteria; order Burkholderiales; family Burkholderiaceae_C; genus Acidovorax. Next base: position 49,315 of record NZ_JBKBKQ010000007.1, read on the forward strand.
GTACAGGCTTGCGCGGCGCCCGTGGCCGCGCTGGGCATAGATGAGCACGGCGTCCACGCTCATGGGGTCGATCTTCCACTTCCACCACACGCCCACGTCCTTGGTGCGGCCCACGCCATAGCGGGCCTGGCGGTGCTTGAGCATGAAGCCTTCGGTGCCCATACCGCGCGCGGCTTCGCGCTGGTACGCCAGGTCGGCCCAGTGGGCGCCCTGCAGCAGCGGGCTCAGGCGCAACGCGGGTGGCGTGGCCGGTTCCGCAATGGCGGTGGGCATGGGTTGCAGCACCGTCTCGAGCAACGCGCGACGCGCCTGCTGCGGCTCGGGGCGCAGGTCCTGGCCCGCGTGTTCCAACAGGTCGTAAGTCACCAGCACCACCGGCAGCTCGCGCAGCAGCTTGGGCGTCAGCGTCTTGCGGCCCAGGCGCTTTTGCAGGTCGGCAAACGGGCGGGGCTGGGGGGCGTCGGGCAGCCACACCAGGATCTCGCCGTCCACCACCGTGCCATCCGGCAGCTGCGCCACTGCGGCATCGGCCAGCTCGGGGAAGCGGTCGGTCACCAGCTCCTCACCACGCGACCACACCCACACCTGGCCTGCGCGGCGCACGATCTGCGCGCGGATGCCATCCCACTTCCACTCCACCTGCCAGTCCCCGGGTGCGCCCAGCAACGCGGGCATGTCGGCAACGGCCTGGTTGAACGGATGGGCCAAAAAGAAGGGGTAGGGCTGGCCCGCGTCTGCGGCGTCCGGCGTGCTCGCACCATCGTCCACCGGCGCAATCAGCGCCAGGTAGTCGCCGGCCTGCGGCTGCCTCCCGATCTGTGTGTAGCCCATCAGCCGGTGCGCAATGCGCTTGGGGTCCAGCCCGCTGACCATCGCCAGGGCCTGCGTGACCTGCAGGCGCGACACGCCCACGCGGAAGTTGCCGGTGATGAGCTTGAAGTACACAAAGCGCTGGTCGGGCGCCAGCATGCCCCATTGCGCGCGCAGTCGGGCGTCGGCCTCCTCGGGCGGCAGTGCGCGCAGCGGCAGGAGCTGCGCCATCCAATCGGCCAGGGGCAGGTCCACCGGCTGCACCGGGGGCGGCAGCAGCAGCGCCACTGTTTCGGCCAGGTCGCCCACGGCCTGGTAGCTTTCTTCAAACAGCCATTCGGGCAGGCCGGCGGCTTCTTGCGCCAAGGCCTTCAGGCGCTTGGTGGGCACCATTTGGCGCGGCTTGCCGCCCGCGAGAAAGTAGGTGGCCCAGGCCGCATCGCCCGGCGCCGCCACACGCAGGTAGGCCACCAGCGCCGCCAGCTTGGCCGACTGGGCGGTGGTGGCGTCCAGCGCGCGGAACAGCTCGGCAAAGGCTTTCATGGCGCGGCCCCGGGTGTGCCGTCCTGCGCTGCGGGCGCAGCGGCGCCCGTGTCGTCTTCGTTGTCGTCGGCGCCGTACTCTGTGGCAAACACCTGGGCGTCCAGGCCCTGCTCGCACAGCCAGCGCACCATCACCTCGGTGCTGCCATGGGTCACGATGACGCGCTCTGCGCCCGTGGCGCCAATGGCTTTTTGCAGGCTGGGCCAGTCGGCGTGGTCGCTCATCACAAAGCCGCGGTCCACGCCCCGGCGGCGGCGTGCGCCGCGCACCAGCATCCAGCCGCTGGCAAATGCGTCAGAGTGCTCGCCAAAACGTTTGAGCCAGGGCGAGCCTGCGGCGGACGGCGGCGCCAGCACCAGCGCACGTTTCAACTCCGCCTTGGTCACGCCCGGGTCCGTAACCCGCACGGTGGGCGGCAGCGCCACGCCCGCCGCGCGGTACACGGCGTTGAGCGGCTCCACCGCGCCGTGCACGACGATGGGGCCGATGTTCGGGTCCACCCCGTGCAGCAGCCGCTGCGCCTTGCCGAATGCGTACGCATACAGGATGCTGGCCTTGCCCGCCGCCGCGTTGGCGGCCCACCACGCATTGATGTCGGCAAACAGCGCGGGCTGCGTGGGCCACCGGTAGATGGGTAGGCCAAAGGTGGACTCGGTGATGAAGGTGTGGCAACGCTCGGGCTCAAAGGGCGGGCAGGTGCCGTCGTCCTCCAGCTTGTAGTCGCCCGAGGCCACCCACACTTCGCCCCCATGCTCGACGCGCACCTGCGCCGAGCCCAGCACGTGCCCGGCAGGGTGCAGCGACAGGCGCACGCCGTGGTGGTCGATCACCGCGCCATAGGCCAGCGTTTGCAAGTCGATGTCCGCACCCAGCCGGTTGCGCAAGGTGCCTTCGCTGTCAGTGTGGGCCAGGTAGTGCGCCGAGCCCATGCGCGCGTGGTCCGAATGCGCGTGCGTGATCACGGCGCGCGGCACCGGCCGCCAGGGGTCGATATAGAAATCGCCGGGCGGGCAGTACAGGCCTTCGGGGCGGTGGACGATCAAGTCGTTGCGGGGCATGGGTGTGGCATCGTAGGCGGCAGTCCAAAGCCGAGGAAGGGCTTGGGGTATGAAGATGGGTCAGCAAGAAATAGGAGTAAAAACAGCCCTTAGCGCTTATCTGGCAAGCGCTGAAAGCTATTGATTTGGTAGCATTGCGCGGCGCTGGCATGCCCCCGCACCCACAGTGTGGTCACCCGTTCATCTTTGCGCCGCCAGTGCGCCCGTCTGCAGTCCAACGCCGCATTTCCATGCACACAGAATTCGCTCAACCCGCCGATGCCCCTGCCATTGCCACGGTGCTGCGCGAGGCCGCGCAGTGGTTGGCGGACCGCCAGATGCCGCTTTGGACGGTGAGCGCTTTCACCGATGCCAGCGTGCGGGGCGAGATGGAGCGCGGCCGTTTCCTGGTCGCCCGCGCGGGGAACAGGTGGTGGGCGTGGTGTTGGTTCAGCCGCAGGACCCGGTCTTCTGGCCAGACGCCGAACCCGGCACATCCGCCTTTCTGCACAAGCTGGCCGTGCGGCGCGCATGGGCAGGGCAGGGGGTGCCTGCTGCATTGCTGGCACATGCATACCGCCACGCCCGCGCCCTGGGCCTGCGCTATCTGCGGCTGGATTGCGTGGCGAGCCGGCACGCGCTGCGTGCGCTTTACGAAGGCCTGGGATGGACCCTGCACGACTGCGTGAAGATTGGCGGGCGGGAGTTTGCGCGATACGAGCGGGCGCTGTAGGCTGGGCGCCCTGAACGGGTGGTCAATCCGGGGGATGGATCTCATGCGCGGTATAGAGAGTGGTGGTGCGGTTCTGTTGTGTCAGTTGTCCTTGCTGTCGGCGGCGGCGCTCACTCCCGTTTGGGCGCAACAGAGCCCGGCCCAGCCCGTGCGCACCAATGCGTTCCAGGACCCCTTTGTGCAAGTAACGCAGGCGCTGCCGCAGTGCCCCGTGCCGCAGGGCCCGCTCTACACCGCCGACGAGGTGCGCGAGCTCGCGCACACGCGCGCGCAGCACGGCGGCAGCTGCTACCGCGTGGGGCGCTGCCGGCTGCCCAACTCGTACCTGTATGACGCCGAGATCATCCCGCGCGTGCAGCTGTATCTGCGCGAGGACGGGCGGTTTGCCGACACCAGCGTCTGGGTGCTGGGCGAGCGGCGCCTGGTCACGCTGATGGGCTGCGTGCAGAGTGCCGAGCAAGCGCAGGCCATGGAGAAGGCCGTGGCGCTGGTGGATGACGTGATGGGCGTGGTCAACCTGCTGCAGGTGGGAACGGCGCGCGAGGGTGTTCGCTATCCCGTTGCGCCGCAGCAGGCGCGTTTGCCTGGACGGTAGCGTCGGCGCGGCCTCGCTCTTTAACGCAGCCGCACGCCCAGCGCAATCCATCCAAACGCGGGCCTGCATCGCCCGTGCCACACAAAGCGCAGAGGGGCTTGGGCTGGCACGCAACCTGCTGCATATTGCCGCTTCTTCCATTCCCATTCGTAAAGGAAACCCCTCATGCAATTCAAGCGTTCCTTGCTGGCGGCCGCCACCCTGGCCCTGGCAGCAGTGGCTCCCGCAGCAATGGCAAAACCATTCAAGTGGGCCGGCTCCAGTGACATCCAGACCATGGACATCCACTCGCAAAACAGCGCTTTAGGCAACGGCATCCACGCCGCGGTGTACGAATCGCTGGTCATGTTCAACAGCCGCACACTCAAGGTCGAGCCGCTGCTGGCCACGTCGTGGCAGCAGGTCAGCCCGGTGCAGATGCGCCTCAAGCTGCGCCCGGGCGTGAAGTTCAGCGACGGCTCGGTCATGACGGCCGACGACGTGGTTTATTCGCTGCAGCGCGCGATGAGCAAGACATCCACGTATTCCATCTACACCCAGGGCATGGACCGCGTTGCCAAGGTCGATGGCGAGACCATCGACATCTTCCTCAAGAACCCCAACCCCGTGCTGCTGAACCAGCTGACCGAGCTGCGCGTGATGAGCAAGGCCTGGGCCGAGAAGAACAACTCGGTGGAGCCCAAGGACATCAAGGCCAAGGAAGAGACCTTCTCGCACCGCAACGCCATGGGCACCGGGCCTTTCGTGCTGAAGGAATGGGTGCCTGACCAGAAGATCGTGTTTGCCGCCAACCCGCACTGGTGGAACGCTGGCAAGGCCGAGGGCAACGTCACCGAAATCACCTACATCCCCATCAAATCCGAGGCCACGCGCATCGCCGCGCTGCTGTCGGGCGAGGTGGACATGGTGCGCGACACCAGCATTCAGGACCTGGCGCGCATCAAGGCCAACCCCAACCTCAAGGTCATGGAGATGGTGGAGAACCGCACCGTGTACCTGGCGATGGACCAGTTCCGCGACGAGTTGGTGGGGAGCAACATCAAGGGCAAGAACCCGCTGAAGGACGTGCGCGTGCGCAAGGCCCTTTACCAGGCCATCGACAGCGCCACGCTGCACCGCGTGACCATGCGCGGCATGTCCAAGCCCACCGGCGCGCTGGTGCCGCCGCTGGTCAACGGCTGGACCGAGGCCGTGGACAAGCGCCTGCCGTTTGATGTGCAGGCCGCCAAGGATCTGCTGAGTGAAGCGGGCTACGCCGACGGCTTCGAGGTGGACTTTGCCTGCAGCAACAACGCCATCGTGCAGGACGAGCAGCTGTGCCAGGCCATCACCGCCATGTGGTCGCGCATTGGCCTGCGCGCCAAGCTGCGCACCCAGCCCGCCGTCAGCTACTACCCCATGGCCCAGCGGCATGAGGCCAGCATTGCGCTGCTGAGCTGGGGCGTGCCCACGTTCGATGCGCTGTACACGCTGCAGTCGCTGGTGCGCACCAAGCTCTCGGGCGGCGACGGCAACTACAACCTGGGCCGCTACAGCAACGAACGCATGGACTACATCGTGGACCGCGTGAAGACCGAGACCGACCTGCCCGTGCGCAACCGCCTGCTGACGGAAGGCCTGCAGCTGCAGAACGACACGGTGGCCCACATCCCCCTGCACAACCAGATGCTGGCCTGGGCCATGAAGAAGAACGTCGAGCTGGTGCAGCGCACCGACAACCGCATCGATTGGCGGCTCATCAAGATGAACTGAGGGCCCCGTTCAGGCGCTGTGCTGTGGCTGCCCCGCCAGCCACTCGCGCAGCGCCAGTTCGCCCCGGGGTGTGAAGCGCACCACGCGCGAGCCCGGGGCGCTTTCGGCCCAGCCCCCTTCTAACAGGCGCTGGAACAGCGCCGCGCCCAGTGCGCCGCCCAGGTGGTGGCGCCGCTCGCTCCAGTCCAGGCAGGGACGGCACAGCATGCGCCGCTGCCGTGCCAGGCCCGTGGTGTCGATGCCCACCTGGGCAAACCACTGCGCGCCGGCTGCTGTCAGCTCCGCACCGTTGGGCGTGGCCTGCACCAGGCCCTGGCGCAGCAACGCCTCGTAAAACTGCACGCCCACCTCGCCCGCCAGGTGGTCGTAACACACCCGCGCGCGGCGCAGGGCGGGTTCGCGCGGACTGGCGCGCAGGCGCACCGCGCCCGCGCGAAAGGCCACGTTCATCAGGGATTCCAGCAGCTCCGCCACGTCCCGGTCGGCCAGGCGAAAGTACCGGTGCCTCCCCTGGCTCTCCACGGCCAGCAGGCCGGCTTCCTGCAGCTTGGCCAGGTGCGCGCTGATGGTCTGCTTGGTCACCCCCGCCACATCGGCCAACTCGGTCGCCGTGAGCGCGCGATCGGCCATCAAGGCGGTGAGGACTTCGGCGCGTGCGCTGTCGCCAATGAGCGCGGCAATGCGCGCAATGTGGGGGCCGTCTTTCATGGTTCGATCTTGGGCGAACCATCGTTGTGCGTCAAGCGCCTATCGTGGAGGCCTTTGCAACTCCTCCTCCGAATCCACCACGGACGCCACACCATGATCACCTGCTTCATCCGCTACGAAATCGACCCTTTCCAGCGCGACCAGTTCGCCGAATATGCGCGCCGCTGGGGCCAGATCATTCCCCGCTGCGGCGGCCACCTGCTGGGCTACTTTGTGCCGCACGAAGGCAGCAACTACGAGGCCTGGGGGCTCATCGGCTTTGAGTCCCTGGCCGCGTACGAGGCCTATCGCACCCGCCTGCGCACTGACCCGGAAGGCCGCGCCAACTTCGCCCTGGCGCAGGAAAAGCGCTTCATCCTGCGGGAGCAGCGCACCTTCACCCAGGGCGTGGAAGGCACGCTGGGCCTGCCGGCGCACCCGCAGGCGGTCCAGCCATGATGGCCGTCATCTTCGAGGTGACGCCAGCGGCTGGCCAGCGCGGCGCCTACCTGGACGCGGCGGCCACGCTCAGGCCACTGTTGGCGCAGGTGGACGGCTTTGTCTCCATCGAACGCTTTGAAAGCCTGAGCGAGCCCGGCAAGCTGCTGTCCCTGTCGTTCTGGCGCGACGAAGACGCCGTGGCCCGCTGGCGGCAGACGGAGGCCCACCGCAGCACCCAGCACGCCGGGCGCGCAGGCATTTTTGCGGACTACCGCCTGCGCGTGGCGGCCGTGGTGCGGGACTACGGTCTGCACGACCGGGCGCAGGCACCGGCCGATTCCCGCGTGGTGCATGGTTGAGTAAGGGGCAGGAACCAAAGCCCATCCAGCGCGCCACGCGGCGCCCGGGTCAGGGCATGTAGCCTGTGCGCAGCGCGTGGGCCCATTCGGGCCGTCCATTCCTGTGCGCCAGTTGCGCCATGGGCTCGTGGTCGTAGGCCACGCGGTGGTGGACCGCCTGCCAACCTTGCGCCGTTCGTTCCGCAATGGCGTAACACGCATCCGGCGTGCCGTTTTCCACGTGGTGTGCCACGGGGTGATCGTCTCCATAGGCCTGCAGGCCCACGCTGCCGGGGTTGACCAGCAAAATGCCCGCACCCAGCCGCACCTGGCGCGGCACATGGGTGTGGCCGCAGGCGATCAACGGGGCGTACTGGCCCGACAGGCGTTCATCGATCTCGGCCGGGTTGGCGGCGCGCACCGTGCAACCATCCAGCGTCTCCAGCAAATATTCATGGTCGCTGCGCGGCGAGCCGTGGCACAGCAGCATGTCTTCTGCCGGGCGCAGGGTGTGGGTCAGGCTGCGCATCCATGCAAACTCCACCTCGGTCAGTTGCGCGTGCGCGTACTGATCGGACGGGCCGCCGCGCCCCGGTCGCAAATGCAGCACCTGCCGCTCATGGTTGCCGGCCAGCGACAGCCAGCCCGAGGCCATAAGCCACTGTGCGGTCTCACGTGGCAGCAAGGGGCCCGAGAGGTTGTCGCCCAGGTTGACGACCTGGTCAGCCCCGCGGCGGCGGATGTCGGCCGCCACCGCCTCAAGAGCGGGCAGGTTGCCGTGGATGTCGGAGACGATGGCGATGCGCATGCGGCATGGTAGCCCTCTATTCGCGGGGCAACAGGGGCAGGGCGGCAGACAGATCAAAGGGCGCTGTGCCCAAGGCGGCTTCCAGCCGGGTGCGGGTTTCGGGCGCCAGCTGTGCATGCGCCACCGCCACTTCGAAATACCGCGGCCATCGGCAATCCCTTCCTCAACACGGCACCACCTCCAGCCCCGACGACGCCGCATTGAGCACCTCGCAGGTGATGCGCGCCCGGTTGAACAGCACGTCGCACAGCCACGCGTACAGCAGCGCGAGGTAAGCCACAAACCCCCAGCCCAGGTAGCTGCTGAACAGCACGGTGTGCAGCCAGTTTTGTTCAAAGAGGTACAGATAGCTCGTGACCGCCGTGGCCAACAGCAGCGCGGCAGCGGCGGGGACCAGGTGCGCGCCCGCGCTACGCCGTACGCCCAGGGCCAACCCCAGCAGCACAAACGCCAGCGCGTTGCTGCCCGTGAAGATTCGGAACTCCCGCGTGAGCTGCTGGGCGGTGTCCAGGTATTGCGTGCGGATCAGCGCGTTGAGCCGCTCTTGCTGTTGTTGCAGGTCCCACGCCCGCGATTCCAGCCCGCTGCGGACGGCACCCTCCACCTTCTTGCGACATTCGCAATCCGCGTCGGCCATGTCGGCCATCACGCGGCCGATGCGTTCGGGCAGCTGGCTGGCCAGCATCTGGCGAATGCGCTGCGCCTCTTGCGCCTGCGACTGCAGCACGGCACCGGCGCGCGTGGTGAGGGCGCGGGCATTCAGGGCGTCAAGCTTTTCGCCCACCCTGGATTCGATCTGCTGGCGCAGGATGTCCCGGGCCACCCGCTCCACCCACAGCGGGTTGAGCAAGGAAGCGAGCAGCGCGCCGCCGAACAACAGGGTGCCGATGCCGCTGAGTGCCCAGAGAAAGGTGCGCAAGGGCATGGGAGGCAGCTAATGCAGACAGAGCAAGAAAATATTGAGCCAAATGTGGCTCTAGCGCTTATTGGATAAGCGCTAGAAGCTATCAAATCAGAAGCAATACCCGTTGAGTGTCGTCACCCTCACAGCGCAAAGATTTTCCCCGGATTCAGGATGTTCTTCGGGTCCAGCGCGCGTTTGATGGCGCGCATCATGTCCACCGCGCCCGCGCCGGTTTCGTCCAGCAAGAAGCCCATCTTGTGCACGCCCACGCCGTGTTCCCCCGTGCAGGTGCCGCCCATGCTCAGGGCGCGCGCCACCAGGGTGTGGTTCAGCGCTTCAGCCTTGGTGCGTTCTTCGGCGCTGTTGGGGTCGATGAGGTAGCCGAAGTGGAAGTTGCCGTCGCCCACGTGGCCGACGAGGAAGTAGGGGATGCCGCTGGCTTCGACCTCATCCACCGATTCGAGCAGGCAGTCGGCCAGGCGGCTGATGGGCACGCAGGTGTCGGTGCTGATGGCGCGGCAGCCAGGGCGGCTTTGCACGGCGGCGAAGTAGGCGTTGTGCCGCGCGGTCCACAGGCGGGTGCGTTCCTCGGGTGTGCTGGCCCATTCAAAGGCCTGGCCGCCAAATTCGCTGGCAATGTCCTGCACCATCTCCGCCTGCTCCTTCACGCTGGCGGGCGAGCCGTGGAACTCCATCAGCAGCATGGGCTCTTCGCGCAGATTGAGCTTGCTGTGCGCGTTCACCATGCGCACGGTGTGGTGGTCGATGAGTTCCACGCGCGCAATCGGCACGCCGATCTGGATGGTCTGGATGGTGGTGCGCACCGCCGCTTCGATGCTGGGGAAGGAGCAGATGGCGGCGCTCACTGCCTCAGGCAGCGGGTACAGGCGCACGGTGATCTCGGTCATGATGCCCAGCGTGCCTTCGCTGCCCACCATCAGGCGGGTCAGGTCGTAGCCCGCGCTGCTCTTTTTGGCGCGGGTGCCGGTGTGGATGACTTCGCCGCTGGCGGTGACCACCTGCAGCGCCAGCACGTTCTCGCGCATGGTGCCGTAGCGCACGGCATTGGTGCCGCTGGCGCGCGTGGCGCACATGCCGCCGATGCTGGCGTCGGCGCCCGGATCGATGGGGAAGAACAGGCCGGTGTCCTTGATGGCTTCGTTCAAGGCCTTGCGCGTGATGCCGGGTTGCACGGTCACCGTGAGGTCTTCGGCGTTGATGCTGAGCACCTGGTTCATGCGGCTCACGTCGATGCTGATACCGCCCTGCACGGCCAGCAGATGGCCTTCGAGCGACGAGCCCGCGCCGTAAGGGATGACGGGCACTTCGTACTGGCTGGCCAGTTTCACGGCATCAGCTACGTCCTGCGCGTTTTCGGCAAACACCACGGCGCTGGGTGGCGGGGCCTGCAGCGAGCCTTCGTCGCGTCCGTGCTGCTCGCGCACGGCCTGGGCCAGCGAGCACTGCGCGCCAAACCGGGCCTGCAGCGCATCGATGAGGGCCTGGGGCACATTGCGGAGCTTGATCTCGGGCAGCAGGTGGGCGGCAGCGGTGGGGGCGTTCATGTTGGTGTCTCCGGTTCGGCAGTGAGAGAGTGACGGGCATTCTAGGTTCGGATCCGCCCGCGGCGGCAAGGCGGCCCCGTTAGGACCCGGGTGCGATGGCGGGTATTCGTGCGGCCACGGTGGGGCGCCCCCGCGCGCGAGGTAGCCGAGAACCGGACCGCTCGCTACACTGGCCCGCACTACTCATGATGACTTTGCACGAGAGGGGATTGCCATGGCTTCAGTGAATGTCGGAGATTGCCTGTCGGGTGCCTGGGGCATTTTCAAGAACAACGCCATCACCCATGTGGTGTGTACCTTCCTGGTGATGGCGGTAGCCAGCATCAGCGCCGGGCTGCTGGCCGGGCCGATGATCGTGGGCTACATGCGCATGATCGAGCGCGAGGCGCGCGGAGAGGCCGTGCAGATCGGCGACATCTTCCGGGGGTTTGATGACTTTGTGCCGGGCTTTGTGGCGGGCCTTATCAGCTCGCTGGTGGTGTCGCTAGGCTTCATGCTGTGTTTCATCCCTGGCCTGTTGATCATGGCTTTGCCACCTGTGGCGCTGTACCTGGTGGCCCGGGGTGAGCGTGACGGTGTGGCCGCGTTCAACCAGGCCTGGAGCCTGGTGACCAAGAACCTGGGCTCGGCGTTTGTTTGCACGCTGGTGCTCGGCATCGTGGGCTCGCTTGGCTTTCTGCTCTGCGGCGTGGGCGCGCTGCTGACGCTGCCGCTGTCCATGATCGGCTCCTACTTCCTGGCGCGCCAGCTGGTGGGCGATGGTGCAGTGGCGCTCCCTCCCCTCTGAAACCTGCACGGCCGTGCCGTCCACAGGCCCCATGCCCGCCTGGCAGGCGCTGTCGCCAGACGCGCGGCGCCTGCGGCTGGCCTGGGGCCTGGGCTGGCCGCTGGCCATGGCTGCCACGCCCTGGTGGCTGGCGCAAAGCGCACTGGGCGTGGGCTGCGGCTTTCGCGCACTGACGGGGCTCCCCTGCCCGCTGTGTGGGGGCACACATGCCTGTGCCGCACTGGTTCAAGGAGACTTGGCTGCCGCCTGGGCGGCCAACCCGGGGGCGCTGCTGCTGCTGCTGTGGCTGGCGCTGCTGGCGGGCCAAGCCCTGGCCGAAGGCGTCTCGGGCCGCCGCCGCGTGGCGCGGTGGCCGTGGTGGCACCCGGCGGTACTGGCAGGCATGGGCGGTGTGCTGGTGCTGTCGTGGCTGGCGCGTCTGTTTCTTTGAGCTCCACTTTCGGTTTGGTTGTCGCCAGCCGTACCGCGCCCGGCTGAGCCGTGCCGTGCGCCGCCCCGTGCCGTGAAGCGCTGACCCAGCAATGGGGCGCGCCCGCGCACCGCTTTGCGGACGTCCACGCACCAATTGCAGGCACCCGGCGGCACTGCCGGTGCAGGCCCCTGGCTCGTGCACAGCGGGCGTGCTCCACGCTGGTGCATCCATCTTGTATACCAGTTGGCACGGAACCTGCGATACCGCAGGCAATGACCACCGCCACCGAGATCAGCAACCGCATCATCGAAGCCGTGATGGCGCAAAAGCTCGCGCCCGGCTCCCGCCTGGGCGAGCAGCAGCTCGCCATGCTGTTTGACTGCAGCCGCACCATCGTGCGCGAGGCGCTCACGCGGCTGGCCACGCGCGGCATCGTCACCGTGAGCGCGCGGCGCGGCTGGTATGTGATCGAGCCCTCGCAGGACGAAGCGCGCGAGGCCTTCGAGGCGCGCCGGGTGATCGAGCTCGGCCTGCTGCACCAGCTCAAGGTGGTGGACAAGGCGGCCGTGCGCCAGCTCAAGAGCCACCTGCAGCGCGAAAAGGCTGCGCTGGCCGGCAGCGACGTGGGCGCGCGCAGCTTTCTGCTGGGTGACTTCCACGTGTGCCTGGCTGAATGCCTGGGCAACAGCCTGCTGGCCGACACGCTGCGCGACTTCACCGCGCGCACCACGCTCATCGCCATGCTTTACCAGTCGTCGCACGACGCAGCCCAAAGCTGCGAAGACCACGTGCGCATCGTCGAGGCGCTGGAGGCCGGCGACATTGCGCGTGCCGAGGCGCTGATGTCCGAACACATAGGCACCGTGCAGTCGGCCCTGCGCCTGCAGGCCAGCAGCGATCCGCTGGCCGGGCTGCGCGACGCCCTGGCGCCGGTGCACAAGAGCCCGGCCCCGCCTGCCAAGGCGACCACAGCGCCCAAAGGCAGGCCCCGCAAAAGTACCCCTTCCTCTGCATCTGCCAAAGACACCCCCACCGACCCATCCCCCTACCTAGGAGCCTTGCTATGACCACCCACCGCGCACTGTCTTCCACCCGCCGCCTGACCCTGGGCGTGCTTGCCGCCGCCGGCCTGTCCGCTGCCCTGATGGCTCCCGCCGCTCACGCGCAGAACGCGCTGGACAACATCCTCAAGTCCAAGGAAATCAAGATCGCCATACCCACCGACTACCCACCCTACGGCTTTGTCGGCACCGACCTCAAGCCCCAGGGCCTGGACGTGGAGATGGCCAACTACATCGGCGCCAAGCTGGGTGTGAAGGTCGAACTCATCCCCGTGACCAGCGCCAACCGCATCCCCTACCTGCAGACGCAGAAGGCCGACCTCGTCATCTCCACCCTGGGCAAGAACCCCGAGCGTGAGAAAGTGATCGACTTCACCGCCGCCTACGCGCCGTTCTTCCAGGCGGTGTTTGCGAGCAAGAGCCTGAACATCAAGAGCTTTGCGGACCTGGCCGGCAAGAGCGTGGCCGTGACGCGCGGCGCCATGGAAGACCAGGAACTGGCCAAGGTGGCGCCCCCCGGCGTGGACGTGAAGCGCTTTGAAGACCACGCGGCCAGCATCTCGGCCTTTGTGTCGGGCCAGACGCAGGCCATCGCCACCAGCGCATCGACGGCCGGCACCATCATGGTCAAGAACCCCAACCTGCAGACGGAATACAAGCTGTTGCTCAAGGACAGCCCCAACTTCATCGGCGTCGCCAAGGGCGAGGACAAGCTGCGCGAGAAGGTGAACGAGATCATTGCCGAGGCGCGCAAGTCGGGCGACATCGACAAGATGTCCACCAAGTGGCTGGGCCGCCCTGCTGGCGACCTGCCGCTGTAATGCGGCGCGCAGTGTGAACCGCTGAAATCCAAGGGCCTGCGGCGCGACAAGCGCTGCAGGGCACAAGCATGCTGATTGCGCTCGATTTTTCTGCCGTTCTTGCTTCGTGGCCGTTGCTGGTGCGCGGCGTGTTCTGGGCCATCGGCCTCACCGTTGTGGGCACAGTGCTGGGCCTGCTGCTGGGCACGGCCTGCGCCTGGGCGCGCGCGCGCAATCTGGGCCATCGGCCGGTGGTGCTGCGCGCGGCCGTAGCCAGCTACGTGGAGCTGGTGCGCAACACGCCTTTCATCGTGCAGCTGTTCTTCATCTTCTTCGGCCTGCCGGCGCTGGGGGTCAAGCTCTCGCCCGAAGTCGCGTCGGTGCTGGCCATGGTGATCAATCTGGGCGCCTACTCGGCCGAAATCATCCGCGCCGGCATCGAGGCCACGCCGCGCGGCCAGATCGAGGCCGCCGAGAGCCTGGCGCTCACCCCCGGCCAGATCTTCCGCCGCGTGGTGCTGCCGCCTGCGTTGCTCAAGGTGTGGCCCGCCATGGTGAGCCAGATCATCATTGTGATGCTGGGCTCGGCCGTGTGCGGACAGATCTCCACGCCGGAGCTGAGCTACGCCGCCAACCTCATCTCCAGCAACACCTTCCGCGCGTTCGAGGCCTTCATCGTGGCCACCGCGGTGTACCTGCTGCTGTCCATCGCCACGCGCCGCCTGCTCATGTGGGTGGGGGCGCGGTTCCTCATCGGAAGGTAAGCCATGGTGGAATTTTCCCTGTGGGACATCCTGCGCAACCTGCTGATGGCGGCGCGCTGGACGGTGTCCTTGTCCCTCATCGCCTTCATCGGTGGCGGCTTGGTGGGCCTGGCGCTGCTGGTGCTGCGTCTGTCCAAAGTGCGCGGCGTGGACCGCGCGGTGGGCGCCTATGTGCAGGTATTCCAGGGCACGCCGCTGCTCATGCAGCTGTTCCTGGCGTACTTTGGCATTGCGCTGTTCGGCATCAAGACCTCGCCGTGGACGGCGGCCGCCGTGGCGCTCACGCTCTACACCAGCGCCTACCTCACAGAGATCTGGCGCGGCTGTGTGGCCTCCATTCCCAAGGGGCAGTGGGAGGCCGCGCAGAGCCTGGCGCTCAACTTTGGCGAGCAGCTGCGCCATGTGGTGCTGCCCCAGGCACTGCGCATTGCGGTGCCGCCCACGGTGGGCTTTCTGGTGCAGGTGATCAAAGGCACCGCGCTGGCCTCGGTGATCGGATTTGTGGAGCTGACCAAGGCGGGCAGCATGATCTCCAACGCCACCTACCAGCCCTTTTTGGTCTACGCCTGCGTGGCCCTGCTGTACTTTGTGTTGTGCTTCCCGGTGAGCCTGGTGGCGCAGTCCCTTGAAAGGAAATTCCATGGCCCTCGCCGCTGAACAACAACATCCTGCTGCTTCCGCCGCCGCGCCGGCCCACGATGGCATTGCCGTGGGCGCGCCGCCCATCGTGGACATCACCGCGCTGCGCAAGTCCTATGGCAGCAACGAAGTGCTCAAGGGCATCGATCTGCAGGTGCGCAAGGGCGAGGTGGTTGCCATCATTGGCAAAAGCGGCTCAGGCAAAAGCACGCTGCTGCGCTGCGTGAACGGGCTGGAGGTCTTCCAGGAAGGCGCATTGAGCGTGAACGGCAAAAAGCTGCTGCACGAAAGCGCCACCGCCATGCGCGAACTGCGCCAGCAGGTGGGCATGATCTTCCAGAGCTTCAACCTCTTCCCGCACTTGAGCGTGGGCCGCAACATCATGCTGGCGCCCACCTTGGTGAAGGCGCGTGATGCGCACGCCGCCGCCGAGCAGGCGCGCAAGCTGCTCACCCGTGTGGGGTTGGCCGAAAAGTTTGATGCCATGCCTGACCAGCTCTCGGGCGGCCAGCAGCAGCGCGTGGCCATTGCGCGCGCGCTGGCCATGGAACCGCAGGTGCTGCTGTGCGACGAGATCACCTCTGCGCTGGACCCGGAGCTGGTGGGTGAGGTGCTGCGCGTGGTCGAGTCACTGGCGCAAGAGGGCATGACGCTGATGATGGTCACGCACGAAATGGCGTTTGCCCGCAAGGTGAGTGACCGCGTGATCTTCATGCACCAGGGGCGCGTGCATGAATCGGGGCCCCCCGCGCAGTTGTTCGGCAATCCACAGACACCGGAACTGCAGCAGTTCCTGTCGTCGCTGCACGACTGAGGGACTCAAGGGGCCCGCAGGGCGCACCAAAAACATCGGGCCCGTGCACGCCCTGGAGTTCCAGCATGCACGGGCCCACGGGCGCCAATGGCCCGCCTAAAGCATTGAGCGGTTCAAACCCAGCGCGGCATGGCGTCCGCTGGCCAGGGCCTGCTCTGTCAGGGGTTGGTCAGGAGTTCGCGCCTTTCTCGAATTCTTCGCGGGACAGCGTCCCGTTCTGGTCTGCATCCAGCTCCTTGAAACGTTGGCCGATGGCAGGCAGCTTGGCTGCCTCTTGCGGACTGAGCTGTCCATCCTTGTTGGCGTCTGCCCGGTCGAAGGCCATGCTGGCAGCCTGGGGCGAGGCGGAGCCGCCAATGGAAAACTTGGGCGAGGATCCCGACGAAGGCGCCGATTTTTCGGTGGGTCCGAACGCGGGGGACGAGGAAGAAGAAGTTTGCCCCTGCGCTTGCAGGGCGCCCGCTCCTCCGAGGGAGATGGCGGCAAAAAGCATCACGCTGCGGGTGTCGAACAGGGTGCGTCGTTGCTGTGCTTGGGTCAAAGCAAAACTCCTTGGAAGTTGAACAGGACTCCATTGCACCGCGGCAGAGCCGCTTGCGCCAGCACTCTTGCCTGCTGTTGCCATGATCAACATTTGCCAGCGCGGTGTAACCCAGGGGGCTCCGTTTGTGTAGGACATTCCTCTGGATGTACCCAGACGTACCGCTTTCGGAGGGATGCCGGAGAGAGACGACCGGCGTCACTGCGCATGTCCTACAGGCACGGGCTTTTGGCTTCAAAAGAATGAAATGCACCACTTCGCTGGTTTTTGGTTTTTATTTATTCAATTGTTTTTTGAACCAAGGAGCTCATCACCATGAAAAAGCACACTGTTATCGCAGCACTTGCCACCATCGCCTGCTCTGCAGCCATGGCCCAAGCCCCCGCCCCTGTGACCGCGCGCCCTGCTGCCGAAGTGGCCCCTATCGCATCGGGCGGCCCTGCGGCTGCAGCAGCCCAGAACAAGGTGGAGCAACGCACCTACCAAAGCACGCAAGTCCCCATGGACCCCGCCAAGGGCGATGGGCGAGGCGCACCGGTGGCAGAAATCAACCCCAGCGCTGCAGGCGGCAAGGCCGCTGCCAACGCTGACGCCCGTGTGAATGCCCGCCTGATGGACAGCAATGGCGATGGCATGGTGTCGCGCCAGGAATGGGACGTGTATCACACCAACGCCTGGAACATGATGCAGCCCGGTGGCTCCGGTGTTTCCACTGCAGACATCGACCGCCTGAACCGCATGCCCACGACCACGCACTGATGCCAGCCTGCTCGCTGCGTGCATGAACGCGCAGCAATGTGCAAGCTTCAAACGCCCCGCGCGCCTTTTCTTTCTGCTGGCGCGCGGGGCGTTGCGCATTGATCGGTGCCTTGGCCCCTGCCCGCTTCATGCCAGCCGCAAGATGGCGCAGAATCTCCACACATCTGTTGCGCATACTTCGCATAGAACCCTCCGCAAAGGGTGCTGCGCAGCCAACTCCGATTCCTGACCGAGACATCGAACGCCATGGGCAACCGACTCACGCAAATCGCCACGCGCACCGGCGACGCAGGCACCACCGGCCTGGGCAACAACCAGCGCGTGTCCAAGAACAACCTGCGCATCCACGCCATGGGAGACGTGGACGAACTCAATTCCCACATCGGCCTGCTGCTGTGCGAGCCCCTGCCCGACGGCGTCCGTGCGCTGCTGGTGGAGATCCAGCACCAGCTGTTCAATCTGGGCGGTGAGCTGTCCATCCCTGGTTTCGAGCTGCTTAAGGCCGACGCCGTGCTGGCGCTGGACGACGCCCTGGCCGAGCACAACGCTGCCCTTCCGCGACTGCAGGAATTCATCCTGCCCGCTGGCACCCGCGCCGCGTCGCAGGCCCACGTGTGCCGCACCGTGGCCCGCCGTGCCGAGCGCGCTGTGGTGGCGCTGGGCAACGAGGAAGCCCTCAACGATGCGCCGCGCCAATACCTCAACCGCCTGTCCGACCTGATGTTCGTGCTGGCCCGCGTGCTCAACCGCATGGACGGCGGGGATGACGTTTACTGGAAGAGCGAGCGCATGGCGCGAGAGACAGCACCCGACTGACGGGCCGCGCGAACGCCAGCGCCGGATGGCGGGGACATTGCGGAGCGTGTGATTCAGCGCGGCGGCAGGCCCTGTTGCCGGCGCCGCAGATGCCAGCCCCCGCCGAGTAGCGCGAGCAACGAGGTCAGCAGTAGAGCCCAGGTCTGCAGCGTCGGAATGGCCGCCGAGTTGACAGGCACAGCCAGGGCCACCGGGTCGTCTATGACACCGGGTGTTGCGTTGAAATCCCCCGTGGCCGCTCCGGTGGAGCCCGCCGCCTGCGCGTCGGTCACTGAGAAACTCAGCGCATTGGCGCCTGCCGGTATGCTCGGCCAGAGCGCCCAACCTGATCCCGTGTACTTGAGCAGCACGGCACCCGCCGGCACCGGGCCCGGAAAAGTCAGCGTTACCGTCGTGCTTCCGCCAGCGGTGCATCCCGTCGCTTGGAAGCCAATCTGGCCGTACGGCAATGCATACCCGGCGGGCATGGGTGCTCCGCCATTGGTGGTCGTGGTGAACACGCAGCTGCTGCCGGAGATCTGCAGATTCACCGTGCCGCCCGCTGTGGTTTGCGTGGCGGAGGCGCGCGTGAACAGCGCTGTGGCATTCTGGGCGGTCCCGGCGGTCAGGTTGCACGTACTGGCAGTGCCTGCGCCGGCACACGCGCCTCCCCATTGCACAAAACTGTTGCTGGCATCGGCGGTGGCGGTGAGCGTGATGGCCGGGTCTCCGACCGCCGTGCTCAGGCTGCAGGCGCCACTGGCGGATCGGCAGTTAACGATGCCTGCGGGCGCCGAGTCCACACGGCCGGAGCCGGTAACTGCCACATTGACGAGGACCGACTCGATCTCAACGGCCCCGATGTCGCACTGCGTGCCTTGCGGGCGGCTGATGCCCCGTTGATCGGCGCTGGCCAAGGGCGATGCGTCGCAGGCCACTGCATCCCGCAGCGCCGAGGTTATCGCGGGGAGATGCGTGGGTTGCGCTCCGCCGTTGTTGCCCAGGTTGCCCAGCGCAAGCCCTGCGGTGCCCTGGTTGTTGAAGCTGCCCTGGTTGTTGGTGATGGTGACGTTGCTGCCAAAGTAGCTGCCAGTGGCCGATTCAATGGTGCCCGACACGTCGTCCGCAGAACCGCCAGTTGCTAGGGCGTTTCCTGCGACCGCTGGCATTGCCCCGGCTCCCGATGTATTGCCTGCAACGACCGTGTTGATGAATGTATCTGTCGACACACTAGAGCTGACGCCGCCGCCACCGTCGCTGGCCGCATTGCCGACTAAAGTTGCCTGAATAATTTCACTGACGCCGTTGGTGATCCGCAGTCCACCGCCTACGGAGTCCGCACCCAGCGCCGCATTGCCGCTAAAGGTGCTGTTCACTATGCGCAGACTGGATCCCGCGTACTGCACACCCCCACCGTGCGCGCTCGCGCCATTGGTGGTGTTGTTCATGATCGTGCTGTTCCGGATATCCAGAATTCCGGCGCCAACTACCCGGATGCCACCGCCAAAGGAGTTGCTCGTGTTGTTGCGGATCAGGCTGCTAACGACGTTCACCGTGACAGAGGTGCCGTAAATGCCACCGCCGCCGAGACCTTGTTCCTGGTTGTTTTGCACCACGCTGTTTCGCAGCGTAAGGGTGGACGAGAAGGATCCGACGGATATTCCGGCGCCACCTCCAAACGCCGCGCCATCCTGGATGATGAGACCGTTGAGTTCCACGGTGATTCCATTTGCCAGCGCCAAGACCCGGAACGCATTCGCGCCGGAGATTGTGATGTCGGGCGCGCCATCCCCATTGCGATCACCGTCAATCGTGACATCGCTGGTGATCTGGAGCTCGGCGCTCGTCAGGGTGATGGTGGAAACGCTGTTGTCGAACCGGATGGTGTGGCTGCCTGGGGTGGCCGCTGCATCCGCCAGCGCCTGGCGCAGGCTGCCGAGGCCGGCATCGTTGGCGCTGGTGACCGTGAAAGTTGCGGCGTGGGTGGCACCCGAGACCCCCAGCGCAAGCGCTGGGCCAGACAGTGATCGCAACAGGCTGTGGCTCATCGAGAAGTCCTCCTGGGCGGCGATGCTACCGTGATCGCGATTTCGCGACACCGCGCCGTGTCAATCCCCTGGGGCTGGCGGCGTTGCCCTGCGACGGGCGGCAACGGTCTTGATGGCCTGCGTCAGCGCGGCGCCAGGATTGCCATCGTCAGCCGCGACACACAGGTCAGCTCGCCCGCCTCGTTGTGCAGATCGATGTGCCACACATGCGTGGTGCGGCCGATGTGCACGGGCTTCGCCGTGCCGGTCACCCAGCCGCTGGTCGCAGAGCGCAGGTGGTTGGCGTTGATGTCCAGGCCGACAGCGCGGTAGCCCTCAGGCAGTGTGTAGTAGGCGCCGGTGGAGCCCAGCGACTCGGCCAGCACCACGCTCACGCCGCCGTGCAGCAGGCCGAAAGGTTGCACGGTGCGGTGGTCCACCGGCACCCGGGCGCGAAGGAAATCGTCGCCCACCTCGACAAACTCAATGCCCAGGTGCTCAACGGCAGTGTTGTGGTTGGCGGCCTTCAGCAGGGCCAGGTCGATGGGTTTTTTCCAGATGGGCATGGTGATGTTCACGGTTCAGCGGCAAGTCAGTGCAAGCCGCTGATTGTGCCAATGCCCTTGCCGCAGCGTCAGCCGACAAACTTCCCGTTGGCGCCCATCACGCCCAGGTCCAGAAAACGCGATCCCACATAGGGCGCGCCGCCTGCGTAGTCGATGGACAGACCGCCCAGGTCATTGCTGCGGATGCCCGCCAGCGCATTGCGCAGCTTGGCGCGGGTCAGGTCGCGACCGGCGCGTTCCAGGCCCTCGGCCAGCACGCGGGCGTTCACATAGCCTTCAAAGCTGCGGGCCGAGAAATCCTGGTAGCCCAGTGCGCGCATGGCCTTCTGGTAGTCGCGCACCACGGCAAAGCTGGTGCGGGCTGCGTCGGGCAGCACCATCGACAGCGCAATGCCCGAGGCCTTGCCGCCCAGCTGGCGCAGGTTGTCGCCCGAGAGCGCCACGCTGGTGGCGGCCAGAGGCGTGCTGGGCGAGACTTTCTTGAACTCATTGACCAAGGTGGCGGTGATGTCGCCCGCTGTGCCCAGCAGCACGGCATTGGGCTTGGCGGCCACGGCCTTGCCCACGATGTCTGCCACCTGGGCGCCTTGGGCATCGAGCTTGAAGGCCTTGGGCGCGGGCTGCTTGGCGGCGGCCATGGCCATGGTCACATCGGCCAGAAACTCGCGGCCAAAGGCGGTGTCCTGGTACACGATGGCCAGGTCGGTGATGCCCATGGACACGAGCTTTTGCGCCAGGCGCTGGGCTTCGTCGGTGTAGCTGGCGCGCACGTGGAACACCGAACGGTACTCGGCCTTGCGCAGCGATGTGGCGCCGCTTTGCGGGGCCACGTAGGGGATCTGCGCCTCGTCCACCAGCGGCATGATGCGCTGGTTGTTGGCCGTGCCCATGCACGAGATCAGCGATACCACATTGGCATCGGCGATCAGCTTGCGCACGTTGTCTTCAGAGCGCGCGGCGTCGTAGCCGTCGTCCAGCGCCAGCAGTTTGATCTCGCGGCCGTGGATGCCCTTGGCGTTGGCCTGGGCAAACCCGGCGTCCAGGCCCTGCTTCAGCTCCTTGCCCAGGCTGGCCAACGCGCCGGTGGCGCCGATGGAGCAGCCGATGGTCACGCTCTTGGCGTCCATCGGGTCCTGCACACCCACGGCGCGCGACAACGGGGCCAGCAACAGACCGGTGCTGGCGGCAACAAGGGATTGGGTGAACTGGCGACGTTGCATGATGAAAAAACTCGCAGGCAAAAAGGCAGCCAGCCCCGAAGGGGGCTGGCGGGGATTGGACAAGGGAGGTCGATAGACCTAAGGGTAAACCCTGATTTTACGACTTGAAGCTGCCAATTGGCTGTCAAAGGCCTGCGGGCTCCGGGATAGCGCCGTGCCCTCTACGCTGCGCTGGTGGGGCCCGCTGGCGCGCGCATCGTGCCCGTCTCCACATACCGCTGGTGCCACGACAGCGCCTCGGCCAGCACATGCGGCGTGTGCTGCCCTACAGCCACCTTGCGCGCACGGGCCAGGTACTCGTGCAGGGCGGGGCGGAAGTCCGGGTGCGCACAGCGGTCGATGATGATGTCGGCGCGCTGCGTGGGCGAGTGGCCGCGCAGGTCTGCCAGGCCCTGCTCCGTGACAAGGATCTGCACATCGTGCTCGGTGTGGTCTACGTGCGAGACCATGGGCACGATGCACGAGATGCTGCCGTTCTTGGCCAGCGAGGGCGTCATGAAGATGGACAGGTAGGCATTGCGCGCAAAGTCGCCCGATCCGCCGATGCCGTTCATGATGGCCGAGCCCATGATGTGCGTGCTGTTCACGTTGCCGTAGATGTCGGCCTCGATCATGCCGTTCATAGCGATGAGACCCATGCGGCGGATCAGCTCGGGGTGGTTGCTGATCTCCTGTGGGCGCAGCACGATGCGCTCTTTGTAGAAATCGATGCGGTCGTTGAACTGCTGCATCGCCGTGGGGCTGAGTGACAGCGCCGTGGCCGAGGCGCTGGCCAGCGTGCCCGAGCGCAGCATGTCCAGCATGCCGTCCTGCAGAACCTCGGTGTAGGCCGTGAGGTTCTCGAACGGCCCGTGGTTCAGCCCCGCCAGCACCGCGTTGGCAATGTTGCCCACGCCCGACTGCAGCGGCAGCAGGTCCTTGGGCAGGCGGCCCTTCTTCACCTCGTGCTGCAGAAACTCGATGATGTGGCCCGCGATGCGGTTGGAGGTCTCATCGGGCGCGGCGTACACGCTGTTGCGGTCGGGCTGGTTGGTCATCACCACGGCAATCACCTTGGACGGGTCGCAGCGCAGGTAAGGCTCGCCAATGCGCTCGTCGGGCCGCGTCATGGGGATGGGCTTGCGGTGCGGCGGCCTGTCGGTGCCGTAGTAGATGTCGTGCATGCCCTCCAGCTGCGGGTTGTGCCAGGCATTCACTTCCAGGATGACCTTGTCGGCCTGGTCCAGCCAGGTCTTGTTGTTGCCTACCGAAGACGAGGGGATCAGCCGCCCGTCGGGCAGTACCCCCGCGACCTCTACCACCGCCACATCGAGCTTGCCCAGAAAGCCGAACCACACAAACTGCGCAACGTGCGACAGGTGGATGTCCACGTACTGCATCTGCCCCGCGTTGATCTGGCGGCGTACCGTGGGGTCGGACTGGTAGGGCAGGCGCATCTCGATGCCATCCACCTGCGCGAGAGCACCGTCCAGCTCGGGCGCGGTGCTGGCGCCTGTCCACAGGCCGATCTTGAAGCCCTTGCCCTGCGCGTTCAGGCTCTCGATGCGGCGCGCCAGCGCGCCCGGCACCGCCTTGGGGTAGCCCGCGCCCGTGAATCCGCTCATGCCCACGTGGGCACCGGCCGGAATCAGCGCGGCGGCCTCGTCGGCGGACATGGTGCGGGAGAGAAAGTCGGGGTACAGCACCCGGTCGGCCAGGGACATGAAAACAGCCTCCGCAAACAGAAGGGCCTCCCGCCACATGGCTGGGAGGCCCTGGTCAAACCCCGAATCCTAGCGGGTGTCGCTGAGGAATCACGGGTTAACCCTTATCAAACCGCTCAAGCTTTGCGGTTGAGCAAGGCATACAGCAGGATGGCGCCAAACGTGGCTGTGCCAATGCCGCCCAGCGCAAACTGGCCGAACTTGAGCGTGAAGTCGCCCGTGCCCAGGATGAGGGTGATGGCCGCCACGATGAGGTTCTTGTTCTGCGAAAAATCGACCTTGTTGTCCACCCAGATTTTGGCGCCCGCCACGGCAATCAGGCCAAACACGACGATGGAGACACCACCCATCACCGGCAGCGGAATGGTCTGGATCAAAGCGCCGAACTTGGGGGAAAAGCCCAGCACCAGCGCAAACACCCCCGCCAGCAAGAACACGGCGGTGGAATAGATCTTGGTCGCTGCCATCACGCCAATGTTTTCGGCATAGGTGGTCACGCCCGTGCCGCCCACGCCGCCACTCACCATGGTGGCCACGCCGTCGCCCATGAACGCGCGGCCCATGTAGCGGTCCAGGTCACGGCCCGTCATGGCCGTCACGGCCTTGATGTGGCCCAGGTTTTCGGCCACCAGGATGATGGCCACGGGCGCGATCAGCAGCATGGCGTTGGCCTCGAACACCGGCGCGGCAAAGTTGGGCATGCCCACCCACGCGGCGTTGGCCAGGATGGAGAGGTCGATGGGCTTGCCCAGGCCGAGGCCATTGGTCAGCACCGCATAGATGATGCTGGCCACGATCAAGCCCACCAGAATCAGCAGGCGTTGCACCATGCCGCGAGTGAGCACGGCCACCAGGCCCACGCTCACAAAGGTCACCAGCTGCATCCAGCTGTCAAAGTTGCTGGCGGCCATGTTCTTGATGGGAATGCCCGCCAGGTTCAGCCCGATCACCGCCACCACCGAGCCGGTGACCACCGGCGGCATGAAGCGTTCGATCCAGCCGGTGCCAATGGCCTGCACCAGCGCACCGATCAGCGTATAGAGCAGGCCGCACGCAATGATGCCCCCCAGCGCCACGCCAATGTTGGCGTTGGGCCCGCTGCTCGCATAGCCCGTGGCGGCGATCACCACGCCGATGAAAGCGAAGCTCGACCCCAGGTAGCTGGGCACCCGCCCGCCAGTCACCAGGAAAAAGATCAGCGTGCCCACGCCGCTCATCAGGATGGCCACGTTGGGGTCAAAGCCCATCAGGATGGGCGCCAGCACCGTGGCGCCAAACATTGCAATCACGTGCTGAACCCCCATCACCGCAGTGTGCGGCCAGGAAAGTCGTTCATCGGGCGCAATCACGCCGCCCTGCTGCAGCACATCGGCGCTTTTCACGCGCCAGTCCATCAATCCCATGGGTTCGTTCCTTGTTGTGTGAAGGCGCGAATGCTAGTGCATGTAACCGTGTGCAACAGCCCCGGGTTAGGATGCGGCCCCATCGCCTTCGCCCGCCGCTGCCATGTCGCCTCAGCCGTCCTGCCCTTCGTGCCGCCAGCCCATGCAGGTGCACCGCTTTACCAGCAACCAGGGCGAGCCGCTGGAGCTGGACATCTGCTTTGCCTGCCAGGGCCTGTGGTTTGACCGGTACGAGAACCTCAAGCTCTCGCCCGCGTCGGTGGTGGAGCTGTTCCGTCTGCTGCACGAACACCGTACCGACCAACACCAGCCCCTGGGCAGCCCCATGGCCTGCCCCCGCTGCAACACCACCCTGACCCAGGGCTTTGACGTGGTGCGCAGCGGCCGCTACATGGTCTATCGGTGCGGCCGACAGCATGGCCGCTTCAGCACCTTTGCGTCCTTCATGGTCGAAAAGGCGTTTGTGCGCCACCTCACCCGCACCGAGATCGACGACCTCGCTCAACGTGTAGGCGCCATCTACTGCACAAGCTGCGGTGCGCCGGTGGACATCCGCAAGGACCACGCCTGCCCCTACTGCCGCGCCGCGTTCTCCCTCATCGATCCCCAGGCCGTGGCCCGCGCCCTGGAGGGCTACACCAGCGCCGGCCAGCGGGGCGGCCTTGCACCCGCGCCCGTGCAGCCCGTGGACATCGGCGACGCCCTGGTGGCCCTGGAGCGCGACCGTGCCCGCGCCGAGCGCGAGCGCCAGAAAAGCGCTGTGCACAAGTGGGCCCACCATGCAGACAGCGGCACCGCCGATCTGGTGGCTGCGGGGGTGGAACTGGTCTGGAATGCGCTGATCCGCAGGCATTGATGCGGCCCCCGCGTCGGGTGCACAGCGGATGCCCCACCCCCGCAGGGGGCCATACCGCTGCGTGGCATGGTGGCAGTCCACAATGCCCTGAAGGGTCTGCGCGGACACCGGTGACCACGGATGCTGTGAAAAGCTCAGCGTCGACGGCACCCCGCGCTGCGCAGCCCGGCCGCAGGCCTTTGCCTGATGACGCCGCCACGGAGGAGACACGCGTGCCGCAGCCATCCGCCCCCACCCTTGCCACCCCAGCCCGACGGGCGAAGACCCGCGCGGCGACCTCGGCCCCCAGCGCCCGACAACGCTGCGCCCAACTCCCCCCCGTCCCCAGCACCCTGCTCATCCCCCTGGCCGCGCGCGCGCGGGGCGGCCGCTACTTTCCGTGGTTGGACTGCGCCGACACGGCGGCGCCGGCGCTGCTGCAGCGGCTGGGAACGAATGTGGAGCCGTACCTGGACGACCTGCCCACCGTGCTCAACGTGCTGTGGCGCACACGTGCCATCAAAGCCGTGGGGGAGGCGTTTTTTGCGCAGCACCCGCGCGCGCTGGGGGCCAACCTGGGGTGCGGGCTGACGCACTACTTTCAATGGCTGGACACCGGGCTCAACCATTGGCTGGATGCCGACCTGGCCCCCGTGATGGCGCTGCGCCAGCCGTTGATGCCGCTGCCGTGCCCGCGCGCGCGCCAGGCCGTGGAAGACCTTGCCCAGCAAGGCTGGTGGCAGCGGCTCGCCCTGCCCGAAGGGCGCCGCGCCCGCCCCGTGCTGCTGGTGTGCGAAGGCGTGCTGATGTACCTGCAGCCCGCGCAGGTGCAGGCGGTGCTAACGGAGTTTGCAGAGCATGCGCCTGCCGGGTCGCGCATGGTGCTGGACGTGCTCACCAGGCAAGCCGTGGGGCTGGCGGCCCACCATGCCAGCGTGGGGCCCACCGGGGCGCAGTTCTGCTGGGGCGTGGGCCGCATGGACGAGTTGGAGCAGGCCCACCCGCGCCTTGCACTGCTGCGCGAGCAGAGCGTGGCCGAATGCTATGGCTGGCCCGGCATTGCGCTGGACATGCTGTGCCGCCCCTGGCTGGGCGCGCCGCTGTATGGTCTGGCGACGCTGGGGGTCAGGGACTGAAGCGCGCCAAGCCGCTTCGCGTCTTCCCTGTCAAGTGGGCAGCCATGCAGCTTGGCAAGTGCGCCCGTCGCATTGGGTGCGCTATGGCCTGAGCGCCAACGCGCGCATCCAGGGGGGCGGTTCGCCCGTCAACTGCCCTACGATGGCCGACTGCAGCGGCGGCAGCCGCCGCGCACCCTGCAGCACCAGCTGGCGCAGCACGCGCGGCAGCGGGCGGGCGTCGGTGTAGAGCCGCACGATGGCGTTGGTGCCCTGGTAGAGGGGCCAGGCGTGGCGGTGGTGCTCGCGCGCGTACGGGGCCAGGGCGTCAGCGCTGCCAATGTCCTGCCCGCGCTGGCGGGCGCTGGCCAGGGCGGCCGTCAAACGTTCCACACCCGCCAGGCCCAGGTTGTAGCCGTGGGCCGTCACCGGGTGCATGCCCACGGCGGCATCGCCCAGCAGCGCGCAGCGGTGGCCCGCAAAGCGCTGGGCGTACACGGCCACCAGCGGATAGGCAAAGCGGTCGCCCACCAGCGCCATCGGGCCCAGGCGGTGTTGCAGCTGGGCCTGCACCTGGGCGGCAAACGCTTCAGCGCCGAGTGCCATCAGCGTGGCTGCGTCGCCCGCGCCCGCCGTCACCACCACCGAGCACAACGGGTGCCCGCCCTCGGCGTCGCCCGGCAGGGGCAGCACGGCCAGCGTGCGTTCGTAGCCAAAACACTCGTGCGCCACGCCGCCGTGGGGCAGGGTGTGGCGCATGCGGCAGACGATGACGGTGCGGCCAAAGTCGGTCATCTGCGCGCCAATGCCCAGCTGGCGCCGGGCGGGCGAAAAGCGGCTGTCGGCCGCCACCAGCAGCGGGGCGTGCAGGCGCTGTGGGGTGGACGTGCCGTCGAGTGCGGGCACGCAGTCCAGCTCGGTCTGCGCGCCGTTGGCCGCCACACGCGTGACCTGCATGCCGGCCAGGATGCGCACGCCCGGCGTGCGCGCTGCCACGGCGTAGGCGCTGCGGCGCAGCGCATGGTTGGGCACGATGAACCCCAGCGCGTCGCCCGCCGCGGCGCCGCGCGGGGGGCTCAACTGCAGCGCGCTGTGGCGGTCCAGCGGGCCGTCGTGCACCTGGGCCTGGCCGATCGTGCCGATCTCGGTGTCTGCCAGCAGCGCCCAGCTGCCCAGCCGCTGCAGTGTGGCGCGGCTGGGGTGGATGAGGGCGATCTCGCGACCGTCGGGCGGGGGATCGGCCAGCACGTCGGCAGGTTGCTGCTCCACCACCGTGGCCGCAAAGCCCGCCTGCGCCAGGGCAATGGCCAGCGACAGGCCCGCCGGGCCGGCGCCGACGATGAGAACGTCGCTGTGTGGGGTCATGGCAAATGCAAGAAAACCCGCCAGTAGGGCGGCTGAGTGAGCGCGCCATTGTGGGCGGGCACGCGCGGGCGGGTATTGCCCTGCGTCAATACCGCGGCACGGTATGCATTGCTACGATTTCAATAGCTTTTAGCGCTTGCTGAATATGCGCTAGAGGCCAAAAACGCTTCAAATCCGATGGGCGGAGGCGTGGTGGGCCGTCTGCGCCCCGTCCTCAGCCCCTCAGGCCGCTGCCTTGCGGCTGCGGGCGCTCTTGCTGCCTGCGCCACTTTTGCCCGCTGCCTTCTTGCGCGCCGGGCCCGAGCGCTTGCTGCCCCACAGGTGCAGCCCCCAGGCCACCGCCAGCCACAGGTACGACACGGGCACGCTCCACGCCGCCACCCACGCCAGCGACCCCGCCGGAGCCTTGATGGAGCGCGGTTGGGCCAGTGTCTGCAGCAGCTGCTGCGTGCCGGTGCCCAGCACGGGGTTGGCCTGCGCGCTGCCCGCGCGCGCCATGCGTGCGGCCATGAACACAAAGAACTCCATCAGCAGCGCGCCGATGAGGAAACACGCCACCAGCGCCATCACATGGCCCAGCGCCCGCCGGTCGCCCTTGGCCAGAAAGTACAGGGCCGACACCAGCACCAGGGCCAGCAGCAGCCACACCAGAGCGGGCCAGGCGGAGATCAAAATTTGCATGGGCAGGGGCGCGGGATAAAGGTGGGAGCGGCTGGCAGGGCGGGAGCGGCTGTGGATCATAGTCGCACGGGTGTGCGGGGCATACTGCAGCCACCAAAACGCACTGGTGACACCCATGAAAAAGTCCGTTGAGAGAAATGCCGTGCAGCCCCTGCTGCAAACGCTGCAAGAGCGGTTCGCCCGCCACGGCCACAGGCACCCCGGCCTGGATTGGCAGGACGTGCAGAGCCGCCTGGAGGCGCATCCCAAGGCCCTGCAATCCCTGGCGATGATGGAAGCCTACGGCGGCGAGCCGGACGTGATCGGTCGTGACGGGGCCAGCGGGCAGTACCTCTTTTGCGACTGTGCCGCCGAGAGCCCCTCCGGCCGCCGCAGCCTGTGCTACGACCGCGATGCGCTGGACACGCGCAAGGAGAACAAGCCCCAGGGTAGCGCAATGGAAATGGCGGCCGACATGGGCATCACGCTGCTGGACGAGGCGCAGTACCGCGCGCTGCAGGCGCTGGGCGAGTTCGACACCAAGACCTCCAGCTGGGTCGCCACGCCCGCCGGCGTGCGCGACCTGGGCGGCGCGCTGTTCGGCGACCGGCGCTACGGCCAGGTCTTCGTCTATCACAACGGAGCGCAGTCCTACTACGCAGCGCGCGGCTTCCGCGGCCTGCTGCGCGTGTGAGGGTGCAAAGGCAGGGTGGATGCCTTCACTATGAATTAGATAGCTGTCAGCGCTTGACGGATAAGCGCTGGAGGCCAAAAATACCCAAAGAATCGGAGCTTACCGAACCTGCTGCCCGGACGAACCGCCGCCCGGCTCCACCATCTGGCGCATGCGCCGCCGCAGTGCGCGGTCGCGGCGGTCCTCTTCTTCCCAGTCCGACTTCACGCCGCGCCACAGCGCCACGGCCATCAGCAGGATGACGGCAGTGAACGGCAACGCAAACACGATGGTGGCCGTCTGCACCGCCTTCACGCCGCCAGCCAGCAGCAGGCTGATGGCGATGCCGGACACCAGCAGGCCCCAGACGATCTTCACGCGGGCCGATGGGTTCTCGTTGCCGCGCGTGCTCATCATGCCCAGCACCAGCGTGGCCGAGTCGCCGGACGTGACGAAGAACACCAGTACCAGCACCGTGGCCACCACCGACATCACCGCGCCCCAGGGCAGGGCGTTGAACATTGCGAACATGGCGGTGGACACATCCGCGCCCACGGCCTGCGCCAGCGGCACGCCCTGTGCGATCTCCAGGTGCAGCGCGGCCCCGCCGAACACCGAGAACCACACGAATGCCGCCAGCGTGGGTGCCAGCACCGTGCCCAGAATGAACTCGCGGATGCTGCGCCCGCGCGAAACGCGCGCGATGAACAGGCCCACAAACGGCGACCAGCTCACCCACCAGGCCCAGTAAAAGACCGTCCAGCCGCTCACCCAGCTGCTGTCGCGAAACGGCGTCATGCGCAGGCTCATGCGCACAAATTCGCTCAGGTAGCTGCCCAGGGTGTTGGTGAAGGTGTCGATGATGATCACCGTGGGCCCCAGCGCAAACACCGCCAGCGCCAGCAGCCCCGCCAGCACCAGGTTGATGCTGGACAGCCACTTGATGCCGCGCGCCACCCCCGTGACGGCCGAGGTGAGGAACAGCACCGTGGTCACCACGATGATGCCCACCTGCGACGCCGCGCCCACGGGCAGGCCCCAGGCCGCATGCAGGCCGCTGTTGATCTGTAGCGCCCCCATGCCCAGCGATGCGGCCACGCCAAACGCGGTCGCAATCACCGCCAGCACGTTGATCAGCGGCCCCAGGCGCTTCAGCGGCGCCCAGGGAAGGCTTTGCACGGCCGTGCTCACCAGGGCCGAGCCTCCCTTGCGGAACTGAAAGAACGCAATCGCCAGCGCCACGATGCTGTACACCGCCCAGGGGTGCAGGCCCCAGTGGAAGAAGCTGTAGCGCATGGCTGCGTTGGCCGCCTCGGGCGTGTTCGGCGCGATGCCGGGTGGCGGTGCGCCATAGTGCGAAATCGGCTCGGCCACGCCCCAGAAGACCAGTCCGATGCCCATGCCCGCTGCAAACAGCATGGCAAACCAGGCGCCGATGGAGAACTCGGGCTCGTCGTCCTCCTGCCCCAGCTTCAGGTCGCCGTAGCGGCTGAAGGCCAGGATCAGCGCCATCACCACCAGGCCCAGCACCACCCACAGGTAGAACCAGCCAAAGTTGCGCGTGGTGGCAGCCAGCGCGGTGTCGAACACGGCACCCAGCGAATCGGGCGCGATCACGCCCCAGAGCACGATGGCGAGGATCAGCCCCGCCGAGACAAGAAGTTCCATGGATCACCTTTCTTCTGCTGCTTGATCGACCAGGAGTTGTGCAGACCCTGCCGCCGGCCGGGCGGCGCCCGGGGCGCAGCGTGCCACGGGGGCCGGATCGACGCAGGGGGCTCGGAACGCCAGCAAGGCGGGACGGGGCGGATGCCGCCTTCGGCGGCAGCTGCACAGCTCCGGAGTGAAAGCGGGCCGTGTCGCAAGGATAGTGCGAGGGCACGGCCCGGCGCCGATGCGCGCTTGGGGACCAGCGGCGCGGCAAGGCGGGGCATTGGCACGGCCCGCGTGCGCGGGGCTCAGGGCCCTGTAGGGGCGTGCGCCAATGAGGAGGGGCGCGAGTGTAGACAACAGGTGCGCTGCGGCGCGCGCAATACCGCAGTTAAGCGCAGGGACATTGGACCCGTCAGCGGGCTGCGGACGCCACGCCGTCGGCCACAAAGACTGTCACCGCCTGCAGCACCTCGGCCTGCTGCAGGATCTTGCGGTGGCCCAGACCTTCGGTGGCCAGCAGCGTGGCGCCCGCAATGTGGTCGCGGTAGGCCTCGCCATCGGCAAAGCGGTTGATGCGGTCGCCCCGGTCGTGCACCACCAGCGTGGGCAGTGCAATGCGCGGGCCCACGGCTGGGGGCTCGAACTGACGCATCAGGATGCCCTCCCGCGCCTCGATGCGCCGCTGCATGGCGGCGCGGGTGCGCTCGGACAGGCCGAACACCTGGGCGAACAGACGCGTGTACTCGTGCGGCGAAGCGGGCGGTGCCAGCAGCACCAGCCGCCCCGTGGCCAAGCCCCGGCTGGCGGCGTGCGCGGCGGCGTTGGCGGCCAGCGAATGCGCCACCACGGCGGCGGGCGCCGAGTCCTGCGCATGCAGGCGGGCGGTGGCGTATTCGATGGCGCGGCCGAACTGCGGCAGGTTGCTGACCCGGCCGCGGCTGCCGCCGTGCGCGGGCAAATCCAGCAACACCGGGCGCAGGCCGCGCGCGGCCAGGGCCTGGGCCAGCGGCAGCATCTGGCGCGCATGGCCGCCCCAACCGTGCAGCAGCAGCACGGCGGGGCCATGGGGTTGAGCTTGGGGCGTGTAAACGGTGATCTCGGCGTCTTCAAACGGCCAGCGCTCGGTGCGCCAGTCCGCGCCCGGCGCCGCGCTGCGCTCGGGCCGGCGCAGCGGAAGCGGCGTGCCGAACAGCCGGTAGGCCGCACGCACGGCCAGCGCAGGCCAAAGCCGCTCGGTGGCGCCCAGTCCGGCGCGCAGCAGGCGCATGGCGGGGTGCTCGCCGTAAAAGCTGGAGGTGGCCTGCAAGGCCGAGGCGGCAGACGGGGAGGGGGTGGAGGTCATGGTGGGGCTCCAAAAATGGGGGAACAAGGAAGGCGCGCGGCAGGCCGCGCTCAGTAAAAGATCCACTCGCGGTTGCTGCGCGGCAGCCGGGCCAGCGTGGCGCGCACCAGCTGCACCAGCCAGGCCAGGGCGGCCAGCGCGGCGACAGCGGCCACAGTCCAAAAAAATGGCAACATGGGGCTCTCCTTTCTTCGCACGATTGTGCGAAATTGGGGTGAAGAAAAACGATGGCCATCGTTGTAGGGAAGCAAAAGAAAAAGGGAGATCAGCAGCGGCCTGCGCGGCCGCGCTGGTCAGCGTTTCGGCGGTACGGCCCCCAGGGCGGGTGCGGTTCAGCGCGCGGGGGCCGGAGTGTCGTTGGCATAACTTCTCACCAGGCGCGCCCACGATGCCTCGGTGCGCGGCGCCGCATGCGGGTCGCGCAAAAAGCGCACGTCGTGCAGCAGGCCCATGATCATGGAATAGATCTCGCCCACCAGCTGGTCGGGTGGGGTGCCGGTGGGCAGGTGCCCGGCATCGATGGCCTGGACCACCGTGCGGCGCAGCGCAGCGCGCCAGCGTGTGATCTCGCTGTGCAGCAGGTCGCGAAGCTCGCCCTCGCGGTCGTCCAGCTCGAAGGCGCCGGCCGTGTAGATGCAGCCGGTGAAGGCCTCCACATCGCGCGTGCGGGCGATCCAGCGCCGCACGATGTCGTTGAGCCGCGGCAGGCCCTTGGGCTGCTGCATGGCGGGCACGAACACATCGGCGAGAAAGCGCCGGCCAAACTCCTCGATCACCGCCTTCTGCAGCGCCTCGCGCGAGCCAGCGCGCGAGAACACGCCGCTCTTGGACAGCCCCACGCGGTCGGCCACGGCCTGCAGCGTGATCGACTCCAGCCCCTCGGCCGCAGCGAGGTCCAGCGCCGCGCCGACAATCGCGGCGCGGGTGAGCTCGGCTTTTTGGGTCTTGGCGTCCATGGACGTAATTTAGCACATGCGTGCGAAATAGCGCAAGTGCCTGCTGCCATGGGGCGCCGCACGCTTCTCTGGCCTCAGTCCACCTGCACGCGCAACGGCATGGAATGGCTCACCACGTCCCAGCCGTCGGCGTCCACGCCCGAAACCACCACGAGGAACAGGTCGTGCACGCCGCGCGGCAGCCCGCCCGTGTTCAGCGCAAGGTCCACGCGGCCGTTCCACTGCGTCCAGCTTTGCAGCTCCCGCACCTTGGCGGATTTCAGGTCGGGATGGTCGCGCAGCTCCACGCGCTGCCAGCCGGAGCTGGCATCCTTGCCGACGATGACCCGGCTGTCGTCCGAATAGAGCTCGCGCACCTGCGGCTTGGGCAGCGGGTTGTCCACGCCGTCCTCGCGCTGGCCGAAGTTGCCGAAATAGTTCTGCTCGATGAAATAGCGCAGGCGCATGGTGGGGTCGGCGTAGATGCGCTCGGTCTGGCGGTTCTGGTTGACCCAGGTCTTGCCGTCCTTGTGCAGGCGCGTGATGAGCTTGCCGTCATTCTGGCCCTGGGTGCCCGTGTAGACCATGATCTCCATCAGCGCCCAGGCGCCGTTGCTGTCGGGGGCCTTCACGCTGTTCCAGTAGGTACTCTTGTCCGTGCGTGACCGGTTCACATAGGTCACGAGGCCCGCCACCTTGATCTGGTTGTGGACTTTGATCTCGGTGTCGCCATCGACCACCGTGTTCTCCCAGTTCACGCGCTCGTGCTTCCATTGGTAGCTCTTGGCGTAGGGCTGGCCGTCCAGCAGCATCACGTTGCGCACCCAGTGGGCCTTGTAGAAGTAGCGCTGTTCCGGGATGGCAAAGCCGGGGTCGAACCGCCGCGTGGCGTTGTAGTGGCGCGAATCCTCGGGCGTGAACAGCACCTTGCCGCGCACGGGGTCCAGCGCGATGTGGGTGGGGTGGCCCAGATCGCTGAACACCCAGCCCTGCCCGTTGGCCATGCGCGCGCCAACGGCCTTGCCCTCGATGGGCCCGCCGGGTCCGCCCAGGAAAGTCTGCGTGACCTGCGGTGCGCCAAACGCGCCCGGGATGGTGACGGTATCTCCATGGCGATACACCGTGGCTGCCGTCCACGCAAGCGATGCGGGAGGCGACACATTGCCGGCCGCGTCAAACGCCTGCACCTGGAGGCTGTAGTTGGTGGTCGGCGCCAGGCCGCTCAATGCGTGGTGCGTTTCCGCCACCGTGCCAGCGAGGGCGCCGTTGAGAAAGACGCGATAGCCCGCGACGGCTACGTTGTCCGTACTGGCAGTCCACTGCAAACGCAGGCTGGTGCTGCCGAGCGCCTGCGCCGACAGGCCGCCCGGCGCCGTGGGCGGGGTGGTGTCGGCAGCGGGGATAGGCGCAGGTGCTGGTGCTGGTGCTGGTGCTGGTGCTGGTGCTGGTGCTGGTGCTGGTGTTGGTGCTGGTGTTGGTGTTGGTGTTGGTGTTGGTGTTGGTGTTGGTGTTGGTGTTGGTGTTGGCGCTGGCGCTGGCGCTGGCGTCGGCGCGGACACCACAGGCGTCGAAAGATCGAGCGGCACTGGCTGCCGATCTGCCGCGTCGCTACCGCCGCATCCCGCCAAGGAGGCCGACAGACCCGCCGCCAGCGCCGTGATCCAAAGGCGTGAGCCGGGGTGTGTGGCAGCGGCATTGGGGACGAATTCGAGGAGGCGTGCGGTGCGGGCCATGGTGCTCGGAAAAGAAAAGAGGGGTGGAAACCTCGGTGAACCGGGGAAGGATTAGCGCAGGGGGCCAAGGTAAGTGGCCTGCATCCCGTTCAGAAGGAACAGGTGCTTGTTCTGCAGGTCGGCAAAGCGCCCCTGGTTCACCACGATGTCGATGCGGCCGTTTTCCCAGCGGGTGGGTACCTGCACTACGGCATCGGTGCGGCTGGCCCAGTTGGGCGAGTCCGCCAGTTCGATGCGCCGGAAGCTGAAGTCCAGGTAGGGCATGGCATGGCCGATGAACTCGCCGGCTTCCCCGTTCATGTCCACGGTGTTGTTCAGCAAGAAGTAGTGCAGCTTGCCGCCCACCCCGAGCCACCCGGTGTTCACACCCGTGTAGTTGCGCGACACGTCGGTGAGCACCTTGCCGTCCGCATAGAACGCGATCTTGTCATTGGCAAAGTCGGCCAGGATTTCGTAGCGGATCCAGGTGTTGGCCTGGTAGGCGACGGGCCGGTCGGCGTACATGCCGGGCACGCCGTCATTGGCGCCTTCGGCGCGCGCCGTGAGCGTTGCGCCCTCCTTGGCCGTCCACACGTTGGAATTGATGTTGCTCGAATCCTTCCAGTAAAAGCGGAAGTACTTGCCGGGCTTGTCGATGCTGGACAGGTTCACATAGCCCGAGTAGTACATCTGCGGCTTGTAGCCCAGCGTCTCCCACAAGTTCCAGTTGCGCAGTCCGGCGTTGCCAGGGAAGCGATCGCGCACGCTTTGGGTGATGCTGCGCTTGAGCCAGCGGCCAGACGGCGTGACACCGCCGCTGCTTTCCACCGTGGCGCCCGATTCGCTGGCGAAGGCATTGAAGTCCGTTGCGACGGTGGTGGGAAAGATCCCGTCCAGATGCGCTTGCCAGCCTGCCTTGGTGTTGGAGGCTGGCACGGCCGTGGTGGCATTGTCGAAGTCGCTGAACCGCGCCAACAGGTGGCGCTGGCCCTTGTAGGCGTAATTGCCGGTGTTGTGATCAGCCTTGGTGCCAAAGTTTGTGCCGGTGATCGTGAAGGGTGCGCCGTGCGCAGGCGCTGTGGCAGCCTGCGCGGCGGCCTGCAGGGGCGCACTCAGGCCCGACCAGTTGCCTGCCGCATCCGTAGCGCGCACGGCGAGGCTGTGGCTGGCGCCCGGGGCCAAGCCGCCCAGAAGGAACTTCGTGGCGAGGGAGTTGCCCGCAGGCACCCCGTCCACCCAGATCTCATATGCCGTGACAGCCACGTTGTCGGTGCTGGCAGCCCAGCCGATCTCGATGGTGCTCGCGGTGCGCGCCAGCACGGCCAGGCCGGTGGGTGCCGAGGGAGGCACCGTGTCCGTGGAGGGCGACGACGGACCCGGACCGGGTGCGGGACCCGGCGCTGGCGCAGGACCTGGCGCGGGGGCTGGCGTCGGCGAAGGTCCCGGGGCAGGGGCTGGAGGTGCCGACGCAGGGCCGGGTGCTGGCGCCGGTGCGGGGCCCGGATGGGTCGGCTGCGGCAGCGCTGCAGCAGGGCTCTCGGGGGTAGCGCTGTCCGATCCGCCGCAAGCAGCCAGCGTGGCGGTGAGCGCCCACAAGGCCACGAGGCGAACGCGCACCGCCGGGCGAGCGGCGCTGGCGAAAGGCAGTGGTACGGGGGAGGTGCAGAAGGCAGCGCCGTGCGCGGCCGCGCGGGGGTAACGGGCAGGGTTCATGGATGCGAGATTGGTATGGTTGTGAAAGGCTGCGCACTGCGGTCATCCATGCAGCGCACAGGGAAAAGCACCGTCTCTCCACCGGCTCTTGCTTTTCCGCGGCGGATTGTGCGAGGCCTCGCTTTGTCCAAACTGACAGCTGCAGCGCTCAACTGTGCTAATTTGTTACCGGTGTCCCAATCTGCGACACATCGGGCGTGCGAGGACGTGGTGGGCCGAAATCCGGCCGGCGTTTGGCCGCAACGCGGGCAGTGTCAATCCGGCGACCGGCGCCGCTGGCTGGCGCGCCGCCCCGCTGGTACGCTGCGTCGCCATGGAGACGACCACCACACCCGCCCGCCCCCCATACATTCCCCAGATCCGCCTGTACCAGAACTGGCTGCGCGACGAGCGCGGCCTCGCGTTCGACAGCTACGACGCACTGTGGCGGTGGTCCACCACCGAGCTCGACGCCTTCTGGCAGAGCGTGTGGGATTATTTCGATCTTCAGTCGCCCACGCCGCACACGGCCGTGCTGGCCAAGAACACCATGCCCGGCGCCCAATGGTTCCCGGGCGCCCAGGTCAACTACGCACGCCAGGCGCTGCGCCATGTCGATGCGGCCCATGCCGCAGGCCTGCCTGCCATCATCAGCCGCAATGAAAAAGGCCAGCACCGGGAATTGGGCTGGCCCGAGCTGCGCCGCCAGGTGGCGTCGCTTGCGCTGCACCTCAAGGCCCAGGGCGTGTTGCCCGGCGACCGTGTGGCGGCCTACCTGCCCAACGTACCCGAGGCCATGGTCGCCTTCCTCGCTACGGTGAGCATTGGAGGCGTGTGGAGTATCTGCGCGCCCGACATGGGCACGCATGCGGTGCTGGACCGCTTCCGTCAGATCGAGCCCAAGGTGCTCATCAGCGTGGACGGCGTGACCTACGGCGGCCGCGACCACGACCGCACCGGCGTGCTGGCCGAGTTGCGCGCGGCCCTGCCCAGCGTGCAGCACGTGATCGTTCTGGGCAACCTGAATGCTTCTGTTTCGATAGCTGGAACCGCAAGCTGGACAAGCGCTATGGCCAAAAATGATGCTGAAACCGCAGCGTTTGAACCGATGTGGCTGCCGTTTGACCACCCGCTGTGGATCGTCTATTCCAGTGGCACCACGGGGCTGCCCAAGCCCATCGTGCACGGCCATGGCGGCACCGTGCTGGTGGCGCTGCAGCTCAAGGTGCTGCACAACGACATCGGTTGCAGCTATGAGGCGAACAGCTTTGGCGAGCGCTACCACTGGTACAGCTCCACCGGCTGGGTGATGTGGAACGCGCAGCTCAGCGGCCTGCTGTCGGGCACCACCTGCGTGATCTTTGACGGCAACCCCGGCGGCAGCAAGGAGCACCCCGACTGGGGCGTGCTGTGGCGCTTTGCCGCCGAAACCGGCCTGACGTACTTTGGCGCGGGCGCGGCCTTTTTCACCAACTGCATGAAGGCAGGCATCACGCTGGCGGACTATGGCGACCTCAAGCGCATTCGAGCGCTGGGCACCACGGGCTCGCCGCTGTCGCCCGAGGTGCAGGAGTGGGGGACAGAGCAGTTTGCGCGGCTGGGCACGTCGGATATCTGGTGGAACAACATTTCGGGCGGCACGGATTTTTGCGGCGCCTTTATCGGCGGCAACCGCGAGTTGCCCCAGGTGCCCGGCGAGATGCAGTGCCGCATGCTGGGCGCGGCCGTGGAATCGTGGGACGCCGAGGGCCGCCCCGTGCAGGACGCCGTGGGCGAGTTGGTGTGCGCCCAGCCCATTCCGTCGATGCCGCTGTACCTGTGGGGCGACAAGGACGGTTCCCGCTACCTGTCGAGCTACTTCGACATGTACCCGCCCGGCCACGGCCGCCTGCCTGGCGGCGGCGACGGCCCGGCCAGCATGGGCGCGGTGTGGCGCCACGGCGACTGGCTCAAGATCGGGGCCAACGGCGGCTGCATCATCTACGGCCGCAGCGACGCCACCATCAACCGCCACGGCCTGCGCATGGGCACGAGCGAGATCTACAGCGCCGTCGAGGCCCTGCCCGAGGTGCTGGACAGCCTGGTGGTGGACCTGGAGTACCTGGGCCGCGACAGCTACATGCCCTTGTTCGTGGTGCTGCGGCCCGGCCACACGCTGGACGAAGCGCTGCGCGCACGCATCAACGCCGCCATCCGCACCGCGCTCAGCCCGCGCTTTGTGCCTGACGACATCTTCGTGGTCGCGGAAGTGCCGCGTACCCTGAGTGGCAAGAAGCAGGAGCTGCCCATCAAGAAGCTGCTGCTGGGCCAGCCGCTGGAGAAGGTCGTCAACAAGGACGCCATGGCCAACCCCGGCTGCCTGGACTGGTATGTGGCCTTTGCCCGCGAGCGCGCCCGGACTGCCGCCGCCTGAGCGCATCGCCAACAAAAGGTCCCGGCTGACATACGCGGCGCGCGCTGGCAGGCACCCTACCGGGATGCCCGCCGCGCGTGGGCCGCCATAATGCGCACCCCGCATTGCATCGCATCGCCCAGCCTGACGCAGGAGAGCCCGCCATGACCACACCCCCCTCGCACCCCAAACGCTTTTCGATGATCCGCGAGTTCCACCTCGCCGACTGGTTCACGCTGGGCAATGCCGTGTGCGGCGTGGGCGCGCTGTTCTCGTCCATGACGTACCTGGAGACGAACGATGTGCGCCATGTGTACTTTGCGGCGGCGCTGGTGCTGGCTGCGCTCATCTTCGATGTGCTGGACGGCCGCATTGCCCGCTGGCGCCAGAAAAGCTCGGCCATGGGGCGCGAGCTGGACTCGCTGGCCGACGTGATCTCCTTCGGCGTGGCCCCCGCCATCATTGCGTATGCCTGCGGCATGCAAGGCCTGTACGACCGCATCGTGCTGGCCTACTTCGTGGCCTGCGGGGTGTCGCGACTGGCACGCTACAACGTCACGGCCGAGACGCTGTCGGGCGACGACGGCAAGGTGAAATACTTCGAGGGCACCCCCATCCCCACCTCCATCGTGCTCGTGGGCCTGCTGGCCCTGGCCGCGTGGACGGGAGCGGTGCGCGAGAACCTGTGGTTCGGCAAGGTGTTGATTGGCGGCTTCACGCTGCACCCGCTGGTGCTGCTGTTCGCGGCCTCGGGCTCGCTGATGATCAGCCGGATCAAGATCCCCAAGCTGTAGCTGCAAAACCTCTGGGGTATATCAAAACTGATAGCTGCTAGCGCTTGCTGGATAAGCGCTAGAGCCTGTTTTTATACAAAATTCACGCCACGGCCGGCCGCCGGTTCACCAGCACAATGCCGCCCGCCACCAGCACCAGGGCCACCACCAGCCCGGCCGTGACGGGCTCGCCCAGCCACCAGGCGCCGATGAGCAGCGCGAACACGGGCGTGAGGAACACAAACACCGACAGCCGCGTGGCGGGGTAGTGGGCCAGCATCCACATCCAGACCAGGTAGCTCACGAACGCGCCCACCAGCGCCTGCAGCAGCAGCGAGGTCCAGGCAAACGCGCTCCATTGCAGCGACCACGTCTCGCCGAGCGCGAGCGACAGCACCGGCAGCACGGCCGCGCTCACGCCCACCTGGTACAGCAGCTGCTTGGCGGGAGCGACGCGCGAAAGCGGGGTGCTGCGGATCACCACCGTGGTCAGCGCCCACATCAGGCCTGCGGCCAGGCCCAGCAGGTCGCCCAGCCAGGCGCGTGGCAAAGCGGCATTGGCCGGGCCCAGCAGGCCGTCACCCAGGGCCAGACCCATGCCTGCAAAGGCCGCGCTCAGCCCCAGCCACTGCCAACCCTGCAGCCGCTCGCCGGGGATGAAGCGCGGCAGCAACAGCGCCACCCAGAACGGGGCCGAGTACAAAAACACCGTGAGCCGCGACGCGGTGGTGAACTGCAGGCCCAGGTAGATGCACGCAAACTCGCCCGCAAACAGCGCGCCCGCCAGCAGCCCTCCGCGCATGGCGCCTGCAGGCTCTGCCGCGCTGGACAGCTGTACACCGCGCCACAGGCACCACGCGGCCACCGCCACCGTGGCCATGGCAAAACGCACAAACGCCTGGTACACGGGCGCCACCTCGCCCACCGTGGCTTTCACCAGCACTTGCTGGAAGCCCCAGAACATGCAGCACGCAAGCAGCAGGGTAACGGCCAGGGAATCAAGATGGGTTTTGCGGGCAGAAGGCATCGGCCGATTATGGGATGCGGGGCGGCGCGCGGTGGGCCATGGTCTGACAGGCCCCGTAGGTGCACGCGCACGTGATGGCGCCCGCGGGCTGGGTAAGGTCGCTCCATGAAACGCCCATGCCACCCCACGCATTCACAAGGCCCCAGCACCCCCCACGGCACTGCGCGGGACCCGGGGCCCCTGGGTCCGCTGTCGCATCCGCCTTCCGACGCGGCGTTCTTCAGCAGCTTGGGGATGTTCGCGGCCGGCGTCGTGGCTGTGGTCCTGGCGCTGTGGCCCCCGGTGCCACATGCGGACACGACGCCTGGGGGCAGCGCCGTTCCTGCCGTATCGACTGGCGTGGGCCCATCCGTTCAGGCCCCGCTGCCACGCATGCCGGTGCTGCCCCGGTTTGGCGCCGAGCCGGCATCCGCCGACGCGCAGCTGGTGGCGCGCTGGGCATTCGATTCAGGCGATCACGGCGACCGTGCGGTGGTGCTGGTCGACAAGGTGGCGGCCAGGGTCTATGTGTTCCACACCGACGGCACGCTCAAGGGCGCGTCCCCCGCGCTGGTCGGCTCCGCCGTGGGCGACCACACAGTGCCCGGCGTGGGCGACAAGCCCATTGCACAGGTGCTGCCTTCCGAGCGCACCACGCCCGCCGGTCGGTTCGTGGCAGAAATGGGTGTCAACGCCAGTGGAGAGGACGTGGTGTGGGTGGACTACGACGCGGCGGTGTCCATGCACCGCGTGCGGCCCACCGTGAAGGCCGAACGCAGGCTGGAGCGGCTTGCGTCGCGCACCGCGCAGGACAACCGCATTACCTTTGGCTGCATCAACCTGCCCGTGGCGTTCTATGAAAGGGTGCTGAGCCCCACCGTGCACAGGACCGGCGCCGTGGTGTACGTGCTGCCCGAGACGCAGACGGCGGCGGCGCTGTTTGGCGCCCATGAGGTACCGAACTCCACGCCTGCCACGCAGGTCGCAGCACGGTGACAAACAGCCTGGGACAAAAGCGTGAAACAGAAGCCTTGGCCGCGCATCGCCTGCCCGCCAGACAGCCATCGTCTGACACGGCATGCGGCTTGAGGACGACGCCGCCAAAACGGCAAAGCCTTAACTTGGAGACAGCTGGTGGCAACGCCAGTCAATGTTTCTTCCCCTTTTTTCATAACCGTTCAAGGAGCAACCCATGACCGCATCCACATCGCTGAAGACCGTTCTCGCCAGCCTCGCCGCCGTTGCCGTGGTGGGCACCGCCATTGCGCAGGGCACGCCGCCCACGACCGCTACGCCTGACCCCGCCACGGGCGCCGGTCAGCGCAGCACCCAGAACACCCCCATGGGCGCCACCGGCACACCCGGCGCCAACGCGGGCGGCAACATGGGGGCCACCGGCGCGACAGGCTCTGGC
Source organism: Acidovorax sp. (assembly GCF_046294525.1). Classification (GTDB taxonomy): domain Bacteria; phylum Pseudomonadota; class Gammaproteobacteria; order Burkholderiales; family Burkholderiaceae_C; genus Acidovorax. Next base: position 91,386 of record NZ_JBKBKQ010000007.1, read on the forward strand.
AGCGCCAACATGAACAACAACAATGCCAACACCGGCACGGGCGGCATGCAGGGCTCCACGATGGGCAGCACGGGCTCCAACGACTCCACGACCCTGGCGCAGAACACGCGCCCCGCACGCGCTGACCGTAACTGACCGTGTGGCACGCGCCAGCACATCAAAAGCCGGGCTTGCCCGGCTTTTTTCTTGGGCCTAACCACCGGCGATTTCTCGCATCCCGCGGACCAGAAGGCGTGCCCCGCTACGCCTTGACACGTGCGCGCGCAGCCCCACGGTACACTTTGCGGCTTCTGAAACAGCTCCGCCTGCCCGGCATTCACGGCTTTCCTCTACATGGCCCTTACCACGTCGGCCCAGTCCCGCACCAGCTTTGACCTCAAGAGCGCCTCGCTGCCCGTGGTGGCCGTGGTGCTCAAAACCACCGACGCTGCCGTGTTTGCAGCCGATCTGGCCGACCGCGTGGCCGAGGCGCCCGGATTTTTTGACAACGACCCGGTGCTGATCGACCTGGCGCCGGTGCGCGAGGCCGACGAGCCCGTGGACTTTGCCGCCCTGCTGGCCACACTGCGCAGCCACAACACCCTGCCGGTGGCGGTGCGCGGCGGCAGCCCGGCCCAGATGGAAGCGGCACGCGCTGCCGGCCTGGCCGCCGCCCCCGACGCCCCGCCTGCGCGCGCCGAGGCACCCGTTGCCGCCGCCAATGAGGTGCGCGAGGTGGTCCGCGAAGTCGAGGTGGAAGTGGTGCGCGAAGTGCACGTTGAGGTGCCCGTGGCAGGCCCCGGCACGGTCGTCATCGACAAGCCGCTGCGCTCAGGCCAGCAGGTATATGCCCGCGGCGCCGACCTGGTGGTGATGGCCGTGGTGAGCTTCGGCGCCGAGGTGATCGCCGACGGCAACATCCACGTGTACGCACCGCTGCGCGGCCGTGCCATTGCCGGCGCGCGCGGCAACACCGAGGCCCGCATCTTCTCCACCTGCCTGGAGCCGCAGCTGGTTTCCATCGCGGGCATCTACCGAACCACCGAGACGGCCCTGTCCGACGACGTGGCCGGCAAGCCAGCCCAGGTGCGGCTGGAAGGCGAGAAGCTGATCATCGAGCCGCTGCGCAATCCTGTACGTATCAACCCCCGAGAAACTCAGTAAACCCATGGCCAAAATCGTTGTTGTGACCTCCGGCAAGGGTGGTGTGGGCAAGACCACCACCAGCGCCAGCTTTGCCACCGGCCTCGCCCTGCGCGGCCACAAGACTGCGGTGATCGACTTCGACGTCGGCCTGCGCAACCTGGACCTCATCATGGGCTGCGAACGCCGCGTGGTGTACGACCTCATCAACGTGATCCAGGGCGAGGCCAACCTGAACCAGGCGCTCATCAAGGACAAGCAGTGCGACAACCTGTTCGTGCTGGCCGCCAGCCAAACGCGCGACAAGGATGCGCTCACTCAGGACGGCGTAGAAAAGGTGCTCAAGGACCTTGCCGCGATGGACTTTGAGTACATCGTCTGCGACTCGCCCGCCGGCATCGAAAGCGGCGCTCTCATGGCCATGCACTTTGCCGACGAGGCGCTGCTGGTGACCAACCCCGAGGTGTCGAGCGTGCGCGACTCCGACCGCATCCTGGGCATGCTGGGCAGCAAGACCAAGCGCGCCATCGAAGGCGGTGAGCCCATCAAGGAGCACCTGCTCATCACGCGCTACAACCCCAGCCGCGTGGAAGACGGCCAGATGCTGAGCCTGGAAGACATCCAGGACATCCTGCGCATCAAGCTGATCGGCGTGATTCCGGAATCCGAAGTGGTGCTGCAGTCGTCCAACCAGGGCACGCCGGCCATCCACGCACAAGGCACCGATGTGTCCGAAGCCTACAAGGACGTGATCGACCGCTTCCTGGGCGCCACCGACAAACCCTTGCGTTTCATCGAAGCCGAAAAGCCCGGCTTCTTCAAGCGCCTGTTCGGGAGCAAGTAACACATGGCATCCTTCCTGTCCTTCCTTCTCGGTGAAAAGAAGAAGACCGCCAGCGTGGCCAAGGAGCGCCTGCAGATCATCCTGGCGCACGAACGCAACGGCCGCAACGCCTCCGAACCCGACTACCTGCCCGCGCTGCAGCGCGAGCTGGTGGCCGTGATCTCCAAGTACGTCAAGATCAATCCCGAGGACCTCAAGGTGCAACTGGAACGCCAGGACAACCTGGAAGTGCTGGAAGTCAAGATCGAGCTGCCCGACACGGTGCGCTGAGAGCTGGTGGGCCTGCCGCGCCAGGCGGGCCTTTGGTCAGCGTGCGTGCTTGGCAAACTTGGCCGCAAAGGCCGCCGCAATGCTGAGGCTGCGCCGTCCCGCAACCCACCGTGCCTTCTGGCCCGGTGCAAGGGTGCCGGGCTGGTCCACCGCCAGGTAGTAACCGCAGTTGCGCGCCAGGGCCATGGCGCGGCCCGCCTGCGCAAAGCCCATCACCGCATTGAACTTGAAGCACGGCTCGCGCGGCGCGGTGACGCGCAGCACGCAGTCCGGAAAGTGCAGTTCATCGCCCACAAAGACCTCGTGCTCCAGCGGGCCGTCCACGGTGAGGTTCTCGCCCATGAAGCCAGGCTCCAGCGGCTCGTCCAGCAAGCTCACCCCGTGCTTGCGTCGCTGCGCCTGCCAGAACGGGTAGTGCGCCGCCGGGTAGGCATACACCGCCTTCTGCAGGCCGCCGTGCACGCTCAGGTCGGCTTGCTCGTCCCCGTGCAGCCCCAGCGGGCCCACGGCCACCGCATGGCGCACAGGCCGCTTGCCGATGCCGGTGAGGATGGCGCGCTCGCCCATGCGGATGCGCTGCGCCGTGCCCAGATTGATGCTATGGATCAGCATGGCAGTGACCAGGGGGCGCGGTGGGCGCCTACCAGCCCCACAGGAGAGGCTTGGACACCCAACCGCGCAGGCCGCCTTCCTGCTGCACCTTCACCCAGTCGGCGCGCCGGTCCAGCGTGCGCAGCACCTCGCCGCGCTCGGCCTTGCCCAGCACGCGGCTGCGGGTGCTGGGCGCGCTGCGGATGTTGGCCACCTTGCTTTTGACAATGTGGTGCGGAGTGGTGTTGACCAGCGGCCGGTAGACCCAGCCGGTGTCGTTTTCAAAGTCCCGCACCTTGAGCCAGGAGCCGCTGCGGCCCGTCACTTGCAGTGGGTACCCCTGGCTGAGCGACCACAGCGTCGGGTGCTGGGTGCCCGCGCCTGCGCGCATGTTGATCTCGGGTCTGGCCACGCTCACCATCTCTTGGGCATGGCTGGTGGTGATCGCCCCTGTGGCGAAAGACAGGGCGAGCAGAAGTCCGCGGAGGTGTCGGGGCGAGTGTGTCGAGGCGGTCAAGGGGGAGGGACGGGTCAACGGCATGGGGCTCCAGTTCCAGAGGGTCACCACCAGAGCGGCGCACGCCCATCGCGCACCGTTGGTGAGGCCAGGCGGAGCATTTTTTCAGGGCCACGCGCGTTGTCAAAAAATGTGAGGTTTGTCGCACCACGCGGCATGGTTTTGTGCCGCGACGGCACTGGGCACCCTGTGCCCTACAGCGGGTGTTCGGTATAGAACCTGCCGCCGTGGTACAGCAGGGGCGGCACGCCGGTGCGGTGGTTGCAGCGCTCCACCTCGCCGACAAAGATCACGTGGTCGCCTTCTTCGTAACGGCTGCGGTTGAAGCACTCGAACGTGGCTGCGCAACCGGCCAGCACGGGGGCGTCGCTGATGCCGGGGCTGTGTTCCACGCCGCTGAAGCGGTCCACGCCGCGTGCGGCAAACCGTTCGGCCAGCGGTTTCTGGTCGGCGGCCAGCACGTTGATGGCGTAGTGCGAGCCGTTTGCAAATACCGGCATGGAGGCTGCGGCGCGCGCCAAGCTCCACAGCACCAGCGGCGGGTCCAGCGACACCGAATTGAACGAGCTGGCGGTGAGTCCGATCAGCTGTCCCTCGGCGTCCCGCGCTGTGACGATGGTGACGCCCGTGGCAAACATGCCCAGCGCATCGCGGAACTCGCGGGTGGAAAAACTGGGCGGGCGGGCGAGGGCAGGGCGGGTCAAGGCAGGGCTCACAAGATCACAGAAGGCCGCCGCGGGCGGGTGGCCGCGGCGATGGAACTATTATGGGGCGCTGCCCGCCACAGCGCTGTGGCGGGGGCTTACCCTGTTCTGTTTCACGCATGGCTGTTCTTCCCCACTTCACCACCCTGGGCTCCGGCCCCACCGTGCTTATGTTGCACGACGCAGATGGCGGGCACCTCACCTTTGCGCCCCAGGTCGAGACCCTGGCCAGCGCGGGTTACCGCGCCGTGGCCTGGGACATGCCGGGCTACGGACACAGCGCACCCATCGAGCCCTACAACTTCAAAGGCCTCGCAGAAAGCTGCCTCGCCCTTGTGGATGCGCTGCAGGCCGAGCGCGTGACTTTGGTGGGGCATGGCATGGGTGCGATGGTGGCGCTGGAAGCCGCCGTGCGCAGGCCCGCGGTCGTGCAGCGCTTGGTGCTGTGCGCGGGCGGGCCCGCGCTGGACGCGCAGGCCCAAGGCGACTGGGCCACCCCGCGGCTGGATGCGCTGCAGGCCCTGCAGGACGCGGGCGGCAGCATGGAGCAGCTGGCTCAGACCCTGGTGCCGCGCTACATCGGCACGGGTGCGCTGCCCGAAGGCGTGCGCCTTGCCGTGCACGCGCTGTCGCAGGTCTACGGCGGCAGCTACCGGCGCGCGCTGCAGGCGCTGTCCACTTTTGACCGGGGTGCGGCCGAGCTGGTGCGCCTGCATGTTCCCGTGCTGCTGGTCAGCGGAGAAGGCGACCGCTGCACGCCTCCGGATGCCCTGCAGGCCCTGGCCCAGGTGCTGCCCGATGCGCGGCATGTGAGCCTGCCCCACGTGGGGCACTGGCCGCAGCTGGAAGACCCCGAGGGTTTTGACGGCGCGCTGCTGGACTTTCTGGCCTCGCAGCGGGTTCTGCATTGATGCCCTGCAAGCCGGGGAAGGCCGCGGCTGCGCCCGCGCTGGCCGCCGCACTGCTGGCGGTGCTGGCCGCCGTGGGCATGTGGATCGCACCCGGGGAGCCTGTGGAACGCGGCGATACGCTGCGCAGCGTGGCGGGGGCGCCTGGACCCCAGCCCGCCCCCGCCGAGGAAACCACCGCAGAGGCCCCTGCCAAGGCTGCCCATGCTGCAGCGCCTGCAGGGCAAACGACCTCCGGGCCTGCCGCATGCGATGTGCTGCTGCACCGCCTGCCTGCCGTTTCCCGTGCGCAGTGCGAGAGCGCTGCGCTGGTCCCCAGCGGCGCGCGGTCCGTGCAGGGGCTGCCCTTGTACTGGCGTGATGTGCCCGCGGCCGCCGTGCGCGCAGAAAACACCGAGGGCCCAATGCGGGTGCTGGTTGTGGGGGCGATCCACGGCGATGAGATGACGGCCGCGTCGTTGGCGCTGCGCTGGATCGCACTGGCTGAGCAGGCTCGGCGCCCGGTGCACTGGCGCTTTGTCCCTGTCCTGAATCCCGACGGACTGCTGGCGCGGCCCGCCACGCGCGTGAACGCCCGGGGCGTGGACCTGAACCGCAACTTTCCCACGCCGGGCTGGGCGCAGGACGCGCCCCACTACTGGGAAAAACGCACGCGCCGAGATCCGCGCCGGTGGCCCGGCACCGCGCCTGTGTCCGAGCCCGAATCCCGCTTTCTGCATGCGCAAATGGCCCAGTTCCAGCCCCAGCTCATCGTCAGCATCCACGCGCCATATGGCGTGCTGGACTTTGACGGCCCGCAGGCGCCGCCCGCGCGGCTGGGGCGGCTTTGGCTGGACTAGGTGGGCATCTTCCCGGGCTCGCTCGGGCACTACGCGGGGGTGCACCGGGGCATGCCGGTGGTGACCATCGAGCTGTCCCACGCGCTGGACATGCCCCACGATGCCGAGATCCGCACGATGTGGGAAGACCTGCTGCGCTGGATGGGTGAGCACTGGCCGCAGGCGGACGCAGGCCCGCGCCCCTGATCTGACGGTGCTTGGCAGGTCGGTCGCTCAGCGTGCCGTGAAGTGGCGTGCTGCGGCAGCCACAGCCTGGGCATCGGCCTGTACCGCACTCGGCGGGCCGCCCTTGCCCCACAGCGCACCGCCCCAGCGCATGCCGAGGAAGTCACCGCACAGCACGACGGAGTCGATCATGGGCTGGGCCTTGGTGCGGTCGCCGCTGGTGGTGACCAGCGACAGCGTCTTCTCGGCCATCCGGGACTTGAAGTCCAGTCCCGGGACGCGCATCCACGCACTCCAGTGGTCCAGATAGGTCTTGAGCGGCGAGGGAATGCTGAACCAGTACACCGGCGCCACGAAGATGATGTGGGTGGCGGCCAGCGTTGCGTCCAGAAGGGTCTTCATGTCGCCTTCGGGCGGCGCGTAGGTGCCGGTGGTGTGGCGCTGGTCCACAAATGGCGGAAGCGCCATGCGCGCCAGGTGCAGCCAGGTCTGGCGGGCATCGGCGCCCAGGTGGGACGCGGCTTCGCGCGCCAGCCATTCGGTGTTGCCCACATGGCCTGGCTAGCGCGTGGAAGTGGTGAGGAAGAGGTAATGCGGTGCGTCGGTGGAGAGCGTCATGCCGCCATCGTAGCGCCGGGGGTGGATTGATCTGGCAGCGCGGGCGACAGCAGGTAGGCCAGGCACAGCTGCACCAGCGCGTCCTCGAACTCGTCCGAGTCCAGCAGCGGGGATTGTTCCAGCGACGCCGCCCGCACTGCGCCCATGAAGGCGCGCGTGAGCACGAACAGCTGCGCCGCCGAGGGCACGCGCAGCGGGTGGTCATTGGCCATGCGCTGCAGGTGCAGGGCTATGCGCTCGCTGGTGCCGCGCACCGACACCAACACTGCCGCGCGGTAGTCCAGCTTCCACGACAGGCGCGCCAAGGGCCGCAATTCTTGCGGTCCTCCGCCAAACGCCTGCAGGTATTGGCGGACATACTGGCGCACCTGCTGCTGCGGTGACCATCCTTCGGCGCGCGCCCGGGCCAGCAAGGCGTCCAGTTCCAGCATCACCCGCTCGCAGTGCTGGTCGAGCATGGCCACCAGGATGGCCTCCTTGCTAGGAAAGTACTGGTACAGCGAGCCCACCGACACGCCGGCCAGCTCGGCAATGCGATTGGTGGTGAGCGCGCCTTCGCCTTGCGTTGCCACTATGCGGGCCACGGCTTCAAAGATTGCATCGACCGTGATTTGGGAGCGCTCCTGGCGGGGCGTGCGGCGAGGGGGCGAAAGGGCTTTGGACATGAAAACCTGAGCGCAATGCGAGTAGGCGGAAAGCCGGGTGCGTCCTATTCTGCCGTCGTCCCTCGAACAAACTAAACCGGAGCACTCCATGCCAGACACACGCCAGAGCCCGCCGGGCGCGGCTGCCATTGTCTCTTCAGCCCCCAGCCGCGTCGGCCGCAGCTCGCCCGCGCTGCGCAGCCTGCACCGCGCCAGCGCCATGGTGCTCGCGCTGTTCATCACAGCCCACGTGTTGGGGCACCTGGCGGGCGTGGCCAGCGCAGCCGCGCACCAGGCGGTGCTGGAGGCGCTGCGCGGCATCTACCGCCAGCCAGTGGTTGAAGGCGTGCTGCTGGCCTGTGTGGTGTTCCAGGGGGGCAGCGGCCTCACGCTGCTGTGGCGCGGCTGGCGCCAGCGCCGAGGCGCGGTGGCGTGGTTGCAGGCAGCGTCGGGTGCGTATCTCGCGCTGTTTTTGCTCATCCACGTGACCGCCGTGCTTGTGGCGCGCCAGAACGGCGTGGACACCAACCTGCAGTTTGCGGCCGCTGGCCTGCGCACACCGCCGCAGCACTGGTTCTTTGGGCCGTACTACTTTCTGGCCGTGCTGGCCCTGTGCACGCACGCTGGGTGTGCGCTGTACTGGAACCTGCCCTACCGCTGCCGCGCAACCGTGTTGGCGGGCGCCATGGTCTTGGGGACCCTGCTGGCCGCCACGCTGGTGGCAATGCTGGCCGGCGGCTTGGAGGGCGTGGCGCTGTTGCCGGCAGCCACGCCGGAGACGGGGCCCGCATGAGCCATGGTCCGCGGTCGCTCTGGGCGCGTTGTGCGCGCTTCAGGCAGCCCGGGCCGTCAGGGCGTGCGCGCGCTGCTCCATGCCGCAGAAGCCGAAGTTCATCGCCGGCACTTGGCCGCTGATTAGTTCCGCCAGCGCCTTGCCCGAGCCCGCACCGTGGGTCCAGCCCAGCGTGCCATGGCCCGCGTTGACCCAGAGCTTGCCCACGCCGGTGCGGCCGATGAACGGGATGTTGGTGGGGGTGGCAGGGCGCAGGCCGGTCCAGTACTGCGGATTGCCGCCTTCCTCGGGCGTGCGGGTGTCGCACACGCCGGGCAGGATGGCCTCGATGCGGCGCGAGAGCATGTGGCAGCGTGCGCGCGCGAGCGTGCTGTCCAGCGTCAGGTCCCAGCCGTTGAGCTCGATGGTGCCTGCCACGCGCAGGTAATTGCCCAGGCGGCTCATGGCGATCTTCTTGCCGTCGTCGATGGTAGAGACCATGGGCGCCCCCTCGGGCTTGAGCAGCGGGAAGGTCGCGCTGTAGCCCTTGCCGGGGTAGATCGGCAGGTCCACGCCCACGCTGCGCAGCAGCGGCGCGCTGTACGAACCGCAGGCCACCACCACCGCGTCGCCCTTCAATATGAAGTCTTTTTTGCCCCCAGCGCTTGACTGGCGAGCGATGACAGCTACTGAATCAATAGCATTGCCAATCTTGTTGAGGCGCAGCACGTCGTGGCCGTAGTAGAACTGCGCGCCGCGCGCAGCACAGCGGCGGGCCAGTTCCTGCGTGAACACCCGGGCGTCGCCGCTTTCGTCCGTGCTGGTGTAGGTGCCGCCGGTGATCTTGTCGCCATAGGCCTTGAACGCGGGTTCGATCTGCAGCAGTTCTTCGCGGCTCACCAGGCGGCGCTGCACGCCGTGCTTGCGCATCAGTTCCACGGCGTGGCCTGCGGCATCGAAGGACTTCTGGTCGGTGTAGAAGTGGGCAATGCCGCGTTCGAGCCGGTTGTATTCAATTCCGGTGGTGCTCACCAGATCCTTCAGCGCCGCATGGCTGTAGGCGCCCAGCGCCACGATCTGGGCCACATTGCGCTCGAACGCCGCGTCGTTGCACTGCGCGAGGAACTGCAGGCCCCAGCGCCATTGCTGCCAGTCCATCTGCGGGCGAAACAGCAGCGGTGCTTCCTTGTCGAACATCCACTTGAGCGCCTTGAGCGGCGCCTCGCGGTTGGCCCAGGGTTCGCAGTAGCTCACCGAGATCTGCGCCGCGTTGGCAAAACTGGTTTCGAGCGCTGCATCGGGCTGGCGGTCCACCACGATAACCTCGTGGCCGCGCTCCAGCAGGTGCCAAGCGGTGCTGATGCCGATGATGCCGGCGCCGAGAACGATGGTTTTCATATGCGGAATGCCTTGTGAGCCTTTGCGTGCCACACGCCCCAATGCGGGACACGATGGGGCGCAGTGTGCGCGACATTGCTTTCTACTAAAAGCAAAATTAAACTTGATCCAAAAACATCAGATGACCTAATAGTATGAGCACCTACGATCCTGCCGCCCTGGAGTGCCTCGCCGCCATCGTTGAAGAGGGGGGCTTCGAGCGCGCCGCCCAGCGGCTCAATGTGACGCAGTCGGCGGTGTCGCAGCGCCTGCGTGCGCTGGAGGCGCAGGTGGGCTCGGTGCTCATCGTGCGCAGCCGGCCGCTCAGGCCCACGTCGGCGGGGCAGTTGTTGCTCAAGCACACCAAGCAGATGCGCCTGCTGCGCGCCGACCTGGAACGTGACCTACAGGAGCTGGCGCCCAGCGCGCCGGGCGGCACGCGCGAGGACGAGCGCATCTCCATCGCCATCAACGCCGACAGCATCGCCACCTGGGCCATGGGCGCTCTGCATGACCTGGTGCGCCAACGCCTGCCGCTTGAAATCATCGTGGACGACCAGGATTTCACGCAGGAATGGCTGCGCTCGGGCCAGGTGCTCGGCTGCGTGACCACGCTCAAGCAGGCGCTGCGCGGCTGCAAGATGGTGCCGCTCGGGGCCATGCACTACGTGGCCGTGGCCTCGGCCGCATTCGCCCAGCAACATTTGGCGCACGGCTTGACTCCGCACAACTTCCGCGAGGTGTCTTTTCTCTCCTTCAACCGCAAGGACGACATGGCCGCCGAGTTTGTGGCCCGCGCTTTCGGGCTCAAGCGGGTGGCGCTCAATCACCTGTTCGTGCCGGGCAGCGAAGCCCAGATGCGCGCCGTGGCCGCCGGTTGGGCGGTGGGCGTGGTGCCGGAATTGATGGCGCGCGCCGGCATTGCCGATGGCAGTCTGGTGGACCTGGCACCCGGGCGTTCCCTGCCCGTGCAGCTGTATTGGCACTGCTGGAACCTGGAATCGGAATTGCTTGACGCACTGTCTGCTGCGCTGACCAGCGCCGCCGCTGAAGCCCTAGTGTCGTGAACGCCGTAGTTGCTTTGCAACTTGGGCGTTTATTTTTTCTACTGCAATGTATAAAATCGACGCCATGGCCACACCGCAACCCAAAATCTCGTTCAAGGAGCAGATGCACCAGGCTCGCGAGGAAGCGATCCTGCAATCTGCCTGTCGCCTGCTGGGCGAAAAGGCGTTCGACGCCATGACCATGGATGACGTCGCCAACGCCGTCGGCATCGCCAAAGCCAGCCTGTACAAGCACTTCTGCAGCAAGGAAGAGCTGTGCAGCGCGGCCATGGTGCAGATCCTGGGCCGGGTGCAGACCTACTTGACCGAACTGCCCGCTGACATGCCGCCCATGGACAAGTTGCGCGCGCTGGTGCGCTGGTCGCTGGAGCGCCTGCTGACCAACGAGATGCCCCTGCTGCCCAGCCGCAACTCCACCTTGCGCGCTGTGCTGATGGCCAACAAGGACTACCTCAGCGGCCTGGTGGCGGTGAGCGACCAGATTGGCGAATGGATCACCCAGGCCCAGGCGCAGGGAAAGATCAGTCCCACGCTGCCGCCGCTGGTGGTGCTGTACACGCTGTACGCACGCGCCTGCGACCCGGTGGTGAGTTTTCTGAAGGAAGGTGGCCAGTATTCAGACGCTGAGATCGTGGAGCTGGTGGTTCGCACCTGTTTCGATGGTCTGGCGGCGCGTTAATCGGCAGCGCGGAGCCACCCCGCCACCATTAAAAAAGCCCGGCATGCCGGGCTTTTTTCTTTGCCGTGTGCTGCATCACTTGGGCAGGATCACCTTGTCCACGACATGGATCACGCCATTGCTGGCGAACACATCGGCTGCGACGATGTTGCTAGTACGCATGTTCTGGTCGGTGATGACGAGGCTGGAGTTGACGGTGAAGGTCTGGCCCTGCACGGTGGCGATGGCGGAATTGACTGGCACCTCGGCTTTCAGAACGCGCGCGGGCACCACGTGGTAGGTGAGCACCGAGGTCAGCAGCGCGGTGTTGGCAAGCAGGGCTTCCTTGGTCACACCCAACTCGGCCAGCAGGGCGGCAAATGCCGCATTGGTGGGCGCGAACACGGTGAACGGCCCGGGGCCTTGCAGTGTCGTCACCAGGCCGGCAGCAACCACCGCTTCGACCAGGATGCTGAAGTCCGGCAGGGCAGACGCCGTGGCCACGATGTCCTTGTCTGCGGGCAGCAGTACGCGGTCTACCAGATGCACCACGCCGTTGCTGGCCTCGATGTCCGTGCTCGTGATGGTGCTCACGCGGTTGCGGCCATCGGTGATCTTCAGGCCGTTGTTCGACTCCACCTTGAAGAAGCCGCCCGACACCGGGGTGATCGCCTTGCCCAGCGGCACCTGGGCCCGCATCACCTTGCTGCCCAGCACGTGGTAGGTCAGCACGGCGGTCAGCAGAGGCTTGTTCGCCAGCAGCGCTTCCTTGGTCACGCCCAGTTCGGTCAGCAATGCCGCAAACGCGGCGTTGGTGGGCGCGAACACCGTGAGGGTGCCCGTGCTCAGCGTGGACGCCAGGTCAGCGGCGACTACGGCTTCGACCAGGATGCTCAACTCTGGCGTGTTTTGCGCAAGCTCGACGATGTTGCGCTGGGGCTCGTCATCGCTCCCTCCGCAGGCTTGCAGCAGGGTGGTACTGGCGCCCAGCGCGGCTGCCATCAGGACGGTGCGGCGATTGAATACGGTGTTCATGGCGGCTTCTCCTCGTGAATGGATGGTGGTTGAAAGAGCAGGGGGCCGGTGCCTTACTTGGGCATCAGCACCGTGTCGATCGCATGGATCACGCCGTTACTGGCGCCCACGTCGGTAGCGATGACCTTGGACTGGTCCACCATCACGCCCGAGCTGGTGGACACAGTGAGTTCCTGGCCCTGCACAGTCTTGACCTTGCCGGCCTTCACGTCCGCCGCCATGACCTTGCCAGGCACCACGTGGTAGGTCAGCACCTTGGTCAGTGCGGCCTTGTCGGCCAGCAGGCCGTCCAGCGTGGCCTTGGGGATCTTGGCAAAGGCTTCATCGGTGGGGGCAAACACTGTGAACGGGCCGGGGCCCTTGAGGGTGTCTACCAAGCCAGCGGCCTGCACGGCGGCGACCAGGGTCTTGAAGTTGCCGGCCTTCACTGCGGTATCGACGATGTCTTGTGCCATGGCGCTGAAGGTGGCGCCAGCGGTCAGAGCGAGTGCAATCAGGGTCTTCTTCATGGGGCTTTCCTCTCGGTTTCGACGGAAAAGACACGCCAATATGGGCGTGGCGCGAATGTATAACCATTTGGTACTAAAGTAAACCGTACAGTTATTCAGTAACCAATCGGTCGCGACAACGCGAAAAAAAGCCCTGCAGAGCAGGGCTTTTTCGAAGGTGCGTGAGGCGGCAGCTTCAGCGCACGATCAGGACGGGCACTTTGCTATGGGCCAGGACCTGGGTCGTGACCGACCCCATCACCAGTGTGGCCAGAGCGCCGTGGCCATGCGAGCCCATCACCAGCAGGTCGAACTTGCCGCTGTCGGCCACCTTGGCGATGCTTTCGCCCACGTGGCCCACCTTCACCGCGCGCTTGGCCTGCACGCCGTGGCGCGCCAGGAATTTGCACACGGGGGCGAGGATCTTCTCGGCTTCGTCAGCGTGGTAACTGTCCACGGCTTCCTTGCCGAGCGCGGAGCGTGCACGGGCTGGCAGCGGCGCTTGAACAGTAAGTACGGTGTAGTCGTGGGTCTCGCCCAGCAATTCGGAATGGGTGGCCAGGTAGGCCAGCATTTTCTTGGTGTAAGCGCTGCCATCGACAGCAAGCAGGATGTTCATGGTGTTCTCCGATAAGGGGTGGCTCAGACTACTGTGCGCGGGCCCGTGTTGTCTTGACCTGTGTCATGGTTTTCTCCTGCGCGCTGCGGGGCAGCTGGGCCCCGCGGGGCGATCATACGGTGATGCAGTAGCCGGGCTGAAACTGTTCCTGCTCGCCTTTGCGGGCATAGCCCAGCGGATTGGCCGCCACGCGGCAGGACCAGGGGACACCATCGGCCTGCACACCCTGCACGGTGTAGTCACTCGGCGCGTGCAAGTGGCCGTGCAGCCACAGCCGGGCTTGAGGCAGCAGGGCGTCCAAGGCATTGCAGAAGCCGGCGGTGCCAGGCACCAGGCCGTACCGCGGGTCCGCGCTGCGCAGGCTCGGCGCGAAATGGGTGACCGCCACGGTCGGGCCCGTGAAAGGGGTGGCGAGTGCGCTGGCCAGCCAGGCTTGGCACAGCAGGCCCTGCTCGCGCATCTGCTCAGCCAGAAAGGGTTCGCCATGTCGGGTGCCGCCCGTCTTGCGCAGGTAGAAGTTCGCCGCGCGAAAGGCCTTATCGCGCATCTTCAGTCGTCGGCCGATGTCCGTGGTGCCCTCGTGGTCGGCCAGGGCGTCGAAATCGGTCCACAGCGTGGTGCCCACAAAGCGAACGCCGTCCAGCACCAGCGACTCGCGCTCGAGCCAGGCGATGCCGAGTCGGTCGCACGTGGACCGCAGCCGCTGGTGTGCCTCGTCGAAGTCCTGGGCGTCGTATTCGTGGTTGCCGGGCACGAACAGCACGGGCGTGGGCCAGCCGGCAAACTGGGGCAGGGGAGAGAACCGGGCCAGCCCGAAATCACCGTCGTCCAGCAGCGAGCCTTGCTGGTACGAGCCAATATCACCCGCCAGGACCAGCACATCTGCCCGCGGCGCGGGTTCTGCGGCAAAGTGGGGGTGCGCCTCCAGGTGCAGGTCGGACAGCAGTTGAATATTCATGGAGGGCGCAGTCTACGACGGCCCCTGAGGGCCTGGCCGCTGCGATTACTCTGGAAACGTCCTGCGCGCGGACCGCGTCAGCGCGCCCAGCAGCCAATTCATGGCCGTCTGCTGGGGCGCGCGCCTGCGCCACAGGGCATCCACATGCACCGGTGGCACATCCAGTGGCAGCGCGCGCTGGACCAGCGCATCCTCGATGCCGGTGACCGGAACAAAGTGTCTGGGCAGGACGGTGAGCAGGTCGGACCCGCACACCACACGTCCTGCCGTGAAGAACTGGTTCACCGTCAGCACCACCCGCCGCTCCCGCCCCAACGAGGCCAGCGCCTCGTCGATGAAGCCAAATGGCCGGCCCGAGAAGCTCACCAGCATATGGCGCGCCTCGCAGTACGCATCCAGGGTGAGTGGCGCATCCGCCAGCGGATGGCCCCGGCGCATCACACACACATATTCCCCGTCGTACAGCCGGCGGCTTTCATACGCCACCACGCCGCCTGACTGCGCCCGGGCCGTGAGATCCGCCAGGGCGGCCGGGAAGTAGCCCACAGCCATGTCTGCAGCCTCGTCCTCCAGCAGGCGGCGGGGGTCGCGGGTGGTCAGCGGCAACACCCGGACTGAGATGCCAGGCGCCTCGCCCTCGATGATCTCCACCAGGGCGGGGATGAGCGTGGCTGCCGTGGCATCGGCCATCGCGAGGACAAAGGTCGACTCGGCTGTGGCGGGCTCAAAGCGCCCCGGCGCCAGTGACTCTTGCAGCTGCGTAAGGGCTTCGCGGACCGGCGGCCACAGGGCCAGTGCGCGGGGCGTGGGTTCCACGCCTTGTCCGCTGCGCACCACCAGCTCATCCCCCACCACCTCGCGCAAGCGCCGCATGGCGTTGCTGACGGCGGGCTGCGTGATCGACAGCTTGTGGGCCGCCCGCGTAAGACTGCGTTCGGCCATCACCTCGTCGAAAACGCGCAGCAGGTTGAGATCAAGCGAGCGGAAATTCAGAGAAGCCATGGTTTTCACATCACCTTTATGAATGTCAATGATTCAACATATAAATTTGAATAGATAAAGGGTAAACCCTAGTATTGCGCCATCGCCCGGCAATCTCGCCACAAGCGTTTGAAAGGGAACCCGCCATGACCACCTTCGCCCACGTTGACTACCCCACCGCCCACCCTGGTGTGGAGCGCGCCGAAAACGCCGTTGCAGCCTTGCGGCGCGCCGCCGCATCGTTCGACGGTGCCCGCGGCACTGCGTCCCTGCTGCGTGCTGCTGGTGTGGCGGCGCTGCTGGTGCTTGCCAATCAGGTGGTAGACACCTGGGCCGAAGGCCGCCAGGTCGCCGCATGGATGCTGCTCTGGGTCGTGGCGTTTGCCGGCATCGTGCTCTTCAGTGCTCCTGCCCGCCGTGCGGGTGTGGTGTTGCGTGCAGCCAGCGCTCGCTGGGCAGAAAACCGCCGCCGTGCTGTGGAAGACGAAAAGCTTTGGCAGTTGGCCGTGCAAGACCGCCGCGTGATGGCAGACATTTGCCACGCTCTCGACCGGCCCGCTGTGGACGACATCCGCAAGTACCGCTGAACTGATTACTGCTGAGCGGCAGGGCCGGTCCAGCCGTCCGGCAGCCTCCAAACCAAAGCCCGGCGCAGGTTTTTGCGCCGGGCTTTTCTCATTTGTTGTTCACGATCGCCGCGCAAACGCCGCCATTTCATCACCGATGTGAATATTCAGAATTCAAAATATAAACTTGAATGAATCTAGGGTAAACCCTAATATCACCCCATCGCCCGGCAATTTCGCCACAAGCGTTAGACAAGGGATCACACCATGACCAGCTTTGCACACGTTGACTACCCCACCGAACATCCCGGCGTTGTACGCGCCGAGAATGCCGCCGCTGCGCTGAAGGGCGCCGCAGCACGTTTTGACGGCGCACGCGGTGCCGCATCCCTTTTGCTTGCCGCCGTGGTTTCCGCCATGGTCGTGGTGGCTCATCAGGTCATCGACACCTGGAGCGAAGGCCATCTGCTGGCCGCGTGGATGGTGCTTTGGCTGGTGGCCTTTGCTGGCCTGGCCCTGTTGGCCACGCCGGCCCGCCGCGCCAGCGTGGTGCTGCGCCATAGCGTTGCGCAATGGGCCGAGTCCCGCCGCCGCGCAGCAGAGGACGAGCGCACGTGGCAAGTCGCCGTAAAGGATCCGCGCATCATGGCCGAGCTGCAGCACGCGATGGGCATCCCCACCATGAACGACCTGCGTGCCTACGACTGAGCACCGCAGGGCCGACGCCCATAAAAAAGCCGTGGCATGCCACGGCTTTTTTTCTTCTGAGCCCAACCGGGCCCGTGTGTAGAAATCAGCCTGCCAAGCGGGCTTCCAGCTGGGCCTTGGTATCCAGCAGCGCCTGGGGCAGGTGGTAAGCCAGCTGAGCAAAGTGCGCGTCGTGCAGCTTGAACTCCTCTGCCCACGCGGCCTTGTCGATGCTGGTGACAGCATCGAATTGCTGGGTGTTGAAGTCGATGCCCGTCCAGTTGATCTCGGCGTACTGTGGAGCGACGCCGAACATGGTCTCGGTGCCCTTTGCCGTCCCTTCGATGCGGTCGATCATCCACTTGAGCACGCGCATGTTGTCGCCGTAGCCGGGCCACACGAACTTGCCCGCCTCGTCCTTGCGGAACCAGTTCACGCAGAAGATCTTGGGCGTGGCCTTGCCGGTGGCGGTGATCTTTCCTTCCATGTTCAGCCAGTGCTGGAAGTAATCGCTCATGTTGTAGCCGCAGAACGGCAGCATGGCGAACGGGTCGCGGCGCACCACCCCCTGGGCGCCGAAGGCGGCAGCGGTGGTCTCGGAGCCCATGGTGGCGGCCATGTACACGCCTTCCGTCCAGGTGCGGGCTTCCGTCACCAGCGGCACGGTGGTCGAGCGGCGACCGCCGAAGATGAAGGCATCGATCGCCACGCCGTTGGCATCGTCCCACTGGGCATCGAGCGCCGGGTTGTTGGTCGCGGCCACGGTGAAGCGCGAGTTGGGGTGGGCGGCCTTGGCGCCGGTTTCCTTGGCGATCTGGGGCGTCCAGTCCTTGCCTTGCCAATCGATCAAATGGTCGGGCAGCTTGCCGGTGTCTTTTTCCATGCCTTCCCACCACACGTCGCCGTCGTCCGTCAGGGCGACGTTGGTGAAGATCACATCGCGGTCCAGGCTGCGCATGCAGTTGGGGTTGGTGTGCATGTTGGTGCCGGGGGCCACGCCGAAGTAGCCCGCCTCGGGGTTGATGGCGACCATCTTGCCGTCGGCCGTGGGCTTGATCCAGGCGATGTCGTCACCGATGGTGGTGATCTTCCAGCCCGCAAAGCCTGCCTCGGGCGGCACCAGCATCGAGAAGTTGGTCTTGCCGCAGGCGCTGGGGAAGGCAGCGGCCACGTGGTACTTCTTGCCTTGGGGGTTGGTCACGCCCAGGATGAGCATGTGCTCGGCCAGCCAGCCCTGGTCGCGGCCCATGGTGGAGGCGATGCGCAGTGCCAGGCACTTCTTGCCCAGCAGCGCGTTGCCGCCGTAGCCGGAGCCATAGGACCAGATTTCGCGCGTTTCGGGGTAGTGCACGATGTACTTCACCTTGGGGTTACAAGGCCAGCTCGTCGTGTCCTTTTCACCTTCGGCCAGGGGCGCGCCCACGGTGTGCATGCAAGGCACGAACTCGCCTTCCACGCCCAGCACGTCGTACACGGCCTTGCCCATGCGGGTCATCAGGCGCTGGTTCACGGCCACGTAGGCGCTGTCGGTCAGCTCCACGCCGATGTGCGCGATGTGGCTGCCCAGCGGGCCCATGCTGAAGGGCACCACATACATGGTGCGGCCCTTCATGCAGCCGTCAAACAGGGGCTGCAGCGTGGCGCGCATCTCGGCGGGGGCCATCCAATTGTTGGTGGGGCCGGCGTCTTCCTTCTTGGCGGAGCAGATGTAGGTGCGGTCTTCCACGCGGGCCACGTCCGACGGGTCGGACCAGGCCAGGAAGCTACCGGGGCGCTTAGCGGGGTTGAGCTTCTTAAAAGTGCCGGCATCGACCAGCTGCTGGCACAGGCGGTCGTACTCTTCCTTGGTGCCATCGCACCAGTAGATGCTGTCGGGCTTGCACAGGGCGGCCATGTCGGCCACCCAGGCGAGCAGCTTGGCGTTTTTGACGTACGACGGGGCGTTGAGATTCAGGCCCTGCATGGTGGGTGCGTTCATCGGGGAGCTTCCTAAGTTGAAAAAACGTTTTTTCAAAAGAAGCAGACAGATCCCGGTGGATCGCGGCGAGGCCTGGCGCAGATGCGGTGCTGAGCGCTGCCTTTGAAAAAACGGCTTTCGTGCTCAGTCGGCGGGCGGACGCGTGTCTCAGCCCACGGGTGGAGGGCTAGTTCCACGGATTCCGCGGGTCGGCTGGGATGGCAATTTTATGAATCCACCGTCCGCTTGTCTGTCAGACGCGGGGAAAATCTATGCAAACAAAGCATGACTTTATGCTTGCATGTCACCCACCCAGCACTCGTATCCCGTCTTGCGCAATTCGCACGCGGGGCAGGTGCCGCATCCATAGCCCCAGGCATGGAGCGTGTCGCGCACGCCGTGGTAACAGGTGTGGGAGTCTTTGACGATCAGCTCCACCAGCGGCTGGCCACCCAGGTTGCGGGCCAGCTCCCAGGTGGCCGCCTTGTCCAGCCACATCAGCGGCGTTTCTATCGTAAAGCGCTGGCCCATGCCCAGCGATACGGCCACCTGCAGGGCCTTGAGCGTGTCGTCCCGGCAGTCGGGGTAGCCCGAGAAATCGGTCTCGCACATGCCACCCACCAGCGTGTGCAGCCCGCGCCGGTAGCCCACGGCGGCAGCCAGCTGAAAAAACAGCAGGTTGCGGCCCGGTACGAAGGTGTTGGGCAGGCCGGCGGCCGTCATCTGGATTTCGGTGTCGCTGGTCAGCGCGGTGTCGCTGATGCGCCCCAGCACGCCCAGGTCCAGCATGTGGTCGGGGCCCAGGCGGTCGCTCCAGGCAGGAAAACGGGCGCGCAGCGCGGCCAGCACGGTGTCGCGCGCTTGCAGCTCGACATGGTGCCGCTGGCCGTAGTCAAAGCCGATGGTCTCCACGTGCGCAAAGTGCGTGAGCGCCCAGGCGAGGCAGGTGGTGGAGTCCTGGCCGCCGGAGAAAAGAACGAGGGCATGTCCGGATCGCATGGGGAGAGTCCTTGGAACGTGACGGAAGTGGGCAAACGAAAAAGCCCCGCAGTGCGGGGCTTTGGAGGCGAAGCGTACCGGGTGGGGCCGCCTGCTCGGGCCGGTCAGGCCATGTACACGGCAATGAATGCCAGCAGGAACATCATGATGCAGCCCACCACGGGCAGCACGATGGGCATGAGGGGCACCACGTTTTCCACGGCGTCGGGGACGTGGGTTTCGGAGGTGTGAGAGGTGCTGTGGTCGGACATGGGTGGCTCCAGAAGCTCAAAACTTGCGCGATTCTAGCTGCGGCCGGTGTTGGGCACCACCAATGGCCCCAGCCGTGGGGACCTTTGGTGTGCAGGGGAGGCGCAGGTAAAGCCGCTGCGGAGCCGCTCAGATCAGCACCGTCTCCATGCCGGCCGCGCGCAGCTGCTGCAGCACTTCGTCCACATGCGCCTTGCTGCGCGTTTGCAGCACCAGTTCGATCTCCACGTTCTGCGCGGCCAGCATGGTGAAGGCGCGCTGGTGGTGCACCTCTTCGATGTTGGCACCCGCGTCGGCCACGGTGGCCGTGATGCGCGCCAGCACGCCAGGCACATCGCGTGCGCTGACCTTGATGCGCGCCAGGCGTCCCGAGCGCACCATGCCCCGCTCGATGATCGCGGCCAGCAGCAGCGGGTCGATGTTGCCGCCGCACAGCACAAGCCCCACGCGCTTGCCCTTGAAGCGTTCGGGGTAGCGCACCAGCGCCGCCAGGCCAGCAGCCCCTGCGCCTTCGACCAGTGTCTTTTCAATTTCCAGCAGCATCAGCACGGCCTGCTCGATGTCGCCCTCGTCCACCAGAACCAGGTCGTCCACCAGGCGCTTGATGACTTCCTGCGTGATTTTGCCGGGCGTGCCCACGGCAATGCCCTCGGCTATTGTTGATGTGCCCTGCGGGTGGTGCGTGCCCTTCACCGCATTGACCATGGCCGGAAAGCGCGCGGTTTGCACGCCCACGATCTCGATGCCGGGCTGAAGCGCCTTGGCGGCGGTGGCCACGCCCGAGATCAACCCGCCGCCGCCCACGGCGATCACCAGCGTGTCCAGGTCGGGTACGGCCTGCAGCATCTCAAGGCCAAGCGTGCCCTGGCCTGCGGCCACACCTTCGTCGTCATACGGGTGCACAAAGGTCAGGCCCTGCGCGTCGGCAAGCGCGTACGCGTGGGCGCGGGCTTCTTCCAGAGTGTCGCCATGCAGCACCACTTCGGCGCCAAAGCCGCGGGTGCGCTCCACCTTCACGGCGGGGGTGAAGCGCGGCATCACGATCACCGCGCGCAGGCCCAGGCGCTGCGCGTGGTAGGCCACGCCCTGGGCATGGTTGCCCGCGCTCATGGCCACCACGCCCCGGGCGCGCTCCTCGTCCGACAGCAGCGCGAGCCGGTTGCAGGCGCCGCGCTCCTTAAAAGACGCGGTGAATTGCAGGTTCTCGAATTTGAGAAACACCTGCGCGCCCACGATTTGCGAAAGCGTTTTGGATTCAACGCACGGAGTGTCCAGCACGTGGCCTTGTAGGCGGGTGGCGGCGTCGCGGATGTCTTGGAGGGTCAGCATGGCGCGATTGTGGCGCAGCCCCGGTTCGGTCGGGTTCTCTGCAAGGGCATTCAGCATCAAATATAGCTCCTGCGCTTATCTGCTAAGCGCTGGCAGCTATCACACTAGGAGCAATAGGCATCTTTCCTCTACCGTAGCGCCGCACAGCCAGTCCTTCGGGGTGGCGCGTTGGAGGCGACTTCATGCGGGCAGCCGTGGCACTCTGATCCCGCAGCGTGCCTCTGTCCTACGCACCGCTAGCCATCGCGGCGCTACGGTGATGGGCGTGCTGTATGTCTCCATACCTTCTCTTTCGCTCAGCCCCCACAGGGCCGGCCCTGCATCTGTACAGCCCGTACGACGAGCGCTTCTCGGCCCCTCGCGCGTGAAACGCGCAGGCGTCGCGCTGGCGCTGGGCTTGTCCCTGGGCTGGGCCAGCGGCCCGGGCAGTGCCCGCACGCAAGGCCCTGCGGGGCCCACTGCGCCAGAGGCCATGGCCTTGCCGCCGGGCTCTGTCACACCACCGCCCACCTCGCCCGTGTGGGCCGAGCTGCTGCAGGTCGAATTGGCCCGGCTGGCCACGCGGCACACCGCTGGCGTGGGCGTCTTCGTGCGCGACCTGGACACCGGCGCCACCGTGTCCCACCGCGCGGAAGAACGCTGGTACCTGGCCTCCATGGTGAAAGTGCCGGTGGCCCTGACCGTGCTGCGCGCGGTGGAGCGGGGAGATTTCACGCTCAACACCACGCTGCGCCTGCGCGCGGCCGACTACGTGGACGGCGCCGGGCCCACCAACGCGCGGCCCGTGGGAGCGGCGCTGAGCGTGGGCTTCCTGCTGGAGCAGATGATCGTCCACAGCGACAACACCGCCAGTGACATGCTCATCGACCTGGTGGGCGTGCGCGCCGTCAACGCGCTGGTGCAAGAGCTGGTGCCGCAGGGACTGGAGCGCATCACTACGCTGGCCGATGTGCGCCGGCAGGCCTATGGCTACCTCACGCCCGAGGCCGCGCACCTGTCGGGGCAGGACTTTCTGGTGATCAAGCAGCAGCGCAGCGACGCAGACCGGCTGCGCGCACTGTCGCGCCTGCTGCGTGTGCCTGCTTCAGCCTTCCAGCGCGCCAGCGTGGCCGATGCGTTCGAGGCCTACTACGCCAGCGGGCTCAACTCCGGCCGGCTCGATGCCTATGCCGATCTGCTGCAGGCGCTGGTGGACGGCCGCGTGCTGAACGCCGAGCACACCCGCTACCTGTTGCAGGTGATGGAACGCGTGCAGACCGGCCAGGCCCGTATCCGCGCCGGGCTGCCCCCGCACGCCCGGTTTGCGCACAAGACCGGCACCCAGCGCGCGCGCACCTGCGACGCGGGCCTCGTCACCGTGCCACGCCTGGGGCGCGACCAGCGTGTGCTGGTGGTGGCCTGCACGCGCGGCGAACTCTCCACCACGCGTTCTGACGCCGCCCTGCGCGACGTGGGCACGGCCTTGTGTACCTCCGGTTTGCTCACCCACGGAAACCCCCATGACCCCCAGTGCCACCCTCCACCTGATGCTGCGCACGGTCTGCCTCGCGCTGTGCCTGGCGACCGCTAGCTTTGCCGTCCGGGCCGACACCCAATGGCGCGACACGCTGCGCAGCCAGATCGAGCGCATCGACCAGGCCACGCCCGGCCAGCTGGGCGTTTACGTCAAGCGCCTGGACAGCGGCGAGGCGCTGGCCTACCAGGCCGACCGGTCCTGGTACCTGGGCTCGTCGGCCAAACTGCCCATCGCCATTGCCGTGTTGCAGGAGGTGGAAGCCGGCAAGCTCCGCCTGACGCAAAAGGTCAGCGTGCAGGACACGGACAAGATCGACGGGTCGGGCAACGTGGTGTGGCAGCAGAGCGGCACGGCCTACGGCGTGGACGACCTGCTCAAACGCATGCTGATGGAAAGTGACAACACTGCCGCCAACATGCTCATCCGCACGATCGGCGAAGACACCCTGAACCACCGTGCCCGCCACTACCTGGGCCCCAAAGATTTTACGCGGATCACCAGCTTTGTGCAGGTGCGCAAGGAGGTGTACGGCGAGCTGCACCCTGCAGCCCGCACACTCAGCAACCAGCAGCTGGTGGAGCTGGCGGCCGCCCCGCTGGGGCCCCAGCGCGTGGACAAACTTGTGCGCATGCTCGACATCGACAAAACCGCACTGCGCGTCAAAACGATGGAAGACGCCTACGCCCGCTACTACGCGCGCCAGCTCAACAGCGCCCCGCTGACTGCTTACGGGGACATGCTGGAGCGCCTGGTCACCGGCCGCATGGTGACGCCGCAGCACCTGCAACGACTGTTCAAAGACCTCAAGTACGACAGCTACGACGCCTACCGCCTCGAAAAAGGCCTGCCCCGCAGCGCACGCTTCATCCACAAGACCGGCACCCAGCTCGGCCGCGCCTGCCACATGGGAGTCATCAACCCCCAGGACGGCGGTCGCGCTGCCATCGTGGTGGCAGTGTGTGCAGAAGACCTGGACGAGCACGGCGATGCGCCAAGGGCATTCGAGCAGGTGGGGCGGGCGATTGCGCAGACGGCGCTGCAGAACGTGGCCGGAAGCCCCAAATAGGCAAACTGCAGCCCGCGCCCAGCGGGCTGCGAAGCTTCGCTCGGGCGAGGCGGTCTAACTTATTGGGCCGCTGCGGCCTCGCGGGCGATCGCGTCCAAAGTCTGCTCCAGCAAGCTCAGATTGGTGGCGGCCTGCTCTCCTTCCTTGAACACAATGCCCGTACCCACCGTCGCAGGCGTCGTCAACCGCCGTACTGTCACTAGTTGGTTGGTGTACGAGCCGTTCGCGTTCAGCAGATAGCCTTCGCCCTCATTGACGCTGTAGACAAACTGGTATCCGCGCTGCACCTGGCCTTGGGAGTTGATCCTGACGCAGAGCACGGTACCGGCAAGACCGCCGCTAACCTGGTGCTCGCATCCAAACAAACCGTCCGAAGTGGCCATCAGCCCATTGCCGGTGCTGGTTGAGCCTCCACTCTGTGTCAGGTTGATGACCTCCGAAGTGAGCCCCAGTGAGCCCATCGATGTGAGGTTCCAGATCCCGCGCAGGCTGGACGCTACGAAGGCGTAGCCGAAGTTGAACCGCGAAATTGCCTTCTCAGATTCGCCCGGCAGAGTCACAAAGCCGGTGACACCGCTGGTGAACCGGAACCTGGCGATGCCTGCATTGCCGGCCTCCTGGCCCGACTGCGCACCACTCCCCAAAAAGCGCCCGCCCGCATAGCGGATCAGCGGGGCAGAAACCTGGTCGTTGGCCAACCTGCCGGTGGCCAGATAAAACGTCGGGTGCCCATTGCTTTCGTACGCATACATCTGCATGACGAAGACATCGTTCTGCACATCAATGGCGAGGCCGCGGCCGGGTTTGCCATCCAGTTCCGAGGTAACCACCCACGTTCCGGTCTGGGGCACGAACGCATGGGCCACACCGGCCGCCGCGAACGCGAAAGCCGTTACCAATAACTTCTGAAAACGCATTTGAAATACCTCCCTCATGAATGGTCCGCGGAATGTATCCGAGGCCTCGTGGGATGTAACCATTTATTTCGCACCCAATGTTGATTTACAGACTTGCGTGCGCTGCACAAGATCGTCATTTGGCGTCGCCCGATCGCGTGCACACCCTCAGCACCTCGGTCCCGTACGCTTCCAATTTCTTGGCGCCCATGCCAGTAATGCCCTGCAGGTCGTCCAGCGACTGTGGCGCGCGCTCGGCAATGGCGGCCAGCGTGGCGTCGTGAAAGATCACGTAGGCCGGCAGGTTGTGCTCGCGTGCCACCTCTGCGCGCCAGGCCTTGAGGTTAATAAAGCGCACCTGCGCATCCGGGCCCAGATTGGCAGCGGCTGCCGGCGGGGCGCTGCCGGTGCCCTTGCGGGTGCGGGCGCGCTTGGCCGGTGCAGCGGCGGTCGATTCGCGCAGCTGCACCGGCGCTTCGCCGCGCAGCACGGGGCGTGAGCCTTCGGTGAGGCTCAGCGTGTCAAAGCTGTGGCCGCTTTCCAGCATCACCTTGTGCAGGCCGACCGCGCCGGTGGCCAGCAGCTGGCGCAGCACACCCCGCAGCTGCGCTTCGGAATAGTCCTTGCCCACGCCAAAGGTGGAGATCTTGTCGTGGCCGAACTGCTTGACCTTCTCTGTGTCCTTGCCGCGCACGATGTCCATGATGTGGCCCGTGCCAAAGCTCAGCCCGCTGGCCTGCTGCACGCGGTAGATGGTGGACAGCAGCTTGCGTGCAGCGTCCGTGCCGTCCCATACGGCGGGCGGGTTGATGCAGTTGTCGCAGTTGCCGCAGGGGGTGGACTGTTCGCCAAAGTAGGCCAGCAGCCGCACGCGCCGGCAATCGGTGGCCTCGGCCAGGGCCAGCAGCGCGTCGAGCTTGCCGCGCAGCGCAGCCTTGAACTCCTCGCCCGCGGGGCTCTCGTCGATCATGCGGCGCTGGTTCACCACGTCGGCCAGGCCGTAGGCCATCCAGGCATCGGCGTTCAGCCCGTCGCGGCCCGCGCGGCCCGTCTCCTGGTAGTAGCCCTCGATGTTCTTGGGCATGTCCACATGCGCCACAAAGCGCACATCGGGCTTGTCGATGCCCATGCCGAACGCGATGGTGGCCACCATCACGATGCCTTCCTCGCGCAGGAAGCGGTCCTGGTTGTGCTGCCGCACCTTGGTGTCCAGCCCCGCGTGGTAGGGCAGGGCGGTGAGGCCCGCGTCGCACAAGGTGGCGGCAAGTTCCTCCACCCGCTTGCGCGACTGGCAGTACACCACGCCCGCCTCGCCCGCGTGCTCACGTTCGATGAAGCGCAGCAGCTGCGTAGTCACATCCTTCTTTTCTTCGATGTGGTAGCGAATGTTGGGCCGGTCGAAGCTGCTGATGAACAGCCGCGCGTCTTCCAGCTGCAGCCGCTCGATGATGTCTGCGCGCGTCAGTGCATCGGCCGTGGCCGTCAGCGCGATGCGCGGCACGCCTGCATAACGCTCGTGCAGCACGGTGAGGGCGCGGTACTCGGGGCGAAAGTCGTGGCCCCACTGGCTCACGCAATGCGCTTCGTCGATGGCAAACAGCGACAGGTGGCCGCCTTGGTACAGGCTGTCGAGCAGACCTAAAAAACGCGGCGTGTTCAGCCGCTCGGGCGCGGCGTACAGCAGGGTGATGGCCCCCGTCTGGAGCCGAAACTCCACATCCTGCGCCTCGTCAAAGCTCAGCGTCGAGTTGAGGAATGCCGCATCCACACCGGCCTCGTGCAGGGCGCCCACCTGGTCGTGCATCAGCGCAATCAGTGGCGAAATCACGATGGTCACCCCGCGCCCCTGTTGCTGGCGCACGATGGCCGGCACCTGGTAGCACAGCGATTTGCCGCCGCCCGTGGGCATCAGCACCAGCGCATCGCTGCCGGCAATCACATGCTCGACGATGGCCTGCTGCGGACCGCGGAACTGCTCGTAGCCGAAGACGTCCTGCAGGACGGCGTGGGCGGGGGATGAGGGCGAGGCGGGGGACAGGCGGGGCAACAAGCGGGTACTCTGAATTTAATAGCTGCTAGCGCTTATCCATCAAGCGCTAGAGGCCAATTTAATCAATATTTTCGCGGCAGGAATGCCTGTCGGCGAGGGGCTTATTGTGCGCCGGGCCCGTCCCCACTGATCGGCACGCACCACGGGCCGCGGGCGAAGTCGCTCTGGCCATCATTGGCTCTCACGCAGGTAGCCCACTTAGTGCAAAAAAAAGCCGGCTCCGCAGAGCCGGCTTTTTGGGGAAGCCCCGATGTCAGTAGTGGCCACCACCGTAGCCACCGTTGCCATAGCCCACGTCGGAACGTGTGCTGGCGCGGTAACCCTGTGCGCCGTTGCCTGCGGCAGCACGGCTGTCTTCGCGCGGGCGGGCCAGGTTGACCACGATCGTGCGGCCATCCACGGAGACGCCGTGCAGCGCTTTGATGGCGGCCTGCGCCACTTCGGCGTTTGCCATTTCGACGAAACCGAAGCCTTTGGAGCGGCCCGTTTCGCGGTCCATCATGACCTTGGCCGACGAAACGCCGCCGAATTCGGAGAAGTTGCTTTCCAGGCTGGAATCAGTCACGGAATAGGGCAGGTTGCCCACGTAGATCTTGGAGCTCATGGAGGAGCCTTTCTAAAAATGGTGGCACGCCAGCAAGTGCGAAGTGCGCGCCGTGGGATGGCGGCTGTGCGAATCAGGAATCCGCTGCAACCGGGGAGGGTTCAGGATGCTTATCGTGCTCTGGGATGCTTATTCAGCACACAGGCGGGTGCGCCATGCTCGCTTGCAGCCAGCCTTGGGTGATGGCAAAGAGTCGGGCGGCTTCGCGCGAGGCAAAGGTTTTGTCAAAGCGGAACACGCGGCTATAGCTGCCGTTGCCGTGTGATCGGTGGACGGAGAACGAGGCGCGAAAGAAGCGTCCGCAATCGGTCGGGTGTGTCGCGGGCGAAACGACGAACGGGCCCATGGTGATGGCTGTCTGTGAAATGGGGTGCGATCAGTCTGGAACGCAGGCTGAAAAAAGCCACCTGCGTGAGCACGGAAGAAAGGACTCGGTGGGCTGCAGCTCGACAGATCCACTGGGGCGACAAACAAGGTCGCAAAGGCGGCCTGCGGGAGGGCGGCTGGTAGAGCCGCCGGGCAGGCGTTGCGGTGACGGCATCAGCGGCGGGCGTGACTGCAACAGCGCACAGTATATTGCAATCCGTAATTTGACTGAAATTTTTTATTTCTGAGGGTTTTAAAGCAACAGGCGCATGCAAAGCACCCTTCCAGGCCTTTGAAGCCCGGCTTCCTACAATACAAGGCTATGCAAGCCCTCCACTACACGCGCGCCGCGCAACTGCCCGACATCCTCGCCCAACGCATCGTCATACTCGACGGCGCCATGGGCACCATGATCCAGCGCTTCAAGCTGGGCGAGGCGCAGTACCGGGGCGAGGGCTACAACGGGCCCGATGGCGCGGGCGACCGGTTCAAGGACTTTGCGTACGACGTGAAGGGCAACAACGAGTTGCTCAGCATCACTCGGCCCGATGTGATCCGCGACATCCACGAGCGTTACTTGGCGGCCGGGGCCGACCTGATTGAGACCAACACCTTCGGCGCCACCACCGTGGCGCAGGAGGACTACCACATGGCCCATCTGGCACGCGAGATGAACCTGCGCTCGGCCCAACTGGCCCGTGCGGCTTGTGACAAGTATTCGACGCCCGACAAGCCCCGGTTCGTCGCCGGTGCCCTGGGCCCCACGCCCAAGACGGCCAGCATCAGCCCCGACGTGAACGACCCCGGCGCGCGCAACATCGACTTTGAAACCCTGCGCGCTGCGTACTACGAGCAGACCGAGGCGCTGGTCGAAGGCGGCGCCGACGTGCTGCTGGTCGAGACCATCTTCGACACGCTCAATGCCAAAGCCGCGCTGTTCGCGATTGATGAGTTCTTTGAAAAGAGCGGCGAGCGCCTGCCCCTCATCATCAGCGGCACCGTGACCGACGCATCGGGCCGCATCCTGTCGGGCCAGACCGTCACCGCCTTCTGGCACTGCGTGCGCCACTCGCGCCCCCTGGCCATTGGCCTCAATTGCGCCCTGGGCGCCACGCTGATGCGCCCCTACATCCAGGAGCTGAACCGCGTGGCCGAGGACACCTTCATCAGCTGCTATCCCAACGCCGGCCTGCCCAACCCCATGAGCGACACCGGCTTTGACGAAACGCCCGAGATCACCAGCCGCCTGGTGCACGAGTTCGCGGCCGAGGGGCTGGTCAACATCCTGGGCGGCTGCTGCGGCACCACGCCCGACCACATTGGCGCCATTGCCAAGGCGGTGGCCGATGTGCCCACGCGCAAGATGTTCTACCCTGCCGAAGCCTGAATTTGACTCAAATTGGCCTCTAGCGCTTATCTACCAAGCGCAAGCAGCTATAAAAATAATAGTGATTGCCGTGCCAGCGCAGTGCGGTCATCCCTCGTAACCCATTGCAGGGCGGCGCCGGGTGCGGCAACCTTGCAATCCCCCTGCATTGCGCATCCCCGTTTCGCCCTCTGGTCCGCCCCCTCCATGCTTGATACCGCCACCCCGCCCGCACCCTCCTCTGTGGAGGGCGACGACGCAGCCGCAGCGGCCGCCAAAGCCGCCGCCCACGCCGCGCTCAAGCTCGAAAAGCGCCTAGTGCGCCAGGTCGCCCAGGCCATTGGCGACTTTGGCCTGATCGAAGACGGCGACAAGGTGATGGTGTGCGTGTCGGGCGGCAAAGACAGCTACGGCATGCTCGACGTGCTGCGCATGCTGCAGCAGCGCAATGGCAACCGTTTTGAGCTGATCGCCGTCAACCTCGACCAGAAGCAGCCCGGCTTTCCGGCCCATGTGCTGCCCGAATATCTGACCCGAGTGGGCGTGCCCTTCCACATCGAAACGCAGGACACCTACAGCGTCGTCAAGGAGCACATCCCCGAGGGCAAGACCATGTGCAGCCTGTGCAGCCGCCTGCGCCGGGGCATCCTCTACCGCGTGGCCGACGAGCTGGGCTGCACCAAGATCGCCCTGGGCCACCACCGCGATGACATGCTGCAGACCTTCTTTTTGAATATGTTCTTCGGCGGCAAGCTCAAGGGCATGCCACCCAAGGTGCAAAGCGACCGGGGTGACCACCTCATCATCCGCCCCTTGGCCTATGTGGCCGAAAGCGACCTCACCCGCTGGGCCGAGATCCGCAACTTCCCCATCATCCCCTGCACCCTGTGCGGCAGCCAGGAGAACCTGCAGCGCAAGCAGATCGGCCAGATGCTGCGCGACTGGCAGCAGCTCTACCCCGGCCGCATCGAGAACATGGCCGTGGCGCTGCGCAACCTGGTGCCCTCGCACTTCATGGACCCGCGCCAGTTCGACTTCAAGGGCCTGGTGCCTAACGGCGTGCAGGACGCGGATGGCGACAAGGCGTTTGATGCCGAAGAGTTCCCCGCACAGGCCGTGGGCATGCTCGGCGGCCTGCCCCTGATGCCGCGCTGAACCCGACCCCCGACGATTTTTAGATTGGGCCACCCCATGACCACGCTCAAAGCCCCCGAACTGCTCCTGCCCGCCGGCTCGCTCGACAAGATGCGCGCCGCCTACGACTTTGGCGCCGACGCGGTGTACGCAGGCCAGCCGCGCTACTCCTTGCGCGCGCGCAACAACGAGTTCCGTCTGGAGCAGATCAAGCAAGGCATTGACGAGGCCCATGCACGCGGCAAGAAGTTCTTTGTGACCAGCAACCTGATTGCCCACAACGACAAAATCCGCACCTACCTGCGCGACATCGAGCCCGTGATCGGCTGCAAGCCGGATGCCCTCATCATGGCCGACGCGGGCCTGATCATGATGGTCAAGGAAAAGTGGCCCGAGCAGGTGGTGCACCTCTCGGTGCAGGCCAACACCACCAACTGGGCGGCCGTGAAGTTCTGGCAAAAGATGGGCGTGGAGCGCATCATCCTCTCGCGTGAACTCAGCCTGGACGAGATTGAAAAGATCCGCCAAGAATGCCCCGACATGGAGCTGGAAGTCTTCGTGCACGGCGCGCTGTGCATCGCTTACTCAGGCCGCTGCCTGCTCAGCGGCTACTTCAACCACCGCGACCCCAACCAGGGCACCTGCACCAACGCCTGCCGCTGGAACTACGCCACGCACGACGCCGACATCGACCCCACCACGGGCGAAGCCATCGCGCAGAAGATGGAGGGCGACTTCAACTTCGAGGCCGCGCAGCAGAAGGCCGAGCAATCGTTCTCCACCACCGGCAGCGGCCAGCGCCACCCCAAGGCCGACAAGGTCTACCTGATCGAAGAAGCCGGCCGCCCCGGCCAGCTCATGCCCATCATGGAAGACGAGCACGGCACTTACATCATGAACAGCAAGGACCTGCGCGCGGTGGAGCATGTGGCGCGCCTGGCGCAGATCGGTGTCGATTCGCTCAAGATCGAAGGCCGCACCAAGAGCCTGTACTACGTGGCCCGCACCGCCCAGGTCTACCGCCGCGCGATTGACGATGCCGTGGCCGGCCGCCCCTTCAACCCCGAGCTGCTGATCGAGCTGGAAGGCCTGTCCAACCGCGGCTACACCGGCGGCCTGCTGGAGCGCCGCCCCAGCAACGACTACCAGAACTACCTCAGCGGCCACTCGGCCACGCAGCGCAGCCAGTTTGTGGGCGAGGTGCTGGGTGCAGAGGGTCAGGCCGATGTGGGCCTGCAAGGCGACTGGGTGCAGGTCGAAACCAAGAACCACTTTGCCGTGGGAGACCTGATCGAAGTAGTACACCCCAGTGGCAACACTACGGTGCGCCTGCAAGAGATGCGCAACGTGGAAGGCCAGCCCGTGCAGGTCGCCCAGGGCAGCCCGGTGCGCGTGTGGATTCCGCTGCCTGCGCGCTACAGCGGCGCGCTGCTGGCGCGGGTGGTTGAATCGCAGCCGCCGGCCGCGACGCCGGAGCCCGCGCTGGCGGTGTGAGTGGGGTGGGCAGGTGAGGCGGGCCTACACCGCCCACCGTGCACGATAAGTGTGGCGATATCTCGCACGGTCGGTGGCATAAATACAGGCCAAATTGGCCTCTAGCGCTTATCTGGCAAGCGCTAACAGCTATCAGTATGATAGTTTCCCGGAAGGCATTTCGCGGCCTGCGCTGCGCTCTGGTCATGCCCTCCAAATCGCTCCAGAATCCGGCATTGATCCGTCATACAACCCATGGCCGGCCCCATCGATTCCTCCCGCAGCGCGCCCCTTCCTCCTGTAGCCCAGTTTCTGGCCGAGGCGGCGCTGCAGCGGCAATCTTCATTGTTGGGTCTGGAAAAGCCAGCGCCAGTGCTGTCCCGGCCTGGTGCGGACCCTGCAGGGCCGCCGCCCACGCCCACATCTCCGCCTGCCGGGGCCCCGCCGCTGCCCCCAACTGCTCCGGCCGACAAGGCCAGCATCTCGGCCCAGGCGCGCGAGTTGGGCGCTGGGTTTGATCCGCGGCGTGCGGGGGCGGACGGTGCAGGTGCGTCCGGGGCCGGCCGTGCTGCAGGTGCGCAGCGTTCGCCGCCGGTGCCCTTGCCCTCTGCTGGACCGCCGCGCGCAGCAGCACCCGCCTCGACGGCGGTGGGCGGAGCCGCGGCGGCCTGGCCTGCGTCGGGCCTCAGCGCGCCGCTGATGCGCCTGGTAAGCGCGCTGGTGCAGCAGGTGACCGCCGGCAGCGGTGCGCCGCAGCGCGTGGTGTCGGCCCAGCCCTGGCCCATGGGCTTGGCGCAGGCGTTGGAAAGCGGCACGCTGGACGCCGACCAGCCGCCGCTGCAGACCTGGCTGGTGCGCCAGGGCACGGCCCAGACGCCCGAGGGGCCGCGCGGCTTTTCGCTCACGCTGCGGGTGCCGGTGCCCTGGCTGGCTGCGCAAGCTCCCCAGGCGCCGGCCGCCGGGCTTCCGCCTTCAACTGCCGTGCCGACGGGCGCAGCACTGCAGGTGCCGTTCGCAGGCAACGTCCCAGCGCTGCAGTCGGGTGTGACGGCCCTGGTGCTGCAGGGGATGGAGCCCTCGGCGCCGCGCACCAGCGCGTTGCTGGTGCTCGACTTTCAGCCGCAGCTGGCCGCCACGGTGTACGGCCGCGAGATGTTGCAGCAAGCCACGGCGGGCCGCCTGGATCCCTGGACGCAGATGGCCGTGATGCAGGCCAGCGGCCAGGTGCCGCGCGAGGAAGACAGAGCGCGCAATGGCGCGTCAGGCCTGTGCGAGACGGTGGGCTGCCCCTACGCTGCGCGGGCCGCGTGTGTGCAGCCGTTCTGCATGGCGATGCGCGGGGTGCTGCCGCCTGATCCTGTGGGGCCTGTGCCGCTGGCCTGACCAGCGGTACAAATCTCTTCGCCATGCAAAAAACCGCCAGAGCCGGGTCGCGGCATCTGGCGGTTTTGAGATACAGGCCACCAGCGCGATGTGGCTGGTGACTGCAAGGCTTTGCCGCGTGTGGCGCAGAGCTTATGGATACAGCCCGCGCATTTCGCGAGCGTGCAGGATGCGCTGGCAGGCCACGATAAAGGTGGCAGTGCGCAAGCTCACCTTGTGCTCTTGGGCCACTTGCCACACGCCCGCAAAGGCCTCTTGCATGATGCGCACCAGGCGGGCGTTGATCTCGTCTTCACTCCAGAAGAAGCTGGAGAAATCCTGCACCCATTCGAAGTAGCTCACCGTCACGCCACCGGCGTTGGCGATCACGTCGGGCAGCACCAGCACGCCCTTGTCGTGCAGGATGTCGTCCGCTTCAGGGGTAGTGGGGCCGTTGGCGCCCTCGATCACGAGCTTGGCCTTGATCTGGCCCGCGTTGTCCTTCGTGATCTGGCCTTCCAGCGCGGCGGGGATCAGGATCTCGCACTGAACGCCCCAGAACTCCTCGGGCTTCATCACGTCGGCGCCGCCAAAGCCACCCACGCCGCCGCGGGTCTTGACATGGGCCAGCAGGGCGGGCACATCCAGACCGTTGCTGTTGAAGATGGTGCCGGTGTGGTCCTGCACGGCCACCACCTTGGCGCCCGCCTCGGCAAACAGCTTGGCAGCGATGCCGCCCACGTTGCCAAAGCCCTGCACGGCTACGCGGGCACCGTCCAGTGCCAGACCGGTGAGCTTGGCGGCTTCGACACCCACGGTGAACACACCGCGGCCAGTGGCTTCGACACGGCCCAGCGAGCCGCCCAGGTCCACCGGCTTGCCGGTGACCACGCCGGTGGCGGTGGCGCCGGTGTTCATGGAATACGTGTCCATCATCCAGGCCATGATCTGGCCGTTGGTGTTCACGTCGGGTGCCGGGATGTCCTTGCTGGGGCCGATGATGATGCCGATCTCGCTGGTGTAGCGGCGCGTCAGGCGCTCCAGTTCACCCATCGACAGCTTCTTGGGGTCCACGCGGATGCCACCCTTGGCGCCGCCGTAGGGCACGTTCACGGCCGCGTTCTTGATGCTCATCCAGGCCGACAAGGCCATCACTTCCGACAGCGTCACGTCCTGGTGGAAGCGCACACCGCCCTTGCCCGGGCCGCGCGAGGTGTTGTGCTGCACGCGGTAGCCCTCGAAGTGGGCGATGGTGCCGTTGTCCAGCTCGATCGGCACGTCCACGATCAGCGCGCGCTTGGGACGCTTGAGCGTCTCGACCCAGCGGGCCAGGTGGCCCAGGTAGGGGGTGACGCGGTCCACCTGTTGCAGGTAGATGCCCCAGGGGCCGAGGTTGTCGGCCTGCAGGTAAGACGGCAGGGTGTGGACGGCGCCCAGCGGGGTGGCGGCGGGAGCGCCGGTGGATGAAGACATGGTGAATTCCTTGTGGGATCAGTTCAAGCCGCGAAGCTTATGCCTGTGTCCGCACGCTGTCTAAGGCCGGAGTGTTTCAGTGCTATGCAAATTGTGCATAACCATCGGAAAGCGCCTGTTTATGCGGCACTGCAGCAAGAATGAGGGCTGCAGCGCAGGCTCAAAAGCGCGTTTCGCGACCTGCTGTCTGTATCTGCCCGGGCCCCGGCGCGCAGGGCTACTCGACGGTGAAATGCGCCAGCGCCGGGTCGCCCGTCGGGTAGCGCAGGTCCAGGTTCTGCAGCACCGCACGCAGCACCGTGGCAACCATCAGGTTGCGGTGCGTCTTGGAGTCGGCGGGCACGATGGTCCAGGGCGCCCAGGGCGTGTGGGTGGCGGCCAGCAGCGTGTTGTAGGCACGGCGGTAGTCGGCCCACTGCTTGCGTGCGTCGATGTCGCCCATGCTGAACTTCCAGTGCTTGGCGGGGTCGTCCAGCCGCTCCTGCAGGCGCTCGCGCTGCTCGTCCTTGCCGATGTGCAGCAAGAACTTCAGCACGATGGTGCCCGTCTCGCTGAGCATGCGCTCGAAGTCGTTGATGTGCGCCAGCCGCTGCTGGTGCTGTTCGGGCGTGATCCAGCCATTGACCACAGGCACCAGCACATCTTCGTAATGGCTGCGGTTGAACACGGTGATGTCGCCCGCCTGCGGCACCTGCTGGTGGATGCGCCAGAGGTAGTCGTGGGCGCGCTCGGTCTCGGTGGGCGCCTTCCAGCCCACGGCGTGCACGCCCAGGGCGCTCATGCGGCCGAACACACCCCGGATGGTGCCGTCCTTGCCCGAGGTGTCTGTGCCCTGCAGCACCACCAGCAGCTTGTAGCGCTTGTCGGCGTAGAACAGGTTCTGCAGCGCATCCAGCTCCACCGCCAGTTCTTCCACCGCGGCCTTGTCGCGGGCCTTGTCGCCCAGCGAGAACGGTTTGGCGCCGGGGTCGATGTCGTCCAGCGACATGTGCTTGCCCGGCGGTTGCCAGGGCTGCAGGCGCTGCAAGAGGGAGGACGGGGCGGCGGCAAAAGGTGAAGGCATGGGCGGGCTCCTGGCAGGGCGGCGCAATGCGCCGGAATGTCAAAGATACCCGCTGTGCGCCGGGGCCTGCTGCCACTGGTCGTGCAGGCCGTCCACCCGCACCACCGCCAGGCGCGCGAGGTCTTCGTCCGTCAGGCCATCGATGCAGCCCACATTCACGCCATACATCTCGCCCATGGGCGTGTCGGTGCCGTGGCCAAACACGCGCACGCCGCAGTGGCGGCAGAAGTAGTGGTGGTTCTTGTGGGTGCCGAAGGTGTAGCGCGTGAGGTCGTCCTGCCCCCGCACGATGCGAAAGCCACCCGGCAAGGCCACGGCAGGCCAGAAGCGGGTGCGGCGGCAGATGCTGCAGTTGCAACGGTAGGTGGGCTGGGCCAGGTCCAGCGTGGCTTCGATGGCAACGGCGCCGCAGTGGCAGGTGGCGGTGTGGGTGGTGGGCATGGGTTCACTCCTGGCCGTGGTGGCCGGTAGACATGATCGCAAAGGATGGCCCGGCGGTCATCGTTGGGATGAACGATGCAGGGTGCCCTCGTATTCACCGACCCCTTTGGCGTTCAACCATGCGCCATGCGGTAGGCCAGCGGTGTCTGCCCCGTGGCCTGCTGGAACGCGCGGTGCAGGCCCGCCTCGCTGGCAAAGCCCAAGTCTTCGGCAATGCGCTTGACCGGCAGGGGCGTGTCGCACAGCGCCTCGCCCACCTGGCGCAGCTTGATGCGCCGCATCCACAGCGCGGCCGACAGCCCCGTGTGAGCTTGCACCCGGCGTGCCAGCGTGCGGGGCGACAGGGCCAGTGCATCGGCCAGCGCGGGCAGGCGCAGCGCGGTGGCGGGGCAACGCTGCACCCACAGCAGCGCGCGGCGCAGGGTGGGATCGGTCACAGCCATCAGGTCATGGCCTGCGAACGCGGGGTGGGTGGTGCGGGGGCGCGGCAGCATCAGCAGCGACTGCAGATCGCCCAGTGCGGCGGCATCGAGCCGCTGGGCCAGCGCGTGCAGCATCAGCG
Source organism: Acidovorax sp. (assembly GCF_046294525.1). Lineage (GTDB taxonomy): Bacteria > Pseudomonadota > Gammaproteobacteria > Burkholderiales > Burkholderiaceae_C > Acidovorax. The sequence goes on from NZ_JBKBKQ010000007.1 coordinate 127,722, forward strand.
GCAGGTGGCCGTTGGCACCTGCGGCGGTGGTGGCGGGGCCGTCTTCCACCAGCGGCTCGTCAAAGCGCCAGTGCACGGCGCCAAACTGCTGCTCCAGCGCCGCGCGCAGCCACCAGGTGGCTGTGGCGCCGCGCCCGCGCAAGCGGCCACTGGCGGCGGCCAGCGCCACACCGGCGCAGTAGCTCCATACCCGGGTGCGGCGGGGCAGGGCGCGCAACGCCGCCACGGCGGGTGCCAACTGCTGCTGCAGCGCAGGGACCTGCCAACCGTCGGGTGACGACAACCACAGGCCAGGCACCAGCACCGCATCCACCTCGGCCTGCGCCAGCGTCACGCCGGGCGTGAGGGCCGGGCCCTGCCAGGTGGGCACGGGCTGCAGATCCACCCCCGCCCAGCAGGTGGTGACCACGGCGCGCTGCGCGCGCAGGTTGGCGGCACGTGCCAGGTCGGCCGTGGCAAACAGGCCAGCGGGCATGCAGCCGGGGTAGAGCAGCAGCGCCAGGCGCAGGGGTGGTGGGGGGGATGAGGGCATGGAAGTAGCTTCAGCGCAGGTGGCCTGAAATGGAAAGAAGTTGTCAAAGCCAGCCATTTTCTCTGCACCCCAGAATCCCAACAATCCATGGCATTCCCACCGCCCCTGGAGCCCCGCCATGCAGATCACCCAGTTGCGCAACGCCACCGTGTTGCTTGAATTCACTCCCGCCGAGGGCCGCCCCGTGGGCCTGCTGGTGGACCCCATGCTCGCGCCCCGGGGCAGCCTGCCTGCGCTGCGCTACCTGGGCGCGGGGCGCCAGCGCAACCCCATCGTGGAACTGCCCGCAGGCACGGACGCGTTGCTGCAGCGCGTGACCCACGCCCTCATCACCCATTGCCAGCGTGGCCACTTCGACCACCTGGACCGCGTGGGCAAGCGCTTTCTGCGCGAGCGGCAGATCCCCGTGCTGTGCATGCCGCGCGACGCGGGCTACCTCGCGCAGCGGGGCCTGCAGGTGCACCCGCTGGCGGGGCCGGGGCGCCAGCCGCTGGTGCTGGGCGGCCACATCACGCCCATCCCCTGTGTGCACGGCACCGGCTGGGTGGGCCGCCTGATGGAGCATGGCCACGGCTACCTGCTGGAGTTGCCGGGCGAGCCCAGCGTCTACTTGGCGGGCGACACCATGCTCACTCCTACCGTGCGCGACTGCCTGGCACGCCTGCAGCCTGATGTGGCCGTGCTGCCCGCCGGTGGCGCGCGTTTTGACCTGGGGGCAGAAATCCTCATGGACGCGGCCGACATGGCCGAGGCCGCGCAACACACCCGGGGCGCCATCGTGGTGAACCACCTGGAGGCGCTGGACCACTGCCCCACCACCCGCACCGCCGTGCGCCAGCGGGCGCTGGACGGCGGCTGGGCCCACCGCCTGTGGGTGCCGGAGGACGGCGAGTGCCGGGAGTACCAGGCTGTGACGGCGCAAGTTGCTATGTAAGTAATAGCTTACGAGGCAATATGGACGGGCGGAAAGGCCGTTTTTGACACCAGTTTATTGCCCTGACCGCCTCACCGGGCCGCGCCCTGCGGCGTGGCGCTGTCGCGCATCAGCGCCACAAACCGCGCCGCGCCCAGGCCCAGGGGCCGCTCCTTGGACCACACCACATCTACCCACAGCGCCGTGCCGTTGCTGAGGTTTTCAAACGGCATCTCCACCAGCGTGCCCGCTGCAATGCGCGGCTGCACCAGCGCGCGCGGTTGCCAGCCCCAGCCCAGGCCAGCCTCGATCAGGCCCAGCGCGGCCAGGTGGTTGTCGGTGCGCCAGTGGTGGCGAGCAAACACAAAACGCGGGTCGGTCTGCCCCAGGTCGCGGCTGGCCACCACGATCTGGCGCGTGGTGGTGAGGTGCTCCTCGCGCAGCATGGCGCCCTCGGGTGGCTCGCCGCGTGCCTGGGCGGCCGCACGGGCCCCGGCCAGCACGGGGTGATCGGGAGCGATCACGGCCACCAGGGTTTCGGTGCCCACCTCCTGAAACCCCTCGCGCCCGTCGATGCTGGGCCGTTCAAACACCAGCGCCAACTGGGCTCGCCCGCTGTGCAGCAGCGCCAGCGCGTCCACCTGCGGCGCGGCCAGCACCTCGACCTGCAGCAGCGGGTATTCGTGCGCCAGCGCCGCCAGCGGCCCCCCCCAGCGCGCGGCCAGCAGCTCGGGGGCAATGGCCAGGGTCAGGCGCTCTTCCAGCCCCTGGGTCAGCGCCAGTGCCTGGGCGTTGAGCTGCTGCAGCTGCTGGGCCAGCAGCCGCGCCTGGGGCTCCAGCGCGCGTGCCGCCGCCGTGGGCCGGGGCTCGCGGCCGCTGCGGTCAAACAGCTGCACATCCAGCTCGGCCTCCAGGTGGGCAATGGTCATGCTCACGGCCGACGGCACGCGCGACAGCGCCCGCGCGGCGGCCGAGAACGAGCCCTGGTCGAGCACGGTCAGAAACACCTGCACGCTGTCGGAGTTGAACGCCATGGGGTATCAATCTATCACTAAAACTGAAATAAGCTGACTTTATGTGTCAGTGCGGCGAATATAAAGTACCCACCATGGACAAGACACCCACTCTTTTTGGCCTGCAAGGCGTCAAGCGCCGCGTGGTCTACGTGACCCTGTACGAACTGATCGCCATCGGCGCCGCCACGGTGGGCCTGGCGCTGCTCACGGGCCAGGGCGCGGGGCATTCGAGCGTGGTGGCGGTGGCGGCGTCGGTGATCGCCATCGTCTGGAACATCGTCTTCAACTGGGCGTTCGAGCGCTGGGAGGCGCGCCAGCCCGTGCGCGGCCGCAGCGTGGCGCGGCGCGTGGCGCACGCCATCGGGTTCGAGGGCGGCCTGGTTTTCACGCTGGTGCCGCTGTTTGCCTGGTGGTTCGGCGTGAGCCTGTGGCACGCGTTTGTGATGGACCTGGGACTCATCGTGTTCTTCCTTTGCTACACCTTTGTCTTCAACTGGGTGTTTGACCACCTGTTCGGCCTGCCCGCATCGGCCATGGCGGCGTCATAGCAAGAGTTCAAGACGCGCTTCTTCAAACAATGTCAACCGCCGTGCGCCGGCGGGCAGGGGCTCTCAGCCGCCACCCATAATCGGCCCCATGAGAGGGCCGTTTTTGTTGCTGCTGCTGCGGGGATTGCCGGGTCGGTGGGCTGGCGTGGCAGTGTTCTGCTGCATGTTGGCAGGCTGTGCCAGCAACGCTCCCACGCCGCGCGGCGAGGTGAAGGGGGCGCCCACCCATGCGGCCGAGTTGGCCCAGTCCGACGCCAACCGCATGGCCACCCTGGCCATGCACGAGAACCTGGACGGCCTGCTGCGCCTGGCCGACAAGCTCTACCGCCGCAACCCCGCCGAATGGCGCAAGGGCAGCGCCACCAGCCGCGAACAGGCGCTGGAGCAGCTGCGCACCGCCGTGCTGCAGCGCCAGCCCTGGGCCCCACTGCAGGGCCGCCGCGACATCGCCGCCATGGCGCTGGTCCTGGCGCCCGAGTTCGCAGGCGACCGCGTGGCGGCCTTCATCCATGCCACGGCCGACATGGTCATCACGGCCCACGGCGGCAAAACGGAGTTCTTCTTGCTTGATGGCGTGGACGCCCAGCACCTCTACAACGCCGCGCGCAACGTCGAGACCGCCGCCTGGCTGCTCGCGCAGCGCCGCAACGCCCAGGGCCAGCCCTTGCTGCTGGCCGACGAGATCGGCGCACAGGGCCGCAATCTGAGCTTCGAGCGCGAGTTCGGCAAGATCATTGCGCGGCTGGATCTGCTGGCCGCATTCACCACCGAAAAGTACCGCCGCGCGGCCATCAGCTATGTGCAGGGCGTTGTGGGCGGTACCTTTTTGCAATTCCTGCCGGTGCGCTGACCCGGTAAAATCTCCCGTCTGTCCAAGGAGCGTTGCAGCGGCCCCTCACTACATCGAGGCCGTCAGGCTTGGACGCGCGAGACCACGTTCTCAGCCCCCGCAACGACGCTCACCTGTATGTCCGCTGCCCCTGCACAGGTGAGTCCTATGTCTTCCGCTGTATCCCTGCCCCCCATGAAGCTGTCCGGCCTGGAGCCCGTCTCCATTGGCGAGGGCACGCTGTTCGTCAACATCGGCGAGCGCACCAACGTCACCGGCTCCAAGGCGTTCGCGCGCATGATCCTGAACGGCCAGTACGAAGAGGCCCTGGCCGTGGCGCGCCAGCAGGTGGAGAACGGCGCGCAGGTCATCGACATCAACATGGACGAGGCCATGCTCGACAGCAAGGCCGCCATGGTGCGGTTTCTGCAGCTCATCGCGTCCGAGCCCGACATCGCCCGGGTGCCCATCATGGTGGACAGCTCCAAGTGGGAGGTGATCGAAGCCGGGCTGCGCTGCATCCAGGGCAAGGGCATCGTCAACTCCATCAGCATGAAAGAAGGGGTGGACGAGTTCAAGCGACAGGCGCGGCTGGTCAAGCGCTACGGCGCTGCGGCCGTGGTGATGGCGTTCGACGAAAAAGGCCAGGCCGACACCTACGCCCGCAAGATCGAGATCTGCGAACGCGCCTACCGCGTGCTGGTGGATGAGGTGGGCTTCCCGCCCGAAGACATCATATTCGACCCCAACATCTTTGCCGTGGCCACGGGCATTGAAGAGCACAACAACTACGCGGTCGATTTCATCGAAGCCACGCGCTGGATCAAGCAGAACCTGCCGGGCGCCAAGGTCTCGGGCGGTGTGTCCAACGTGTCGTTCAGCTTCCGCGGCAACGACCCGGTGCGCGAGGCCATCCACACCGTGTTCCTTTACCACGCCATCAAGGCGGGCATGGACATGGGCATCGTCAACGCGGGCATGGTGGGCGTGTACGACGACCTGGAGCCCACGCTGCGCGAGCGCGTGGAGGACGTGGTGCTCAACCGCCGCCCGGACGCGGGCGAGCGCCTGGTCGAGATTGCCGAAACGGCCAAGAGCGGCGCCAAGGACGAGAGCAAGAAGCTTGAATGGCGCGGCACGCCCGAGCACCCCAAGACCGTGGGCGAGCGCCTGAGCCATGCGCTGGTGCATGGCATCACCGACTTCATCACCGAAGACACCGAAGAGGCCTACCGCGAAATCCTGGCCAAGGGTGGCCGCCCGCTGCACGTGATCGAAGGCCCGCTCATGGACGGCATGAACGTGGTGGGCGACCTGTTCGGCGCGGGCAAGATGTTCCTGCCCCAGGTGGTGAAAAGCGCGCGCGTGATGAAGCAGGCTGTGGCCCACCTGATCCCCTACATCGAGGAAGAAAAGCGCCAGGACGAGGCCGCCGGCCGCGACGTGCGCAGCAAGGGCAAGATCGTGATCGCCACCGTGAAGGGCGACGTGCACGACATCGGCAAGAACATCGTCACCGTGGTCCTGCAGTGCAACAACTTCGAGGTGGTGAACATGGGCGTGATGGTCCCCTGCCACGAGATTTTGGCCAAGGCCAAGGTCGAGGGCGCGGACATCGTGGGCCTGTCGGGCCTGATCACGCCCAGCCTGGAAGAGATGCAGTACGTGGCCGGCGAGATGCAGAAGGACGACCACTTCCGCATCAAGAAGATCCCGCTGCTGATCGGCGGCGCCACCACCAGCCGCGTGCACACCGCCGTCAAGATCGCGCCGCACTACGAAGGCCCCGTGGTCTATGTGCCCGACGCCTCGCGCAGCGTGAGCGTGGCGCAAAGCCTGCTGGGCGACGGCGTGCAGAGCTACGTGGATGAGCTGAACGCCGACTACGAAAAAGTGCGCACCCAGCATGCCAACAAGAAGGCCACGCCCCTGTGGCCCCTGGCCAAGATCCGCGCCAACAGGACGCCGATCGACTGGTCGGCCTACCAGCCTGCCGTGCCCCGCGCGCTGGGCCGCCGCGTGTTCAAGAACTTCGACCTGGCGGAACTGGCCAAGTACATCGACTGGGGCCCGTTCTTCCAGACCTGGGACCTGGCCGGCCCCTACCCCGCCATCCTCATCGACGAAGTGGTGGGCGTGGAAGCCACGCGCGTGTTTGCCGATGGTCAGGCCATGCTGAAAAAGATCATCGAGGGCCGTTGGCTCAGCGCCAGTGGCGTGATGGCCCTGCTGCCCGCCAACAGCGTGGGCGACGACATCGAGTTCTACACGGACGACACCCGCACCGAGGTGGCCATGACCTGGTACGGCCTGCGCCAGCAGGCCGAAAAACACACCATCGACGGCGTGACCCGCCCCAGCCGCTGCCTGGCCGACTTTGTGGCGCCCAAGGAAAGCGGCATTGCCGACTACGCGGGCCTGTTCGCCGTCACCGCCGGGCTGGGTGTGGAGAAGAAGGAAAAGGCCTTCATCGACGCGCTGGACGACTACTCCGCCATCATGTTCAAGAGCCTGGCCGACCGACTGGCCGAAGCCTTTGCCGAATGCCTGCACCACCGCGTGCGCACCGACCTGTGGGGCTACGCAGCGGGCGAGCAGTTGAGCAATGAGGACATGATTGCCGAGAAGTACCGCGGCATCCGCCCCGCGCCCGGTTACCCCGCCTGCCCGGACCACAGCGCCAAGACCGACCTGTTCCGCGTGCTGAACGCCGAAGAGATCGGCATGGGCCTGACCGAAAGCCTGGCCATGACCCCTGCGGCCAGCGTGAGCGGCTTCTACATCGGCCACCCCGACGCGGTGTACTTCAACGTCGGCAAGATCGGCGAAGACCAGCTGCACGACATGGCCCAGCGCCGGGGCATGGACGAGAAGGTGCTGGAGCGGCTGCTGGCGCCGAATCTGTGATGCTATGAATAAAATAGCTGCTGGCGCTTTATCAATAAGCGCTAGTAGCCTATTTGATTCAAAGAGTCGACCATCAACCTGCGCTGTCTGGCAGCTTGGCAATCACCTTGATCTCGAAATCAAATCCATAGAGCCAGGTCACGCCGATACCGGTCAACGTGGGAAAGGGTGCCTGCCCCCAGAACTCCGGCACGATGCCCCAGATGGTTTCGAAATTCGCTTCAGGGTTCACCACAAACACCGTCACGTCCACCACGTCGTCAAACGTGCAGCCGGCGGCCTGCAGCACGGCATTCAGATTGGCGAACGCCCGGCGCACCTGGGCTGTCAAGTCCGGCTCGGGCGAGCCATCTTCACGGCTGCCCACCTGGCCTGAGACAAACAGAAAGCCGTTGGCCCGCACCGCGGGCGAATAGCGGTTGCGCTCATACAAGGCCTGCCGGCCGGCTGGAAACACGACATCGCGCTGGTTCATGGAAAAACTCCCGGGGATGAATGTTGAATGGATGGATCGCTCGCTTGGATGCGATGAAGGAACTGTAGAAGCGCCCGCCACACCGATAAACAGGCAACTGCACGCACCACTGTTCTTAGAATCCAAACAATCCGTCAACGACCAACCCGGGGCCCACCATGGACCGCTTTGATGCCATGCTGGCCTTTGCCCGCGTGGTGGAGACCGGCAGCTTCACCAAAGCCGCCCTCACGCTGCACATGAGCCGCACCACCGCCACGCAGCTGGTGCAGCAGCTTGAAGCCCGCCTGCGCGTGAAGCTTTTGCACCGCACCACCCGGCGCGTGCAGGTCACGGCCGATGGCGCCGCCTACTACGAGCGCGTGGTGCGCCTGCTGGCCGAGCTGGACGACGCCGAAACCAGCCTCGCCAGCGCATCCACCGCGCCCCGCGGCCGCCTGCGCGTGGACGTGCCCAGCCCGCTGGCGCGCCTGGTTCTCATCCCCGCGCTGCCCGCGTTCCACGCGCAGTACCCCGAAATCCTCCTGCACCTGGGCGTGAGCGACCGACCTGTGGACCTGATCGGCGACAACGTGGACTGCGTGGTGCGCGGCGGCACCCTGACCAACCCCGCCCTGGTCGCGCGCCACGTGGGCGACCTGGCGCTGCGGGTGTACGCCGCCCCCAGCTACCTGCAGCGCGCCGGCACCCCCGACCACCCCAGCGCGCTGCAGGGCCCGCACCACCGCACGGTGGGGTTCCTGTGGGCACGCACCGGCCGGTCCCTACCGTTTGACATGCGCCGCGGCACAGAACGCGTGCAGGCCCAGGGCCACGACATCTGCGCGGTGGACGACGGCAATGCCTACCTGACGGCAGGCCTGGCGGGCCTGGGCGTGCTCTGGCTGCCCGATTACATGGCCCGGCCCCACGTAGCGGCCGGCGAACTGGTCCCGCTGCTGCAGGACTGGACGCTGGACCCCATGCCCCTGTACGTGGCCTATCCGCCCCACCGCCACGTCAGTGCGAAGGTCCGGGTGTTCATCGACTGGGTGGTGGGGCTGATGGCGGTGCATGCGCCGATGAAATAGTCGGGTCTGAAACTGTAATATTTCGAAACGCTCTCTTTTTGCCTTGTTTAATTTATAAAATTTGCAAAAAAGGAGCGAAATAATGGCAACATCTTCGCCGCTACCTCAAGACGGGCGCGGATATTTCATGCTTCCGCAGATGCCGGAAGAATCGGGCTACTACACTTACGGCACTCCTCCTGGTGGTCGTGCACAGTATGCTCACCCGCAGATGCTTAATTTTATATTTAAACTGGAGCATACTTGGGCAATGACTGAGGAGCGGAAAATCGGCATTGGAAACATTAGTTTGGCCGAAGGGGTGGCGTTCCCGCCCCATAAAAGTCATCGAAATGGTTTGCAGGTTGATATTCGGCCGATTCGGAAAGATGGTTCCAAGCAACCGGTGCGCTGGTCTAGCAAAGACTATGACCAAGCGGCAACGCAAAAGCTTGTTGACTTGATCTGGCAAACAGGGATGGTAAAAAAGGTCGGTTTCAACGATCCAAAGATTGCTAATGCTACCTATATGAATGGTCATGATGACCATTTGCATGTGGAAATCAGGCTTTAGAAGGCGATTTGCAGCAGATTTTGGAGCGCTTAATAAAATATATAAATCGAGTGCCGGGAGTGATCGATGAATATTTGCGAATTTGGTAAAAAAGCTATTTTTTCGGCGTTACTTGTCATGTGCTCGGTAGCGGTCGCTAATTGGATTTTTGTGTATAGGCCAATTAATGGGCAGATGGCACTCTACGCCGGCGGATTGGGAGATCCAACAGCTCCGAATGCTGAGGATGCCAAGGTTTCTTTTCATTTGCAGGGGAAAAGCGCTCGCGATTTGTTTGACCGAATGGGGCCAGATGTTAAAAGCGAATGCATTAATGACCCTAAGACTCGGGTGCGGACAAAGGATCGGTTGGAATGCATCCGGTACTCAGCTACTGACTACAGCTGCTACTTCGGTTTTGACCTGAAAACCGGCAAGAGCATCGGCGGCAGCATCTGCTGATGTGACGGCCGATGGTCGATCGGGTGGACTCCCCGGGCGAGCTACGCCCCGCGCACCGCCGCCTCTATCGCCGAGATGTCGATCTTGCGCATGGTTATCATCGCGTCAAAGGCCCGCTTGGCCGCAGCGCGGTCGGCCCCCTGGATGGCCTCGGTCAGCACCGGGGGCGTGATTTGCCAAGATACGCCCCAGCGGTGTTTGCACCAGCCGCAAGCGCTCTCCTGCCCGCCGTTGCCTACGATGGCATTCCACAGCCGGTCCGTTTCGAGTTGGTCGTCTGTCGCCACCTGAAACGAAAACGCCTCGGTCTGCGCGAAGGTGGGGCCGCCGTTCAGCCCCAAACACGGGATGCCAAGTACGGTGAACTCCACCGTCAGCTCATCGCCCTGCTGGCCTGCGGGGTAGTCGCCCGGCGCATGCATGACGCGGCCCACGGCGGCCTACAGCGCGGTGCCGTTGAACCACAGGCAGATGGTGTTCTTGGGGGACATGGTGGCCTGTTCCTTTCGGGTTGAGAGTCTGGCTTTCTTGGGGCGAGCCGGTATTCTGGGAAGCGCGCGAGGGCCTGGCAAGAGGCTCGGAGGCCGGCTTCATCGCGCGAAATGAACGCTCCGAATTGGCACCGCCACCGCGTGAACCTAGGAGACCGTATGCAAACAAGAGCTCGTCGGCGCGCGGCGTTGCGCTGGATCGTTACATCCCTTACCGGGCTGGTAGCGGGGGCTGCAATGGCGTTGACGGCGGATGCGCCAACGGTGCCCGGGGTCGAGTGGGAGCGCGTTGCATCGCCGGAAGCGGCCGGGTGGTCCAGCGAGAAGCTTGCGCGGGTACGCGAACATGCCAGAAAACTCGACACGGCAGCCGTCATGCTCGTGGTCCAGGGCCGGATCTTGGACGAGTGGGGTGCGACCCATGAGCGCTTCAACATCCACTCGATCCGCAAGAGCATCTTGAGCAGTCTGGTCGGCATGGCCGCCGCAGAGGGCCGACTGCCGCTGGATGCCACGCTGGCGGCGCTGGGCGTGGACGACAACGCGCCCACGCTCACCGACGCGGAAAAGCAGGCCACCGTACGGCACTTGCTGCAGTCCCGTTCCGGGGTCTACCACCCAGCGCTGTATGAAACGCCGGCCATGGCAGCCGCCCGGCCCGCGCGCGGCAGCCACGGGCCAGGCACGTTCTGGTACTACAACAACTGGGACTTCAACGCGCTGAACACCATCTACGAAGCCAGCACGCGCACCAGCATCTATGCCGCGTTTGCCACACGGCTGGTGCAGCCGCTGCAGATGCAGGACTGGCGAGCCCAGGATGGCGCTTACTTCACGGGCGCAGAGTCAATCCACGCCGCCTATCCCATGCGCATGTCGGCACGGGATCTGGCCCGTTTCGGGCTGCTGTACCTTCGTGGCGGCGTGTGGGCTGGCAAGCAGGTGGTGCCGACAGCCTGGGTGCAGCAGAGCCTGCAACCCTATTCGGATACCGGGGCGGATGGTGGCTACGGCTACATGTGGTGGGTTGCGATGGACGGGCGCCATCTGCCATCCATCAAGGTGCCCGCCGGCACTTTCTCGGCGCAAGGCTACGGTGGGCACATGGTGGTCGTGGTGCCTGCCTACGACCTGGTGGTGGTGCACCGTGTGAACACCGAAAACCCGCGCCACGCGGTCAGCGATCAGCAGTTCGCTGAACTGTTGCAACGGATTCTCGACGCGCGGCTTGCCCCTTAGGGCCTGTTCACACTATTTTTGCCAGATGTGTTGCGACGCCCAAGGGCCTGGCGCTAGGCGTCAAACGAAGCTGGGGTGCGGCCCCAGCGAGGCTTGGCAACGCCGCGGATGGCCCCTGGGCATCGCAATCCGAAGGGAAGCCTTCGCACTGGCAAAAATAGTGTGAACAGGCCCTAGGGCTTACCCCTGCTGATCCCTGCTCGGTTCAGGCTCGGAGCTTTCCACCCCACCGGCCATCTCCAGCTGCATCAGGATCATGTTCACCAGCGTGCTCACCGTGGGCCGCCCGGTCTCGATCACGAAGTGCGCGGTCTCGCGGTACAGCGGGTCGCGCTGGGCGTACAGCTCGCGCAGCTTGTCCAGGGGGTTGCCCACCTGCAGCAGGGGGCGGCTGCGGTCGTGCTTGATGCGCTTGTAGATCTCTTCGGCCGAGGCGCGCAAGTACAGCACATGGCCGAAGCGGCGCAGCACGCTGCGGTTGTCGGGCCGCAGCACGGCGCCGCCGCCGGTGGACAAGACCATGCCCCCCGGCTGCTGGGCCAGGTGCGACAGCAGGGCGGCCTCCTCGTCGCGAAAGCGGGCCTCGCCCTCGGCTTCAAAGAACTGGCGGATGCTCATGCCCAGGTGCTGTTCCAGGCGGTGGTCCACGTCGATGAAAGGCACGCCCACGCGGTGGGCCAGCTGGCGGCCGATGGTGGATTTGCCGGAGCCGGGCATGCCGACCAGGGCGCAGCGGATCTGCATAAATAGGAAAAAGAGGTCTGACTGATTGACGGTCTGCGCGTGCGGCGGTGGGGTCACTGCGGGCATGCCGCGCTGGACGCCGAGTGTAAGCCGCAGGGGTGCGCGGCGCGCCAGCGCAGGCTCCATCAGCGTCGGTAGAAACTGGCGCGGCCCAAGCGCGCGGCCGCCGCGCAAGGGCCGCCCGCCGCTGGCGGCGTGCCCCTCTCACGCGCAGCATGAGAGAGGGGGAAGCGGCGCAGCCGCTCAGGGGGTGCCCCCACTTACAGCGCTGCGTACACCAGCGCCGGGTACAGCTCGGTCAGGTAGTGCAGCTGGCCCGGCGCTTGGGTGAGCAGGATGGCGAACATGTCCTCGGCCGGGTCCACGAAGAAGAAAGTGCCGGCCATGCCGCTCCAGCTGTAGGTGCCGGCCGATGCGGGGCTGGTGGCCACGCCGGTGGCCCGGCGCACGGCCACGCCCAGGCCAAAGCCGTAGCCGGGGGGCAGGATGTCGCCGGCAGTGCCGATGTGGGCTCCCAGGTGGTCGGCGGTCATGAAGTCCACCGTGGCGCGGCTGACCAAGCGCACGGTGTGTTGCGGAACATCCGGTCCGGGCGCGGTGCCGCGGCCCAGCATCACCTGCAAGAAGCGCGCGTAGTCGTTGGCGGTGGAGACCAGCCCACCGCCAGCGGACTCGAATGTGGGCGGGGCCGACACGTCGTTCAGCGCCACTTCGGCGCCCGTCTGCGGGTCGCGGGCAAAGGGTTCGGCCAGGCGGTGCAGCTGCGCGGGCGGCACGCTGAAGCCGGTGTCGCGCATGCCCAGCGGGTCGAACACGCGGCGCTGCAGAATGGTCGACAGGGGCACACCCTCCACTGCCTCCAGCACGGCGCCCAGCACGTCGGTGGCGCGGCTGTATTCCCAGGTAGTGCCGGGCTCGTGCACCAGCGGCAACGGGCCCAGCGCGGCGGCCAGTGCTGCGTTGTCGTGCTTGCGCGATCCGATGCGCGCGGCGCGGTAAGCCTGGTCCACGGGGCCCTCGCCCCAGGCATAGCTCAGGCCGGCGGTGTGGCGCAGCAAATCGTGCACCGTGGCCTCGCGCCGCACGGGGCGCGAGCCGCCGGTGGCAGGGTCAAACACCTGTTGCTTCGCAAACGCGGGCAGGTAGTGCGCAACAGGCAATGACAGCAACAGGCGCCCTTCTTCCATCAGCATCAGCGCCACCAGCGATGCAATCGGCTTGGTCATGGAATAGATGCGGAACAGGCTGTCGGGCGCCAGAGTGGGGCCGGGGGCAGCATCGGGTGTGCCGGGGCGCAGCGCGCCCACGGCTTCATGCAGCACGGTTCGGCCGCGGTGGTGCACCAGGGCCACTGCGCCGGGCAGCAGACCTTGGTCCACGTGGTGTTGAAGGCAAAGGCGGAGGCGGGTGAGGGCAGGGGTGTGCATGGCGGATGGGTTTCCGTGGATTGGGGGGGGCCGGCGGACGGGAGGCAAAGCTGCCCAAGCCGTGTTTGTACCAGCCTGTTTCTGCCGGGGGCTGATCCTAGTCACGCAGATGACTGGCGCACCCGTGATTCGCTGGGTGATTACCCTCAATTGTTCTGCACTGCAGAACTGCCGGTTGGGCCCGTGGGCCATCGTTATTAAGCTGAAACAGCCCTGACCAGCGGCGGGCGTGTCGCAGCCAAAGTTGCATTCACGCACGCCAACCGGGGCTCGCTGGGCCACTGGCAATGCGTGGCCCGTCTGCAACCTTTCTCAGGAGCAAGACGATGGACAGACGCCCCCAAGGGGACGCCCCCGGCACCCGGCCGCAGGCCGCCGCGCACTGTAGCGGCCGCAACGCGCAATCCGTGGAAAGGGCTGGCTGATGGAATTGTTCCTGCAGCAAGTGCTCAACGGCCTGACGCTGGGCGGCATCTACAGCCTGGTCGCGCTGGGGCTCACGCTGGTGTACGGCATCCTGCACGTGCCCAACTTTGCGCACGGCGCGTTCTACATGGCCGGTGCCTTTGTCTCCTGGCACCTGATGGCCGCATGGGGCTTCAACTACTGGGTGGCCATGGCGGGGTCGGCGGCGGCGGTGGCGCTGCTCAGCGTGCTGGCCGAGCGGCTGGTGTTCCATCCGCTGCGCAAGGCGTCGGGCCTGCACCCCATGATCGCGGCCATCGGCGTTCTGCTGTTCCTGGAAGCGGGCGCGCAGGCGCTGTGGGGCGCGGACTTCCATCGCATGCAGACGCCTTACACCGGCATCATCGAACTGGGTGGCGTCACGGCACCGGTGCAGCGGCTGTTGATCATTGCGGCGGCGCTGGTGCTGATGGTGGTGCTGCACCTGTTCCTCACGCGCACCGTCACCGGCTCCACCATCATCGCCATGGCGCAGAACCGCGACGGCGCATCGCTGGTGGGCATCGACGCCAACCGGGTCGCCATGCTCACGTTTGCCATCTCGGGCGTGCTGGCGGCGGTGGCGGCCACGCTGTATGCGCCCATCAACCTGGTGTACCCGGCCATGGGGCACCTAGTGATCACCAAGGCCTTCGTCATCATCATCCTGGGCGGCATGGGCAGCGTGCCCGGGGCCATCATCGGCGGGCTCATCATCGGCTTTGCCGAGAGCTTCGGCGCGTTCTACATCTCCACTGACTACAAGGACATCATCGCCTTCGTGCTGCTGGTGGTCATCCTTTCCGTACGCCCTCAGGGCCTGTTCACCAAGGGGGCGCACTGATGATGAAAGCCTTGGCATACCTGGAAGGCAAATGGGGCTGGGCGCTGCTGTTTGCGGCGGGGCTGGCTTTTCCGCTCATGGCCGGCAACGACTACCACCTCACGGTGATGGGCACGGCCTACATCTTTGCTATTGCGACGATCGGGCTCAACCTCATCACCGGCTACACGGGCCAGTTCAACCTGGCGCACAGCGGCTTCATGGCCGTGGGGGCCTATACCGTGGGCATCCTCACGGTGGACCACCAGGTGCCGTTCTGGATCGCGTTCGCGCTGTCGGGCGTGGTCACCACGGTGTTGGGGTTCTTTATCGGCATTCTGTCGCTGCGGCTCAAGGGGCACTACTTCTCGATCTTCACGCTGTGCGTGGGCTACATCATGTTTTTGGTGATCGAGAAGTGGGAAAGTCTCACCCACGGCACGGTGGGCATCATCGGCATACCGGCGCCATCGCCGATAGGTGGCATCACCTTCGATACCCCGCTGTCGCTGTACTACCTGGCGTTCTTCTGGCTGGTGGTGGGCCTGTGGGCCATGCGGCGCATCGTCAATTCGCTGCTGGGCCGCACCTTCATGGCCATCCGCAACAGCGACGAGCTGGCCGAGTCGCTGGGCATCAACCTCATGCGCAACAAGGTGCTGGCGTTCATGCTGTCGGTGTTTTACGCGGGGATCGCAGGCGGTCTGTATGCCGGGTACGTGCGCTTCATCGGGCCCGGTGTGGCGGGGGTGGAGCACACCTTCGACATGACCATGTACATGCTCATTGGCGGCCTGGGCACGCTGCTGGGGCCGCTGCTGGGCGCGTTGGCCATGCCGTGGCTCACGCAGTACCTGCAGTTCCTGCAGGAGTACCGCTTCCTGGTGTTCGGGCCCATCCTGGTGCTCCTGGTCATCTTTGTGCCGCACGGCATCGTGGGCACCTACCTGGGCTGGCGCGCGCGGCGGGCGGCACAGGCGCAGCAGCCTCCACCGCAGCCCCCCCAGCCGCAGCCGGCAGCCGTGGCCCCCATGACGCCGGCCGCAGGAGGTGAGCGTGCTTAAGATCGACCACTTGACCAAGACCTTTGGCGGACTGGCGGCGGTGAACAACGTGAGCACCACCATCGAGACCGGCAAGATCAACGCCATCATCGGCCCCAACGGCGCGGGCAAGACCACCTTCTTCAACCTCATCAGCGGCGTGCACCGGCCCAGCTCCGGCACCATCACGCTGCAGGGGCGCGACGTGACCGCGCTGCGCACCGACGAGGTGGCCCGGCTGGGCGTGGCCCGCACCTTCCAGACCACGGCGCTCTTCGACATGGCCACGGTGCTGGACAACCTCATCGTGGGCCACCGGCTGCGTACGCGTTCGGGCCTGCTCGACGTGCTGCGCAACTCCAGCCGCCTGCGCGAGGAAGAGCGCATCTGCCGCGAGAAGGCACGCGACGCGCTCGACTTTGTGGGCCTGTCGCACCTGGCGCATCGCATGGCCGGCGATATCTCGCAGGAGGAACGCAAGCGCGTGGCCTTTGCGCTGGCCCTGTCCACCGGGCCCAGCCTAGTGCTGCTGGACGAACCCGCCGGCGGCGTCAACCCCGACGAGACCGAGGGCCTCGCCCAGCTCATCCGCAAGATGGTCGCCAGCGGCCTCACCGTGTGCCTGATCGAACACAAGATGAACATGATCATGAGCCTGGCCGACAAGATCATGGTGCTGAACTACGGCGAGAAGATTGCCGAGGGCACACCCGCCGAGATCCGCGCCAACCCGGCCGTGATCGACGCCTACCTGGGGAGCGAGCATGCTGCGGCTTGACAACCTGTCGCTCAAATACGGCAGCTTCCAGGCGCTCAATGGCGTGAGCCTGCGCGCGGAGCAGGGCGAGTTGGTGGTGCTGTTAGGCGCCAACGGCGCGGGCAAAAGCTCGATCTTCCTCACCATCAGCGGCATCCACCGCGCGGCCGGCGGCAGCGTGCGCTATGGGGACAAGGAGCTGGTGGGCATGAAGCCCTCGCAGATCGTGCAGCAGGGCGTGGTGCAGTGTCCCGAAGGGCGCAAGCTGTTCCCCGGCATGTCGGTACTCAAGAACCTGATGCTGGGTGCCTACGTGCACCGCGGCGACACAGCCGGCAGCAAGAAGGTGTTGGACGAAGTATTCGCGCTGTTCCCCATCCTGGCCGACAAGAAGGACGACCCGGCCGGGTCGCTCAGCGGCGGGCAGCAGCAGATGGTGGCCATCGGCCGCGCCATGATGGGGCGGCCCAAGGTGCTGCTGCTGGACGAGCCGTCGCTGGGCCTGGCGCCGCTGGTCATCAAACAGACCTTCGAGGTCATCCAGCGCATCAACCAGGCCGGCACCACCGTGCTGCTGGCAGAGCAGAACGCGTTTGCCGCGCTCAAGATCGCGCACCGTGCGTACGTCATCGAAAGCGGCCGCATCGTGATGGAGGGTGAGCCGCAAACCTTGATGAACAACGAAGAGGTCCGCCGCGCCTACATCGGCGCGTGACTGTTCCCGGCGTCCTCATCCACGAATCCATTTGACCCCTGAGACCAACCCCAAGGAGACAGACACCATGTTCACGAAACGCAAGACCCTTCTTCGCCTCGGTGCCAGCGCCCTCGCCGTGGCTGCGCTGCTGGGCGCCGGCCACACCGCCTTCGCGCAGCAGGTCGTCAAGATCGGCTATTCGGGGCCGCTCAGCGGCGGCGCCGCGCTGTACGGCAAGAACGTGCTCAGCGGCATGGAGATGGCGGTGCAGGAGATCAACGCCAAGGGCCTGGAAGTGGGCGGCCAGAAGGTCAAGCTGGAGATCGTGGCGCTGGACGACAAGTACAACCCCAGCGAGACCGCCATAAACACCCAGCGCCTGGTGCAGGAGCACAAGGCCCCCGCCGTGCTGGTGCCGCATTCCGGTGGCAGCTTTGCGGTAATGGCCACCAACGAAGCGCAGAAGGTGCTGCTGCTGTCGTACACCAGCGTGCCCCAGATCACAGAGCGCAACAACAAGCTCACGCTGCGCATCCCGCCCGAGTTCACCTCGTACATCAAGCCCTTCGTCAACCACGCCATGGCCAAGTACGGCAAGAACGTGGCCATTGCCAACGCCGACCACGATTACGCCAAGGCGTGGACGGCCGCCTTCAAGCCCGCGTGGGAAGCCGCGGGTGGCAAGGTGGTGGCCGAGAACCCCATGTCCTACAACCGCGCCACCGACTTCTACAGCGGCGTGAGCCGCGTGCTGGCCTCTAAGCCCGACGTGCTGTTCATCGGCGGTGCATCCGAGCCCACAGGCCTGGTCGTCAAGCAGGCGCGCGAACTGGGCTTCAAGGGCGGCTTCGTGATCATCGACCAGGCCAAGATGGACGAGATCGGCAAGATCACCGGTGGCTACGGCCCGCTGGAGGGCTCCATCGGCGTGCTGCCGGTGGTGGAAGACAGTTCGCCCGTGACCAAGGCGTTTGTGGAGCGCTTCCGCAAGGCCAACCCCGGCCGCGACCCGAGCAGCGAGGTGTCGCTGAACTACACGGCCGTGCACGCCACCGCCATGGCCATGAAGCTTGCCGGCACCACCACCGACGCCGCTGCCATCCGCGCACAGCTGGACAAGGCCTTCAAGTCGCTGCCCAGCGAACACAACCCGCACGAGATGAACGGCGTGGACGAGCGCGGCGGCTCCACCGCCAACACCCGCGTGGCCGTGGTGGACGGCGGCAAGGTGAAGGAAACGCGGCTGGATGCGTTGGCGAAGTGAGGGGTGTGCGCGGGGGGTGTCGGGTTACGCCCGTTGGGCTAACCCGACCTACGCATCAGCAGGTGCGGGCGCTAAGGCACAAGGAGGTCGGGTTAGCCCGCAGGGCGTAACCCGACAACCTTCGCACTACAGATTTTGAATCAAATCGGCCTGCAGCGCTTATCTAGAAAGCGCTAGCAGCTATCAAAATAAAAGCAAGCAGCTCTAGTGGAGCGGCCTCTCACCGCCCTCCACGCTCCCGCTCCTGCAGTTCCCGCCACTGCACCTTGCCGGTGCCGGACTTGGGCAGGCTGTCCACCATCTGCACGATGCGCGGGCTCTTGTACGCGGCCATGTGGTCGTGGGCCCAGTCGATGATGGCCTGCTCGGTGACCTGGCCTTTGAACGCATCGCGCAGCACCACCACCGCCTTCACGGTCTCCCCGCGGCGTTCGTCTTGGGCGGCGATCACGCACACCTCCTGGATGGCCGGGTGCGCGTACATCATGGCCTCCACCTCGGCGGGCCAGACCTTGTAGCCCGACGCGTTGATCATCCGCTTCAGGCGATCCACCATGAAGAAGTAGCCGTCCTCGTCCACCTGGGCCAAGTCGCCGGTGCGCAGAAAACGCTTGCCATCCAACGTGACAAAGCTCTCGGCCGTGGCAGCGGGGTTGTTCCAGTAGCCTTGCATCACCTGCGGGCCGTGCACCACGATCTCGCCAATCGCGCCCGGGGGCAGCTCGGCAAACGTGACCGGGTCGACCACGCGAGCGTCCACGTCGAACACAGGGATGCCCAGGCACTGCGGCTTGGGCCGGTGCGGCGGATTGATGTGGGTGGCGGCCATGGTCTCGGACATGCCGTAGCCCTCCACGTAGTCCAGTCCCGTGAGGTCTTTCAGCCGCTGCGCCACCGCCTTGGGCATGGCCGCGCCGCCGCCGCGAATCGCCTGCAGGCTGCTGATGTCGTACTCGGCAATGCGCGGGTTGGCCAGGAAGTCCACCACCATGGTGGAGATGGCCTGCCAGATGCTGATGCGATAGCGCTGCATCAAGAGCGCCGTGGCGTCGCGGTCCCATCGCGGCAGCACGACCACCGTGGCGCCGATGAACAGTGGCCCATTCATGCTGCCCGACATGCCCGTGACGTGGAACAGCGGCAGCACCGCGAGGTAGGTGGCATCCTGCGTGCGCGCAAACCACTGCACCCCGCCCACCAGGGTGCTCATCGCGCTGCGGTGCGTGTGCATGCAACCTTTGGGGTGACCGGTGGTGCCCGAGGTGTAGGGCATCACGCACAGGTCGTCCGGTCCCGCTGTCAGCGGCCCTGGCGTGCGCTGCTGCGCCAGCATATCGCTCCACAACGTGACGCCCGGCGCATCAATGGCCTGGCGTGGCGCGCTGACGAAAGCGGGCACGGGCAGGTCGGTGGGCACCTGAAGGTAGTCACTGTAGGCCGCCACGATGAGGTGCTGCAGCGTGCCTTCGCCGCCTGCAGGGTCCACCAGCGGCTGCGCCTGCGCATGCAAATCCTGCGGCACGAAGGCCACGGTGGCGCCGCTGTCGGCCACGTAGTGGCGCAGCTCGTCGGTCAGGTTCATCGGGTTCACCGGCACTACCACGGCATTGGCCCGCAGGATGCCGTAGAACGCGAGGATCCACTGCGGGCTGTTCTGCATGTACAGCAGCACCCGGTCGCCCGCCTTCACCCCACACACCTGCTGCAAGAAGCCCGCGATGTGCTCCGCTTGATCGCGGAACTGCCGAAACGTCACCAGCGTGTCGTAGAACACCAGAAACGGCTTGTCCGGATACCGCGCCGCCGACACCTCGGCGTTGTGGAACAGGTTGGTCTGCGGCAGCGTGAGATGCCGCGACAGGCCGGGCGGCCAATGGGCGAGGTGGCGGTCGGACATGGGTGGGCCAATCTTCTCAGTGGGTCGGATTCGGGCATCGCGCGATGCAACTGGCGCGGCCCAGGCGCGGGACGCCAAGCAAGGGCCGCCCCACAGCGAGGGCGTCGTCCCCCTGCCCGCAAGCGCAGCGCAGCGAGAGCGGGGGGAAGCCGCGAAGCGGCTCAGGGGGGTGTCTCAAATCAGGCTGGCGCCCCCATCCACCACGATGCTCTCGCCCGTGATGTGGCGCGACGCGTTGGAGGCCAGGAACACCACCGCACCCTTGAGGTCCTCGTCTCCGCCGATGCGGCGCAGCGGCGTGCGCTCGATCATGGCCGGGCCCAGTTTTTCAATCAGTCCGCTGGCCATCTTGCTGGGGAAAAATCCTGGGCAGATGGCGTTGACGCGAATCCCGTAGTGCCCCCATTCCGAAGCCAGGGTGCGCGCAAAGTGGATGGCTGCGGCCTTGGACGTGTTGTAGGCAATCGTGTTCATGCCCGGCGGCGTGCCCTTGAGGCCTGCCACTGAAGCCGTGACGATGATGCTGCCCTTGCCGCGCGGGATCATGCAGCGTTTGCCCACCTCGCGCGACAGGAAGAACGGCGCGCTCACGTTCAGGTCCATCACCTTGTGCCAGGCCGCGTCGGGGTACTCCTCGGCCTTGGCGCCCCAGGTGGCGCCTGCGTTGTTGACCAGGATGTCGATGGTGCCGAAGCGCTCCACCACCTGGTCCACCAGGCCCGGAATGTCCTCGGTCTTCTGCAGATCGTTGACGACGGTGAGCACCTCGTAGCCCAGGCCTTCCAGGTGCTGCCGGGCCTCGGCCAGTTCGTCGGCCTTGCGCGCCGAGATGGCGAGCTTGGCGCCCATCTCGCCCAGGGCCTCGGCCATCTGCAGGCCCAGCCCGCGCGATCCGCCGGTCACCAGGGCCACCTGGCCCGTCAGGTCAAAAAGTTGTCGCACGCTCATGGTGTTTGTCTCCTGTGAGCGGGCATGCTAGCGGCCCTGGCGTCTCCGGGCTGTCACGTTGGACACTCTGCGCAATCGCGCGGTGCACTGGACGGTGTGGACACGGGGCGACACGCCCGGCCGGGCCTACCGGTACAGCGCGGTCTCAATGCGCGCCACGATCTCGATGAGCCGCGGGCGCACCTCGCCCAGAAGCAGCTCTTGCGACACCTGGGATGCGCGGCCGCCGCAGTTGATGACCATGGGCGGCAGGCCCCCGCCGGGCTGGAAGCTGCGTGCAATGGCATTGACCTTCTTCTGCCACTCGCCAAATGAGGTGGCCACGCCCAGGCTGCGGTAGTCCTGCAAGGCCTGATCCAAACCCTGCTGCAGCGCGGGCCAGCGCGTTTCATTGCGCTGCTGGATCTGCGCCAGCAGCTCGGTGCGTTCCCGTGCAGGTGCTGCCGCCAGCCAGGCCCGGCCCATGGCCGATGTGGTGAGCGAAATGCGCGATCCCACGTCCAGGCTCAGGGCGTGGGGCGCCTGGCTGCGGCAGTTCTCTACGTAGATCATGGAGAAGCGGTCGCGGGTACCCAGCGAGACCTCGGCGCGGGCAAAGTCCGCCAGCTCCTGCATCAGCGGGCGCGCCACCTGGCGCACGTCCAGCCGCGCCAGCATCGCGCTGCCCAGCGACAGCGTGGCCGTGCCCAGCCGGTATTTGCTGCTTTCGCGCACGTGGATCAGGTAACCCATGCGCGTGAGCGTGGCTGTCAGGCGCGACACGGTGGACTTGGGAAGCCCGCAGCGCTGGGCGATGTCCTGGTTGCCCAGCAAGGCGTCGCCGCTGCGAAAACACGCCAGTACCTCCAGGCCGCGCGCAAGCGCGGTCACGAAATGGCGGTCATTCTGCTCGGCCGCCACTTGGCCCGCACGGCGGTCCGTCGCAGATGTCGTCATCAGGTCGCGCGCGCTGGGGCTGCGCGGGGCGGAGGGCTGGGGCGGCATGCGCGCATTATGTCCAGCGCTCTGCGCGATCCTGTCGCTTGAGGGTCTTGCGCCGCAGAGCCCTCTCAACGCGGTGTATGCGTGTGTCAGAAAACGCCTACTTGTATTGCCGCCGTGCCGGTCTGGGCGCGCCGCGCTGCTCCCGTTACCCTCGCCGCATGACCGCCAGCTCAAGCCCTGCGTCCCACGCAGAAACCTCACCATCGTCCCCAACGGTGCCGTCGCCCTTGGAGCGTGCCTTGCAGTGGGCCAAGCCCGTGTGGCGTCCGTTCGTACCTTTCGGACGGGCGGCGCAAATGTGGCTGGACGCCGAGGGCCTGCGCATGAGTGCCGCCATGTCGTTCTACGGCATGCTCAGCCTGGCGCCCCTGCTGCTGTTGCTGGTGGGCGTGCTGGGCTGGTGGATGGACCGCAGTTACCTGGAGACCAACCTGATCGCCCAGGTGCAGGCCGTGATGGGCCCCCAGGTGGCCGAGGTGGTGCGTGGGGCGCTGGTCAGCGCACAGGCCCCGTCGGAGGGGCGGCTGGCTTCGCTTGTGGGCTTTGTGGTGTTGATGTCAGGCGCCACCGGCGTGTTTGTGGAACTGCAGTCGGCCCTGTCGCAGCTGTGGCGCGGCGACGGGCCCGGTGAGCAGCGCGCAGCGTGGTGGCGCATGGCATCGCTGCGGCTGCGCGGCCTGGCCTATGTGTTGGCGCTGGGCTTTTTGCTGCTGGTGTCGCTGGCCATGTCCACCGTTATCAACCTGCTGGCCAACTGGGCCGGAGCCCACCTGTCCATCGTGCCGCTGGCGCCTGCGCTGCAATTGGTCAACGAAGCCGTGGCCTTCGGCTTTGCGGTAGCGCTGTTTGTGGGGCTCATGCGCATTGGCGTCGGCCCCAAGCCGCCGCTGCGCTGCATTGTGGGCGGCGCTGTGGTGGGGGCCACCTTGTTCACGGTGGGCAAGCAGTTGCTGGCGTGGTATCTGGCCACGGCGGCCGTGGTGTCGGCCTATGGGGCCGCCGGCTCGCTGGTGGTGCTGCTGATGTGGATCTTCTTCTCGTCGGCCGTGCTGCTGTTCTCTGCCAGCTGCGCGCGTGCTTTCCAGGAAGTACGCGAGCGGCGCTCCTGACCTTTGCCGATAAAAACAGCTTCTTACGTCCTTTACAGGCCGGACAGCGGCTATCGGGAGTACTGCGGGTACGCTGCCACGCAGTCGTTCACTGGGCCTCGGGCCCTGGAGGAAAGTCCATGCCACTCATCGTCTCCCCATCCGCATCTTCACACCCGCTCGCCGCCGGCCCTGTGGCCACCGCCCCCCACGTGACCACACTGCGGTGGATGTGGGCCGCCATGGCCGCGCTGGCTGTGTGTGTGCTCGCGCTTGGCGCTGCGCTGTGGGCCCAGACCCGGCCACCCGCATCGGCAGCTGCCGACAGCGGGGGTCATCCCGTGGCTGCCGCGGCGCGCACCCCAGAAGCTGAAATTATTGATGAAAAAATGCCGCCAGCGCTTATGAGTAAAGCGCCAACAGCTCCTAAAAACGTAGCTAACCTGTCCGCACCCCCTGCGGCATATGCCGCTCCCTCGCAGCCAGTGCGTGCCCAGCCGCCGCTCTACGCTGCGGACCGCGCCCCGGTGGTCTGCGCCACTTGTGGCCGGGTGGAGTCTGTGCAGGCCGTGCAACAAGCGGCCCCTGCCACGGGCGTGGGGGCAGTCGCCGGCGGTGTGTTGGGGGCCGTGGTGGGCAACCAGGTCGGCAAGGGCTCGGGCCGCACCGCCGCCACGGTGCTGGGTGCCGTGGGCGGCGGCTATGTCGGCCACAAGGTGGAAGAGCGCACGCGCACGCAAACGGTCTACCAGATCGCGGTGCGCATGGAGGACGGCTCGCTGCGGCGCTTTACGCGCGCCCAACCCACTGCCGTCGGCACGCCCGTGGTGCTGCAGGGCAAGGGCTTCCGCGTGGACGACGGCGCCGCCGCCCGCGCGGCAGAGCCTTATCCGCGTGCGCAGCCCGGTGCGGTGCGTGTGGCGGACACGTATTGATTCGACCGCACCTCCCCAAACAAAGAGCCCGCTGATCGCGGGCTTTTCCTGTGGGCAGAGCGAGGGCTATAGCACCACGGGAATCTCGGTCGCAGGCGGCGTGTTGCGGCTGCGGCCACAGCGCACCAGGCCGTCGATCATCACCATGCCAATGCCTGGGATGTCGCCCAGCTGAACGCTCTCTAGCAGGGTGGCGCCAGCGGTGTGCTGGGCGCGGTCCATGAAGACGAAGTCCGCCGCGCGGCCCACTTCGATCAGGCCGCAGTTCAGGTTGCGGATGCGCGCCGTGTTGCCTGTGGCAAAGCAGAACACCAACTCGGCAGGGATGTCGGCAAAGCTCGATATCAGCGCAATCATGCGCAGCATGCCCAGCGGTTGTACGCCCGAGCCCGCAGGGCCGTCCGTGCCCAAAATCACGCGGTGCGGGCACTTTAACTCCATGGCCGCGCGCGCGGCCTGGATGGCGATCTTCTCGTTGCCGTTGTGCACCAGTTCGATCGCGCGGGACGACTTCTCGCACAGCTCGCACACATGCTTCCAGGGCAGGGCAGTGTGACCGCCGTTGATGTGGCCGATCACGTCGGCATCGGCCTCCAGCACCACGTCCTTGTCGATCAGGCCCGATCCGGGGATGGACGGGCCGCCCGTGTGGATGGTGCTCTGGATACCGTGCTTGCGCGCCCAGGCCACCATCTGTTGGGCCTCGTAGCCCGCCTTGACGGAGCCCAGGCCCACTTCGCCCAGCAGCGTCACGCCCGCATCGGCCATGTCCTTGAAGTCCTGCTCGGTCATGCCTTTTTCGATCACAGGGGCGCCAGCAATCACCTTCACGCCACCGGGGCGGAAGTTGTCGAACGCGCGCTGCGCGGTGATGGCCAGGGCCTTGAGGCCCACGATGTCCTTAGGCCGGCCGGGCAGGTGCACTTCACCGGCTGACACCATGGTGGTGACGCCGCCGTTCATGGTGGAGTCGATCCACCCGATCTGGTTCTGGCGCGGTGTCCAGTCGCCAAACACGGGGTGCACATGGCTGTCGATCAGGCCCGGCGCCACACAGGTCTGGCGTGCGTCGATCACGGTGTTGGCGTGGTCGGTGTCGCAGTCCTTGTAACGGCCTACGGCCACGATGAGGCCGTCATTCACCACGATGGTGTCGGCGTTCAGAATTGGGTGGTCCAGGTCGCCCGACAACAAGAGACCGATGTTCTGGATGACGACCTTGCCCGATTTGCCGCCTGCTGCTGCTTCTGCCATGGATTCTCCTCGTGGGGTGGTGGGCGGGGCGCCACGCGGCACTCCGCAGGGAAAAATCTCTTGTCGATTCAGTCCGCTGCTGCCTTGCCCTTGGGTAGGTGCGGGCCGGGCGCCACGGTGCGCAGCACGGTGTCGATGACGAACGCCTCCCAGTGCGCCAGCGCGTCGGGCGTTTCGAGGTCTTCGCCCAGAAAGGCCGACAGCGTGTGCCGGTTGGACATGTAGAAGTAGCCCGTGGCGGCGATCAGCAGGTACACATCGCGCGCCGACACGTCCTTGCGAAACAGCCCCTGCGCCTGGCCGCTGTCGAGCACGCGGCGGATCACCTCGATGGCGGGTGACGAGTATTCGCGGGCGCGCATCGACTTGGAGATGTGCTTGCCCTTGTGCAGGTTCTCGGTGTTGAGCAGCGTGATGAACTCGGGGTTCTTGCGGTAGTAGCCCACCACAAAGCGGATCACGGCCTGCAGTGCTTCGACGGGCTTGGCGGTGTCCAGGTCCAGTTTGGATTCCGCATCGTTCATGCGCCGGTAGGTTTCCTCCAGCACCTCGATGAACAGGCCTTCCTTGCTGCCGAAGTAGTAGTAGATCATCCGGTCGAAGGACTTGGCCGCTTTTGAGATTTTCTCGACGCTGCCGCCTTCGTAGCCGTAGCGGGCGAACACCTTGGTCGCCGCCTTCAGGATGTTGTCGCGCGTGGTCTGTGCGGCCTGCTCGCGCACGCCCGTCTTGCGGGCAGAGGCGGCGCGGGGGGACGCGGTCCGGGTCTTGGTGGGAGTGGCAGACATGGCGGGTCCTGGTGGATGAGGCGGTCCCCCGGTGCGGGGGCCGCCGGGGGATCACTGCTCTGCGAACGCGCGTTCGATCACGAAGTCGCCAGGCTTCGTGGTGTTGCCTTCCTTGAAGCCACGCTCTTCCATCATGTGCTTGAGGTCGCGCAGCATCTCGGGGCTGCCGCAGATCATCACGCGGTCTTCCACGGGATTGAGCGCGGGCAGGCCCAGGTCGCGCGCGAGTTGGCCGTTTTCGATGACGGTGGTCACACGGCCCTGGTGCTTGAAGGGCTCGCGCGTCACGGTGGGGTAGTACTTGAGCTGCTTGGTGACCATCTCGCCCAGGAACTCGTGCTGCGGCAGCTCCTGTGTGATGTAGTCATGGTAGGCCAGCTCCTTCACCTCGCGCACGCCGTGCACAAGGATGACTTCCTCGAACTTCTCATACGTCTCCGGGTCGCGGATCAGGCTCAGGAACGGGGCCACGCCCGTGCCGGTGGACAGCATGTACAGGCGCTTGGCGGGCAGCAGGTAGTCGATCAGCAGGGTGCCTGTGGGCTTCTTGCCCACCACGATGGTGTCGCCCACCTTGATGTGCTGCAGGCGCGATGTCAGCGGGCCATCGGGCACCTTGATGGAGAGGAACTCCAGGTGCTCTTCGTAGTTGGGGCTCACGATGCTGTAGGCGCGCAGCAGGGGTTTGCCGTTCTCGCCGCGCAGGCCAATCATCGTGAAATGGCCGTTGGAAAAGCGCAGCGCGGTGTCGCGCGTCGTGGTGAAGGAGAAAAGGCGGTCCGTCCAGTGGTGGACCGTCAGGACGCGTTCGTCAAGAAAGGCGCTCATGGTGCGTTAGATGGAAAAGTTGGAAGCAAATAAGGAATTTGGCTGAAGAGCGGGGCCCGTGCGCTCTACAGCGCAATGTTCAGGCCTGAAAGCTTGTGGCTCACAACCCTCCATTGTTCCGCATCTGGCAAAGCCGCTTTTCTTTTGGTGATTGTGGGGAGCGTGGACGCCAGCTTTTTGTTGAACTGCAGAAAGATTTCCATGCCTTTGGGCAGGTCGTCTTCGGCATAGATGGCGTTGGCCGGGCACTCCGGAATGCACACCGCGCAATCGATGCATTCGTCGGGGTCAATGACCAGGTACTCCGGCCCTTCCTTGAAGCAATCGACCGGGCACACATCGACGCAGTCGGTGTACTTGCACCGAATGCATGCGTCCGTCACAACGTGCGTCATTTTGGGGCTCCTCATGCACCACTTCTGGGGGCGCAAAAACACCATTGCAGAGTCTGGTTGATTCCGCTACATTGACATCGAATGTAGTGTTCACAACATTTAAGTTAAGTGAATGCTACACAAAATGCAATGCGCGTACAAGCACTTGCCACAACGCAATGAATGGGTCGCCACGATGACTGAACACACCAAGACCGACGGGCTACCTGGCATGGATGCGCCGGATCTGCCGCAGGTGCTCGAGCGCGCCCGGCCCCGCAACGAGCGCATGAACGCTGCCAAGGTCGAGTGCAATGCGTGTCCGGTGCTGTGCCAGATTTCCGAAGGCCGCGCAGGGGCTTGCGACCGTTATGCCAACCAGGCGGGCGTGCTCGTGCGGCTGGACCCGGTGGTGCTGCTGCGCAAGACCCTGGAGGCTGGTGAGGCCACGCTGGTGTCGTTTGCGGGCCGCGCCCCGGTTGCAGAAGACGCTGATACCGCAGTGGCTCCAGCACCCGCATGGAACGGCGACCTGCTGCTGTCGGAAGAGGTGTTCGTGACGGGCGTGGGCTCGTCCACCACCTACCCCGACTACAAGCCGGCGCCCTTCATCGTGGGTTCCCAGACCGATGGCGTGGACATGGTCACGGTGGTCACCGAGGGCATCTTCAGCTACTGCAGCTTCAAGGTGAAGATCGACACCGACCGCTTCCTCGGCTCCGAGCAGGCCAACGTGCGCTGCAAGGGCGAGGTGGTGGGGCATGTGACCACGGCCGAATACGGCTCGCAGATGCTGTCGCTGGGTGGTGTGCACCACCTCACGGGCGGCACCAAGAAGGAGGGCCGCATCACCGCCGAGATGATGCAAGCCCTGGGCAACAAGCAGGCGGTGGAGTTCACCATCGACGGTGGCTCGCAGCTCGTGATCCAGGCGGGGCGTGCGCCCATCGTCAATGGTGTGGCTGAGCAGCGTATGCGCGTGGGCTGCGGTTCTGCGGCGATTGGCATTTTTGCGCGCCAGTTCTACGGCCATGCGGACGAGGTGGTGGTGGTGGACGACCACATCACCGGTGTGCTCACCGAGCACCAGGCCGGCCGCTGCCTGGACATGAAACCCTCGGGCATCCAGATGCGCGGGCGCAAGTCCACGCCGGGCCGCTACTTTCAGGTGGCCAACCCGGGCACCGGCTGGGGTGGCACCGACATTGCCGACCCGCTGTCCATCATCGAGGGATGGGACGAATCCGTCGCCTGGCCGGGGCTGCGCCTGTTGATGACCTCCACCACCGGGGAGCATGCCTCCTGGTACGTGCTGGACGCGCAGCTCCATCCGGTCGAGGCCGAGATGCCTGCCGAGGTGCGCCGCATCGTGGACCGCATCGGCGAAAACTGCGAGCCCTCATTGGCCTCCGTGCTGTTCCTCGGCGGTGCAGGCGGCAGCCTGCGCGCAGGGGTCACCGAAAACCCGGTGCTGCTCACGCGCTCCATCAAGAACGCGCTGGTCAATGTGACCTGTGGCGGTGCCCCGGCCTATGTGTGGCCGGGCGGCGGTATCACCGTGATGGCCGATGTGCTGCGCATGCCGGACAACAGCTTTGGCACTGTGCCCACGCCCGCCATCGTGGCACCCATCGAGTTCAGCATGCGCCGCGCGGACTACGAAGCGCTGGGAGGGCACTCCGAACAAATTCGCAGCCTGCGCGAAGTGCTGGAGCGCGGTGCGTGGCACAACGATGGTGCACCCCAGGCGCGCGTATGGCAAACACTGCCCGCTGCCAACCCGTGGCCGCTGGGTCGGCCACCCCTGCTAGGCTGAGTGAGCCGCGCATGAACGCTTGCCGCAAGCTCCTGTCCGATGGCCGCTGGCATTTCCAGCATGGGCCGATGGACCTCATCCTCCAGGCCGAAGGGGCGCGTGACGCCGTGGCCCTGGCGCATGAGCGCGCCTGGCAGCGTTTTGAAGGGCTGCTGCAGGAGCTGGTAAATGAACTCCCCGGTCTGCGGGCACCGGTGGGTGCGCACTGCGCGTTGCAGGGCATAGTGGCGCGCCGCATGTGGGCCGCCTGCAGCCCTTATCGCGCAGGCTTCATCACATCGATGGCGGCGGTGGCGGGGGCGGTGGCGCAGGAGATTCTGGCCTGCTACGAACAGCCGGGCATAGACCGCGCCTGGGTCAACAACGGCGGCGACATTGCGCTGCACCTTGCGCCCGCCCAGTCGGTCACGGTGGGGGTGTACGCTGACATCGCTGCCCTCAACGCCGCACAGTTGCGCAGCGGCCTGGTGCTGGATGGACAGATCCGCATCGACAGCGCCATGCCGGTGCGGGGTGTGGCCACCAGTGGCTGGCGCGGGCGCAGCCAGTCGCTGGGCATTGCGGACAGCGTCACGGTGCTGGCGCGTACGGCCGCGCAGGCCGATGCGGCAGCGACCATCGTGGCCAATGCGGTCAATGTGCAGGACGCGCGCATTGGTCGCATGCCCGCGTGGCTGGTGCGGGACGACAGTGACCTGGGTGCCATTCCTGTCACCGTGGATGTGCCTGACTTGCCCGAAGAGCAGGTTCGCCGGGCTTTGCAGCAGGGGTTGCAAAAAGCGCAAGAATTGCAGTCCAACGGCCTGCTGTGGTTTGCGCTGCTGGCGTGCCAGGGGCAGTTTCTGGCGACCGCAGCACCGCAAGCCCTGGCCGGTGCTGTGTGGCCCCCACAAGCGGTGATGAAATCGGAAGTTGGTTCAGTATTTGCTTAACGAATTGCACAGGTCTCCAAAAATGATCCAGATACGACGCGTTTTCACCCATCTTGAGGAAATCCGGCACGAATTCGGGCCGGTGGCCGATGTGCCGCTGCTGCGTGGTGCCATCGGCGCGGTGCTGACCAACCCGTTTGCGGGGCGGTACGAGCCCGACATCCTCCCCATGATGGACGCGCTGCAGGACGTGGGGCTGGACATGGCCCAGCGCCTCCTGAAGGCCATGGGCGTGCCCGCCGAGCGCATCGAGACCTACGGCAAAGGCGCCATCGTGGGCGCGGCTGGCGAGCTGGAACACGGCGCGCTGTGGCATGTGCCCGGTGGCTACGCCATGCGCGAGTTGCTGGGCTGGAAGGGCGACCGCAACGCCTACGCGAAGGGCCAGGCCGAAGAGAAGACAGGGCAGCCCGCCAACGCACTGTCCATCGTACCCTCCACCAAGAAAGTTGGCGGCCCCGGCGCGGCGTTGGATGTGCCGCTGACCCACATCAACGCCAGCTATGTGCGCAGCCATTTCGACGCGATCGAAGTGCGTGTTCCGGGCGCGCCCTCCGCTGATGAGATCGTGTTCATACTTGCCATGACCACGGGCCCCCGCATCCACGCCCGCGTCGGTGGGCTCAAGGCGGCAGACATCAGCCAGTGGAACGGCCTGCGCTAAGCCGCACGCCAGCCCGCACACCATCGAACAAGACAAGACCCCAAGGAGCCAAAAAAATGCCAGCCAAGATTCGAAAGATCATCGTCCAGACCGACGAAGTACGCGTGGAAATGGGGCGTGATGTTCAGCCCCCGGTGCGCAAGGCGCTGGCCGTGGCCGTGATCGAGAACCCCTGCGCAGGCCGCTATGTGGAGAACCTCGACGAACTCATCGCCATCGGTGAGGAGCTGGGCGGCCTTCTGGGCGCTCGCTGCGTGCAGGCCTTGGGCATTGAACCCGGCCACGCCCAGAGCTACGGCAAGGCCGCCATTGTGGGCGAGGCGGGCGAGCTGGAGCACGCCGCCGCCATTCTGCACCCCAAGCTGGGCGCACCCCTGCGTGTGGCGGTCGAGAAGGGCGCCGCTCTGGTGCCATCCAGCAAAAAAATGGGCGGCCTCGGCACGGCTATCGACGTGCCCCTGGGCCACAAGGATGCAGCCTATGTGCGCAGCCATTTCGACGCCATGGAAGCCCGTGTGGCCGATGCCCCGCGGGCCAATGAAATCGTGGTGGCCGTTGTCGTGACGGACAACGGGCGGCCGTTGCCACGTGTCGGCGGCCTCACGGCCTCTGAAATCAAGGGTGTTGACGGCCTGCGCTGAGCCGGCGCGCGCACAACACACACCTGTCCTGTCTCACCCCCGTTCGATCTCTCTCCAACCATCCTTCAGGAGTCTCCCCATGACGATGCGACGAAACCTCATGCGTGCCACGGCTGCGGCTGCATTGGCCCTCACCCTGGCCCCAGTTTTTGCCCAGGGCGTGATAAAGATTGGCGAGGTCAACAGCTACAAGGCGCAACCTGCTTTCCTGGAGCCCTACAAGAAGGGCATGGAGCTGGCGGTCGATGAGATCAACGCTGCGGGCGGCGTCAATGGCAAGAAGATCGAACTGATCACGCGCGACGACAACGCCAACCCCGGCGACGCTGTTCGCGTGGCCGAAGAGCTGGTGTCGCGCGAGAAGGTCGATGTGTTGGCCGGCACCTTCCTGTCGAACACCGGCCTGGCGGTGGCCGACTTCGCCAAGCAGAAGAAGTTCTTCTTTCTCGCTGGTGAGCCGCTGACCGACAAGATGACCTGGCAAGGCGGCAACCAGTACACCTTCCGCTTGCGTCCTGGCACCTATATGCAGGCCGCCATGCTGGTGCCCGAGGCCGCCAAGATGAAAAAAAAGCGCTGGGCCGTGGTCTACCCCAACTACGAATACGGGCAGTCTGCGGTGGCGGCGTTCAAGCAACTGCTCAAGGCCGCCCAGCCCGACGTGGAGTTCGTGGCCGAACAAGCCGCGCCGCTGGGCCGGGTGGACGCGGGCAGCGTCGTGCAGGCGCTGTCGGATGCCAAGCCCGACGCCATCTTCAACGTGCTGTTTGGTGCGGACTTGTCGAAGTTTGTGCGCGAAGGCAACACGCGCGGCCTGTTCAAGGGCATCGAGGTGGTCAGCGTGCTGACGGGCGAACCCGAGTATCTGGACCCCCTGAAAGACGAGGCCCCCAACGGCTGGCTGGTGACCGGGTATCCGTGGTACGGCATCAACACCCCCGCACACAAGGCGTTCGAGCAGGCGTACCAGGCCAAGTTCAAGGACTACCCGCGCCTGGGTTCAGTGGTGGGCTACAGCATGATCAAGTCGGCCGCAGCCGGTATTGCCAAAGCCAAGAGCACCGAAACCGACAAGCTGGTCGCAGCCTTCAAGGGCCTGCAGGTAGACACCCCGTTCGGCAAGATCACCTACCGGCCTGAAGACCACCAGGCAACGATGGGCGCGTTTGTCGGTCGCACCAAGAACGAGGGCGGCAAGGGCGTGATGGTGGACTATGTGTACATGGATGGCGCCGACGCCAAGTACCAGCCGTCCGCTGCCGACGTGAAAAAGTCGCGAAGCGCTGATTGATTTCCTTTGAGGTCTGAGGCGCCTGTCGCGCCTCGGTCCCGGCAGACGCTACCGGCGGTCCGGCACAGCCGGATTTCTGGTAGCGCTGGATGGGCGTGCCCGGCTTCTTTCATGTGCTGCGAGTGATGCGCAACACGGGTGGTGATGACTTGAGGGTTTATCGAACATGAGTTTTTCGGGTTTCATCGTCCAGCTCATCAACGGGTTGGCGAGCGCGTCGTCGCTGTTCCTCGTGGCGGCGGGTCTGTCGCTGATCTTTGGCGTGACCCGCATCGTGAACTTTGCCCATGGCTCGTTCTTCATGGTGGGCATCTACGTCGCGTACTCGCTGGTCGAGCGCCTGAGCGGCGCCCTGGGCTTCTGGGTGGCCTTGCCGCTGGCCGCGCTGATCGTCGGCGTGCTCGGGGCGCTGATCGAAGTGGTGCTGCTGCGCCGCATCTACAAGGCGCCCGAGCTGTTCCAGTTGCTGGCCACGTTTGCGCTGGTGCTGGTCATCAAGGACGCGGTGCTGTGGCTCTGGGGCCCCGACGAACTGCTGGGCCCACGCGCGCCGGGCCTTTCGGGTTCCGTCAGCCTGCTGGGGCGGCAGTTCCCCAGCTACGACCTGTTCCTCATCGTGGTCGGTCCGCTGGTGCTGGGCGCAGTCTGGCTGCTGCTCACGCGCACCCGGTTTGGCACGCTGGTGCGTGCCGCCACGCAAGACCGCGAGATGGTGAGCGCCCTGGGCGTCAACCAGGCCTGGTTGTTCACGGCCGTGTTTGCGCTGGGCGCGATGCTGGCCGGGCTGGGTGGCGCACTGCAACTGCCGCGCGAGCCTGCCACGCTGGAGATGGACCTGCACACCATCGGTGCCGCCTTCGTGGTGGTGGTGGTGGGTGGCATGGGCTCCATCCCAGGCGCGTACGCCGCAGCCCTGCTGATATCCGAGATCAAGGCCATCTGCATCTGGCTGGGTGTGGTCGATGTGTTCGGCCTGAGTGTTTCTTTTTCCAAGCTGACCCTGGTGGTGGATTTTCTGGTGATGGCGGTGGTGCTGGTCTGGCGCCCGTGGGGCCTGTTTGGCCGTCCGCAGGCGCCCAGCCGCTATGTGGGCATGCAGGAAGAGCCGCTGCGCCGGCCGGGCAAGACCTACCTGGTAGCGGCTGCGGTGCTGGGCCTGCTGCTGGCAGCAGCTCCGGTGCTCACCGCGCAGTCGCCGTACACCACGGTGCTGCTGATCGACCTGCTGATCGCGGCGCTGTTTGCTGCCAGCCTTCACTTCATCATGGGGCCTGCGGGCATGCACTCCTTCGGCCATGCCGCCTATTTCGGGCTGGGCGCCTATGGTGCGGCCCTGCTGGTGCGCTCACTCGGGCTGCCCATGGAGGTCGCACTGGTGGTGGCGCCGCTGGTAGCGGCGGCTGGGGCGGTTGTCTTCGGGTGGTTTGCGGTGCGATTGTCGGGTGTATACCTCGCCATGCTGACGCTGGCCTTCGCCCAGATCACCTGGGCCATCACCTACCAGTGGGACAGTTTCACGGGCGGCAGCAACGGCCTCACCGGCGTGTGGCCTGCGGCCTGGCTGGCAGACAAGCGCATGTATTACTGGCTCACATTGGTGCTGGTGGGGGCAGGGGTGTGGTGGCTGCGCCGCGTGCTGTTCTCGCCCTTCGGCTACGCGCTGCGCGCGGGGCGCGACTCAGTGCTGCGGGCCGATGCCATCGGCATCGACGTCAAGCGCATGCAGTGGGCGGCCTTTGTGGTGGCCGGCACCGTTGCCGGGCTGGCGGGCGCTCTGTTTGCGTTCTCCAAGGGCAGCATTTCGCCGGAGTCGATGGCTGTGGGCAAATCGGTGGACGGGCTGGTCATGGTGCTGCTCGGTGGCATTCAGACACTGGCAGGCCCGGTGGTGGGCGCGGTCACCTTCACCTGGCTGCACGACACCGTGGCGCGCAACACCGACTACTGGCGAGCCATGCTGGGCGCCATCATCCTGATCCTGGTGCTGCTGTTTCCGCAAGGCATCGCGGGCACCATCAAACAGATCTTTGACAACATGCGCGACGCCAAGAACACCAAGGAGGGCACGGCATGAGCCTCCTCAAAGTCACCGGTCTGGGCAAATCGTTTGGCGGCGTCAAGGCGGTGGATGGCATCCACTTCGAACTCGCTGCGGGTGAGCTGCTGGCACTCATCGGCCCCAACGGCGCGGGCAAGTCCACCACCTTTAACATGGTCAACGGCCAGCTGCCTGCCGACGCAGGCTCCATCCAGCTCAATGGCGAGGAGCTGGTGGGCCGCAGGCCCCGCGACATCTGGCGCATGGGCGTGGGCCGTACCTTTCAGATCGCCGAAACTTTTGCATCGCTCACGGTGGTGGAGAACGTGCAGATGGCACTGATCTCCAACGACAGTCTGCTGTTCTCCATGTGGCGCAGGGCTGCCGACCACAAACGCGAAGAAGCCCTGGCGCTGCTGGACCAGGTGGGCATGAAGTCGCAGGCCGACCGGCCCTGCAGCGTGCTGGCCTACGGGGACGTCAAGCGGGTTGAGCTGGCCATCGCCATGGCCAACAGCCCCAAGCTGCTGCTCATGGACGAACCCACCGCCGGCATGGCGCCCAAGGAGCGCAACGAACTCATGGCTCTGACCAAGCAGTTGGTGATCGACCGCAATATGGCGGTGTTGTTCACCGAGCACAGCATGGACGTGGTCTTTGCCTATGCCGACCGCATGATCGTGCTGGCGCGCGGGCGACTGATTGCCGAGGGCAAGCCGCTGGAGCTGCGCGACCATCCGAAGGTGCAGGAGGTCTACTTCGGCACCGGCAAGACGTTTGAGAAGAAAGCCGCAGCCAATGCGGAGGCTGCATGACCATGACGACCCACAACCCCAAAGAACTGCTGCTCCAGGCTAAGGGCCTGCAGGCCTGGTACGGTGCCGCGCAAATCCTTTACGACGTTGATCTTGACGTGCGCCGTGGCGAGGTGGTGGCGCTGATGGGCCGCAACGGCGCAGGCAAGTCCACCACGCTCAAGACGCTGATGGGCATGCTGGCCAAGCGCAAGGGCAGCATCCAGTTCATGGGCAAAGACCTGTCCAAAACCGACCCGCACGATGCCGCGCGCCTGGGCCTGGGCTTTGTGCCCGAAGACCGCCGCGTGTTCACCGACCTCACGGTGATGGAGAACCTGGAAGTGGGCCGCCAGCCCGCCCGCACCTGGCCCGACGGTGCGGCCGCCCCGGTGTGGACGCCCGAGCGCCTGTTCAAGCTCTTCCCCAACTTGGGCGAAATGCCCCAGCGTCCCGGCGGTCGCATGAGTGGCGGCGAGCAGCAGATGCTCACCGTGGCGCGCACGCTCATGGGCAACCCGTACCTGGTGCTGCTGGATGAGCCCTCCGAAGGAGTGGCCCCGGTCATCGTGGAGCAGATGGCGCACATGATTCTGGAGCTGAAGGAGCAGGGCGTGAGCATTCTGCTGTCCGAGCAGAACATGCACTTTGCTGAGCTGGTGTCCGACCGTGCCTACGTGCTCGAAAAGGGCCAGATCCGCTACCAGGCCAGCATGGCCGAGCTGGCCGCCAACGACGAGGTGCGGCGCGCTTACCTGAGCGTCTGAACCCCCGCTGCCAACGCGCACCTGTGGTGTGTGGCCCACGTGTGCCGTTGGTTACAAAAAACACCTCTACAAGCACTTGCACGATATTTGCCCCTACGCGGAAACTTTGCCTTTTGATGTAAGGAGCACTACATGAAATGTCGAGGAGTGGAGGATGGATGCATCGACCGCCGCAGCGCCATGGTGGGCCTGGCGGTGGCAGGGGTGACATGGGCAGGCCCGGCGGCCGCCGAAACCGGGGTGACAGACACCCGCATCAAGGTGGGGCAGTCGGCCGTGTTCACCGGCCCGGCCAAGGATTTCGGGGTGGACTACAAGGCGGGTATTGCGCTGGCGTTCAACAAGGTGAACAAGACGGGCGGCGTGAACGGGCGCACGCTGGAGCTGGTGTCGCACGACGATGCCTATGAGCCCAAGAAGACAGCAGAAAACACGGCCAAGCTCATTGACGAAGACAAGGTCTTCGCACTCATTGGCTACGTGGCCACCGGCAACCTCATCGCCGCCATGCCCCTGGCCGAGAAGGCGGGCGTGCCCATGTTCGCGCCGCTGGTGGGCACCACGTCGTTCCGCACTACGCACAACCGCTATCTGTTCCACGTGCGCGCCAGCTATGAGGCTGAGCTGCGCAAGATCGTGGGCCACCTTGCCACCCTGGGCATCAACAACATTGCCGTCATCTACCAGAACAGCGCGTTTGGCAAATCCAACCTCGACACCTGCCTGCAGATCGCCCAGGGCCTGGGGGTCAAGGTGGTCGATTCCGTGCCCATGGAGATCGCCGCCACCGACGCCAAGCCCCAGGTCGCGCAGCTCACCAAGGCCCAGCCGGGCGCGGTGGTGATGATCATGGCGGGCAAGATGGTGGAAGTGTTCCTGCGCGACTATCGGGCGGCGGGTGCGGCATCGCCGCTGTACACCATCTCGGTGGGCATCACCGACGCACCGGGCTCCGCGCAGCGCCTGAACGGCGGCATCGAAGGGCTGGTCACGGCCAGCATCGTGCCCTCGCCGCAGGCCAGCCGCATGGGTATCGTGGCCGACTACCGCAAGGACCGTGCGGACGCGGGCGAGAAGATCGACAGCTACACCATGCTGGAGGGCTACATCGCCGCCCGCGTGTTTGTGGAAGGCGTCAAACGCGCAGGCAAAGCGCTCACGCGTGAAGGCTTCATCAAGGCCATGGAAGACATGGGCACCACCAAGATCGGCGACTTTCCGTTGCAGTACGGCCCGAACAATCACAATGGCTCCAACTTTGTGGACCTGGAGATGTACACGCGCAGCGGGTCGCTGCGACGCTGAGAGCACCCCACCGAGACATGCACGCGCCCGCTTCACTCTCCCCGGTCGTCGTCAATGGCCAGCCGTTGGCCCTGCAGCAGAGCACCTTGGCCAGCGCCACGCTGCTGCACGTGCTGCGCAACGACCTGTCGCTCAACGGACCCAAATACGGCTGTGGCCTGGGGCAGTGCGGGGCGTGCACGGTGCTGGTGGATGGGATTGCCGCGCGGGCCTGCGTGATCCCGGCGCAGGGCGTGGCAGGCCGCGAGGTGACCACGCTGGAAGGGCTGCCCGGGCGCTGTAGCCGCACCGAAGGGCTTCACCCGGTGCAGCAGGCCTTTGTGGATGAGCAGGCCGCGCAATGCGGCTACTGCCTCAATGGCATGGTGATGATGGCCGTGGCCCTGCTGGAGCGCAATCCCGACCCCGACGAGGCCGCCGTGCGCCGCGAGCTGTCGGGCAACCTGTGCCGCTGCGGCACACATGTCGAAATCATCCGCGCCGTGCTGCGCGCGGCGGTGCTGATGCGCGAGGCGCAGGCATGAACACGCCTCCATCCCTGCGCGCCCACAGCCCGCTCACCCGCGCCGACTTCCATGCCGCCCAGGGCGTGCTGCTGGTGGTGCGCAACCCGCCGCCCGCGCCACCGCCCGTCAAGGGCCAGCCCGCGTTGGTGGCAGGCAACCCGGCCGAGGGGGTGGAGATCCTGGTCGCCGTGTGGGACGACGGCAGCGTGACCGCACTCAACGGCCATGTGGACCTGGGCACCGGCATCCGCACCGCACTCGCGCAGATCGTGGCCGAAGAGCTGGATGTGCCTTTGGCCCAGGTGAACATGGTGCTGGGCGACACCACCCGCGCGCCCAACCAGGGCGCCACCATCGCGAGTGCCTCCATCCAGATTCACGCTAAGCCCTTGCGCACCGCTGCCGCGCAGGCGCGCCACTGGCTGGTGGCGCAGGCCGCAGAGCGGCTGGGCGTGCCGGCGGATCAATTGCAGGTGCGTGCGGGGATCGTGCAGGTCACTGCAGACCCGTCGCGCCAACTGGCTTACGGCGCGCTGCTGGCGGGCGCGCACACCACGCTGGAGCTGGCCGACGCCACGCCCACCAAGGCCGCCGCTGACTACACCGTGGTCGGCCAGTCCGTGCCGCGTGTGGACATTCCCGCCAAGGTCAGCGGCGAGCTGGTGTTTGTGCACGACATGCGCGTGCCCGGCATGCTGCACGGCCGCGTGGTGCGCCCGCCGTATGCGGGGGCCGACCATGGCGACTTCATCGGCAACACGCTGGAGTCGGTGGACCAGCAGTCCATCGCGCACATCCCCGGCATCCGCGCCGTGGTGGTGATCCGCGACTTTGTGGGCATCGTGGCCGAGCGCGAGGAGCAGGCCGAGCAGGCCCTGCGCGACTTGAAAGTGCGCTGGAAAGACTGGCCCGGCTTCCCGCGCCAGGACAGCGCCGAGGCGCTGGAACAAGCCATCCGTGCCAACCCCGCCACGCAGCGCCGCCTGGTGGACGAGGGCGATGTCGAGGGCGCCCTGGCCGCGCTGTCTGCCAACGGCCAGCCCATGCCACGCACCTATGTGTGGCCGTACCAGATGCATGGCTCCATCGGCCCATCGTGCGCGGTGGCCGAATGGCGCAGTGATGACAGCACGGGCCGCCCGCGCATGGCGGTGTGGGCGGGCACGCAGAACCCCCATGTGCTGCGCGCCGACCTGGCCCGCCTGATGGGCCTGGCCGACGTGGACATCGACCTCATCCGCATGGAGGCCGCAGGCTGCTACGGCCGCAACGGTGCCGATGACGTGGCCGCCGATGCCGCGCTGCTCTCGCGCGCCGTGGGCGCCCCGGTGCGCGTGCAGCTCACGCGCGAGCAGGAGCATTTGTGGGAGCCCAAGGGCACGGCGCAGCTCATGCAGGTGCGCGGCGGGCTCAAGGCCGACGGCACCGTGGCGGCGTACGACTTTGAAACGTCCTACCCCTCCAACGGCGCGCCCACGCTGGCCCTGCTGCTCACCCGCACCATCGAGCCCGTGGCCCAGGCCTACGAAATGGGCGACCGCACCGCGCGCCCGCCCTACCAGTACGACAACCTGCGCGTGGCCGTCAACGACATGCCGCCCATCGTGCGCGCATCGTGGCTGCGCGGCGTGTCGGCCCTGCCCAACTCGTTTGCGCACGAGTCGTATGTGGACGAACTGGCCACGGCCGCGGGTGTGGATCCGGTGCAGTTCCGCCTGCAATTGCTGAACGACCCGCGCGCCGCCGAGCTGGTGCAGGCCACGGCCGAAAAGGCGGGCTGGATTCGCCGCACCGGCCCGCAGCAGCGCGAGCTGGATGGAGACTGGGTGCAGGGCCAGGGCTTCGCCTATGCCCGCTACATCCACAGCAAATGGCCCGGCTTTGGCGCCGCCTGGGCCGCCTGGGTCGCCGATGTGGAGGTCAATAAAAAGACCGGCGAGGTGCATGTGCGCCGCGTGGTCGTGGGGCACGATGCGGGCCTGATGGTGAACCCCGCCGGTGTGGAGCAGCAGGTGCACGGCAACGTGCTGCAGACCACCAGCCGCGCGCTCAAGGAGCAAGTGACGTTCGAGCCCGTCAAGCAGGCCGTGGACAACCGCGAGTGGGGCAGCTACCCCATCCTGAGCTTCCGCGAGGTGCCGGTCATCGAGGTCATGCACATGCCCCGGCAGGACGAGGCGCCGCTGGGCTCGGGCGAGTCGTCGTC
Source organism: Acidovorax sp. (assembly GCF_046294525.1). Taxonomy (GTDB): domain Bacteria; phylum Pseudomonadota; class Gammaproteobacteria; order Burkholderiales; family Burkholderiaceae_C; genus Acidovorax. The sequence goes on from NZ_JBKBKQ010000007.1 coordinate 167,991, forward strand.
CGTGCCGGGCACGGCGGCCATTGCCAACGCGATTTTTGATGCGACGGGCGTGCGCTTTCGTGCGCCGCCGTTCACGCCAGAGGTGGTGCGCGCCGGGCTCAACCCCTTGCCCGGGGGTGCAGGCCAAGCGGCCGCAGGCAGCACCGCACCCACTGAGCCGGCCGAGGTATTGCCCACGCTGGAACTGCCCGCACCCACCGTGCCCGCCAGCGCCACATGGCCCGCCAAGCGCAGCCCCTGGGCCCGCGCCTTGGCCCTGGCCGCCGGTGGCCTCGCCATGGGCGCAGCGCTGCTCGGCTGGCGCCCCTCCATCGCGCCCGTGGTGCAGACGGCGGGCGCGTCGGTCTACACCGCCGCCACCATCGAGCGGGGCCGCCTGCTGGCTGCTGCGGGCGACTGCGTGGTGTGCCACACCGCCCCCGGTGGCATGCCCAACACGGGGGGCCGCGCCATGGACACCCCGTTCGGCAAGGTCTACACCACCAACCTCACGCCCGACGCCGAGACCGGCATCGGCCAGTGGTCCTTCAGCGCCTTCCAGCGCGCCATGCGCGAAGGCATCTCGCGCGACGGCAAACACCTGTACCCCGCGTTCCCCTACACCTCGTTCGCCAAGATGAGCGACGACGACCTGACCGCGCTGTA
>NZ_JBKBKQ010000008.1:0-149813 GCF_046294525.1 Acidovorax sp.
TTGCGCGTGCGCTTGGTGGTGTTGCTCAGGCCCAGGCTGCTTTGCTTCATGTGCCTATTGTCTCGGCTTCAAGCATTCGTCGGCACATGACGCAGGGGATTCGTGAAGAGGGTCCCTAGAGCTAGGTTCCATCTAGAGTTCGGCGTAGGAGGGGCCTATGTCCGCCGCATGTCCAGAGATCGCAATTCATCACCACAGGTCTTCGTCTTTAGTGCACTCCATTGCACGTTTGGTTGCGGTCGCCACAGGTGTTCTGACACTCTCCAACACCGCTATGGCTTTCCAGATCGCCCCCATGGGCTCAGCTTTTGAGTCCAAACTGACCAACGAAACAGAAAACTCTCTAGCGACGGTGGCTGGCAGACTGGGCGTTCTGATCAAAGGCCGCGTCCATGAAGAGATCACCCAGATTGGGATGGGCTGCCCGATAGAGTCCGGGACCCTTGCGCAAGACGTCAGCTGCAGCTCCCGGGATCTGCCCTTTGCCACGCCATATGTCATCTACGGTGTGCGTTGGAACGATCTACCCCCGTTCAAGCTTTCACCCGATGAGGGCAACTGCACCTACCTGGGCAAGTCCTGCAACGTTTCCCAGACCATACGGTTCTCCACGCAGCCGCTTTGTTGGTACTGCCTCTTCAAGGATGCTGAGAAGAAGGCACAGACCCAGCCGATCGTTGGGTGCAGCAAGACCAAGGGTAGTCTTCACGGCAATGTGATGACCCGCTCGCACTTCGGCGATTTGCAGTTCCTGCACGCCATGGCCAGTGAAGAAGGAGTACACCCCGGCGCAACCCGCGCCAAAGTGCTGGACTGGCTGGAGTTCGCCTGGAAGGTGTCATCGCGCGAAATCAAGCCCGACACCTTTCTTCGAGACATCGACAACGCCACCTTAAGAGAGCACTTTGGATGCACACAGTGGCGGGTCTCGGACCTCTACATCCTCGGGCGGCAAGACAAGCTGCTTCCTTACTTGCACCACGTGGCATTCGGCTCGGTGCTCCACACGGTCCAGGACTCGTTCGCCGGAGCCCATGCTTCGCGAGAGAACTCACAGCCAAGTGGCATGTGTCAGGGCACTGACCTTACGCAGCCCAGGCGGATCGTGGAATTCCACACCTATGGCGCTCAAGACGGAAGCCTGCATGACGAACAGGACAGCCGAGAAGCTATGACGCGCGTAAGCGCTGCGGACCGTTGGCCAGATGCGGTAGAGGCCTCGCGCAATCTATCGCGCTTCTATGAAGTCCGCGCCCAATGGAGCGAAGTCCAGCCCTACATGCAGTGTCTGTTCGAACTGGCGGACGAGCGCAATGACTCGTCACCAGGAGAGCAGTACCGACGCCGCTAAGTCCATGGTGGGGCAATCCGGCCCACCATTCATCGTCACTGCGGATGGAGCAATGCCAGCGCCTTGCGCTTGCCCAGTTTGAGCACTTCAGCAATGCGCTCCAACTGCGCGGCCCGGGGATGAACATGGCCCGTCTCCCACTTGTAGACGGATATCGAAGAAGCACCCAGCAACTGGGCCATCTGCTTCTGCGTGATGCCGAGCGCCGCGCGTTTCTCGATCAACACCTGAGCATCGAACGGGATCTGCTTTGACTTCTTGGGAGTGACGTCTTCTGCCACGGCCTTGGCTTTGGGCGCATCTGTTGTTTTGACCTGCCGTTGAGTGGCCTTGAGCTGGGAGGTCAGCGCCTTGACCTCACGCTTCAGTGCCGCGATCTCAGAGCGATGGCCGGTAATCGCTTTGCGCATGCCCTGAAGTTCAGGTTTGAGCTCCTTGCGCGCCATGCGAACAACTTCAGCGCGAAAGGCATTGGAAAACGTATTCATAGGTCCAATGGTAACTTTGACGCCTTATCGCGCGCTTAGGGGCTGGTGCAAAGCCGGTGCCGAGCTCCTTCTTCGTCCCCCCAAAAACAAAACCGCCAAAGGCCTGAGCCCATGGCGGTTTGTTTCGGCGGAGATCGAACGAGCGGTACTTACTTCCCAGCCTTGTCCGCCTTGCGCTTCGCGGCCTTGGGATCCACCACCGCCTTGAACTTCGCACCCGCCACAAACTTCGGCACCGTGCTTGCAGGGATCTTCAGTGCTTCACCGGTTGATGGGTTCTTGCCTGTGCGTGCTGCACGCTTGGCGGACTTGAAGGTCCCAAAACCCACCAGCTGCACGGCATCGCCCTTCTTGACGGCGGTCTGGATGGTGTCGATCAGCGTTTCCAGCACCGCATTGGCTGCGGCCTTGGACAGGTCATTCTTGGAAGCCAGGATTTCAACGAGTTCTGCGCGGTTCATGGATGCTCACGAGTAGAGGTTGGAAAGGCCCGATTTATAACGCCACCGCTGACACCACGCTTGCTACCACTCAATGCTGCAGTGCACTTCTTGGCAAAAACTCCACGCCCGTGCGTTTCACCAACTCCTGGTAGCTGATCGGCCGCCCCACCATCTCCCCCTCGCGGTTCTCTTGCCAATGCGCCCAAGCCCGTTGGGTCGTGGCGTCATAGACCAGCTTGTAGAGATATGACCTTGCCCCTGTATCGTGTAGCTCTTAACCCACGGTTCACGCGGCCTTTTTACGCTGTGCCTCGTACCAGCGCTGCTCGTACTGCATCGGGCTGAGGTAGCCCAGCGACGAATGCAGCCTTCGGTGATTGTAGAAGGCCATCCAGTCCATCACCGCCTGCCTGGCCTGCTCACGGGTAGCAAACTTGCACCCATGTACGCTGGCTGTTTGCAGCCGCCCCCAGAAGCTCTCGGTCGGTGCGTTGTCCCAGCAGTTGCCTTTCCGGCTCATCGATGAACGCATGCCCCAGTCCTTCAAGGCATCCTGGAACTCATGGCTGCAATACTGGCTGCCCCGGTCGCTGTGGAATATCACCCCAGGAGGCGGCCTGCGGCGCCACCACGCCATGGCCAGCGCGTCCTTGACCAGGCCGGCCTGCATGTGCGGCTGCAGGCTCCAACCCACCACCTGGCGGTTGAACAGGTCGATCACCGCAGCCAGGTACAGCCAGCCCTCGTCGGTTTGGATGTAGGTGATGTCGCCACTCCAGAGCTGGTTGGGCGCCTCGGGGTTGAAGCGCCGCTGTACCAAGTCGGGCGCCACCGGCATTGCCAAACCGCAGTAGAAACAACGGCATTGTTGGATGAGCGCGGACTGGATACGGAGTTTGGCTATCTTGTTCATCTGGCACCAGGGGTAGTGTTGAAGCTACTCCCGTTGCCGATAGCCGGACAGGTCGGGCGCCGGGGCATCGCACCACTCGGCTATGCGCCAGGTAACCCGGACGCGGCCGGGTTCGCGTTAGCCCGGACAACCAATAATTTATATCGCTGCGTCCAGTCGGCGCAAGTACCGGCTGTTGCACGCATGCGTCATGCTGACTCAACAGGTAACTCGACTTGCTGCGCCGGATCCTTCGCCCTGTGCACAAACAGCTCCACCGGTGGCACCTTGATCAGCGACTCTGCCCGTTCGATGGTGCCGTGCAGCCAAGTGTCCCAGTCCCCCTTTTCCAGCGGAACCACCGTACGTTTGTCCTGCATGTCCGGCGCGCGCTTGGGGTCAGGCCTGTGCATCAGATTGAGAACAGGCACGTCGTCACAGTTCTGCGTGATCATGGTGTAGCTGAGCACCATCTCACCTGTGGCCGGGTCGGTCCACTCACTCCACAGGCCCGCCAGGCCCCAGGGCTCGCCGTCGGCGCGCTCGAGCTGCCAGGGGATATGCTTGCCAGTGCCCCAGTAGGGCTCAACGTACAGCTGCGCAGGGATGATGCAGCGCTGACCCTTGCGCCAGGGGCCGCCGTAAGTCCATGACTTGGCCATGCCTTCGCGCCGGGCGTTGACGGTGCTCAGGCGCTTGCCGTCCTTGCCGGTGGGGATGTGTGTTTTGGAGTGCGGCGGGATCATGCCCCACTGGCCCACCACCAGCTCGCGCCCTACCGCCCCCTTTGCCCGCAGGAACGGCCCTCGGTACAGCGGACTCATCTTGTCGCGCCATTCCTCTTCGGGTACGTCGCCAAAGTGCAGCACCAGCTGCTCGCGGCCGGGGACCTCGTAGTAGGTACACATGGCAACATTCTGGCAGCAGGGAGCTATACTGTAAATATGTACAGTCTTTGGAATTCCCCGCTCCCTGTGCCGTACGACGCGGCGGCGCAGTCGCTGGCTTTGCCCCTGTGCGGGGTGAGCGTGCGCGCGGGGTTTCCATCGCCCGCTGACGACTTCGTGGTGGAGCGGCTGGACATCATGCAGCTGCTGGTGAAGCACCCCCAGGCCACCTACTTCTGGCGCGTGCGAGGCGACTCGATGCGGGACGCAGGCATTGAGGACGGCAGCATCATCGCGGTGGACCGGGCGATCAAGCCCAAGCACAACAGCATCGTTGTGGCCATTGTGGACGGCGAATGCACGGTGAAGTATCTGCACCAGCGCGCAGGCCGCATCAAGCTGCGCGCGGCCAATCCCACCTATCCCGACATCATTCCCCGCGACAGCCAGACCATTGAGGTGTGGGGTGTGGTGAGTGGGTGCGTGAAGCTGTTTCTCACCTGATCTGATGGACGGAGGCCAGCATGTATGCGCTGGTGGATGGCAACAATTTTTACGTGAGCTGCGAGCGGGTGTTCCGCCCCAGCCTGAACGGTCGCCCGGTGGTCGTATTGAGTAACAACGACGGCTGCGCGATTGCTCGCAGCAATGAGGCCAAGGCCCTGGGCATCAAGATGGGGGCGCCGTGGTTTCAGATTCGGCACATGGAAGAGACCCACGGCCTGGTGGCTTTGAGTGCCAACTTCACGCTGTACGGCGACATGAGCAATCGGATGATGAGCCTGGCTGCGGGCCTGGGCCCCTCGCAGGAGATATACAGCATCGATGAATCGTTCGTCGGCCTGCAGGGCCTGCGGGGCGACCTGATCACACGCAGCCACGCCATCCGCGCCCGCATCCACCAGTGGGTGGGCATCCCCTGCGGTATTGGCATCGGTCACACCAAGACGCTGGCGAAGCTGGCCAACCACATTGCCAAGACGGCCGAGCGCAAACCAGGAAGCTATCCGGCCGAGTTGGCCCAGGTGTGCAACCTGACCGTCCTTCCCGCTCAGGACTTGGACGAAGTTCTAGCCGCCACGCTGGTGGAAGAAGTCTGGGGCGTAGGCCGCAAGATCGGCGCGCAGCTGCATCAGTGCGGGGTGCATACAGTCCTGGACCTGGCCCGGCTGGATCCGGCCATGGTGCGCAGGCGCTGGAGTGTGGTGCTGGAACGCACGGTACGTGAGCTGCAGGGCATGCAGTGCATCGAGCTCGATGACGCGCCCGAGCCCAAGAGAGAGATTGCCTGCACCCGGTCATTCGGCCATGCAGTGACCGAGCTGCCACCGCTGTTGGAGGCAGTGAGCGAGTTCGCCAGCCGTGCGGCCGAGAAGCTGCGCAAGCAAGGCAGCTTGGCCAGCCAGCTGCTGGTGTTCTGCCACACCTCGCCGTTCCGGCCCGGCCCGCGCTTCAACAAGTCAGTGGTGGTACCCCTGCGTCGACCTACGGCCGACACCGGCAAGCTGGTGTGGGCGGCGGCAGCCGGTATGCGCCGCATGTACGAGCCTGGGTACAAGATGGCCAAGGCCGGGGTGATGCTGCTGGACCTGGTGCCGGGCAATGTGCTGCAGGGCGAGCTGGATCTGGAGGACGAAGACCACCGGGACCGCACCCAGCTGATGGTGGCACTGGATGCGCTCAACCAGCGCTATGGCAAGGGCACCGTGCATTCAGGTGCCACAGGGGGCACCAACAGGGGCAAGGACTGGGGGATGAAGCAGGAGAGGCGCACGCCGCAGTACACAACACGGTGGGAGGATGTTCCGGTGGCAAGGGCCTAAGCGTGAGGGAGCTCCCACGCTCGAGGTCGGCTCTGCAGCGATTGCTGCCGCACGTTACTGCGACATCAATGGCAGGTTGTTGCCAGGCAGGTGACGTTGGCTATCGAGAGTTTGTCGCATTGAAGCGCTAGAGGGAAAGTCAAGCAAGCGCGCCAGCGCTTAGATGCACCGAGGAGGCCAGTGAAATCGTTGTCTATCGGCACAGTGACGGACACGACATACGCTCCTCGAATCGCACCGTCATCGCTGGTCGCCCCGAACCAAGCTCGGGTGTGGATTGAGGTCGATCATCGAGAATAGACGACCGCATTAGAAAAACACCGGGGAATAAGTATGGAGTTCGGCGCAACAGTAATGCGATTTGTCAGTTCAACCATCAGCGCGTTGCTGCCCGTGTTCAGGCAGCGGTACGCCGAGCGATCTGCAGGCAAGTCTCCAACAGAAGTGCCGCTTTCCATCGCCGATGATGTACTAGACGCGGCGCTGGTCCGACTCGGAGCCCTGCAACCGGATGATCCTCTTTGGAAGGTCTGTATCGTGGGACTGGAAGCCACGCTCGTTCGGCCAGAACTGTTCAAGATGCCTAGCGTGCGCGATTGGCTGAGTAAACCGCAGGTGCGATCTGGGCTCAAGTCAGCAGCGGAAGCTTCGATAGCACGGAGCGAGGTATCTCAGCAGATTTTTGATCTGCTAGCCGACGAGTATGCCGAGGCGACAGGCGAAGATCGGCGCTTTGCCGATCACCCCATTCGGATCGCGATCGCATTCCTAAGGGCCAGCGTGCAAGGACTGACGCGCGATCCAGGGATGGCTGCAATACTCCAGGCAATCGGCTCCGATCTGAGTCACAAGATTGGCAAGGTCGATGCGAGTATGACCGCTCTGGCGGAGCAGCCTAGGCTTATCAAGAGCCTCAGACTCATTGACCTCCCAACAGCATTGCAGAACGCTTCGGCACCGCTGCTGAGCTGGCCGAGCACACTCGCGGATGGAACCTGGCTCCATCGCCCAGAGCTGGACTCGCTTATCGAGAGCCTTGCAGCCGAGACGTCGAGCACCCATTTCTTGTTGGGAGACCCAGGATGCGGGAAGTCTTCGTTGTTGGTGCGGCTTGCACATGAAAGACAGGCAGCTGGATGGTGTGTACTTGCGATCAAGGCTGACCGACTTCCACCAGATTTGTTAGACCGCGAGGCGCTCGCAAAGCATTTGAGTCTTGACGCGGATGTTGGCACCGTTTTGCAAGAGCTTGCGAAAGACGTGCCGGTACTTGTCCTAATTGATCAAGTCGATGCCTTGGCAGACTTGGTTGTCCAGCACTCAGCACGACTGCGCGTACTGCTGGATTTGGTTCGAGAACTGTCTGGCGTAGAGATGGTTCACACCGTCATTTCGTGTCGCACTTTTGAGCATAAGCATGACCCAGCCCTTCGAAATCTGGATGCGATTGCCATCCGGCTGGAGATTCCGGAATGGTCGGCAGTGCTGCCAATCCTGAAGTCACGGGGTCTTCAAGCTGAGCTATGGAACCATGACATTCAGCAGGTTCTGCGGTCTCCACATGCCTTGGACGTCTTTCTCTCTCTTCTTGACGGCGGCTCTGAGCCTGAAGTTTTGAGGAGTTTTCAAGGGCTATTGGAGAGGCAATGGCAAACCCAAGTGCTGAGCGACAACACCGGAAGGCGTCGCACAACCCTGCGTCATCTGGCTAGCCTGATGGCGGAGCGTGAAGTGTTGGGGCTTCCTCTTGTCCAAGTTGAAGACCATTTTGCGGAAATTCAGGCGTTAGCCGCTGCAGGACTGCTCCGTGTAGACCTGGGGCCTGGTCGAGTCGAGTTTCGCCATCAGACTCTCTACGAGTTCGTACGCGCACGCAGTTTCTTGGAGGAGAGCGGAAGTCTCACCGAGTCAGTTCGAGCGCAGCAAGCCAGTCTACGAATTCGCCCCCAGTTGTGGCATGCACTTGGATACTTCAGAAGTGCAAGCCCCGAGGAGTACGGCATCGAAATCGGTAGGCTGTGGACTGCCAATCTGCGCCCTCACTTGAAGATGTTGTTGATCGAGTTCTTGGGGTTGCAAACCGCGCCGATGCTTGCCGAACGGAGGCTCGTAGAACAGGCAATTGCGGATCAGTGGTTCCTTCCCCGTTTCGTTGGGGCTGCCGTTGGGAGCCAGGGCTGGTTTGCCTTTTTGTCTTCGACCCATCTTCCTGGATTGATGGCGTTGCCAGTGGAACAGGCTCAAGCGCTGTTGCCAATGCTTCGGCAGGCGTTGCATTTCAGCGAGGACGAGGTTGTCAATCTTGTGTGTCGGCATTGGTTGAACGACAAGGAGAGGGATGTACTGAGTTGGCAGGCGCTGGGTGGCGGTGACGTTGCACCGCAGGTCGGTCATTGGTTAGATAGCCTCGTACTTATTGCCGGGCGCAGTCCCATTGCCGATTGGGCTATAGCTCATATGGCTGGTGTCGTGAGTGCTGCACAACCTGAGGCTGCCCCGAAGCTGGTCGCCGCGTGGCTCAAGCGCCAGATTGACGCCGCTGCGGTACCCACGACGACCGTTCTCGATGGGGATGAAACCACTCATACAGTTGTTTCTAGGAAGCTCCAGTCAACTCTCGAGGCGCGTCAGTTTCACGACATGGAAGCAATCGCAGAGGCTGCCCCGAGAGCATTTGTAGAGGCTTTGTGGCCAAGTTTTCTGGAAGGATTGCAGCTTGTTGCCTCAGAGACCCCAAGCGCAGCGATCGGCTATCGCCGTAACAGTGGGCTGCTGTTCGAAGACTTAGATGATGAGGAGACTCGCATCGAACACCCGTTGATTCGGTCAGTTCAAATGGGAATCCAGGGGTGGGCTGCTTCCGACCCAGACAGCTTTCTGGAGTTCGTGGCTACAAATGCACAGTGCGAGTTACTCTTGGTGCATAGACTTCTAGCAGTAGGTCTCGTGCGCTGCGCCGCGCATTCACCACAACGTGTATTCGACTACTTGCGCGATGATCCGCGGCGGCTTGTGCTCGGGCCCTACTCCGACGTACACAAGGAAAGTGCTGCGCTGATTGAGGCCGTCTGCTCGCTGCTAGACGCCACTAGCTATGCAGCGATGGAGGAGTATCTCTGCAATTGGCGCTACTACAACGAAACGGTGCACCAGGACGATGCAGAAACTCGCCAGAAGAGGCTCCAATGGGCTCGCCAGCATCGACTGCGTCTGCTAAGGGGATTGCCAGCAAATCGACGCAGCCCAGCTCTCCAACGGCTTGTGGATGAAGAGGAGCGTGCATTTCCGGGCCTTGCTTGTAAGGACGTTCACTTCTCCGGTGCTCAGTGGATCGGCAGTCCGGTAAGCGCCGAGCAGATGGATCGAGCTACGGACGCAGACGTCTTGAAGCTGTTCGATGAGCTTACCGATGACTCAGCTTGGGATCATCCTAGACATTGGATGAAAGGGGGGGCCATTCAGGCTGGGCGTGAACTCGCTGAGCTGGCGAAGACCAATCTACCCAAGGTTCTGCGGATCATTCGCTCGCTCGATCCTGTGCACAATGAGATCCCTGTTTCCTGCACCCTACAAGCTCTCGTTCCAGCCGGTCTCACAGCCTCGGCACTCTTTTCGTTGATCGCTGAATTGGAAGACAAGGGATTCGTCGGCGCGGGCTTTAGACGTGACGCAGCTAACGCAATCGCCAATGCAGCTAGCAACGAAACCCTTATCCCAGACGATTTGATAGATCGAATGGAGCGATGGTTATCCTCTGACGCGACAGAAAGCGACACAGAGATCGCTTCCGACACAAAGAATAGTTCTGCAGCCGTCCTCTGGGGGCCAGGGTCGCTTCGTATACTTCCGAACGGGAACTACCCGGCGTTGGCCGCTCTGACGTCCGCCTGCCTTACTGCTGAGCCGCCTAGACTTGATCGCTGGCTTTCCATCCTTGAGCGACACTGCGAGCGCCCTGAATCCGCTCATGTATGGGAGGCGCTGATTCAGCGCGAGTTCAAATACCTAAGGATGGCCAACCGTTCAAGGGTGGAAGCACTTGTCGATAAGGTGATTGCGCGGGAGCCTTCGGTTCTTGAGGGATCTGGTTGGGCGCTCTTCCTCGCGCACGCGTTTCACTGGACATCAGATTCGTCGGCACGACGATGGCTGACGGGCACGGTCAAACAGGGTGGACGCGGACTGCAGGGAGCTGGCGAACTGGCCTGCCTGCGACATGCGCTGTTCCCTGCAGAAGACTGGTCTGGCGAGTTGGTTGAGATGTTTAGTAACGACACCGCTTCAAAGGGGGCGTTGGGTGTAGCGCACGGCGTAGCCAATTTATGGCACGAACCAATGACTAGGCACGTGGTCCACCCCATCTTGATAAAGCTCTTGCATAGCACCGACGAGGGCGTTTTGACTGCATTGTCCGCGATCTTTCTGAACGATGGGTTCGCTGCTGATACCGAGACGCGAGAGCTTTTGGATACCCTGGTGGACTGTCCTCACGTGTTGAAGAACGGACGATCTGAGCGTCTTCCTGAAATGTTGGTCCCCCTTGTGGCGCCTGAGCCTGATCGAGTCTGTCGGGTAGTCCATGCACTTTTGAATGTAGCGGGCGATCAGATGGGCAATATCGCGACCTCTTGGTACTTGAGCACTGAATGGTTATTGGACATTGCATTGCAACTTCAAGACATGGGTGCCGCCGAGCGTGCTGCCGGATCGGCTCTCTTCGAGCGGATGTTGGAATTCAACATGCCACAGGCCAGGGAGATGACGCTGGATCTGGACAAACGGACGCCATTGGGTAGTAGCTCGCGTGCGCCAGTTCGGCGCAGGACGCGCGCCAAGGCGCGCAAGACGGTGCGACGAATTGGGGTCAACGCGTCGGAAGCTAACGTGAGTGGCTCCATAAAGTCTGTCGAATGACAGGTCGCGTTGACAGCGGTCATTGGCTCGCCAAGTATGTAAGACAGCAACCAGCCTGGAGCGGTCGTCCTTCCAGGACGCCGAAGGCCAAGCCTAGCCCCCCGCCTATCAAGGCTAATGGGGCGCGCCGTGTTCACCGAGCACGGATGACTGGTTCGCTTGGCCGTTGAATCTCAGCTACGTTATGCCTATTGGAAATGCTCAGCATATCTACGCGCCATGTCGTGGTCGCTAGCAGTTATTCGATAATTTCGAGCAACTGATTGGGTCGACACCTTCCGCACACAAGCCCCCTCAACTCGGTAACGAACCTCAAGCAAATGCTTACCGCCCCTGGCACCTGAGCGGGTCAACCAGAGCGCCGTTGCTAGCTTCCTACTACGATACCGATAACGTGAATGCGTTCGCAGACGCTGAAAGCTGTCCTTGACCGATCTACAGTTGAGATCGTCGCGTGACGATGTCTTCTGCCTCGCACACCTCGTCAGCTAGACACAGCGCATCGTATTTACGCAGGGTCTTCAGATCCATGAAGCCCGCTTTGTGCATGTCGGTAGCAATGTCATGCAGTGCGGCCAGCAGCGGGCTGGCAGCCTTTTTTGCTTCCGCAGGCAGTGCAGCTTCCATTGGACGGGAACCACTCACGAGGGCATTGCAGCCTGTGTCGGAGCACCCAGTTCCGCAAAGTTGCTGATCTTCACCGCCCCATCTGGAAACCGTGCAATGACTTCCAGCTCACCCCCCATCGCTTGGATGTGGCTGCGTAGCGTTGAAAGGTACATGTCTGTGCGCTTCTCCATCTTGGCGATAGAGGGTTGCTGCACATGTAGCACATCCGCCAGCATCTTTTGCGACAGCCCCCGAGCTTGGCGCAGCTCGTGCAGTGGCATTTCATCCAGCATGGTTTGCGCGAGTTCAGCTGCTTGAGCGCGCGCTTGAGGGCTCATTGCAGCCCGCAATTCAGAAAACTTCTTAGCCATCTATTTCTCCTTCACGGCGAAGCTGGACCAGATGCTCGTCATACAACCGATCAGCGATTGGCACATGCACTTCGTACCAGCGGTCATCACCCGTCTTATCACCGCCGATCAATAAAAATTGCCATTCGGCGAGGGTCAAAGGCATACAGCGTGCGAAACGGCCGACCTCCGTGCTGCGTGCGCAATTCACGCATGTGCCCGTGGCGAGAACCGTTGATACCACTGCTATGGGGGTGACCGAGTGAGGGGCCACGCTCTTCCAGCAACGCTACCGAAGCGGCCAAGGACACTTGCTCCTGCTCAGACAGGCCTTCCCACCACGCTTCAAACTCATCGGTGTACTCAACGTCCCAAGACATAGTTAAATATAGCCTCCAAGGAATATTCCGTCAAGGGAATGAATTCTGGTTAGTTGATCCAACAGCTACAGCCTAGCGTTCACAGCGAGTGCTCGGCCCAAGCCTGCATCATCGCGCGCCGCTTCTCCAGCATGTCCCCGCGCCGATAAGCTGCCTCCACCTTGTTGCCCACAATGTGCGCCAGCGCCATTTCCGCCATTTCCTGGGGGTAGTCGGTGGCTTCAGCTGCCCAGTCCCGGAACGAGGACCGGAAACCGTGCACGGTGATGTCGTCGCGCTTCATGCGCCGCAGCACGGCGGTGAGTGTCATGTCGGAGAGGGGTTTGTGGTCACGCGTGCTGGGGAACACGATGTCGGTATCTGCCAGCTTGGTGTCCTTCAAAGACTCCAGCAGTTGCATAGCAGCATCCGATAGCGGTACGCGGTGCTCTTTACCGGCTTTCATGCGTTCGCCAGGGACGGTCCACAGTTTGTGCTCGAAGTCCACCTCGTACCAGGCCATACCGCGCACTTCGCCTGAGCGGGCGGCGGTGAGGATGGTGAACTGCAGAGCCAGCGCACCAATGCCACTTTGCTGGCGCAGCTCGGCCATGAAGGGTTTCATGTCGCGCCACGGCAGTGCAGCGAAGTGCTTTGATTTGGAGACTTTGGAGCGTGCGGGCAGCAGTGCGTCGAGGTGGCCTTTCCAGCGGGCGGGGTTGTCTCCCGTGCGGTACCGGTGCACGGTGGCCCAATCGAGCACAGCTTCCAAACGGCCCCGCAGGCGCGAGGCGGTTTCTGCTTTGGTGTGCCACACCGGTTCAAGCACACGCATGATGTGCGCGGTTTCAATCAGCGCGACATCCATCTTGCCGATGACGGGGGCTGCGTAGGTTTGCAGCGTGTTGGTCCACTGGTCGGCGTGCTTGGCATTCTTCCAGCCAGAGCGGTGCGATTCGATGTAGCGCTCGGCGCAACTGTCGAACGTGATGGTTTTGGCTTGCTCGGCACGCGCCACGGCAGCGGCTTGGTGCTTGACTTGCATGGGGTCGATGCCTTGGCGCACCTGACGACGCCAGGCCATGGCTTTGTCGCGGGCATCGGCCAGGGAGACTTCGGGGTATGGCCCCAGTCCCGTCCAGCGCTCACGACCGTTGAAGGCGTAGCGCAAAATCCAGGACTTGGAGCCCCCTTCGGTGACTTTCAGCCACAGGCCGGCACCGTCGCCATGCAGGCCCGGCTCCTTGAGTCTGGTGGCTTGCAATTGAGTGAGTTTGTTGGCTTTGACCATGGGTGGAGTTCGACGGAGAGGAGACCCGAATTTTGGTCTCGTTATACGGAAAAGTATACGGAAAAAACACAAGATTGAGAGATGTCATCCGAAACGCCGTGAAACAACAAAAATCATAAGTCATTGTTTATATTGGGTTATTTTCTGATTTATTGAGATTTTCTGACGCAAAGTGAAACCCGGGTTCGACTGCCGCCCTCTCCGCCAAAATTGACCTGCTGTGGATCACCCTCAGCCACAGCTCAAAAACCCGCGCTTCTCGGCAAGCGCGGGTTTTTTGTTTTGTACTCTGCGTAACCCATTCGCAACCAGTTGCAACAGCGCACGCAAATGGTTTGGTATCGCAGTTGTCTTACAGACGGCCACAGGCTGATTTGCTGAAATCCTAGCCAGCAGCCATTGAGGCTGTCTGGGTGGTCATTGCGACCCCCGCTCCCTATTCATGGAAGGAATGCCGCATGAACCGCCAACCCCTCTCCTCTGGAGCACGCGCCTTGATGACGTTTGTGGGCACCGTGGTATTGGCCGTGCTGGCGTCGGCAGCTCTCACGACACCGGATGTGGCGGTGCCGGCAGTGGATTCGTTAACGGCCTTGCCTTCGGGGCTGGACGAATTGCTTCCTACGAGCTTGTTTGAGTGACGGACGGAGTGCCTGGAGCTGTGGTGAGCAGCAGCAGACCGCCGTCTTGGCGCAAGGAATGACGAGTCTGGCAAAAACCATAGCATCGGAGTACCATTCGGCGCGGTGCACCGGGCTTTCCGGCTGCTTCAAGAACGGAGGACGATCGTGACACCACGTTTTCGCATCTCTTTGGCGCGCATTCATACCGTTGACCTTGATCTATTTCGCCCCGCAGCGGTTGCCTTGGGGGCCGTGGCGTTGCTCGGCTGCTCCAGCCCGCGCGATGTAGCGCTGGATGAGTTCACCCGTTGGCACGACTCTGCGCGTGCGCAAGCGCAGGCCGGCATGCTGGCATGGAGCGAGCTTTACAAGCAGAGTTTTGACCGGCTCACGGCGCTGCCCCCCTCCATCCAACAGGACACACGCCTGGAAAACACGGTGCTGCTGCTGTCGACCGCGCGCAAGTACGAAGCGCAGGAGATGGACGCGCGGCAGTTTGCGCTGGAGCGCGAGCACATTGAAGCCCAACTCGAAGCACGTCTGCGCTGAGCCCCTGCAGCCGCAGCCCAGACTCAAACTTCCGTTCAGCGGCTCGGAGCGCCCTGCTCCACCACCGCTATGCGGCGACGCAATGTTGCTGCGGCGCCGGCATCGCCCGACGCTTCTGCCCGCTGGACCTGCAGCGTGAGCCATGCCAACAGCGGGCGACGCCAGCCTTCAGCCGAAGCAGTTTCCACGGCCTGCGCGATGACGGGCGGGTTGATACGCCCGGCCTGAAACAAGACACCTGCGGCCACCAGGCGCGACAAGGGGTCGTCCGTGCCTGCCAGCGTTGCTGCATCGCCCGCTGCGGCCACCTTGCGCTGCGCTTCGGGCAGCAGCGGGATCTGCGCCGGCTGCACGCGCCCCGCAAGGTAATCCGCGTACGCCCGTTCGGCCGGGGCGGCATCGACGCGCAGGGCCTCGAAACGTTCACACGGCTGTGCGTCCAGGCTGGCCACCTGGGCGGCGCAGCGCAGCAGTTCGAGGCGAGCCAGCAAGTCGGGGCGGCCGGTGCGGGCCACTTCGGCACGGGCGCGGTCCCACTCAAGTGCCTCCACGCGGGTGTTGCCTGACAGGTAAGCTTCCACGGCCTTTTGCGACAAGGCGTGGGCGTTCATCTGCCAATCCGGCACATGCGGCTTGCTGGAGCAGCCCCCCAGCAGCAAGGCCACCGCGACACTGGCCGTGCCGAACGCACAGCGTAGCCGGTCAGAAAAGGTGACGGGATCAGCAGAGATATTCATGGCAGCTTCAGCTCCGTGTCACGCGCAAATGGCCATTTGCGGTTGATCTCGTTGACCAGGCTTTCCACCTTGCGCAGGTTGCTTTCGACCTCGGCGCGCAGCGCACCCAGGTCGGTGGTGGCTTCGCGGGCGTTGGCGCCGATGGCCTGGGCTTCCACCAGCACGGCATCCACTTTTTGCAGGCTGCTGCGAGTGTCGGCCAGCAGGCCATTGAGCTGGGCCACGGTGGCGCGCACCTCGGGCACCAGCGCGTCTTTGGCAGCAGGGCCGTCGCCCCCGAAAACCTGCCGATCGGCCTTGGCCACCATGCCGTCCAGGCGCGCCAGCAGGGCGTTGGTGCGCTCCAGCGTGGCCACGATCTTGCGCGCGTCGGCATCGTTGCCCATCAGCACGCTCAGCACGCCGCCGGGGCCGTTCAGACGTGCAGTCAGCGCCTGCACGTTGGCCAGGCTACCGCCCAAGGCAGCGTCTTGCGCGGTAATGGCGTTGAGGTTGGTCAGCAGCTCGCGGGCCGACGCCATGAGTTGCGGAATCTCGGCCGTGGCATCGCCGCGCAGCACAGGCCGCACCGCGCCGTCCTGCAGGGGCGTGTCGGTCAGCATGCCGGTATAGGCGCGGATGTTGGTGCCGCCCACAATGCCGCGCACCAGCGTGAAGACGCTGGACTCCCGCAGCCAGTGCGCGTCCTTGCGGGGCACGTCGACGATGATGCGGGCATTGCCCTCGTCGGCCAGCTCGATACGGCGCACGCGGCCGATGGGGAAGCCCGAGAACGTCATGTCCATGCCCACCACCACGCCTTCGGAATCGTCGGCCGTAAGGATGAGCGTCTGCGTGGGCTCGAAGGCACCGCGCGCATACAGCAGGTACAGCCCCGAGCCCACGATGAGCAGCAGCGAAAACAGCAGCAGCGCTGCCGCTTTCAGCTCCAGGTTGGCCACAGGGCGCAGGACTTCGGATGGCGCCAGATCGGCTGCGGGGCGGGGGTCTGAGCCAGGCGCAGGCGGGCCGGATGAAGGGTGCTTGTCGGTCATGGCGGGGTTGGAGGTCGCACTTGTCGTTGTCGTTTAGTAGTAGTTGCCCATCAGCGAGGCCACCTCGATCAGCAGCAGCACGGCAAACATGCGGGCCAGGCCGCCCAGCTCTGAATCGGGCTGTGCGCGTTCGCCCGAATCGTGCAGGCCCGCGGCCATGGGAATCAGCGCCACCGCCAGGCTGAAGAAAAGCGTTTTCAACGCGAACACCATGGTGACGCTGGGCGAAAACACCTGGCCAAACATGCGCGTGTAGCTGGGCAGGCCCGCAAGGTTAAAGCCATACACACCCAGGTACGCCAGCACCAACGCCACCACGCAGCTGAGGGCCGCCAGGGTGATGCTGGCAAAAACGCCGGCAATCACACGCGGCAACAATTCGACCCGCACAGGGTCGGACCCGTGGCGGCGCAGCGCCTCGAACCGTCCGGACCGCCGCAGGCGCGCGATCTGCGTACCGTTGGGGATGGTGCAGCGCATGGCCACAAACAGCGCGGCGGTCAGGGGAATCAGCTCCAGCACCAGCACCCGGATGACCATCTCGAGCGCGTAGCGCGAAAGGCCGTAGCTCAGCGCCGTCACCACCACGATGCGCGTCAGCACCAGGCTGATGAGCGCCGCCAGCACGGTAAAGCCCAGCAGTACGGGCGCCGTGTCCAGATACAGATGGCGGGCCAGCGCCTTGCGTGTGCCCTTGCCATAGCTGGACGGTGACAGCACCAGCACCAGCACCACAGCGCCCAAATACAGGATGCGCCACCACGCCACCGCCCAGCGCCGGGCCGTGTTGAGCACACGTTCTGGCAGGGAGAGACCGGGCAGGCGCGAAATCATGGGCGGATCATAGCGGCGGCTGCCGGACCGATTTAACAACCGCTGCTGTTGAAAATATTGGTTCTTTTTGGCCTCTAGCGCTTATTGGACAAGCGCTAGCAGCTATCAAAAATGGAGTAATGATGTGAGGGCGATACATGTCCTCACATGGTGCACCGGCATCGCTGCTGCGCCTGTCAGACATGGCGCTTGCCGGGACCGGAGGCCACAGGCAGCGCAGTGAGCGACTGCGCATCGGCGCGGGCGTGCAGGGCCTCAATGATGTGGCAATGCGTGTCCGAACCATCACAGCGGTTGCGCAATGCCTGCAAGTCTGCCTCCAGCGCCTGCAACTCGGCCCGGCGGTCACGCACGTGCTGCAGGTGATCGTCCAGCGCGTTGCGGGCCGCTTCGCAGTCTTCCTTGCGGCCCAGGTCCAGCGCCAGCAGCGTGCGCACCTCGTCCAGCGACATGTCCATAGCGCGGCACAGTCGGATAAAGCGCAGCTGGTGCACGTCTGCAGCGCTGTAAAGGCGGTAGCTGTTGCCCTCGCGCACGCCGGGGGCCAGCAGGCCTTCCTTCTCGTAGTAACGGATGTTGGCCGTTGTGACGCCGGACTGTTGCGAGGCCTCGCCGATCCGGTATTGCGCAGCGTGGTTGTCCATGGGCTTGACCTTCAAGTGACTTCAAGGTTTCCAATCATGCCATCGCACTGATTTATCAACCTTGCCGGGAGGAAAAACACAATGTCTGCCCAATGCCACCAACACCACGACAAGGGCGCGTCCGCCAGCGCCGACCCGCGCTACCGGCGAATCCTGTGGATTGCGCTGTTAATCAACGCCGCCATGTTCGTGGTCGAAATCGGGGCGGGCGCCAGCTCGGGGTCGGCTTCGCTGTTGGCGGACGCCATCGATTTTCTGGGTGACGCGGCCAACTACGGTCTGTCGCTGTGGGTGCTGGGCATGGCGCTGACCTGGCGCGCGCGGGCGGCCTGGGTCAAGGGGGCCAGCATGCTGGCATTCGGGCTGTTCGTTGTCGGGCGCGTGGCGTGGGGCGCATGGCAAGGCCAACCGCCCGAGCCCTACACCATGGGCGCTGTGGGCCTGCTGGCGCTGGCGGCCAACCTGGGCGTGGCCGTCCTGCTCTACGCCTGGCGCGAAGGCGACGCCAACATGCGCGGCGTGTGGCTGTGCACGCGCAACGACGCACTGGGCAACCTGGCCGTGATGGGCGCCGCGCTGGGCGTGCTGGGCACCGGCACCGTCTGGCCGGACCTGGTGGTGGCGGCCATCATGGCGGGCCTGGCCATCAGCGGTGGCTGGAGCGTGATCCACCACGCAAGGCAAGAGCTGGCAAGCACCGGCGCACGACCATCCCAGCAATCACAGCCTCACGGCCACTGAACGATGCGTGTACAACTGTCCACTCGCTTGAGCGCACCGCCTGACTGGGTGGCTGCGCAACTCCAAAGCACCGCTGTGTTCCGCCATATCACTGCACCGATGGTGTACTTTCGCCCAGCACAAGGCCGGGCATGGCCCTCGCACTGGGGCCCCGGCGAGCTGCCACTGCGCATGCGCCTGCTCGGCGTGCTGCCCATGGGCTCGCAAACCGTGCGTGTCTCCCTGGAACCCCCGGAAGACCCCAGCGGCTGGCCCACACTGCGCGACAACGGAGAGGGCCTGCTCATGCGCCGCTGGGACCACCGCATCTTCCTGCGGGCCTTGCCCGACGGCAGCACGCTGTACACCGATGAGATCGAGGTAACCGCGCGCCATCTGCCTTGGCTGATGACACCGCTGAGCACCCTGTTTGCCCACGTGTTCTACCGGCACCGCCAGCGGCGCTGGCGCCAGCTGGCCGACCAGCACGCCGCAGGCCCCGCAGCGCCCAGCCCGCCAAACCGGCAGGCCGCGTTCGACCACCTCCTGGCCCGCTTTGCCAGTCAGCCCGACGCGCCGCCCAGCGAGCGCTGGCGCTGGCTGGAGGCTGCCCATGTGCTGGGGCAAAACGCACTACCGCTGCATTGGCGATCACACACCGCCATGCTGCGCTACGCCCTGGCGCTGGGAGATGCGCGGGAGGCCACAGGCCAGATCGCACGGCTTGCCCTGGTGCCCCTGGGACACTTGCTGGCACGTTTGCCCCAAGGCAACACCGGGCGATCCCACGTCAGTGCTTTTCGGCCCATGGCGCCTGGGGCCGAACTGGTGGAGCTGATAGACCGGGCGCTAAAGGACACGGCGATGCGACCCGTACGACCAGGCCACCACGCCAACTGATGGCTTTGCACCGGGAGGTGCCCGGTTGCAGCCTGTACGCTCACGATTTGGATGAGCGGGCTGCGCGACCTGGCCTGAGAGGCCCCCGCGCAGGCTTTGCAGAAGCCTGCTCCAGCCAGAGCAGGCTGTCCACCTGCGACAAAAAATGACGCAGGTAGTCGGGCGACAAGGACTGCATCAGGGCCAGGGTGCGCAGCATGAGCCGGTGCGGGTTCAACGGTCCCGCGTTCTCCGGTCCACGGGTGATGGCCTGGGCCACCTGTTGCTCCGCCGAAATCTTGGCCCAGACTTCGCTGAAGCGGCGCACGCTCTTCATGTCCGGCACAGCGGCTCCGCTGCCCCCCAGCCCGGCGTCTGCTTCAGCCTGCGCGCGGGCGCTCAGCTCCCGATTGAGCTGGGCCAGTGGAGACGGCGGCACAACCGCTTCCACAGCCGACGGTGGCGGGGGGGACGTGGCCCGGGCGCGAACGGCGTAGTCCGCCACCGCGGCTTGCAGCCTGGCGGCCAGCACCTGCTGCACGGCCCGCGGCTGGGCAGGCAGCCGTTCGGCCAGCACCTCCAGATAGCGAAAACGCACGGGGTCGTGGTGCTGCGCGCCGGCAGACCGCAGGGACTCCAGGGTGGGCTCACTCATTGCGGGCAGGCTTGGCTTGGGCGGCCCGGGGTACGGGTGCCATCTCCACGCGTCGGTTCTGCGCCCGCCCTTTTTCGTCGGCGTTGTCGGCCACAGGCTGCTCTGCGCCAAAGGCGGCGGCAAACACCTGGGAAGAGGGCATGCCCTCTTCAATGAGCGCGCGGGTCACCGTCAACGCGCGCTGGGCGGACAGTTCCAGGTTGTCGGCAAACCGCTGGTGGCGGCCTTGGAGCAAGCTGGTGTTGTCGGTAAAGCCGCTCACCATCAGCATTTCGTCCCTCTCGCGCAGGTACAGCTGCAGGGGCTGCACCAGGGTCTGGAGCAGCTGTTGCCCCTCGGGGCGCAGCTCGGCCGAGCCGGCGGCAAACAGTACGCTGCCGCTGATGCCGATGCGCCCTTCGACCACGGTCACCCGGCCGCTCGCCAGCGGGCCGGCCAGCGCCTGCTCCAGTGCCATGCGGCGGTTTTCTTCCTGCTGGCGCTTTTCCACTTCTTGCTTGAGGCTGGCCACCAAGTCGATCTGCACCACCAGCACGCCCACCAGGATCAGCACAAACGCGCCCAGCAAGCCGGCCATCAGGTCGCCAAACACGGCCCACACGGGCGCGGTCTGCTCGGTGCTGTCGTCCAGCGTGTCGTCCAGGCCGGTCACGCCGCCACCTCATTCACCGCAGCGGTCATCTGGCCGTTCAGGCGGCGCAGGTCTTCCACAATGCCCTGCTGCGCGCTGATGCTCAGGTCGATCACCTCGCGGGCCTGCGCCACGTAGTAGGCCAGTTGTTCGTCGCTGCGCGCTAGCGACTGGCCAATGGCGCCTTCGATGCGTTGCAGGCTCTCCAGCAGCTTGTCGCTGCTGGCCGCGAACAGCCCCACGCCATGGCCGAAGGATTCGCCCAAGCTCGACAGCTCTACAGCGCTGGCCGCCACGTGGGCCGAGACTTCATCCACCTTGCCAGCCTGCGCGCCCAGGGCATCTGCAAACTGCGCGCCCGCAGCTTCGAGCACCCCGGCGGCGGAGCCCACCAGCGACTCGATGGCCGCGCGTTGCTGGCCTGTGGCCTCGTTCACCGACTGCAGCAACACGCCCAGCTGCTCCATCATGGCCGTGCGCTCGGCCAGCGCAGCGTTGTCGCGCTCGCTCAGATGCGCCATCTCCGCGCGCAACTGGGTGATGACACCTGCGGCGGCCTGGGGTACGTCCGACGCGGTCTGCAGCAAGCGCGTGAGCGGTGCCTCCAACGCAGTGCCCAGCGTGGCCAGATGCTGCGCCACGGCGCCTTGCAACGCATCCAGCCGCTCCACGGCGGCCTGGCCGCGTGCGGCCTCTGCGTCGCGCAGCGCCACAAGTTCTGCCTGCACCACGCCGGCCAGCGCCTGCATGCGCTGGCCTTGCGCATCGGCCCAGCGCGCCTCGGCGTCGATGCGACTGCTCAGCAGTGCGTCGGACTGCTCCATCAAGCGCGCTGCGCTGCCCACAGCCTGCTGGACCTGCTCAGTCAGCTGCCCGGTGATCTGGGCGGCGGCCGCCTCCAGCGCCTGGCTGACGCCTTGCTGTTGCCGGACCGCCTGCTCTGCTGCGTTCTGCCACTGCTGCGCCAGACGGGTGGCCATGTCTTCCATCGCCGTGTCGAAGCGCTCGGCGCGTTGCTCATCGGCCGCCGCCTGCGCGGCGTGGGTTTGCTCTGCGGACCGCTGCAGGGAAGCCAGCAGGGCCACCGTGCGCTGCTCCAGCGCGCGGGACGCGGCGCCCAGCGATTGCTCCAGTTGCGCCGTGGCACCCGCAAGTGCCTGGCTGATTCCGTGCTGCTGCTGCGCAGCTTGTGCGCCCGCCTGTTCCCACCGCGCAGCCAGGGTGCTGGATGTGCGCTCCAGCGAGTCGCTCCACAGGGCCAGACGCTGCTGATCGGCCTGCGCCTGGGCCGCCTGCGTGTGCGCCGCAGTGTCCCGCCAGCCGGTCAGCAGTGCGGTGGTGCGCTCGTCCACCGCACTGGTGATGGATCGCAGTGCACCCTCCAACTGCTCCGCTTGCCGTGATTGGGCCGCGGCCTGCTGCTGCAACGCGTCAGCCCAGGTGTGGGCCACGTCGCGCGCAGTACCCTGCCACTGGGCGGTGAGGGCCTGCATCTGCGCGTCCATAGCCTCGCGCAGCCGCTGGTGCGATTGCGCCGCCTCCTGGGCCAGCACGCCCATGGCCTGCTCCACCACGGGGCGGAGGACGTCGCCCGCCACACGGGCGCTGGCGCCCAGGCTGTCATGCAGGGACGCGCCCACAGCGCCGGCCAGTTGGGTGTAAGCAGCGGTCGCCTCGCGGTGGAACTGACGCTGCTCGTCCTGCAGCTGGCTGCCGAGCTGCTCATGGCGTCGCTCCAGCCCGTCGATCAATCCCTGCAGGCGCTCCGCCACCAGGGGCATGGCCTGGGCCTGGGCCTGCAGCGCGTCAAACATCTGCTCGCGCCGCTGCGCGGCCGAAAAAGGCCGCAGCGTGGTCCCAATACTTGTCTCCAGCACGCGCAGGGCCGCCAGCCGTTCACGCCGGCACAGAGCCAGCATCAGTCCCAGCACGGCCGACGCTGCCACGCCCGCTACCGATGTGCCGAACGACAGGCCCAGCCCCTTGATCGGCGCCGCCAGCGCGGCGCGTATGGACTCCAGGCTGGAAGACGCCTCCAGCGCAAACACGGCGCCCTTGAACGTAACAACCATGCCGAGGAACGTGCCCAGCATGCCCAGCATGACAAGCAGCCCCACCAGATACGGCACCAGAGCAGGCCCAGGCAAGGGCACACGTTCGCCTTCGATGCGCTGGCGCACGGGGTGGCGCAGCGTGGGATGCAGCCCGCTCAGCCAGGGGGCCACTTCGGGCAGCGGCTGTGCCAGCCCTGCAAGGGCTGCAGTCAGCGAAGCCGTAGCGGCGCGAAACCGCCACAGCTCCCATACCCCCAAACCGTACACGGCGGCTATGGCCACTGTCATGACCAGAGCCAGTGGGCTGGACCCCACAAACCCCCACGCCACCCAGCCCACCACGGCCAGCCCCGCAGCGGCCAGGGCTGCCATCACGCTCTTGTTCATTCGTTCGTTCCTGTCATCGCTACCATATCTTTCGTCTTGACGTTGTCTGTCGTCTCGGGTGCCGGCCTGCTGGCGAATACGCGGCGCCTCACGGAGGATGTTCCGGCCGCTGCGTGATGCCGCGCTGCCTCCAGCAGCCCCGAAAGTGGTTGCAGCCGCGCCTGCAGCTCTGCCCGCTGCAGGGCCCGCATGTCCTGCTCAAACGCATGGAGCCAGCCGCCAGGCAGGGCCCAGCAGTGCGGCTCGTCGGCGCGGCCTTCGTCCTGCAGTTGCTGCTGGTGCGCGGCTCGGCGCTGCACCATCCGCCGCTCCAAATACCCTGGCAGGGACGCCCAGAGCCGCTGCTCCCGCGTACCGAGCATGTGTTCCATGACGGCATCCAGCGCAGCCAGGCGGCGCAGGCTGTCTGGCCCCGCCGCGAGCCGTTGACGCAGCTGCGCGCGCAAGCCGGCCACCCGGTTTTCCACCTGCTTTTGCACGGCGAGGTAGCGTGCGGCATAAAGCGCAAACTCGGCTGCCGCCTCGGGATCCGGCTGCTCCACCGGCGTGTTGTCGGCCCGCTCGCGTGCGGGCGTGGGCACCAGCGGCCGCGCTTGAGCCAGTGCCGCGAGTTCGGCCTGCGCCGCATCCAGGGTGGTTTGCAGCGCGCGTACATCCACGGGCGCGGGCGGCGGGCCATCCAGCACTGCGGGGGATTCGAGCGCATGCAGGGCGCGGCTCAGCTGAACGGCGTCTACCGTACTGAGCCACAGGCTGAGTTGCTCCGCCACACCCTGCCCCGCTGGCGCAGGGTGCGCCGGGTGTGCCACATACGCGCCGCCAGCTGGCGCCTGCGCCGCCCATTGCTGGAGCAAAAGCACGAGTCTTGAGCGGTGGAGTTGGTGGTGCTGGTACATCGGTCATGAAGAGGCCCGCAACAGCCTGCGAGCGTGCGTCCAAGGGACTGAGGCCTGAACGGGCAAAACCGACTATTTTCGCAGGATCGGCGGGCGCCTTTGCCGTCAGGCCGCATCGCAGGTGTTACATCTGAAAGCGCTCGCTACCTGTGCGACGGTGCGACGGTGCGACGGTGCGATTTTTCACCCGGACCTTGACCGCGGACAAGCCGGGCACGGGGCTTGCGTGTTGCAATCGCCCCGTTTCCGAATCCCCCGGTTGACTCCCGCCATGACATCGCCACCCGCTTCCGCCGCCCTGCCCGCTGCCGCCACCGTTGACACATCCGTGGGAGTTCCCCACACGCTCACGGAAGACGCGGTTGCGATCTTCACTGGCGTCTTGCTCATCTCGATGGGCGTGGCGTTCTTCAGCGCGGCGGGGCTGCTGACGGGCGGCACGGCGGGGCTGGCGTTTTTGCTCCACTACGCCACGGGCATTGGCTTCGGCAAGATTTTCTTCGTGCTTAACCTGCCTTTTTACTGGCTTGCGCTGCGCAAGCTGGGCCGCGCCTTCACCGTGAAGACCTTTGCCGCCGTGCTGCTGCTGTCGCTGATCACGGAGGTGCAGGGCCAGTGGCTGCAGTTTGCCCAGCTGCAGCCGCTGTACGCGGCTGTGGCGGGCGGGCTGGTGACGGGTACGGGCTTTCTTGTGCTGTTTCGCCACCGCTGCAGCCTGGGCGGCGTGGGCATTGCCGCGCTGTACCTGCAGGACCGCTACGGCTGGCGCGCTGGCAAGGTGCAGATGGCCGTGGACTGCTGCATCGTGCTGCTGGCGCTATGGACGGTGGAGCCCTTGCGCGTGGCCTGGTCGGTTGTGGGCGCTGTGGCGCTGAACCTGGTACTGGCCATGAACCACCGGCCTGGACGGTACATGGCCGTCTGACCGCGCGCCCGGCTACGCCACCACGGCGCGCGCTGTGGCGACCCAGCCCTGGCGCAGCACAAGCTCCAGTGCCTCGATGGGTGCGGGCCGCCCGAACAGGTAGCCCTGCCACAGCGTGCAGCCGTGGTGCTCCAGGAAGGCGCGCTGCGCTTCGGTCTCTACGCCTTCGGCCAGCACGTCCAGCCCCAGGCTCTGCGCCATGCCGATGATGGTCTGCACGATGAGGGCGTCCGTCTTTTGGATGCCGATGTTGCGCACAAAGCTCTGGTCGATCTTGAGCTGGTCCAGCGGCAGCTGTGTGAGGTAAGCCAATGCTGACTGGCCGGTGCCGAAGTCATCCATCGAAAAGCGCAGCCCCAGCGTTCGCAGCGCCTGCATCTTGGCGATGGTGTCGTCCACGTTGTCCAGCGCAAGGCTTTCGGTCAGCTCCAGCTTGAGCTGGCTGGGCCTTGCACCGCTTTCGCGCAACACTTGCCGCACATGGTTCACAAAATCGCGTTCACGGAACTGGCGCGCGCTCACGTTCACGGCCAGGTGCAGGTGGGCGGTGGCGCTGTCGTCCTGCCAACGGCGCAGCTGGGCACAGGCGGTCTGCAGCACCCACAGGCCCATGGGCTCGATGAGCCCGGTCTCTTCGGCCAGCGGGATGAATTCGAACGGCGACACCAGGCCGCGCGCCGGGTGCTGCCAGCGGATCAGAGCCTCGGCGCCGACGATCCGCAGGCCGGGTGCACCATCGCCCGACGCCCCGATCTGAAGTTGGTAGTGCAGCAGGAACTGCCGCTCGGCAACGGCCGTGCGCAGGTCGTTTTCGAGTGCGGCTCGCATGGTGACAGCTGCCTGCATCATGGGATCGAAAAAGCGGATGCTGTTGCGCCCGGCAGTCTTGGCGGCGTACATGGCGAGGTCGGCGTGCTTGACCAGGTCTTCCACCTTTTCGCTTTGCCCGCGGAACAACACGGCCCCCACGCTGGTGGTGCTGTGCACATGGTGCGACGCGAGCTGGTAGGGCTGGTTGAGAGCGGCGAGGATGGCCTCGCCCACGTCCTGTGCCTGCTCGGCGGCGTCCGTGGCCAGCACATCCAAGTCCTCCAGGAGCACCAGAAACTCATCGCCTCCAAGGCGCGCCACGGTATCGCCCTCGCGCAGGCGTGCCGCGAGGCGCTGCGCCACCTGCTGCAGCAGCAGGTCACCCATGTCATGGCCCAGGGTGTCGTTCAGGGTCTTGAAGTGGTCCAGGTCCAGGCACAACAGCGCCCCTTGGCGGCCGGTGCGTGCACTGGTGGCAACCGCCTGCTGCAGACGGTCCATCATCAGGCGGCGGTTGGGCAAGTGGGTGAGCGGGTCGTAGAAAGCCAGGTGCTCGATCTCCCGCGCGGCCTGGGCGCGCTGGGTGATGTCGCTGAGCGTGGCCACATAGTGGGTACGTGTGCCTAGTGCACTGGTGACGGCCGTGATCACCACGAAATGCAGGCTCACCTCGGCGTTGTGGCAGCGGTTCCAGATCTCGCCCTTCCACTCGCCTGTGGTGTTCAGGCTGTGCCACATGGCGTCAAAGAACGCCTTGTCGTGGTGGCCCGACGCCAGCAGGCTGGCGCGATGGCCGCGCGCCTCCTCCGCGCTGTAGCCGGTGATGCGCGTGAACGCGCGATTGGTGCGCAGGATGACGGTGTTCTGATCGGTCACCATCATCCCCTCCTGCGACTCGAAGGCGATGGCAGCAATGCGCAGCTCTTCTTCGTCCAGCTTGCGCGCCGTGATGTCCTTGCCCACGCCGCGGTAGCCGCAGAACACGCCCTGCTCGTCGAACACCGGCGTGCCGCTGATCGAGATCCAGTACGGCCGGCCGGCACGGTCCACCCGCTGGAACTCGAAATCGCGGAACTCCTGGTGGCTTTGCAACTGGGCACGGTGTGAGTCCCAGCGTGCTTCGCTCACGTCCGGCGCGGGCAGCTCCCAGCGGGGCATGCCCTTGTGCAATGCCATTTCCTCCACCAGGCGGTCGCCATCTCGCCCTTCGATGTGGGCCAGGCGGAACTGCGCGTCCTGCTCCCAATACCAGTCGGACGACAGCGCAGTGAGCGTGCGAAACCGGGCCTCGTTGAACTCCAGTTGCTTGCGCACCCGGTACGCCTCGGTCACGTCGCTGAACACCAGCACCACACCCATGATTTGGCCCTGGGGGTTGCGGATGCGTGCGGCGCTGTCGGCAATCTGGTACTCGGCGCCATCGCGGGCAAGCAGCGTGGTGTGGTTGCTCAGGCCCACGACGCGGCCCTTGGCCATCACCATCTGCACCGGGTCGACCATGGGTTCGCGCGTGCTGGCGTTAACGATGCGGAACACCTCCGCCAGCGGGCGACCCCGCGCCTGATGCAAGTGCCAGCCGGTCATGCGCTCTGCCACGGCGTTCATGCGGGTCACACAGCCCTGCGCATCGGTGGCCATCACGCCGTCGCCTATGGAGTGGAGGGTGATGGACAGGTTCTCTTCGCTGTGTCGCAACTGCGCCTCTGCGGCCTGGCGCGTGCGCGCCATCTGGTCGAAGCGGCGGCCCAACTCGGTCAGCTCCAGCGGTCCGCGTGCGGGCTCTGCCGATACGTAGCGCCCCTGCGCCAATTCGTCCGTGGCCTGCAGCAAGCGGCGCAGCGGATGCACCACGCCCCGCCGCACTCCCTGCTGCGCGAGAAAGAGCGACAACAAAATGCCCGCCAGGAAAAAGCCCATCTCGCTCCACAGACGGCGGTTGGCCTCGGCATACAGGTCTTCCAGCGGTACGCTCAGGCTCATGGTGGCCACAGGCCGCCCACCGGCCTCGATCAGGGGCTCGAACACCACCAGTTCACGTGTGCCGTCGGCCTGGCTGCGCTGGCGCAGCCCCTTGGGGGTTTGCAACAACAGGGCGCGAAATTCCCCATCGGCAAACGGGGCTCCCAGCTCCTGCGCATCGGGTGGGAAAAGCGCTATCACGCGGCCGTCGGGGTCGGAGACGCGGGCAACGGCGCCCGGCGGCAAGCCCAGGTCGGTCAGGCGCAGGCTCCACCATTCCAGCGACACCACGGCGACGGCCGCACCCACGACTTCGTTCTGGCCGGGGGCACCACAGGGTACGCAAAGTTGACGCTGGCCACCTGCGCCGCGCGGTCGATCTGGAAGCTGCCCACTGAAAAATCGCGGCCAGAGATGGCCTGTTGAAAGTACGGCCGATTGGCTACGTTGACCGGCGCAGCCAGGGGCCGGGCGTTGCACAGCAACTCGCCATCGGCCCGGGGCACACCGATGTTCACGTACGTGGTGTTGAGCAGCAACACCTGGGCAAGGTAGCGGCCGCAAGCCTGGCTGGCCGGGTCATGCACCGCCGGCATGGCTGCCAGCCTCTGGAGAAATTGGCGGGTGTCCTGAATCAGCCTCTGCTGGTTGCCGGCCACCGACTGCAGGGTGTGCCTGGCGCGATCTTGCGCCGCAGCAATCGCATCCTCGCGGTGCGCGCGCGACTGGTACACCACCAATACCACGGCAGGCAACGACGCAAACAGAATCAGCCACCGGATGCGGGCGGACAAGGTGCTCCAGGTGCCTGCAAGCCATGACGGCATACCGACCGACCTTTCCGAAAGGGTGCGGGGACTGACGAAGGAACAACGGTGATGGGCCGCACCGCTGCGCCGCCCATGGTAGCGCCGCCTACTGCGCTGGCAAAGGGGCGTGCCGGCTGTTGGGCGCAGGGTTTGCCATAGGACGCGGGCGGACGTTCCTGAAACCACCAAATACCGAAGAGCCTGGAACTCGGCGCAGCTGCCCCGTATCATTGCGGGATGCGTCGTGCGCTTTCAATGCTTCTGATGGTGGTGCTGGTCCTGCGCGGACTGATGGGTACCGCCATGGCGGCCGGGGTAATGCCCCCGGCGCTGCCACAGGCCGGCGGCACGCACAGCAGCCATCTCCACGCCCAGACCGCCGCGGCGGACGGCAGCCATGCGCAGCAGGAGAAACACGAACATCACGGGCACGTTGGGCACGGCCAACACGCAGCTGTCACGCCCATGCATGCCACAGCCTGCGACAACAGCAGCGGCGGCGATTGCGGCTCGCCCGGGCACCATGCAGAGACTTGCTCAGCATGCGAAATCTGCCATTCGGCCATGCTGGACGTACTCAGTGTGTGGACCCCGCCCCTGCAGCCGCCCGGACCCCTGCGCGCGCTGACCTCCGCGCTGTTTCACAGTGCACTGGCGGCACTGGCCATCAAACCCCCCATCGCCTGATCTCCGACGCCCGAAGTGCGTCTGCAGTCCTGGCGCGCCCCCACCGGGTGCGCCAGCTGCAGCGCATCGCCCGAGTTATTCCTGTCTGGAGATCGCCATGCGCTTCCCTTGTTTTTCCCCGGCTTCACGCCTGCTGCTCACGCGCCGCGGGCTGGCCTGTCTTGCCCTTCTCACAAACCTTGTGGCGCCACCCTCTACCCTGGCCCAAAGTCCCCTACAAGCCCAATGGGCTATCGACGCCGCCGAGCCTGCCGCAGCCACAGTTCCGCTGGTGCATCCGGCGCCAACGGCGCCCCATGCGCTGGCCGAACTGCCCACAGGGCAGGCCTGGCGAGGTGCAAACGACGGCGTGGGTCAGTTCCCGCGTGGCCACGCCGACATCGTGGCGTGGGAAAAGCAGCAGCGTGCGCATGAGGGCACTGCCGCCACTGCGGCCCAGCCCATGCATTCGCAATCTCAGGACCACAACAGCCATCAGCGTCCGCACGGTGCAGGCAGCCACAACGGAGACCACCAGCACATGCGCATGCACGGGAGCAAGCCATGAAGCGCGTGCAACGTCTTTCCGCATTGGCTACGGCATTGGTTCTCGCCGGCTGCGCCAGCGTGTCGCCCGACGGCCTGCGCAGTGACGTGGCCGCGCTCACCCAGGGCCGCACCGGTGGCGTGCAGGCAGCCCTGCCCGCCACCGACCCCACTGCCCGCGCCACAGCGCAGCAATCCATCGAAGACTGGCTGGCCCAGCCCCTCTCGCAAGATGCAGCCGTGCGCATTGCGCTGCTGAACAGCCCCGGCCTGCAGGCCCGCCTGGCCGCGCTGGGCGTGGCCGATGCCGAACGGGTGCAGGCCATCACCCTGCCCAACCCGCACCTGAGCCTGGGACGCTTTGCCAACAGCCACGAGCGGGAGATCGAACGCACCCTGGCCTTTGGCCTGCTGGACCTCATCACCCTGCCCTGGCGTGCCGAACGCCAGTCCGAGCGCCTGCAGATCGCCACGCTGCAAGCCGCGCAGGACGTGGTGCTGCTGGCCGCCGACACGCGCCGCGCCTGGCTGCGTGCCGTGGCGGCCGAACAGGTGGCCGCCACGCATGGGCGCATGGTGGAAGCCGCCGAGGCCGGTGCCGAGCTGGCCCGCCGCATGGTGCAGGTGGGCAACTGGAGCCGCCTGCGGCAGGCCCGCGAACAGGCCACGCTGCACGACGCCCGCAGCCAACACGCCCGCGCCCGCCTGGCTGCCGCCACCGCGCGCGAGGAGCTCCACCGCCGCCTCGGCCTGTGGGGCGTGCAAACGCAGTACCAGTTGGCCGCCCAGCTGCCGCCGCTGCCCGCCAGCGCGCTGCCCGTAGACGGCATTGAAGCCACCGCCCTGCGCGAGCGGCTGGACGTGCAAGCCGCTCGCCGCCAGCTCGACACCCAGGCCGTGCGCCAGGGCTGGAGCCGCGCGGGCGCGGTGTTTGGCGACATCGGCCTGGCGTACAGCCGCAACACCGCCACCGAGCGTGACAGCGGCCACCGCGAAATCACCCGGGGCTGGGAGCTTGAGCTGCCCCTGCCCCTGTTCGACTGGGGCGGCGCCGCACGCACCCGCGCGCAGGCCGAGGTGGAACAAAGCGCCGCCCAGCTGCAGGACACCGCCGTGCGCGCCCGCAGCGAGGTGCGCGCCGCCTGGCTCACCTACCGCACCGCACTCGACCTGGCGCGCCAGCAGCAGAGCGAGGTCGTGCCCCTGCGCCAGTTCATCGCCCAGGAAACCACGCTGCGCTACAACGGCATGCTGGCCAGCGTGTGGGACATGCTGGCTGAAGCGCGCACCAGCACCCAGGCCGTGGCCAACGCCATCGAAGCGCAACGCGACTTCTGGCTGGCGGAGACCGACCTGCAACTTGCGCTAACGGGAACCTCTCCCGGCGCACTGCAGGGCCTCACCTCCGGCGCCGCCGCCTCCACCACCCCACAAGGCCACTGACATGAACCGCCGCAATTTCTTCTCCGGCGCCGCCACGGCCGTGGCTGCCGCCTCCGTCAGCCGCGTGGCCCTGGCCGCACTGCCCGAGCCTGCGATGCAGTCCAGCGCCGACACCGCGCCGCCGCTGCACCCGCCCACGGGCCGCCCCTACAACCCCGTGGTCACGTTGAACGGCTGGACCGCGCCCTGGCGCATGAATGCAGGCGTCAAGGAATTCCACCTGGTGGCCGAGCCCGTGGTGCGCGAGGTGGCGCCCGGCTTCCTGGTCAACATGTGGGGCTACAACGGCCAGAGCCCTGGCCCCACGATCGAGGTGGTTGAGGGCGACCGCGTGCGCATCTTCGTCACCAACCGCCTGCCCGAGCACACGACCATCCACTGGCATGGCCAGCGCCTGCCCAACGGCATGGACGGCGTGGGCGGGCTCAACCAGCCGGCGATTCCACCGGGCAAGACCTTTGTGTACGAGTTCGTGGCGCGCCGCCCCGGCACCTTCATGTACCACCCGCATGCCGACGAGATGGTGCAGATGGCCATGGGCATGATGGGCCTGTGGATCACCCACCCCAAGGCCAGCCACCCGCAGATTGCCACCGTGCAGCGCGACTACGCGTTTTTGCTCAACGCCTTCGATGTGGAGCCCGGCAGCATGACCCCCAAGGTCAACACCATGCTGGACCACAACATCTGGTGCTGGAACAGCCGCGTGTTCCCAGCCATCAGCCCGCTGGTGGCGCGCCAGGGCGAGCGCGTGCGCATCCGCGTGGGCAACCTCACCATGACCAACCACCCCATCCACATCCACGGCCATGAGTTCGAGGTGACCGGCACCGACGGCGGCCCCGTGCCCAAAAGCGCGCGCTGGCCGGAGGTGACCACCGATGTGGCCGTGGGCCAGATGCGGCAGATCGAGCTGATGGCCGACGAGCCCGGCGACTGGGCCCTGCACTGCCACAAGAGCCACCACACCATGGGCGCCATGGGGCACGATGTGCCCACCATGATCGGCGTGGATCACCGGGGCCTGGTCGGCAAGATCCAGAAGATCGTGCCCGACTACATGGTGATGGGCGAGCGCGGCATGGCCGACATGGGTGCCATGGAGATGCCCCTGCCCGACAACACCTTCCCCATGATGACCGGCACCGGCCCCTATGGCCCGCTGGAGATGGGCGGCATGTTCACCACCTTCAAGGTGCGTGCGGGGCTGGCGGCAGGCGACTACCGCGACCCCGGCGACTACACCCAGCCACCGGGCACGCAGGCCTACGAATGGCAGGGCGCACCGGCCAGCACACCCCGCCCCGCGCGCACCACCACGCCAGGCACCGCCCCCGGCGCGGCCAGCGCCCGCAAACCCGCCGCCAGCGGCCACCAGCACTGAGACAGGACACACCATGAATACTATTAAATTGATAGCTATTTGCGCTTTACTAGCGGGCGGAAACGCCTCTTTTGGTCATGAAAACATGCCCCATCACAACCGCAATGCCCCGGTGGTGAAGGAACAAAAGCCTTGGGGCATAGCAGGCGACACCCAGGCCGTGGCCCGCACCATCACCATCCGCATGACGGACGACATGCGCTTCACGCCCCGCCACATCGAAGTGCGTGAGGGCGAGACCGTGCGGCTGCGCGCGGAGAACAAGGGCCAGGTGCTGCACGAGATCGTGATCGGCACCAAGGCCGAGCTGGACGCGCACGCCGAGATGATGGTCAAGCACCCCGGCATGGAACACGACGAGCCCTACATGGCCCATGTGGGCGCGGGCAAGAAGGGCGACATCGTGTGGCAGTTCAACCGCGCGGGCCAGTTCGACTTTGCCTGCCTGATCGCGGGCCACTACCAGGCGGGCATGACGGGCACCATCACCGTTCGCCCGCGCAAACCATGACCCGCACCCATCCACGCAGGAGCAACACCATGACACCCTCACCACGCACCACGCCTGCCCAGCCCACCCGACGCCAATGGCTGGCCGCCGCCCTGCCCGTGGCGGGCGCGGGCCTGGCCATCGCCCTGCTGCCCGCCACCGCCCGCGCCGCCCAAGGCACGCCGGCCACCACGCCCGTCGAGGTCTGGAAAGATCCGAACTGCGGCTGCTGCCAGGACTGGGTGGACCACATGCAGGCCAACGGCTTTGCCGTGAAGGTGCACGCCACCGGCAACAACGCGGTGCGCGCCCGCCTGGGCCTGCCGCAAAAACTGGGTTCATGCCACACCGCGCTGGTCGGCGGCTATGTGGTCGAAGGCCATGTGCCCGCCAGCGACGTGCGCAAGCTGCTGCAGCAGAAACCCAAGGCACTGGGCCTGGCGGTGCCGGGCATGCCCGTGGGATCCCCGGGCATGGACGGCGCCGTGTATGGCGACCGGCGCGACCCGTACGACGTGCTGCTGGTGGCCCACGACGGCAGCACGCGCGTGTTCAACAGCTATAACAAGAAGGCATCGACATGAAGAAGGCACTTCTCTCCATCCCGCTGGCGGCCAGCCTGGTTCTGCTGGCCGCAGGGCCCGCGCTGGCGCAAGCCCCGGCCGCAAACGCATCGGACAGCCACAGCAGCCACCACCCTGCAGCCACCGCAGCACCCGCACCACAAGCAGAGCTGAGCGAAGGCGAAATCACCCGCTGGGACCCGCGCACCCTGCGCCTCACGCTGAAGCACGGCGAGATCAAGAACCTGGAGATGCCGCCCATGACCATGGTGTTCCGCGTGGCGGACGCCAGCGTGGTGGGCGATCTGAAACCGGGTGACAAGGTGCGTTTCCGGGCCGAGCAGGTCAACGGCGCCTACCACGTCCAACAGATTGAGAAAGCGCCCTGATGCGGTTCCAAACGCAGCATCAGGCCACTGATGCTGCGCAAGCAGGGCACTGCGCCCGGGCACCATAATCAACGGCCATGAGTTCCTCCAACGCACTGGCTGGCGACGCTGGCAGCATCACCCGCGTGGCCGGCATCGAGGTCGGCCACTTCACCGAAACCCGCCGCCCCACGGGCTGCACCGTCATCATCACCCGCGAAGGCGCCGTGGCCGGCGTGGATGTGCGCGGCGCCGCCCCCGGCACACGCGAGACGGACCTGCTGCACCCCTCCAACCTGGTGGACCAGGTGCACGCCATCATGCTGGCCGGAGGCAGCGCCTGGGGGCTGGACGCCGCCACAGGCGCCGTGCGCTGGCTCGAAGAGCGCGGCGTGGGCTTTGACGTGGCCGTGGGCCGCCTGCCCATCGTGCCCGCCGCCGTGCTATTCGACCTGCTGGTAGGCGACATGCGCGTGCGCCCCGATGCGGCAGCAGGCTATGCGGCGTGCGAGGCCGCCTCCTCCGCTGACCCCGCCGAAGGCAACGTGGGCGCGGGCACCGGCGCGGCCCTGGGCAAGATTTTCGGCATCCAGCGCGCCATGAAGGGCGGCATTGGCACGGCGTCCGTCACCGTGGACGGCGTCACGGTGGGCGCCCTCATCGCCTGCAATGCACTGGGCGATGTGATCGACCCTGATACCGCGCAAGTCATCGCCGGGGCCCGCACCGACGACGGCCTGCGCCTGCGCGACACGCGCCGCGCCCTGCTGCGCGGCGACCCGCCCCAGCCGCTGCTGGCGGGCACCAACACCACCATTGGCGTGGTGGCCACCGATGCCGTCATCACCAAGGTGCAGGCCCACCGCCTGGCCGTGGCCGCACACGATGGCCTGGCGCGCAGCATCAACCCGGTGCACACCATGTCCGACGGCGACACCCTCTTCAGCCTGGGCACGGGCCGCAGCGGCAAGAGCCTGGGCATGATGGTGCTGGCCACCATGGCGGCCGAGGCCACTGCCATCGCCACCGCCCGTGCTGCACGCGCGGCCCGCACCATCACCACGGCAGAGGGGCTACACCTGCCCTGTGCATCAGATCTTGTTTGACCACCAGTGCAACAACAAGAGCGCGGCTGCACCAAAAGGCCAGCATGCGATTGCGCAGTGGTGCCAGGTAGCACGCAGTGCACGGGGATAATTCGCCCGCGCATTTGAATCCATCCTTGCCCCATGCCCCAGGCCTTTCGCAACACCCTGCTTTCCCTGCGTGACCTCATCGTGTCGGCAGGCCCCCTGGCCTTTCTGGCGGTGGGACTGCTGGTGCTGGCTTACTGGTGGCTCAATCCCAATCCGCCCAAGACCGTCGTCCTGGCCACGGGGCCGGCCCAAAGTGCCTACGAGGAGTTTGGCCGGCGCTACAAGGCCGCCCTGGCGGCAGATGGCATCGAGGTGGTGCTGCTGCCCAGCGAAGGCTCGTCCCACAACCTGGAGCTGTTGCGTCAAGGCAAGGTCGATGTGGCTTTTGTGCAGGGCGGCACGGCGGAGTTGCGCCCCGAAGACGGGGAGGAGCTGGTGTCGCTGGGCAGCCTGTTTGTGGAGCCGATATGGCTTTTCTACCGCAGCGACGCCGCGTTGCGGCAAGCGCCAGCGAGCCCATCCATGCCCCAACGAGGCCAAGCCCGGCTGGAGGGTATTCCGCAGCTGAAGGGCTTGCGGGTGAACGTGGGCACTGCAGGCAGTGGCGTTCCTACGCTGATGGACCGCCTGCTGGAAGCCAACCGCGTGGAGCCCGACCAGGTGAGCGTGTCGAGGCTGGAGCAGACCCCAGCCACCGTGGAGTTTCTGGCAGGCCGGCTGGACGCCCTGGTGTTTGCGTCAGCCCCCGAGTCCCTGATGGTGCAGATGCTGCTGCAGACACCCGGTGTGCAGCTGATGGACTTTGCGCAGCATGAGGCCTATGCGCGCCGGTTTCCCTTCCTGACCCCCGTGACGCTGCCTCGCGGGGTGGTGGATCTGGCGGCCAACGTTCCTGAACGGGACGTGCGCTTGGTGGCGTCCACCACGTCGCTGCTGGCGCGCGAGGGCACACACCCGGCCCTGCTCACTTTGTTTGCCCAGAACGCCCAGCGGCTGCACAGCGGGGCGGGTTGGTTCAATCGCGCCCGGGAGTTTCCCAGCACGCGCCACAGCGAAGTGCCGATTGCCAAAGAGGGCGAACGCGCCATCAACGAGTCCGTACCGCTGCTGCAGCGCTATCTGCCGTTCTGGATTGCGAATCTGGTGGAGCGCATGTGGCTGGTGCTGGGCATCCTGCTCGCAGTCATGCTGCCGCTGTCGCGCATCGTGCCACCGCTGTACCAGTTCCGCGTGCGCTCGCGCGTCTTCCGCTGGTACGGGCGGCTGCGGGAGATTGAGGACGACATGGAATCCGGCAAGGCCGAGCCCGGTGAGCTACTCAAGGCATTGGATGCGCTTGAATCGCAGGCGGAAAAAGTCAGCGTGCCCTTGTCGTATGCGGACGAGCTGTACGCACTGCGAAACCACATCCATCTGGTTCGCAAAAAACTGCTGCGGGCCTGAGCGAGGCACCGTCGCCACCCCAGCTTTCAACGGTTCTTGATGGCCTTGGAACCTGCAGAGGACGACGAAGACGACGACCAGGGTGCCGCTTTGGACAATGGCGCCATCTTGGACGACGAGGCGCGGGCGCCGGACGGCTTGGCGTCTCCCGAATTGCTGCTGCGGGTCGCCGCCGTGGCCACGTCATTCAGCGCACGGGCCGTGGCGGGCTTGGCAGGGGGCACCACGCGCAAAGACCCTTCGTTAGCCAGCTTGTCGCGCATGCGCCGCGTCATGGACTGCGTGCTCGCGTCGGGCGCTGTAAAAAGGAACAGCGTGCCATGCGGGCTGGCCCACGTCAGCTGGGTGCGCACCACGCGGCCGTTGGTGACCAGCTCCACCCAGGCGCCAATCTTGAAATCCGCATAAGGATCAGGTGCCGGCTCGGGTTCTGGCGCCGCTACGGGCAGACTCTGCGGCACGTCAGCCACCACCGGCGCGGCGGGCTCATCCACGACAGGCGCTGCAGCCGCAGGTTCTGGGACGGGAGCTGCCGCGGTCTCTGCTGCAGGCTCGGGTTCTGGCACCTTGGCGGGCTTGGGCGCCGGAGCCGGCTTCTCAAAAGCTGCCTGGTGCAAACCCACCAGCCGCTGCAACAGGGCGCTGGTCTGGGCCGGCGGGTAGTTGATGGTCTTGAGGCCCTTGCGCAGCTTGGCCAGCAGGCTGGGAATAGAGTCGTTGAGACGGTCAGGCTCGTGCCGGGTCAGATCCGGCTGAGCGCTCCACAGGAGCACAGGGACCAATGCAAGAAAACCTCCGGGGTCTTCGTCTTTCGAATCCGCTGGCTTCATCACCTGGGCCAGGGCGACCACATCGGCCCAGGGGCCCGCAGCAAAGTCCAGAATGTCGGCCGGCACCTTGCCCACGTCGGGCAGCTTGCGAATGTCGGCAGCCACCTTCTCGGCCAGCAGTTCGCGCTGCTCTGCCTGCAAAAGCGCTTTTTGCTGCGCCTCCTGGTGGGCCTTGATCTTTTGTTCCTGGGTGTCCCACGCCGACTGCAGGGCCTTGAGCACCGTGTCAAAAGGCCCGGCGTCCTTGATGTCGCTGGCTTTGAGATGCTCCACCGCCCCGGTCACCAGGCGCATGAAGCTGCTGAAGCCGGGGGCGGTTTCCGCAGTAAAGGCCAGGCTGCGCTGAGTCAGCTCGTCCAGCAAGCGACGGGCCGGGTGCGCGCCATCGGTAAAAAACCGCCCATCGTGCTGTACCAGTTGCTTGAGCGGAGGCTCCAGGCTGGCCACCGCCTTCTGCACCTGGGGCAACAGACGCGTGTCCTGGGCGATGTTGAACATCATGCGGCCCACCACCTCCATAGCGACAGCAGTGGACTGGGTCGCGCCTTCCATGGGCATGGTGGCGTAGACCACGGGCGCCACGCCCGGCCCGCGCCAGGCAGACAACGGGCCAGGCAAAGACCCCGGCTGGCTGGAGGACGCACCGCCCGCTAGCCGGCCCACCAGCCGTTCGAGCTGGGCCATGTCTTCAATAGCCTCGGCCGCCGCAGCGCCGCCAGGAAAATACCCGCCGCCAGCCCCGCGCGGATCTACCCACCCGGGCTGGCCGGCCATGGGTGTGGCGCCCACAGGCACCTGTTGCACGGGTGCACCGCCAGCCGGCACGCCGGCGTAGGAGCGGGGGTCGAACGGATCCCCGCCAGCAAGCATCTGGCGCAGAATGCCTACCGTCAGCAACGCCTCTTCGGCAGCCGGCGCCATCATGCCCTGCTGAGAATCGCCATTCCAGCCCGTGCCCGGGCCCATGCTGCTGCGCCCGTAACCCGTGTTGCCATAGTCGCCCATGGGCCCGTTCACTGAGTGACCGTACCCAGAGTACCCGCTGCCGTAGCCCGTGCCCGGGCCGCCAGAGCCGCCGTAGCCTCCCCCATACCCCGTGCCACCGTAGCCCGTGCCAGCTGCGCCACCGCGCCCGCCGCCACCACCGCCGGGCGTGCCCAGCACGGCATAGCCCACCGGCTGTACCCCGTGTTCGCGCAGGCTCGCGGCGGTTTTCTTGTACTCGTCCACCAGCAGCTTGCCCAGCAGGTCGCGCATGTGCTGCATCCACAATTGGCGCACCTCGGGGGAGACGCCGGTTTCGCCCACCACTTGCTGCAAGGCGCGAATGTAGCTTTCGGGTCGCAGGGGGTTGCGTTCGGGCTGCACGCTGCGCAGGCCCTGGGCGGCGCTCACCAGTGTGTTGAGTTCAGCCAGCACGGCATCGGTGGCATGCAATGCAGACTGCTGGGCTTTGGACAGCTCCACCTGGGCCTGCATTTCGCTCTCGTCCATGAGCGAGAGTTCGCCAAAATCCATACCGGTGTCTTCGGCAGCCCGTCCCTTGGCGATGGACGGCCCTTCGGCAAAGATTTCCAGCAAGGCCATCGAATAGCCCTTGACCAGCGCCGCCTCGTGCTGGTTGAGCAGGCGCAGGCTGTCGCTGATCAGGTTGCGCTGCTGGATGTTGCGGTTGCTCGACTCCTCCTCCGTCAAGGCCGCCTGGGTGACTTTGACGAGCTGCCCCATCAGCGCCTCGCCGCCTCGAACGGCATTGACAACGCAGGCGCGGAAAACGGTTCTCGATCGAAGCGCTGTCTGGGACATGGTGGGGATGGAAACGAAAAAACTTCCAGTTGCAATGCTACTTGACCTGGCGCCTTATTTGAGCGCCTTGTAGCGCATGCGTTTGGGCTTGGCGCCCTCCTCGCCCAGACGCTTCTTCTTGTCGGCTTCGTACTCCTGGTAATTGC
The DNA here is from genome assembly GCF_046294525.1 of Acidovorax sp. Taxonomy (GTDB): domain Bacteria; phylum Pseudomonadota; class Gammaproteobacteria; order Burkholderiales; family Burkholderiaceae_C; genus Acidovorax. The sequence continues at coordinate 39,375 of NZ_JBKBKQ010000008.1, forward strand.
CGTCAAAGAAGGTCCACTGGCTGTCACCTTCGGCCGCCAGGATGTGGGTGGCGATCCGGTCCAGGAACCAGCGGTCGTGGCTGATTACCAACACGGTGCCAGCGTATTCCAGCAGCGCGTCTTCCAGGGCACGCAAGGTTTCAACGTCCAGGTCGTTGGAGGGTTCGTCCAGCAGCAGCACATTGCCACCAGCGATCAGCGTTTTGGCAAGGTGAAGCCGGCCGCGCTCGCCACCGGAGAGCATGCCCACCTTCTTCTGCTGGTCGCCACCGTTGAAGTTGAAGCGGCCGGCATAGGCCCGGCTGGCCATGGTGAACTTGCCAATGTTGATCATGTCCAGGCCCCCGGAGATGTCTTCCCAAACGGTCTTTTCGTCCGAAAGGGCATCGCGGTGCTGGTCCACAAATGCCATTTTCACGGTGGAGCCGATGATCACCTCTCCGCTATCCGGTTTCTCACGGCCAGCAATCAGCTTGAACAGCGTCGATTTGCCGGCACCGTTCGGGCCGATGATGCCGACGATAGCGCCGGCCGGGATGTTCATGGACAGGTTGTCGATGAGCACGCGGTCGCCGAAAGATTTGGTGACGTTCTTGAACTCGATGACCTGCGTGCCCAGGCGGTCCGCCACAGGAATGAAGATTTCCTGCGTTTCGTTGCGCTTTTGGTATTCGTAGTCGGAGAGTTCCTCGAAGCGGGCAATGCGCGCCTTGCTCTTGGCCTGGCGGCCCTTGGCGTTCTGGCGCACCCACTCCAGTTCCTTTTTCAGGGCCTTGGCGCGGGCTTCCTCGCCCTTTTGCTCGGACTCCAGGCGGGCCTGCTTCTGGTCCAGCCAGGTGCTGTAGTTACCCTTGTAGGGAATGCCGTGGCCCCGGTCCAGTTCCAGAATCCATTCTGCCGCGTTGTCGAGGAAGTAGCGGTCGTGGGTGATTGCCACCACGGTGCCTGGGAAGCGGTGCAGGAACTGCTCCAGCCAGTCCACGGACTCAGCGTCCAAGTGGTTGGTGGGCTCGTCGAGCAACAGCATGTCGGGCTTGGACAGCAGCAGGCGGCACAGGGCGATGCGGCGCTTTTCACCGCCGGACAGCAGGCCAATCTTGGCGTCCCAGGGAGGCAGGCGCAGCGCGTCGGCCGCGATTTCGAGCTGGTGCTCGGAGTCGGTACCGGCCGTGGCGATGATGGCCTCCAGGCGGGCCTGCTCTGCGGCCAAGGCGTCGAAGTCGGCATCGGGCTCGGCATAGGCGGCATACACCTCTTCAAGCTTGGCCTTGGCGGCGAAGACCTCGCCCATGGCCTCTTCCACGCTCTCGCGCACGGTGTGCTCGTTGTTGAGTTGTGGCTCCTGCGGCAGGTAGCCAATCTTGATCCCGGGCATGGGGATGGCTTCGCCTTCGATTTCCTTGTCCACGCCGGCCATGATCTTGAGCAGGGTGGATTTGCCCGAGCCGTTCAGGCCCAGCACACCAATCTTGGCGCCGGGGAAAAAGCTGAGGGAGATGTCCTTCAAGATCTGCCGCTTGGGCGGCACGGTCTTGGAGACGCGATTCATCGAATAAACGTATTGGGCCATTGGAGTCTCTAACCTGCGGGGAAGTGAGCAGAAATTCTGCGTGCAAACCGAGATTATCGGGCCATGCGACAATACGCCCCGTGATGGGCTCCAGTTGCCCGTTGCATCAGCACACTGCTGGGGACAAAAGAAGCACCCTGCTTCCCGGCTCCCACCCCTGAACCTCATCAGCCTGAGACTGGCTCGGCAACCCCCGGTTGTACGACAGGCCGATACCCAGCGCCCCGGACGGGCGTATCCGACGACATGACATTTGACGAACTGAACCTGGCCCCTGCCATCCTGAAGGCCGTGCATGAAACGGGCTATGAGACGCCCACCCCCATCCAGGCCCAGGCCATCCCCGCCGTTCTGGAAGGCCACGACCTTCTGGCTGGCGCGCAGACGGGTACCGGCAAGACCGCAGCGTTCACCCTGCCCATGCTGCACCGCCTCTCGCAAGGCATAGCCCCAAAGAACAAGTTCGGCGGCAAGGGTATCCGCGCTCTGGTGCTGACTCCCACTCGCGAGTTGGCCGCCCAGGTGGAAGAATCCGTACGCGAGTACGGGAAATACTTGGACATCAACTCCACCGTCGTCTTCGGCGGGGTGGGCATGAACCCGCAGATCGACCGCATCAAGCGCGGTGTGGACATCCTGGTGGCGACCCCGGGCCGCCTGCTGGACCTGCAGCAGCAGGGCTTCCTGGACCTTTCCACCGTGGAAGTACTGGTGCTCGATGAAGCCGACCGCATGCTGGACATGGGCTTCATCCACGACGTGAAGAAGGTGCTGGCCCTGGTGCCCAAGGACAAGCAGAGCCTGCTGTTCTCCGCCACCTTCAGCGACGAGATCCGCGATCTGGCCAACACCCTGCTCAAGAACCCGCAAAGCATCCAGGTCACCCCCCGCAACACCACGGTGCAGCGCATCACCCAGGTGATCCACCCCGTGGGCCGTGGCAAGAAGAAGCAGGTACTGCTGCACATCATCCAGCAGCACAACTGGAGCCAGGTGCTGGTGTTCACCCGCACCAAGTTCGGCGCCAACAACGTGGCCGAGTTCCTGACCAAGAACGGCGTCTCGGCCATGGCCCTGCACGGCAACAAAAGCCAGAGCGCCCGCACGCAGGCCCTGGCAGGCTTCAAGAGCGGTGACATCCGCGCCCTGGTGGCGACCGACATCGCAGCACGCGGCATCGACATCGACGACCTGCCCCATGTCGTGAACTACGAAATCCCCAACGTCTCGGAAGACTATGTGCACCGCATCGGCCGCACTGGCCGCGCCGGCGCGACCGGTGAAGCCGTGAGCCTGGTCTGCATGGACGAAGAAGGCTTCATGATGGAGATCGAGCGCTTCACCAAGCAGCAGATCCCCGTGCAGGTCATCGAAGGCTTCGGCCCCGAGCCCGGAGAGAAGGCCGAGCCCATCGCCATGGGCCGCCAGACCATCTGGGGCGGCGCTGGCAAGCCGCCGAGCCGCGAAGTGATGCAGGCTGCCGCCAAGGCCGCCCGCAGCGAGATGATGGAGCGCATCCGCACCAACAAGGCGGCGCAAGGCGGTGGCCAGGGCGATCGCGGCCCCCGCCAGGCCAATGGTGGTAGCAACAGTGGTGGTGGCGGACGCTCAGGCGGGCGCGGCCCGCAGGGCGCGGCCGGTGGTGGCCGTGGCGGCCAGGGGGGCGGCGCGGCGCGCGGCGGCAACGCACAGCAGCAGCCAGCACCCGGCCGCGGCCGGGGCCCACGCCAGGAAGGTGGCGGCGGTGGGCACCACCGCTATGACGATGCCCAGCCCCCACGTGCCAATGCACACCTGGGCACCCATACTGGCCACAGCAACCCAGGCCACCGCAGTTCGACCCACGGCGGAGGCCAGCCGGACCCAATGCGCACCAGCGTGGACAGCATGACTGAGCGCGGTCGCCGCGGCGGCGGTGGTGGTTACCGTGGCGGAAACTCTGGAGGTGGCGGCTATGGCGGATCGGGTGGCGGTGGTGGCCGGGGCAACGGGCCTCGTGGGTCGGGCGGTCCTCGCGGCTCTTTTAACCGCTGATCGCACTGATCAACATCCCGGCAGCGCTGCAGCAGCGCCTGCAGTCCACGTGCTTTATGGTGCGGGGCGGCGGGGGCCCGCTGCCAGCAACCCCCGCCTGCAACTGCACGCGGTCGATTTTGCAGCCCTCCCGGCGCTGCCGCCAGTGGACGACGTGTACATCGCGTTGGGCACCACGATCGCAGCCGCCGGCAGCCAGCAGGTCTTTCGTGCAGTGGACCATGGCGCCGTCCTGGCCACCGCTCAGGCGGCACGTGCAGCCGGCGCCACGCGCTGCGGCGTGGTCAGCGCCATGGGGGCGGATCCTGCATCCCGCATCTTCTACAACCGGGTAAAAGGCGAGGTCGAGCGCGACCTGCGCAACCTGGGGTTTGAGGTGCTGGTCATCGCGCGACCCGCGCTGCTCATGGGCGACCGGCAGGCGCTGCAACAGGCGCACCGCCCTGCCGAATCTTTGTCCATGGGCCTGTTCCGGTGGCTCAATCCGCTGGTGCCCCACAACTACCGCGCACGCCCTGCCAGCGATGTGGGGCAGGCGCTGGTTCGCGCCGTACAGACTGCGCCGCCGGGGGTACACGTGCTCTGCGGCAGGGCACTCGGTCCGCAGCGCTGAGACACCCCTGACACTGCTGCGGTTGCAATGCCAACCCGGCTCCTGCTGTCAACCGCGGCTTTGCAACGGGATGTACGCTGACACAGCCGGCGGGTAACGCACAGGTAACATCGCCGTAACACAAGGGCCCGGGCCCGCCCCCGGCAGACTCACACCATGACCATGCTCCACCTCCAACGCCGACCACAGACCCCGCTGTCGACTTCTGTGCTTTCTACGTCCCCGCGACAGGCATGGAGAGCATCAGCCTTGCTGGCCGCTGTTCTGCTGGCTGCGTGCTCCAGCACACCACTACCGCCCTGGCCCAGTACGCCCACCGCCCAGCGGCCCGTAGCGCCTGCTCCGGCGCCCTTGCCCCGTACTCAGCAGGGCGTTGTGGTTCCTGCTCCGCTCGGTCAGGCGGATCAAACCCCGCACCCCCCCCAAACCGCCGCCATTGCCAGTCCCCTGCCTCCACCAGTGCCTTTGGTGGTGCAGAACGAGGGCCCCATGGCACCGCCTTACGGACCAGCGGTCGCCGCCCGTTTTCCGGATCCTTCCGTCACATACAGCACGCCTGGCCTCGGCCAGGACCGTCGCGCCTTCACCACGAATGCAGAACTGGGCCAATGGCTGAGGTCGCTGGCCGAGGCACCCCAAAGCGACGGCACCCGCACGCGCCTGCTGGACCTGGGGATGTCGCAGCGCGGCGAGCCCATCCTTGGCCTGCTGGCGACCCGCGCAGCGGGCACAGACCCAGCCACGCTCGACACCAGCGGCCGTCCTACGGTAGTGCTGGTCGGGCAGCAGCACGGCGACGAGCCCGCCGGTGCGGAGGCATTGCTCGTCATCAGCCGCGAGCTGACCCAAGGCCTGCTGGAACCGCTGCTTGACAAAATCAATGTGGTCATCATTCCCAGGGCCAACCCGGACGGCGCGACGGCCAGCACACGCGTCACGGCCAACGGCGTGGACATGAACCGTGACCATCTACTGCTCAATACGCCGGAAGCGCGCGCGCTGGCCCGCGTGGTGAATGACTACCGCCCCGTCCTGGTCGTGGACGCCCACGAGTACACGGTGGTCGGCCGATACCTGCAGAAGTTCAATGCCATCCAGCGCTATGACGCTCTGCTGCAGTACACCACCACAGCGAACTACCCCGAGTTTCTGACCAAGGCTTCGCACGAGTGGTACCACCAGCCCATGATGGCAGCGCTCAAGGCGCAAGGGCTGGCGAGCGACTGGTACTACACCACATCGACCCGCGCGGACGACAAAAGCATCTCGATGGGCGGCACGCAGCCCGACACCGGCCGCAACGTGAACGGCCTCAAGAACACGGTCAGCCTGCTCATCGAGACGCGGGGCGTCGGCATCGGCCGCATGCACATCCAGCGCCGCGTGCACGCCCAGGTCACTGCCATCACGAGCGCGCTGCGCAGCACGGCCGACCGTGCAGCCAACCTGGAGCAGGTGCGGTCGTTCGTGGTCCGCGACATCAGCGCACAGGCATGCCGCGACCAAGTCGTGGTGGAGGCAGCGGCCACCCCCACGCAGCGCGACCTCGACTTCCTGGACCCCGAGACCGGGGCGGACAAGGTCATCCGTGTGGACTGGAATTCGTCGCTGACCCTCAAGCCCACCAAGACCCGAGCCCGGCCTTGTGGTTACTGGCTGGCTGCGGACTCTACTGCTGCGGTCGAGCGCCTCAAATTGCTGGGCTTGCAGGTGCTGCGCATTGCCGAGCCAGGCTCGGTCCTCGCCGACACTTACCGGGAAACTGCCCGCGAAACGAGTGAGCGCCGGGACGTGATCGGCACCATTGCAGGCGACACCGGCATCGTGCGAGTGCAGGTCTCGCCCATGCGCAGCGCCATCGACGTGCCTGCCGGCAGTTACTACGTGCCCCTGAACCAGCCCCGCGCCAATCTGGCCGTGGCCGCGCTGGAACCTGATACGCAGAATAGCTACTTTGCCAACCGCGTGATCGAAGAACTGGGCCAAGCTGCGCGCGTCATGGCGGTTCCTTCGCTGGTGTTCGAGGAAAACTGAGGGCCCCTGGGGCGACCGGCATTTGCCTAGCGCATCCAGATGCGTCAAGCCGCCGCGCACATCAAGCGCAAACCCGCAGCATTCAGACAACCACTTCAAAAATCATAGCTACTAGCGCTTATCCAGAAAGCGCTAGAGCCACTTTTTTACCCTGCTTTCATCAGCCTCGCTCATGCAAAGGCGCCGGCGCGGTAGGCCGCGACCGCCGGGACTGCGTGCGTTCCAGCACGTGTTGTGAGATGGCCACAGCCAGTGCATCGTTGGCCACAAAGACCGTGCTGCCCCACTCCTGCCGCAAACGGCGCGCATCTTCATCGCTGTGACTGCGCACTACCGTTTCGATGGCGGGGTTGAGCGTCTTGGCCGTGTCGATGATCTGTCGCACGTCAAGCGTGCCCGGTGTTGCGATCACCACCATGGCAGCGCGCGCAATATGCGCCTGGATCAATACGGCAGGATCGGTGGCATCGCCAAACACCGCGGCTACGCCGTCCGCACGCAGCGCCTCCACCAGTTCCCGGTTTTGCTCAGCCACCACAAATGGGATGTCGCTTGCTATCAGTGCACTGGCCACGCGGCGCCCAATGCGGCCGTACCCCACCAGCACCACCTGCCGGGCCAGATAGCGCGAATCGGTGCTCATGGGCAGCTCGGCCAACGGGTCATCGCGCTGCTCAAGCCTGCGCGCCAGGGCCGATCGCGCCAGCAGCCACGCCTGCAGCGGCGCAATGGTGTGGAACAGCAGCGGGTTCAAAGCCATGGAAATCAGCGCCCCCGCCAGCACCAAGCTAGCGGCTTCCGGGGGCAACAACCCCAGCGAAGCACCCAGCGCCACCAGAATGAACGAGAACTCGCCAATCTGCGCCAGGCTCGCCGACACCGTCAGCGCTGTATTGAGCGGATAGCGGAAAGCCAGTACGAGGCCTGCGGCCGCCAGCGTCTTGCCTACCATGATGATCCCCACCACGGCCAGCACCTGCAGTGGACGGTCCCAGAGAACAGCTGGGTTGAACAACATGCCGACGGAGACGAAGAACAACACGGCAAACGCATCACGCAGCGGCAGCGACTCGTGCGCCGCACGGTGACTGAACTCCGACTCGCGCATCACCATGCCTGCAAAAAAAGCGCCCAATGCGAACGAGACCCCAAACAGCGCCGCAGATCCGAAGGCGATACCCACCGCCGCCGCCACCACACACAGAGTGAACAGTTCGCGCGACCCGGTGCGGGCCACCTGCCACAAAACCCAGGGGAACAGGCGACGTCCCACGAGCAGCATGAGCGCCACAAACCCACCCACCTGCAGCAGAGTCCAGCCCAGCGTCTTCCACAGGTTGGCACCATCCACGTCCTGGGTCGTCCCACCCAGCCAGCCCGCCAAGGGCGGCAGCAACACCAGTACCAACACCATGGCGAGGTCTTCCACCACCAGCCAACCCACGGCAATACGGCCCGTGTGGGTGTCCAAAATCCCCAGTGTCTCGAGTGCGCGCAACAGCACCACCGTGCTTGCCACCGACAGTGCCAGGCCAAAAACCAATGCTCCCCCTAGCCCCCAGCCCCACCAGATGGCCAGCGACATTCCCAATGCGGTGGCGACCATCATCTGCACCACGGCTCCGGGCACTGCAATCTTCCGCACAGCGAGCAGATCTCCCAACGAGAAGTGCAGGCCTACACCAAACATCAGAAGCATCACCCCTATCTCGGCCAATTGGCTGGCCAGGCCTGCGTCAGCCACAAAACCCGGCGTGAAGGGCCCCAACACCACGCCTGCCAGCAAATATCCCACCAGAGCCGGAAGCCGCAGCCAGGTTGCAAAAAAACCGAGCGCAAGCGCTAGTCCCAGCGCGGCTGCGATGGTGTGGATCAGTGCGACGCTGTGTGCCATGAGGACAATCAGATGAGGGAGGGAATCGCTGAGCGCGCTCCCGTTATACCCTCACAACACCCGCCCTGTCGCGAAAACACATGGACACAGCGCTCGCCCGTCCCACAGCCCGGGTATGATCCAACCTCTGTGTTTCATGCAGACGCGGAGAAATTCGCGAGGTAAGTAGGCACCCCCTGCCCAACACCCATCTGCCCGTAGCTCAACTGGATAGAGCAATAGCCTTCTAAGCTATAGGTCGGGGGTTCGAGTCCCTCCGGGCAGGCCATGCACGGCTCGTTGCGTGGTCTTCTTCCAACACGGTCCGATTTTCGCAAGCGCCCCACCCAGATAGCCAGTGCGTGAAGGGTGTGCGTAGCGCTACGGGCGGCTATCTGTTGGGCTGGGGAACGGCTGCGTAGTTCATTGCAATTGCTTGCACCACAGCCCCAATCAAAGCTCCATCCTCAGCACTTTTGGGAAGCACTTCTCGCACGATCTGGATTGCGTACTCCAGTTGCTCCTTGGCAAGGGCTGCGGACATGGCATTGCCACGTTTCTCACTTGGCGACGCATCGCGAATCACAAGGCTCATCAAAAAGCTCCTGAAAGTTAGAGCACGCAGTATGCGGGGTGCCATCGCGTCAGAGCCACCGTTGACGTCGCCAAAGCAAAAAGCCTTGCGACGCAAAACGTTGCAAGGCTTTTGTATTTGGGGTGGCTGATGGGGCTCGAACCCACGACAACAGGAATCACAATCCTGGACTCTACCAACTGAGCTACAGCCACCGTAGCTTTGTATTATAGCCCGGGATTTTCATCCCGAACCCAAATTCGTCAATTTTCTACGCCTGCCTGCGCAATCGCACCGGGACGAGGCGCCTTGATCTGCACCTTGAAGCGCTGCTTGAGCAATTCATAGTACGCCAAGCCTTCTGCCGTGGTCCACCACTGCAGGTACTGCTGCCGCTCCTGGGCTGCACGTTGGGCATCTGGCGCTTCACGAGCGATGATGCGATTAACCTTGAGCACCGCATATCCTTCGGGGCCCAGATCCACCCCAATCCAGGCGGGCAAGGCGTCTGCCGGGGCGCGCAGGGCTGCGTCGATGATGGTGCGGGGGAGGTTTTGCGGCTGTTCGCGAGACACTTCGGTCGCGGCCGTCAGGCCCGTGGCGGAAGCGGGCGCGGCCTTCCATGCGGCCAGCTTCGCCTCTCCCTCAGCACGGGCAAGCTGCGCGGCCTTTTCGGCGATGTACAAGGTGCGCACACGGGCGCGCACTTCTTCCAACGGCAGCGTGCGGGCTGGCGTGTATGTGGTGACGCGCGCTGCGGCAAGCTGGCTGGGGCCGATCTCGACGGCTTCGGTGTTGCGCTTGTTTTGCAGCGAGTCCGATGCAAACAGTGCTTCCAGCAGCTTAGCGTTGGCCAGAGGGCCCGTTGCGCCAGGAGCAGGCGTGCGGGTCACACCGGTGGCGGTCTGGATCTTGAGCTTGAGCTTGTCGGCGACGGGCTGCAGGCTGTCGGACTGCTCATACACGCCGTTGGTAAATGTTTCCGCCACTTCGGCAAACTTGCGTTGCGCCTGCTGCTGCTTCAGCTCCGCTTCGAGAGATGGACGCAGCTCTTCAAAAGTGGGCTGGCGGGGCGTCTTGATGTCCGTGAGCTGGATGATGTGGTAGCCGAAGTCGGTCTCGACCACGTCGCTGATTTCGCCTTTCTTCAGGGCGAAGGCCGCGTCTTCAAACGGCTTAACCATGGCGCCGCGGCCAAAGAAGTTCAGGTCGCCACCCTGGCCGGCAGAGCCGGTGTCTTCCGATGATTTCTTGGCGACTTCGGCAAAAGTGCCTGGCGCCTTGCGCACCTGCTCCAGCAAGGCCGTTGCGCGGGCCTTGGCCTTCTCGCGGTCTGCGGCCGAGGTGTCCTTGGAGGCATTGATGAGGATGTGGCTTGCACGGCGCTCTTCCTTGCCGGCCAAACGGGCCAAGTTCTCGGTGTAGTAGGTGCGCAGGTCGCCTTCGTTAAGGGTGATGCCGCCCTTCACGCTATCGACATCAAGCACTACATACTCCACCGCCGCCTGTTCGGTCTGCTGGAACTGCGCGGGATGTGCCTGGTAATAGGCCTCCAGGTCGGCGTCGGTCGGCGTCACCTTGGCTGCGAAATCAGCCTGATTGAAACGCGCAACCTGGATTTCACGGCGCTGATACAGCGGATCCAGAGCGACTTTGATCTGCGCGTCGGTGCCAAACACCGAGCCCATCACGCCGCCCATGACCTGGTTGACCGACAGATCGCGCCGTACGTTGGCTTCAAACCCTTCGGGCGTCAGGCCCTGGGCACCCACCAGGGCACGGTAGGCCTCGGCGTCGAGCGTGCCGTCGGCGCGCTTGAGGCCTGCGATGGCTGGGATCTCCTGCAAGCTGCGGGCCAGCCGCGCATCGGTGGTCACCAAGTGCATGTCGCGTGCGGCAGCGGCGAGCACGCGGTCGCGCACCAAACGCTCTAGCGTGGCGTAGCGCGCCTGCGGGGAATCGAGCAGCTTGGGATCGACCGTGGGAGACTGTGCGCGCATGCGGTCGGTCTCAACGCGGTGGGCGTTGTCCCAGTCTGTCTGGTTGATGTTGTTGCCATCCACACGCGCCACCACAGGGCTCTTTTCAGAGAAGTAGTTGCTGTCGATGCCCACCAGCACAAACGAAGGAATGATCAGCAAGAACAAGAAGATCATCACGATCTTGGAGTGCTTGCGGATGGATTCAAACATGGTCGATCTTTCAGAAGACAAAAAACAAAAGGCGAACTTGCGTTCGCCTTTGTTCGGTGGTGGTGGGTCCTGACGGTCTCGAACCGCCGACCTACTCCGTGTAAAGGAGCCGCTCTACCAACTGAGCTAAGGACCCCACCTAAACTGATCCTCAGTTCAAGGCGTCTTTCAACGCCTTGCCAGGACGAAACTTCGGAACTTTAGCAGCTTTGATTTTAATCGTATCGCCGGTGCGGGGATTGCGGCCGGTACGGGCTGCGCGCTTGCCTACTGCAAAGGTGCCGAAACCGACGAGCGATACGGTGCCGCCCTTCTTCAGGGTCTTCTTGACTGCCTCGATCGTGGATTCCAGGGCACGCGCAGCAGCGGCCTTGGAGATGTCGGCGTTGTTAGCGATGTGCTCAATCAGTTCGGTTTTGTTCACAAGAAGCCTCTCGGAAAAGAGTTGATGGAATGTCTCGCGGATATCTGGCCTTCACACGTCAAAAAGCGCAGCCCGCTGGGCTGGTGGGGTTCGGACGGGGGAATGACTGGCATACACAGCAGGTGCTGCTGCATCAGATTAAAGCCATCGAGTTTCCGGGTGTCAATACAACACGCTGTTTTGCGGCAGCGTTGCGATGAATTCTATTCGCATTTCCCACAGCCGCCGGGCTTGCAAGGCGTTTTTGTCTCAAACACGCCGTATGGGCAGCATTCCGTATTGACACTCCGCAATTGGCGCGGGCGCGCGGCCCGTTTACGGCATTCTTACAGCACGCTTGCAATGGCTCGGCCCATGTCCTGGGTGGTTGCGCGGCCGCCCAGGTCGGGGGTGCGCGGGCCGGCTGCGGCGGGGTCGAGCACGGCTTCGATGGCCTGCAGCACCGCGTCGTGCGCGGACCGGTAGCCCAAAAAGTCGAGCATCATCGCGCCGCACCAAATCTGGCCTATGGGGTTGGCGATGCCCTGCCCTGCGATGTCGGGTGCCGAGCCGTGCACCGGCTCGAACAGCGAAGGCATGGTGCGCGTTGGATTGAGGTTGGCGCTGGGCGCGATGCCGATGGTGCCAGTGCAGGCTGGGCCCAAGTCCGACAGGATGTCGCCAAACAGGTTGCTGGCTACCACCACGTCAAAGAAGTCGGGCCGCTGGACGAAGTGCGCGGTGAGGATGTCGATGTGGAACTTGTCCACCTTCACATCGGGATAGGCCTTGGCCATCTCGGCCACGCGCTCGTCCCAGTACGGCATGGTGATGGCGATGCCGTTGGACTTGGTGGCGCTGGTAAGGTGCTTCTTGGGCCGCGACTGGGCGAGTTCGAATGCGAATTTCAGCACGCGGTCCACGCCGTGGCGGGACATCACGGTCTCCTGCATCACGATCTCGCGCGGCGTGCCTTCGAACATGCGGCCGCCGATGCTGGAGTATTCGCCCTCGGTGTTCTCGCGCACGATCATCATGTCGATTTCGCCGGGCTGGCGCGGACTGCCGTCGCGGCGCACCACCGGCGCAATCACGCCGGGCATGAGGCGTGCGGGGCGCAGGTTGATGTACTGGTCAAACTCCCGGCGGAACAGCAGCAGCGAGCCCCACAGCGAAACATGGTCGGCGATCTTCTCGGGCCAGCCGACGGCGCCAAAGTAGATGGCTTCGTGGCCGCCGATCTGGTCCTTCCAGTTGTCGGGCAGCATCTTGCCGTGCTTTTCGTAATAGTCCCAGCTTGAGAAATCGAAGTGGTCGAACTGCAGGTCGATGCCGAACCGGCGCGCAGCGGCATCCATCACCCGCAGGCCTTCGGGCATGACTTCCTTGCCAATGCCGTCGCCAGCCACCACGGCGATGCGGTGTTTTGCCATTTCAATTGCTCCTGAAAATATAGCTACCAGCGCTTATACAGCAAGCGCCAGCGGCACAAAATGCTTGAAACTGTCTATTTGACGCGGGCCCGGATTTCGGGCAACGCCTTTTGCAGGTAGTACACCATCGACCACACCGTGAGCACCGCTGATACCCAAATGAGCCAGGTGCCCCACACGCCCGTATCGATGACGCCGAACAGGCGGCCGTCAAACAGCAAGAACGGGACGGCCACCATCTGCACCGTGGTCTTGACCTTGCCGATCATGTGCACGGCCACGCTCTTGCTCGCGCCGATCTGCGCCATCCATTCGCGCAGGGCCGAGATCGCGATCTCGCGGCCAATGATGATGAGCGCCACGAACACGTCGGCGCGCTGCAGGTGCACCAGCACCAGCAGCGATGCGCACACCAGGAACTTGTCGGCCACCGGGTCCAGGAAGGCGCCGAAGGACGAGGTCTGGTTGAGCTTGCGGGCCAGGTAGCCGTCCAGCCAGTCGGTGGCGGCGAACACGATGAACATCACCGTGGCGATGAGATTGCGCGTGGCGGGATCCAGCGGCGCATAGAACACCCCCACGATCAAAGGTATCGCGACGATGCGCGTCCAGGTCATCAGGGTGGGGATTGTCCAGAACATGGCGGCGATTGTGTCACGGCGCGCGGTCGCAGCCAGGGTTGGAATCAAAGCGTTTCAGCGCAGGGCCCGGTAAATCTCTTCGGCCAGGTCGTGCGAGATGCCCTCCACGGTGGCCAGGTCCTCCACACTGGCTGCGGCCACGCCGCGCACGCCGCCAAAGCGCTGCAGCAGCCGGGCCCGCTTCTTAGGCCCCACGCCCGGGATTTCCTCCAGCTGCCCACCGCCCACGCGCACCTTGGCGCGGGCAGCGCGCATGCCGGTGATGGCAAACCGGTGCGCCTCGTCGCGGATCTGCGCCACCAGCATCAGCGCGGCCGAGTCCTTGCCCAGGTAGATCTTTTCGCGGCCATCGGCAAACACCAGTTCTTCCAGGCCCACCTTGCGGCCCTCGCCTTTCTCGACGCCGACGATGCGCGTGAGGTCGAGCCCCAGCGCAGTGAACACCTCGCGCGCCACGGCGACCTGGCCCTTGCCGCCGTCGATCAGCACCAGATCGGGCAGGCGCGCCACGCCCTTGGGTTTGACCGCCCCTGCCGCCGCCTCGGTATCGGGCGGCGGGGGCGCGGCAAAGTCGATGCCGCCGGCCTCGCGCGCGGCTTCGGCCACCTTGCTGTAGCGGCGCGTGAGCACCTGGCGCATGGCGGCGTAGTCGTCGCCGCCGGTGATGCCTTCGATCTTGTAGCGGCGGTATTCGCTGCTTTGCATCTTGTGGTGGTGGAACACGACGCAGGATGCCTGCGTGGATTCGCCCGCCGTGTGCGAGATGTCGAAGCACTCAATGGTGAGCTGGTCGAGGTCCTCGGGCGGCAGGTCCAGCGCCTCGGCCAGGGCGCGGGTGCGGGCCTGCTGCGAGCCCTCCTCCGCCAGCAGGCGGGCCAGTTGCAGGTCGGCGTTCTTCTGCGCCATGTCCAACCACGCGCGGCGCTGCTCGCGCGGCTGGTGGATGGCGTTCACGCGCAGGCCGGCCTGGTCCGACAACGCCTCCATCAGCGCCTTGTCCACCGGCACGCTGGTCACCAGCACCGGGGGCACAGGCACGCCAATGTAGTGCTGGGCGATGAAGGCCTCCAGCACCTGGACCTCCACCGGGCGGGCAGGCTTGCTCCCGCTCTCGGCTTGCGCGTCGTCGCCCTCTTCCTCAAACACGGCCGCGGCGTCTTCCACATGCACCGGAAAGTACGGCCGGTCGCCCAGGTGCCGCCCGCCGCGCACCATGGCCAGGTTCACGCAGGCGCGGCCGCCCTGCACCCGCACGGCGAGGATGTCCACATCCTTGTCGTCCGCGGTCTCGATGGACTGCTGGTGCAGCACGCGCGACAGCGCCTGGATCTGGTTGCGCACGTCGGCGGCCTGCTCGAATTCGAGCTTCTCGGAGTGCGCCATCATCCGCTGCTCCAGTGCCTGGAGCAGTTCCTGCGTCTCGCCGCGCAGCATGGCTTCGGCGTTCTGCACGTCCACCGCATAGGCCTCCGGCGAGATCAGGTCCACGCAGGGGCCCGTGCAGCGCTTGATCTGGTACAGCAGGCAGGGCCGCGTGCGGTTGGCAAACACCGTGTCTTCGCACGTGCGCAGCCGGAACACCTTTTGCAGCAACTGGATGGATTCCTTCACGGCCCAGGCGCTGGGGTACGGGCCGAAGTAGCGGTGCTTCTTGTCCACAGAGCCCCGGTAATAGGCCATGCGCGGGAAGACCTGCCCCAGCACCTCGCCGCGCGTGTGGGCGCCCGGCGTGCCGGTGATCTTGAGGTAGGGATAGCTCTTGTCGTCGCGGAACAGGATGTTGAACTTGGGGTTCAACGTCTTGATGAGGTTGTTCTCCAGCAGCAGCGCCTCGGCCTCGGAGCGCACCACGGTGGTCTCCATGCGCACGATCTTGCTGACCATGTGGCCGATGCGCGTGCCGCCATGGTTCTTGGTGAAGTAGCTGGACACGCGGCGCTTGAGGTGCCGCGCCTTGCCCACGTAGAGCAGCGCGCCCTGGGCGTCAAAATAGCGGTAGACGCCGGGCAGCGCGGGCAGCGCAGCCACCTGCGCCAGGAGTTCATCGGAATGGGACATGGCGGGTATTGTGGCGCGAGGCACCACGGCGCCATCAAACTCCTAAAACCATAGCTTCCAGCGCTTATCCATCAAGCGCTGGAGGCCATTTTTATGCCTATTCCGCCTCGATCTTCGAGGCCTTGACCACCGTCGCCCAATTGGCCAAGTCCGCCTTCACCTTGTCGCCCAGCTGCGCCGGAGTCTGGTAGTCGGCCGTGGCGCCCTGCTCTTGCGCTTTTTGCTTGAAGGCCGCGCTTTGGACCACGGTGCGGATGTCGGCCGTGAGCTTGTCCACCACCGGCTTGGGCACGCCAGCGGGCGCGAACACGGCGAACCACGAGGTGGCATCGACCTTGGGGTAGCCCGCCTCGGCCGTGGTGGGCGCGTCGGGCAGGCTGGCCAGGCGCTCCTTGCCGGTCACGGCCAGCACGCGCAGCTTGCCGCTGGCGATGTGGGGCATGAAGGGCGGCGCGGTGCCGAAGGTCAGGTCCACCTGGCCGCCCAACAGGTCCTGCAGCGCGGGGCCGGTGCCCTTGTAGGGCACGTGCACCATCTTGATGCCGCCCTGCTGTTCCAGCATGGCGCCGGTCACGTGCTGCAGCGAGCCGTTGCCCGACGAGGCGTAGTTGAGCTTGCCGGGGTTGGCCTTGGCGTAGGCGATCAGCTCTGGCAGCGTCTTCACGGGCAGATCGGCCCGCACCACGATGATCTGCGGGGCCGAGATGACATTGGCCACGGGCTGGAAGTCAGCCTGCTCCCATTGCTTTTGCTTGGTGATGTGGGGCGAGATGACGTGGTAGCCCGAGTACTGCATGAACAGCGTGTGGCCGTCCGCCTCGGCGCGCTTGACGATGCTGGCGGCAATGTTGCCGTTGCCGCCGCCCTTGTTGTCCACCACCACCGACTGGCCCAGGACCGGCCCCAGGGCCTGCGCGAGCATGCGGGCCGACAGGTCGGTGGTGCCGCCGGCGGCGGTGGGCACCACCATGGTCACGGTCTTGCTGGGGTAGGCGGCTTGGGCGGCGGCATTGCCGACCAGGCCTGCAGCCAGGGCTGCGAGGGCCAGGGCATTGAAATGTTTGCGGTTCAGGGTCACGCGGTGTCTCCGTTGTGGGTGTTGTTGCAAGGAAAGAAGAGAAAGAGAAGAGGAAATTAGGCGGGTCAGTCCACCGTGGCGCCGGTCTCCTTGACCACGCGGCTCCACCTGGGCAGGTCGGACTGCACCAAGGCGCCCAGTTGCGCGGCAGTGCCCTTGAAGGGCTCGCAGCCCACGGCGGCCAGCTTGTCGAGCACGTCCTTGTGCTCCAGCGCGCGGGCCACCTCGGCCTGCAGCTGCGCCACGATGGGGGCGGGCGTGCCGGCCGGGGCAAACAGCGCATACCAGGGCGCCTGGCCAAAGCCTTTCAGGGTTTCGCCAATCGTGGGCGCATCGGGCAGCGCGGCCACGCGCTTTTCATTCACCACGCCCAGCACCTTGAGCTTGCCGGCCTTGATGAACGAAATGACCGAGGGCAGGCTTTGCACCGACAGCGGCACCTGCCCGCCCACCACGTCGGTGGCGGCAGCCGCCGAGCCCTTGTAGGGGATGTGCTGCAGCTGGATGCCCGCGGCCTTTTGCAGCATCTCGCCGATCAGATGGTTCAGCGTGCCGTTACCCGCCGAGGCAATCGAGTACTTGCCGGGGCTGGCCTTGGCCAGCGACACCAGGTCGGCCACCGTGTTGCCCGGGAAGGACGGGTGCGCCACCAGCACGTAGCCGGCGGTGGCAATAGGCGCCACGGGGGCGAAGTCCTTCACCGGGTCAAAGCCCGGGTTCTTGTACAGCGCGGGGCCGATCACATGCGCACTGTCGGCCGTCAGCAGCAGCGTGTAGCCGTCATTGCGCGCACGGGCGGTGGCGGCGGTAGCCAGCGTACCGCCCGCACCGGGGCGGTTGTCCACCACCACACTCTGGCCCAGCTGCTCGCTGAGCTTTTGCGCCACCACACGTGCAATGGCGTCATTGGCGCCGCCTGCGGCCTGGGGCACCACCAGGGTGATGGGCTTGGACGGGTACTTGTCTTGCGCGCCCGCCGCCAAGGTGGCGCAGCACAGCACTGCGGCAGTGAACATGCGGCGGGATACCGAAGCTACGTAGGTCATGGTTTGTCTCCTGTCGTTGTGTGGATTTGGCTGGGTTCAACGGGCCAGCGCCCGGGCACGGATGGCCTCGAAATCCGCCGGCACCGGGTGCAGCGCCAGGCGCGGGCCGGCCTTGGCGATCTGGCTGGGAATGTCGTGCCCGACGAGGGCTGGCAGCTGCCGCGCGGCGGCCAGCAGCAAGTCCAGATCGACGCCTGTCTCGTAGCCCATCAGCCCGAGTGCGTGCGCGATCTCTTCGCTGCACACGTTGCCGCTGGCGCCGGGCGCATACGGGCAGCCGCCCAGGCCACCCAGCGAGGCGTCGAACCGGTCCGCCCCCGCGTCGATGGCGGCCAGCACATTGGCCAGTCCCATGCCGCGCGTGTTGTGGAAGTGCAGCGTGAACTCCACGCCCGGCCAGCGCGCGCGGGCGGCCGCGGTGAGCTGGTGCACCTGGGTGGGAAAGGCCATGCCCGTGGTGTCGCACAGCGTGATGCCGCGCACGCCCTGGTCCACAAAACGCTGCACCCAGTCGAAGACCTGGGCTTCAGGCACATCACCCTCCATGGGGCAGCCGAACACACATGACAGCGACACGTTCACCGCCACGTTCGCGCCCTGTGCCAAGGCAATCACCTGTGCCAGCGCTGCGAACGACTGCTCCTGCGTCATGCGCAGGTTGGCGATGTTGTGCGTGCTGCTGACGGACATCACCAGGTTCAGCTCGTCCGTACGCGATTCGATGGCCCGCTCGGCCCCGCGCAGGTTGGGCACCAGCGCGGCGTAGATGGTGCCCGGGCGGCGCGTGATCTCGCGCATCACGATCTCGGCGTCCTTGAGCGCCGGGATGGCCGTGGGCGAGGTGAACGAGGTCACCTCGATCTTGGCCACGCCCGTGGCCGACAGCGCGTTGCACAGCGCGATCTTGTCGGCCGTGGGGACGAACGTTCCCTCCATCTGCAAGCCGTCGCGCAGGCCGACTTCCTGCAGGTGGATGCGCCGGCCCGCGCCCTGCCACACCGCGTGGGATGCGTTCATTGAATGACTCCCTTGCTGCGCAGCAGCGCGATCTGTTCGGCGGTAAGCCCCGCTTCGGCCAACACGGCGTCGGTGTCGTCGCCCAGGTGCGGCGCGCTGCTGCGGATGGTGCCGGGCGTGGCCGAGAGCTTGGGCACGATGCCTGGCACCTCCACGCTGTAGCCGTCGCGCGTGTGCTGCGTCAACAGCATGTCGCGGGCGCGGTAGTGCGGGTCTTCGGCAATGTCCTTGGCGGTGTAGACCTTGCCAGCGGGCACGCGGGCGGCGCCCAGGGCGTGCAGCACCTGCTGCACGGTGCGCTGCGCGCTCCAGGCGCCGATGGCGGCATCGATCTCTTCCACGCGGGCCACGCGGCCTGCGTTGTTCGCCAAGTCAGGCGCCGCTCCCAGGTCGGGCCGGCCAATGGCGTCCATCAGCCGCTTGAAGATGCTGTCGCCATTGCCCGCCACCAGCACCCAGCCGTCAGTGCAAGGGTAGGCGTTGCTCGGTGCAATGCCCGGCAGCGCGCTGCCTGCGGCCTCGCGCACGGCGCCAAAGGCGCTGTATTCGGGGATCAGGCTTTCCATCACATTGAACACGGCCTCGTGCAGCGCCACGTCAATCACCTGCCCCTGGCCGCCGTTGACCTTGCGGTGGTACAGCGCCGTGAGCACGCCGATGGCGCCATGCAGCGCGGTCAGCGTGTCGCCAATCGAGACACCCACGCGCACCGGCACGCGGCCGGGCTCGCCCGTCAAGTGGCGCAGGCCGCCCATGGCTTCGCCGATCGCGCCAAAACCCGGCAGGTCGCGGTACGGCCCGGTCTGGCCGTAGCCGGAGATGCGTAGCATCACGAGGCCGGGGTTGAGCGCGTGCAGCTCCTGCGGCGACATGCCCCAACCCTCCAGCGTGCCGGGGCGGAAGTTCTCGATCAGCACATCGGCCTCGGCAATCAGGCGGCGGGCAATGTCCTGGCCTTCCTTTTGCCGCAGGTCCAACGCCACCGAGCGCTTGTTGCGCGACTGCACTTGCCACCAGACAGAGGTGCCCTCCTTGATCAGACGCCAATTGCGCAGGGGGTCGCCACCCTCGGGAGCCTCGATCTTGATGACCTCGGCGCCAAACTCGCCCAGCGTCTTGCCGCAGAAGGGCCCGGCGATGAGCTGGCCCATTTCGATGACGCGCACGCCTTGCAGTGCGGCGGGGGATGCAATGGAATCCATGGGGCGGTGTGTCTCCTGCAGGCGTTGGTGCTGGGTCGCCATGATGCGCACACGCCGCCCGCGTGCAAAACGCTCATGCAACAAGCCGCCATCGCAATCCGGCATGGCATACGAGCTGCCTTGCTACCATCGGCACCCCATGAAACTCGACCCCGTCTCCCTGCGCCTGTTCGTGGCCGTGATGGAGGAAAGCACCATCGCCGCCGCCGCCGCGCGCGAGCACATTGCCGCCTCGGCCGTGAGCCGCCGCCTGGCCGACCTGGAGGACGCGTTGCGCGTGGCTCTGTTCACCCGCAGCAACAAGGGCACCGAGCCGACCGCCGCCGCGTTTGCGCTGCTGCACCTGGCGCGCGGCGTGCTGAACGACCTGGACGGCATCGCCACGCAGATGCGCGAGTACGGCACAGGCGTGCGCGGCCATGTGCGGGTGGTGGCCAACATCTCGGCCATCACACAGTTTTTGCCGGGGCAGCTGCAGAGCTTCATGGCCCAGCACCCGCAGGTGGATGTGCGGCTGCAGGAGCAGATCAGCACTGCCATCGCCCATTCGGTGGCCGAGAACGCGGCGGACGTGGGCATCCTCAACGAGGGGCACTATGGCGAGCGCGTGACGCTGCTGCCCTACCGCACCGACGAGCTGGTGCTGGTGGTGCCCACGGGCCATGCGCTGGCGCGGCGCAAGGCCGTGCGGCTGCAGGATGCCCTGCCCTACGATTTTGTGGGCGCGCACCCGGGCAGCGCCATCAACAACCAGCTCACCCGCGCCGCGGCCGAGGCCGGCCTGCCGCTGCGCCTGCGCATCCAGGTCACCAGCTACGACGCGCTGTGCCTCATGGTGAATGCCGGGCTGGGCGTGGGCGTGCTGCCGCGCGGCAGCGCAGCGCTGTACCAGGGCACGCTGAACATCCGCACCGTGACGCTGAACGAGCCCTGGGCGCAGCGGCGGCTGGCGCTGTGCGTGCGGTCGGAAGAATCGCTTTCCACCGTGGCACGCTTGCTGGTGGAGCACCTGCGGTCGCAGCCCCAAGGACAGCCGGCATGAACCACCCCCCCCCTTCCCTGCAGTGGGACGTGTTCTGCCGCGTGATCGACAACTTTGGCGACATCGGGGTGTGCTGGCGCCTGGTGGCCCAGCTGGCCGCCTTGGGCCACCGCGTGCGGCTGTGGGTGGACGATGCATCTGCCCTGCAGTGGATGGCCCCCGAGGGATGCGCAGGCGTGGAGGTGCGTGATTGGAATGCGCCGCCGCCCGGGCCGCGCGAACCCCCGCCGGATGTGATGGTGGAGGCCTTCGGCTGCGATATTGCTCCTGAATTCATAGCTTACAGCGCTTTCCAGGCAAGCGTCAGGGGCCAAAAACACGCTCAACCCGTGTGGATCAACCTCGAATACCTGTCGGCCGAGGCGTATGTGGAGCGCACCCACCGCCTGCCCTCGCCCATCCTCTCGGGCCCGGCGGCGGGCTGGACGCGGTGGTTCTTCTACCCCGGCTTCACGCCTGCGACGGGCGGCCTGCTGCGAGAGCCTGATCTGATGGCCCGGCGCGAGGTCTTCGACCGCCAGGCCTGGCGCGCAGCGCACTGGGCTGCATTTGGCCTGGCAGACGATGCGCCAGGTGCCCGCTGGGTTTCGCTGTTCTGCTACGAACCGGCCGCCTTGCCCGACCTGCTGCAGCAATGCCAGGCCGTGCCGACCGAGTTGTTGGTCACCCCCGGCCGCCCGGCGGCGGCTGTGCGGGCGGCGCTGCGGGGCAACGATGAAAATAATGGCCAAAACGGCCTCCAGCGCTTGTCCATCAAGCGTGGGAAGCTATCAATTTCATACCTCCCCCACTGCCCACAACTTGCCTTCGACGAGATGCTCTGGGCCTGCGACTTCAACGCTGTGCGGGGCGAGGACTCCTTGGTGCGCGCGCTGTGGGCAGGCCGGGCTCTGGTGTGGCACATCTACCCACAGCACGACAACGCCCATCACGCCAAGCTGCACGCTTTTCTGGACTGGCTACAGGCGCCCGCCTCGCTGCGCCAGTTCCACGCCACCTGGAACGGGCTGGACACCAACCCACTGCAGTGGCCGGACGACGCCACGCTGACCGAATGGACGCTTTGCATCCAGGGTGCCCGCAGGCGGCTGTTGACGCAGGACAGCCTCGTCACACAACTTTTGGGCTTTGTCGCCGAAAAACGGTAAAATCCGAGGCTTTGCGCAAATCAGGCTTGGCACGCCCCGTGCCCCCGCCCTGCGCACTTTCGCCGCGGTACATGCACCAGCGCGCAGCCAGCCGATCCGTTCAGCCGGTTTGCCCGCCCGCACGTTGAGCGGCCCCAACCCAAGCAACTCGCTATGAAAATCGCTCAAGAAATCCGCGCCGGCAACGTCATCATGCACGGCAAGGACCCCATGGTGGTCCTGAAGACCGAATACGCCCGTGGCGGCCGCGGTGCAGCCACCGTGCGCATGAAGCTCAAGAGCCTGATCGGCAACTTCGGCACCGAAATCGTGTTCAAGGCCGACGACAAGATCGACAACGTGATCCTGGACAAGAAGGAGTGCACCTACTCCTACTTCGCCGACCCCATGTACGTGTGCATGGACACCGAATACAACCAGTACGAAGTCGAAGCCGAGAACATGGGCGACGCACTGAACTACCTTGAAGACGGCATGTCGCTGGAAGTGGTGTTCTACGACGGCAAGGCGATCTCGGTTGAACTGCCCACCAGCGTCGAGCGCGAAATCACCTGGACGGAACCCGCCGTGAAGGGCGACACCTCCGGCAAGGTCATGAAGCCCGCCAAGATCGCCACCGGCTTTGAAGTGCCTGTGCCCCTGTTCGTCAGCCAAGGCGACAAGATCGAAATCGACACCCGCACCGGCGAATACCGCAAGCGCGTGTAAACCGATCTTCGGCGCACTGCCCAGCAAAAAGGCTTCCCTCGGGAAGCCTTTTTTCATGGTGCATTGAAAATCGGAGCGGGCGTCGCAGCACGCGCCGTAAGTTCTAGCCGGGCGGGGTGCGCCGCACGCGCCTGCGGTAGTCGTTCACGTTGTTGCCGCGGATGCTGGTCTCCTGGGTGCCGCGGATCTCATCGACCTTGCGGTCGCCCTCCGCGCCCACGATGGGCTGGGCCACGATGTGCGTCTCGTGCTCAAAGCTGTGCGACTTGTCGGTGTTGCGGTAGTAGCGGTACAGCATCCAGTACAGCCCCACCGCGCTGGCCGGCCCCAGGGCCAGCAGAATCAATACGCCATCTCCGTCCATGGTGTTCACCGTCCTATCAGCCAGAGTGCGATGGCTTCGACGAACGTGCCCACGGTGAGCGCGGCGGTGATCAGCTTCCACTGCTGCACCGGCACGCTGCCCATGGTTTCGCCCGTGCGGCCGTTCACCGCGATGTAGTGCAGCATGCCGCCTTTGCCGCCCTGCTGGTACGAATACAGCCACACCGGCAGGTACATGGCCACCCAGCGCGTGCCGTGCACGTCGATGTGCTCCTTCTCCCAGCGCACGCCGCGGCCGTAGCGGCGCACCGACGAGTGCACCTGCGCGCGCGCGATGGACAGCAGCTGGTCCTCCAGCCGCGGGTTCAGGTGCTCTACGTCGCGGTCGCGTTTTTCGGACGTGTAGCCCACCAGGTACGAGGCGTTCCACTTGACTGCGTTCTTGGTGTCAAACGGCAGGATGGTGTTGATCACGTTGTGGGTGTTGGCCTGGGTGTCCAGGTTGCCGCGCTTCTCGCTCGATTCCAGCGTCAGGTCGTCCACCGTGAAGTCCACGTGCCGCTGCAGCTGGTACACATCGGCGTCGTAATACGTCTTCTGGTCCTTGCCCTCGCCGCGCGTGTAGCGGCGCGTTTCGATCTCGCCAAAGCCGGCCACGTCGGCGCTCACGTTGGCGTCCACCACCATGTAGGGCAGATACACGCCTAGCACGTTCTCGGGCGTGAACTCTTCCTTGAACGCCTTGAGCGCAAACATCTGGCGCTTGCCCACAAACTGGCGGATGCGCGCCACCGCGTCGTCCTTCTTGATGTGGAACGGCAGCACGGCATCGGGCACCGCGCCGTTGTCGATCTGCTCGTTGACGCCCAGCACATGGCGGCACCAGTGGCAGCGCGCAGTCATGGCGGTGTCGGTGTTGACCACCACTTCGGCGCCGCAGCCGGTGCATTTGTAGGTGCGCAGGCTGGCCGCGTCCGCGCTGATGCTTTTGGCGCCCGAGGCGATCTGCGTGCCGCGCAGCTGATCGATGCCCTCGCCCAGGCCAAACTCTTCCTCCACGCGCGCTGCCGTCCACTGGTGGCGGCAGAACAGGCAGACCAGCTGGTCGGTGCCTGCACGCTGGCGGATCTCGGTGGAGCCGCACTTCGGGCAGTGGTTGAGGCCGTCTTTCAGCTCCTTGGACGCCGTGTCGATGGCCGCTGGGTCTGGAGCGGCCAGCTCATCGCGGATGGCCCCCGGCAGCGTGGCGGGGTCGATGGGGAACTGGCCCGGCGCCGGGGGTACATCCTGCGGCGAGCCCGGGCCCTTGGGGAGCGGCGAAGTCACAGCCCCAGCGCCTTGGCCTTGACCGCGTCGTAGTCGGCCTGCGTGATCAGCCCGGCGTCCAGCATCTGCTTGGCCTTGGTGAGCTTGGCGATGGGGTCGTCTGCTGCCGGCGCTGCCGCCGCTGGCGCGGGTGCCGGCGCCACCGGTTGCTGCAGGCCCGCCAGCCCGCCCAGGCCACCTGTGGCAATGCCCATGCCCATGAGCCCGCCCACGCCAGCGTTCTGCCCGGCCGACTGGATGCCCTGCGCTACCGAGGCCTGCAGGTTGGAGTTGCCGCGCGCACCCGAGAGCGCATCGGCGCGCTGCACGGTCTTGAGCAGTTCCTTGGTGTTCGCGTCGTACTCGATGGAGACGATGGCCGTCTTGGCGATGACCAGGCCGCGGTCCGACCGCCACTGGTAAGCGCTTTCGACCACGGCGGACAGGCTCTGCGCAAAGCCCACCGAGTCCTGCTGGATCTTGGTGATGCGGTTGCCCTTGGACGGGTCATTGGTGTACAGGCTGAAGGCCGGTGCGAGTGAGCCCACCACTTCGTTAAACAACTGGCTGGCGGCCGCGTTGTCGAGGTCGGTGAAGTCAAACACCTGGCCGGGTTGCAGGTAGGCAGCGGGCACAAAGTTCTTCACGAACAAAATCGGGTCCACGATCTTGAGCGTGTAGCTGCCGCGCGTTATGGCGCCCACCTGCGCGTTCAGGTAGCCGTCGTCCCAATAGATTTCAGACTGCGTGCCGAAGCGGTTGTCAGGCAGCTCCTTGAGCGACACGAAGAACGCCGCCTGCTGCGACCCAGGCTGGCCGCCGAACTTGAAGCGCTCCCAGCTCTGGCGGATAAGCGGCTCCACAAAGCCGCCGTCAAAGAAGATGGACTTGGAGTTGAGGTCGTTCGAGTTCCATTCGTAGCCACCTGGCTCGGCCACGAAGCCAGTGATGGCACCGTCCTGCATCAGCAGCAGGCCGTAACCCTCGGGCACCACGATCTTGGAGCCGTTGGTGATGATGTTGGAGGATGCCTTGGTATTGGAGCCGCGCCCGGCATTGGTGCCGCGCGGCACTGCGGCAAACAGCGCCGCCGTGGGGGGCAGGCCGTCCGGCACCGTATAGAAATCCTTCCACTGGTCGGCGAGCGCGCCGCCAATCGAACCAACCGCCGCCTGGATGAGACCCATGATGCTTTCCTCGTCAAGTTGTGCCGCCCGGATGGTGCGGGCCGCAAAAGCATAAACGAAGTGAGGAAAGCGGCGCTATCAATCCAGGAGCTGGTAGCGCTTTTTAACAAAGGGATTCAATGCGAAAACCCATTGAATCCTTTATTAATCAAGCGCTAGCAGCTCATATTTTTGAAACAATCGATCAGATGGGCAGCGCCACCAGGTCATGCCCCTGCACGCCCACGATGCGCGCGCGTGTGAACTCGCCCACCTTGAGTTGCTTGCTGATCTTTTCGGGCGGAAGCAACTGCACGGTGCCATCGATCTCGGGCGCATCGGCATACGTGCGGCCCACACCGCCCTTGCGGCCCAGGGCCGGTGCGTGGTCCACCAGCACCTGCATGGTGGCGCCCACGCGGCGCTGCAGGCGGGCTACCGAAACCTCTTCGGCCACAGCCATGAAGCGGGCGCGGCGCTCTTCGCGCACTTCCATGGGCAGCATGCCGGGCAGCTCGTTGGCAGCGGCGCCGTTCACATCGCTGTAGGCAAAGCAGCCCGCGCGGTCGATCTGCGCCTCGCGCACAAAGTCCAGCAGGTGCGCAAACTCTTCTTCCGTCTCGCCCGGAAAGCCCGCAATGAACGTACTGCGGATGACCAGCTCAGGGCAGGCCTCGCGCCAGCGCAGGATGCGCTCCAGGTTGCGCTCGCCGCTGGCGGGGCGCTTCATGCGCTTGAGCACCTCGGGGTGGCTGTGCTGGAAGGGCACATCCAAGTACGGCAGCACCTTGCCCGTGGCCATGAGCGGGATGACCTCGTCCACGCTGGGGTATGGGTACACATAGTGCAGGCGCACCCAGGCCCCGTAGGGCTCGGCAATCTCGCCCAGGGTCTGCACCAGCTCCAGCATGCGGGTCTTGACGGGCTTCCCATCCCAGAAGCCGGTGCGGTACTTCACATCCACGCCGTAGGCCGAGGTGTCCTGGCTGATGACCAGCAGTTCCTTCACGCCGCCCTCGAACAAGGCCTTGGCTTCGCTGAGCACATCGCCAATGGGGCGCGACACCAAGTCGCCGCGCATCGAAGGGATGATGCAGAAGGTGCAGCGGTGGTTGCAGCCTTCGCTGATCTTGAGGTACGCGTAGTGCTTGGGCGTGAGCTTGACGCCCGCAATGCCGAAACTGCCGGGCACGAGGTCGATGAACGGGTCGTGCGGCTTGGGCAGGTTCAGGTGTACGGCGTCCATCACCTCCTGCGTCGCGTGCGGGCCCGTCACGGCAAGCACGCTGGGATGCATCTGGCGCACCATGTTGCCGCCGTCGTCGCCCGTGCGGGCACCCAGGCAGCCGGTGACGATCACCTTGCCGTTTTCGGCCAGCGCCTCACCAATGGTGTCCAGGCTTTCCTTCACGGCATCGTCAATGAAGCCGCAGGTGTTGACGATGACCAGGTCCGCGCCCTGGAAGGTCTTGGAGGTTTCATAACCCTCAGCGCTCAACTGCGTGAGGATCAGTTCGGAATCGGTCAGCGCCTTGGGGCAGCCCAGGCTGACAAATCCGACTTTGGGGGTTTTTGTGGGGGCAATTGCTTCGCTCATAACCCCGTATTGTCCCAGGTCCGGCTCAGCAGCGGTTTCCTTGCGGGTTCGTAGCCAGGCCATCCACTCCCACAGCTTGCGATACCGGCGCTGCCAAGACCAGCAGCCGCCGCGCAAGGGCCGCCCCGCCGCGCTGGCGGCGTCCCCCTGGGGGGAAGCCGCGCAGCGGCTCAGGGGGCCTACCTTTTTATGCCGAAGGCCCCCAGCATCTGCTCCGTCTGCTCCTGCATCTGCGTGAGCATGGATTGCGACTGCTCCACGTAGCTGCCCATCATGCCCTTGAGCATGGGCGACTGCAGATTCATGAACTGTGCCCACATCTCGGGCGTGACGCTTTGCGACTGCTCGGCGAGCTTGGCCTGCACGTCGGTGAAGGCTTGCACGTTCTTTTCCAGGTAAGCGCCCATGAAGCCCTGCATGGCGTGTCCGTAGAAACGGATGATGTTGGCCAGCACTGCCTCGGTAAACATGGGTGCGCCGCCCGCTTCTTCTTCCAGAATGATCTGCAGCAGGATGCTTCGCGTCAGGTCTTCGCCGGTCTTGGCGTCGCGCACCACCACCTGCTGGTGGTCCATGACAAGCTGGCGCACTTCTGCCAAGGTGATGTAGGTGGAGGTGTCTGTGTCGTACAGACGGCGGTTAGGGTACTTTTTGATGACACGCTGGGCCGACTTGGGTGCGGCACTTTTTTGTTCGGACACAACGAACTCCTCGGGCGGGACGCCCATGTATTGCAGTGCAGCACATTCTAGGGAAGGGTCCCGACACCATCTGCAAAGGAATACCCTGATGGCAGCGATTCGCGCCCTGTCGCGCGTGCGACAACGCGCGGCGCCCCCGTGCGGGGCCATGTCCGACAGACACGCCAGCGATCGGATGCCAGAGTGCGCGTTTGCATTTGATTTGATCTGTCTCCCACCTTGTTGTGCTCATGACCGCCGGTATCCCCCTTTCCCCCTGGCTTGCAACTGTGCTGGCTGCCGTGTTTGCCGTCACGCTCGCAGCCATTGCGCACCGCGTGGCGGCCATGGTGCTGCGGCGCGCAACAGCCTCCATCCCCGTACTCCACAGCGTGGTGCTAGCCTGTATACCCGTCATGCGGGTGCTGCTGCCCCTCATCACTCTGCAACTGGTCTGGCAGGCCGCCAGCAGCGATCTGCCATACATCGAGGGCATTCGCCATTTCAACGGCCTGTGCGTGATCGCGGGGGCATGCTGGCTGCTCATTGCTGCCATCAGCGGGCTTGCCAATGGCGTCATCGCCCAGCACCCGGCCGATGTGGAAGACAACCTGAACGCCCGCCGCATCGCCACCCAGGCCCGTGTACTGTCGCGCACGGCCATGACAGGGGTGGTGATGGCGGGGCTGGCGATGATGCTGATGACGTTTCCGGGCGCGCGCCAGGTGGGCGCCAGCCTGCTCGCATCTGCCGGGGTGGTCGGCATCGTGGCAGGTATCGCTGCGCGGCCCGTGTTCAGCAACATCATCGCTGGCTTGCAGATCGCCCTGGCCCAACCCATCCGCATCGACGATGTGCTGATCATCGAAGGCGAGTGGGGCCGCGTGGAAGAAATCACCAGCACTTACGTGGTACTGCGCATCTGGGACGAGCGCCGGCTCATCATTCCGTTGCAGTGGTTCATCGAGAATCCTTTTCAAAACTGGACACGCACCAGTTCGGAGATCCTGGGCACGGTGTTTTTGTATGCCGACTACCGCCTGCCGCTGGACCCCTTG
Organism: Acidovorax sp.; assembly: GCF_046294525.1. Classification (GTDB taxonomy): domain Bacteria; phylum Pseudomonadota; class Gammaproteobacteria; order Burkholderiales; family Burkholderiaceae_C; genus Acidovorax. Next base: position 68,171 of record NZ_JBKBKQ010000008.1, read on the forward strand.
CGTACCGAGCTGCAGCGCGTGCTCGAAACCGCGCCCGAATGGGATAGGCGCGTAAGCGTGCTGCAACTTACCGATGTGACGGAACGCACCATTCAGATTCGCGTGCTGGTGTCAGCGCGCTCGTCAGGCCTGGCCTTTGACCTGCGCTGCCGTGTGCGAGAAGCCCTCATCACCTTCATCCAGCGCGAGTACCCGGACTGCCTGCCCCAGGTACGCATGCCGGCCGACGTGGCCGCCAAAGCCCCTCTTTCCATGCAGACGCCATAGTCAACGTGCGGAGAATGAGCACCCAACGAGCGAACTAGAAGGAGCGGTGCAACCACTTCGCCACCGGACTGTCGGGGGCGACCAGTCCGGTCCGCTCCGCCTGCACAACGGGCAGTTGGCTGGCACACGGCAGGTGTTGTCCGCGATACGGTGACGTTTTGGACATGTTGCAGAAAAGGAGTTACTCGCCATGCTTCCGCCCCCCGCCCCTTCGCCCGTACCGCCGTTCCCACCTGTGGAGACTCCGCCTGCGTGGACTCCTGAACCACCACAGGGCGACCCTCCCGCAGAGCCAGGAACACCGCCCGTACAAGACCCACCCCCACATTTCAATATTGTTCGCTAACGCCTAGCACACACATCTACGGCCGCAAGAAAGGAAGCCGCCCCTGCCGATGGTCGGCCAGGGCGGCTCCCGTGCGAAAGCATTGAGGTCGGCTGGCGTTCAGTAACCCATCTTGAAATAAGCCACCACCAGCACCATCAGCACGGCAGCCAACGCCGCAAGCCAGAAGATGCGAATGTCGTACATGCCCAGCTCGGGATCGGTTTCGGAATAGCCGGCGGAGGCATGGGCAGCTTGATGTGTTGTGGTGTTCATGGTGATTCCTCCTACTGTGTGGAGCCCAGAAGGTATCGCTGCCCCGGTGGGCCGCCTGTCAGACGGCATCCTGTCTTGTCGCAGTGGTTGCGCCGGTCCCTCATTGGCGCTGTCGCGGCGGCTATCCAGGTCTCGTGAAGACGCAGAGGTGCACGGTGGCGACGCCGTGGTTCGTGGCCCGCCAAAGCCGAGCCGTGTTCACTCGTTCTTTCGCGCCTTCAGCACCCCCGAATGTTCATCGCCGCCAGGCATACCTGGAGCGCAATGACCGCGTTGGCGCCAGCGGGTACGCCCCAGCACACCCATAAAACATTGCTAAGAAGGAAAACCCAGAAGCCCATCTTCCGGCGGTGTTCGCTTTCAGACCCCACCAGCCAGGCCGCAGCCACAGAGGCCACAAAGGCGGGCCATTGCATCAGGTCGATCCAGTTGCTCATAGTGTCCTATCTGCTCGTGTGGGCACCTCAAGGTGCGAGCCCCGATGGCTGCGCGCGAAGGATGCGCATCTTGCATTGACATCGAAGCGATGACGGTTGAGGGCGATGTCAAGGGTCTGGTTCCTACAGCACCGCACTGCTGGATAAGTTGCAATGTTCCATTTAACCCCTGTGGAGATTGCCATGGATTCGATCAACAGCAACCAGCATGAGAATACGCACAAGCACCTGACCGGACCCGAGGCTGTCCAGCGCATCCGAGAGTTGGCGGAGGATGCCAAGTCCTGCTTCTTCAGCACCAACGCTCCCGACAGCGAAACGCGTGGAACGCGGCCGATGGGGGTGGAGAAGGTGGACGATGCAGGGCATCTGTGGTTCCTCAGTGCATCCGACAGCCACAAGAACCGCGAGATCGAAGCGGACCCCCATGTCCGCATCTTTATGCAGGGATCCAAGCACTCGGGCTTTCTGGTGCTGGATGGCGCCGCGAGCATCCATCGCGACGAGGCGCTGATCGACGCGTTGTGGGACCCCATCATGAAAACTTGGTTTACCGAAGGCAAGGACGACCCCCGCATCACGGTGATTGAAGTGACCCCGGTGATCGGCTACTACTGGGACACCAAACATGGCAGTCTGGTGGCAGCGACAAAAATGCTGATTGGTGCTGCGATCGGCAAGACGCTGGACGACTCGGTGGAAGGACGTCTGAACCCATGATGCAGAGCCTGAGATGGCTGGGCCGCGCCATCGTTGACCTGCCCGTGGTCGGCGTGCTCGCACAGGCGGTGCGCAACTATGTTTTGCACCAGAGCGCCAACCAGGCAGGCAGCCTGGCTTTTTCGGCTGTCCTTGCAATGTTCCCGCTGCTGCTTCTGCTGTCAGCAGCGGCGGGGTTCATGGGCCAGCCCGGCGACGCGGCCGCGCTGGCGGAGCGTGTGCTGGGCTATGCGCCGCAATTGGTGCGTGAAGTGATGCAGCCTGTGGTTCAACAGGTGCTGGCCCAGCGCAACCAGGCTCTGCTCACGGTCGGGCTGGCGATCACCCTGTGGACTGGATCCTCAGGCATGCAGGCCGTGCGTACGGCGCTCAATCGATCCTACGGAATTGAAAGGGGCTTGCCGTTCTGGAAAGCGCGCCTCAAATCGACCCTGTTCACCGTGCTGGTGGGATCGGGCCTGCTGCTGGTGTTCAGCTCGGTCATCGTCATGCCCCGCGTCTGGCACCTTGTGGTCACCAATGTGTCGGCCGAAGGCGACACCGTGATCTGGCTGTACGACAGCGTACGGTATGGGGCGGCCTACGTCACCCTGGTCGTGCTCTACGCACTGTTGTACGGGTGGCTGCCAGATATTCCGCAGCGTGTGAGAACCGTTCTTCCGGGTGCTTTGATCGGGGCCGGGCTCTGGGTAGTAGCGGCGGCGACCCTGTCTTACACACTCCGCAGCGCAGGCAAGCTGGCGCTCATTTACGGCAGCTTCGCAGGCGTCGTTGCCACGCTGGTATTTCTTTATGTGAGCGCTACAACGCTGATCTACGGCGCAGAGGTCAATGCCGTGCTGCGGGACAAGCAAGGCTGAAGTTGTCTTACGCTAGCACCGCTCAGCGCTTCTAGGATCGAATTGCCGGCGGAATCAGGCGTCGGCTGGAGAGTTTTGGGCCCGCTGGTGCGGGCCCTTTTTTGGCCGCGTTAGGTCACCCGGATGAAACGCGCGCGGGATTCAGAACGCACCAACAAAAATGCCCGCTTGGAGCGGGCATTTGTGCTGCAAACCCTGGTCTGGTCTGCGATGTTTGGTAGGCGCGATTGGACTCGAACCAACGACCCCCACCATGTCAAGGTGGTGCTCTAACCAGCTGAGCTACGCGCCTGTGTCGTCAATCAAGTCCACGATTATAGCCATAAATTTGGGTGCTCAGGTTGTGGCTTTCGACTTTTGTTCAGCGGCGCCGCGCGGAACGCACGCCGGTGACCCCCGCCACGATGGACAACACCTTGTTCAGGCGGCCTGAATCGGCCACCTCCACGGTGAATGTCATCCACGCCGTGCCCTTGACAGACTGGGTTTGAACACCGATCACATTGGTCTTCTCACGCGCGAACACCTCCGAGATGTCACGCAACAGGCCCTGGCGGTCCGCGGCCTCCACAGCCACATCCACGGGGTAGACCGCGGTATGGGCGGCAGCCTTGGGTGTGCCCCATTCGACATCGATCACGCGTTCGATATTGCGGGCTGCCATCTCGCGAAAGTTGCTGCAGTCTGCACGGTGCACGCTCACGCCCTTGCCCCGCGTCACAAAACCGCGAATCACATCCGGCGGGGCGGGCTTGCAGCATTTGGCCAGCTGCGTCATCAGCGAATCAATGCCCACCACCAGAACGCCGCCCTTGGGTGCGGCTTCATTGGTGCGCGTTTTCTTCAGCAGCAGAAAGTCGTCAGGCGGCAGCACCGGCTCCGGAGGGCGCAGCACGGTCTCGATGTTCCGCAGCGAAAACTCGTCCTTGCCCACCACTTCAAACAAAGCGTCAGCCGACTTGAACCCCAGCTGAACGGCCAGGTCTTCGAGCTTGACGGCCGTCTTGCCTTCGCGCTGGAGCAGTTTTTCGACAGCCTCGCGGCCCCGTGCCACGGTCTCATGCGTTGCCTGCGCGTTGAACCAGGCCCGCACCTTGGCTTTGGCGCGGTGGCTGGTGAGGTACCCCAATTCGGCGTTCAGCCAGTCGCGCGAAGGGCGGCCTTCCTTCACCGTGGCGATTTCCACCGTCTGCCCGTTTTGCAGCGGGGTGTTCAGCGGCACCATGGCGCCGTCCACCTTGGCACCGCGGCAACGGTGGCCCAGGCTGGTGTGCACGGCGTAGGCAAAATCTACGGGGGTGGCGCCTTGGGGCAACTCAACCACCGCGGCGTCCGGGGTGAGCACATAGATGCGGTCTTCAAACAGGCCCCGGTGCGACACGGCGCCCGCCAGATCGCGCTCCCACGCGAGCAGCTGACGCAGCACCGCGATCTTGGCGTCGTAATCGCCGCTCGCCGAAACGCCCGCGTAGCCTTTGGCACCCGCCTCCTTGTACGCCCAGTGGGCGGCCACCCCGTGCTCGGCGTGTTCGTGCATGGCCTGGGTGCGGATCTGGATCTCGATGGGCTTGCCGTGGTCGTCCCGCACGATGGTGTGCAATGACTGGTAGCCATTGGGCTTGGGCTTGGCGATGTAATCGTCAAACTCTTCCACGATAGGCTTGAACTGCTCGTGCACCCAGCTCAGTGCGGCATAGCAGTCCTTCACCGTGGGGACCACCACGCGCAGCGCGCGGATGTCAAACACCTGGTCAAAGTTGAGCGACTTTCCGCGCATCTTCTTGACAATGCTGTAGATGTGCTTGGGCCGGCCCGCCACGGTGGCGCTGATGCTGCGGGCGCGGAGGTCCGATTCGAGCCGGGCCCGCAGCTGCTCCATGTACACCTCGCGCTCGCCCCGCTTTTCATCCAGCAGGCGGGCCACCTCTTTGTATGTGTCGGGCTCCAGGAAGCGGAACGACAGGTCTTCCAGCTCCCACTTAACCTGCCAGATGCCCAAACGGTTGGCCAGGGGCGCAAAGACCTGCAGCGATTCGCGTGCCAAGCTGGGCGGCACGGGGCGCTTGGCGGCCGCGTGAAAGCGCAGCGTCTGAAGTCGTGAGGCCAGTCGCAGCATCACCACACGCAGGTCGCGCGAGAAGGCCAGCAGCATCTTGCGCACGTTTTCGGTCTGCACGGCCGGGTCGTCCAGGGGCTCCGCGCCGCGGGCCTGCTGCTGCACGCGCATTAGCTTGGTGGTCTCAACCGCCAGCGCCGCAAAGTTGGCGCCAAAGGCTTTGGCAATGACCTCTTCGGGCTTGTTCAGATGGACGCAGGCATGCACCAGGTAGCTGGCCGCCTGCATGGCTTCCGATCCACCGATGCTTTTGAGGATGGCCGCCACGGCATCGGCGTGGGCCAAGGTGTTTTCGCCCGAGTCCAGCGTCTCGCCAGCCATCAGCGGCTCAGCAAACGCGCGGGCGCGAGCCAGTGCGTTGACCTGCTCAGGCAGCGTGTGCGCCGTCGCCGCGATCAGTTGGGGAACGCTGTCGGGTTGCGGGGTAGCTCCGGCTCCAGCGGCAAATGTCGTTTTCATCCTGCTTCGCCCGCTTCCGGCGCCAGCAAAAAGTCAGTGATGGCCGCCACCTGATTGGGCGCCACCAGTGTGGGCGCATGTCCCACCCCAGCAAATTCCACCAGTTGCGCGCGCGGCCCGCGTGCGGCCATTGCCTGAGCCGTATCGTGCGACAGCAGATCTGACTCTGCGCCGCGCAACAGCAAGGTGAGCGCGGTAACGCGGTCGTAAAGCTCCCACAGGGCCTGCTCACCAGCGGCCGCAGCCGCCGGGGTGAGCGCTTTGAACGGCACAGCAATGGCGGGGTCGTAGTGCAACATCAAGCCGCCTTGCGGGTGATCGCGCACCATGGCGCGCGACAGCGCCAGCCACTGCGCGGGGGTGTGTGGACCAAAGCTGGTGGAGATGGCCCAGAGGGCATCGGCCGCCTGCTGCAGCGATTCAAAGCGGACGGGCTGGCCCAGATACAGGCCGATACGCTGCAAGGCCTCCCACTGAATGACGGGGCCCACATCGTTCAGCACCAGGCGGCGCACAGGCACCGGCAAAGGCAGGCCGGGCTGGCCAGCGATGCCCATCCCGATCAACCCGCCCATGCTGGTGCCCACCCAGTCCAGCGTGGTCATCGGGGCTTGCCGGTGCAGCTGCGTGATCAGCGCCAGCATGTCTGCGGCGTATTGCGGAATCTGGTAGCCCATGGCGTCTGCCAGCCAGTCGCTGCGGCCCCGGCCCACCACGTCGGGGCAGACCACACGCGCATGCTGGCTGAGCTGGCGTGCCAGGGTGTCAAAGTCGCGCCCCTGGCGCGACAGGCCGTGCACACAGACCACCACATGCGGATGCGCGGGGTTGCCGGTGGCATTCCATTCCCAATAGGCCATGCGGTGCTGCGCGGCGGCGCCTTCGGCGGGCGCACCGTCGGGCTGAGACTGAGCTGGAGCCCCCGCGCCAGGGCACAGTACGTAGTTCAGCGTAGGTTCATTCATGGGTGCGAAATCCGGGATCAGCGCTTGATAATGGCCGGCAGAATCGGCTTGCGGGGCCCTCGCCTGCATGCCGATTTTTCCTTGCGTTGCATCGTAATTCATTCGGAGAGACTCACATGCTGAAAGGCAAAACCGCCCTTGTCACCGGCTCCACCAGTGGCATTGGTCTTGGAATCGCAAAGGCCCTGGCCCGCCAGGGTGCCAACATCGTGCTCAACGGATTCGGTGACGTGGACACTCCCCGCGCGGAGGTGCTGGCCGCGGGCGAAGCGGCCGGTGCGCAGGTGGCCTACCACGGCGCGGACATGAGCCGCGTGGCCGATATCGAGGACATGATGAAGTACAGCGCCTCGCAGTTCGGACGGGTGGACATCCTGGTCAACAACGCCGGCATCCAGCACGTGGCCAATGTCGAAGACTTCCCCGTGGAGCGCTGGGATTCGGTGATCGCCATCAACCTGACCAGCGCGTTTCACACCTCGCGCCTCGCCCTGCCCGCCATGAAAAGCGCCAACTGGGGCCGCATCATCAACGTGGCATCGGTGCACGGTTTGGTCGGGTCAGCACAGAAGTCAGCCTACGTGGCGGCCAAGCACGGCATCGTGGGGCTGACCAAGGTGACCGCACTGGAGAACGCTACCACAGGCGTGACCTGCAACGCGATCTGCCCCGGTTGGGTGCTGACCCCGCTGGTGCAAAAGCAGGTGGACGCCAAGGCCGCCGAACACGGCCTGTCCAACGAAGACGCGAAGAAGCTGCTGCTGGGCGAAAAGGAGCCCTCCATGCAGTTCACCACCCCCGAAGAGCTGGGCGAACTGGCAGTGTTCTTCTGCTCCCCTGCGGCTAATAACGTGCGGGGCGTGGCCTGGAATATGGACGGGGGCTGGGCGGCGCAGTAGGCCGGGCGTTGCCGGCCAAGACACTTCACGCGCTGCCTGCAGGCCTGCTGGTAGCCTATCTCATCAAAAATGATAGCTACTAGCGCTTATCAAATAAACGCTAGCGGCCATTTTTATCAAAAATTCAGCGCATCTGCACCGATCCGGACACGTTCACCACCACCTGCGCCTTGCCTGCCTCGACAGGCACGGATGCATCCGAGAACGAGCCCATCTTGGCTTCTGCCGCCATCATGCGCGGACGCGGGCCGGGAATCACTTCATTGCTGTTGACCGCCACCTCGCGCAGGCCATAGCTGCTGAACCCAAAGCCCTTGGCCAGTTCGGCCGCACGGGCCTTGAACTGCTCAATGGCCTGCGTCTGCGCCTCGCCTTCGACCTTGGCCCGCGCCTCGCGCGAGAGGCCAAACGACACCTGGCTGATGGACAGCGTCTGGATCTTGCCGGCAGTGGCGGTGATGCGGGCAAAATCGCGGCCTTCCAGCACCAGCTCGGCGCGGCCCTGCCATCCGTTGATCTTGCCGTCTTTCCCGTAGCGCGGGTACAGGCCGAACGGCCCCGTGTGTACATCCAGCTGGCCGGGTTGCGCGTTGCGCTTGGCCTCCGCCAAGGCCGTGTCAAGAGCCTGCCTCAGTTGCGCCTGAACAGTGGCAGCGTCCGCAGCCTCCTTGCTGGTGGCCAGGTTCAGCACCAGCAGATCCTGCTGCACTTCAACCGTGCCGGTGGCAGAAAGCTGCACGACATTGCGAAGCTCGGGCGCGGCGGCGGTTTGAGAAAAAGCGGCTCCAGCGCACATCAGCAAAGCGCTGGCAGCTATCAGTTTGGTAGTTTTTTTCATGGCAATGAAGTCCTTCAGATCAGTGCGCCGCCCCTGCCGGGGACGCGCGGGCCACCACCTTAACCGCACCGGGTGGAACCTTCGGCAAAGGCTTGGCACACCGTGTGCGAAGCTCGGCAAAACTTGTAACAGTTGGTCAAACCGCCGCCAAAAACCCGAACTTCGGCGTTTCAACTGGTCAGAATCGGCTCTGTTACAAATTGGACTTGAGATCAACATGGCCACAACCCCCAATCGCACCGACAAAGTTCTTGTGGTGGACGACGATGCACGCATCCGCGACCTGCTGCGCCGCTACCTCACCCAAGAAGGCTTTGAAGTCATGGTGGCGGAAGACGGCAAGGCGCTGAACCGCCTGCTCTTGCGCGAAACGGTGGACATCATCGTGCTGGACCTGATGATGCCCGGCGAAGACGGCCTTTCCATCTGCCGCCGCCTGCGCGCAGCCAATGACCGCACCCCCATCATCATGCTCACCGCCAAGGGCGAGGACGTGGACCGCATCGTCGGCCTGGAGGTTGGCGCCGACGATTACCTGGGCAAGCCCTTCAACCCGCGCGAGCTGCTGGCGCGCATCCACGCCGTTCTGCGCCGCCGCCCCGCGCAAGAGGCGCCCGGCGCTCCATCGGGTGACAACGAGGTGGTCACCTTCGGCCCCTTCACATTCGACCTGGGCACCCGCGCGCTGCAGCGCAATGGCGAGGAGCTGCCCCTGACCACCGGCGAGTTCGCCATGCTCAAGGCCCTGGTGCGGCACCCGCGCCAGCCACTGTCGCGCGAAAAGCTGGCCTTGCTGGCCCGCGGACGCGAGTTCGAACCCTTTGATCGCAGCCTGGACGTACAGGTCTCGCGCCTGCGCAAGCTCGTGGAAGTGGATGCAGCGGCGCCCCGCTACATCCAGACCGTGTGGGGCGTGGGCTATGTCTTCGTGCCGGACGGGACCAGCTGATCTCCATGCGCAAGACCGACGGCCAGCCGAGATCATCCCGGCAGACCGATCCCCCCACAGCCGACGCCACCAGCCCCGCACCGCTTGAATCCCTGCGCAGGGCGAGGGAGCAGCGCGCGCGGGTGGGGCTGAACCTTTTCTGGCGCACGTTCTTTCTGCTGGCCTTGCTGCTGGTGGGCAGCATCCTGGCGTGGCTACAGACGCTGCGTGCGCTGGAGTTCGAGCCCCGCACGCTGCACACGGCGCAGCAGATCGCCTCCCTCGTCAACCTGAGCCGCGCCGCGCTGGTGCACTCAGACGCCATCGCGCGGGTGTCGCTCATCAAGACCATGGCGGACCAGGAAGGCGTGCGCATCCTGCCGCGCGAGCCCAAGGACAAGTTTGCGCTGCTGGACAACACCGCGCTGGGCAACCGCCTGACCGATGAACTCACCCAGCGCCTCGGGCCCGACACCATCGTGGCGCAGAACGTGAACGGCGAAAACGGCCTGTGGGTGGGCTTCAACATCAACGGCGACCCTAACTGGCTGCTGATGGACCGTTCTCGTTTCAGCCCTGCCGGTGGGCGCACCTGGCTGATCTGGCTGATCACGGCGGCAGCCCTGTCGCTGGCCGGGGCAGCTGCCATCGCCCGCCTCATCAACCGCCCGCTCAAGCAGCTGTCGTACGCCGCCAACCGGGTGAAGGACGGTGACTTTGCCGCCAGCCATCTGGACGAAGAGGTGGTGACCAGCGAGATCCGCGAGGTGAACATCGGCTTCAACCGGATGGCGCAGAAGCTGGCCAAGCTGGAGCAGGACCGCGCCGTGATGCTGGCCGGCATCTCGCACGACTTGCGCACGCCGCTGGCGCGGCTGCGGCTGGAAACCGAGATGAGCGTGACGGACGAAGTCGCGCGCGAACACATGGTGGCCGACATCGTGCAACTTGACGCCACCATCGACAAGTTCCTCGACTATGCGCGTCCCGACCACGTCACGCTGACCCCGGTGAACCTGCATGCGGTGGTGTCGTCCTGTGTGTACGCGGTCCAGGACCACCGCGAGCTGCAGATCACGATGACGGTGCCCGAAGACCTGAACGTGCTGGCCGACGAAGTCGAACTGGCGCGCGTGATCTCCAACCTGCTTGAAAACGCGCGCCGCTATGGCAAGACGGAGGACACCGGCATCACCAGCGTGGACATCGCTGCGAAGGGCCGCGAGAATTGGGTGCTCGTCAAACTGCGCGACCATGGCCCCGGCGTGCCACCAGAACACCTGTCAAACCTCACCAAGCCCTTCTTCCGTGGCGACACGGCCCGCACGGCGGCTGCGGGCGCGGGGCTCGGCCTGTCCATTGTGGACAAAACCGTGCAGCGCATGGGCGGTATCTTTGCGCTGGCCAACTCCAGCACCGGCGGCTTGGTGGCCCACCTGCAACTGCAGCGCGCCACGAGCTTGCCGCAGGGTGCAGACCCCAAGCAGCGCCTGCAGCGGCCCTCGGTCAAGCGCCAGTTGCCAAGACGGCGCGCCGAAGACCGGACGGCATAACCGCCCTGTCGTGCCCCGCTGCAATCTCTGAGCACAAAGCCCTCTTGCGGAGGGCTTTGTTTTGGAGGCAATGCACGTGGGGATTGCTGTGCATCAACGCACCATGCACGGCGACTTGTTGTTGAATTTCCACCCCGGGATCAGGTACTGCATCGCGATGGCATCGTCTCGCGCGCCCAGGCCATGCTGCAGATACAGGCGGTGGGCGCGCTCCACCGCGTTCAAGTCCAGCTCCACGCCCAAACCGGGCTTCTCCGGCAGCTCGATAAATCCATTCCGGATCTCGAAGGGTTGCTTGGTCAGGCACTCACCGTCCTGCCAGATCCAGTGCGTGTCAATCGCCGTCACGCGGCCAGGCGCGGCGGCGCCCACATGGGTGAACATGGCCAGCGACACATCGAAGTGGTTGTTCGAGTGCGAACCCCACGTCAGACCGAAGGCTTGGCACATCTGGGCCACGCGCACCGACCCGGCCATGGTCCAGAAGTGCGGATCGGCCAGCGGAATGTCCACCGACTGCAGGGCCAGGCTGTGCGCCATTTCGCGCCAGTCGGTGGCCACCATGTTGGTGGCGGTGGGCAGGCCGGTGGCGCGGCGGAACTCGGCCATCACCTCGCGGGCCGAGAACACGCCTTCGGCGCCACAGGGATCTTCGGCATAAGCCATCACACCGTGCAGGTCGCGGGTAAGGCGGACCGCGTCTTTCAGCAGCCAGCCGCCGTTCGGGTCCAGCGTCACGCGCGCTTCGGGAAAACGCTCGTGCAGCGCGCGGATGGCCTCGATCTCTTCCTCCCCGCGCAGCACGCCGCCTTTGAGTTTGAAGTCGGCAAAACCGTAACGCTCATACGCGGCCTCGGCCAGGCGCACGATGCCCTCGGCCGTCATGGCCTTTTCGTTGCGCAGACGGAACCAGTCGTTTTCAGCACCGGGCTCGGTGCGGTAAGCCAGGTCGGTCTTGGTGCGGTCGCCCACGTAGAACAGGTAGCCCAGCATTTGCACTGAGGTGCGCTGTACGCCGTCGCCCAGCAGTGCGGCCACGGGCACCCCCAGGTGCTGGCCCAGCAGGTCGAGGAAGGCGGATTCCACCGCCGTCACGGCGTGGATGGTGATGCGTAAGTCGAAGGTCTGCAAGCCACGACCGCCCGCATCGCGGTCCGCGAACTGCGCGCGCATGGCGTTGAGCACGGCGTTGTGCTGGCCGAGGGGCCGACCCACGATGAACGGGCGCGCTTCCTCGATGGTCTGGCGTATCTTCTCGCCGCCGGGCACCTCGCCCACGCCGGTGTTGCCTGCACTGTCGCGCAAGATGAGCAGGTTTCGCGTGAAGAAGGGGCCGTGCGCGCCGCTCAGGTTCATGAGCATGCTGTCGTGCCCTGCGACGGGCACCACGCGCAGTTCGGTGATGACTGGCGTGCTGGCCGCGGGAGAAGTGGAAGGTGTGGTCATGGTGTTGAAACAAGAACAGGACGCAGCGTGGCGCCCTTGGCAAAACTCAATCAGCGGTGATTCTTCGGGTCTCGATGACGTTCTTCCAACGCGCGAACTCGCGCGCTTGGTAGGCCGTAAATGCCTCGGGCGTGCTAGCCACGATCTCCAAGCCCTGGTCCACCATGCGCTTCTTCACCACAGGGTCGTTGATGGCGGCAATCGCTGCCTCAGCTAGCTTTTGCTTGACAGCGGGAGGCAGGCCCTTGGGCGCGGCCATGCCTTGCCATGAATACACCTCCGCACCGGTCACACCCGCTTCGGCCAGCGTGGGCACATCGGGCAATACGGGGCTGCGCTTGTCGCCGGTGACGGCAATGGCATGCAGCTTGCCTGCGCGGATATGCTGCAGCACGGCGTTCACGTTCTGGAATGAGAAGTCAACCTGTCCACCCAGCAAGTCATTGATGGCCGGAGCGCCGCCCTTGTACGGAATGTGCAGGCCCTCGGTGCCGGTCTGCTGCCAGAACACCTCGGCCGAAAGATGGTCCGACGAACCATTGCCCGAGCTCGCAAAACTCACCTTACCCGGGCTCGCCTTGAGCTGGGCGATCACCTCCTTCACCGTGCGCGCCTTCTGGCTGGAGGAGGCCACCAGCACGTTGGGGGCCTGCACCGGCACGGTGATGTAGTCGAAATCCTTGAGCGCGTCGTAGGGCACGCTTATGAGCAGGTGGGGCGCCACCACAAATGCACCGAGCGACGACACCAGCAACGTGTACCCGTCGGCCGCCGCGCGCTTGACCGAGCCCGCGCCCACCGTGCCCGTGGCGCCGGGGCGGTTGTCCACTACAAAGCTCTGGCCCAGCTTCTCGCCCATGTGCAGGGCCATGGCGCGGGCCACCATGTCCGTCGAGCCCCCTGCGGGGAAGGGAACAACGATGGTCACAGGCTTGTCTGGCCAAGCGGTGGACTGGGAGGGCGCGCCGGTCTGGGCCGAAGCGGCCAGGGCAAGGCCGCTGGCGCTGGCGGCAAGGAGTAGTTTCTTGATGATGCGCATGGCAATGTCTCCAAAGGTAGTGGTGGTCATCAGCCCTCTTGCGGGGCTTCGGGTGGGGGAAAGGAAAATTGCTTCAGACGCGTCTACTGCGGCCCGAGCTTTGCAATCAGCGCCGTGAGCTCTTCCACCTCATGCGGCTTGAGGTCCGTCAGCGGCGCGCGCACCGGCCCGCCGTCATGCCCCACAATGCGCGCCCCCGCCTTGATGATGGACACCCCGTAGCCCTCCACCCGGTTGCGGATGGCGAGATAGGGCATGAAAAACTCCTTGAGCAGCCGGTGCTGCGTGGCCGTGTCGTCTGCCGCCACCGCCTTGTAGAACTCCATCGCCATCTTCGGGATGAAGTTGAACACCGCCGACGAATACACCGGTGTGCCCAGCGCCTTGTACGCCGCCGCATACACCTCGGCCGTGGGCAGGCCGCCCAGGTACGAGAAGCGGTCGCCCAGCTTCATGTAGATGGAAGACATGGTCTCGATATTGCCCACCCCGTCCTTGAAGCCGATCAGGTTGGGGCAGCGCTCGGCCAGGATAGCCAGGGACTCGGCCGTGAGCTTGGTGCGGTCACGGTTGTAGACGATCACACCGAACTTCACGCTCTTGCACACCTGGGCCACATGCTCAATCAGGCCCTCCTGGCCCGCTTCCGTCAGGTAGTGGGGCAAGAGCAGGATGCCGTGGGCACCCAGGCGCTCGGCCTCCTGCGCATGGGCAATGGCCGTGCGGGTGGGGCCACCGGCGCCGGCAATGATGGGCACCTTGCCTCGGCAGGTGTCCACGGCTGTCTTGATGACTTCGCTGTACTCGGGGCCCGAGAGGGAAAAGTACTCCCCCGTGCCACCGGCAGCAAACAGGGCGCTGGCGCCGTAGGGGGCGAGCCACTCCAGGCGCTCGATGTAGGTCTTGGGGCGGAAGTTACCCTGCTCGTCGAAGTCCGTGATGGGGAAGGACAGCAGGCCGGAGCCCATGATGGTTTTGAGGTCTTGGGGGGTCATGTGCGTGGAGAAGTTTTGGTCATCAGGTCGTACAAGCTGAATAAATTGGGGCGATAGACATCAAAATCCGCGGGAATACGTGAATGTTAACGTTATCATTGTCAGACAACACAGTAGAAACCCTATGTTTTGACTTTTTGTGAAGGTGCGAGAGCACCGGTCGTGACCGGCAGGCATAGCGAGGGTGGGTTGCGCTTTAGACTCCGCCACCATGCCCCACTCCGGCCCGCCCAAGCTCCCATCTGCGCTCTCCCTCGGCCGTGACCGCGCAGCGGTCACACTGCGCGAGGTGGCTGAGCGCGCGGGTGTGTCGATGATCACTGTCTCGCGTGCCCTCAACACGCCGCAGCAGGTGTCAGAGCGCACGCGCCAGCGGGTGCAGGAAGCCGTTGCGGCCCTGGGCTATGTGCCCAATCTGGTCGCTGGCGGGCTGCGCTCATCCCGCAGCCACGTGGTCACGGCGCTGGTGCCCACACTCACCGGGCCGCTGTTCGGCGCCATGGTGCAGGCGCTGACCGATGCGCTGGAGTTGCACGGCTTTCAGGTGATGGTGGGCCAAGTGGGCTACGCGCACTCTCGCGAAGACGAGCTGCTGCGCGCCATCGTGGGTCGGCGGCCCGATGGGATCGTGCTCACAGGCGTCATGCACTCGCCCGAGGGTCGACGGCTGCTGACTGCTTCTGGCATTCCCATCGTGGAAACCTGGGACTACACCGACACCCCCATCGACATGCTGGTCGGCCTGCGGCATGAAGAGCTGGGCGCCGCCGTATGCGAGCACCTGTTTGCGCGGGGCCGACGGCACTTGGCCCTGCTCAGTGGCGGTGACGAGCGGGCGGCCCGCCGAGCGCACGGATTCACAGCCGCAGCGCGACGTCTGGGCCTGCGCTCGCCCGCTGTGCGGCTAGGCCCATCGCCCACCACCCATGCGGACGGTCGCGATGGCCTGACCGCACTGCTCGCCGAGGCGCCTGACACCGACGCGGTGTTCTGCAGCTCTGACATGCTGGCCCTGGGCGTGCTGACCGAGGCGCGCGTGCGCGGCATCGCCGTCCCGCAGCAACTGGCGGTGATGGGCTTTGGCGACATCGACTTTGCGCAGACCGTGAGCCCCAGCCTTTCCACCGTGCGCATTGACGGCGCGCGCATGGGTCAGCTGGCGGCGCAGTGGATTGCCGACCGCGCCGAGGGCCGGCCTGTGGCAGCCCCCGTGGTGGATGTCGGCTTTTCGATCGTCGGGCGGGAGAGCGCATAGGTGCTCACGCCTGGCCCCGCACCACGCTCGCCAGCCTCTTCACTAGCGGCTCCATCGCCTCCACCGGCACCTGCGCATAGCCCAGCAGAAAGCCGCGCCAGGGCTGCGCGCGCAGGCCGACGGAGTGCAGGCTCAGCGCCGGGGCCATGATGCCGTGGCGCGCCATTAGCCTGGCGCTCAGCGCCACGTCATCGGACTGGGCATCATGCAAGCGCAGGGCCAGGTGCATGCCGGTCGTGCCACCGTGTACGGTGGCCACATCACCCAGGTGATGTGCCAGCGCGGCCACCAGCGCATCGCGCCGCTGGCGGTACAGGCGGCGCATGCGCCGCAGGTGCAGCGCAAATTGGCCGCCCACGATGAACTCCGCCAGCGCCCGCTGCTCGGCTGTTCGCCCGCGTGGCGCGGCGCGGTCCAGCAGCAGGGCCAGCGCGGGTGCGAGCGCTGGGGGCACCACCATGAAGCCGATGCGCAGGCCGGGGAACATCGTCTTGCTGAAGGTGCCCAGGTAGACCACGGGTGCGTCGGGCGCCAGGCCTTGCATGCAAGCCAGGGGCGGCCCGTCGTGGCGAAACTCGCTGTCGTAGTCATCCTCGATGACCAGCGCGCCCGCCTGGCGCGCTCCGTCGATCAGCGCCAAGCGCCGCGCCAGGCTCATTACGCTGCCCACCGGGTACTGGTGCGAGGGCGTGGTGTAGATCAGCCGCGGCCGCTGGCGCAGCCAGTCGCTGGCGGCCGGCGCCATACCGTCACCGTCCACCACAATGCCCACGGCCTTGAGCTGCGCGGCGCGAAAGGCCGCCACCGCGCCCTGGTAGCCGGGGTTTTCCACCCACACCTTGTCGCCCGCGTCGGCAAAAGCACGGGCGACAAGGTCCAGGCTGCTTTGCGTGCCATCGGTGATGAAGACCTGCGCAGCGTCCACCAGGGCGCCGCGTGCGACACGCAGGTGCCCGGCAATGGTTTCGCGCAGGGCGGGCTCGCCGGCCGGGTCTGCATAGTTGAGCTCCGCAGGCCGGATGGACGCCCAAGCCCGGTCGAGCAACCGCCGCCAGCGCAGTATCGGAAATTCGCCAAGCGCCGGTACACCCGGCGCAAACGCGGCCGCCGTTTCCGAGCCCGGCAGCAGCGGCATGTTCTGCGCGCGCCGCGACAGCCCCGAGCGCACGCCGGGCGCTGGCGTCGCAGGCGTAGCGCCTGCACCCAGCCGCCCGGCCAGCGGCGCCACCACGCTGCCGCGCCGACTGGCCACGATGAAGCCCTCGGTGGCGAGTTGCTCGTACGCGTACAGCACGCTGTTGCGTGCCACGCCCAGTTCGGCCGCCAGCGTGCGGGTGGCGGGCAGGCGCGTGCCGCCGGCCAGGGTACCGCTGCGGATACCGCGGCGCAGGCATTCGTGCAACTGACGTTGCTGTGACCAGCGTGCATGGGCCGGCTGAGACTGGAAGCCGGTAAACAGAAGCTGAAAATCCATTGTGGTCAGTGGCTCTAAAAAATTGTTCTTTAGTGGGTCTTATTCTGGCGCCACGCTGCCTCTACATTGCGCTACTTCATCCACTTTGACACCGGAAGAACTGAGTGAACGACGCTGCCACCGCCCTGCCCCCGACCGATCGCACCCGCATCCGCCGCGTGGCCGAAAACGCCCGCTACGACCGCGCCACGCTGCACGCCATCATCGACGCCGCCTACCTGTGCCACGTGGCTTTTGCCGACGACAAGGGCACACACAACATCCCCACAGCCTGCTGGCGCATGGGCGAGCACCTGTACATCCACGGCTCCAACGGCGGGCGCATGGTCAAGTGGCTGCTGCAGGGTGCGCAGGCCTGCGTCACCATCACCCACCTCGATGGCCTGGTGCTGGCGCGCTCGGCCTTCAACCATTCGATGAACTACCGCTCGGCCATGGTCTATGGCCGCTTCGAGCCCGTGGCTGACAAGCACGCGGCGCTGGCCGCGCTCATGGACCACATCGCAGTCGGCCGCCAGGCCGAGATTCGCGCTGGGAACGACAAGGAGTTTGCGGCCACCACCGTACTGCGCATATCCCTCGATGAAGCCGCCTGCAAGGTGCGCAGCGGAGCGCCGGTGGACGACGCTGAGGACATGTTGCACCCCGCGTGGGCGGGCGTGCTGCCGCTGGTGCAGGTGCGCGGGGCGCCCGTGGTCGACCCGCTGAACACGGCAGCCGCGCCGAGCTACGTGGCAGCCTGGGCGGCGCAGACCGCCTGAAGGCTCAGGCCATGTAGATCAATGCGGCGGCGCGGGCCTCCATGGCCAGGCCCTGGCCCACCGGCCCCAGGCGCTCCGCCGTCTTGGCCTTGACGTTGACCTGGCCAGGGTCGATCTCCAGCGCCTTGGCGATGCAGTCCCGCATGCCGGGGATGTGCGCTGCCAAGCGCGGCGCCTGGGCCACCACCGTGCTGTCCACATTGCCGATGGTGTAGCCCGCCGCCCGCACGCGGCGCGCGGCCTCGGCCAGCAGCACGGCCGAATCGGCCCCACGGAATTGCGCATCGGTGTCCGGAAAATGCGTGCCGATGTCGCCCAGCCCCGCCGCGCCAAGAATGGCATCGGTGATCGCGTGCAGCAGCACGTCGGCATCCGAATGGCCGAGCAGGCCCATGGTGTGCGGAATGTGAACGCCGCCGATCACCAGCGTGCGGCCCGGCACCAGCGCGTGTACGTCCCACCCCTCACCGATTCTGAAATTCATGGTCTGCCTTTTCTCGCACCATAGCGTCCCGAGTGCGAAGTTCGTCTCATAAACAGGTCGAGAATCGCCGCCACGCTGCGTTGCAAGACCTCGCGATAGCTAAGGCTATCGCGGTGGTTTGCGCCTTGCCCCACAACGTTTTCGACCTGCTTAGTTTTACAAGAACTTCTCACTCGGGAAACTAGCGGGCTGATTAAAAAATTGTCTTGCGCCCGGTCTCGCTGGCGCCCTGGCCGCGCTCGCCCCCGAAGCGCGCCAGCGTGGTGCCGAGGCCGCGCTGGGCCAACACGGCCTCGGCCAGAGCAAAGTCGTCGGGGTAGGTCACCTTGAAGTTCTGTGCGCCGCCGGGCACCAGGCGCGGGTGCAGGCCCATGGCCTCCATGGCGCTGGCCTCGTCGGTCACATTGGTGCCCACCTTGTCGAGCGCTTCCTGTAGGGGGCCGATGCGGAACATCTGCGGCGTCTGCGCGAGCCACTTGCTGCTGCGGTCTACGGTGGACGCCACGCGCACGCCGCCGGGGCCATCGATTGACGTCTTGAGCGTGTCGGCCAATTGGTGGGCCAGCAGACCGCCCACGGAGTCCTGCAGGCACGCTTCGATCAGCCGGTCGATCTGCGCGGCCGTGACGAGGCAGCGCGCCGCGTCGTGCACCAGCACCCAGTCCTCGCGCTGGGCGCCGCGCTCCTGCAGGGCGCGCAGTCCGCCCAACACCGTGGCCGCCCGCGTGGGCCCGCCGCAGTCCACCACGAAGAACGAGGGGTGGACATGCTGGTCCAGGTAATGGTCGCCCGGCGCTACGGCCACCAGCGTGCCTGCCAGGCGCGTCACGCCCGCAAACGCCGCCAGCGTGTGCATGACCATGGGGTGGCCCGCGACCAAATGGTATTGCTTGGGCAACTGCGGCGGCTGGGCAGGGGCCATGGGCTCGCCCGCAGCCCCCGCCAGCGCGCCAAACGCCGAGACGGTGGCGCCACCCTTCGGTGGCGCCGGGGGGGGCACCGCGCGCGACCCCGTACCCGCACAGGGCACCAGGGCCCACAGGCGCACCGGCGCCGGGGTAGGGGCATGCGGAGTGCCCAGTGAGGGCGGCAGCAGCGGGTCGATGGTCATGAGGCCGCGATTTTAGGAGGGGCCGCTACGACATACAGGCAATCTGGCTTTGCCAGGGACATTTGGCGCAAGACCACGGTGCCATCCGGTGTGAACAGGTGCTGTGCAGTGCGCGGAGTTGATGGATGTCCGTCAGAGGGGCCCGCCTCAAGAGCTGCCCTCCGTGGTATCGCGCCGGTGGATGCCGCCGGGCGCGAAACATGGCCAGGTCCTAAAATGCCCCGTTGCCCCCGACCCGCCCGCGTGCACTGTATTGCAGGGATACGGCGGGCCCACCGACGCCCCTACCGTCCGCATGGAACTCCCCAAACTCTCCCCCGGAAAACGTTTCACCCTGCCCCGCCCCGTGGGCAGCGCCGATTCGCTGATGCTGGCCCGCTTGGCCGAGCGCGACAAGGCCGCAGGCCACACCACCGCCATCGTCACGGCCGACGCCACCGATGCGCAGCGGCTCATCGAAGAGATCGCCTTTTTTGCGCCCGAGCTGCGCTGCGCGCTGTTCCCCGATTGGGAAACGCTGCCCTACGACACGTTCAGCCCGCACCAAGACTTGATCAGCGAGCGTCTGGCTACGCTGTGGCGCATTTCGCAGGGTGAGGCCGATGTGGTGCTGGTGCCCGCGACGACGGCGCTGTACCGTGTGGCGCCGCCCTCGTTTCTTGCCGGCTACACCTTCCACTTCAAAGTCAAGCAAAAGCTCGACGAAGCCAAATTCAGGGCCCAGCTCACGCTGGCGGGCTACTCGCATGTTTCGCAAGTGGTGAGCCCGGGCGAGTACGCGGTGCGCGGCGGGCTGATCGACCTGTTCCCCATGGGCTCCCTGGTGCCCTACCGGGTAGACCTGTTCGACGACGAGATCGACAGCATCCGCACGTTCGACCCCGACAGCCAGCGCAGCCTGTACCCCGTGCCCGAGGTGCGCCTGCTGCCCGGCCGCGAGTTCCCGATGGACGACGACGCGCGCGCCAAATTCCGCAGCCGCTGGCGCGAGATGCTGGAGGGCGACCCGACCAAGAGCCGCATCTACAAGGACATGGGCGCGGGCGTGGCCACGGCCGGCATCGAGTACTACCTGCCCCTGTTCTTCGACGACACGGCCACCGTGTTCGACTACCTGGGCGGCGAGGCGACCGTGGTGCTGCATGGCGACCTGGAGCCCGCGTTCCAGCGCTTCTGGCAGGACACGAAAGACCGCTTTCGCCTGGTGCAGGGCGACCCCGAACGGCCGGTGCTACCGCCCGAGGCGCTGTTCCTGTCGGCCGACCAGTTCTACACACGTGCCAAGGAGCATGCCCAGCTGTCCATCCGCCCCGGCGTGGAGGACGTGGATGACAACCCACACTTCCAGAAACTCGGCGACCTGTCGGTGGTCCGCGGTGCGGAAGACCCGCTGGCCCGCCTGCACGCCCACATCCGCAACACCCAGCACCGCGTGCTGCTGCTGGCCGAGAGCGATGGCCGGCGCGAGAGCCTGCTCGACTTCCTGCGCGCCAGCGGGGTGAACCCGCCCGCCTTCGATTCGCTGGCCGAGTTCCAGGGCACGACCGACGAAAAGGTGGGCATTGCCACCGCCGGGCTCACCGTGGGCTTCAGCTGGATCGAAGACGGCATTGACTTCGTCACCGAGACCGAGCTTTTTGCCGCCGGCCCCACCACGCGCCGGCGCAAGAAGCAGGAGCAGGTGAGCGACGTCGAGGCGCTGATCAAGGACCTGGCCGAGCTCAACGTGGGCGACCCCGTGGTGCACAGCGCGCACGGCATCGGCCGCTACCGCGGCCTGGTCAACATGGACGTGGGCAACAAGAACCCCGACGGCACGCCCGCCATGCAGGAGTTTCTGCACCTGGAATACGCCGACAAGGCCGTGCTGTATGTGCCCGTGAGCCAGCTGCAGCTCATCAGCCGCTACACCGGCGTGAGCGCCGACGAGGCGCCGCTGCACAAGCTCGGCAGCGGCCAGTGGGAAAAGGCCAAGCGCAAGGCCGCCGAGCAGGTGCGCGACAGCGCGGCCGAGCTGCTCAACATCTACGCCCGCCGCGCCGCGCGCGAGGGCCATGCCTTCCGCTACAGCCCGCAGGACTACGAGGCCTTTGCCAACGACTTCGGCTTTGAAGAAACCGCCGACCAGAACGCCGCCATCCACGCGGTGATCCAGGACATGATCAGCCCCCGCCCCATGGACCGCCTGGTCTGCGGCGACGTGGGCTTTGGCAAGACCGAGGTCGCGCTGCGTGCGGCCTTCGTGGCCGTCACCGGGGGCAAGCAGGTGGCCTTCCTCGCGCCCACCACCCTGCTGGCCGAGCAGCACTACCAGACCCTGGTGGACCGCTTCAGCAAATGGCCGGTGAAGGTGGCCGAGGTCTCGCGCTTTCGCTCGGGCAAAGAGATCACCGCCGCGATCAAGGGCATCGGCGACGGCACGGTGGACATCGTGGTGGGCACGCACAAGCTGCTTTCCGAATCCACCAAGTTCCACAACCTGGGGCTCTTGATCATCGACGAGGAGCACCGCTTCGGCGTGCGCCACAAGGAGCAGATGAAGGCCCTGCGCGCCGAGGTGGACGTGCTGACGCTGACAGCCACGCCCATCCCGCGCACGCTGGGCATGGCGCTCGAAGGCCTGCGGGACCTGTCGGTCATCGCCACCGCACCACAGCGGCGCCTGGCGATCAAGACCTTTGTGCGCAACGAGGGCACGGGCGTGATCCGCGAGGCCGTGCTGCGCGAATTGAAGCGCGGCGGGCAGGTCTACTTCCTGCACAACGAGGTGGAGACCATCGAGAACCGCCGCCAGAAGCTCGAAGAAATCCTGCCCGAGGCCCGCATCGCCGTGGCCCACGGCCAGATGCCCGAGCGTGAGCTGGAGCGCGTGATGCGCGACTTCGTGGCCCAGCGCTTCAACATCCTCCTGTGCTCGACCATCATCGAGACCGGCATCGACGTGCCCACGGCCAACACCATCATCATGAGCCGCGCCGACAAGTTCGGCCTGGCCCAGCTGCACCAGCTGCGCGGGCGCGTGGGCCGCAGCCACCACCAGGCATACGCCTACCTCATGGTGCCCGACACCGAGGGCCTGACCAAGCAGGCCGCACAGCGCCTCGACGCCATCCAGCAGATGGAGGAACTGGGCAGTGGCTTCTACCTGGCCATGCACGACCTGGAGATCCGTGGCGCCGGCGAGGTACTGGGCGAGAACCAGAGCGGCAACATGCTCGAAGTCGGCTTCCAGCTGTACAACGAGATGTTGAGCGAAGCCGTCAAGGCGCTCAAGGCGGGCAAGGAGCCCGATTTGCTCTCGCCTCTTTCAGTCACCACCGACATCAACCTGCACGCCCCTGCCCTGCTGCCTGAAGACTACTGCGGCGACGTGCACCTGCGCCTGTCGTTCTACAAGAAGCTGGCCACCGCCAAGAACCCGGACCAGATCGACGGCCTGCTCGAAGAGATCGTGGACCGCTTCGGCAAACTGCCGCCGCAGGCGCAGACGCTGATCGACGTGCACCGCCTGCGCGTGCTGAGCCAGCCCTACGGCGTGGTCAAGGTCGATGCCGCCCCAGGCGTCATCAACATCACCTTCAAGCCCCAGCCGCCCATCGACCCGATGCGCATCATCGAGCTGATCCAGAAGAACAAGCACATCAAGCTGGCGGGCAACGAGAAGCTGCGCATCGAGCGCGAGCTGAAAGAACCCAAGGACCGGGCGCAGATGGTGCGGGACATCTTGCGCAGCCTGGGGCAGCCACTGGTGGTTGCTTGATTTTTAATGAAATTGGCCTCTAGCGCTTATCTGGAAAGCGCTAGTAGCTATTAACAGCATAGCAAACAGAACCATGTGGCTTGAAGCCGCCCTCGTCCTCGTCGCTCTGGTTGCCGCTCTGGCGGCCCGTCCCTGGCGCATGCTGGCCAACCGCAAGCCTCTGGCACACGAGACGCAGGGCGCGCCGTCTGCGCTGTGGACGCCGCTGCTGGCCGCGCTGGTGTTTCTGCCCTGGCTGTGGGCCCTGCCCACGCTGCATGCCATGCCGCTGCAACTGCAGTGGTCCGGCGCCTGCCTGGTGGTGCTGATGCTGGGCTGGCCGCTGGCGATCCCGGTGCTGATGGGCGTGGGCATCGTGGCCTGCCTGATCTCCCCAGCGATGGCCTGGGCCGATGCGCTGGGTGCCACGGTGTGGCTGGGCGTGGTGCCCGCCACGCTGGGGCTGGGCCTGGGTGCGCTGCTGCGGCGCTACACGGGCACCAAACCGTTTGTCTATGTGCTGGGCCGTGCGTTTCTGGGCACCGTGGTCTGTGTGTTTGCAGCGGGCGTCCTCTCGCAGTGGAGCGGCCACCTGCTGCCCGGCGTGGGCGATGAGTTGTCGCTGGTGGCGCGCTGGCTGATGGCCTGGGGCGATGGGTTTGTCACCGGCATGCTCGCGGCGATTTTTGTGGCCTTCAAGCCCGAGTGGCTGGCCACATGGTCGGACCGGCTGTACTTGCCCCGGCCGGACTGAGCCTCGGCTGCTGCAGCGATGGTTGACACAGCGCAAGGGGTATCCGCCTTTGCAGCGCGATAGTGGACATCACACCAACAAGGAGTGCCCCACCATGAAGCTGCTGAACGATCTTTTCTCTACCGACTACGGGCTGATGAGCATCATTGGCATCGGGTTCATGCTGTGCATGGCCGCGTTTTTCCTGCGCATGTTCCTGGTCAAGATGAACGAACCACCTACGCCCAACCCCGCCACCGCCGGGCGCACGGGCAACGGCAAGAGCCTGCCGCCTTCGCGCTGATCCGGCCCGCACGGTCTGAGCGCCGTAGCCCGGCACGGGGAAGCCGAGGAGGCGATGCGATTGCGGGCTGTAGCCCCTAAAAAACGGCTCCCACGTTCTGCAATGCTCCACGGCCCGTTGCCGACAAACTCCAGCGCGCAGTGCATGCCGCCCTTTTCAACCCGGACACCCAAGCCAAGCTTGCCGCCAGCGGCACAAGCGTCTTAGCCCAGAGCCAGACTGTCCGCATCGAACGACGGTGGCCGCAAAAGGTCCTCGTCGATGCCCATCACTTTGCTGGCGCGCTCCAGGGCCTGCCACAGGGGCGCAGGCATCTGCAGTATTTCTTCGGGAGAGGCTGACTGCGCAATCCATGCGCTGATGTCAACGTGCTGCTCGGCGGTGAGCAAGTCCAGGTGCAGCATTTCGTCAATGGTCTTCATCGGTGGTCTATCGGTAGCGGGTCTTGCTGGCGAGGCACCTGCTGGTGCTGGGAAGTGGAAGCCCAAGGCTACCTGACAACCATCAACATGCGGCCGAGAGCGCCAATATCAACCGGGGCACGCCGAGCCCCCGGCGCTCGGGAAACGCGACCATCCAGCCCTGATCATGGAAGAACCTGGCCAGAGCCGGGCTTGTCGCCGTGGTGGTGAACCTGGCAGCTTCATTGCCGATGGTCATGCAAAGCCGAAACGCTACTCCCCGCGCCCCCGCACCTGCGCCCTGAACCCCCAGTTGTTCTCCAGCCCCACATTCACAGCCTTCCCGCCGTCCTCGAGTTTCAGCGTGACCACGGTGACCTCGCCATCCGCCACCGAGCGCGAGACGAGCTGAAAGGTCTGCGCATCAAGCCAGTGGCCCTTGATGGCGATGACCGCATTGGGTCCCTGCTGCGCGGTGCGGTACTTGCCGTCCAGGCCCAGCGGGCCGGCAACCGGCTCGCGCGGCAAATCGGGGCGGCTGCTGTCGAAGGTGACCTCATAGCGCGGGTTGGCGGGCGTGAGATCCAGCACGAGGCGCTGAATGCCCATGCCGTTGCGCTCCAGCAGCCAGGCCTTGCGCGAAACGGTGGCGGCCAGTTCGAGCGTGGTGGTGGGGATGGCGCTGGGCTTTTCCACCCCGGCGTCGCGGATACGGGCGGCCAGATGGTCCTGCCCGGCAGCGTCGGCAGGCAGGGGCTCGCGCGAGCGCACCGCGGCGGTGATCTGGTCGATGAACAGCGGCAGCGGGTAGTGGCGCCGGCCGGTCACGGCGACGACCACGTCGAGGTCGGGCAGCACCACGATGAGCTGGCGGTTGAAGCCGGCCGTGAAGTACGCGCGCTTGGACGGGATGCTCCACCAGCCGTTGGCGTACTTGAAGGCGGGCGCACCGTTGCTGGTGCCAAAGCCCATGTCCACCACGGGATTGAAGACCTGCTCCACCCAGGCGGCGGGCAGCAGTTGGCGGCCGTTCCACTGGCCCTTGCGCAGGTAGAGGTAGCCGATGCGCGCCATGTCGCGCGGGTGCAGGTACAGGCCCCAGCCGCCAACCTCCAGGCCCTGCGGGTCCTTGCGCCAGCGGACGTCGGTGATGCCCAGGGGGCCGAACAGCCGCTTTTGCGCATAGGCCAGGGTGCTGCCGCCGGTCTTGAGCGCCAGGATGGCCGAGAGCAGATGGGTGTTGCCACTGTTGTAGTTGAAGCCCGTGCCGGGCGCCTGGGCCATGGGCCGGTCGAGCACAAAGCCCTGCCAGTCGCGCGTGCGGGTCAGCTGC
Organism: Acidovorax sp.; assembly: GCF_046294525.1. Classification (GTDB taxonomy): domain Bacteria; phylum Pseudomonadota; class Gammaproteobacteria; order Burkholderiales; family Burkholderiaceae_C; genus Acidovorax. The sequence goes on from NZ_JBKBKQ010000008.1 coordinate 93,889, forward strand.
AGCATGGTCTCGGGCACGGCGTCGCTGAGCGGCTCGATCCAGTTCAGGCCCGAGGTCATGTCCAGCAGGTGGCCCACAGTCATGGCCTTCTTGGAGGCATCGGCGTTGGCGACCTTGCGGTCAGCAAAGAAGTCGAGCACGGGCGCATCGCGCGAGGCGATCAGCCCGTCCTGGATGGCCATGCCGGTGAGCGTGGCGACGACACCCTTGGTGGTGGAGTTGACGGCATGCTTGAGCCCCTCGCGGTACGGGGCATAGAAGGCCTCGGCCACCAGGCTGCCGTGTCGGGTGACGAGCAGGCTGTCCATGCCCTGCGCTGCGCCAAAGTCGACGAGCTTGGCCAGCGCTGCGGAGTCCATGCCCTGCGCCTCGGGCGTGCTTTCTGCCCAGTCGTCAGCAGGCCAGATAGCGGCGAGAGGGGCTTCGGCAGCCGATGCAGCGGGGGATGCGGCAGGTGATGCGGGGGCCGCTGCATCCTGCGCTCCCGCTGGGGTAAAAGGCACCGCCGCGCTGGCCAGCAGTACGGCCGTGGCCTGCCTGCGGTTGATCCATATCGCGGAGACTTTCTCTCCCGCGTTGCCGTCTCTGTGCATGGCCATCGTCAGTACCCTCAGTGCATGTTGGGCAGAAATCATATGCGCCCATGGGCGCGTATTGCACATCGTCCGCATCCAAGGCAAACCCAAGAGCTGGAAGCGACCGCTCTCGGCCGCGAGCCGCGGAATTTATGCCCTGCGGGGCGATACGGTTTGGGGCTATCGAGTACGCAGGCGCGGGCGATACCATTGCAGGTTGTGCTCCCCCCAAAAAAACGACTCCCACGTTCTGCCATGACCCACGCTACCGAATTCGCGCCCGGCCTTGTTGTCCAGGGCATTGAAGCCCCCCTGTCCCTGTCGAGCTACAAGCTCATCGCGTTTGACATGGACTCCACCCTCATCAACATCGAGTGCGTGGACGAAATCGCCGACGCCGCAGGCCGCAAGGCCGAGGTGGCCGCCATCACCGAAGCGGCCATGCAAGGCGTGATCACCGACTACAAGGAAAGCCTGCGCCAGCGCGTGGCCCTGCTCAAGGGCGTGACGGTGCAGCACATGGAACAGGTGTTCACCGAGCGCCTGCGCTTCAACCCAGGCGCCAAGGAGCTGATCACCGCCGCCAAGGCTGCAGGCCTGACGACGCTGCTGGTCTCTGGCGGTTTCACCTTTTTTGCCGACCGCGTGAAGGCCGGGCTGGGCATTGATTTCGCCCGCTCCAACAAGCTCGAAGTGCAAGATGGCCAACTCACCGGCCGCATGGTGGACCAGGCCTGGGGCGACATCTGTGATGGCGCCGAAAAGCGCCGCACGTTGCTGGAAGTGGCTTCGCTCATGGGCATCTCGCCCCAGCAGGCGATTGCGGTGGGCGACGGCGCCAATGACCTGCCCATGATGGGCGCGGCTGGCCTGTCGGTGGCCTACCACGCCAAGCCCGCCGTGCGCGCGCAGGCCAAGGTGGCCATCAACCAGGGCGGGCTGGACCGGCTGCTGGAAGTGCTGCGCTGATTCGCGACACCACGGCCCCGCCATGCTGAAGGCCCTTGTCACCCGTGCCGCGCAGTCCCTGCGCAAAAGCTGGAAGCAGCACCTGGCCACCCTCGCGCTCGCCTGGGTCGCCATCGTGGCGGTAGACACCTGGCGCACGCGCGACCTGCCCCAGGGCCCTGCGCCCGATGTGGCGCTGGTGATGGCCCCCAGCGCTGGCGCTACCGCCCCCACCACCCTGGCCCAGTGGCGTGCCCAGCACCCCGGCCAGGCCGTGGCCGTGCACTTCTGGGCCGAATGGTGCTCCATCTGTAAGCTGGAAGAGCCCAGCATCGCCAGCCTGTCCACCGACTGGCCCGTGCTGGGTGTGGCCATGCAGTCGGGCAACGCCGAAAAGGTGGCGCAAGTGCAGCGCCAGCGCGGCATGCCCTGGCAGACGGCGGTGGACCCGCAGGGCACCCTGTCACGCAGCTGGGGCGTGCGCGCCGTGCCTGCACTGGTGGTCATCGACGCGCACGGCCAGGTGCGGTTTGCCACCTTGGGCTACACACCCGAATGGGCCATGCGCCTGCGGCTGTGGTGGGCGCAGACCATGCCGCAGTGGAGTGCAATGCTTCCAAAATGATAGCTTCTAGCGCTTGATGGACAAGCGCTGGAGGCCATTTTCATTCAAATCCCCGGCCCTACGCCAAAGTTGCCGCTCTGATCTGTTTGGCGCAGATCTTCAAGACCAACCGCCTCCGCCTTTGCACACTGGCCCCGTACCACCCACGGAGGCCCGCATGCACATCACCCTGAACCAACAGCCCCAGACCGTGCCCCCCGGCTGGGAGGACGAACCCCTGCTCTGGCTGCTGCGCGAGCCCCTGGGCCTCACGGGCACCCGCTTTGGCTGCGGCATGGGCCAATGTGGCGCCTGCACCGTCCTCATCGACGGCGTGGCGCAACGCGCCTGCCTGCAGACGGCGCGCGGGCTGCAAGGGCGCTCCATTACCACCATCGAAGGCCTGGCGACACCCGACGGCACGCTGCACCCCGTGCAACAGGCCTGGCTGGACCTGCGCGTGCCCCAGTGCGGCTACTGCCAGAGCGGCCAGATCATGGGCGCCGTGGCCTTGCTGCGCGCCACGCCCCGCCCGAGCGATGCACAGATCGACGCCGCCATGTCGGCCCACCTGTGCCGCTGCGGCACCCAGCACCGGGTGCGCGCGGCCATCCACCAGGCTGCTGAGGGTGCGAAGCCATGAAGCGCCGCCAGTTTTTGGCAGCGGCGGGCGCCGGGGTACTCACCGTCACGCTGGCGGGCTGCAGCCTGGTGCCGGTGATCCCCAAGCGCCCCACCTCCACCGCCGATGACGCGCTGGGCTGGATACGACACCAAGACGGCCGCTACACCCTGTGGCTGCCCAGCGCCGAGATGGGCCAGCAGATCAGCGCCGCGCTGCAGGGCCTGGCCGCTGCCGAGCTGGGCGTGCCGACCGCACAGGTGCACCTGCAACTGCCCAGCACCCGCCACATCGCCCGCGTGCGCGCCACCGTGGGCAGCGCCAGCGTGCAGGACTTTGCCCTGCCCCTGGCCCGTGCCTGCGCCACCTTGCGCGAGGCCCTGGCGCAAGGCCAGACCACGGGCACGCTGGCCGCGCGTGACATTGCGCCCAGCGCGCTGCGCAGCCTGCAGCCGCGCACGGGGGCCGCCAAAGAAGCTGCAGTGGCGCCAGGCCAGCTGCACGCCCTCGTCACCGGCCAGCCGCTGTTTGCGGGCGACACGCGCCTGCCCGGCCTGCTGTACGGCCGCGTGCTGCGCGCACCGGTGTCGGCCGAAATCACCTCGCGCCCCAAGGCGTGGGACGAAACAGCCGCTCGCGCCGACCCCGCCTGCGTGGCCGTGGTGCAGCACCCGCGCCTCGCGCAGATGGGCAACCTGGGCCTGGGCATCGTGGCCCGCACGCCTTCGGCGCTCGACCGCATCGAGGCCGCGCTGGCGGTGCAGTGGCAGGTGGACGATGGCAACGCGTTCGAGCAGGCGGCCATCGACGAGCGCATCGACATCGACACCCACCTGCGCCGGGGCGCGCTGCAGCACCGCCTGCGCAAGGACGAGCTGCCCACAGACACAGCGTGGACGCTAGACCTGCGCATGGACGTGCCCTTGGCCGCCCACGCGCCCATCGAGCCCCGCAGCGCAACGGCGCACTGGCTGGCCGACGCAGGCAAAGAAGACATCGCCCTGAAGGTATGGGCGGGCACCCAAGACCTGTTCTACATGCGTGATGTGCTCGCCCGCCAGTTCAGCCTGGACGCTGAACGCATCGAGGTGCAGGCCTGCCGCATCGGCGGCGGCTTTGGCGGCCGCACCCTGTGCACGGTGGAGCTGGAGGCCGCCGTTCTCGCCCAGTCCGTGGGCGCGCCCGTCAAGGTGCAATGGAGCCGCGCGCAGGAGTTTGCCCAAGGCTTCCAGCGCCCGCCCTCCAGCCACCGTGTGCGGGCGCGCGTGCAGGGCGGGCGCATCACCCACTGGTGGCACGCGCTGGCCAGCAGCCACATCCTGTTCACGCCCGCCGCCATGCCGGTGTGGATGCAGACCCTGGCCGACCTGGCGGGCGACAGCGGCGTGGCGCGAGGCGCACAAATGCCGTACGACGTGGCCCAGCAGCGCATCGAGTTCACCGCCCAGCGCCTGCCCGTGCACACCGGCCCCTGGCGCGGCCTGGGGGCGGGGCCCAACACCCTGGTGGTGGAAAGCGCCATGGACGAATGCGCGCGCCACGCCGGGGCCGACCCGCTGGACTGGCGCCTGCAGCACACCACCGATGAACGTCTGGCCCAGGTGCTGCGCCGTGCCGCCGCCGAGGCCCGCTGGCCAGAGCGCCCCGCCAGCGATGCCACCACCTTGCGCGGGCGCGGCATCGCAGGCGGCATCTACAAGGGCGTGAGCTACGCCGCTGCCGTGGCCGATGTGGAGGTGCAGCGCACCACCGGCCAGGTGCGCGTAACGGCGCTGTTGTGCGCGCACGACTGCGGCCTGGTGCTGCAGCCCGACGGCGTGCGCGCGCAGACCGAGGGCAACCTTATGTGGTGCCTGGGCATGGTGCTGCACGAGCAGTTGCCCGTGGCCCGCTCGGGCGTGGCCGCCGCCAGCTTTGCCGACTACCCGCTGCCACGCATGGGCGACGTGCCGCCGCTGCATGTGCACCTGATCGACAGCAGCGCGCCGCCCACCGGTGCCGGAGAAACCGCCATGGTGGCCGGGGCCGGAGCGATCGCCAACGCGCTGCGCGACGCCACCGGCGTGCGTTTTGCCCGCCTGCCGGTGCGCAGCGCGGATGTGCTGCAGGCCTTGTCCACGCGGGCTTAGCGGGGTAGCACCAACGGCACAATCCGCCCATGCAAGACTTTGCCAGTGCCGCCATGGTCCGCCTGCTGGTGCGCGCCATGGCCGCACACGGGCTGGTGCCGCCACCGCCCCCGCCGGATATTGACGGGCTGGCCGCCAGCCATGTGCCCCTGGCCTACAAGCGCAGCGTGGTCGAAGCCGTGCTGCAACAGGGCGGCCTGGGCACGCTGCTACAACTGGCACAGCGGGTGGACCTGCTGGCGGGTGACCCGGTGCACCGCGCGCTGCTGGGGGCGACCGATGTGCACGATCTGATGGCACGCTGGCAGCGGCTGGAGCGGTATGTGCACTCGCGCCACCAGGTCAGTATCACGGCCAGCGCCCCGGGCACCCTGACGCTGCGCCACCACGCGCGCCCCGGTGTGCGGGAAGAGCCCCACCCCACCGAAAGCCTGGCCGTGCTCGGCGTGCTGGTGGGCGTGAGCCAGGCCATCGGCACGCGCGCGTTGCGGGTGGAGATCGGCGCATCCAGCACTCCTGACTGTCGTGTGAACCTAAAGGTGGGCGGCGTTGCCACCAACGCGGCAGCACTGCACGCGCAGCTGGCACCACTGGCAGCGCAAAAGCAGGTCGTCCAATGGACCATGCGCTGGGAGGAGACCACAGCCGCAAGCCAGGCTCACAACGACACCGCCTTGCAACCCCAGCCCGCCACCCATCTGTGCGACGCCCTGCCCTGGCCGACGCTGGCGCACCAACTGGCGCGCCACGTGCTGTGCGACCCCGCCGCGCAGCACACGGTGGAGGCGCTGGCCCGGCACACCGGCTTTGCGCGTCGCAGCCTGCAGCGGGCGCTCGCGTCCGGCGGCCTCAGCTGCCGCCACATCGTCACCGAGGCCCGCGCGCGCGTAGCGGCGCAGTGGCTGCTGGAGAGCCCGCATGGCCTGGCAGAGATCGGGTTCGCTTGCGGCTTTGCCGACCAGCCTCACTTCACGCGCGAATTCGCCCGCCATGTGGGGTTGACCCCGGCCCGCTACCGACAAGCCTTTGCCCGGGGCGCGTGACCCGGCAACTTGCTTGCGCCTGAGTTTTGCGCGCCGAATTGGCGGCAAATGAGTGTCCAACTGCAACACGCGGGGCGTAACCTCCCCTTGGCGCGCGGCGCCTGCAGCCGCGTCCTGACAAGGGAAAACCGTGCGACACGAGGCTGGACACCTCCTTCCAAGCTCTACATCTGATTACGCATTGACCCTATCTGCGGCGGAACTTTGCAGGCGATGCAACAGAGAATTCCGGCGCTACGCCGCAAGCCCCTTCTATAAACGAACTGCGAACGTGCGGCCCCTCTCCTTCAGCTGCTTTTCTCTTTCATTCATGCATACCCCCTCTTTGTCCACCCCCCGCTGGCTGGCCCTTGCGCCTCTGTTCGTCACCGCGCTGCTCGGTTGCAGCCCCGCTTCAGAATCCGCCACCACCCCGGCCACACAGGCCGCCGCCAACACTGCGCCAGTGCCCGCCGCAGACCCGACGGCCGTGGTGGCGGACAAGGCGGCCGAACCCTCAGGCTCCGAGGACGCGGGCGCCAAGTTGCAGGGCTACATCGGGTGCTACAACAAGCTCAACGAAAACGCACACCGCACCATCGCGCGCTACGCCAGCTGGGTGAAGGACATGAAGGCCGGCCCCACGGGCAACGAAAAGGTGGTGTACGGCCTGTATTCCATGCGCAGCGACAGCGTGAAGGAATGTGCGAACGACTTTGCGCAAGCCGCCGCCATGCGCCCCGCCTTGCCCGCGCTGGACGCCGCCGGTCAGGCCTACATCACCACCCTCGCCGCCATGGACAAGCAGGTCGCCGAGGCCTACACCTACTACGACCGCGAGAACTACAAGGACGACAAGTTCGCCAAAGGCAAGGCCCTGCACGTGCCCCTGGCGGCCAGCTTTGCCGCGTTTGAAGACGCCAGCGCCGCGTTCTCCAAGGCGCTGGATGTGGAGAACGATAACGTGCTGAACGCCCAGCTGGCCCGCATCGAAAAAACCCAGGGCCGCAAGCTGCCGTACTACCAGATGGCCGTGATGAACCGCGCCAAGCAGCTGGCCGACCTGCTGGGCGAGGAATCCTTTGATTCCGCTGCAGCAGGCACCCGCCTGGAGGCCTATGAAAAACTCACGGACGAAGCACTGGCTTTTGTAAAGCCGATCCAGGACGATCTGCCGCATGGATGGTCCAGCTTCGAGCGCACGGCCGAAGAGTTCCGCAAGGCATCCAAAGAACGCTATCGCCGCGTGCGCGACAACGTGCCCTACACCTCCGGCGAGCGCATGATGCTCAAGCCCGGAAGTGCGTGGATGGTGGACGGCAGTGTTGAAAAGCTGGTGAAGGCATACAACGACCTGGTAGAGGCCAGCAACGCCATGTAATGAGCCCGGCGGTGCGGGTAGAGCGCGCGGAAAGCGGTGGCAGGCGCGCAAGGCAGGCTCCCAGATTTCTCCTCAATCGGTGGGCACAGCGCGGGCCATCCCCACTTGCAGGAGCCCTCCCATGCCCCGTCTTTCCGCCTCCGCCCAGCCCCGCCTCGCCACCGTCCCGCTCATCCCTGGTCCTGCCCCGCAGGGCCTGTCGTCCCCGGCCAACCGGCGCCGCGCGCTGGGCGCGCTGGGCTCTTTGGGCTCGCTGGGCGTGGCCACGCTGCTGGGCTGCGGCGGGGGTGGTGACAACGCAGCGACTGATACGACGGACACGACCGGTACCGGTACAGACGCCAGCACCGGCACGGGCACCGGAACCAGCACCACTTGCTCCGTCGTACCCGAAGAAACCGCCGGCCCCTACCCGGCCGATGGCTTCACGGCCAGCAATGCCACCTACAACGTACTGGCACTCAGCGGCATCGTGCGCTCGGACATCCGCAGCTCCATCGGCTCGTCCACCCCTGTCGGCGGCGTGCCGCTGACGATCAACATCACGCTGACCAACACGCGGGCCAACTGCGCGCCGCTGGAGGGCTATGCCATCTACCTGTGGCATTGCACGCAGGATGGCAACTATTCGGTGTACTCGTCGAACAACATTGCCGACAACTACCTGCGCGGCGTGCAGGGCACCGACGCCAACGGCACCGTCGTCTTCACCACCATCGTGCCGGGCTGCTATGCGGGCCGCATGCCCCACATGCACCTGGAGATCTATCCCACGGTGGCCTCGGCCAACAACGCGCGCAACAAGGTCAAGACCACGCAGCTGGCCTTCCCAACCGCGCTCCTCAGCAGCATCTACGCCAGCAACGCGGGCTACAGCGCCAGCGTGCGCAACCTCCCCTCCATCACCTTCGCCACCGACAACGTGTTCAGCGACGGCACCGACCTGGAGATGACCACCATGCAGGCCAACAGCAGCGGCGGGTACTCCGCCAGCATCACGATTTCCATTGCGGCGTAAGCCAGTCCCGGCGCAACGGCGCCATCGGTCATCCTTTCGTACGACGTTTTTCAACCACCGACACCACCATGTCCACCCCACGCACCGCCACCGCACGCACCACCACCCTCAGCGCGACCATCTCGCGCACCGTTTCCTGTATCGCCCTGTGCGGCTTCATGACCGCCGGCTTTGCGCAGCAGGGCCGCCCCACACCACCGTCGCCCCCGCCCGAGGCCTATACCGCCTGCCAAGGCAAATCGGAAGGGGACACAGTCACGCTGACCCTCCCGGACGGCAAGGCGCTGGAAGGCACCTGTCGCACAATCAACGGCGCGCTGGCCGCTGCGCCTGCGGGCAGGCCCGGCGGCCCCGGCGCACCGGGCGGCTAGAGCCTGCAGCCCCGGGCTGCCGCGACGGACAAGGGCTACCAGTGACTGAGAGGGTGCGCAAGGGGATTCGACGGCGCTCTCTATTTCATAGCTGCTAGCGCTTATGCATAAAGCGCTAGAGGCCAATTTCATTCAAATACTCACCATTAGCCCTGTGGATTGGGGAGCCTGCCGCCCACCCCCGTACACGCAGCGCGCCTACACCACACGCGGGCGCGCGGCGGTGTGATGGGTGGCCCTCTTGCGGGCGCTACCTGCCGTCGCTCCACGATGCCTTCGCCCATACCAGCCCAACCCGTCAAACACGCGAAAGCCGCGAAACCCCGCGGTACTGCTCCAACCGCACGTACCGCCCACCCCACCGCCCCCCCTTCTTCAGCCGCCGCGCCGCCGCGTCCCCAGCCACTGCCCGGCGGGCTGGTGTATGTCAGCCCCTCGCTTCCCGGCCTCACGCGCATACGCAGCGGAGCCAAGGCGTTTCGCTACCGCCTGCCAGATGGCCAGTGGCTGAAGGACCCCGAGGAGATCGCGCGTATCCAGCGCCTGGCCATTCCGCCCGCCTACACCGATGTGTGGATCTGCCCCCTGCCCCACGGCCACCTGCAGGCCACCGGCCTGGATGCGCGCGGGCGGCGCCAATACCGCTACCACCCTGACTGGCGCCAGCAGCGCGACGCCGGCAAATTCGAGCACATGCAGGCCTTTGGCCGCGCGCTACCCCGCATCCGCAGCCGCGTGGCACGCGACCTGGCCGCGCATCGCAAGGGCCGGCCGCTGACGCGCACCCTGGTGCTGGCCACGCTGGTGCGCCTGCTGGACACCACCTACCTGCGGGTGGGCAACGAGGAGTACGCGGCCAGCAACCGCTCTTACGGGCTGACCACGCTGCGCACACGGCACGCACGGTTGAAGGGCAGCCAGCTGACGCTGCGCTTTCGCGGCAAAAGCGGGGTGCAGCAGGAAGCCGCGCTGGACGACCCACGCGTGGCCCGCGTGGTGCGCCGCTGCCAGCAGCTGCCAGGACAGGAGCTGTTCCAGTACGTGGACGAAGACGGAACGCCGCGCACCGTGGGGTCGAGCGACGTGAACGACTACCTGCGCGAGATCACCAAAAGCCGTGGTGCGGGGGACGGCGAGCATTTCACCGCCAAGGACTTCCGCACCTGGCACGGCACCGCGCAGGCGCTGGAGCTGACGCGTCTGGCCTGCACACCCCAGGCCGGCTGCGACGACACAGGGGCCGATGCCCGCCAGCGCTACAGCGCCAAGGCCATCCTGGCCGAAGTGGCGCGCCAACTGGGCAACACGCCTGCCGTGTGCAAAAAATCGTACGTGCACCCTGCCGTGCTGGAACTGGGCACACGCCTGGCGTCCGACGCGGGCCCCGGTATACAAGCCGTGTGGGACCGGCTGGGCGGTGCGGCATCGCCACGCGGGCTGAGCGCGGCGGAGCGGCGGCTGCTGGAGTTTTTGCGCAAACCGCGCCGCGAACGCCCTGTACGAACGGAGCGTACTCTGCGCACCACCCCGCCCTAACGCAGTGCGGGCAGTTCACTGCAGGCCGCGCAGTGAGTGCAGCCATATCCCCACACCCCTCAGCGCGAGCCGGGTGAGTCGCCGCTACCAGCGGTACGAAGCGGACAGCGTGGCCGTGCGCGGGTTGCCGTCGCGGCACTGCGCGCCGTTGCAGATCAGGAACTGCTTGTTCGCCAGATTGCGCACGTTCAGCGCAACGCGCCAGGGGCCCTGCTGCCAAGCGAGCATGGCATCGACAACGCTGTAGCCCGGCACGCGGTAGGCATTGGCCGTGCCGTCCACCATGTCACCCGTGTAGCGCAGGCCAGCGCCCACTGTCCACTCAGGCAGGCCCCAGGCTGCCAGCTGGTAGTTGCCCCACACGGAGGCCTGGTGGTAAGGCACCTCTGCAGCCCGGCGGCCCACCTCGTCGGGACGGTTGCTGCGGGTGATGCGGCGGTCGGTGTAGGCGTAGGCGCCCACCAGCTCCAGATGGCGCGTGACGGGGCCGCGTACCTCCAGCTCGGCCCCGCGGGACCGCGCCTGGCCCGTCTGCACGTTGAACAGCGGGTTGGCCGGGTCGGGCGTGAGCACGTTGTCCTGCCGCAGGTCATACACAGCTGCCGACAGCAGCATCCCGCCCTCGCCCTGCGGCTGCCAGCGCACGCCCACTTCAAACTGTTCGCCCTCGGTGGGCTTGAACCGCTGGGCCTGCGCATTGACGCCACCCTGCGGTTGGAACGACTGGCTGTAGCCCGCAAACGGCGCCCAGCCACCCGGGGCCAGATACACCACGCCCACGCGCCCGGTGAACGCATCGGTACGCTCCACCGACCACGGACCGGCCGTGAAGAAGGGCCGCGTGCGGTAATCGCTCCAATCGTGGCGCAGGCCGGCCAGGGCCACCCAGCGCTCGCCTAGCTTGATCTGGTCTTGCACATACAGGCCCGCCTGCCAGCGTTGCGATGTTGACGAGAACGCCAGCGGTGCAGGCGCCCCGGGCACGGCGCCGTACTGCGGCTGGTACAGATCCAATGGCGCGAGCGAGCGGGCATACCACTCCGACTCGGAGCGGTAGCGCGTGTAGTCCAACCCGGCAATCAGGGTGTGCTGCACGTCGCCGCTGCGCCAGCGCTGCTGCCAGCTGGTGTCCGAAGAGAAGCCCCGCACGCGCTCGAACTCGTCGATGGCACGGCGCTGCACGCGCGTGGGCACAGCCGCATCGGCCGTGGTGTTGGTGAAGAAGATGTCGGCTTCTGAATCAAAGAAGCGCAACCCCTGGCGGATGCTGGCCTGTTCGTTCACCTGGTGTTCGAACAACGCCGTGAGCGTGGTCTGCTCTACATCCTGCCGGTCAAAACCGGGCTCGCCCACAAATCGGAACCGCGCAATGCGCTGCCCGCCCGGGCCCGGCAGCAGCGTGCCCACCTGCGGAAGCGGGTAGGAATAGCCCAGGCGCCGCTGCTGGTGCTGCAGCAGCAGCGTGAGCGACGTGGCCGCCGAGGGCTGCCAGCGCAGCGCGGGTGCGATGTAAAGGGCATCGTCCTGCAAGGGGCGCACGGGCGTATCGCTGTCGCGGCCCAAGGCCGTGAGGCGCCAGGTCCAGTCGCTGCCAGGGGCTACCTCGCCACCCAGGTCAACGCCGATCTGCTTGTGCCCGTAGGTGCCAACCTCGGCCACCACCTCGCGCACGGCATCGGCCGTGGGGCGTTTGCTGACCGTGGCCAGCACGCCGCCAGGGGCCGACATGCCGTACAGCACCGACGCCGCGCCTTTGACCAGCTCCACACGTTCCAGCCCATAGGGCTCCTGTTTGCCGGACGCCCAGGAGTTGTCCGACACCTTGAGCCCGTCAGCAAACAGGCTGCCGTTGCGCGCGTCTGCCCAGAAGCCCCGGCTGTAGATCGCGTCGTAAGAGCCGCTGTAGCCCGACACGGGGCGCACGCCTGCCGAGTATTCAAACGCCTGCTCCAGGTCACGCACGCGCTGCACCTGCATCTGATCTGCCGTGATGACGGTGACGGTCTGGGGCGTTTCGATCAGCGCGTGTCCGTTTTGGTGGCGGTGGCGCTGCGCCGGGCCACCAGGCCGCGCACGGGGCCCGTGGCAGTTTCCACCTCCGCCTCGGCGGCCACACGCACCTCGGGCAATGCGGCATTGCTATCCATTGGCGCGCGCTCCAGCACCAGCGTGGCGCCATCGCGCCGCATGCGCAAACCACTGCCGCGCAAAAGCTCGGCCAGCGCCGCATCTGGGCTGCGGGCGCCCTGCACGGGCTGGGCGCGGCGGCCCTGCACCAGGTCGGGCGGGTAGGCCAGTTGCGCACCCGACTGGCGCGCGAACTGCGCCAGCGCTTCAGGCAGCGGCTGTGCAGGAATGTTGAAAGTGGCCGCCGCCGTTGGGGCCGTGGCCGCCATGCCCTGCGCGCTGGCAACAGGCCCCTGCACGGCCGCCACAGCCAATATGGCCATGGCCAGGGTATGGCGTGCAAAACGACAGGGCCTTGATGGCGGGGATGGAAGAGATGGAAGGAATGGCGCAAAGCCCGGTGTGAGATGCTGGGGTCGGTTCATGGTGTGTCGTCCTTTCCCCAATACAACGAACAGGCACAGTCACTTCCTGAACCCATATGCACGCCGTCTGCACCAGACGACGTAAAAAATCAAAATTCATAGCTGCCAGCGCTTGCTGGATAAGCGCCAGAGGCCAATTTCAATTAGAAAAATCTCGCCCAGGGTCTGCAGGCCATGGCGCACCCCGGGGTGCCTCATCGGCCGGCCACCTGCCACCGCCCGTCCACCACTCGCACCTGCACCGGCACCACGGCAGGCAGCGCACGCACGAAGTCATCGGCCTGCGCAATGCGCACCTGGCCCGTCAGGCGCAGCACAGCGGCTTGGGCATCGAGGTGCACGGCGCGCGGCAAATAGCGGCGCAGCCGCTCCACCGCTTCGGCCAGCGGGACATCCGTGAAGGCGAGCACACCATGGCGCCACGCTGCCGCGTCGCGCACGGTCGAACTTGTCTGCATCACAGGCACCCCTGGCTGCACGCGCAGGGTTTGACCGTCGCCCAACTCGCGCGTGTCCACCACACCTCCCTCCGGCCCGATCGACTCCACCCGTACGCGGCCCAATTCCACTTGCACATCCACCCCGCCTGCGCTGCGCTCCACACCAAAACGGGTGCCCAGCACCGTGACGCGCACCGCACCGTGGGTCACTTCGTCGAGCACCTCCACCACAAAGGGGCGTTCGGGGGCTCGCACCACGTCGAAAAACGCAGCACCCGCCAAAAGATGCACACGCCGCAGGCCCGCGTAGTACGCCATATGCACGCGGCTTTGCGCGTCCAGCGTAATGCGGCTGCCATCGGGCAGCGGGTGGTCGCGCAGCGTTTGCGATCGGCCTGTGGAGGCGACCTGCTGCCACTGCGCTACGGCCACGCGCCACCACCTCCAAGCGCCCAGCCCGCTCACCGCCAGCCCCGCAACGCCCAGCAGCGCGGCCAGCGACCGGCGCCTGCCCACGCGCGCAGGCGCGTCGTGTGGCACCACGGCCCCAGGCGCACGCCCCGCTGAATGCCAGTGCTCCATGGCCGCTTGCACGCGGTCCATGGCCAGCATCATGTCGCGCTCCACCATGTTGCGCGAGATGCCGTAGTCGGCAGCCAGCGCGCCTTGGTCCTCCCCGTTGACGCGGTGGCGCAAAAACACCTGGCGCGCCCGCTCGGGCAGCGTGGCGAGCGCGGCTTCGACGGCTTCCACCGCCTGGCGGTACATCAGCGCCTCGCATTCGTCCGGCCCATGGGCAGTCACAGCCCCCAGGCCTCCGCTGCCCGGCCCGTCGCTCTGCGCATGGCGCGCCACGACGCCCGCGTGGCGCTGGCGGTCGATGACCAAGTTGCGCGCCATCGTGAACACATAGGCGCGCGCTTCGGACTCACACGCCACGGGCCGCTCGCCACGCAGGTCCATGTCGGCCAGGCGCAGCCACGTGTCGTGTGCCACGTCGCGCGCGTCGTCGGCATTGCCAGTGCGGCGCGACAGGTAGCGCAGCAGATCGCGGTAGCTGTCGCGAAAGCTGGCCAGCAGCGCAGACGAAGGCGGTGCAGCGGTATTACTGCCCGGCCCCACGTCAGCGGCCGACCATGTGGCCCGGCACCACCCACTGATCGAACTGCTCGCCCGTGACATGGCCCGACGCCACTGCGGCTTCGCGTAGGCTGGTGCCTTCCTTATGCGCCTTCTTGGCGATGAAGGCAGCCTTGTCGTAACCGATGTGGGTGTTGAGTGCGGTCACCAGCATGAGCGAGCGGTCTACCAATTCGGTAATGCGCTCGCGGTTCGGCTCGATGCCCACGGCGCAGTGGTCGTTGAAGCTGACCATGCCGTCGGCCAGCAGGCGCACGCTCTGCAAAAAGTTGTGCGCCACCAAGGGGCGGAACACATTGAGCTCGAAGTTGCCAGATGCCCCGCCGAAGTTGATCGCCACATCGTTGCCAAACACCTGCGCGGCCAGCATGGTCACGGCTTCGCTCTGCGTGGGGTTGACCTTGCCGGGCATGATGGACGAGCCGGGCTCGTTCTCGGGGATGCTCAGCTCGCCGATGCCGCTGCGCGGGCCGCTGGCCAGCCAGCGCACGTCATTGGCAATCTTCATTATGCTGGCGGCCAGGGTCTTGAGCGCGCCGTGCGCATGCACCAGCGCATCGCAGCTGGCCAGCGACTCAAACTTGTTGGGCGCCGTCACAAAAGGCAAACCGGTGAGGCGTGCCAACTCGGCGGCGGCCTGCTCGGCATAGCCCTTGGGCGCGTTCAGGCCCGTGCCCACAGCAGTGCCACCCAGGGCCAGTTCGCACAGGTGGGGCAGCGCGGCGCGCACGTGGCGCTCACCATGGTCCAGTTGCGCCACGTAGCCCGAGAACTCCTGGCCCAGCGTGAGCGGCGTGGCGTCCTGCAAGTGCGTGCGGCCGATCTTGACGATGCCGTCAAAGTCCTGCGCTTTTTGCGCAAGCGTGGAGCGCAGCTTGGCAATCGCGGGCAGCAGCTTGCGTGTAAGCGCCTCCACGGCCGCCACATGCATGGCGGTGGGGAACACGTCGTTGCTCGACTGACTGCGGTTCACGTCGTCGTTGGGGTGCACCAGGCGGCCGGCGCCGCGCGGGCCACCCAGCAGTTCGCTCGCGCGGTTAGCCAGTACCTCGTTCACGTTCATGTTGGTTTGCGTGCCGGAGCCGGTCTGCCACACCACCAGCGGGAACTCGCCCGCATGCTGGCCGGCAATGACCTCATCGGCCGCGGCCACGATCGCCTCGGTCTTTTTGGCGTCCTGCAGGCCCAGCGCATGGTTGACCACGGCGGAGGCGCGCTTGACCTGGGCCAGGGCCTTGATGATCTCGCGCGGCTGCTGCTCGCCCGAGATGTCGAAGTTCTGCAGTGAACGCTGCGTCTGCGCGCCCCAGAGCTTGTCGGCTGGGACATCGATGGGGCCAAAGGTGTCGCTTTCGGTGCGGGTGGTCATGGGAGGGATCTCCTGAGGAAGGCGGGCGGACAAAGTGATGGACGCGCCCCGGGCCATGCGCCAAGGCGGACCGCGAGGATATTCCAGAATAGAACAATTCTCATTTGCACAAAAACATCCCACACCGTAGCCCGGGCCGGCGCGCGCTCGAAGGCCATTGTGGGCACCTCCCTCTAAAGCATTCGGGCATGAAATTGCAACAAATTGGTACAATTTGTGTGCTATTGGGCCCACAAATAGCGTCTGAGCGGCATTTCCGCGATGCCCCCCGGCCTTCTTGTTCGAGGCCCTCCAGCCCGGCGCTTCCCCGGCAGCCCCCTGTACTCTATCCCCTCGCTCCGCCTCACGGCAGCCAGCCTCCTCGTTTTTTTCGTGCTGGCTGATAGCCCTTGCGGCGCGCTGACCCGATCACTCACACTTCTTTCCCGGACAGCCCCATGAGTTCGTTCATGCCCTTCAGCTACAACTTGTACGTAGTGGCAGCGTCGTTTGCCATTGCGATGCTGGCGTCCTATGTCACGCTGGACCTGGCGGGGCGCGTGCGCACGTCTCAGCGGCGCGTGGGAATCGCGTGGTGGGCTGCGGGGTCTTTGGTGATGGGTACGGGGATCTGGTCCATGCACTTCCTGGGCATGCAAGCTTTCCAGTTGCCCATTGAGATTGGCTTTGGCGCAGGCCTGACCCTGCTGTCCTGGCTGGCGGCCGTGGCCGCTGCAGCGGTAGCCCTGGGATTGGCGAGCCGCGAGCGCTTCGGCCCCCTGCCGCTGGCGCTGGGTGCGCTGGCGATGGGCGCGGGCATCAGTGGCATGCACTACATCGGCATGGCCGCGATGGACATGGTGCCGGGAATTGTGTGGAACCTAGGCATCGTCGCGTTGTCGGTGCTGATTGCCGTGGCGGCGTCTGCGGCGGCGCTGCTGATCTTCCAGCTGCTGCGCCGGGTGCGGCCATCGCGTCGGGTGGCCTGGCAGGTGGCCGCCTCGTTCGCGATGGCGATCGCCATCTGCGGCATGCACTATACGGGCATGGCTGCCGCCAGTTTTGTGGCGGGGACGGTCTGCCGCAGCGCCGGCGCCCTGGG
Organism: Acidovorax sp.; assembly: GCF_046294525.1. Classification (GTDB taxonomy): domain Bacteria; phylum Pseudomonadota; class Gammaproteobacteria; order Burkholderiales; family Burkholderiaceae_C; genus Acidovorax. The sequence continues at coordinate 110,677 of NZ_JBKBKQ010000008.1, forward strand.
CGGCCCGGGACTGACAGCGCTGGTGCTGATCGCCACGGGCATGCTGCTGATCAGCACGCTGTTCACCTCCATCCTGGATGCGCGGCTGCAGAGCACGGCACAGAACCTGACCCGGTCACTGAAGGAGAGCAACGCGCGCCTGCGGGCCGCCAATGACGAGCTGCAAAAGCGCGCCTTTGCAGACGCCCTCACCGGTCTGCCTAACCGCTTGCTGTTTGAAGACCGGCTGATTCATGCCCTGCTGCGGCTGGACCGCACCAACCACCTGCGCGTGGTGGACCGGCTGGCCGTGCTGTTTGTGGACCTTGACGGGTTCAAGCCCATCAACGACTCATTCGGCCATGCTGCGGGCGATGCCATTCTTCGCAGCGCGGCCGACCGGCTGCGTCAGGAGGCGCGCGAGTGCGACACCGTGGCCCGGGTGGGCGGCGACGAATTCCTGTTGCTGCTGGAGGACGTGACCGATGTGGCTGCGTGCGTTTCGGTGGCCAACCGCGTGCTCGCGTCGCTGTCACGCCCCTTTGAAGTCTCGGGCAAGCAGGTGCAGATCACCTGCTCTATCGGCATTGTGGTGCACCCCGATCACGGCGATCGCACCAAGCTGGTCGCCAACGCCGATGCGGCCATGTACGCTGCCAAACGCGCGGGCGGCGGCTGCTACACGCTGTTCGAGCCGCACATGGGCTCGGATGCATCCGAGCAGCTGGAGCTGCAAAGCGACCTGCGCCTCGCCATAGATCGGGGTGAGCTGCAGTTGCACTACCAGCCCAAGATCGACGGCACGCGCGGCCAGATCAGTGGTGTGGAAGCCCTGCTGCGCTGGAACCATCCGCGCCACGGCATGGTGAGCCCCCTGGTGTTCATCGGGCTGGCAGAGCGTTTCGGCCTGATCAACAAGCTGGGCAACTGGGTGATCAATGAAGCCTGCCGCCAGACAGCCGAATGGGCCCGCAGCGGGATGCGAATGCGGGTGGCCATCAACCTGTCGGTGCACCAGCTGCGCGAAAGCGGCCTGGCGGACCGCATCGAGCACGCGTTGAAATTCCATGGCCTGGATGCGTCGCAATTGCTGTGCGAGATCACGGAGTCCGTCGCCATGGAGGACATCAAGGCAACACAGCGCACATTCGACGGGCTGGCGCGCATTGGCGTGTTCCTGTCCATCGACGACTTTGGTACGGGGTATTCCAGCCTCAACTACCTGCGCCAGCTGCCGGCGCAGCAGCTCAAGATCGACCGCAGCTTTGTGAACGACCTGGAAGGCAGCGAGGATGCGCGGGCGGTGGTCAGCGCCGTCGTGAGCCTGGCCCATGCGCTGGGCCTCAAGGTGGTGGCCGAAGGCGTGGAGACCGCGGGCCAGCGCGACATCCTGCTGGCCATGGACTGCGACGAACTGCAGGGCTTCTTCTTTGCCCGCCCCATGCCGGCGGATTCGCTGCTCGCTTGGTCGCAAGGGGACAAGCCGACGGGCGCCGTGGATTTCACGCCGTCGGTCATCGGCTCGCTGTGACGCCTCAGCAAGGCCGCTGGGCCAGGGGTGTACGCGCGCCCCGCCTCCCTATCAATAGTCGGCATGTTCTTACACCGTGCAGACGCCAGCGGGCACACCATGGTGGCGCAGCGACTTTTTTCGCTGCGAATCCCCGGAGAACACCATGGCCAAAAGCAGCTTGCTCGGCATCGATGCCGACAACCTTTCCCCTCTTCACAGCGCCAAGGGCAACGACAGCCTGGGCCCTAGCGATGCATCCGACTCGGGCAGCGACAGCGCCGGTCTGTACGGCACCGACCCCGACAACGATACCGACCGCCACGGAACCGGTGAACGCGCGAGCGTGGAGCCCGAGCTGGAACTGGAGGCGCGGGACATCCTGCCGGACCACGTTGAATCGCTGGAGACGGACGATGAGACGCCCGGCAGCCGCGACGTGCGCGCGGGCGCCGACCGCTACCCGGATGACGACCCTGCGGACGACCTGGAGGCGGATCCAGAATCTGGCGACAGCGCGGATACGTGATGTGAAAGAGGAATGCCGCGGGTCCGCGCGGCGCTGTGTCTGTCTGTGAGGCAGTGACGCTCTGCGGGTTCAGGCAGATCGTCGGCTCGGCATTGGCACACATGTCCGTGCCAGCGCCGTGACAGCAGGGGGGTGGGATAATTGCGGGTTGCGTGCCCCGGCATGCGTCCGTTCCCGCCTCACGACAGAACCACGATGACCACCACCATCCAATACGACGACCTCGTCGAGTCGATTGCTGCCGCGCTGCAGTACATCTCCTACTACCACCCCACCGACTACATCGCCCACCTGGCCCGCGCCTACGAGCGCGAGAAGAGCCCGGCGGCCAAGGACGCGATCGCGCAGATCCTGACCAACAGCAAGATGAGCGCCACCGGCCAGCGCCCCATCTGCCAGGACACCGGCATCGTCAACGTGTTCCTGAAGGTGGGTATGGACGTGCGCTGGGAAGGCTTCGATGCTGGCGTCGATGGCAAGCCCTGCAGCCTGGATGACGCCATCAACGAAGGCGTGCGCCGGGGCTACAACCACCCCGACAACACGCTGCGCGCCTCGGTCGTGGCCGACCCGCAGTTCGCCCGCAAGAACACCAAGGACAACACCCCCGCCGTGATCTTCACCGAGATCGTGCCCGGCAACACCGTGGACGTGACGGTGGCAGCCAAGGGCGGCGGCTCGGAGAACAAGTCCAAGATGTACATGCTCAACCCCGGCGACAACGTGGTGGACTGGGTTCTGAAGACCGTGCCCACCATGGGCGCTGGCTGGTGCCCGCCTGGCATGCTGGGCATCGGCATTGGCGGCACGGCCGAGAAGGCGGTGCTCATGGCCAAGGAAAGCCTGATGGACGACCTGGACATGTACGAGCTGCAGGCCAAGCAGGCCAGCGGGGCCGAACTCGACAATGTCGAAAAGCTGCGTCTAGAGCTGTTTGAAAAGGTCAACGCCCTGGGCATTGGCGCACAAGGCCTGGGCGGCCTGACCACCGTGCTGGACGTCAAGATCAAGATGTACCCCACGCACGCGGCCAGCAAGCCGATTGCGATGATTCCCAACTGCGCCGCCACGCGCCATGCGCACTTTGTGATGGACGGCTCGGGCCCCGTGTACCTCACGCCCCCCAGCCTGGACCTGTGGCCCAACGTGGACTGGGCGCCCGACTACAACAAGAGCAAGAAGGTCAACCTCGACACGCTGACCAAGGAAGAAGTCGCCAGCTGGAAGCCCGGCGACACGCTGCTGCTCAACGGCAAGATGCTGACCGGCCGCGATGCCGCCCACAAGCGCATCCAGGACATGCTGGCCAAGGGCGAGAAACTGCCTGTGGACTTCACCAACCGCGTCATCTACTACGTGGGCCCTGTGGACCCGGTGAAGGGCGAGGCCGTGGGCCCTGCAGGCCCCACCACCGCCACGCGCATGGACGGCTTCACCGAGATGATGCTGGCCCAGACCGGCCTGATCGCCATGGTGGGCAAGGCCGAGCGCGGCCCGGTCGCCATCGAGGCCATCAAAAAGCACCAGAGCGCCTACCTCATGGCCGTGGGCGGCGCCGCCTACCTGGTCTCCAAGGCCATCAAGACCGCCAAGGTCGTGGGCTTTGCCGACCTGGGCATGGAAGCGATCTACGAGTTTGACGTGGTGGACATGCCCGTGACCGTGGCCGTGGACGCTGGCGGCACCAGCGCCCACATCACCGGCCCGGCCGAGTGGCAAAAGCGCATCGCCTCGGGCGAGTTCAAGGGCATTGAAGTGGCGACGGCCTGAGACCTGGCCCAGCATCCAGCCGGCGCCAGTTCGGCACTGGCGCCAGGGCACACGCCCTCCAAACCGCCTTCGGGCGGTTTTTTCACGGGCGCTCGCCGCGCTCTGCAGCGCCGCCTCCTCTTACCTACAATCCACATCTTCGTCCAACAGCCAGAGCTTGGTTTCTTGATGCCACAAGCCTCCTCCCCCATCGGTGTTTTTGACAGTGGCGTCGGTGGACTGAGCGTGTTGCGCGCGCTGCAGGCCGCCATGCCCCACGAGCGGTTTGTGTACCTGGCCGACAGTGCCCACGCGCCCTACGGCGAGCGGGGTGACGCGTACGTGGCGGCGCGCACCCATGCCATCACGCAGTACCTGCGCGAGCAGCATGGCATCAAGGCTTTGGTGGTGGCCTGCAACACCGCTACGGCAGCCGCCATCCATGAAGTGCGCAGCAGTCATCCCACGCTGCCCTTGGTCGGTCTGGAGCCCGCCATCAAGCCCGCCCTCGCGGTGACCAAAACAGGGCACGTGGGCGTGATCGGCACCCGCGGCACGTTGACCAGCGCCAAGTTCGGCAAGCTCATGGCCTCGCTGGCCGGCGAGGCCCATTTTGTGGTCCAGCCCTGTGACGGACTGGCCCACGCCATCGAGCGCAGCGTGGCGCAGCCCGTGCCTGCCGTCGAAATGACTCGCAACACCGCCCCGCCACCGCCGGCAAGTACTGAAACCGGCGCCCTCTGCAAGCGCTACATCAGCGCCATGGGCGCCTTTGGCAGCGCCACGGGCCAGATGGATACGCTCGTGCTGGGCTGCACCCACTACATCTTTGTGGCCCATGAGTTGCGCGCGCTGGTGGGCCCGGACGTGCAATTCATTGAGACCGGCGAACCCGTAGCCCGCCAGACGCGGCGCGTGCTGGAAACTGCAGGCCTGTTGCACCACGCCGAGGGCCCGGTATCGCCGCAGGGCGGGCGCTGCGCCACGGACCACATCCGCTTGCTGACCACAGGGCCCGTGGCGATGCTGCAAGCGGCTGCTAAACGGTGGCTCGGGCTGCCGCCGCAGTGCTGCCAGTCTGTCCAAGTGCCTTGATTTGATAAAAATCTGGCTCTAGCGCTTATTGGATAAGCGCTGACAGCTATCAAAAATATAGTATCCGGCTGCCTGCAAACGGATTCAGGACAGCTCGCCTGCCCACAGCCGCGTGCCCGCATGCTCCACGTGCGTGAGGTACAAGCGCAGGTCGAACTCGTACTGGTGGTACTGCGGCTCCATGTGGGTGCACAGCTGGTAGAAGGCCTTGTCGTGGTCCTTCTCGCGCAGATGGGCCAGTTCATGGACCACGATCATGCGCAGAAACTCTTCCGGCGCCTGCTTGAACATCGCGGCAATGCGGATCTCGTGCTTGGCCGCCAGCCGGTTGCCTTGCACACGCGATACCGCCGTGTGCAGCCCCAAGGCGTGGCGTACCACGTGGATCTTGTTGTCGAACAGTACCTTGTTCACCGTTCCCGCATTGCGCAGGTAGCGGGCTTTGAGCTCCTGCGCATAGTCGTACAGCGCCTTGTCGCTGCGCACTGCGTGCGGCCGGGGATATTTGCGCTGCAGTATGTCGCCCAGCCGTCCCTGCGCCAGCAACTCACGCGCCTGATCCTGCAAGGCTGCAGGGTAGGAGCGCAGATAGGGAAGGTCTGAAAGAGTCATGGCACGTGCGAGGACATCCCGCAATCCAAGGCGCACTCTGCGGCAGCGGCAGGATGCGCCCGCTGGCTGCCAGCAGGAGTTGCGGGATATCAGTGCAGGTGACGTGGGCGGCGGCCACCCCCTCCACCATGGCCGGCACCGGGGCCGCCAGAGCCGCGGGGGGGCTTGCCAATCTCCAGCGAGTTGACCAGAGCGTCGAAACGCTGGCTGAACAGCTTGTCGATTTCTGCCACCACACCGCCCAGCTCGGCGCCGTCAAAGTGGCGCTCCATCATGTTCACAACGTCCTGCACCAACAGGTCCCGCTGCACCTGCATGATGGCCGCCGGCGTGGGGCCCACAAACAGCATGACAAAGTCGTCGCGCGACTCGGCGCCCTGCTCTTCTTCGTCCTCGTCAAAATCGGTGTCGTAGAAGGTGACCTCGATGGCTGCGCCTTGCTCGGACAGCTCATTGAGGTTCATGCACATCTCGTCGAGCGACTGGCGGAAGTCCTCATCGCCTCGCACCGTCCAGCACACCTGCAAAAGGCGCTCCTTGGAATCGAAGGTGATGCCAGGCTCTTCCTCATAGGCACTGGCCGCGCCTTCGGCCAGAGAACGGGCTCCGGCGTATTTCCACAAAGGCTTGAGGGCATCCTGGAGTTGGTCAAAACTGACATCGGCCCGCATGGGAACCTGTCCGTGGACGTGGATTTCGAAGGGAGCGTTGTAACTTGACATGATTGAATCCTGGAGCCCGCACTGAACAGGCTCTTCGTGGTGCCCCGAGCCGGGGTCGAACCGGCACGCCCCTTTTCAGGAAAGCGGCGGATTTTAAGTCCGCAGTGTCTACCAATTTCACCATCGGGGCGCCGGCTGCTCAGCGCACACCTGCGTCGCAGCGTAACCCGGGCAGCGCACGCGCGCAATGCCCTGTCGCATCTGTGGTCACAGGCTATAGAACCTGTGCACCACCAAGAAAAAAGGGAAGCCTAAGCTTCCCTTTGGAAATTTGGAGCGGGAAAAGAGTCTCGAACTCTCGACCTCAACCTTGGCAAGGTTGCGCTCTACCAACTGAGCTATTCCCGCATTTGCCTGCTTCCTCAGACGTAACCGTCAGAACGAATCAGCAAGCCTCAAATTATATCGCTTTTTTGACCACATCCGATTGCGAGCCAAAAATTACCAACCAATCACCAACCTTCAATCTCCTCGACATCGCCTGAGCCGACCCGTGAATGATCGAAAAGCGATACCGGAGTATCTGGAGGCGCGGTCCGGAGTCGAACCGGACTAACCGGATTTGCAATCCGGGGCATAACCGCTTTGCTACCGCGCCAGGAATTCGCATTCCTCTGACAAAAAAGGGAAGCATGCGCTTCCCTTTTTGTGGAAATTGGAGCGGGAAAAGAGTCTCGAACTCTCGACCTCAACCTTGGCAAGGTTGCGCTCTACCAACTGAGCTATTCCCGCATTTTACCGAAGCCTCACATTGTACAACGTTTGCTGCGATGGAATGAATTGTAGCGCATTTTTTGGGCTCTCCAAAAAAATTTGCATCAATGTTTCAGTCCATCCCCCACCACCGAAGACACGGGCGACTTTTCAGGCGCAGCAGCCGGTACTGCCGCTACGTCGTCATCCGTCAGAGGCACGGGCTTGCTCTCCAGCGCCACTTCCAAGACCTTGTCGATCCAGCGCACCGGCACGATCTCCAGGCCGCTTTTCACGTTGTCCGGGATCTCCTGCAAGTCTTTCACATTCTCTTCGGGGATCAGCACGGTCTTGATGCCTCCGCGCAGTGCGGCCAGCAGCTTTTCCTTCAAGCCGCCAATGGCGGTGACTTCGCCGCGCAGCGTGATTTCGCCCGTCATCGCCACATCGCTGCGCACGGGAATGCCTGTGAGCGCCGACACAAAGGCCGTCGTCATGGCAGCGCCCGCACTGGGGCCATCCTTGGGCGTCGCGCCATCGGGTACGTGAATGTGGATATCGCGCTTCTCAAAAACTTCATCCTTGATGCCCAGGATGCGCGAGCGGCTGCGCACCACGGTGCGAGCAGCTTCGACGGACTCCTTCATCACATCGCCCAGCGATCCTGTGCGCGTGATCACGCCCTTGCCGGGCATGGCTGCAGCTTCGATGGTCAGCAGGTCGCCGCCCACTTCGGTCCACGCGAGGCCCACCACCTGGCCCACCTGGTTCTGGGCTTCAGCGCGGCCGTAGGTGAACTTGCGCACGCCCAAAAAGTCAGGCAGGTTGTCGGCCGTCACCACCACCTGAGGAGTGAGCTTCTTGAGTTGCAGTCCCTTGACCACCTTGCGGCAGATCTTCGACAACTCGCGCTCCAGCGAGCGCACGCCAGCCTCGCGTGTGTAATAACGCACCATGTCGCGCACAGCGGCCTCGGTGATGAGCAATTCCTCATCCTTGACGCCGTTGTTCTTGAGCTGTTTAGGCAGCAGGTACTTCATCGCGATGTTGGTCTTCTCGTCTTCGGTGTAACCCGACAGACGGATGACTTCCATGCGGTCCAGCAGCGCGGGCGGGATATTCATCGAGTTCGACGTGGCGACGAACATCACGTCGGACAGGTCGAAATCCACCTCGACGTAGTGGTCGCCGAACGTGTGGTTCTGCTCGGGGTCTAGCACCTCCAGCAACGCGCTCGACGGGTCGCCACGAAAGTCCGTACCCAGCTTGTCGATTTCATCCAGCAGGAACAGCGGATTGCGCGTGCCCACTTTGGACAGGCTTTGCAGCACCTTGCCCGGCAACGCGCCAATGTATGTGCGGCGGTGCCCGCGGATCTCGGCCTCGTCACGCATGCCACCAAGCGCCATCCGCACGTACTTGCGGCCCGTAGCCTTGGCAATGGACTGACCCAGCGATGTCTTGCCCACGCCGGGTGGTCCCACGAGGCACAGGATGGGTGCCTTGACCTTGTCCACACGCTGCTGCACCGCGAGGTACTCAAGAATGCGGTCCTTGACCTTGTCCAGGCCATAGTGGTCTTCGTTCAGCACGCCTTCGGCGTTGATGAGGTCGTGCTTGATTTTGGTCTTCTTGCTCCATGGCAGGCCGGTGAGCACGTCAATGTAGTTGCGCACCACGGTGGCCTCTGCCGACATGGGGGACATCAGCTTGAGCTTCTTGAGTTCGGCATCCGCCTTCTTGCGGGCTTCGGCAGGCATCTTGGCGAGCTTGATCTTTTTCTCGATCTCCTCGATGTCGGCGCCTTCATCGCCCTCGCCCAGCTCCTTTTGGATGGCCTTGACCTGCTCATTCAAATAGAAGTCGCGCTGGTTCTTTTCCATCTGGCGCTTCACGCGGCCACGGATCTTCTTGTCCACATTGAGAATGTCCACCTCGCGGTCGAGCTGCTCGAACAGGTTTTCAAGGCGCGCCTTCACGTCCGACAGGTCCAGCACCACCTGCTTGTTTTCCAACTTAAGTGGCAGGTGCGCGGCGATGGTGTCCGCCAGTCGGCCCGGATCGTCGATGCTGGAAATGGACGTGAGGATCTCAGGCGGGATCTTTTTGTTGAGTTTGACGTACTGGTCAAACTGCTGCATCACCGCACGGCGCAGCGCTTCGATCTCGCTCGGCTTATTGGCCTCGGGATGCGCCTCCACCGGCGTCACGGTTGCCGTGAAATGGGTCTCGACATCCTCGATAGAGGTGACCACTGCGCGCTGCTGCCCTTCCACGAGGACCTTCACGGTCCCGTCGGGCAGCTTGAGCATTTGCAGAATGGTGGACACGCACCCGACATCGAACATGTCCGATACCGAAGGCTCATCCTTGGCCGCCGCTTTTTGGGCAACCAGCATGATGCGGCGGTCGGCCTCCATGGCCAACTCCAGCGCCTTGATGCTTTTGGGACGGCCCACAAAAAGCGGGATCACCATGTGAGGGAAGACCACCACGTCGCGCAGGGGCAACAGGGGCAGGTCGATGGGGGTGGCTGGCAGGGGAGTGTGTCCGGACATGGAAATCCTCAAAGTGCTCTGTGGACTTGGGTCCACATGTGCGGATTTTCAACCCTAGCGCGCAGCCGTACTGCTGCCAGGGTTGATGATTCAAAGGGCGGCAACATGGCGCCCGCTCCGGTCTTATCAGGCCTTCTTCGCCGCTTCGCGGTAGACGAGCAACGGCGGCTTGTTTTCTTCGATGGTGGACTCGTCCACCACCACCTTCTCGACATTGCTGGTATTGGGCAGGTCGAACATCGTCCCGATCAGGGACTGCTCCAGGATGGAACGCAGGCCGCGAGCACCCGTCTTGCGGGCCAAAGCCTTGCGGGCGATGGCCTTGAGCGCAGCAGGGCGGATTTCCAGATCCACACCTTCCATGGACAGCAGCTTGCTGTACTGCTTGACAAGCGCATTCTTGGGCTCGGTCAGGATCTGCACCAGCGCGTCTTCACTCAGCTCTGCCAGCGCGGTCACGACGGGCATGCGCCCCACCAGCTCGGGGATGATCCCGAACTTGATCAGGTCTTCCGGCTCGATCTCGGTGAACACTTCGGTGAGCGAACGCTGCTTTTTACTCTTGACCGACGCACCGAAGCCAATGCCCGAGGCTTCGGTACGGTTTTCAATCACCTTTTCCAGGCCCGCAAAAGCACCGCCGCAGATGAACAGGATGTTGGTCGTGTCGATCTGCAGAAAATCCTGGTTGGGATGCTTGCGCCCACCCTGCGGCGGCACGCTGGCCATGGTGCCTTCAATCAGCTTCAGCAGCGCTTGCTGCACCCCTTCGCCCGACACGTCGCGTGTGATGGAGGGGTTGTCAGACTTGCGCGAAATCTTGTCGATCTCGTCGATGTAAACAATGCCACGCTGTGCGCGCTCAACTTCGTAGTTGCAGCTTTGCAGCAGCTTCTGGACGATGTTTTCCACGTCCTCACCCACATAGCCGGCCTCAGTCAGCGTCGTGGCGTCCGCCATCACAAAGGGCACGTCCAGCATGCGCGCCAGCGTCTGGGCCAGCAGTGTCTTGCCCGAGCCCGTGGGGCCGATCAGCAGGATGTTGCTCTTGGAGAGCTCTACATCATCCTTAAGGGCCTTGTCCTTGTGGCGCAGACGTTTGTAGTGGTTGTACACCGCCACCGCCAGGGTGCGCTTGGCCACGTCCTGGCCGATCACGTAGTTGTCCAGGTTGGCCTTGATCTCAGCAGGCGTCGGCAGGTCGCTCTTGCCCTCGCGCGCGGCTTCGCCCGCAGGCAGCTCGTCGCGGATGATTTCGTTGCACAGGTCAATGCACTCGTCGCAGATAAAGACCGACGGGCCAGCGATCAGCTTCTTCACTTCATGCTGGCTTTTGCCGCAGAAAGAGCAGTAAAGGGTTTTTTCGCTGGAAGAGCCTTTTTTCTCGGCCATGGGGGCAATGCCTTGTTACGTACGGGAAGTTGTCGGGATGATAACCAAATAAAAAACGGCGTCTTCCCCTGGGGAAAACGCCGCTGCGCGAGCTTTCGGCGCTCAGGAACGCTTGCTGATGACCTGGTCGACCAGGCCGTATTCCTTCGACTCGTCCGCTGACAGGAAATAGTCGCGCTCGGTGTCGCGCTGGATCTTTTCCAGCGGCTGGCCGGTGCGCTCGGCCAGGATCTTGTTGAGCTGCTCGCGGGTCTTGAGGATCTCGCGGGCGTGAATCTCGATTTCGGTAGCCTGCCCCTGCATGCCGCCCAGCGGCTGGTGGATCATGACCTTGGAGTTGGGCAGCGCAAACCGCTTGCCCTTGGCGCCCGCGGCCAGCAGGAAAGCGCCCATGCTTGCGGCCATGCCGGTGCACAGGGTGGACACATCGGGTTTGATGAAGTTCATGGTGTCGAAGATCGCCATGCCTGCACTTACAGACCCGCCGGGCGAGTTGATGTAAAAGGAAATGTCCTTCTCAGGGTTTTCGCTCTCCAGGAAGAGCAACTGTGCCACCACCAGGTTGGCCGTCTGGTCATTGACCGGGCCCACCAGAAAAATAACGCGCTCCTTGAGCAGGCGCGAGTAGATGTCGTAGGACCGCTCGCCACGGCCCGACTGCTCGATGACCATGGGAACCATGCCCAGGCCTTGTGTTTCCAATGCGCTCATGTTTTTCTCCAGACAAGCAGGTACTTTACCCAGAAATGAATTGGGGCTTGTGCATCAAAGCACAAGCCCCTCGTCAGGATTGCAACAGCCGGGAACAGCGCCTTTTTACACCGCGCCCGGACAGGGCCATCAGCCTTGTTGCTGTTGCGCCATCAGTTCGTCAAACGACACGGCCTTCTCGACCACCTTGGCCTTGCTGAGGACAAACTCCGTCACATTGTTTTCGATCACCACGGCTTCGACTTCGGCCAGGCGTTGGCGATCGCCAAAGTACCAGCGCACCACGTCTTCCGGCTTTTCGTAGCTGGCGGCCAGCTCGTCGATGTGGGCCTTGAGCTGCTCGGGCTTGGCCTGGAGTTCGTTGGCGCGCACCAGCTCGGCCACCACCAGGCCCAGGCGCACGCGGCGCTCGGCTTGCGGGCGGAAAACGTCTTCAGGGATCTCGGCCTTGTCGGCGTCCTTGATGCCGCGCTGCTTCAGTTCGGCGCGGGCACCTTCCATGAGGCGGGCGATTTCGGCCTGCACGCTGGCATTGGGCAGGTCGAGTTCGGCCTTGGCCACCAGGGCGTCCATCACGGCGGCCTTGTTGCGCGACAGCAAGCGGAACTTGACTTCACGCTCCAGGTTCTTCTTGATGTCGGCGCGCAGGCCGTCCACGGAACCGTCGGCAATGCCCAGCGACTTGGCGAGGGCGTCGTTCACTTCGGGCAGGTGGGCAGCTTCGATCTTCTTCACGGTGACGAGGAAGTCGGCGGTCTTGCCAGCCACTTCCTTGCCATGGTATTCGGCGGGGAAAGCCAGGGGGAAAGTCTTGCTTTCGCCAGACTTCATCCCGCGCACTGCGTCTTCGAATTCCTTGAGCATCTGGCCTTCGCCGACCAGAAACTGGAAGTCTTCGGCCTTGCCGCCGTCAAAAGGTTCGCCGTCGATCTTGCCTTCGAAGTCCACGGTGACGCGGTCGCCGTCTTCGGCAGCAGCGCCCTGGGCGCGCTGGGCAAAGCTGCGGCGCTGCTTGCGCAGGATGTCCACGGTCTTGTCGATGGCGGAGTCGGTCACTTCGGCCGACAGTTTCTCGATTTCCGCGCCGGACAGGTCGGCAATCTTGACCTCGGGAAACACCTCGAAGACGGCGTCAAACGTGACCTGGCCTTCAGGAGCGCCTTCCTTTTCGGTGATGCGGGGCTGGCCGGCCACGCGCAAATTGGCTTCGTTGGCGGCCGTGGCGAAGGCTTCGCCGACCTTATCGTTCAGCACTTCGTACTGCACCGAATAGCCATAGCGCTGGGCGACCACGTTCATGGGCACCTTGCCGGGACGGAAGCCGTCCATCTTCACGGTGCGGGCCAGGCGCTTGAGGCGCGTGTCGACTTCGGACTGGATCAGGGTGACGGGCAGGCTCAGCGTGATCTTGCGCTCAAGCTTCTCAAGGGTTTCAACAGTAACGGCCATGGCTATTCCTCTTATGAATGTGGATCGTGCTGGCTGCAGCGCAGCAGCGCCGTGTTCCGCAAAGTCTCACAGGGTGGTGCGCGGGGGGGGACTCGAACCCCCACACCATTGCTGGCGTCAGGACCTAAACCTGGTGCGTCTACCAATTTCGCCACCCGCGCGGTTCTACAAACAAACAGGCGGCAACCTCAGCTGCCGCCTGCATGAAATCGGTCAACCTTCTATTTTACCCTGATGCGGGCAGGGTGGGAATCAAACCCCTTCCATAACTTCCGGCGCGGGCCGTTTGACACGGAACCACGCGGCATACATCGCGGGCAACGCGAGCAGCGTGAGGACCGTGGCAACGATCAGCCCGCCCATGATGGCTACGGCCATCGGGCCCCAGAACACGCTGCGCGACAACGGGATCATGGCCAGCACAGCCGCCGCGGCCGTCAGCACGATGGGGCGCAAGCGGCGCACCGCCGACTCCACAATTGCATCCCAAGCCGGCACGCCCCGTGCGCGGTCCTGTTCGATCTGATCGATCAAGATGACGGAATTGCGCTGGATCATGCCCATGAGTGCAATCACCCCCAGTAGCGCCACAAAGCCAAACGGTCGATTGAGCAACAGCAGCGCCGCAGAGACACCGGCAATCCCCAGGAACCCGGTGATGTATACCAGGAACGAGCGGCTGAAACTTTGCAACTGCAGCATCAACAACGTGAACACCAAGAACAGCATGACGGGCACGCCGGCCATGATGGAACTGGTTCCCTTGGAACTTTCCTCCACTGCGCCCGCGACTTCGATGCGATAGGCGCCCTGCCCCGAAGCGCGCCATTGCGCCTCAATTTTCTGCAGTGCGGGCTGGAGTGCTGCGGTCACCGTGGCGCCTTGTAGGCCCTCGGTCACATCCCCCTGCACAGTGATGGCGTAGTCGCGGTTTTCGCGCCACATCACGCCGGGCTCCCAGGTGAATACGGGCTTGGCAATCTGCGTGAGCGGGATCGACTTGCCTGACGCCGTGGGCAGGTAGGCGTTGGCGATATCGGTGATGGCGTTGCGCTCGTCCTGCGGCTGGCGCAACACGATGTCGATGAGCTTGTCGCCCTCACGGAACTGCCCCACCTGCGTGCCCGAAAGAATGGTCTTGGACGCCTGCGCGATGGACTGACTGGTCACGCCCAGGGCGCGAGCCTTGGCCTGATCCACCTCCAGGCGCAGCACCTTCACCGATTCGTTCCAGTTGTCGTTCACGCCCCGCATGTCGGGGTTCTGGCGCAGCTGCGCCTTCACCTCGTCGGCGCGCTCGCGCAGAACCAGCGGGTCCGGCCCCACCACGCGGAACTGCACGGGGTACGGCACCGGTGGCCCGTTGGGCAGCAGCTTGACGCGGCCGCGCACCTCCGGGAACTCCTCCGCCAACAACGCAGGGAGCTTCACCCGCAGCGACTCGCGCAGCTTCAGATCCTGTGGCAGCACGATGAATTGCGACACGTTGCTCTGCGGGAACACCTGGTCCAGCGGCAGGTAGAAACGCGGCACGCCCGAACCCACCCAAGTGCTCACGGCCGTCACACCGGGCTCGGCCAGCAGGCGCTGTTCCACGCGCTTGGTGACTTCCTCGTTGCCTGTAAACGAAGTGCCCTCGGGGAACCAGATATCCACCAGGATTTCAGGCCGGCTGGAATCCGGGAAGAACTGCTGCTGCACCTGGCCCATGCCCACAATGCCCAGCGCAAACGTGAGGATGGTGGCGCCAATGGTGAGCCAGCGGTGCTGCACACACCAGTCCACCAGGCGGCGGAAGGTGCGATAGAACGGGCTGTCGAACACCTCATGCGGATCGTCCGTGATGCCCTTGTTGGCTTGCGCAGCCAGCACATGCGGCGGCACCTTCAGCAGCAGCGTGCCCAGGTACGGCACAAAGTACACCGACACGATCCAGCTCAGCACCAAAGCGATCACCGTCACGGCAAAGATGGCAAAGGTGTACTCACCGGTGGTGGACTTGGCCAGGCCGATGGGCAAAAAGCCCGCCGCCGTGATCAGTGTGCCGGTGAGCATCGGCATGGCCGTGATCTCATAGGCAAACGTGGCAGCGCGCACCTTGTCGTAGCCCTCTTCGAGCTTCAGCACCATCATCTCCACTGCAATGATCGCGTCGTCCACCAGCAGGCCCAGCGCGATGATGAGGGAGCCCAGCGAAATCTTGTGCAGCCCGATGCCCCAGTACCACATCGCCAGGAACGTGACGGCCAGCACCAGCGGAATCGTGATACCCACCACCAGCCCCGGGCGCGGGTCGATGTACCAGCGCTTCCACAGTGGGTGGTTGCCGGGCCGCTTGTGCAGGCCCAGGCTGATGAAGCTGACCGCCAGCACGATGACCACGGCCTCGATCAGCACCTTGACGAATTCGTTCACCGAGGTGGACACGGCCTTGGGCTGGTCCTGCACATTGACCAGTTGTACGCCCGCCGGCAGCGTGGTGCCGATGCGGTCGGTGGTGGCATGCAGCGCCTTGCCCAGCGCAATGATGTCGCCGCCCTTGGCCATGGACACGCCCAGCGCAATCACCTCCCGCCCCTGGTGGCGCACCTTCACGGTGGCCGGGTCCACATAGCCGCGCTTGACCTCAGCAATGTCCCCCAGGCGCAGCTGCGCGCCTGACGGGCCGCGGATCGGCATGGCGCTCAGGTCTTCGACCGCGTTGAACTGGCCCTGCACCCGCACCTGCACCTGGTCTTGTGGGGTCTGGATGGCGCCCGCGCTCTCCACCGCGTTCTGCTGGCCCAGCTGGGCCAGCACCTGGTTCATGTCCAGGCCCAGCTGCGCCAGACGCTTTTGCGATATTTCGATGAATACCTTTTCGTCCTGCACGCCAAACAGCTCAACCTTGGCCACGTCAGGCACGCGGAGCAACTGCTGGCGCACGCCGTCGGCAAACTGTTTCAGCTCGGCATAGCTGAAGCCTTCGGACTCCAGCGCGTAGATCACGCCATACACGTCACCAAAGTCGTCGTTGAAGAACGGCCCCTGGATGCCCTGCGGCAAGGTGTAGCGCATGTCGCCCACCTTCTTGCGCACGCTGTACCAGACGTTGGCCACGTCACCGGGTTTGGACGAGTCCTTGATCTGGAAAATGATCTGCGACTCCCCCGGCTTGGAGTAGCTGCGGATCTTGTCGGCATACGGCACTTCCTGCAGCGTGCGCTCGATCTTGTCCGTGACCTGCTCGGCCACCTGCTGGGCGGTGGCACCCGGCCAGTAGGTGCGCACCACCATGGCGCGGAAGGTGAAGGGCGGATCTTCATCCTGCCCGAGCTGGAAATACGCCGCAAAGCCCAGCAGCATCAGCACCACCATGAGGTAGCGGGTGAGGGCCGGATGGTCGAGCGCCCATTTGGAGAGGTTGAACCCCTCTTTGGGTTGTTGTCGTGTCATGGGTGGCCCCTCAGTTGGCAGCCGAGGCCGGCTTTGCTACCAAATCAGGAGCTGTTTGCGCTTTACTGGCGGGCGCTACAGAAGTTTTTGGCTGATAAATCAGCACTTTCTGCCCCGGCGACAGCACGTGCACGCCAGTGGCCACCACCTGCATCCCGGGCGTGAGGCCCGCGGCCACCACGGCTTCGTTGCCATCGGCCGTGGCGATCTGCACTGGCTGCGACTTCACGGTGCTGGTGGCCGGGTCATACACCCATACGGCCGTGGCCTGGCCCTCCTGGCGCAGCGCGCTGGTGGGCAGCTTGATGGCGGGAATGCCCGCGTGGCTCAGCGCCTTGGGTGTGGCGTACACGGTGGCGCCCAGCGGCGGCACCTGATCGCCCTCAATGGCCACCTTGACCTGGAAGGTGCGCGTGGCCATGTCGGCGCTGGCCGCCACCTCGCGCACCTTGCCGGTCAGCGGTGCGCCGCCCGACCAGCCGCGCACGGCCACTTCCGACCCCACGGCGATCTGGGCGACCTTGTCCTCAGGCACCACAAACACCACATCGCGCGGGCCGTCCTGGGCAATGCGCACCACGGGCGCGCCTGCGGCCACCACCTGGCCTGGCTCGGCGTCCACGCCCGTCACCACGCCCGCCACGTCTGCCACCAGCGTGGTGTAGGCAGCTTGGTTGCCCTGCGACGACAGCTGCGCGCGGGCCTGGTCCAAGGTGGCCTGCGCGGCTTTCAGCGAGGCTTCGCGGCGCTCCAGCTCGGCGCCGCTGATGAAGTTCTGGTCTTTCAGAGTCTGGTAGCGCTTGAGGTCTGCCGCCGCCAGGTCACGCTGGGTGGTGGCCGATGCAAGCTGCGCGCGCGCGGCGTCGGCGGCCAACTGGTAGTCGCGCGGGTCCAGCTGGGCCAGTACCTGGCCGGCCTTCACGCGCTGGCCCAGCTCGGCCTGGCGCTGCACGATCTTGCCCGCCACACGAAAACCCAGGCGCGATTCGACCCGAGCCCGCACCTCGCCCGAATACTCCAGGCTGGACTGCAGCGTGCCTACACCCACCGTAAGCAGCTTGACGGAGCGCACCGGCTCCTCCGGCGGCGCGGGGCGCGAGCAGGCGGCCAGCAAGGCCGCAGTGGCCAGCACCAGCAGAGTGCGGGAAGGCCGTTGGAGGGGCCGCAAAGCGGAGGGTATGCGCATGGGAGATCCGGTGGTGAGAAGAATGGGCAACAAGGGGCAGACTGCACGGCGCGGGCACCCCATGCCCGCGCCGCACATGATTCGGAGTCATCCGGCCAGCCCCCTTGTCCCTGATTGATGGGTTGTAGTTATTTACTGACTGACCGGTTAGTAATCTATGAGAACCCACCCCGTGTTGTCAAGCGACAATCCGGGTGTGAACGACCTTCCCCCCTCTTCCCCGCCCAGCGCCGCAACTTCCGCGCCACAGTCCACCGACCCGGTGAGCACACCGGCAAACGCACCGGCCGCCCTGGCCGCTCCCGTCACGCACTACGAGAATTTCCCCGTCGCCTCGGTGCTGTGCCCGCCACACCTGCGCCAGCCCATCGCCGCCATCTACGGCTTTGCTCGCACGGCCGACGACATTGCCGACGAAGGCGACGCGCCGCCTGCCACCCGCCTGGCGGACCTGGCCGCCTACCACGCCGACCTGATGGCGGTGGCGGCCGGCCAGCCGCCCTCGCCCCGCTGGGCCAGCGTGTTCCTGCCGCTGCAGGCCGTGCTGCGCAGCCACCAGCTGCCCGTGCCGCTGCTGGCCGACCTGCTGAGCGCCTTTGCGCAGGATGTGGAAAAAACCCGCGATGGCGAGGGCTACGCCGACCGCGAAGAGCTGCTGGACTACTGCCGCCGCTCGGCCAACCCCGTGGGCCGCCTGCTGCTGCACCTGTATGGAGTGCACGACGCCCAGGCGCTGCAGCAGAGCGATGCCATCTGCACCGCGCTGCAGCTCATCAACTTCTGGCAAGACCTGTCGGTGGACATTCCCCGGGGCCGGCACTACCTCCCGCGCGACGACTGCGCGGCCCACGGCGCCTGCCAGGCCGAGCTGCTGGCGCTGCAGACCACGCCCGAGAACGCGCGCCTCATCCAGGGCTGCGCCCAGTGGGCCCGCGCCACCATGGTGAGCGGCGCCCCGCTGGTGCACCGCCTGCCTGGTCGCGCGGGGTGGGAGCTGCGCCTGGTGGTCCAAGGCGGCCTGCGCATCCTGGACAAGGTGGACGCGCTGAAGGGCGGCAGCCTTCACACCCGCCCGCGCCTGCACCCCTGGGACTGGGTGGTGATGCTGGGCCGGGCTCTGGTGATGTGACCGGGCTGCCCCTGTGCCCGGCCGCCATCGCCGCAAAGCCGGCACAGCGCAGATCAGCAGAAGAAAGATTCATGGACCACAACACGCGCTGACATCTGAGCGGTGCGCATCCTGAACTTCAAGCAAAAATGGCCTCCAGCGCTTATACAGCAAGCGCTGGGAGCTATCAATTTGATACTGCGCACTGCTTACGGGAACACCCCGGCCCGCATTGCCGCCGGCGCACACGCATGCCCGGGCAGGGATAGCGAGCATGCTGCCGCCACCCCGCCCGGTTAGCCTCACGCCACCCACCGGGTCGCCTGCGGCCCTATCCCCCTGCGACCCTTTGCAGGTCCCTGCATGCCACAAGCGCAGCGCACCGCCTTCACGACACATAGATCACCCACCATGTCCGTCAGCGTTTTCGACCTCTTCAAGATCGGCATCGGCCCATCCAGCTCCCACACCGTGGGGCCCATGATTGCGGCGCGGCAGTTTGCCTGCCATCTGCGCGACACGCTGGGCCTGGCCGCTGTGCACCACGTCACCGTAGAACTCTTCGGTTCGCTCTCGGCCACCGGCGTGGGCCACGGCACCGACACTGCGGTGCTGCTGGGCCTGGCCGGGCACGAACCCGACCGGGTCAACCCCGACCAGATCGCCCCGGCCGTTGCAGATATCCGCGCGCGCCAGTCCCTGGCGCTGCTGGGCGAGCACGCCGTGCCCTTCGTTGAAAAAGAGCACCTGCTGTTTCGCCGCAAGAGCCTGCCGCTGCACCCCAACGGCATGGCGTTCCACGCCTTCGACGACGCGGGTCAGGAGATAGCGCAGTGTGAGTACTACTCGGTGGGCGGCGGATTTGTGGTGGATGCGGCGGGCCAGCGCGTGCTCAACAGCCCGGCCGCCCGCGACGACACCGCCACACAGGGCCACGCCCGTGGCCTGCCCCACCCGTTTCGCACCGGCGCCGAACTGCTGGCCCAGTGCCGTGCCACCGGCCTCACGCCTGCCCAGCTCATGGCGGCCAACGAAGAGCACTGGCGCAGCCCCGCCGAGGTGCGTCGCCAGCTCATGGCCATCTGGCACACCATGGCCGGCGCCGTGCAGCGCGGCTGCGCCAGCGCCGGCACCCTGCCCGGCCCCATGCACGTGCGACGCCGCGCAGCCGAGCTGCACCACAAGCTCAGCCGCTCGCCCGAGGCCTCGCTGCGCGACCCGCTGTCCATGCTGGACTGGGTGAACCTGTACGCCATGGCCGTGAACGAAGAAAATGCCGCCGGGGGCCGTGTAGTGACCGCGCCTACCAACGGCGCGGCGGGCGTGATACCGGCCGTGCTGCACTACTACGTCAACTTCCTGCAGGGCCCCATCCCGGCCAACGACGACGGCATCGCCACGTTTTTGCTCACCGCAGGCGCCATCGGCATCATCTACAAAGAAAACGCCTCACTCTCCGGCGCCGAAGTGGGCTGCCAGGGCGAGGTGGGAGTGGCCTGCTCCATGGCCGCTGGCGCGCTCGCCGCCGTCATGGGCGGCAGCCCCGAGCAGATTGAAAACGCCGCCGAGATCGGCATGGAACACAACCTGGGCATGACCTGCGACCCTGTGGGCGGCCTGGTGCAGATCCCCTGCATCGAGCGCAACGCCATGGGCGCCATCAAGGCCATCAACGCCGCCCGCATGGCGCTGCGCGGCGATGGCCAGCACGTTGTGTCGCTTGACAAGGTCATCAAGACCATGATGCAGACCGGCGCGGACATGAAGAGCAAGTACAAGGAGACTTCGCGCGGGGGGCTGGCGGTGAATGTGGTGGAGTGCTGAATTGCACGCAGAACCCTCACTCTCAAATTGGTAGCTTCTGGCGCTTAGCCAGCAAGCGCCACAGGCCTGAAACACCCTATACCCTGCCTGGAGCGGCGCGCCATTTGGCCATGGGACAATGCCGCCCCATGACCCCCCAGCAGTACGTACAACAAAAAGCCGTCGCGTCGGGCAGCAGCTTTTATTACGCCTTTCTCTTTTTGCCCGCGCCGCGCCGCGCGGCCATCACGGCGTTCTATGCGTTCTGCCGCGAGGTGGACGATGTGGTGGACGAGGTCAGCGACCCGGGCGTGGCCCGCACCAAGCTGGCGTGGTGGCAGGCCGAAGTGGCCAAAGCCTACGCAGGCCAGCCCAGCCACCCCGTGATGCAGGCGCTGATGCCGCACACGGCCGAATACGGCATCGAGCAGCGCCACCTGCAGGCCGTCATCGACGGCTGCCAGATGGACCTGGAACAAACCCGCTACCTGGACTTTGCAGGCCTGCAGCGCTATTGCCACCTGGTGGCCGGCATCGTGGGCGAGGTCACGGCCCGCATCTTTGGCCAGACCGATGAGCGCACCACGCAGTACGCGCACACGCTGGGCCTGGCCTTTCAGCTCACTAACATCATCCGCGACGTGGGTGAGGACGCCATGATGGGCCGCATCTACCTGCCGGTGAACGAGCTGCAGCAGTTCGATGTCAAGGCGCACGAGATCCTGAAGCGCACGTACTCCGACCGCTTCACCGCGCTGATGCGCTTTCAGGCAGAACGCGCGCACCGCCTGTACGACGAGGCCCTGGCGCTGCTGCAAACCTTGCCCCCGGCGGACCGCCGTGCACAAAAGCCCGGCCTGATGATGGCCAGCATCTACCGCACGCTGCTGCGCGAGATCGAACGCGACAACTTCCAGGTCCTGCACCAGCGCATCCGCCTGACCCCGCTGCGCAAGTTCTGGCTGGCGTGGAAGGTGCAGGCACTGGGCCGGATGTGATGGCGACGGGGCACAGGCCATGAAGGTCGCCGTCATCGGCGCCGGCTGGGCCGGCATGGCGGCGGCCGTGGGCCTGTCGCAGGCGGGGCTGGCGCCCACCGTGTTCGAGACCGCGCGCGCCACCGGCGGCCGGGCGCGCGCGTTTGTGGCGGGCCAGGGTGCGGGCGGCCAGCCGCTGGTGCTGGACAACGGGCAGCACATCCTCATCGGCGCCTATGCCGAAAGCCTGCGCCTGATGCGCCTGGTGGGTGTGGACGTGGACCGTGCCCTGCTGCGCACGCCGCTGGCTTTGCCGTTTGCCGACGGCACTGGCCTGCGCCTGCCCGACACCGCCCCGCCGTGGGACGCACTACTGGGCATAGCCCGCGCACGCGGCTGGCAGGCCGGTGACAAGCTGGCGCTGCTGCGGACCGCCGCACTGTGGCGGCTGCGCGGCTTTCGCTGCGCGCCGGGCACCACGGTGCAGCAGCTGTGCACGCGCCTGCCGCGCACACTGATGGACGAGTTCATCGACCCGCTGTGCGTGTCGGCGCTGAACACACCCGCGGCCGAGGCCTGCGGCCAGGTGTTCTTGCGCGTGCTGCGC
This sequence comes from Acidovorax sp., assembly GCF_046294525.1. GTDB lineage: Bacteria > Pseudomonadota > Gammaproteobacteria > Burkholderiales > Burkholderiaceae_C > Acidovorax. The sequence goes on from NZ_JBKBKQ010000008.1 coordinate 132,792, forward strand.
GACAGTTTGTTCAGCGGCCGGGGTGGGTCCAACCTGCTGCTGCCGCGCACCGACTTGGGCACGCTGTTCCCCGAGACCGCCGCGCGCTGGCTGCAGCCGCGCGGGGCGGTGGTGCACACCGGGCAGCGCGTGCAGGCTCTGGCCCGCACGCCCCAGGGCTGGCGGGTGGACGGCGCGCTGTTTGACGCCGTGGTGCTGGCCACGCCCAGCACCGAAGCCGCCCGGCTGGCGCGGGCGGCCCAGGCCACTCTGCCCGCGCCCGAGGCCCGCGCCACCGCCGCGTGGGCCACCACGGCCGAGGCGCTGCGCTTTACGGCCATCGGCACCGTGTATGCACAGGTGCCCGCCCAGCACATCAGCCCCAGCGGCACCACGTTGCCCGAGCCTATGCTGGCCCTGCGCCCCCGCCTGGGCCAGCCCGCGCAGTTCGTGTTTGACCGGGGCCAGCTGGGCGGCCCGCCGGGCCTGCTGGCATTTGTGGTCAGCGCCGCTCAGGACGACCGCGCCACGCTGGAAGCCGCCGTGCTGCACCAGGCCGCGCAGCAGTTGGGCCTGGCCGGCACACAGGCGCTGCAGACAGTGGTGGAAAAGCGCGCCACCTTTGCATGCACCCCGGCCCTGCAGCGCCCGTCCACGGCGGTGGCGCCGGGCCTGTGGGCGTGCGGCGACTACACCGAAGGTCCCTACCCCGCCACGCTGGAGGGCGCGGTGCTGAGCGGCACGGCCGTGGCGCACGCGGTTGCGTCGCTTCGCAGCGCGGGAACCTCACCCTGAAATTAGGGTGTTTTTGGCCTCCAGCGCTTATCCGTAAAGGGCCAGCAGCTATTTAATCAGTAGCATTTTTGCCTGGTTGATGCACAGGCTGTCCTCCTCGGCATTGCCCTCCCCGCGGCCACACCACTTTGGACTGGATCGCAACCCATGCCTGGCCGCTGAGGCCCGCCAATGCCCTGCGTCTTGACACACATCAAATCCCCACAGGCCCACGACCCTAGACTGAAAAATCGCCCCCCTGCCCGGGCTTGGTATGCCTTGCCGCCCGGGCCCGTACTCGCCGAACATCCAGCCCCCCCATGAGTCCGACGAACCTGCCGCCTTCCCCCGCCACCCCGACCGATGCAGCCACTGTCTGGCACAGCCTGGAGGCCGCTACCGCACTGCTGCAACTGGGCACCAGCGCCGACCGGGGCCTGACCCATGAGGAAGCCGCCCAGCGGCTGGCCCGGCACGGCCCCAACCGGCTGCCACAGTCGCGCGGGCGGCCAGCCTGGCTGCGCCTGCTGCACCAGTTTCACAACGTTCTCATCTACGTGATGCTCGCGTCGGCCCTTGTGACGGCGGCGCTCGGGCACTGGCTGGACACGGGGGTCCTGCTCGGGGCCGTGGTGGTCAATGCGTTGATCGGCTTTCTGCAGGAAGGCAAGGCCGAATCGGCCCTGGACGCCATCCGGCGGATGCTGTCGCTGCAGGCCTCGGTGCTGCGCGGCGGCGAGCGCCAGATGGTGGCGGCCGAGCAGCTGGTGCCGGGCGACATCGTGCTGCTGGCGTCGGGCGACAAGGTGCCCGCCGACCTGCGCATCCTCAGTGCCCGCAACCTGCGGGCCGTCGAGGCCGTGCTCACCGGCGAGTCGGTGCCCAGCGAGAAAACCCCCGACGCGGTCGCCGCCGACGCCCCGGTGGGCGACCGGCGGGGGATGCTGTATTCGGGCACCCTGGTCGCGTCCGGAACGGTGGTGGGCGTGGTAGTGGCCACGGGGGCCCGCACCGAGCTGGGCCGCATCAGCGCCCTGCTGGCCACGGTCGAGAGTGCCACCACGCCCCTGCTGCGCCAGATTGCCCGGTTCAGCCACTGGCTGGCAGCGGTCATCGGCGTGTTCGTGGCGTTCACGTTTGCCATTGGCGTGTGGTGGCGCGGCCAGGCGCCGGCCGAGATGTTCATGATGGCGGTGGCGCTGGCTGCATCGGCCATCCCCGAAGGCCTGCCCGCGATCATGACCATCACGCTGGCGCTGGGCGTGCGGCGCATGGCCGCGCACAACGCCATCATCCGGCACCTGCCCGCCGTGGAAACCCTGGGCTCCGTCACCGTGATCTGCTCGGACAAGACCGGCACGCTGACCTGCAACGCCATGACGGTGCAGCGCGTGGCCACTGCCGGCCAGGTGTACGAGGTGAGCGGCACGGGCTACGCGCCCGAGGGCGGTTTCCACCTGGCCGGGCAAAGCGCGCCCCTGGGCGAACACCCGGCGCTGGTGCCGATTGCCCGGGCCGCACTGCTGTGCAACGACGCGTCGCTGGCCCATGGCGAGGCCGGCTGGACGCTGACCGGCGACCCCACCGAAGGCGCACTGCTCACGCTGGCGCTCAAGGCCGGGCTGGACGCCCCCAGCGAACGCGCCGAACACCCGCGCACCGACGCGATTCCGTTCGAGTCCGAGCACCGCTTCATGGCCACGCTGCACCACGACCACGCGGGCCATGCCATGGTGCTGGTCAAGGGTGCGCCCGAGCGCGTGCTGGACATGTGCAGCGCCCAGCGCCGCGCAGACGGCACCGACGAGCCCCTGGACCATGACCACTGGCGCCGCGCCGCCAACGACTGCGCCGCCCGCGCGCTGCGGGTGCTGGCCCTGGCCACCAAGACCGTGCCCTCCAGCCAGCAGACGCTGGATTTTTCGGACGCCGAGGGCGGCTTCACGCTGCTGGCCCTGCTGGGCAGCATGGACCCGCCCCGGCCCGAGGCCATGGCCGCCGTGGCCGAATGCCATGCGGCAGGCATCCGCGTGAAGATGATCACCGGCGACCATGGCGAAACCGCCCGCGCCATCGGTGCCCAGTTGGGTATCGGTGTGGGCAAGCCGGCCCTCTCGGGCGCCGAGATCGAACTGCTGGACGACACCGCCTTGCAGCAGGTGGTGAGCGATGTGGACGTGTTTGCCCGCGCCAGCCCCGAGCACAAGCTGCGCCTGGTGCAGGCCCTGCAGGCGCGCGGCGAGGTGGTGGCCATGACGGGTGACGGCGTGAACGACGCACCCGCCCTCAAGCGTGCGGACGTGGGCGTGGCCATGGGCCACAACGGCACCGAGGCCGCCAAGGACGCCGCTGCCGTGGTGCTGGCCGACGACAACTTCGCCACGCTGGGCCGCGCCGTGCGCGAGGGGCGCGGCATCTACGACAACGTGCGCAAGTTCATCCTGTTCATGCTGCCCACCAATGGCGGCGAGGCGCTGGTGGTGTTCTGCGCGATTGCGTTCGGCCTGGCGCTGCCGCTCACGGCGGTGCAGGTGCTGTGGATCAACCTGGTCACATCCAGCACGCTCGGCCTCGCACTCGCCTTCGAGCCCGCCGAAGACGACGTGATGCGCCGCAGCCCGCGCAACCCTGGAGAATCATTGCTGACCGGGCTGTTCGTGTGGCGCATGGCCATGGTGTCGGTACTGATGGCATGTGCGGCGCTGGGCCTGTTCCTGTGGGAGATGCACCAAGGCGCGTCCATCGCGACGGCCCGCACCATGGCGGTGAGCACCGTGGTGGTGGCCGAGATGTTCTACCTGTACAACAGCCGCCACATCCTGCACAGCGTGCTCACGCGCGAAGGCTTGCTGGGCAACCTCAAGGTGCCGGCAGCCATTGCGCTGTGCGCCGCCATGCAGCTGGCTTTCGTGCATGCCCACTGGCTCCAGCAGGTGTTTGGTTCCACGGACTTGACATTCGCAGAGTGGTGCCGCGTGCTGCTGGCCGGCACGGCCGTGTTTGCCGTGGCGGAGCTGGAAAAGTGGGTGCAGCGCCGCTGGCAGGCACAGGGCGCGGTCCCTTCAGCCCGGGCGCTCAAGGCATGAGGCGGGTGCCTACCGCTCCAACCACCACTGGATCACTGCCTTGGCCAGAAAGCCCAGGAAGCCCACGCCCAACCCGAGAAACAGCACAAAGGTGCCAAACCGCCCGGCTTTGGATTCCCACGCCAGTTGGCCGATGATGAACAGCATGTACAGGATGAACGCACCCACCCCGTAGGTGAGGAAGAAGCCCGATATCTGCGCTTCGGTGAATCCAAAGATCACGACGCCACCCCGCTTGCGTTGGCGGGCCCGGCGGCATCGCGCACGGGCAGGCCGGACGCATCGACCAGGTCACGGTAGGCATGCCAGCTCGCATGGCCCAGCACCGGCATGGCCACCACCAGCCCCAGCAGCAGCGAAGCCATCCCGAGCAGTGTCAGGCCCAGGATCAGGGCGGCCCACAGCGCCATGGGCAGCGGGTTCACGACCACCGCCTTCCAGCTGGTGAGCACGGCCTGCAGCAGCGTCGCGCGGCGGTCCACCAGCAGGGGCATGGCCACCACGCTGGATGCAAAGATGGGGGCCGCCATCAGGCTGCCCAGGCCCAGCCAGATCTCGAACAGCCAGCCCTCGCGCGCCAGCACCACGTGATGCAGAAAATCGAGCGGCGTGAGGACAGGCACCGGCGCCAGCAGCGTGATGAGCGCCGCCGATGTCATCACCCACCCGGTGGCGGCCAGCGCCAGCAGCGCGCCGAACTGCACCATGCACCAGTAGTCGTTGCCCCATTTGTTGACGTGGCTGTTTTGCCAGTTGAGCCAGGTCTTGAGCACCACGCCCAGGTCTGCCGCCTCACCGCGCTCCAGCGCGCGGCTCAAGGCATACAGGCTGGTGGCCAGCACCGGCGCCACCACCAGAAAACCCGACAGCGCGCCCGCCAGCAGCCAGAAGCGGTGGTGCGCCACCGCAAAAATGGCCGCGCCAAACAGTGCCAGCGCCAACCCCTGGGCCATGCTCACCCATCCCGCACGCACCATGTCCCGCCAGCCCAGGGCCAGCCAGTGCAAGGGCTGCGCGAGGCCGATGGTGCGGATGGGGGGCAAAAAATGGAGCTTGCGGGGCATGGCAGAAGGTCGCACGGCGACGGGTGAGTGTGACGTCATTGGGCAGCGGCATCAACCACTGCACGTTCAGGAAAAGGCGCTGCACATTCAGAAATTGATCTGCGGCAAGAAGTGCATCAGCTCAACAGCCGGCACAGCGCCGTGAGGCTGTCCACCGTAGCGTGGGGCGGCGCATCGTGTGGCCAGGGGTTGTTGGCCGTGTTGATCCACACCGCCTGCATGCCCGCATTCAGCGCGCCGTGCGCGTCCAGCGTGGCATCGTCGCCCACGTGCAGCACCTCGTGCGGCTGCACCGCTGCGGCGCTGGCGGCGGCGTGGAAGATGCGTGCATCCGGCTTGGCCACGCCAAACACCGTGGCGCTGATGCTGGCCTGAAAGTAATGCCCGATGCCAATGCGGTGCACGTCGGCATTGCCGTTGGACAAGGCCACCACCGGGTAGCGGGCCGACAAAAACGCCAGGGTGTCGTGCGCGTCCTCGAACAGCTCCACGCGCTGGCGCTCGGCAAAGAACAAGTCAAACGCGGGCTCGGCCAGCGCGGGCTCGTCGCCCGCCTGCGTGAGCGCCAGCCGGATGGACTCGCGCCGCAGCGCGCTCAGGTCGTGCAGCAGGTCCGGCCGCAGGCTGACCATCTGGTTGCGGATGGCGCGCAGCGACTCGGTGCTGGCAAACAGCGCCGCGGTGGCGGGCGCGTGGTGCGTCAGCCAGTCCAGCAACACCGCCTCGGCCCGCGTGATGGTGGGCCAGATGGGCCACAGCGTGTCGTCCAGGTCGATGGAGATGGCGCGGATGCGGGAGATGTCGAGTTGTGATGCGGGCGAGCTGGCAGGGCTGGGTGCAGGTGCGGCAGCGGTGGCGCAACCGTCTGCGGTGGCCGCAGCCACGGCGGCTTGGGGGTGCGTGGGGTCGGGCATGGTGCGGCGAGAATACCCCAGGCCCGGCAGCGTTGCCGGGCACTTGGCGCGCAATGCCCGGCAGGTGGCGCCGCGCCGCCCATTTGCCACAATCGCCCCATGCCGTCCACCTTTGCCCCCGAACCCCCCTACACCCACGGCCAGCCCGAACGCACCGCCGTGCTGCTGTGCAACCTGGGCACGCCCGACGAGCCCACCGCCCCCGCCGTGCGCCGCTACTTGGCGCAGTTTTTGGGGGACCACCGCGTGGTGGAGATCCCCAAGCTGGCGTGGCTGCCCATCCTGCACGGCATCATCCTGCGCACCCGGCCGGCCAAGTCGGCAGCCAAATACGCCAGCATCTGGACGCCCGAGGGCTCGCCGCTGGCGCACTGGACGGCCAAGCAGGCCACGCTGCTGCGCGGCTGGCTGGGCGAGGCGGGGCACGCGGTTCTGGTGCGCCACGCCATGCGCTACGGCAACCCGTCCATCGCCAGCCAGCTCGATGCCCTCAAGGCCGAAGGCGCCACGCGCATCCTGATCCTGCCGCTGTACCCGCAGTACTCGGGCACCACCACCGCCAGCGTATTCGACGCCGTGTACGCCTGGGCCGCGCGCACGCGCAACGTGCCCGAGCTGCGTTTTGTGAACCGCTACCACGATGCCCCGGGCTACATCGACGCGCTGGCCCGCACCATCGAATCTCACTGGAAGCACCACGGCCAGCCTGACCAGCTGGTGATGAGCTTTCATGGCGTGCCCGAGCGCACCCTGCACCTGGGCGACCCCTACCACTGCGAGGCCCGCAAGACCGGCCGCCTGCTCGCCGAACGCCTGGGCCTGCGCGAGGACCGCTTTCGCATCACCTTCCAGTCGCGCTTTGGCAAGGCCAAGTGGCTGGAGCCCTACACCCAGCCCACCATCGAGGCGCTGGGCAAGGCCGGCACGCGGCGCGTGGACGTGGTGTGCCCCGGCTTCACCAGCGACTGCCTGGAGACGCTGGAAGAAATCAACATGGAAGTGCGCGAAGCCTTCTTGCACGCGGGCGGGCAGGAGTTTCACTACATCCCCTGCCTGAATGACAACAACCACTGGATCACGGCTCTCAGCCGCGTGGCCCAGCAGCATCTGGCGGGCTGGCCCACCGAAGCGCCCGAAGCCGTGGCCCTGGCCGATGCACGCAGCCGCGCACTGGCGGGCGGGGCGCCACAAGGTGCCTGCCCTGCGTCGCGTTGAGACCGCCGCAATCACTCTTCATTTGATAGCTGCTAGCGCTTATCCACCAAGACCCAGCCGCCAATTTGACATCAAACCACCGCCCGCCCCATGCTGCCAAGCCGCCCACCCCCGCCGTCCGGGCTGAGCCTGTCGAAGCCAGGGCGCGATGCACCCGCCGCTGCCTCAAAACACCCGGCGCACGCAGGCCATTGAAGCCAGGCCAACGGCGCTGTTTGCAAAAAAACAGCGCAAAAAATAAGAGATTCAACAACCCACCATGCCCGCCCAAGCCCTCGCCCCCCACCAACTGCGCCTGACCATCGTCCCCGACAGCCTGGGCTTTGCCACCACCGCCGAGCTGCAAGGCCAGCCCCTGCCCTGGATCGGCCAGGAGCGCGCCCAGGCCGCCGCGCAGTTCGGCCTGAACATGCAGCAGCCCGACTACCACCTGTTTGTGCTGGGCGAAGTGGGCAGCGGCCGCGCATCGCTGTTGCGCCAGGCCATGCACGAGGCCGCCGCCCGCCGCCCCGTGCCGCCCGACCTGTGCTACCTGCACAACTTTGACCACCCCGAGCGCCCCCGCGCCCTGCGCCTGCCCGCAGGCCAGGGCCGGGAGCTACGGCAAAGCATGATCGACGTGGCGCGCAATCTGCAGGCCGACATCCCCAAGCGCCTGGCCAGCCCCGACTTCAAGGCCGAGGCCGAGCGCATCCAGCAGCAGTGGCAAGCGCAGGAATCGGCCGCCTTTGCGCAGCTGGACCAGTTTGCGCAGGCGCGGCAGTTCAATCTCTCGCGCGAGGGCGGGCAGATGGTCTTCACCCTCATCGGCGCGCGCGGCCAGCCGCTGACCGAGGCCGAGGCCCGCGCCCTGCCGCCCGAACGCCGCGCCGAGATCGATGTGGCCGAGCAAGCCCTGCGCGCCGAGATCGGCCGCTTTCTGGACACCATGCGCCCGCTGGAGCGCGCCCGCGACGAGGCCGTGGCCGCCCTGCGCCGCCGCGCCATCAAGCCCCTGGTGGAGCAAAGCCTGCACGAGGTGCGCCAGGGCCTGCGCAAGCAGATCAAGGACGGCGCAAAACTATCGCAATGGCTGGACCGCGTGGAGCGCGCGCTGCTGGAGCACATCGACCTGTTCGAGCCCCTGCACGACGAGCCCGACAGCGACGCCGAGGCCGACCGCAAGGACGCGCTGGACGACCTGCTGGCCCGCTGCCAAGTGAATCTGGTGGTGGACAACAGCGGCCGCACCGCCGCGCCCGTGGTGGTGGAAGACCACCCCACCGCCCGCACCCTGTTCGGCAGCATCGAACACGGCCTGGAAGCCGACGCCCCGCAGGCCGACCACACCAGTATCCTGGCTGGCAGCCTGCTCAAGGCGCACGGCGGCTTCATCCTGCTGCACCTGCAAGACGTGGCGGCCGAAGAAGGCCTGTGGCCGCGCCTGCGCCGCTTTCTGCGCTGCGGCCGCCTGCAGATTGAAGAAGGCGCAGGCGGTGGCGGCCCCGCCGCCCACGGCCCCGGCGCGCCCGCCGCGCTGCTGCCCGAGCCCGTGGACGTGGAAGTCAAGATCGTGCTGATCGGATCGGTGGAGGAGTACTACGCCCTGCAAGAGGCCGACCCCGACGCCGCCCGCCGCTTTCGGGCCAAGGTGGACTTTGTGGAGCGCTTTGCCGCCACCCCCGCCACCCGCCAGGCCACCGCCATCTTCGTCGCGCAGACCTGCCACAAGCGCGGCCTGCCCCACTTCAACCCCGCCGCCGTGGCCCTGCTGCTGGAGCAATCGCACCGCGAGGCCGACGACCAGGGCCGCCAAAGCGCCCTCTTCGCCCACACCGAAGCCCTGCTCATCGAAAGCGCCGCCCAGTGCCAGCAACGCGGCGGCACCCTGGTGGACGCCGCCGACGTGCACGCCGCCCTGCGCGCCCGCCGCCTACGCCACAACTACCCCGAAGAACAACTGCACGAATCCATCACCGAAGGCGAGCGCCTGATCACCCTGACCGGCAGCGTGGCCGGCCAGATCAACGCCATGACGCAGATCGACCTGGGCGACTACCGCTTCGGCTTCCCCGTGCGCATCACCGCGCGCACCTTTGCCGGGCAAGAAGGCCTGCTCAACATCGAGCGCGAAGTCGATATGTCCGGCCCCATCCACGACAAGGGCGTGCTCATCCTGCACAGCTACCTCACCGCCCTGTTCAGCCACGTGGCGCCGCTGGCACTGAATGCGTCCATCGTTTTCGAGCAGGAATACAGCGGCGTGGAAGGCGACTCCGCCTCGTGCGCCGAGCTGTATGCGCTGCTCTCCAGCCTGTCAGGCCTGCCCCTGCGCCAGGGCATCGCCGTGACGGGTGCCCTCAACCAACACGGCGAAGTGCTGCCCGTGGGCGGCATCAACGAAAAGATCGAAGGCTGGTTCCAGGCCTGCCAGGCCGCGGGCCTGGACGGCACGCAAGGCGTGCTGATCCCCGCCCGCAACCAGCGCCACCTGATGCTGGACCGCAGCGTGCAGGACGCCGTGGAGCGCGGGCTGTTTCACGTTTACACCATGGGGCATGTGAGCGAAGGGATTGCGCTGCTGACGGGCGAGGCATCGGGCATGAGCCCGGCGGAGCTGGTGCAGGCGCAGGCGGATGAGATGGCTGGGGGCGCGACAACGGTGGAGGACACGGTGATGCAGCGAGCGGAGGTGACGCTGCGGGCGTATCGGAGGGCTTGTCAGGTGGCGGGGGGTGCGCGCAGGGGGCGAGGGGTTCGGGGGCGGTAGTTGGCTCAGTGGCGCTCAATATTGAATGCGCTGGGAGCAGGCTGCTCTGCAGAGGTTGCTGTCAGACGCAGATCAGAACTGAACTCCTGCGGATTGCTGAAAACGTGCCGCTAGCCAGCACCACTACGCGTCACATCACGGTGTATACAGGCGATGTGGAGCGGTCCTTGACCCGATCATGACGGTCAGAATGCGCCTCCACATCACATTTCTCCGTCACAAATCGTCCTTGCGACCCGAAGCCGAAGTCCAATCGGTTTCGATGGGGCGATGTCTGGCATGCCGATTCGGTAGCTGTATCACTCGAGCGTTGAAACTGACGATGGCCAATCAATCTGTTTCAACGAGCGGCGCTGATGGACGGTTTGGACGCCAATCCTTGACATACAGCACAGCTTGGTCGCTGAGCTCAATGACGCTGTGCTTTTGCAGCATTAAGGCGGTCGCAAATCCGTACTTATGGATCTCGTCAAGTGCAATGAAGGACTGCTTCGGGTTGTTCGCGTAGAGCGCGACAAGGCGGGCAACCGAGTCGTTCGAAATGTTCTTAAAGAGCACAGAATCGTGAGCAATGGTGGGCAGGCTGGTCGCCCTGAATACAGCCATGTCAAAGAGCACCAGACCGAAGAACGCCGTGCCGGTACCGGTGTCTTCGAAAACCTCGAATTTGTAGCTGGTGTCACCAAGCGACAGCCGCGGACTCTTGCGATGCTCCCCGATGGCTTCGCTGACTATCTCCCTCATACCGGTGTTCACGCTGGTCTCAACTTCGATCAGTATGCGCTGTTTCTCTTCCGCAAGGGCCTCCTTAGCTTTGCGCAGACGCTCGACCTGATCCTGCTCGCGCTCGTACCCATCCTTGCTCGCCCGAGCGCTCTGCAGCGACAGTGCAACCTTGTAAACGTGGTCGACAAGCGACTCAGGTTGGTCGATCGAGCCCAGCGCAGCCGCCATCTCCGCGTCAATGCCGGCGACGCTGATGTCAATCAGATTCAACTCCTCAGCCAATTGCTTTCTGGACTCTTTTAGCTGCTCCCTCAGGATTTGGGCAACACCATCGTGAAAGGCCTCAACCTCGGACAAGCGGGCGGTATTGATCTCTGGGAAATACCTTTGGAGGTCCTTGAAATTGCCGCTATGCAAAGAACGTCGGCCACCGAGGTTGCGATCAACTCGCAAAAGCCGCCCCGCAACATTCAAGCGGCGTTGCAGCAAATCATCCTTACGCACCTTGAGCTCGAGCACCTCCTTGTTGATCACTGCACTCAGGCTTGTCGCATAGCTAGCCAAGTTTTGTCGTACCTCTTCCAGGTCACGCTCGAGATTCGCGATCTGCGTTTTTGCCTGCGCATACCCCGTCTTGGTCACCTTGGGAATCAGTTCGCTGTTGGCTGCAGCCCGCACGAGTTTCAGATCAGCTTCCGCCGCGCGAGCTGCTTCATCAAGCTCACGAATCGCTTCGAACTTGCCGTACGTTTTGATGAGGTTGTCGATGCAATCCTTGGACTTTTGCTTCGGGGATGCATGCAACGGCTCATCTGGGATTAAGTTCTCCTTGCGCCAAACGCGTAGATGAAGACCCACGGCGGCGCGAAATGTCTGTCCCGGCGATTCAAGACCGTACGCCTGCTTGAGGAACGCGTTGAACTCCTCCAGCGACCATGTCGAATGCACCTCGTAGGCTTCATTGCAGGTGTACACGCTGTCTGGCGCGATCGTCTCGCGCCGGAATCGGTGCAACTCGCCATCGAACTCGAACGCGAAGTCATAGTGATGATGGCCAAGCTCGTCAACGATGTCCTTGTTCCATTCCAGCAGCGTCGAGCCACCAAATACGAAGTCCACCAGCATCAACAGAGTGGACTTTCCAATCGAGTTGGTGGCATTGTCATCCCCTAAGACGACGTTGAGTCCGGGGTGAAACCGGACAATGCCGGTTCGAAATTTCTCGCAGCGAATCTCACGCAGCATAGACAACCCTCAGAGTTTTGAAATCGACAGTGACGCGATCAAGGATGTACAGGACGTCGAGCGCCAAAAGGAACTGGTCGATGCTTTCGAACTTGTCGCCCACCTGTTGGAAAAGGTCTTGCACGCTGATCGAATCGGGCCCCGCCTTCAGCACTTGAACAAGCTGCCCCAACACAGAGGCGCTGAGTGGAACGACCTTGTTTGGCGTAATCATTCGAAGATCTCGCAGTTCTGAATGAAGAACGAAGCTACGGCTTCAGCGGACTCAAGGGACTGGGCCTCAGCGCGAATACGAATCCAAGCAACCACGTTGGCAAACACCTGTGCTTGTGTCAGGCCCTGACGTTTCTGCATCACGTAGAACGACTTGACCTGAGTGAAAATTTGTTCGGAGCACCCTGGGTCGCTGCGCTCAAGTTCCAAGAAGGCGGTCTGGATATGGCGGAAGTAGTCCTCGACTGCATTGCGAACCTTCCGCTTAGTTGGCGGGGGCATAGTCGTATCCAACTTGTCATCAGCGGCCTTCGGCGTGAGCGCGAGCTCGACGCCAGTGTCTTGCTCTACCGCGGCGCTGTGCAGGTGGGCAACAACGGCAGAAATCTGCTCCTCAAGTGGATACTGCGACGCCAGCGCGCGCTGCCGCTCATCTTGCAGAGCATCCAGCTTGATTTGATACAGGCGGTGGTACTCCTCTGCAGTTCGAGGCTTGTCGAACTGCCCATGACAATTGAGGCAAAGCGGAATGATGTTGTCCGGGTCGTTTACGTCGGCGGACAGCCGCGGCGAGTTCGCCAGTTCGATGACTTCCTCTGGGCGCGGGTTTAGAGGATAGACATGCGCCAGTTCGTACGACTTGTAATGTCGCTGCCTCTTCCTGTAAAAGAGACCGCCATCACATAGCGGACATCGGTTACTCACCTGCGACAGTAAGGCGACGGTCTCAGCTTCACTGTAGGCTCTTCTGTCATTCGCCACTTCGCCTCTCCCTATCGTTTGCGTTATGCGTTCAAGCATCACAGAGCGCGAGCTTCTGCGACCTTGGGTCCTCAACCATCCATCTTGTAACTATATTGGGTGGTGGAACCAGTGGCCAGAATCAATTGCTCTGCAATTCCAAACGACGGCCTCTGACTTTCGCGCAATGCAGCGGCGGCCGCTCGACCATCGCGGGGACTCGGGCTGCAGGAAAGTAACCAGTCATGGGGGTACAGCGGTCATCGGTATACCCCACCGCCGTTTGACTGCTTAAGGCTGCAGGCGGCGCTGGATCACCAAGCTTGAATTTCCGCCTCCAACCCATTACAGGCATCGGGCATCGGGCATCGACTACGCCACCTCCACGCGCACCCGCAGCCACCCCACCATATCCCCCGTCACCTCATCCCGATTGGTCTCATTCAAGATCTCATGCCGCGCCGCCGGGTACAGCTTGACCGTCACATCGGCCACACCGGCATCCCGATACCGCTGCCCCAGTTGCTGAAGCAAAGCCCCGCCTGCAGCCAGCGGGTCTGCGTCGCCGGAAGCGATGAGGATGGGCAGGTCGCTGCGGATGCGCGCGAGTAGCGCGGGGTCGGCCAGCCGGGGCGCAGGTGCGAAAAGCGAAGGAATCACATCCTCCGGCACGTCCCAGCCGCACCACGGGTCGGCCACGTAGGCGTCCACCTCTGCGGCGTCGCGCGACAGCCATTCGTAGCCGGTGCGGTGCTCAAAGCCCGCGTTGAAGGCCGCGAGCCCGGCGGGTGCGTCGGCGGGGGCGTTGGCCATGCCGGCAGCGAACAAATCGAGGGCGGTGGAGCCTGACAGGATGACGCCGGACCAGGTGGACGAGTGGTCCAGGATGGCGGCCTGTGCGGCGAAGGAGCCCATGGAGTGGCCGAACAGGAACACGGGCAACTGTTGCGGCGCGTGCTGTGTGCGCAGCAGTTCGCCAAACTGCGCGACGTCGGCAATGAGACCGTCAAAACCTGCGCGGCCAAAGTCGCCCAGCTTGTCGCCCGCCGTGCGGCCGTGGCCGCGGTGGTCCACGGCGTGGACGATGAAGCCCGCGGCGTTCAGGGCGCGCGCAAAGCGGTCGTAGCGCTCGCCATGCTCGGCCAAGCCGTGGGAGATTTGCACGACGCCCACGGGCTTGCCCGGGGTTTCGGCCCAGGTGTAGGTGGTGATGCGGGTGCCGTCTGCGGCGGACTGGAAGGAGGAGGTGGTGGTAGTGCTCATCGTTTCATTTTGGCATGGGGGTTGTGATGAGCACATTGCGGTTGCCCCGTAGGCAGCGCGCGGGCTGGCCGTTTGGAATCAGCACTTGCCGGTGGTGAAATTCGCGGTCAACATGTGCGGCAAGCATGCGGCGCAGCCACTGCGGGCGAGCGGGCATCGGCCCCACGGGAGTTCGTTTATGCGGGACCAGGCGCTGCGCGAGGCTTCGACAAGCTCAGCCCGAACGGGTGCTTGAAGTTTGCGGCGCGCTGCCCTGCAATCCGCCACTCCAGCAATCAGCAATCAGCCATCAGCCATCAGCAAGTCATTGATCCAGCCTATGCCCCTGCCCCCCACACTCGACCGTTTTCTGCAAGCCCAAGAGTCTGTGTGGCCCCGCGTGGTGGCCGAGCTGCGCGCGGGCCGCAAGCGTACGCACTGGATGTGGTTTGTGTTCCCGCAGATTAAGGGGCTGGGGCGCAGCGACATGGCGCAGCGCTATGCAATCCAGTCGCTGGCCGAGGCGCGGGCTTACCTGGCGCACCCGGTGCTGGCGGGGCGGCTGCGCGAGTGTTGCCAGATCCTGATGGAGCTGGAGGCGCCTTCTTCTGCGCTGGAGGTGTTTGGCACGCCGGACGACCTGAAGCTGCGCTCTTGCATGACGCTGTTTGGCGAGGCGTCACCTGCGCCGGGCAGCGTGTTTCATGCGGTGCTGCAGAAGTACTTTGGCGGGCAGAAGGACGATCGCACGCTGGAGCTGCTGAAGTAGGCGGGCCACCGCCCAGCACAGGTTCACCGACAGGCCACGGGAAGTTTTTGGGTCAAAACGGGCTGTAGCGCTTATCCAGCAAGCGCTGGCAGCTATTATTTTTATAGTCCATCCCGCTTCTTCGCTTCTCTAACGAGGGCTTCAGTTGCCGCCGCAGGCTGACCCGGCAGGCAGTTGCCGGGTCGCCACCCGGGCGGTGGCCTGCTAGGCGGTGGCGCTGTGCGGCAGGCTGCGCTGGTGCTGGGCGATAAAGCGTCCCGCCAGTTCCAGCGACACCAGCGCCTCGTCCAGCGCCGGGGCAAAAAGCTGCCAGCAATGCACCATGCCCTCCCACACAGTGCATTCCGCATCCACGCCGGCTGCCTTCAGGCGCGCGGCGAAGGTGCGTGCGTCGTCGCGCAGCAGCTCGCGGCTGCCCACCTGCAGGCGCACGGGCGGCAGGCCGTGCAGGTCGGCGCGGTAGAACGGCGTGATGGCGGGCGAGCGCAGGTCACCACCCTGCACATACATGGCGTTGAAGAAGCCCATCAGCTCGGGCGTGATGAACGGGTCGTCCGCCACCGCGCGGTGCGATTCGCCTTCGCGCGCCAGATCCAGCGCGGGGGACAAGGCCACGATGGCGGCGGGAAGCGGCAGGCCCTGGTCCCGCGCGCGCAATGCGGTACACAGCGCCAGGTTGCCGCCGGCGGAGTCGCCCATCAGCGCGATGGCGGATGCGTCGTAGCCCTGGGCCAGCGCCCACTGGTAAGCGGCCAGCGCGTCCTCGTGCGCGGCGGGGGCCGGGTGCTCGGGCGCCAGGCGGTAGTCCACGTTGAGCACGCGCGCGCCGCAGAACTGCGCCAGGTACGAGCACAGCGACCGGTGCGACGCGAGCGAGCCAAACACAAAGCCGCCCGCGTGGTAGTAGATGACCAGCTTGCGCGGGTCGGCCTGCGGGGTGCTGAGCAACTCGGCGGCCATGGTGCCGCCCGCGCCGTTGGGGATGCGCAGCGTCTGGATGGGCAGCCCCTGGGCCAGGGGCATGTGCGAGTGGCTGGCGTCAAACCACGCGCGCAGCTGCGTGGGGGTGGCTTGCGCGGGTGGCGGATTTTGCGCGGCCATCTGCAAGATGGCCTCAAGCTGTGGAGCGGACATGTGCGGCCCGTTCGCTCAGAGGTAGGTGGAAGCCAGCCCGCCATCCACCGGCAGGTTGATGCCGCTGACCCAGCGCGATGCATCGCTGCACAGGAAGGCAATCACCGGCGCCACCTCGTCGCTGAAGGCGGGGCGCTTCATGCGGTGGGCGTCTTTCTCTACCCGCTCTTGCCCCAGCATCTGTACAAAGTCGCCCAGGATGGGCGTGAACACCGGGCCGGGGGCCACGCAGTTCATGCGCACGCCGCGCTCCATGAAGATCTTTTGCGATTGCGTGTAGGTCCAGATGATCAGCGCCTCTTTGAAGTACTGGTAGCAGGTGTCTTGCGGCACGGGGTGCGCGGCCAGCCACTTCGCGCCTTCTTCAAAGCTTGCGGTGGCGCCCAGGGCGCGGTGCTGCTCCAGGCGCTGCGGCCATTCGGCACCCAGGATGGAGGAGATATTGACGATGGCGCCGCCCTCGCCCATGCGGTCAAGCACGCGGTGGGTGAAGTGGCGCAGACCCAGGTAGTTGACGCGGCCCACCAGCTCCGCCGGCGCGGTGCCCGGCACGCCCGCGATGTTGGCCAGCGCATCGACCTGGGCGGGCAGCTGGGCCACGGCGTCGTTGATGGCGGCGGGGTCGCCCAGGTCCACCTGCACGAAGCCGTCGAGCGTGAGCGTGGGCGCGTTGCGGTCCACCCCGATCACGCGGGCGCCTTGCAGGCGGGCTAGCTTGGCGAAGTCTGCGCCAATGCCGGAGCAGCAGCCGGTGACGACGATGGTTTTGTTGTGAAGGGTCATGGTGGTTGTCTCCGAAAAAAATGTTGTGTGGTCTTGGGGTGTGTGGTGGCGCTTGTGCGGCGCTTCGACAAGCTCAGACTGAACCGGCTGGGGCGCGCTGGTTCATGTCGTCACCTACCAACCGTTCGGGCTGAGCCTGCACGCTCCCTACCGTTCGGGCTGAGCCTGTCGAAGCCGGGGCACAACGGCTGCGCAGCCCTTCGACAGGCTCAGGGTGAACGGTTTAGGGGCGGGTTCATGCCAAGAGGTTCGTCCCGCGCACCTCATCCGTTCGGGCTGAGGTTCTATGGCTTTCGTCAAGTTCTGACAGCGACCAACGCAGGATCGAACAGGACGTGCTGTTTGAACAGTGAGAAAGCCACACGCAAGAGCTTGCGGGCAAGCACAA
>NZ_JBKBKQ010000009.1:0-149018 GCF_046294525.1 Acidovorax sp.
GGGCGCGCGGCGGCGTTGCCTGCCTTGCCAAGGCAGGCAGCCTTGGCTGCGCCAGACGCCTTGCCGCGCGCTCACCGCAGCCCCGGCGCACCGCCGATTTCTCGGATTCAGTGGACTAGCCGTCTACCGGCAGTGCCAGGGCGGCGTGCACATTGCGCAGTTGCCGCGCTAGCCGCAGTGACTCGGGCTGTGCGTTGGCCTGCGGCTGCAGCAGGTTCTGCACGGCGGCCCACTGGCCGTTGTGTTGCAGCGCGTCCACCCAGATCTGGTGGAACAGGTCGCGCTGTGCGTGGCTGCCGCCGATCTCCAGCAGGCGGGGCAGGGCCGTGCCCAGCTGTGCGACGGCCGTGGCCCAGTCGCCTCGGGCGTGCGCCACCAGTCCGTGTGCCGCAGGCACGCACACCTGCTGCCACACAGTGCGTGCATGCGACTCGGTGCGGGTGGCCGCGTGGGATTCGATGTTGCGCAGCAGGGTGGCGACAGCGTCGGCACAGTCGGCGCGGGCCAGGCCATAGAGGTATTGCAGGTCCAAGAAGGGCAGCACGTGGTCGGCCAGGCGCTGGCGTTCCAGGTAACCGGCCACGTCGGCCCAGCGATGCGCGCCGACGTGAACGCCCGCCAGCTCCAGCCGCGCCAGCAGCGAGATGGCATTGATCTGGTCCTGCGTGTAGTCCTTCACCACGCCCCACACCTGCCGGTCGTACAGCGCCAGCACCTCGTCGTGCCGCTCCTGCTCCAGCAGGAAAAGGGCCTGATGCCACCAGTTGTGCGTGACCATGAAGGAATTCAGGCCCGTCCAGGTGTCGCTGACGCTGCCAATGAAGTCCGTGCCTTCGGCAATGCGTCCCTGGGTCAGCATCACATGCGCCAGGGCATGGTGGGCCCAGGGCTCCTTGCGGCACAGCGCCACGGCGCGGCGCGCGGCGGATTCGGCCTGCGTGAGCAGGTGGCATTGCTCCCAGCCAAAGGCCAGCATGCCGTGCAGGTAGGGCACATCACCCGCTGCGGGCAGGGCCTGCAGCGCCAGGCGCAGCATGCCGGGCGAGTCGCCGCAATTGAACAGGTGGTACTGCCCCAGCTTGAGCGAGGCGAGGTCGCGCGGGTGCTGCCGCGCCTGCTCCTCGTGCAGGGCAATGGCGCGGGGCAGGTCACCATGAACCCACGCCGCCACCGCAGCCACAAAGCGCTGCTCGCGCTCGCTGGCCTGCGGCGCGCTGGCCAGCGCTTGATCGATGAAGGGGCGCGCGTTGCGGGGCGCGTCGGCCGACTCGGCAAACATGTGCAGCGCCGCGCAGCAGGCCTGCACGATGGCGCTGACGTCGCCCGCTGCCTGCAGGATGTTCACCGCGCGGGCCTCGCAGGCGATGAAACCGTCAACGAAATCGTTCAGCGCGGCGGCGCTGGCGGGCTCATGGAGGGTGACGGGGTTGCCCAGGCTATCGACGGTTGGCATGGCGGCGGTGGTGTTAGCGAGCAGCGGTGCTGGGGGTAGGTTGGTTTCAGCGGCCCTGGGTGAGGGACAGATAGGCGTTGCGGGTTTCGGCCGATACCGAGGCGACCAGTTGTTCATGCGGCGTCTGGTGGCGCGCCAGCATGCGGGCGGAGGCGATGGTCTTGGACTTGCAGAACCAGTGGCAGGTGTGCTGCATGAGAAACAGCTCGGCCGTCATCATGTAGGCCCGGTCCTTGGGCGACAGGTGCCCGGTGTTCTGTACCACGTGCGCAATGCCTCGCGCATGGATGGCCAGGGCCTTGCGCATGTCGAAGGTGGCGCTAGGCAAGATCGTTTCGGCAAAGGGCAGGGCCAGGGCCAGGCGGCTTACACGCGTTGTGGCCTCGGGCTCCTTGGCGAACTCGGCCGCAAAACGGCCAAACTGCTCGGCCAGCTGCGTCTCGGTGGTGCTTAGCAGGCTCCAGATCTGGTCGCGGCGCTCGTCGGTGCTTTCGCCCAGGGCGCGCAGGTAGCCCTCGGTGAGCGCTTCCATGAGCTTCTCGATCTGGTAATGGGACAAATGCTTGCCCAGCAGCACGATGCGCTTGCGCTGCTCCTTGGCATTGAGCATGTAGGTGCCGGTGGCGATGAGGATCGCCAGGATGAGGATGTCCATGCGGTAGTGGGCGGTATAGGGCTGGCGGCGCGGGAGGCGGCCGCGGTAGCAACAGCGCGCAAGGGTACAACAAGCGGCTGTGGCCGCCGGGCCGTCAGGCGGCTGGCGGCAGCGGCCAGGGCTTTTGCGGGTCGCGGATCAGCTCGAAGGCATGCGCCACCTGCAGCACCCCCAGGTCGTCAAACCGCGCGCCCGCAATCTGCAGGCCGATAGGCAGGCCGCTGGCGGTGTAGCCGCAGTTGACGGACGCGGCAGGCTGCTCGGACATGTTGAAGGGAACGGTGAAGCCGATGTGCTCCAGAGGCCGCAGCGGGTCGTTGGTGGGCGAAGGCAGCTCGGCCTGGAAGGCGACGTTGGGCGCCACGGGCGAGATCACGTAGTCGAACGCGCTGCAGGCCTTGACCGCAGCCACACGGGTGATGTGGAACTGCTGGCTGGCGTTGAAGACGTCGGTGCCGCTCATGCCCGCTGCGCTGTCGGCCCAGGTGCGGATGTAGGGCAGTACCTTGTCACGCCGTGCCGCTGGCAGGGCCTGCAAGTCGGTGTGCGAACGCATGCGCCAGAAATGGTCCATGCCGTCGAGCATGGCCTGCGTCATGAAAGGCTGCATGGGCACAATGACGGCGCCCGCGTTTTCCAGCAGCCGGGCCGCGTGTTCGACGGCGGCTGTCACTTCTGGGTCCACGTCCAAGCCGCAGCCGGCGTCCATTAGCAGGCCAATGCGCAGGCCGCGCAGGCGCTCGGCGCCCTTGTTGAACTGGCTCCAGGCGATGTCCTGCGCGGGCAGGCTCATGCTGTCGCGCGCGTCGGGCTGGCTCAGCACCTGCATCATCAGCGCGGCGTCGGCCACGGTGCGGGTCATGGGTCCGGCGGCGCGGCCCGTGTAGGGCGGGTCAATCGGAATGCGGCCCAGGCTGGGCTTCAAGCTGAAGATGCCGCACCAGCTGGCGGGCAGGCGCAGCGAGCCGCCGATGTCGGTGCCGATGTGCAGCGGGCCGTACCCAGCAGCGGCCGCTGCGCCACCACCGGCGCTGGAGCCGCCGGGCCCTTTGCTCAGGTCCCACGGGTTGCGTGACAGCGGGTGAAAGGTGGACAGGCCCGAGGACAACATGCCGTAGTCGGGCATGGTGGTTTTGGCGACGATGACGGCACCGGCCTCGCGCATGCGGGCGGCGGGAGGTGCGTCTGCCGTGGCAGGTACCAGCTCGACAGCGGCCGTGCCCAGCGGGGTGGGGTCGCCTTCGGTGGCGATGTTTTCCTTGATGGTGCTGGGCACGCCGTCGAGGGCGCCCATGGGCTCGCCACGCAGCCAGCGGGCTTCGGACGCGCGGGCCTGTGCCAGTGCAGCGTCGGGCCGCAACAGGTAGGTGGCCTGGATGTGGGGCTCCCAGCGCTCGATGTGCGCCAGCACGGCCTGCGTGACCTCCACGGGGGACAGCGTGCGCTGGCGGTAGGCAGCCAGGAGTTCGTGGGCGGGCAGGTCGTGCAGGGCTGTCATGACGGAGTTTAGGGAGTTTTATCAATAAAAAAGGCTGCTAGCGCTTATTGGTAAAGCGCTGACAGCTATTGTTTTAGGAGCTGTCTGCTTCTACGGGGTTCAGCCATTCACTGCGCTGTGCGCTGCCCGCGAAACTGGCGCGGCCCAGGCGCGGGCAGCCGAGCAAGGGCCGCCCCGCAGCGAGGGCTGCGTCCCCCTGCCCACATCGCGCAGCGATGTGAGAGCGGGGGGAGGGCGCACAGCGCCTTAGGGGGGTGTCCGAGTTTCAAGTCCAGGACAGCGCGGAGATGTCGTTCACGAACACGGGCATGTCTTTCCACAGACCCTTGAGGTTCTTGTTGGCCACCGTGATCCACTGGTTGGAGTACAGGAAGGCGTGCACCGAGTCCTCGGCCAGCAGGCGCTGCGCATCGCCCAGCAGGCGCGTGCGGTCCGCAGGGCGGGCGGCGTTCTTGATCTGGTTGAAGATCTCGTTGAACTTGGGCGAGTTGTAGCCCCAGTAGTAGTCGGGCTTGGCAAAGTTGCCCAGGTCAAACGGCTCGACGTGGCTGATGATCGTCAGGTCGTAGTTCTTGTTGCCGTAAGTGCCGGACAGCCACTGCGCCCATTCCACGTTCTGGATCTTGGCAATGATGCCCACCTTGGCCAATTGCGCGGCAATCACTTCGCCGCCTTGGCGTGCGTAGGGTGGTGGGGGCAAGGTCAGGGTCAGCTCCAGCGGGGTCTTGATGCCCGCTTCTGCCAGCAGGCGCTTGGCCTTCTCGGGGTCGTAGGGGTTTACGCCGGTGGTGTCCACGTAGCCAAAGGCGCTGGGCACGTAGTGGCTGCCGATGGGCGCGCCGTAGCCGTCGCCTGCACCTTCGATGACCGCCCTGCGGTCGATGGCAGCAGCGATGGCACGGCGCACGCGCACGTCGTCCAGAGGCTTCTTGGCATTGTTGATGGCCAGAATGGTCTTGGCGCGGGAGCCGCTCACCACCACCTGAAAGCGCGGGTTGCTCTTGAACTGCGCCACGCTGCGGGGGGTGACGCGGGGGAAGGCGTCCACGTCACCGGCCAGCAGGGCGGCCACCTGGGCAGCGGGGTCGGAGATGAAGCGGAAGGTGGCGCGCTTGATCTTGATGGCCTTGGCATCGCGGTAGTCGGCCCAGGCCGTGAGCACCACGGACGAGCCCTTGTTCCACGCTTGCAGCTGGTAGGGGCCGGTGCCCACGGGCTTGTTGGCATTGGTGTCGGCGCTCTTGGGCTCCACAATGATGGAGGTGGCCTGGCCCAGCACGAACAGCAGGTCGGGGTCGATCTCCTTGTTGAGCAGCACCACGGTGTAGTCGTCCACCACCTGGGTGGTGATGCCTGCAAAGGTGCGCTTGTCCTTGTTGGTGCTCTTCTCGCCACCTGCGCGGTCGTACGAGAACTTCACCGATGCAGCGGTGAAGGGCTCGCCGTTCTGGAACTTCACACCACGGCGCAGCTTGAAGGTGTAAGTCTTGAGGTCGGGCGAGACCTCCCAGCTTTCGGCCAGCAGGGGCGACACGCTGCCGTCGGCATTGATCTTGGTGAGTGTCTCGAAGATGTTGTATTGCACGATCTCGGCAATGGCAGACGCTGCACCGGCGGTGGGGTCCAGGCCTGGGGGCTCCAGCGTCATCGCGAGCGTCACCGCATCTTTGCGGCCCTGCGCCAGGGCGCTGAGCGGGGTGGACAGGGGCACGGCGGCAATCGCGCCAGTGGCAAGGACGGTACGGCGGTTCAGCATGTTCGGACTCTCCAGACAAAAAACCAGACAACAACCATAAAAACCCCGGTGCAATTTGTTACCAGGGAGGAAAAAAGCTTTTTACACCATCACACCTGTATTTGGTTATGCGGTTTTTGCCGTTGCCGCAGCGGCTGCCGCACGGCGCGCCCGCGCGCGGCCGGGCAACACCTGCGGCACGGCGCCCACCAGCGACTGTGTGTACGGGTGCTGCGCGTTGCGGAACAGCTCGCCCGGCGAGCCGCGCTCCACGATGCGCCCCTGGTACAGCACCACCACCTCGTCACACAGGTGGTTGACCACCGCGAGGTCATGGCTGATGAGCATGTAGGTGATGCCGAACTGCTGCTGCAGGTCCTGCATGAGGTTCAGCACCTGGGCCTGCACCGACACGTCGAGCGCGCTCACGGGCTCGTCGGCCACGATGAGGCGGGGCCGGGTGATGAGGGCCCGTGCGATCGCGATGCGCTGGCGCTGGCCGCCAGAAAATTCGTGCGGGTATTTGCCCAGGTCGTTGGTGCGCAGGCCCACCTGCGACAGCACCTGGGCCGCCTGCTCGCGCTGCTCGGCACGCGTGGTCTGGCCTTGCGCCTGCAGCGGTTCGGTCACGATACGCTCCACGGTCTGGCGCGGGTCCAGCGATCCATATGGGTCCTGGAACACCATCTGGAAGTCGCGCCGCGCCTGGCGCAGTTGCTCGGCGGGCAACTGGTGCAGGTTGCGGCCCAGCAGCTCCACCGTGCCAGCAGTCGGCGCATCCAGCGCCATCACCAGCCGCGCAAGCGTGGACTTGCCCGAGCCCGATTCGCCCACCACACCCAGACTGCGGCCAGCGGCGATGGAAAAGCTCACGCCATTGAGGGCCTGCACCGTGCCCGGCGGGCGAAACAGATGCTCGCGGGGCAGTGTGTATTCGCGCACCAGGTCGGTCACCTGGAGCAGAGGGCCGGCCTGATGTTGGTTGTCGCTCATGCTGCCACCTCCACACTGCGGGCTTCGGCAATGGCTTCGCGGCGCAGGCAGCGCACAGCGTGGTCACCGTCAGCATCGGTGGCCACAACCGTGACGGGGGGCGGCTCGTGGTGGCAGGCGTCGATGGTGTAGCTGCAGCGGCCTGCAAAGGGGCAGCCTGCGGGCAGATCCACCAGTTCAGGCACGGTGCCTGGGATGGTGGACAGCCGGGGGCGCTGGCCGGGCGCATGCACGGCACCCAGGTGGGGGCGCGCCGCAAACAGGCCCCGGGTGTAGGGGTGCGCCATGGCCGAGAAAACGGATGCGGTGGAGCCGCTCTCCACCACGCTGCCGCCGTACATCACCATCATGCGGTCCACGTTCTGCGAGATCACGCCCAGGTCGTGCGAGATCAGGATCATGGCCATGTTGCGTTCGGCCACCAGGTCGCTGATGAGGTCCAGGATCTGCTGCTGGATGGTCACATCCAGCGCCGTGGTGGGCTCGTCGGCAATCAGCAGGTCGGGCCCGCAGGCCAGCGCCATCGCAATGGTGATGCGCTGGCGCTGCCCGCCGGAAAACTGGTGCGGATAGGCATCGATGCGCTGCGCCGCGTTGGGGATGCCCACGCGGTCCAGCAGTGCAATGGCCTCCTTGCGGGCACTGGCCGCGTCCATGCCCCGGTGCAGGCGCAGGGGCTCTGCCACCTGGCGGCCAATGGTGTGCACGGGGTTCAGGGCCGTCATGGGCTCCTGGAACACCATGCCAATGCGGTTGCCGCGCAGCTGGCACATCTGCGCATCGGTGCGGCCCACCAGCTCTTGGCCGTCAAAGCGGATGCTGCCGGTGACCTGTGCGCTGTCGGGCAGCAGGCCCATGAGCGACATGGCGGTGATGGACTTGCCACAGCCGGATTCGCCGATCAGGCCCAGGGTTTCACCGCGCGCCAGCGAAAAGCTCACGCCGCGCACGGCGTCGGCGGGGCCCCGGTGCGTCTGCAGGCGGATGCGGAGGTTGGAGACTTCTAACAGGGACATCGTGGAGTGCGGGTGGTCTTCGGTGCGGGGGCTGTCAGCGCTTGCGAGAGAGGCGGGGGTCGAGCAAATCACGCAGGCCGTCGCCCAGCAGGTTCAGCCCCAGCACGGCCAGCGCAATCGCCACGCCCGGCCATACGGCCAGCAGCGGGGCCTGGAACATCAGCGTTTGTGCCTCGCTGAGCATGCGGCCCCAGGAGGGCTGGGGCGGCTGTGTGCCCAGGCCCAGGTACGACAGGGCGGCCTCGGCCAGGATGGCCAGCGCGAACTGGATGGTCGTCTGCACGATGAGCACGGACAGGATGTTGGGCAGCACATGCTCCAGCGTGATGCGCCAGGTGCCTTTGCCACAAGCCCGCGCGGCCAGGATGTACTCACGTGCCCACACGGCGTTGGCCGAGGCGCGGGTGACACGCGCAAACGTCGGGATATAGAAGATGCCGATGGCGATGATCGAATTGACGATGCCTGCGCCAAACACCGCCGTCATCATGATGGCCAGCAGCAGCGCGGGGAAGGCAAACGTAAAGTCCGCCAGCCGCATGATGATTTCTTCCACCCAGCCGCGCTTGGCCGCCGCCAGCAGGCCCAGCGCCGTGCCGATGGTGAGGCCGATGCCCACCGCGATCACGCCCACCAGGATGGAGTTGCGCGCACCGACCATCAGCAGCGAGGCCACATCGCGCCCGAACGCATCCGTGCCCAGCCAGTGCTTGCCGGAAGGGCCGCTCAGCTTGTTCGCCAAATCCATGTCGTAGGGGGACCATGGCGTCCAGACCAGCGACAGGGCAGCGGTGGCCACCAGCAGCAGCGACAGCACGGCACCAATGACAAAGCTGCGGTGGCGCAGCGCGCGGTACAGCCAGCTCGGTGCCGAGGTGGTTGCAGGGGAAGGGGAGGAAATAGCGGCGCTCATGGGGATCAGATGTCGGATGCCTTCACGCGGGGGTCGATCACGGCGTACAACACGTCCACCACGAAGTTCACGATGATGACCATGGCGGCGAGCAGCATCACGCAGTTGCGCACCACGATCAGGTCGCGGTTGGAGATGGACTGGAAGATCAGCCGACCCAGTCCGGGCAGGTAGAACACGTTTTCCACCACGATGGTGCCCGCCAGCAGGGAGGCAAACTGCAGCCCCATCACGGTGACCACCGGAATCATGGCGTTGCGCAGCACGTGGCCCCAGAGCGCTGCGCGTTGCGACAGCCCCTTGGCGCGGGCCGTGCGCACAAAATCTTCGCGCAGCACTTCGAGCACGGCCGAGCGGGTGATGCGCGCCAGGATGGCCGCCTGCACCACGGCCAGCGCAATGGCGGGCAGCAGCAGGGCTTTGAGGGCTTCGAGCGGGCTGCCGCCGGCGTCTTCCGTCCAGCCCGGAAAGCCCCCGGCCGAGAACCACTGCAGCTTCACCGAAAACAGCAGGATCAGCAGGATGGCGAACCAGAAGTTGGGGATGGCAATGCCGATCTGCGCCAGGCCCATCACGCCCACGTCACCCAGCTTGTTGTGGCGTGCCGCGGCGTACACACCAGCGGCCAGGGCCAGCACCGTGGTGATCACCATGGCCATCAAGGCCAGCGGCACGGTGAGGGCCAGGCGCTCCAGCACCAGGTCGAGCACGGGCGAGCTGTAGGCGTAGCTGTCGCCCATGTTGCCCACCACCAGGCCACTGACCCATTGCCAGTAGCGCAGGGTGGCGGGCTGGTCCAGCCCCAGCTTGCTGGCCAGCGCAGCCACGGCATCGGGCGAGGCGTCGGGGCCCATGAGCATCTGCGCGGCGTTGCCCGGCAGGATCTCCAGCACCAGAAACACAACAATGGATGCGCCAATCAGCGTGGCCAGGAGCGTGGCAAACCGTTTGAGGAAAAACAGACCCATGGAGCAGGCGGTGGAGGAGGGTGATACGCGAGCGCGTAAAATTAATGTGTATACACAGCATAACGGTAAAAACGTCCCCGTCAGCGGTGGTGGGTTGCAGTGTGGCACGCAAGGCACATGCCACCGCGCGGGATAATACGGAGCATGAACCGCGCCGTGTATCCCATTGCCCTTGTGTCTGGCCCCGCGCCCAGGGAGGCCGTATGGCGCTGATGATCACCGACGAGTGCATCAACTGCGATGTGTGCGAGCCCGAGTGCCCAAACCAGGCGATCTACCTGGGGCAGGAGATCTACGAGATTGACCCGAACAAGTGCACGGAATGTGTGGGGCATTTCGACGAGCCCCAGTGTGTGCAGGTCTGCCCCGTGGCCTGCATTCCCGTGAACCCGCAGCATGTGGAAAACCGCGAGACGCTGTGGCAGAAGTTCCAGCGCCTGCAGGCGTCGGCTGCAGGCTGATTCTCAAGGTTTTTTGGCCGCTACCGCGCGACCATCAAACGCTTTAAGCTATCAAAAATATAGTGATTGGCAGTTGGGCCAGTCGCTGCCCCGGTCGCTGATCAGTCTTCCACCGGGCGCGCAGGCTTGGGGCGGGGTGGCTTGGTGGTGTGGATCAGCAGGGTGGCCTTGTCCATCTCGCCTGCCAGCATGGCGGGGTAGGCCTTGAGTGAATGGCTGATGCAGTCCTCGATCAGTGTGCGCTGGTCGGGCGACGGCTTCTTCAGCACCCAGTTGGCGACTTCGCTCTTCACGCCGGGGTGGCCGATGCCGATGCGCAGGCGCCAGTAGTCGGGCGAGCCCAGCTGGCCGTGGATGTCGCGCAGTCCGTTGTGCCCCGCGTGGCTGCCGCCGCGCTTGAGCTTGACCTGGCCGGGGGGGATGTCCAGCTCATCGTGCACCACCAGAATTTCCTCGGGCTGAATCTTGAAGAACCGCGCGAGCGAGGCCACGGATTTGCCCGAGAGGTTCATGAAGGTCTGCGGCTGCAACAGCCATACGGTCTGGCCATGCACCGTGGTGCGTGCCACCAGCCCGTGGTAGCTGCGATCTGGCACGAGGTGGGTCTTAAGCTCACGCGCCAGCGCATCGATCCACCAGAATCCGGCGTTGTGGCGCGTGGCTTCGTAGTCGGGCCCGGGGTTGCCGAGGCCCACAAACAGCTTGATCATCTGCAGGATTATCCGTGGGGAGAAAAACAAACGGCCCACCGAGGTGGGCCGTTGTGTTGCCAGGCCCGCCGAGACGGGTTGGCCTGGATCGGAGGCAATCGAGGCAGTGGGCTGAGGATCAGCGCCAGGCTCCAATCGATTACTTCTTACCCTTCTTGCCCTTGGCATCAGCAGCAGGTGCGGCTTCCGCAGGCGTTTCCACGATCACAGCTGGGGGCACAACCGACACCAGAGCGGGGTTGTTGTTCTGGCCGCCACGGATCTTGGCCGTCACGCCCTTGGGCAGCTTGATGTCCTTCAGGTGCAGCGAAGAGCCCTTTTCCAGCTTGGACAGGTCCACCGCGATGAATTCGGGCAGGTCCGAAGGCATGCAGGTCACGTCCAGTTCATTCACGACGGGGTTGACCATGCACTTGTCCACCTTCACGGCGGGAGATTCTTCAGCGCCGGAGAAGTGCAGTGGCACCTTCATGTGCAGCTTGGTCTTTTCGTCCACGCGCTGGAAATCGATGTGCAGCACGAGTTGCTTGTAGGGGTGGTATTGCACGTCACGCAGCAGCACCTTGCTGGTCTTGCCGGCGACTTCCATGTCCAGCACGCTGGAGTGGAAGGCTTCCTTCTTGAGGGCGTGCCACAGGGCGTTGTGGTCCACCTCGATCAGTTGGGGCTCGGCAGCACCACCGTACACGATGCCGGGCGTCTTGCCCGAGTTGCGCAGACGGCGGCTCGCACCCGTACCCTGCTTGGCGCGCTCAAAAGCGACGAAGTTCATAGTTAGCTCCTGGAGAGAGGCGACCGCGACCAGTCATCCTCTGTTTCAAAAAAGGCGCGCGGCACGTTGGCCACCCGCCACTGTTGTTCCCCGAACAGACAACAAGCCTCCCGAGGGAGGCTTGTGTGCTACCGGTCTGCAGCGCCCCTGGTGGGGCCGGTTCAGAACAGGTTGTCTTGGTCGGAGAACAGGCTCATCACCGACTCTCCCTTGGCAATGCGCTGGATCGTCTCGGCGATCAGCGGGGCCACGGAGAGCTGGCGAATTTTGGTGCATCCGCGGGCGTTGTCGCTCAGCGGAATAGTATTGGTCACAACCACTTCATCGAGGGCCGTGCCCTGGGCGATGCGTTCAATGGCGGGACCCGAAAAAATGGGGTGCGTGCAATACGCGTATACGCTCTTGGCGCCGCGCTCTTTCAGCACTTCGGCTGCTTTCACTAGCGTGCCCGCGGTGTCGATCATGTCGTCCATGATCACGCAGTTGCGGCCTTCGATTTCGCCGATCACATGCATCACTTCCGACACGTTGGCCTTGGGGCGGCGCTTGTCGATGATGGCCAGGTCGCAATTGAGCTGCTTGGCCAGCGCACGGGCACGCACCACGCCGCCCACGTCGGGCGACACCACGATCAGGTCTTCGTAGTTCTTCTGGCGCAGGTCGCCCAGCAGGACGGGGGACGCATAGATGTTGTCCACCGGAATGTCGAAGAAGCCCTGGATCTGGTCGGCGTGCAGGTCCATGGTCAGCACACGGGCCACACCCACGGCCTGCAGCATGTTGGCTACCACTTTGGCGGTGATTGGCACGCGCGTGGAGCGGGGGCGGCGGTCCTGGCGGGCGTAGCCGAAGTAGGGAATCACGGCACTGATGCGTTCGGCCGACGCACGCTTGAGCGCATCAACCATGATCAACAGTTCCATCAGGTTTTCGTTCGTGGGCGCACAGGTGGACTGCACAACGAACACATCGCGGGCACGGACGTTTTGCTTGATCTCGACGGTGACTTCACCATCGGAAAAACGCCCCACATCGGCCGAGCCGAGGGTGGTGCCGAGGTGTTGGGCAATTTCAGCTGCCATGCCAGGATTGGCATTGCCGGTGAAAACCATGAAGTCGGGGTGGTTGGCTTGCATGAGCGTCCCAGCGGTCTGAAAAAAATGCCCGTACGCGAAAAGAAATTTGGCAGGGGAAGAAGGATTCGAACCTTCGCATGCCGGAATCAAAATCCGGTGCCTTAACCAGCTTGGCGACTCCCCTACACAGGTCAACTGCCGAAGGCAGCAAACCTTAATTCTCGTCCGATGCCCACCCTGCCAGAGGATGAACCATCAGGTTGTCACACTCCTTGACTTGCCAGCCCTGCGGGGCTCCGCTCAAATCAATCGCATGCGACATATGCGCAAACACCGCACTGCCAGAGCCTGTCATCCTGCCTTGAAACCCTCGACTGCTGAGCCAATCAATGGCGTCAGTTACTTCTGGGCACAGTGTCTGGGCAACTGGCTGCAAGTCGTTTCGACCGAAGTCAAAGTGTGCTGCAGCAAAGCCTAAGATTGTAGCACTATCCGAATCGCGTTTCAAACTCGGAGATAAAAAAATTGCTTTTGTCTCCAAACCTGCTGCAGGCTTCACAACGGCAAAGCGCGCTTGCGGTAGTTGCTGAGCATTCTCGAGCGGCGTGATTGTCTCACCAATTCCCTCTACCCAAGCATTGCGTCCACGTAAAAAAAACGGAACGTCCGCGCCGAGCTGGAGGCCAATGACTTCCAACGAGGCGCGCGGGAGGTGTAGGCCCCACAACCGGTTCAACGCAAGCAGGGTGGTCGCGGCATCGGAGGAGCCGCCGCCCATGCCAGCTTGCGCCGGCACATTCTTGAGCACGCCGATGTGCACCCCGTGCGTGCAGCCTGTTGCGGCTTTCAGTGCACGCGCGGCGCGCAGGGTCAGGTCATCCTCGGGCAGGGGTGTGCCCAGGTCCTCACGGGTGATGTTGGGGCTTTCGCTCCGTTCAAAGTGCAGTGTGTCGCACCAGTCGATCAGCATGAAGACCGATTGCAGCAAGTGGTAGCCGTCGGCGCGCCGCCCCGTGATGTGAAGAAACAGGTTGAGTTTGGCCGGGGCCGGCACGTCGTAAAGGGCACGCATGGTGAAATATGGAAGGGACGCGGGGGGGGGCGCCTGTGCGCAGTCTTCCGGAGTCAGGGCGTCAACGCGATGCGCAGCGTGGCTTGCGGAGCCGGATCCACACGGCGCGCCAGAAGGCGGCCATTGTCAAGTCCAGACAAGTCCGCCTGCCAGCCTGGCTCTGCTGCCTGCAGGCCACGCAACCACTGGAACAGTGCTGCCACCGGGATGCGCGTGCCGGTCACATCCTGAAGCAGGTTGTCAAGAGAGTCGGAAGACCGCATGTCTTGGGTGCCCGTAGTCAGCTGGGCGTAGCCGTCGCGCCAGTCCAGTTGTGCCAGCCTATTGCCCAGGGGGCTGGTCAGCACCAGGCCACCGGTCTGGGGGTTGCCGTGCAATTCGAACAAGGCCGAGAACGACTGGGATGCTTGACCCTCGACTTGCAGGGCGAGGCGGCCGCTCCAGGACTCGCCGCCGGCGGCAGAGCGATGGGCGGGTTGAGCGCAGCCGAGCAACAGTACGCACAGCACGCATAGGCAGGTGCGCGAGAGAGCACCGAAAAATGTGAGGCCCGCCCGCCGCATCAAAGAGAGACCTCCAGCCGCACGAGTGTTTCCTTGAGCGTTTCGTTGTCTGGGTTCAGACGCTGCGCCTCTCGCCAAATCTTGCGGGCCGCGTCGCGGTCGCCCTGTGTCCAGAGTACCTCTCCGAGATGGGCTCCAATTTCCACGTCGGGGCGAGTGCGGTAGGCCGCTTCCAGGAGACGCCGTGCTTCGGCCACATTGCCCAGGCGAAACTCCACCCAGCCCAAGCTGTCGGTGATGAACGGATCCCCGGGGGCCAGCTCCAGCGCCTTCAAGATGAGTTGCTTGGCTTCGTCCAGCTTGACGCCGCGATCCGCCAAGGAATAGCCGAGCGCGTTGTATGCGTGATGGTGCTGGGGCTGGCGTGCAATCAGCTGCCGAAGCAGTTGCTCCATGGTGTCTAGCTTCCCGGCTTTTTCTGCCAGCATGGCCTGGTCGTAAACCAGGTCAGCATCATCGGGCGCAAGCGCCACCAGCTCCACCTGGACTTCATACGCTTCCTGGTGTAGCTTAAGGTCGCGCAGGAGTTGGACCTCGGCGGCCAGTTTCATCCGTTTGTCCTCGGCAGACGTCCCCGGAAGAGCCCGCAACAGCGCACGCGCCTGCGCCAGTTTGCCTTGCCGAGCAAGCAGCGATGCGCGGCGGCTTTGCGCACTGAAAACCTCTTCCACGTTGGTGATCCGCTTAAGCCAAGCCTCAGCAGCAGGGTAGTCCTGCTTCTTCTCCGCGATCTGTGCGTACAACAGATAGGCCTGCGTCAAGCCCCGGTCGCGCGACCGCTCTTCGGCGCCAGCAGCCGCTAATTCGATATAACGTTGAAGAGACTTTTCCGCCTCCGGCAGCCGGTTGTCCTGAACTTGCAGGG
The DNA here is from genome assembly GCF_046294525.1 of Acidovorax sp. GTDB lineage: Bacteria > Pseudomonadota > Gammaproteobacteria > Burkholderiales > Burkholderiaceae_C > Acidovorax. The sequence continues at coordinate 14,751 of NZ_JBKBKQ010000009.1, forward strand.
ACGCCAGCACTAGCCAGGGCTCTGCCATGTCGGGTTTGGACTGAGTCACCGCTTCAAGCTGACGTGCTGCGTCTGGAAGACGCTGCAGGCCCAGCAGCACCCTGGCATAGGCCAGCCGCAGTTCCGGCACGGGCTGTCCTGCCAGGGCCTGTATCACCAGAGGTTCCGCCTGCGGAACACTTTCTTCCATCAGTTCAAGGGCCAGCCGCGCGGCGCCTTCGTTGGCGTTGTCCAGGCCCTGAGCGCTGCGGGCCGCTTCTAGCGCTCCCGTCTTGTCACCGGCTGCCAGCCGCAGCCGGCCCAGCGACACCCAGGCAATGGGTCCGGTGGCGGGGTGGGTCAGTTCATCCGCCAGCGCCTCGCCCACCACCCTGGCCGCCAGAGCCTTGTCGCTGGCCCTGCCATACATCTGCGGTAGTGCTGCCAGCGTGCTTGCCTTGATGCGCGCCGGAGACTGAGCCAGTTCCTGCCGCAGCAAGGCGGGCGTCTCACCAATACGGTTCAGCGCAATGAGAATTTGAAGCACGTAGCGATTCGCTTCGCGCGACTGAGGCTGTGCCGATTTCCACGCCATCGCAGCTGCGAGGGCATAGTCGCCTGAGCGAGATTGCAGGGCGATGTCGGCCGCACGCTGGTAAAGCTGGCCGTCGCCTGATCGGCGCGCCGCTTCCAGGATCAACGCATATCCCGCGCCCGGATCTCCGGTGCGCGAACTCAACTCTCCCAGGAAGATCTCGTAGAACAACTCGGCGTCCAGCGCGGGATTGGACACCACAGAAGATCCGGACTCAGGTGCAGGCTGACCGCTGGACTGCGTCCACCCCAAAGGGGCGATAGCCAGGATGGCGGCACTCAGTGCAGCGGTTCGAAAGCGTTGATATAGCACCATCGAGCCATAATAATCCATGCCCGTTAACCCACTGTTCGTCCTGCTGTATGCCTGAGTTGCCCGAAGTGGAAGTCACGCGCCGCAGCTTTGCGCAGGCCATTCAGGGCGCCCAGGTGGAATCTGTTTCCATGGGTAAACCCCTGCGTTGGCCGCTGGGTTGCCGACCTGATGAACTGGTCGGGCGCACGGTGTTGGGTCTGCGGCGGCGGGGTAAATACCTGCTGGCCGACTTGGCGCCCGGCCTGTTGCTGTTGCACTTGGGCATGTCGGGAAGTTTACGCTTTGGCCGAGACTTGCCGCCCGCCGGAGTTCATGACCACTTTGATCTGGTCACCAGCCAGGGGACACTGCGGCTGCACGATCCGCGGCGGTTCGGTGCCGTTGTCTATGCGCAGAGTGAACAGGATCCGGTCGCTGCCAAATTGCTGGGCAACCTGGGGATGGAGCCGCTGTCAGACGCGTTCTCGCTCGCGGTTTTCGAATCCGGGATGAAGCGCAGCCGAATGCCCGTCAAGCAGCTGCTCCTTGGGGGGCGCTTGGTCGTGGGGGTTGGCAACATCTATGCGTCAGAGGTATTGTTTCTGGCGGGCATCCGTCCAACCGCAGCATCATCCCGCATCGGCCCGACGCGTGTCCGCAAGTTGCATGCGGCCATACAGAGCGTACTTGCCCAGGCGGTGGCGCTGGGCGGAACAACGTTGCGCGACTTTTCGAACGCGGAAGGGATGGCAGGACATTTTCAAACCCAAACCCGTGTGTATGGGCGCGAGGGGGCGCCCTGCTACATCTGCGGCACGCCAATCCGCCTCCTGCGCCAGGGGCAACGGAGCACCTACTTCTGCCCGCAGTGCCAGCGCGCCTAGTGCTCCGAACTTGGTCAATCGCGGAGATTGGCCGCCCGCTGGCGGTCGATGCTATATTTTGTGTATGCCTACCTCGTGGGCCAGTCTTAGATCTCTGGGAGCAAAGTGGGACCATCATTCAACGAACAGTTCGACCAGCACGGTGCCTGGCGTCGCGAGTTCGCCCAGCAGCTCAAGCGGCTGGCCGAATGGATGTCGTCGCACGAGCTCATGGATGCTGCCGTGCAGGAACGGCTTCAGCGCCTGGAGGAGCAGGTACGCAGTGACAAGGTGATGGTCGCTTTTGTTGCGGAGTTCTCACGCGGCAAGTCCGAACTGATCAACGCCATTTTTTTTGCGGATTACGGGCGGCGGATCATGCCCGCGAGCGCGGGGCGCACCACCATGTGCCCGACGGAGCTGGGATACGACTCTGCTTTTGCTCCGAGCCTGCGCTTGCTTCCTATTGAGACACGCCTGCAGATGCAGAGCTTGGCGGAGTGGCGTCTCAAACCCGAGCGCTGGCAGGAATTGCCTCTCGATGTCAGCAATCCCGATCAGATTGCGAAGGCCCTGGAGAAGGTTGCAGAAGTCCGCAAGGTGAACCTGGACAACGCCCGAGCCCTGGGTTTCTGGCATGACGACCTCACGGACGAAAATCCAGTACCTGACGCCCAAGGTTTGGTGGAGGTGCCTATGTGGCGCCACGCCATCATCAATATTCCACATCCTCTGCTGAAGCAGGGGCTTGTGATTTTGGACACGCCGGGCCTTAACGCGGTGGGAGCCGAGCCGGAACTGACGGTGAACCTTATTCCGCAAGCACATGCGGTGGTGTTCATCCTCAGTGCAGACACCGGTGTGACGCGGTCCGACCTGTCGATCTGGCGCGAGCACCTTGCCATCTCCAGCGACGGCATGGACGCGCGGCTGGTGGTGCTCAACAAGATCGACACTTTGTGGGACACACTCAATTCGGCCCAGCAGGTGCAGGCGCAACTGGAGCGTCAATGCAGCACGTCTGCGGAAATGCTGGGCATTCCGCTGGATCGGGTGGTTCCAGTGTCGGCACAAAAGGGGTTGGTCGCAAAGATCACTGCAGACGATGTGCTCCTGGAAACCAGCGGGTTACCGGTGCTTGAAGAGGCGCTTGCCAAAGGCATCATGGGACGTCGGCAGTCCATCCTGCGGGCCGCCGTGGCTGCGGGAGTCGCGAGCCTGCGCACCGAAACGTCGCGGGTGATTAACATTCGCCGCCGAGACCTGGACGACCAGATGGCGGAGCTGCGGAGCTTGCGGGGCAAGAACGCATCGGTGATCGAGTCAATGCGGCACCGCATCGAGCAGGAGCAGCGTGAGTTTGACTTGAGCACTGCCAAGATTCAGGCGGTGCGGGCCGTGCATCTGAAGCTTTTGCGCGACGTGTTCCAGCAACTTGGCGCCAAAGCGCTAAAAGTGGAACTGTCTGAGTTGGCCCAAACCCTGCAGCAAAAAGGCCTCAAGCTGGGTATTAAGAAAATCTATATTGAGACCTTCGATAAATTGCGCGGCACGCTGGATAAGGCACAGGCCTCCGGTACAGAAATTCAGGCCATGCTGGGAGGGACGTTCCGCCAGCTCAACGCGGAGTTCGGGTTCTCGCTGCAGGTTCCTACGGCTCCCCAGTTGGAGCACTTCACCCACGACCTGAACCAGATCGAGCAGAGTCACCTGCAATACCTGGGCGTGGGAAATGCATTGAAGCTGGCGCAGCCTGAATTTGCGGAACGCCTTGTGCGCGCTCTGGCGATGCGCTTGCGCACGGTGTATGAGTCGGCTGCCAACGATCTGGAGTTGTGGAGCAAATCCGCTACAGCCCAGCTCGACGCGCAACTGCGTGAGCGCCGCCGCAGTTTTGCGCGGCGTATCGAGGCCGTCGACCGGATCCAGCAAGCTGCAAGCGGATTGGTGGAGCGCATTTCGGAAATCGAAGCGGGCGAGGACGAACTGGTTCAGCTGGAGCACAAACTCCAGGAGTTGACCGCGCAGCTCATCGCAGTGCCCGGCCTAGAAGTTACACCCGCAGACAGGCAGCTCGCGCCGGCATGATGGCGCGCAGGGCCGGTGAGAGTGCCGCCGAGCGTGTGGTTGCTTGGCAGCGTACGCACGGACGCAACCACCTGCCATGGCAACAGACCCGCGATCCTTATCGTGTCTGGCTGTCGGAGATCATGCTGCAGCAGACCCAGGTGGCGACTGTGCTGGAGTACTACAGCCGGTTTCTGAACCGGTTTCCTGATGTGGCGGCGCTGGCCCATGCTTCGCAGGACGAAGTCATGGGCCTTTGGAGCGGACTGGGCTACTACAGCCGGGCGCGCAATTTGCACCGGTGCGCACAGCAGGTGGTTTCTGAGCACGGAGGCCAGTTTCCGGCAACCGCAGACATGCTGGCGACTTTGCCTGGTATCGGAAAATCGACTGCCGGGGCCATCGCGGCGTTTTGCTTTTCTCAGCGCGTACCCATCCTGGACGCCAACGTCCGCCGCGTGCTGACCCGGTGGCTAGGCTTCAAGCAGGATCTGGCATCTGCCAGCAGTGAGCGGCAGCTGTGGGCACAGGCTGAGCGGCTCCTGCCTGATGAAGATCTGACAAATGCCATGCCTCGTTATACGCAAGGGTTGATGGATCTGGGCGCTACGATCTGTACGCCTCGGGTCCCGCGATGCGGTGAATGCCCGTTGCGGCGGGACTGTGTGGCCTACCGGGAGGGTGCTCAGGAGCAATATCCCGCCAAAACTCGCAAGTTGTCCCGGAAGGCGGAGTCGTGGAGGCTGTTGGTTTTGAGGGACGAGCAGGGGCGCGTTTGGCTGGAACGTCGCCCTGCGACGGGGATCTGGGCAGGCATGCACTGTGTGCCCGTGTTCCAGAACGAGGACGCGCTGGATGCCTGTGTGGATGGCTTGCGCGCCGGTGGCCCGCTACAGGTGAGTGAGTTGCAACCGTTTGTGCACGTGCTGACTCATCGGGACTTGCATTTGCATCCGATGGCGGTTTCTGGAGATTTTCTGGTTTCGCCCCCTGGTGCGGGCGAATGGCTGGCTCCAGACCAATGGGGAACAGTAGGGCTGCCAGCCCCCATCCGCAAGCTGCTGGACGCCACGCAGTCACATCTCTGGTAGGGGCGTTTAGGTCCGGTGGGCCCTGCTTCAGCGCCCGTCCAACTCCCTGTGCCGGCGCAATGCGGTCCAGCGATTGCTGAAGTCTTCTGCAAGCCGTTCTACCAAGTAAACAGAGCGATGTTGCCCGCCGGTGCAGCCAATAGCCACTGTGACATAGCTGCGGTGATTGCTGTCCAGAAGCTCCAGCCAGTGCGCAAGAAACTGAGCAATGTGGGTTTGCATGGCGGCCACTTCGGGCTGCAGGCGCAAAAAGTCGGCGACCGGTACATCGAGGCCTGTCAGGTCCCGAAGCGCGGGCTCATAGTGCGGATTGGGCAGCATCCGCACGTCAAACACATAGTCCGCATCCATGGGGATTCCACGCTTGAACGCAAAAGACTGGAATACCAGGGTCAACTGGCCTGTAGCCGTTGACATCAGACTTTTCACGTAGCTCTGAAGCTGAGAGGCGCGGATGGTGCTGGTGTCGATCACATGAGATTGCTCGCGCAACTGTCCGAGCAGTTCCCGTTCCAGTTCGATGATCTGGACAAGTGCCCTGCGGCCTTGCTGCAATTCGTCGCTCGACAGTGGATGCCGACGTCGGGTTTCAGAAAACCGCCGAACGAGCGTATCAATGGTTGCATCCAGAAAAATGGACTGAACCGCCACCCCCGCATTCCGGAGCCGAACTAACTCGTGCGGTACTTGGTGAAGCGAGGTAGCGCTGCGCACATCCATGGCAATGGCGACTCGGTTGCCATGGTGTCTATGTTCTAGTGCCACAAAGGCCGGAAGAAGCTCTGGAGGAAGGTTATCCACGCAGTAGTATCCGGCGTCCTCCAGTGCGTGGAGCGCCACGGACTTGCCCGAGCCGGACATGCCGGTGATAAGGACGATTTCGAGCGCCATCAGCTTCGTAACTCCGCTGAGCTGAAGGCCACTCCCAGCATTTCGCGTGCGTGCGCCAAGGTGGTTTCAGTGGAGCGTTCCCCACCGAGCATCCGAGCAACTTCCGCTACCCGCGAATCCCCCGCCACCGTTAGAACCGTGCTGCTCGTCCCCTTTGTGCTTTTGCTCTTGGCCACTTTCAGGTGATGGTCTGCACACGCAGCAACCTGCGGAAGATGGGTTACTGCCAGCACCTGCCGGTCGATCCCAAGCTGTTGCATAAGGCGCCCCACCGTTTCGGCCACGGCGCCGCCAACTCCAGAATCTACTTCGTCAAAAATCAGCGTGGGCGCAAGGCCCAGTTTGCTGGTCGTGACCGATATTGCCAACGAGATGCGGGACAGCTCTCCACCAGAGGCTACTTTTCCAACTGGCTTCGGCGTCATCCCTGGGTGTCCAGCCACCAGGAAGGCGATGTCGTCCAGTCCATGGGGGCCAGGTTCTGCAGCCTTTTGGATTGACACCTCGAAGCGGCCCCCTTCCATGCCCAGTCCCTGCATGGCCTGGGTAATGGCGACGGAGAGCTTTGGCGCAGCTTTTGTTCGGGCCGTGGACAAAGATCGGGCGGCAGCGTGATAAGCCTTCGCTCTGTCCGCCTCTGCAACTCTCAACGCTTGAAGGTCTGTGGCTGCATCCAACTGGCGCAACTCGGTTTTCCAACCTTGGAGAAGCTCGGGTAGCTCACCGGGGGGACGCTTGTATCTGCGCGCGAGTGTCATCCATTGCGACATGCGGGCATCCAGCTCATCCAAGCGTTGGGGATCTATCTCCGCATGCCGTAGATAGGACTGTAGAGAGTGGGCGACATCGCTGGCCTGCGCTAGACAGGAGGACAGGATATCGGCCAGGGACACAAACTCGGGCTCGATATGCCCCTGGTTTTGAAGCAGGCTGTGAGCGCGCGCAAGCCCTGTCAACACGCCCGATTCTTCGCCTTCCAGGGCGTTCAGCGCACCTCCGGCGGATTCGAGCAGGGCCTGCGCATGCGACAGACGCTTGTGCTGCGCATCGAGTTCCGCCCACTCGCCTTCTGTCGGTCCCAGCTTATCCACCTCGCTGATCTGCCACTGCAGGCGCTCTCGCTCCTGCTGCAATGTGGCTTGCGCGTGAAGAGCTTGTTGAAGATCTTTCTGCGCTGTTCGCCATTCAGTCCAGCGTGCGGATGTCTCCACCGCGCTGGTCCCCGCAAAAGCGTCCAGTAGACCGCGCACCGACTCAGGGCGTGTCAGGCTTTGCCAGGCGTGCTGACCGTGGATGTCCAGCAACAGATCACCCAGCGCGCGAAGCTGGGTGGCGGTGGCAGGGATGCCGTTGATCCATGCGCGGCTCTTGCCGTGCGCATCGACTGTGCGGCGCAGCAGGAGCTGATCCTCGGCTTCAAATCCCGCTTCCTCCAACCAAGGGCGCACGTGTGCAGGGCAGTCGAACTCGGCGCACACGTCGGTTCTCGCCGCCCCTTCGCGCACCAGTCCTGTGTCTGCTCTGGCTCCCAGCGCCAGTTGCAACGCATCCACCAGAATTGACTTGCCGGCACCGGTCTCTCCGGTCAGGGCCGTGAAGCCAGGGTTCAGTTCTAGCTCCAGCGCTTGAACAATGACGAAGTCACGCAGAACAATGCGTCTTAGCGCCATCAGGAGCCCCCTTCGTTCCAGCGCAGCTTTTTGCGTAAGGTCGCAAAATAGTTCCAGCCTTGGGGATGCAGGAAACGTACGGAGTGCTCCGATCTCTTGACCAGAATCCGGTCACCATGAAGCAAGGATGCCAGGGATTGCATGTCAAAGTTGGCACTGACGTCGCGGCCGCTGACCACCTCTACCGCGACCTCCGTGGCGTCCGAGAGCACGATAGGGCGGTTGGACAAGGTGTGCGGTGCAATGGGTACGAGAACCCAGCCAGGAATGGAGGGGTGCAGCATGGGTCCGCCCGCAGAGAGCGAGTAAGCCGTGGACCCGGTCGGCGACGCGATGATGAGCCCGTCAGCGCGCTGGTTGGCCACAAAGCGCCCACCGACCTCCACACGCAACTCCACCATGCCGGATGTCGCTCCTCTGTTTACCACCACGTCGTTCATGGCCAGTGCTTCAAAAACGACCCGCTCGTCGCGCACTACGGTTGCGTGCATGAGCGGGCGTACATCCTCCTCGTACTCTCCCTGAAGCATGGGTGGCAAGGTGGCCTGGTAGGTGTCCAGCGGAATATCGGTGATGAACCCCAGCCGTCCCTGGTTGATGCCAATCAGAGGCGTGCCGAATTTCGCCAGTCGTCGGCCAATGCCCAGCATGGTCCCGTCGCCGCCCACCACCAAGCCAAGGTCGCACTGCGTACCAATCTCTTCAACACTAAGGGCAGGGTACTGCGTCAGACCTGTATTGCTTGCAGTCTCGGCCTCCAGCGCGACTTCGCAACCCTGACGCTCCAGAAAGTGTGCAATGTCGTCCAGCGCGTGCCGTGATGTATCACCCAATCCGCCCACCGAGGAAGTCTGGTATTTACCTATAAGCGCGACTTGGCGGAAATTGGACGTCATTGCGAAATTACATCATTAAAATCATTCCATGCTCGATGACCGCGCCAAGTTGTTGCTTAAAGCCCTGGTCGAGCGCTACATCGCTGACGGGCAGCCGGTAGGTTCCAGAACCTTGTCCCGTGCCTCGGGTCTTGACCTGTCACCTGCGACCATCCGTAACGTCATGGCGGACTTGGAGGAACTGGGACTTATCGCCAGCCCTCATACCTCCGCAGGCCGCATTCCAACCGCCCGGGGATATCGCCTATTTGTCGATACGATGCTGTCGGTACAGCGTGATCCTCTCACGCATGCGCAATTGATGCCCGAGCAGCCCCAAAAGGTGATCGCCAACGCTGCGCAACTGCTGTCCAATCTGTCGCAGTTTGTGGGGGTGGTGATGGCGCCTCGGAGAACCTCGGTGTTCCGGCACATCGAATTCCTTCGGCTGTCTGAGCGAAGGTTTCTGGTCATCATCGTCTCGCCGGAAGGGGATGTGCAGAACCGCGTCATCTTCACCGACGCGGACTATTCACAGTCCCAACTCATCGAAGCGTCCAATTTTCTCAACGCGAACTACGCTGGATTGGCCATGGAGCAGGTCCGCGAACGCCTGAAGTCCGAAGTCGACGTGCTGCGCGGAGAGATTGCGTCGCTCATGCAGGCGGCGGTCAACGTGGGCACGGAGGCGCTGACGGAGGCGCAGGATGAAGTGGTGATTTCAGGTGAGCGCAATCTGCTGGCCGTGAGCGATTTTTCCAACGACATGGGCAATCTGCGGCGGGCGTTTGACTTGTTCGAGCAGAAGACCCAGATACTGCGCCTTCTCGATATTTCTAGCCAGGCGGAAGGTGTTCGCATCTACATCGGCGGGGAGAGCCAAGTGGTTCCGTTCGAAGAGCTGTCTGTGGTGAGCGCTCCCTACGAAGTGGATGGCAAGGTAGTCGGCACCCTGGGCGTGATCGGCCCTACACGTATGCCCTACGACCGCATGATCCAGATCGTGGACATCACGTCCAAGCTGGTCACCAATGCGCTGAGTTACCGCAAGTAAACGCCCTACAATACGGCGCTTGCCCCGTTGTTAATCGCAGGAGCATGGCTTGGGGCGTTAGCTCAGTTGGTTAGAGCAGAGGACTCATAATCCTTTGGTCGTTGGTTCAAGTCCAACACGCCCTACCACCCATCTTCATCATGGGTGAACTCCAGGAACGCAGCTTTTTCTTGTGAACTAGCGTCTCGTTCTCCGGAGACCGCTCGGAACTGCATTACAATCTTAGCTTGCGTTGAATTTGGTTTTGCTTGGCACTGTGTAGCGCGGAGCTCAATAAAACTAAATGATTTAGAGGCTTGCCAAAAAATCATGCTATAATTCAAGGCTTAGCGGCTGTAGCTCAGCTGGATAGAGTACTTGGCTACGAACCAAGGGGTCGTGGGTTCGATTCCTGCCAGCCGCACCAACAGGTAAGCCCTGAGTCTGAAAAGACTCAGGGCTTTTTCCTTTGTCCGATGGATTTGTAGGTTTGTACTTCGGGGGCCAAACGATGAGCAAAGCGGTTACCAAAGAGTCCGAAGATGCTGACGATGAAGAGCTGACGTTGCCGCCTCTACCGTCAGGTGGCAAAAACTACATCACACCGGGTGGCTATGCGCGGTTGCGTGATGAATTGCTCGACCTGATTGACAACGAGCGCCCCAAGATCGTGGACGTGGTGCACTGGGCTGCAAGCAACGGGGATCGTTCCGAGAATGGAGACTATCTCTACGGCAAGAAGCGGCTGCGCGAGATCGACCGGCGCATTCGCTTCCTTACCAAGCGGCTCGAAATTGCCGAAGTGGTGGACCCAAGCTTGCATGCGGGCAGTGACCAAGTCTTTTTTGGCGCGCGCGTGACCTATTTGGACGATGAAGGTGCGGAGCGTACGGTGACCATCATGGGAATCGATGAGGCGGACAGCCGTGAGTCGCAGGTCAGTTGGGTATCTCCGGTGGCGCGGGCCCTGTTGCGCGCGCGTGTGGGTGACGAAGTGCAGTTGCCCACGCCCGGTGGCGTACGCAATCTGGAAGTGCTGGAGGTGGAGTACCCGACATCTTCGTCAATGCTTACGGGATCGTAGGGTCTGGCAAGCGGGCAAAGCCTGCTCGTAACTTCAAACTTGGGGCGTAATGCGCGCGGCGCGGATGACGGCCTGGGTGCGGCGCAGGTTCCGAAGCGCCACCTCGAGGTGGGGCTGGTCACGCACGGCCACTATGAATCGCAGGTCGGTGGTGTCGAGGGCCGCTTCGTCGTCCATATCGACGTGGGTAATGTCCGCTTCAGAGTTGGCCAACTCGGCGGCTACGCGCGCCAGCACACCTTTTCCGTTGGAAACGGTGACCACGACCCCCGTCTCGAACATGCGTGTGGGTTCGTCAGCCCAGTCCACGGCAATAAAGCGCTCGCTATCTTTGTGCTGCAGGCGCTTCGCAACGCCGCAGTGCGCGTTGTGCACCACCAAGCCTTCGCCGCGGCCCAGGTAGCCAACTATGCTGTCCCCTGGCACTGGACGGCAGCAAGTGGCGTACTGCACAGATGCGTTCTCGCTCCCGTCCAGTGTGACCGCGCCCTGGGAAAGGGTCTCGTGCGAGGTGTAGCGCTCCCGCGTCATGAGGAGTGCGTCGGGCCGGTGACCGTGTTCGGACATCAGCACCATCAATCGTTTCGCGACGATGCTCGCGATGCGCTTGCCCAGGCCAAGATCGGTCATCAACTCGCTGCGCGTCCGGTTGCCGGTGAACCGCAGGAGCTTGTCCCAAAGGGGCTGGGTGGTTGCATCCACTGGGGGTAGCTGCTGCAGGCCCTCGGCCCGTATGGCCTGGGTCAGGAGTTTTTCGCCCAGACTTTCCGATTCGGCATGAGCCAGGGTCTTCAGATAGTGCCTGATCTTGGAGCGTGCACGGCCCGTGCGTACAAAGCCCAGCCACGCCGGGTTGGGGGTTGACACGGGCGCCGTGATGATTTCCACCACGTCGCCATTCTTGAGTTCGGTGCGCAGTGGGACCTGCTCGTTGTTGATCTTGGCAGCCGTGGTCCGGTCGCCTACGTTGCTGTGGATTGCATATGCAAAGTCCACCACCGTGGCGCCACGTGGAAGGGCCATGATCTGGCTCTTTGGCGTGAATACATACACTGCGTCGGGGAACAGGTCGACCTTGACGTGGTCCCAGAACTCCGCCGCGTCGCGGGTTTCGTTCTGGATGTCGAGCAGCGACTGCAGCCATTTGGTGCCCAGGCGCTCGGCAGAGGTGCCGTCCCCGTCCTGGGCCTTGTACAGCCAGTGCGCCGCCACGCCGGCTTCGGCGATCACGTGCATCTCGTCCGTGCGCATCTGGAACTCTATGTTCACACCTGAAGGGCCGACCAGGGTGGTGTGCAGCGATTGGTAGCCGTTGAGCTTGGCAATCGCGATGTGGTCCTTGAACTTGCCTGGCACGGGCTTGTACATCTGGTGCAGCACGCCGAGTGCGGTGTAGCAGTCCGTGACCGTGGGCACGATGACCCGGAACCCGTAGATGTCGGTTACCTGCGCAAAGCTCAGGTGCTTGAGGTCCATCTTCTGGTAGATGGCGTACAGCGTTTTCTCACGGCCCGCCAAGCGTACCTGCATGCCTATTTTTGAGAACGCGGCATCGACCTCCGTCTGGACGCGCTGCACCAGGTCGCGCCGGCGGTTGCGGGACTTGTTGACGGCTTTGGACAGGGTGGCGTAGCGCCAGGGGTGCAGGTGGCGGAAGGCCAGATCCTGCAGTTCGCGGTAAGTCTGGTTGAGGCCCAGGCGATGGGCAATGGGGGCGTAGATTTCCAGCGTTTCCGACGAGATGCGGCCCCATTTGCTGCGCGGCATGTCAGACAGCGTGCGCATGTTGTGCGTACGGTCTGCCAGCTTGATCAGGATGACACGAACATCCCGTGCCATGGCCAGCAGCATTTTCCGGAAGGACTCGGCCTGGTTTTCCTCGCGGGTATTGAACTGCAGCTTGTCCAGCTTGGTGAGGCCATCCACCAACTCGGCAACCGGCGCACCAAAGCGGTCAATCAGGTCGGCCTTGGTGACGCCGCAGTCCTCCATGGCGTCATGGAGCAGGGCGGCCATGAGAGCCTGCGCGTCCAGCTTCCAGGTAGCGCACTGGGCGGCCACGGCAATGGGGTGGGTGATGTAGGGCTCGCCACTGTTGCGCAGCTGGCCCAGGTGGGCTTCATCGGCAAAACGGTATGCCTGACGCACCTGCTCGATGCTGGCGGGATCCAGATAGTCCAGACTGTCGGTCAGCGCGGCAAAGCTGGCTGCAGCCGCGTTGGCGGCTGCAGCGGCCGCTGACAGCGTGCCGGCCAGAGGCGGATCGCCAGGCCGGGCGGGCGTTGCAGAAGGTGAGTTGAGCACCGCGTTCATGCCTCAAATGTAGCGCGGGAGGGCATCAGGTCGTCTTGGGGCAAAAAAAAGCACCGCCGATGCGGTGCTTTTTGGGGCCTGTGCCCAGACAGATTCTCAACCAGGAACCTTCTTCAGCATTTCTAAGCCCACTTTGCCGTCGGCGATCTCGCGCAGGGCTGTCACGGCGGGCTTGTTGCGGCTTTCGATGCGGGGAGCGTGGCCCTGACTCAACATGCGGGCACGGTACGTAGCGGCCAAAACAAGCTGGAAGCGGTTGGGGATCTTTTCCAGACAGTCTTCTACGGTGATGCGTGCCATGGGTTTTACTCCGGGGGAATTCAGGTGATATTGAGCGACTGGAAAGTGTCCGCACGGGCGCGGCGCTGGGCGACATACTTCAGTCGCTGGGCATGAACCACGGCTTTCAGGTCAAAAAGCGCGCGTTCAAACAACTCGTTGATTATAACGAAGTCGAATTTGCTGACCTGTGCCATCTCGATGGCTGCATTCTTGAGGCGCATCTCGATCACATCCGCCGCGTCTTCACCCCGGCGCTCCAGTCGGGACCGCAGTTCTTCCCAGCTGGGCGGCAGGATGAACACCAGCACCGCGTTGGCAAACGCCTGCTTGATTTGCAGGGCGCCCTGGAAGTCAATCTCCAGGATCACGTCGGAGCCCTGAGCGATACGCTCCTCGATCGCCTTTTTTGAGGTTCCGTAGCGGTTGCCATGGACATGCGCCCACTCCACAAACGCGTTGCCCTGGACCATGGCGTCAAACTCTGGCTCGGACACAAAAAAGTATTCGCGGCCGTGTTTTTCCTGGCCGCGGGGCGCGCGGGTGGTGTGGGAGATGGAGGGGTGGACATGGGAGTCGAGCTCCAGCAGGGCCTTGACCAGGCTGGATTTGCCTGCGCCACTGGGCGCTGCCACTACGATGAGATTTCCTGGATAGTCCATGGTTGGTGTGCGCCAGACGCTATCAAAAAGTGAGTTTTATTCAATATTCTGCACTTGCTCGCGCATCTGCTCGATCAGCACTTTCATGTCCACGCTGATACGGGTCAGGTCCAGCGCGGCCGATTTGGAGCCCATCGTATTGGCTTCGCGGTGCAGTTCCTGGATCAGGAAGTCCAGGCGCTTGCCCACTTCTCCGCCCTTTTTCAGCAGGCGCTCGATCTCGTCGAGGTGGGACTCCAGGCGGGTGATCTCTTCGGCGACGTCGATGCGGATGGCAAAGGCCGTGGCTTCGGTCAGCGCGCGGTCGCGTGCCGCTTCGGGCAGCACGGTACCGTCGGTCAGCGCCATGGCGTCTTTCCAGCGCTCCATGAAGCGCTGACGCTGTTGCTCCACCAGTTGCGGCACCATGGGTACCGCCTGCTGTGCCAGAGCGCGCAGCTGCTTGAGACGGTCCTGCAGCATGGCGGCCAGGCGCTTGCCCTCGCGTTCGCGGGCGGCCATGAGGGCTTCCAGCGCCTCTTCGGCCAGGGCGGGCACGGCCTCGCTCCAGTCTTCGGCACCCGCAGGAGCGTTGGCGCACAGGCGAAGGGTATCGGCCACCGATAACGGCGCGGCCGACGGCAGCCAAGCCTTGACGGAATCCTGCAGGGAGTTGAGCCGCTGCAGCAGCCGCGTGGGTGGGTCTTGCAGGGCATTGGTGTCGTCCGCCTCCAGGGCGGCGCGCACCTCAACCTTGCCACGCTTGAGCCGGGCGGTCAGCAGGCTGCGCAGCGCAGGCTCCAGCGCGCGCAGTTCATCGGGAAGGCGAAACGACAGGTCCAGAAAGCGGCTGTTGACCGAGCGGATTTCCAGCCCCAGCCGGCGCGAATGCGGTGCGCGGGCATCGGTTTCTGCGCCAGTGGCGGACGCGCCGTGCTGTGCGCTGGCGTATCCGGTCATGCTGTAAACTGGCATTGGACTTTTTGATGGTTGCTTGCGATCCGGCGATTATCCGGGTTCCGCTCCACCCCTGGAACGTGTTTACGATCTTTTCATGATGCCCGCAAGGCAGCAGACAGCCGCAATCTAGACGCCCTCCGCTGGCCGTGATGGCGGCCTGGACAAGGTGGACGTACTGAGTCATCTTCGCAAAATATGTCAAAAATCAAGCCGGCTCCCTTGCCGCCCGATACCGCGATAGGCGGCTACCGCGTGGTGCGCCGGTTGTCATCGGGCGGATTTGGCGTGGTCTATCTGGCGCTGGACGCTGAAGGCCAGCAGGTCGCTATCAAGGAATATCTCCCCTCATCCCTGGCGACGCGCGCGCCCGGCGAGTTGCTGCCCAAGGTGCAGTCCGAAAAGCTCTCGCTCTACCGCCTGGGCCTCAAGAGCTTCTTTGAAGAAGGCCGCGCGCTCGCGCAGATCTCCCACGCTTCGGTGGTGAGCGTGCTCAACTTCTTCCGCGAGAACGAAACCGTCTACATGGTGATGAACTACCTGGAGGGCGCGACCCTGCAGGACTTCATCATCACCGCGCGCGACTTGAAGACGCAGAAGGTGTTTCGCGAATCCACCATCCGCTCGCTGTTCGACGAGGTGCTGCGCGGGCTGCGCATCGTGCACCAGCACAAGATGCTGCACCTTGATATCAAGCCTGCCAACATCTTCATCACCGACGACAATAAGGCCGTGATGATCGACTTTGGCGCCGCGCGCGAGGTGCTGTCCAAAGAGGGCAACTTCATCCGCCCCATGTACACGCCCGGCTTTGCCGCGCCCGAGATGTACCGGCGCGACTCGTCGATGGGCCCGTGGACCGACATCTACGCCATCGGCGCCTGCATCTATGCGTGCATGCAGGGCTTTCCGCCCAATGAGGCACCCCAGCGCATCGAAAAGGACCGCCTGTCGCTCGCGCTGACGAAGCTGCGCGGGGTTTATTCGGACAACCTCATCGAGGTGGTGGAATGGTGCATGGCGCTCGATCCGCTGTCGCGCCCGCAGTCGGTGTTTGCACTGCAAAAGGAACTCAGCCGCGAAGGCGAGCGCCGCTACACCAAGCTCACGGTTGCTGAAAAGATGCGGCTGCAGCTGGACACCCTGGTGTCCGACACCAAAAAGAACGTGCAAAAGGTGGGCGAAGCCACCGGGATCGGAGCCAAACCCAAATGAACACGACGCCCTTTTTGCGTGAGTCGCTATGAAATTCTCGATTTTCCAGATCAGCCGCCGCGGCGGCCGCGAGAAGAACGAAGACCGCATGGGCTATTGCTACACGCGCGAATCGGGCCTGTTTGTGTTGGCCGACGGCATGGGCGGGCACCCCGAGGGTGAAGTGGCGGCGCAGATTGCGCTGCAGACCATCTCGGCGCTGTTTCAGCGCCAGGCCAAGCCGCAGCTCAAGGACGTGCAGGAGTTCCTGTCTGGCGCGCTGCTGGCGGCGCACCACCAGATCCTGCGCTACGCCACCGACAAGGGCATGCTGGACACGCCGCGCACCACGCTGGTGGCGGCGGTGCTGCAAGGCGGCACGGCCACCTGGGTGCACTGCGGGGACTCGCGGCTGTACATGGTGCGCGATGGCGACCTGCTGACCCGCACGCGCGACCACTCGTACATGGAGCTGCGCAACGCGCCGCCGCCGGGGCTGGAGCGCATCAACCGCAACGTGCTGTTCACCTGCCTGGGCTCGCCCACCAAGCCGATTTACGACATTACCGGCCCCGTGTACCTGGAGCAGGGCGACCGCATCCTCCTGTGTTCGGACGGGCTGTGGGGCACGCTCAGCGACGAGGAAATTTCCACGCAACTGGGCCGCAATACCGTGTCTCATGCCGTGCCCGAGCTGGTGGAGGCAGCGCTGCGCAAGGCTGGCGACAGCAGCGACAACGTGACCGTGATCGCGCTGGAGTGGGAGACGCCGGATGCGTTCGAGTCCACCCAGGGCGTGTCCACGGACAGCATCAGTGATGACGTGTTCGCCTCCACCATTCAGGCCGGGCCACTCGATGGCCTGGTGGACGATCTGGACGACGCCGCCATCGAGCGGTCCATTGCCGAGATCAACGAAGCCATTCGCCGCTCTGCTGCACGGAAGGCGTGACCGCCCGCTGAGTTGCTGCGCGCCTTCGGGATAGAGGACACCGCCAGCGCAAGCAATGCACGCGCAGCTAGCCCTCCAGGGCGGCCCTTGCTCGGTGGTCGCGGTTTTTGCTGCGCCTGTTGCGCTGACCCTCGTTTTTGCGGGTGGCCAGCCCTGACTTTTACCGAAACCACCATGACCACTTTCACCCGTTCCGGCGACCGCCTCGCTAACCAACTGCGCCCCGTGCGCATCACCCGCCGCTACACCATGCATGCCGAGGGCTCGGTGCTCATCGAATTCGGCAATACCAAGGTGCTGTGCACCGCGTCGGTGGAAGAGCGGGTGCCGCCGCACAAGCGTGGCAGTGGCGAAGGCTGGGTGACGGCCGAATACGGCATGCTGCCCCGCGCCACGCACACCCGCAGCGACCGCGAGGCCGCGCGCGGCAAGCAAAGCGGCCGCACGCAGGAGATCCAGCGCCTCATCGGCCGCAGCCTGCGCGCCGTTTTTGACCTGAAGCTGCTGGGCGAGCGCACCATCCAGCTTGACTGCGATGTGATCCAGGCCGACGGCGGCACCCGCACCGCCGCCATCACCGGCGCCTGGGTGGCCGCGCAAGACGCGGTCAACCAACTGCTGGCCAGCGGCAAGATCACGCAGTCGCCCCTGCTGCAGCCCGTGGCCGCCATCTCGGTGGGCATCGTGCAGGGCACCCCGCTCTTGGACCTGGAATACGTGGAAGACGTGGATTGCGACACCGATATGAACGTGGTGATGACCGGCGCCGGCCACTACGTGGAGGTGCAAGGCACGGCCGAGGGCGTGGCCTTCACCCGGGCCGAGATGGACGCACTGCTGGACCTGGCTGAAAAAGGCATTGCCGAGCTGGTGGTGCTGCAGCAGCAAGCACTCGCGGCTGGCTGAATAGATACTCCTTTATTGATAGCTGCTGGCGCTTGATGAACAAGCGCTAGCGGCCATTTTGACCATGAAAATTGTTCTGGCATCCAACAACCGCGGCAAGCTGGCCGAACTGCAGGCCATGCTGGCGCCTCTGGGCGTGGAACTTGTGCGCCAGGCCGACCTGGGCGTGGGCGAGGCCGAAGAGCCCCACCGCACCTTTGTCGAAAACGCCCTTGCCAAGGCGCGGTTTGCGTCTGAGCACACCGGCCTGCCCGCGCTGGCCGACGATGCCGGCATGTGCGTCGATGCCTTTGGCGGACTGCCGGGCGTGGACACGGCCTACTACTGCACCCAGTTCGGCTACGAAAAAAGCGACGCCAACAACGTGCGCGCGCTGCTGGAGCAGCTGCAGGGCGTGGCCAACCGTCGTGCCGCCATGGTCAGCACCCTGGTCGCCGTGTGCAACCCGCAAGACCCCGAGCCGCTGATTGCCGTGGGCCGCGTGGTGGGCGAGATCACTACCGAGCCCCGGGGCAGCAACGGCTTTGGCTTTGACCCCGTGATGTACCTCCCCGAATTCGGCAAGACCTTTGCCGAACTGCCCGTGGAGGTGAAAAATGCGCACAGCCACCGGGGCCGCGCGGCCCAGCAGATGCTGGAGCTGATGCGCAGCCGGTGGCTATGAAAACAGGAGCTGCCAGCGCTTGCTGAACAAGCGTTTCAGGCGTTTTTGATCTGAAGTTGCCGTTGTTCCAGCGCTACCAGCTATTGTTTTGAGAGCGACGTCCGTCCCATGACCATCCCCATCCGCCCCGAGCCCCCGACGGTCGATACCGCCAGCAACGCCGCCGTGGTGCGCGACGTGCAGCACTACATGCGCCCCGGCCTGCTGCAGCTCACCAGCCTGCCGCCGCTGTCGCTCTACGTGCACCTGCCCTGGTGCCTCAAGAAGTGCCCCTACTGCGACTTCAACTCGCACGAGTTCCAGGGCGGCAGCGCCGGCGCGGCGGGCGTGCCCGAGCAGCGCTACATCGATGCGCTGATGGCCGACCTGGAGGCCACGTTGCCCCTCATCTGGGGCCGCACGGTGCACAGCGTCTTCATCGGCGGCGGCACGCCCAGCCTGTTCTCGCCTGCTGCCATCGACCGGCTTCTGGGCGACATACGCGCCCGCCTGCGGCTGGAGGCGGATTGCGAAATCACGCTGGAGGCCAACCCCGGCACGTTCGAGAAAGACCGATTCCGCGCCTACCGCGCTGCGGGCGTCACGCGCCTGTCCGTGGGCGTGCAAAGCTTCAACAACGCGCACCTGAAGGCCCTGGGCCGCGTGCACGACCGCGCCCAGGCCCTGGCTGCAGTAGAAGAGGCGTCGCAGGCGTTCGACACCTACAACCTCGACATCATGTATGCGCTGCCCGGCCAGACGCTGGCTCAATTGGAGCAGGACATGGCGACGGCGCTCGCCTTCAAGCCACCGCACCTGTCCATCTACCACCTCACCATCGAGCCCAACACCTACTTCGCCAAATACCCGCCCGCGATCCCCGAGGACGACCAGGCCTATGCCATGCTCGACCGCATCACCGAGCTGACGGGGCAGGTGGGCATGCAGCGCTACGAAATATCGGCCTACGCGCAGCCCGGCCACCAGTGTTTTCACAACACCAACTACTGGCAGTTTGGCGACTACCTCGGCATTGGCGCGGGCGCACACAGCAAGCTCAGCTTTGCGCACCGCGTGGTGCGGCAGGTGCGCTTTCGGGAGCCGGCCCGCTACATGGACAACGCCCTGGCCGGCCGTGCCGTCGCCCAGGACGACGAAGTGCGCCGCGCCGACCTTCCGTTTGAATACATGCTCAACGCCCTGCGCCTGCGCGAAGGCTTTGCGCTGCAGGACTTCATGGCGCGCACGGGCCTGCCCCTCACGGCCATTGCCAAAAGCCTGGACGCCGCCGAGCGCAAGGGCCTGATGGCCCGCGACATGGCCCGGGCATGGCCCACTGAGCGGGGTTTCGACTTCCTGAGCGATCTGCAGGAAATGTTCCTAAGCGATTGACCAGCGGATCTGTAGCAAGCCGCTGGATCGCCGCGAACCGGGTGGAGGGCTAGCCGCAACGCACGGCGATGATGCGCCCGCTCGCATCCACTTCCAGGTTCAGGCGCTGGGCGTTGAACTCTTTGGTGATCATCTGGCCCGGCCGCAGGATGCGGGCGACCTGTGCGCCCGAGCGCACGCGCGCAGACTCCATGACCGACGCCGTGCTGTTCTGCCCCACGGCGGACTGCGCGGGCCCCGCGTCGCACAGGGCGACCGGTGCCGGTGTGGGGGCGGGCGCGGTCACCACGGTGCCGGGCGTGCCGCCCGAGGTCGGGGGTGACCCGGCGTTGCCCTGTCCATACCCGCTGCAGCCGCTCAGCAGCAGCATGGCGGCCGCGGCGGTGCTGCTCAGCGTGGCAAAAGTCTTCCTGGTGTTGTTCATGAGGGTGCTCCTTTGTAGCCCAGCACCATACCGGAATGCCGCGCGCGCCTGCGTGACGGTGCGTAACGTCCCCGAAGGATGGCCGGCCCCACCTGCGCGGCTCCCGGCGACTTGACGCAGGTCAAGCCACTGTGGGTTCGCTGCAACGTTGCGGTTCGGAGCCTGCACGCACCGCCCACTGCGGATGTGGCCGATGGCTTGGCGTAAGGGCACGGATCCAGAATGATCGTCCGCGACGGCCCCAGCGTCGCCTGCCGTGTCACTTTGCCTCGTTCATGCCTCCCCACCATCTGCTCAGCCTGCTCCGCTCCATGGGCGAAACCCTCGACGGCCTGGACGTCGCTCTCTGCGCTTTTGACGATGACGACCGATCTATCGCCTGGAACCGCACGTTCTTCAAGTTCTTTCCGGAGCATGAAGGCCAGGTGCACGTGGGAGAACCTTACCGCGACAATCTGCGGCGCTTCTACGCCCAGCGCCTGGACGCGCACGAGCTGCCCAACATCGAGCGCTACATCGACGCGGGCCTGGAACGCCACCGCGCGCAGACGCGGCCCTACAGCTTTCAGCACCGGGGCCTGCGGGTGCATGTGTCGTCTTTGCCGGTGCCGGGCTTGGGGCGCGTGCGCATGTGGCGCGCCGAGGTGCTGACCACCCCCGATCAAGCTGCCGGCACCCCGGGGCTCGCTTCGCCCGCCGCGCCCGCGCCCGCGCCGGAGACGCCGGACATCCACGAACCCGGCTACCTGCGCAGCCCTGTGCTCGAGAGCTCCGAGCTGTTCGACCGCATCCCGGACGGGCTGATGGTCTGCGCGGAGGACCACCGCATCCAGTGGGTGAATGAGCCCTTTGTCCTGATGTACGGGCTGGCCGAGCGCACGGCGGCCGCCGGACTGGTTTTCGACGAGATCTACCGCCGCGCCTGGGAAGCCCATGGCGCGAACGCGCCCGGCGACATGGCCGTGTTCTACGACGGCCTGTCAGTGCTGCAAGAACACATGCGCTTTGCCGGCGCCCCGTTTGAAGTGCCCTTGCCCCGTGACCGCTGGGCACGCGTGATTGCCAAGCAGGCGCGCGACGGCACGGTGTTTTACGCCCATGTGGACATCAGTGACTTCAAGCGCCAGCAGCGCCTGCTGGCACAGGCCGAGCGCAGCGCGCGCGACAGTGCCGAGCTTTTGCGCGAAAAGTCCATCGTGCTGGAGACCACGCTGGAAAACATGGACCAGGGCGTGGCCAAGATCAGCGCGACCGGCGTGGTGGAGCTGTGCAATTCCCGCGCGCTGGAGATGCTGGACCTGCCCGCCGAGCTGATGGCGTCGCGCCCCACGCTGGCTGAGGTGCTGACCTTTATGCGTGCCCGGGGCGAATTCGAGCCCGCATCGCAGGAAGTGCGCGACTTGCTGCAAGGCGACGGCGGGCTGGACCAGCTGCACGTGTACGACCGCCCCCGGCCCAACGGACGCATTGTGGAAGTGCACACCGTGCCCATCAAGGGCGGCGGCGCGCTGCGCACCTTTACCGACATCACCGTGCGCAAGCAGGCCGAGCAGCGCATTCGCCACGTGGCCGACCACGACGGTTTGACCACGCTGCTCAACCGCACGGCGTTTTTGCAGGCGCTGCAGGCCGCTGCGATGCATGCGAATGGCATGCAGGCGCCCGCGACCGCCTTTGCCGTCCTGTATGTGGACCTAGACGGCTTCAAGCCCGTGAACGATCGGTTTGGCCACGCGGTGGGTGACCAGGTGCTGGCCTGCGTGGCCGCACGGCTCACGCTGGTGGCGCGGGGCGACGACGTGGTGGCCCGCCTGGGCGGCGATGAGTTTGCGCTGCTGCAGCGTGGCGTGGCAGAGCCTGATCGCGCGCTGGGCCTGGCGCAGCGCCTCGTGGATGCGTTGTCCCAGCCAATCGACGTGGAGGGCCATTGCGTCCAGATCGGGGCCTCGGTCGGCATCGCGATGTGCCCGGAGCACGGCCAAGATGCCGAGGAACTGCTGCGCAAGGCCGACTCTGCCATGTACCAGGCTAAAGCCATGGGGCGCGGATGCGCGCGCATGTACGGCGCAGCGTAAGTGCCAACGGGTGTGCGGCGATATGCCACCCCGGCTCAAGCCGCAAAGGCGGCAATGTCCTACAAGATCGGCCGGGGAGGCGCCTTACTATTCACCGGTCGATCCCCCCTCGACATCCCTCCCGCTTGCAACGAGCAAGTGTTAAGCCCGCGTCCTGCGGGCTTTTTTTTGCCCATCGGGCGCGCACCGGCGGATGCTTTCGGGTCAGCGCAAATCCGAGCACTTGCTGGGTCTTTGGACGCGGCGCCAGCAGCGCCCGTGGCCCCAAGGCACCATCCGGCAGTGCTGCGTGTCACAGCCATCAACTGCCTGTCGCCCCGTAACAAAAATGATCCTCTACAAACCTGGAACGCAGTTCCTGTACAAAGGCCGCGTTGTCACCGTGGACCACGTGATCATCCGACGCTCCGACCTGTGGGTGCGTCTGGCCAACAGCGATGACACCTGCCGGCCGGAAGACCTGACGCCTATCGTCCCGCACGCATCCCAGCAGGCACAGGGCGCGCCGAGCCGCTGAGGGCGGGGTAGGGCGGACCAGAGCTACCCCGCATCCCTGATCCACTGCCAGCATGAGTCAACGGCCATAAGGCCCGTTGTGCATTGTGCGCACTGCTGCGCGTGCCCAGGTCGATACCCCCAAATACATGCTCACGACGATTTTTATGAATTAAAATGAGAATGAGTTGTATTTGATCTGTTGTCTGCGTATTCGGCGGATTCGGATTTGGCTCACCAGCGGGATGGGTGGACGCGGCTGGAAAACCGCTCGGCAAGCCCGAGCCTGAGCGGCAGCATGGAATTGCATTGCATGGCGGCCCGACGGAACTACCAACAAGACGGACAAGGGAATGACGGGACGGAGTACACACGCCATGAACACAGTCATCGGCCTCGCCTGGCAGCGGGTCTGGCGTACGGGGCCGTTGGTGTCGCGCATCGTGGCTGCTATTGGCGGCGGGTATGCCGTGGCCGCCCTGGCCAGTGTGGCCGTGCTGGCTCTGCCCATCAGCCGCCCGCAAGCGGTGCTCACCGGCATGCTGGCCAGTTTTGCCATCTACACCTGCGCGGTGATCTGGGTGTTTGCCGTGCGCAGCGCCTGGCGTGCCTGGGCCGGGCTGGCCGCTGTGGCGCTGCCGCTGTGGGCTGCAGCCTGGACGGTCTGGTCTGCGGGAGCCAGCGCATGACGTCGAAATCTTTGCACCACACTGCGCCCAAGGCACCGGGCATCCGCCAGACCATGTCCGACCTGCACACCTGGGCGGGCTTGTTGTGCGGTTGGCTGCTGTATGCCATGTTTCTCACTGGCACCGTGAGCTACTTCAAGGAGGAGATCTCGCAGTACATGCGGCCAGAGGTGCGCCACCCCGCGCAGACGCCCGACCCCGCCGAGGCCGCCCAGCGCATTGCGGGGCAACTGGCCCAGATGGCGCCGGGCAGCTCGCTGTGGAGCATGCGCCTACCCGACGAGCGGCACCCCACCGTCAGCAGCTTCTGGCGCCTGCCGCCCGGAGGGGGCAAGGGTGGGCGCGGTTTCGACGAGGCCACCTTTGACGCCAGCTCAGGCAGAACAATCGCAGGCCGGGACACCGTGGGCGGAGAGTTCTTCTACCGGTTCCACTTTCAGTTTCACTACATGCCCGTGCGCTGGGGGCGCTGGCTGGCGGGCTTTTGCGCCATGTTCATGCTGGTCGCCATCGTCAGTGGCGTCATCACGCACAAGAAGATCTTCACGGACTTCTTCACCTTCCGCTGGGGCAAGGGGCAGCGCTCATGGCTGGACGCGCACAACGCGCTGTCGGTGTTCGGGCTGCCGTTTCACCTCATGATCACCTACACCGGCCTGGTCACCCTGATGGCGCTGTACATGCCATGGGGAGAGCAGGCGGTCTACAAGACCCCGGCGCAACGCCAGGAGCTCACCGCCGAGACCAGTCCTACCGTCCAACCCGTTAAGCCCACAGGCCAGGCCACGCCGCTGGCACCCATCGATGCCATGGTGCGCCAGGGCCAGGAGCGCTGGGGTCAGTACAACGTCAGCCGCGTCATCATCGCCAACCCCGGCGACGCTGCAGCGCGCGTGAGCGTGGTGCGCGGCGAGGCGGGCCGCGTCTCCATGAGCCCGCAGTACATGGTGTTTGACGGCGTCTCTGGCCAACTGCTGCAGAGCAAAGACACCGTAGGCCCCGCCGCAGAAACGCGGGGCGTGATGTATGCCCTGCACCTGGGCCGCTTTGGCGACATGCCCATGCGCTGGCTGTACTTCATCGTCAGTCTGGCAGGAACGGCCATGGTGGGCACAGGCCTCGTCATGTGGACCGTCAAGCGCCGGCAAAAGCTGGGCAACCCTGCACGCCCCCACTTCGGTTTTTCGCTGGTAGAGCGGCTCAACATCGCCAGCATTGCGGGCCTGTCTGTAGCCGTGACGGGCTTCCTGTGGGGCAATCGTTTGCTGCCGCTGGGCATGGCTGAGCGCGCGGCATGGGAGGTGCATGTGTTCTTTGCCATCTGGGCGCTCACCTTGCTGCACGCCATGCTGCGCCCCGCGCGGCGCGCGTGGGTCGAGCAGTTGTGGGCTGCGGCAGCCCTGCTGGCGTTATTGCCCTTTGCCAGTGCCGCGCTGACCGACCGCCCGATGTGGGCCAGCCTGGCCCGGGGCGACTGGGTATTTGCCGGGCTTGAAATCATGCTGTGGCTGCTGGCCGGGCTGCACGCATACTTGGCCGTGCGCACTGCGCGCTACCCGTCGAAGCACCGGGCAGTACCTGCGCGCGCTGTGGGCGCTCCTCCGGCCTTGCAGCCAGGCGCCCCCATGGCGGAAGAGGGCGCACGCTAATGCTGGTCATGCACCTTGTCACCTTCGCGCTGTGTGTGGCGGGCTTCACCGCCCTGGCCCTGGCCACAGAGCGCCAGCAGGACGAACTGTTCGGTCAGCCGCTGGCACGCAAAACAACGTACACGTTGCGGCTGGCAGGCTGGTCTGCAATGCTGCTGGCACTGTTCGCCATCGTGCTGGCGCAGGGCTGGGGCATGGGGCTGGTGAGTTATAGCGGCCACACCAGCCTGGCCGCGGGTGTGGTGCTGGCGGGGCTGATCGTGCGCAGCCGGCTGCGGGGCCGGGCCTGACAAAAAGCGGGCGTGAAAAAGCAAAACGGGCCGCAAGGGCCCGTTTGATTTTTTGCTGTGCATGCTGGCGGAGACGGTGAGATTCGAACTCACGGACGGTTGCCCGTCGGCAGTTTTCAAGACTGCTGGTTTAAACCGCTCACCCACGTCTCCAGGCACGGAAGCTGCGCATTCTAGCCGACTGCCGGGGCCTGGTTTTTCAGCATGCCGCGCGTCTCGATGAAGCTGATCACGTCCGCGAGGCCGCTCAGGTTCTTCAGGTTGGTCATGACGAACGGCTTGAGCTGCCCCTGCGCGTTGGTGCGCATGCGGGTGGTGTCGGCACGCATCACATCCAGGTTGGCGCCCACGTGGGGTGCCAGGTCTGTCTTGTTGATGACGAACAGGTCGCTTTTGGTGATGCCGGGGCCGCCCTTGCGGGGGATTTTTTCACCGGCAGCCACGTCGATGACGTAGATGGTGAGGTCGCTCAGCTCGGGGCTGAAGGTGGCGGCCAGGTTGTCGCCGCCGCTTTCCACAAACACGATGTCGGCGTTGGGGAACTCGCCCAGCATGCGGTCGATGGCTTCCAGGTTGATGGAGCAGTCCTCGCGGATGGCGGTGTGGGGGCAGCCGCCGGTTTCCACGCCCAGGATGCGCTCGGCGGGCAGGGCACCACTGACGGTGAGCAGGCGCTGGTCTTCCTTGGTGTAGATGTCGTTGGTGATGGCGATGAGGTCGTAGTCATCGCGCATGGCTTTGCACAGCATTTCCAGCAGGGTGGTTTTGCCCGAGCCTACGGGGCCGCCGATGCCTACGCGCAGGGGGGGCAGGTTTTTGGTGCGGTGGGGGATGTGGTGCAGTGCGGTGGTCATTGTGTTGGTGATGGCGTCATTTGCTATTAATTGGATAGCAGCTTGCGCTGATCCAGCGTGCGCTAGGAGCGAAAAAGCCTTGAATATTGCACTTCGTGCTGCGCGCTGAGGATGGCGAGCATGGGCGAAAACGCCTGGCGTTCGCTGTCCATCAGGCTGGCGGCGTGGTCTGCTGCCAACGGGATTGCGGCGGCCAGCCGGGCCAGGATGCGCTGGCCCGCACTCTGGCCCAGTTGCATGGACTTGAGTGCGGCCTGCACCATGTTCTCTGCCCAGCCAAAGGCGTAGGCCAGCAGCACCTCGCGCACGCTGGCCTGAGTGGGCGATGCGGCCAGTGCGAAGGCCACGGGGTAGGTGGGGGGCAGGGCGGTCAGGTGGTGGATGGCGGGCAGCAGGACCTCGTCGCCTTGGTACTGGTTGCGCAGCCATTCGGCCATGGACCGGCCCATTTGCTCGGTCTGCAGGCGCAGCTCGCTCGTCTCGCGGGTGTGCAGCACCCAGTCGTTGAGTTCTTTGACGTGCTCCAGGTCGCCCCTGCGCCAAGCGCCCACTGCCTTGGCGATCAGGGCCATGTCGCCGCGCGCCTGGGTGATGTGGAGCTGGTCCAGCAGCCAGTCGCCCACATCCGCTTCGCTGGCAAGGCCCGCGTTTTCAATGGCGCTTTCCAGCCCTTCGGAATACGAGAACCCGCCCACGGGCAGCGCGGGGGAGGCCAGCCACATCAGCTGCAAGAAGCTGGCGGCGGGCAGGGGCGTGGGGCGGTCCAGGCGCATGGAGCGGGGAGTCAGTGGTCGTGGTTGCAGCCGGGGCCGTGCACATGCCCTTGGGCGACCACGGGGATCGACACGGTGCGCCCACGGGCCAGGGTTGCCGCGGAGGCGGCTGCATGGCTGTGTTCGTGGCTGTGCCCATGGTCGTGTGAATGGCCGTGGTCGTGACCATGGTGCTGGTCGTGCTCCCAATGGCTGTGTCCACCACCATGCCCCGATGCGTAGGCGCCGCCTTCGGGTTCAAACGCCAGGTTCTGCTCCGTCACGATGAGATGCATGGAGCGCAGCATGTCGGCCAGCACGTGGTCGGGCTCGATCTTGAGGTGGTCGGGCTGCAGCTCGATCGGCACGTGGCGGTTGCCCAGGTGGTAGGCGGCGCGGGTCAGGTCAAACGGCGTGCCGTGGCTTTTGCAGTGGGTGATGACCAGCACGGGCTGGGGCGCGGCCACCACGCGCACCAGCGAGCCGTCCTCGGCCACCAGCACGTCGCCGCCGCGCACCAGCGTGCCGCGGGGCAAAAAGATACCCAGTTCGCGGCCGGCCGAGTCGGTGGCCGCAAAGCGGCTTTTCTGGCGCACGTCCCAGTCGAGTTCGACGGTGGCGGCACGCTTGAGAAGTACGGGGGCGAGCCCCTGGCCTTGGGGGAGGAGTTTGGAAACTTGAATCATGGAAGTAGCTGGGGACGTTGCGTCACGGAGGCGAAAGCGGCATTGTCCGCCTGCCGCTCGGCGCGGCTGTGCCGGGCGTTCAAAGCACCCGTGTCATGAAGCGGCTGTGGGGGTCTGGCACATAGCTGCCAAAGGGCTCGCAGTCGGTAAAGCCGTAGCGGCGGTACAGCTGGTAGGCAGGCTCAAAAAACGGCTGGCTGCCGGTCTCCAGGCTGACGCGCTGGTAGCCCAGGTCGACGGCCTGGCCCAGGATGTGCTCGAGGATGGCGCGGCCCACGCCCAGGCCGCGCACCGACCCGGCGCTGCGCATGGATTTGAGTTCGGCGTGCTCGGCGCTCAGGTGCTTGAGGGCGCCCGTGCCCACCAGCCGGCCGGGCGCGGGTGCGGTGTCGTCCGGCAGCCAGGCCGTCCAGAAACGGATCTCGGGGCGGCGCAGCTGGTTCATGTCCAGCGCGTGCACGCTCTCGGGCGGCGAGGTGGCGCGCATGTCCTGCAGGTGCTCTTCCATGAAGGCTGCGATGCGCGCGTCGCTCAGGTCGTCCAGGCGCAGGGAGAGGCTGTCCAGCAAGGTGCTCATCGTTGGTTTGAATCTCAGAACAGGAAGTACCGCTGCGCCATGGGCAGCACGGTGGCGGGCTCGCAGGTGAGCAGTTGGCCGTCGGCGCGCACGGTGTAGGTTTGTGCGTCCACCTCCATCTTGGGCGTGTAGCTGTTGTGCACCATGTGCTGTTTGCGCACGCCTCGGATGTTGCGCACCGCGCTGAGCTGTTTGCGCAGGCCGAAGCGTTCGCCAATGCCTGCGTTCAGACCTGCTTGCGACACAAAGGTGAGCGAGGTCTTGGCAATAGCCCCGCCAAACGCGCCGAACATGGGCCGGTAGTGCACGGGCTGGGGTGTGGGGATGGACGCATTCGGGTCACCCATCGCGGCCATGGCGATCAGGCCGCCCTTCAGGATGAGCGCGGGCTTCACGCCGAAGAACGCGGGCTTCCAGATCACGATGTCGGCCCACTTGCCGACTTCGAGCGAGCCCACCTCGTGGGCGATGCCGTGGGCAATGGCGGGGTTGATGGTGTACTTGGCCACGTAGCGCTTGATGCGCGTGTTGTCGTTACGGGCGCTGTCGCCTTGCAGGCTTCCGCGCTGCACCTTCATCTTGTGCGCGGTCTGCCAGGTGCGCAGGATGACCTCGCCCACGCGGCCCATGGCCTGGCTGTCGCTCGACATCATGCTGATGGCGCCCAGGTCGTGCAGGATGTCTTCGGCGGCGATGGTTTCCTTGCGAATGCGGCTTTCGGCAAAGGCCAGGTCTTCGGCAATGCTGGCATCGAGGTGGTGGCACACCATGAGCATGTCCACATGCTCATCCAGCGTGTTGTGCGTGTACGGCATCGTGGGGTTGGTGGAGCTGGGCAGGAAGTTGTCCTCGCCCACCACGCGCAGGATGTCGGGGGCGTGCCCGCCGCCCGCGCCTTCGGTGTGGAAGGCGCAGATGCCGCGCCCGGCCACGGCGGCGATGGTGTTCTCCACAAAACCCGATTCGTTGAGCGTGTCAGAGTGGATGGCGACCTGCGTGTCGGTCTCGTCGGCCACATCCAAACAGTTGCTGATGGCCGAGGGCGTGGTGCCCCAGTCTTCGTGCAGCTTGAGGCCGATGGCGCCCGCGTTGATCTGCTCGTGCAGCGCATCGGGCAAGCTGGCGTTGCCCTTGCCCAAAAAGCCCAGGTTCATGGGGAACGCGTCGGCTGCCTGCAGCATGCGCTCCATGTTGAAGGGGCCGGAGGTGCAGGTGGTGGCCAGCGTGCCCGTGGCAGGGCCGGTGCCGCCGCCCAGCATGGTGGTCACGCCGCTGGCCAGGGCCTCTTCGATCTGCTGCGGGCAGATGAAGTGGATGTGGCTGTCGATGCCGCCTGCGGTGACGATGTTGCCCTCGCAGCTGATGACCTCGGTGCCGGGGCCGATGACGATGTCCACGCCCGGCTGCACGTCGGGGTTGCCCGCCTTGCCGATGGCGGCGATGCGGCCTGCGCGCAGACCGATGTCGGCCTTGACGATGCCGGTGTGGTCGATGATGAGCGCGTTGGTCAGCACGGTGTCTACGGCGCCGCTGGCATTGCTGCGCTGGCTTTGCGCCATGCCGTCGCGGATGGTCTTGCCGCCGCCAAACTTCACTTCTTCGCCATAGCTGCCCGCGCGCAGGGTGTAATCGGCCTCCACCTCCAGGATGAGGTCGGTGTCGGCCAGGCGCAGGCGGTCGCCCACCGTGGGGCCGAACATTTCGGCATAGGCGCGTCGTCCAATGGTTGCCATGGTGAGGGTGCTCCGCGAGAACTGGTTACTCTGTTTTTGATAGCTGCTAACGCTTGTGGGATGCGCGAGATAGGCTGTTTTGGCTTGAAGTTTTTACAGCGCGCCCTGCGTCAGGCCCTGAAAACCGAACACCTTGCGGTCGCCCGCGTAGTCCACCAGCTCCACGGTGCGCTCCTGGCCGGGCTCGAAGCGCACGGCCGTGCCGGATGCAATGTTCAGCCGCATGCCGCGCGCGGCGGCGCGGTCAAAGCCCAGGGCGTTGTTGGTCTCGGCAAAGTGGTAGTGCGAGCCGACCTGGATGGGGCGGTCGCCCGTGTTGCGCACGACGATGGTGAGCGTGCGGCGGCCGGTGTTGAGCGCGTGCTCGCCGGGTTCGGTGATGAGTTCGCCGGGGATCATGAAGGCTCCTTGGAAGGAAGGCTCAGGCCATTTGCGCCAGCAGCACGCCACCAAACGCCGCAACACCTGCACCAGCCGCGCGGGCCAGCCACACATGGCGGTGGCGCAGCGCCCAGCCTGCCGCCAGGCCCGCGCTGTGCAGCAGCACGGTGGCGGTCAGCATGCCTGCCAGGGTCAACCAGGCACTGTCGCTGCCCGCCAGCTCATGGCCGTGGGCCACGCCATGGAACACGGCGAACACGCCTACACCCAGCGCCGCCACCAGGCCGGGCACGCGCAGGCGCGATACGACCAGCAGGCCCGTGACCAGCAGCGACGCGGCAATCATGGGCTCCACCGCAGGCAGCGCCACGCCCTGCAGGCCCAGCACGGCTCCCACCAGCAGCATGGCTGCAAAGCCCACGGGGCCCCACAGCAGATCGCGCCCGGCGCTGCGCGCGGCCAGGGCGCTCCACAGGCCCACGGCCACCATCGCGGCCAGGTGGTCCAGGCCGAACAGGGGGTGGGCAAAGCCGCTCAAAAAGCTGTTGTGGATGTGGGATTCAGCACCTGTATGGGCGCTGGCGCCTGTGCTGATTGCGCTGGCAGCTATGAAAAGAAGAGCGGCTGTGTGGCGGTGTGAGAGGGCGATGCGCATGGGGGCTCCACGGAGAAGAGAGAAAAGGGGTCAGACGATCGGCTGGTGCACGGTGACGAGCTTCGTGCCGTCGGGGAAGGTGGCTTCGACCTGGATGTCCGGAATCATCTCGGCGATGCCCTCCATCACATCGGCGCGGGTCAGCACGGTGCGGCCTTCGCTCATGAGCTGCGCCACGGTCTTGCCGTCGCGGGCGCCTTCCATCACGGCGGCGCTGATCAGGGCCACGGCCTCGGGGTAGTTGAGCTTCAGCCCCCGGGCCTTGCGGCGCTCGGCCAGCAAGGCGGCGGTGAAGATCAGCAGCTTGTCTTTTTCGCGAGGAGTTAATTCCATTTCGTTTCACTCAAAGCTGGGGTCAATAGCTCGCGCGACCGCCGAGGCGGTCGAACACGAGGGGTCAGTTCCATGTCGTTCTGCTCAATGTAAGGAGAGGTGGGCTCGTGTAGCGGGTTGTCCAGGCCGGACACACGGGGCAATCGTCATCGATGGCCATGCGGTCTTCAGGGTAGTGGATTCATCATAGGCAGCAAGCCCCGTGCCCGCCATACGCCAGAGGGCGAAGACGAGCGGGGCGCCGAAGGCGCCGGTGGCATGGAAACTGCACTTGCAAGGGCTTCCATCCCCCTTGCCCATGCCCCCCACCACTGCCTCCCTTGCACCGCCCGATGTGACCTCGGCGCCCGCGTTGGGGACCGATGCCGACGCGCAGGCGCCGCAGCAGGTGGTCAAGGTCCGGCGCGACTACAACAGTTGGGTGGCCACCGAGACCATGGAGGACTACGCGCTGCGCTACACCCCCCAGCGCTTTCGCAAATGGTCTGAATGGCGCGTGGCCAACACCGCGTTCGGCGCGGCCTCGTTCCTGATCCTCGAAGCCGTGGGCGCCACGCTGCTGGTGCAGTACGGCTTCATCAACGCCTTCTGGGCCATCGTGGCCACGGGGCTCATCATCTTTCTGGCGGGGTTGCCCATCAGCGTCTATGCCGCGCGCTATGGGGTGGACATGGATCTGCTCACGCGCGGCGCGGGCTTTGGCTACATCGGCTCTACGCTCACCTCGCTGATCTACGCGAGCTTCACTTTCATCTTCTTTGCACTCGAAGCCGCCGTGATGGCCTACGCGCTGGAACTGGCGCTCGACATCCCGCCCACCTGGGGCTACCTGATCTGCGCCATTGTGGTGATTCCGCTGGTCACCCACGGCGTGTCGGCCATCAGCCGCCTGCAGGTGTGGACGCAACCGCTGTGGCTGGTGATGCTGGTGGTGCCATTTGTGTATGTGCTGATGCGCGATCCTGGTGCATTCTCGGGCGTTGTGCACTATGGTGGTGAATCGACGCGCGGTGCCACGTTCCAGCTGCCCTTGTTTGGTGCGGCACTCACCGTGGGTATTGCACTCATTACCCAGATGGGGGAGCAGGCCGACTACCTGCGTTTCATGCCCGCCCGCACCGCCACCACGCGCGGGCGCTGGTGGCTGGGCGTGCTGGTGGGCGGGCCGGGCTGGGTGGTGCTGGGCGTGCTCAAGATGCTGGGCGGCGCACTGCTGGCCTGGCTGGCCCTCAAGCACATGGTGCCCACCGAGCGTGCGGTGGACCCGAACCAGATGTACCTGGTGGCGTACGAATATGTGTTCCCGCACTACGGCTGGGCGGTGGCGGCCACGGCGCTGTTTGTGGTGGTGTCGCAGATGAAGATCAATGTGACCAATGCCTACGCGGGGTCGCTGGCCTGGTCCAACTTCTTCTCGCGCCTCACCCACAGCCACCCGGGGCGGGTGGTGTGGGTGGTGTTCAACACGCTGATCGCCTTCATGCTGATGGAGATGAACGTGTTCCGCGCCATGGGTGAGGTGCTGGGGCTGTACTCCAACATCGCCATCGCCTGGATCATGTCGGTGGTGGCCGATCTGGTCATCAACAAGCCGCTGGGCCTGTCGCCCAAGGGCATCGAGTTCAAGCGTGCGCACCTGTACGACATCAACCCGGTGGGCGTGGGCGCGATGGCGCTGGCGTCCGTCGTGTCCATCAGCGCCCACCTGGGGCTGTTCGGCCCGCTGCCGCAGGCGTTCTCGGCCGTCATCGCGATGGCCGTGGCCTTTGTGACTGCGCCGCTGATCGCCTGGGCCACTCGGGGCAAGTACTACATCGCACGCCAGAGCCATCCGGTGCCCGAGCCAGTGGCCGTGCCCATGCAGGGCCCTGTGCCCGGCGCCCGGGCGGCCGACCTGGGCAGCTACCAGCGCCTCACGGTGCAGCGCTGCGTGATCTGCGAGCGCGAGTACGAGGCCCCCGACATGGCGCAGTGCCCGGCTTACCGGGGTGCCATCTGCTCGCTGTGCTGCACGCTGGACGCGCGCTGCGGCGACCTGTGCAAGCCGCATGCGAGCATGGCCGTGCAATGGTCGGCCGCGCTGCGCTGGGTGCTGCCGCGTGCCATCTGGCGCTACCTGGACACGGGCCTGGGCCACTTCCTGCTGCTGATGCTGGTGATTGCGCCGCTGCTCGCGGCCGTGATGGGGCTGCTCTACCACCAGGAGCTGAACACCATTGCCCAGGCCATGACGGACACTGAAGTGGCGGCCGCGCCCGAGGTGGCCTTGCGCTCGGGCCTGCTCAAGGCGTATCTGGCGCTGCTGGTCATCTCGGGCATCGTGGCCTGGTGGCTGGTGCTGGCGCACAAGAGCCGCCAGGTGGCGCAGGAAGAATCCAACCGCCAGACGGGCCTCTTGGTGCGCGAGATCGAGTTGCACCGCCAGACCGACGAGGCGCTGCAGACCGCGCGCAGTGTGGCCGAGCAGGCCCGCCAGCAGGCCGAGGCCGCGCGGGCCCTGGCCGACCAGGCCAACCAGGCCAAGAGCCGCTACATCAGCGCCATCAGCCATGAGATCCGCACGCCGCTCAATTCCATCCTGGGCTACGCGCAGCTGATGGGGGAAGACGCGGGCGTGCCGCCGCACCGCAAGCAGGCGGTGCATGTGATCCGGCGCGGCGGCGAACATTTGTTGTCGCTGATCGAAGGCACGCTGGACATCGCGCGCATCGAATCGGGCAAGCTCACGCTCGATGTCGCGCCCATGCGCTTTGCCGACGGCTTGCATGAGATGGCCGCTTTGTTCGAGCTGCAGGCCGCTGCCAAGGGCTTGGCGTTCACGTTTGATGTGCAGGGGGTGATTCCGGAAGTCGTGCGTGCCGACGACAAACGCCTGCGCCAGATCCTCATCAACCTGCTGGGTAACGCCGTCAAGTTCACCGCACACGGCACTGTGACGCTCCGCGTGCGCTATGCGCGCGAGATGGCGCGCATCGAGGTGCAGGACACGGGGCCGGGCCTCACGCCCGGCGAGATCGAGCGCATCTTCGAGCCCTTTGCGCGCGGCGGTTCGGCCGGTGCGCCCTCGGCCCCCGGCGCGGGGTTGGGGCTCACCATCGCCAAGATGCTCACTGCGCTCATGGGCGGCGAGCTGACGGTGAGCAGCACCCCGGGCCAGGGCTCGGTGTTCCAGGTCAAGCTGTTTCTGCCCGAGGTGCATACCGAGGCCCTGGGCAAGGCCGCAGCTCCGGTGACCGCGCAGGCCCGGCGCGCCCGCAAGGGCTACCTTGGAGAGCGCCGCCGCATCCTGGTGGTGGACAACGAAGAACCCGACCGCGAGCTGCTGGTGCAGTTGCTCGAACCCCTGGGCTTCGAGCTGCGCCAGGCCGCCAGCGGCCACGATGCGCTGGACCTGCTGGCCGCCGGTTACCGGCCGCATGCCATCTTCATGGACCTGGCCATGCCGGGCATCGACGGCTGGGAGACGCTGCGGCGGGTGCGGCAGATGCACCTTGCGGGTGTCCGTCCGGCGCCGGGCCGCCCCAAGCCGGATGGGGCCCCCTCGGGGGGCAGCGACGACACGGAGTGCGGAGCGTGGGGGCACTCCATTTCTTGCGCCATCGTCTCCGCCAATGCGTTCGACAAGGCGCTGGACAACGACGTGGACATCCGCCCCGACGATTTCATCGTCAAGCCCGTGCGCCACACCGAGCTGCTGGACTGGCTGGAGCGCCGCCTGGGGCTGCAATGGTGGTACGAGGGCGATGCGCTGGCGCAGCCTACAGCCCCGCAGCCCCCGCACCCGGCATTCCCCACGGCCGAGCCATTGAGCTACCCCAACGCCGCCGCCCTGGCCGCGCTGGCCCAAGCCGTGGCGCTGGGCTACTACCGGGGCATCCTCAACACCCTGGACGAGATCGAACGCAGCCAGCCCACCCACCGGGCGTTTGTGCACACCATGCGCCAGATGGCGCGCGAGTTCCAGTTCGACGCCATGGGCCAGATCCTGGAGCAGGCCCCCTCGTGACGATGAGCACCACCCCCATGACCGCGACCTTGCCTCCTTCCACCCCGGCAACCCCCGCGCTGGCCGCGCTGGACCGCAGCGACAGTGACGTGGTGCTGATCGTGGACGACGTGCCCGACAACCTGGCCGTGCTGCACGACGCGCTGGACGAATCGGGCTACACCGTGCTGGTCGCCACGCATGGCGAGGCCGCCCTGCAGCGCGCCGCGCAGGCCCTGCCCGACATTGTTTTGCTCGACGCCATGATGCCCGGCATGGACGGCTTTGAAGTCGCCCGGCGCCTCAAGGCATCGCCCGCCACCGCGCACATTCCCATCATCTTCATGACCGGCCTGACCGAAACAGAACATCTGGTGGCCGCGCTGGAGGCGGGGGGCGTGGACTACGTCACCAAGCCCATCAAGCCACGCGAGGTGATGGCGCGCATGGGCGTGCACCTGGGCGCAGCGCGCAAGGCCCGGCAGGACGCCCGCCAGGCGCGCGAGGCGCGCAACGCGCTCGATGCCTTTGGCTACGCCAGCATCACCGTGCGCGCGGTGGACGGCCGCATCGTGTGGCAGACCCCGCTGGCGCGCGAGCTGCTGCAAAGCTACTTTGGCGAGGTGGGCCCCGATGGCGCGCCCACCGCCTTTGGCCAATGGGCGCCCGAGCCAGTGCAGGCCTGGCTGCGCCGCCACGTGCTGGCCGACAACGCCGCCGAGTTGCTGGCCGCATCGCTGGCTGAACCGCCGCGCCTGGCCGTGGAGCAGGGCGCGCGCCGCCTCACTTTCCGCCTGCACCAGCAAGCGGGCGACAGCGCTGGCGGTGGCGACTGGCTCATCGTGATGCGCGAGGTGTCGGACGCCAAGATCATCGAATCCATGAGCCTGTCCTTCAAGCTCACTGCGCGCGAGGCCGAGGTGCTCTACTGGGTGGTCAAGGGCAAGATCAACCGCGACATCGGCGACATCCTGGGTGCCAGCCCCGCCACGGTGAAGAAACACCTGGAGCGCGTGTTCGCAAAACTGGGGGTGGAAACACGCACCGCAGCGGCGGCGATGGCCATGAACCGCATCCGGCAGCTGCACCCGCAGTTTGAGGGCTGAGCCGCCTTCAATCGCCACGGCCGCATCGGTGCGGAGCCGCAGCTGCGGTGTTCCAAACCGGTTAGCGCCCCACAGCCTTTTCCAGCTGCGCCTTGTTCATCTTCGACCGCCCGGCAATCCCCTTGCGTTTGGCGTCTTCATATAGCTGCTCGCGTGTCCGCCCTTGTGCGCCTTGGTGCGATCGCCTGCCGCCGCGCACCGGAGCGGGCGTGTCTTTCAGCGTCTTGGGGTTGGCCTCTTTGGCTTCGCCGTGCTGGGCGCGCTCCTTGTTCACGGTGCGCGCTGCAATCTCTTCGGCCGTGCTTTCGCTCTTGCCGCGGTCCAGCAGGCTGTCCTTGATGTGGTCGTATTGGCGCTCGCGCTTGGCGCTCCAGGTTCCGCGTGGCATGGGAGTTCCTTCAACAGTGGGTGTTTCCCAGCCTATTCCGCCCGCGGTGGAGGGCCGTAGGCAACGCGGGGGCATGGATGTAGGACGGTGCTGGATGGTTGCCCTGATGCGTTCAGGGTGGCTGAGGTGGAGGGTTTGGGTGAAAAAATTGCCGCTAGCGCTTATCTGGTATGCGCTGGCAGCTATCAATTTTGATGTACCGCCCAGCACAACGCGACCGAATCACATCCCCAGCGACTTGAGCAGTGCGTCCGTGTCGTCCTGCCCCGCAGGCGGGGGCGCGGGCACGGGGGGCGCCTCTTGCGACTGGGCCATCAGCGCGTCGGGGTCCGGGGCTTCTTGGGCTTCGAAGTCGTAGAGCTTGATGAACTCGGTGCGGTCGATGGCCAGTTCCAGATAGAAGATGTTGTTGTTGCTGGTATAGAAGGTCACGCGCCGTGCTTCGGGCTTGTCCAGGTTGGCGTCCACGCTCAGCTGCACTTGTTTGTTCAGCACCAGCATCTTGGGCTGGTTCTGCGTGATGTGGGTCTGCAGCTCGCGCCGCACCTTGCCGGTGAAGTCGCCCACCACCTGGTTCATGAGTTCGCCCATCACGTTGCTCACCTCGTCGGAGGTGTACGAGCTGACCAGATCGTCCTTGGACATGCCCATGTTGAGCAGGTAGTTAGCGTACAGCTCCATGGCCGCCTGGCCCGAGAAATTGATGATCACCAAGCCCGAGAAGCCGCCGTCGAACAGCACAAAGCAGCCGATGTCGGGCTTGAGGCAGGTCTTGCTGATGCGCTGCACCATGCCGGAGTAGTGGATCTGACTGTGCGTCGCCACGCCCAGCACGCGGGTGACGGAGTTGCACAGGCTGATCAGAAGGTCTTCGGTGCCGTAGACGGGGGCTTTTTCGAGTGGGCTCATGGTGTTCGGGGGCAAAGTGGGTCGGGGCGCAAATTGCGCGCTGTGCAGAGCATAGGCGAACGCGCCCCACTAAACCAGAGTGGTTCTCGGGTGGTGCGGGCGCGTGCCCGGCGCGGATTGGCGCCGCCGCTAGCAGGTTTTCAGCGCCACGCTGCAGGGGGATGCGTGGCTTGACAAGGCCCGGGCGCCGGGTATCGTGCCACGTAGACCAAGCGAGAGGGAGCGCGTGATGGGTGCGGTGAGCTATGGGTTGACGGATTTCCAGGCGATTGCCACGGGTGCGGCTGTGCTCGCCAGCGGCGGCGGCGGCAGTTACCGCGACGCCTGCGCGGTGCTGGAGGAGCTTGCCCAGCAGGGCTATGCGGGCACGGTGCAGGTGGCCGACTACGACGGCGCCACCAACGCCTGCGTGCTGGCCATCATGGGTTCGCCCGACGCGGCCGACGGGCTGACCCTGTCGGCCATCCAGAACTCGATTGCCAACACCCTGCAGGTGCTGCAGGCCAGCACCCAGGCACCCGTTGGTGCGCTGATTCCGGTGGAGATTGGTCCCATCAATTCCCTGGTGCCGCTGATCGGTGCAGCCATGGCGCCGCCCGGCACCGTGTGGGTGGTGGATGGCGACGGCGCCGGCCGCGCCGTGCCCGAGCTGCCGCAGACCACGTTCACCGGCAACCCGCAGCTCGCGCCGTGCCCCGCTGCGCTGGCCAGCGATGCCTCCGTATCCGCCAACATCCAGTCCGCCGTGTTGGGCGCTTCCACGGCGGCGCAGGTCGAGACCCTGGCCGGCGGCGTGGTGGGTGGATTTGGCGGCTATTCAGGCATTGCCATGTGGCCGTCCAACGCCAGCAACGGGTTTGCGCTGTCGGGCAACTACATCCCCGGCACGCTGGCCCAGGCCCGGGCGCTGGGGCTGCAGATGCTGCAGGCGGTCTCCCCCATGTCCACCAGCGCGGTGTGCGACGCCATCAGCAGCCTCATGGGCCGGGCCGCCCGAGCCGTGGTCACCAACTTCTACATGACGGCGGTCACGCAATCCACCTCCAGCGCGTCGCTGGACTCCGGGATCATCCGGCTCGACAACACGCCCGACCCGGCGCAGAGCACCGAAACGCATTACCTCTACAACCTGAACGAGAACCTCATCATGTATTCGTCGGCCAGCATGGTGCCCGACGTGATCGCTCCGGACTCCATTTGCTACTACTCCGAAAGCACGGGCCGGGGCTTTTCCAACGCCAGCGACGACCTGGCGCTGTACTTTGATGCCACCACCGGCAAGAGCACGGGCCGCACGGTGAGCGTGATCGCCGTGACTGCCGCGCCACAGCTCTACAACACGCCGGGCGTGGTGGCCTCGTTTGCCGCGCTGCTGCGCAACATGGGCTACGCGGGCGCCATGCCCTCGGCCTGAGCGCCCGCATCCTGCTACGCTGCGCACTTTGCCTCAGCCCTGCTTCTGCCCCGACGCCCTCGCTGCCGCCGATGTTTGCCGACATGCTTGACGATGCCCCCGATCTGAACAAGGAGCGGCTTGCGCTGGTGCTGGAGGCTGCGGGCCTGGACCTGTGGGAGAACGATCTGGTCACCGGCCAAGTCACCCACAAGGCCACCAAGACATTCCAGGAGCTGGGCTTTACCGAAGACGAGATCGTGACGGGCGTGCAGGAAATCTACAACCTGTTCCACCCCGGCGACCTCGACATCGTGCGCCAAGCGGTGGCCGACCATGTGGCGGGCATCACGCCGCAGTACCGCGCTGAATTCCGCCTGAGGTCCAAGGCGGGCGAATGGGTGTGGTTTGCCAACTATGGCCGCATCATGGACCGCAGCAGCGACACGCCGGGCAAGCGCCTGATCGGCGTCACCTTCAACATCAACGACCGCAAGCAAAAAGAAGACGAAATCGCCCAGGCCAATCGCCAGCTGATGGAGCAGAACCGCCTGCTGCAGACTCTGAACACCGCGCTGGAGCAACTGGCCGCCAACGACGCGCTGACGGGCCTGTCCAACCGCCGGGCGCTGATGGAACTGGGTGCCAACGAATGCCAGCGCATGGAGCGCTTCGACCACTCGCTGTCGGTGCTGGTGGTGGACATCGACCATTTCAAGCCCGTGAACGACGCATGGGGCCATCTGGCGGGCGACCGCGTGATCTGCGCCGTGGCTCAGGCGTGCGCGGCCCGCAAGCGCGGCAGCGGCGACATCGTGGCGCGTTTTGGAGGCGAAGAATTCGTCGTCGTGCTGCCAGAGACCGACAGCGTGACCGCGCTGCGCACGGCCGAATCGCTGCGCCAGGAGGTGGAGGCGATGAAAGTGCCCGTGGACGAGGAGGGCGCCAGCATTGCAGTCACCGTCAGCATCGGCGTCGCCACGCTGCAGCAAGGCTCGGGGCTGGAGTTTGAAGCGCTGGTGAACCGCGCCGACAAGGCGCTGTACCGCGCCAAGCAGGCCGGGCGCAACACCGTGTTCTGCGCCGACAACGGCTCCCACGCCAGTGCAAACCCTGGACACGCTGCAACGCCGGTGCATGTGCTGGCGAACCCCGGCAGCGGCGCAGACGGCGCCTGGTAAGCGGGGGCCTCTCCCCTCTGCCCGGTGCCCGCTGCGGCGCGCCCGTCCTTGCTTTTTCTGCCCTGCTATTGCCCTGCAGCCTGGTGGATGGCCGCCCGGACGCGTGGGTAGGTGCCGCAGCGGCAGGCGTTGCCCGACATGGCGGCATCAATGTCCGCATCGCTGGGCCTGGGGGTTTTCTTGAGCAGCGCGCAAGCCGACATGAGCTGGCCGCTCTGGCAGTAGCCACATTGCGCCACGTCCACCGCTGTCCATGCCGCGCGCAGGGCCCTGGCTTCGGGGCCTTGCAGGCCCTCAATGGTGGTCACATCGGCATCGCCCACGGCCGCCAGGGGCGTCATGCAGGCGCGCACGGGCTCGCCGTTCAGGTGTACGGTGCAGGCGCCGCACAGCGCCATGCCGCAGCCAAACTTGGTGCCATTCATGTGCAGTTCGCCGCGCAGCACCCACAGCAGCGGGGTGTCGGGTTCGGCGTTGACGGAAATGGCTTTACCGTTGATGCGCAGGGTGGTGGGCATGGTTTCAATCCAGTCAGGCGAGTTTCAGGGGCAGGGCGCGCAGGCGCTGGCCGGTCAGGGCAAACAGCGCATTCGCCACGGCCGGCGCAATTGGCGGTACGCCGGGCTCACCCACGCCTTCGGGCGGCTCGGCGCTGTCGATGATGTGCGTCTCCACACGCGGGGAGTCGGCCATGCGCAGCAGTGGCACGTCGTGAAAATTGCTCTGCTGCACCTGCCCGTCCTTCAGGGTGATCTCGCCGTACAGCGCGGCCGTGAGGCCAAACACCACGCCGCTTTCCATCTGCTGCGCGATCAGGTTGGGGTTGATGGCCGCGCCGCAGTCAATCACGCACACCACGCGGTGCACGCGGATGGCCTTGTCGGCGCCCACCGACACCTCGGCCACCTGGGCGACGATGGAGCCGAACGACTGGTGGAGTGCCACGCCGCGCGCGCGCTGCACCCCTGATGCATCGGGCGGCAGGGGCTGGCCCCAGCCGGCCAGCTCGGCAGCCTTTTGCAGCACCTTGAGATGGCGCGGGTGCTTTTGCAGCAGTGCGGCGCGAAACGCCACCGGGTCCGTCTTGGCGGCGTGTGCCGCCTCGTCCACAAAACTCTCTTTGAAGAATGCCTGGTGCGAGTGCCCGACCGAGCGCCAGAAGCCCACCGGCAGTGGCAGGTCGACGATCTCGTGCGCAATGCGCGCATGGGGCCATTCGTAGGGCTGGTCGAACGCGCCTTCGGACGTGGTCTTGTCCGGCCCCGCGCCTGCGAGGCCAAAGGTGCGCACCAGCACCTGCGGCACGATGGCCTGGCCCACCGACACGTTGTGCCATGCCACCAGTTGGCCTTGTGCATCAAACCCGGCCTTGAAGCGGGCCATGCAGGCTGGGCGGTAGAAGTCGTGCTGCGTGTCCTGCTCGCGGCTCCACAGGGTTTGCACGGGTGCGCCACCGGCTACCTTGGCAATGGCGGCGGCCTGGGCCACGTAGTCGGCCTCCAGCCTGCGGCCAAAGCCGCCACCCAGCAGCAGCTGGTGCACGGTCACTTTCTCGTCGTCAATATCCAGCGCCTTGGCCGCCGCGCGGCGCGCCAGGCCCGGCACCTGGGTGGATGTCCACACCGTGGCGGCACCGTCCTTGAATTGCACCGTGCAGTTGATCGGCTCCAGCGCGGCGTGGGCCAGGTAGGGGGCGCGGTAGTCGGCGGTGATGGTGCTGGCCGCGCTCTGCATGGCCACGTCCACATCGCCTGTGCTGTGGTAGCCAAAGCCTTTGGCTTCGTCCAGCGCCTGCGCCAGGCGCGCCATCACGGTGTCGCTCGACAAGGTGGCGGCGGGGCCGTGGTCCCATTCCACGGTGACTGCGGCGGCGGCCTTTTTGGCGTGCCAGGGCGTGTCGGCAATCACCGCCACGCCGCCCGTGCCGCCGTGGTAGGGCGCCACTTCCACTACGTGCTTCACGCCGGGCAGCTTCTGGGCGGCGGCCGCGTCAAAGCGGGCCACCTTGCCACCGCGCGTGGGGCACATCACCAGGCTGGCGTGCAGCAGGCCGGGCGGGTTGGCGTCGATGCCAAACACGGCGGTGCCGTCGAGTTTGGACGGCGCCTCGATGCGCGTCAGTGGCTTGCCGATCAGCTTGAACTGCGCGGGCTCCTTGAGCGTGACCTTGCCCGGCATGGGCTGCTGCGCGGCCAGGGCGGCCAGTTCGCCAAAGGCGGCGCGCTGCCCTGCGGTGTGTTCCACCCAGCCTGCGTTGGCCGTGCATTCCGTGGCCTGCACGCCCCACTGCGCAGCGGCAGCGCGGATCAGCATGGCGCGCGCATGGGCGCCAGCCTCGCGCATGGGCAGCCACAGGTCCTTGATGCTGCTGGAGCCGCCCGTCATCATCACACCCACCTCGCGCATCGTCTTGGCCGTCAGCCAGCCGGCCACGGCTTTCATCGATCCATCGTTGTCGGGGTGAAAGGGCAGGCCGTCCACCACCGTGGCCAGGT
This sequence comes from Acidovorax sp., assembly GCF_046294525.1. GTDB lineage: Bacteria > Pseudomonadota > Gammaproteobacteria > Burkholderiales > Burkholderiaceae_C > Acidovorax. The sequence goes on from NZ_JBKBKQ010000009.1 coordinate 57,520, forward strand.
TGTTGTAGATGTCGTCAATGGGCGTCATCTCCAGCCGCACCTGCGCCCAGTCGGCGTCCAGCTCTTCGGCCAGGATGGCGGCCAGGCCCGTGTGCGCGCCCTGGCCCATTTCGGACTTGGCCATCATCACCGTCACGGTGTTGTCGGTGCCCACCTTGACCCAGCCGTTCAGCGCGGCATGGCCTGGCGCGGCGGGCAGCGGGTTGGCCGGGTGCAAGCGCTGGCGCGGCGGCATCACGCCCCAGCCAATGACCAGCGCACCTGCTGTTGCGGCGCCGCCGAGGAGCACTGTGCGTCGTTTCACCATGGGTTCATCCTTTTTGGCGTGAGCGGGGGAGTGCGGAGGCTGACCATCGTAAAACTTTGGGACTTTTGCCACCGCTTTGTGGGCTAGAGATTTTGAGTGTTTTTGGCCTCTAGCGCTTATCCATCAAGCGCTGGCAGCTACTCAATGCATAGCGTTTCGCCTACCCGACACATGCGTTGCGCCGGCGCCGCATCGCCACGCACGCGCCGGCCCCACATACGCCACCCGGCGTATTTCCCAAGCACACCCCGCTCTCCAGAATCCATTCCATCGCACTACACAGCCCACCGGAGTTCACCGGGGGCCCAGGGCGAGGCGGTTTGAATCCTTACCTACCGGAGAAGCACACATGCAACGTCGTTATTCCCTCAAGGCCCTTGCGGCCGTCGCTACGCTCGCTGGCCTGTCTGCATTGCCAGCCCATGCCCAGGAAACCATCAAGGTCGGCATCCTGCACAGCCTGTCGGGCACCATGGCCATCTCCGAGACCGTGCTGAAAGACACCGTGCTCATGGCGATCGACGAGATCAATGCCAAGGGCGGCGTGCTGGGCAAGAAGCTCGAACCCGTGGTGGTGGACCCGGCCTCCAACTGGCCCCTGTTCGCCGAAAAAACCAAGCAGCTGCTGGGCCAGGACAAGGTCTCGGTCATCTTCGGCTGCTGGACCAGCGTGTCGCGCAAGTCGGTGCTGCCCGTGGTGGAAGAAATGAACGGCCTGCTGTTCTACCCCGTGCAGTACGAAGGCGAAGAGCTGTCCAAGAACGTGTTCTACACCGGCGCCGCGCCCAACCAGCAGGCCATCCCTGCGGTGGACTACCTGATGAGCAAGGACGGCGGTGGCGCCAAGCGCTGGGTACTGCTGGGCACCGACTACGTGTACCCCCGCACCACAAACAAGATCCTGCGCGCTTACCTCAAGAGCAAGGGCGTGAAGGATTCCGATATCGACGAGAAGTACACCCCGTTCGGCCACTCTGACTACCAGACCATCGTGGCCGACATCAAGAAGTTCAGCCAGGGCGGCAAGACGGCCGTGGTGTCCACCATCAACGGCGACTCCAACGTGCCTTTCTACAAGGAACTGGGCAACGCCGGCCTGAAGGCCAAGGACGTGCCGGTGGTGGCGTTCAGCGTGGGTGAAGAAGAACTGCGCGGCGTGGACACCAAGCCGCTGGTGGGCCACCTGGCCGCCTGGAACTACTTCCAGTCCATCAAGAGCCCGGAAAACACCGCCTTCATCAAGAAGTGGAGCGACTACGCCAAGGCCAAGAACATTGCCGGCCACAAGGACAAGCCGCTCACCAACGACCCGATGGAAGCCACCTACATCGGCGTGAACATGTGGAAGCAGGCCGTCGAGAAGGCCAAGAGCACCGACGTGGACAAGGTGATCGCCGCCATGGCCGGCCAGACCTTCAAGGCACCGTCGGGCATCGTTAGCAAGATGGACGAGAAGAACCACCACCTGCACAAGAGCGTGTTCATCGGCGAGATCAAGGCTGACGGCCAGTTCAACGTGGTGTGGAAGACGCCTGGCCCGGTGAAGGCCAAGCCCTGGAGCCCGTACATCGAAGGCAACGACAAGAAGAAGGATGAGCCGGACGGCAAGTCGAAGCTCTGAGCACCCCCCTGAGGCGCTTGCGCGCCTTCACCCCCTCTCTCGAATCGCTGCGCGATTCGGGAGGGGGGACGCCGCCAGCGCGGCGGGGCGGCCCTTGCGCGGCGGCCCTGGTCCTTGCACCGCGCGATTTCTGCGGCCCACTGCTTTCTCACACAGCTCCGCCATGCCTTCCTTTTTTCTATCCCGCCTGTTTGCCTGCCTGCTGCTGTGCGCAGCCGTGCAGGCGCATGCGCTCACGGCCGAATCCGCGCTGGCCATGGCGGCGGGCGATACCGATGACCGGATCGCCGCGCTGCAGGCCGCCATCGCCACGCCCGACGAGGCCACCGTGGCTTTCATACGTGCCATGGCGGAAGACGCGGTGAAGATCGCCGGTGACAAGACCATCGTCATCAAGGACGACAAGGGCACTGATCCCGTGACCGGCGCCGAGGTGACCGTGCCCGACGATGCGGAAGACATCGTCAACAACAACCGCATGCGCGGCGAGTTCGACACCGCGCTGGCTTCGCTGCAGCTCATGTCCGCCGACATCGCCGAGCGCCGCACGGCCATCGATGCCCTGCGCGGCGAGACTGACGAGGCCCGCCTGCCACTGATTGAAAAGGCGCTGGCCGCCGAGCAGGACGCAGGCCTCAAGGCGCGCCTGGACACCATCCGCGCGCGCATCCTCATCAGCAGCAGCGATGCTTCCAAGCGCCTAGACGCCGCGCAGCACCTGGCCGCCAGCGCCAACCCCGCCACGCGCACCGTGCTGAACGAGCAACTGCGTGTGGAGGAAGACCCCAAAGTCAAGGCAGCCTTGCAGACCGCCCTCAAGAGCGTGGAGGAACGGCTGCAATGGGGCGAGCGCCTGGCCGCCATGTTCTCGGGCATCAGCCTGGGCTCCATCCTGTTGCTGGTGGCGCTGGGCCTGGCCATCACTTACGGCCTCATGGGCGTGATCAACATGGCCCACGGCGAGCTGATGATGATCGGCGCCTACGCCACGTACGTGATGCAGGGCGTGTTCCAGCGCTACTTTCCTGGCGCGTTTGACTGGTACCTGGTCGCTGCGGTGCCGGCCGCCTTCCTGGCGTCGGCGCTCATGGGCGCGGTGCTGGAGCGCGGCGTGATCCGCTTCCTGTACGGCCGCCCGCTGGAAACCCTGCTGGCTACCTGGGGCATCAGCCTCATGCTGCAGCAGCTGGTGCGCACCGTGTTCGGCGCGCAGAACGTGGGCGTGGAAAACCCGTCGTGGATGAGCGGCGGCGTGCAGCTCATGGAAAACCTGCAGCTGCCGTGGAACCGGCTCATCATTGTGGGCTTTGCGCTGGCGGTGCTCTGCGCCGTGGCTTTTCTCATCAGCCGCACGCGCCTGGGACTGTTCGTGCGCGGCGTCACGCAGAACCGCCCCATCGCCTCCTGCATGGGCGTGAACACCGCCCGTGTGGACACATACGCCTTTGCGCTGGGCTCTGGCATCGCGGGCCTCGCGGGCTGCGCCCTCAGCCAGGTGGGCAACGTGGGGCCCGACCTGGGTCAGGGCTACATCGTGGACTCGTTCATGGTGGTGGTGCTGGGCGGCGTGGGCCAGCTGGCCGGCACCGTGTATGCAGCGCTCGGCCTGGGCATTCTCAACAAGTTCCTGGAAGGCTGGACGGGCGCCGTGCTGGCCAAAATTGCCGTGCTGGTGTTCATCATCATCTTCATCCAGAAGCGGCCGCAGGGCATTTTTGCGGTCAAGGGGCGTACCGCTGATTGAGCGGATCGAGACAGAACATGACGACTACGCCTACTTCCTCCTCCATCGAACTGCCTGCACCCGCACCGCTGCTCACGCGCGGCGGCTGGTCGGCCTTCATCGTGGCGCTCATCGTGGTGTGCGCCGTGGCCCCCGTGCTCAACCTGTGGGTGCCTGCGGGCAGCATGTTCCACCTGTCGGACTATGCCGTGGCGCTGCTCGGCAAGATCATGTGCTACGCCATCTGCGCGCTGGCCATGGACCTGATCTGGGGCTACACCGGCATCCTGAGCCTGGGCCACGGCCTGTTCTTTGCGCTGGGCGGCTACGTGATGGGCATGTACCTCATGCGCCAGATTGGCCGCGACGGCAACTACAAGAGCGACTTGCCCGACTTCATGGTGTTCCTGGACTGGAAGGAGCTGCCCTGGCATTGGGCGCTGTCTGACAGCTTCATCGCCACGCTGATCCTGATCGTGGCGGTGCCCGGCGTGATTGCGTTTGTGTTTGGCTACTTTGCCTTCCGCTCGCGCATCAAGGGCGTGTACTTCTCCATCATCACCCAGGCCATGACGTATGCGGCCATGCTGCTGTTCTTCCGCAACGAGACGGGCTTTGGGGGCAACAACGGATTTACCGATTTCAAGCGCATTTTGGGTATGCCCATTGCCACGCAGAACATGCGCATGACGCTGTTTGTGTTGACCGGGCTGGCACTGCTGGGCTTCTTCCTGCTGGCGCGCTGGCTGGTGCGCAGCAAGTTTGGCCGCGTCCTACAGGCCGTGCGCGATGCCGAGAGCCGCGTCATGTTCTCGGGCTATTCGCCGCTGCCCTACAAGCTCACCATCTGGACCATCAGCGCCATGATGTGTGGCGTGGCGGGCGCGTTGTATGTGCCCCAGGTCGGCATCATCAACCCCGGCGAGATGAGCGCGGCCAACTCCATCGAAATCGCAGTGTGGGCTGCGGTGGGCGGACGCGCCACGCTGATCGGGCCCATCGTGGGCGCGTTCATCGTCAACGGTGCCAAGAGCTGGCTCACGGTCACGGCGCCGGAGTTCTGGCTTTACTTCCTCGGTGCGCTGTTCATCGCCGTCACGCTGTTTTTGCCCAACGGCGTGGTGGGATTGGTGAAGAAGATCAAAGACAAGACAAAGGGAGCTGCGCGATGACGCCCGACCTGATGGAAGAAGGCGCGCGGCGTTTGCACAAGACGCTGGCGCCCGCTGTACTAGGCCAGACAGAATCCGGCGGACGGGCTGCAGGTTTTTCGCGCATCGCCGTGCCCGGCGAAGTGGACGTGACCCACGGCCGCATCCTGTACCTGGAAGACGTGCATGTGAGCTTTGACGGCTTCAAGGCCATCAACGGCCTGAGCCTGGACATCGCCCCTGGCGAGCTGCGCTGCATCATCGGCCCCAATGGTGCGGGCAAGACCACGATGATGGACATCATCACCGGCAAGACCCGGCCGGACAAAGGCACGGTGTTCTTCGGCTCCACGATTGACCTGCTGCGCCACAACGAGCCCGAGATTGCCAGCCTGGGCATCGGCCGCAAGTTCCAGAAGCCCACGGTGTTTGAGCAGCTCACGGTGTTTGAAAACCTGGAGCTGGCGCTCAAGACCCACAAGGGGGTGAAGTCGAGCATGTTTTTTCGCCTCGATTCCGCGCAGTCGGACCGCTTGGCCGAGGTGCTGCACACGATTCATCTGGCCGATGGGGTGACGCGGCAGGCGGGCAATCTGAGCCATGGGCAGAAGCAGTGGCTGGAGATTGGCATGCTGCTGATGCAGGACCCGAAGCTGTTGTTGCTGGACGAGCCGGTGGCGGGGATGACGGATGACGAGACGGCGCGGACTGCGGAGTTGTTTTTGACGCTCAAGGGCAAGCATTCGCTGATGGTGGTCGAGCATGACATGGGGTTCATCCGCACGATTTCGGAGAAGGTCACGGTGTTGTGTGATGGGTCTGTGTTGGCTGAGGGCACGCTGGACCAGGTGCAGGCGGATGAGCGGGTGATTGAGGTTTATTTGGGGCGGTGATGTTTGTTGCTCGCTCTCTGCTCTGTGAGCTTGCCGCTGAAATTCATCCGTTCGGGCTGAGCTTGTCGAAGCCTGGGCACTACTTTGGAGCCGTTCGGGCTGAGTCTGGCGAAGCTTGGGCGTGCTGGTTTGGAGAGCGTGCTTGGGCTGAGGTCGGGAGCCGGGTTGTCGCCCCGGCAGGCGACTCACTTTCTTTTGGCGAAGCAAAAGAAAGTTACTGCGCCGCCGGGCGCACACCCCGGCCTCCGCCGTTAAACAAGGCACGCCGTCCAAATCAGCGACCGAGCCCAAGCGCCCCCGCTACGACCCCTCGACAAGCTCAAGACAACCCGAACGGTTTGGAGCGATTCCATGGCTTCCACAAGCCCAGACCGAACGGCCTAGCAGTGCAATCACTACTAAAAACATAGCTGCTAGCGCTTGCTGAATAAGCGCTAGAGGCCAAAAACAATCAAAAAACCACCATGCTCACCGTCCAAAACATCAATCAGTACTACGGCGGCTCCCACATCCTGCGCGACGTGAGCCTCACCGCCCAACCCGGCAAAGTCACCGTCCTCCTAGGCCGCAACGGCGTCGGCAAAACCACGCTGCTCAAAAGCCTCATGGGCCTGGTCCCCATCAAAAGCGGCAGCATCAGCTTTGACGGCAAACCCATCGACAAGGCAACCCCTTACGACCGGGCAAGAGCAGGCATCGGCTTCGTCCCCCAGGGCCGCGAAATCTTCGGCCGCCTCACCGTGGAAGAAAACCTGCGCATGGGCCTGGCCTACAAAAGTGGCTCCACGCCAGTGCCGCCGCACCTTTACGACCTGTTCCCCGTGCTCAAGCAAATGCTCAAGCGCCGGGGCGGCGACCTGTCGGGCGGGCAGCAGCAGCAACTTGCTATTGCACGTGCACTGGCGCCCGGACCGCGTTTGCTGATCCTGGACGAACCCACCGAAGGCATCCAGCCCAGCATCATCAAAGACATCGGCCGCGTGATCCGCATGTTGGCCGACAAGGGCGAGATGGCGATTCTGTTGTGCGAGCAGTACTACGACTTTGCACAGGAGCTGGCGGACGAGTACCTGGTGATGGAGCGCGGCGAAGTCATTGCGCGCGGCCCTGGCAGCGAGATGGAGGCCAAGGGCATTCGCAACCTCGTGGCGATCTGACGGCTTTACCGCTGCTGCGCAGCGGGGCTGACAGAGGTCGCTAGCGCCGGGCGCCGCCAGCGCGAAACACTCTCCATGATCAGCACCGTGCACACCATCCAGGTGCCGCCCAGCAGCCAGCCGGCCAGCACGTCGCTCACGTAGTGCACGTGCAGCACCACGCGGCTCCAACCGGTGGTGAAGATCAGCGCACCCGCCAGCACAGCGGCGGGTAGGTGCCATGCGCGCGGCAGCAGCCGCGTGGCCAGGTAGGCCAGCATGGCGTACGCCACCATCGATGCGCTGCTGTGCCCGCTGGGAAAGCTGTAGCCGCTGGCCTCGGCAATACCGTGGGCGTGTTCGGGACGTACGCGCTCAAACACATTCTTCAACACCTTGGTCAGTGCGCCATTGCCCGCCATGGCCACCAGCCACGCGGTCGCCAGCAGCCGGTGCTGGCGCAGCCACAGGCCCGCAGCCACAAGCACAGTGACGGCGGCCAGGGCCCACGAATCTCCCAAGTGCGTGAGCGCCGCAAACCACTGCAGCACGGCCATGCCCGCATGTTCGCGCAGGCCCTGGGCCATGGCGTCGTCCAGCGCGCCCCACCCGCCCCCGGGGCGGCCGCTTTCGGCCAGATCGGCCAGCGTGGCGCCGGCCAGCACCAGCGCGAAGGCGCTAGCGGCCATGGCAGCCACCACCAGCCAATGCAGATGCTCCTGCGGCAGCCACTGGCGCAGCGGCGGGCTGTGCCGCCGCACCGCGCGCAGCCCGGCCAGCGCCAACGCGCCGGTCAGTGCCGCGACCACCAGGCCCACCAGCCACACACCCATGGGGTGGTGCGCGAGTTGGGCGCCCAGGTGCTGCAGGTTCAACGGAGTGTCGGCGGGTTCGGTCATGGAAAGAAAAAGGAACTTACGTGTGAAAAATGCGCGCCTGTTGGCACGTTGGGCTGCGATGACGAAGCACGGACAAAGTGCGCGCTGCGAACGCATAAACGCTAAAGGGAGCCTGCGGTTGTAGCGGAGTTCCGCGCAACCCTGCGCCTTGCGGGTGTATGGCGGTGGTGTGGTACGTACTGTGTCGGCCTGCTCCCACAGGCGCAGGGCGCCGCTGCTGGCTGTGGGGTGGCGCGCGTGGTGCGTAATATTTGTAGCGTCTATTTGTGCCTGTGGGCGTGACCCGTCGGCTAGGCGGTCCCTCCCTTGGGAGTTGTGGCACAGCCGTCCATTCAGTCCTCGCACCTCGCCTATGAACCCTGCAGAACACACCCCGCCCCCCCGTCCGCATGGACCCATCCACCTGGTGGTGCCCAAGCGTCCCGGCGCTGACCTGGACCTGCTGCGTGCCAAGCTGGAAGGCGTCCCCGCCCTGCAGGAGCACGACGTGGTGTGGCATGTGCCCCACCAGCGGACCGACATCGTGTACCTGGCTCGCGCGGCGGTAGAGGCTGCACGGAATGATGGCGGGCTGGTGGTGGCGGCAGGGGGCGACGGAACCATCAACGCGGTCGCCTCGGCCGCGCTGCTGGCGGGTGTGCCGGTGGGTGTTGTGCCCATGGGCACGTTCAACTATTTCAGCCGCGAACACGGCCTGGCGCTGGACACCGAGACCGCGGTGCTCGACCTGTTGCAAGCGTTGCGCGACGGCGACATGCGGCCGGTGCAGGTGGGGTTTGTGAACCGGCGCATGTTTGTGGTCAACGCCAGTGTGGGCCTGTACCCCAAGCTGCTGGCCGAGCGCGAGATGGCTTCGCGCCGGTTTGGAAGGTCGCGCTGGGTGGCCGTGGCGTCAGCCGTGTGGAGCCTGCTGCGCCCCGCAGCAGGCCGCCGCTGGCGCGTGACGATGAAGACCCACCGCGGCGCACAGGTGCTTCATGAAGAAGAGCACCAGGTCACCACCTTGTTTGTGGGCAACAACCCCTTGCAGCTGGACCGGGTAGGCCTGCCCCAGGCCGATGCGGTGGCCGACGGCGGCCAACTGGCGGTGGTCATGCTCAAGCCCCAGGGGCGCTGGGCCGTGGCCCGTACCGTGTGGCATGCGGCCACGGGGCAGCTGGCCAAGAACAGCGCGGTGCTGAGCGCTGCGTGTTCGGAACTCACCGTGGCGCCGGCCAGCTGGCGTCCGCCCCAGGTCAAGGTGGCCTTCGACGGCGAGCGCGAGTGGATGGCGCCGCCCCTGCATTTCCGCCTTAGCGACCGCCCGCTGTGGCTGGTGGCGCCCAGCCAGCTGGTGCGGGACGACGCGCCGCAGGCAGCAGCCGCTGCCGAGGCTGTCGAGGAGGCCGCGCCCGCGTCGGTGCGTGCCGGCGGGCTGTTGCCGGCATAGCCGTACGGTCAAATTTATCTCTCCCTCCGCCGCAAACGCGAAAGGCCTCTACCGCCCCATGACCGTCTTGATGCACCTGTCCGACTTGCACTTTGGCGCGCATGAACCCGTGGTCTGCGCGGCCGTGCAGCGGCTGGCGCAGCGGCTGGGCGTGACGATGGCGGTGGTCTCGGGCGACCTGACCCAGCGCGCCACGGCCCAGCAGTTTGAACAGGCCGCGCGCTTTGTGCAGGGCCTGCATGCGCGCAGCACGCTGGTGCTGGCGGGCAACCACGACCTGCCGCTGTTTGCGTGGTGGATGCGCTGGGGCCGCGCGTACGAGCGCTTCTCCGAACAGTTCGGCATGGACCAGGAGCCCGTGCGGCACGTGGGCGCGTTCTATGTGGTGGGCGTCAACACCACGCGCGCCTGGCGGCATGAGCGCGGCAGCCTGTCGTCCGCCCAGATTGAGCACGTGGCCATGCTGCTGGCGCGTGCGCCGCCCACGGCATGGCGCATTGTCGCCAGTCACCACCCGTTGGTGGCGCGCGATGCAAACGACCGCGAGCACCGCCCGCACCGTGCAGATGAAGCGGTGGAGCGCTGGCGCATTGCCGGTGCGCAGATGCTGCTGTCCGGCCATGTGCACCAGCCCCGCCTGCTGCAGCCGCTGCCCGGCCTGTGGGCCAGCAGTGCGGGCACGGCGGTGTCGCACCGGCTGCGGCATGGCAGCCCCAACAGCGTGGTGGTGCTGGGTACCGAGGCATCGGGCGCGGCCCTGGGCGGCGAGGCCCGGTACGCGGCGCGCTGGGATTTTGACGATGTACAGGGGGAGTTTGTGTGTGTGCACCGGGTGGTGACCGGGTGACGTAGGGGAGGGCAACGCACCAGCGTATATGCCTATCTTGATGCTATATTTTTGATAGCTTCTTGCGATTTATGGATAAGCGCTAGAGGCCAAAAACATTCAAATTTTTTGGCTGCCCCTTCGGGGGCGCAGTGATGTGAGGCAAGTGCTTCACCTGCGACCCCGGTCATTCGGCACAGGGGGTGTGGCTGCGGCGCGCCGGGGTGGTTTTCACCGGTTGACCGGCCGGTGGGCGCCGCCTATTCTGGGTGTCAGCCTGCGGGCCCTGCCTGCGGTACAGAACCTACCGCCCCCACCGCCCTTGTCTCCATGCACAAAGAATTTCACCACGATGCCGTGCGCCGCCTGCAGGCGTTGATCGAGCGCGAAACCGGTGCGCCCCTGTCCGAGGCAGCGCAAGCCGAGATGGCCAACATCCTGCATGGCATGGAGAGCCCCGACGGCTCGGCCGACACGGCCCGGGACGTGGCGCCGCGCGAGGTGACCATTTTGCTGGCGGACCTGCGCGGCTTCACCGCACTGTCGGGCTCACAGCCGGCTTCGGTCGTCATCGCGGCGCTCAACCGCTGCCTGGCCCGATTGTCGGAGGTGGTGTTCAAGTACCAGGGCACCATCGACAAGTTCATGGGCGACTCGATCATGGTGCTCTTCGGCGCGCCCGTGGCGCGCGATGACGATGTGGATCGTGCGCTGCTCTGCGCCGTGGAGATGCAGATCGCCATGCGCGATCTGAACCTGGCGCACCTGAGCGAGCGCCTGCCCGAGGTCTTTCTGGGCATCGGCGTGAACACGGGCACGGTGATGGCGGGGCGCTTTGGCTCGGATGTGTATTCCGAATACACGGTGATCGGTGAAGCGGTGAACCTGGCATCGCGCATCGAGGCGCTGAGCCTGCGCGGCCAGGTGCTCATCAGCGACACCACCTACCAGCGCTGCTGGGGCCTGGTGTCGGCGTCCGCGCCGATGCAGGTCTACGTCAAGGGCCGCACGCAGCCCGTCAGCCTGCGCGAGCTGATCGCCATCCCCTCGCAAAAACTCAAGGTGCCGCGCCAGGAGTTCCGCCGCAGCCACCGCGTGGACGCGCGCCTGCCTTGCCTTTGCCAGCGCACGCAGCACAAGATCGTGGTGCCCCACATCGTGCACGGCGCCATCCGCGACATCGGCTACCACGGCCTGCTGGTGGAGCTGATCGAGCCGCTGGAACCCCACAGCGAGATCAAATTGGAGTTTGAGCTGCCGCTGGTGGACTACCGCGTGGCTGATGTGTATGCACGCGTCATCACCCTGAAGCAGGAAGGCGACGAGTGGGTGGCCGGGCTGGAGTTCACCTCCATCAGCGCCGAATGCCACGCCAAGGTGCAGATGTTCGTGCAGCTGCTGGTGGCGCACTGAGCGGGGCCTGACCGCTGCCGCTTGCGACGCCGGTTCGGAGCCGTTCACACGGCTACCTTACCGAGTCCCTGGCCGCCTCACCCGCGTTTGCATTACCGCTGAAGCCCCCGCGCCTGCGGGGCGCGGAGGTGCGTGGTATGGTTACCAAATTCGGGTTTACCCCCGTAACTCCGTTTCATACTGCCATCCCCAGCCTGTACGCCGGGCGGCGCCGCCACCCGCGGGTCGCACGCACCGGTGGTCGCCGCCCCGCCATGACCGCGCCCCACACCTCTCCGCTCGCCCCATCCGCCACCGCCCCCACCGATGACCGCACCCTGGTGCGCGCCGTGCTGGCCCTGGGGGTGGGCGGCTTCTCCATCGGCACAGGCGAGTTCGTCATCATGGGCCTGTTGCCCGAGGTGGCGCGCGACATCGGTGTGAGCATTCCGCAGGCGGGCCATGTCATCAGCGCCTATGCGTTGGGTGTGGTGGTGGGCGCGCCCGTGCTTGCCGTGCTGTGCGCCCACTGGGGGCGGCGCGCGCTGCTCATGGCGCTGATGGCCGTGTACGCGCTGGGCAATTTCGCGTCGGCACTGGCGCCGGGCTACGGCTTGCTCACGGCCATGCGCCTGTTCACCGGCTTGCCGCACGGCACCTACTTTGGTGTGGCCGCGCTGGTGGCGGCTGCATTGGCGCCCCCCGGCCGCCGCGCACGCGCCGTGGGCTGGGTCATGCTGGGGCTGACCACTGCCACGCTGGTGGGTGTGCCCATTGCCGCCGCGCTGGGCGAGGCGTTTGGCTGGCGTGCGGCCTTTGTGTTTGTGGGGCTCATTGCCGTGGCCGCCGTCGTCATGGTGCGCCTGTGGGTGCCCGCCATGCCCGCATCGCACGGTGCGAGCCCGCTGCGTGAACTGGGCGCGCTGGCGCGCAAGCAGGTGTGGTTCACATTGGGCATCGGTGCCATCGGCTTTGGCGGCATGTTTGCGGTGTTCAGCTACATCAAGCCCACCTTGCTGGAGGTGGCCGGCATGCCACCCGTGCTCATGCCCTTTGTGCTGTCGCTGTTTGGCCTGGGCATGGTGGCGGGCAACCTGGTGGGCTCGCGCATGGCCGACAAGGCGCTCATGCCCGCCATCGGCAAGGTGCTGCTGTGGTCCATCGTGGTCATGGCGCTGTTTGTGCCCGCCGCACACCACCCCGCCAGCGCCGCGCTGGCGACGTTCCTCTTGGGCACCGTGGTGGCCATTGGCCCCGCGCTGCAGATCCGCCTGATGGACGTGGCGGGCGACGCGCAGACCCTGGCTGCCGCCCTCAACCACTCGGCCTTCAATGCCGCCAACGCGCTCGGTGCGTGGCTGGGCGGCGTGGCGATTTCGGCAGGCATGGGCTGGACCTCCACCGGCTGGGTGGGTGTGGTGCTGGGCCTGGGTGGTGTGGCCATTTTTGCGTGGTCGTGGAGCAGCGAGAAGGGCACGGCGGCACGCGCCTCTGTCGCGGCATAGCCAGGCCCGCGGCTCGGCCGCAGCGTAGCGGCGGTGCGACAGCTGCGCGTAATGTGGCTAGCTGGCGCTATGTTGTGCGTTACATTGCCTGCGGGCCGGCCTTTCTGCCAGCCACGTCGCTCGGACGGTTCCGGGCGCTTACGTGAAAGTCACACCGCATGTCTGCATCTCAGGGCAAGCGCCGTTTTGCGCGCATTGATCGCCTCCCTCCCTACGTCTTCAACATCACGGCCGAGCTCAAACTCGCTGCCCGCCGCCGGGGCGAAGACATCATCGACATGAGCATGGGCAACCCCGACGGGGCCACGCCGCCGCACATCGTCGCCAAGCTCACCGAAGTGGCCCAGCGGCCCGACACCCACGGCTACAGCGCCAGCAAGGGCATCCCCCGCCTGCGCCGCGCCATCAGCCACTGGTACAAAGACCGCTACGCGGTGGACATCAACCCCGACACCGAGGCCATCGTCACCATCGGCTCCAAGGAGGGCCTGGCCCACCTCATGCTGGCCACGCTGGATAGGGGCGACACCGTGCTGGTGCCCGACCCGAGCTACCCCATCCACATCTACGGCGCGGTGATTGCCGGCGCCGACATCCGCAGCGTGCCCGTGGCACCCGATGTGGACTTTTTTGCCGAGTTGGAAAAGGCCATCCGCGGCAGCTACCCCAAGCCAAAGATGATGATCTTCGGCTTCCCCAGCAACCCCACGGCGCAGTGCGTGGACCTGGGCTTCTTCGAGCGCGTGATCGCCCTGGCCAAAAAGCACGACATCCTGGTGGTGCACGACCTGGCCTACGCCGACATCGTGTACGACGGCTACCGCGCCCCCAGCATCATGGAAGTGCCCGGCGCCAAGGACGTGGCTGTGGAGTTTTTCACCCTGAGCAAAAGCTACAACATGGCCGGCTGGCGCGTGGGCTTCATGGTGGGCAACCCCGACCTGGTGGCTGCGCTGGCCCGCATCAAAAGCTACCACGACTACGGCACCTTCACGCCCCTGCAGGTCGCGGCCATCGCTGCGCTGGAGGGCGACCAGCAGTGCGTGAAAGACATCGCCGCCCAGTACCAACGCCGCCGCGACGTGCTCTACAAGGGCCTGACGGAAGCCGGCTGGGCCGTGGATTGCCCCAAGGCCAGCATGTACATCTGGGCCCGCATCCCCGAGCCGTATCGCGCGCTGGGTTCGCTGGAGTTTGCACGGCAGTTGCTCGATAAGGCCAAGGTGTGTGTGTCGCCGGGCATCGGGTTTGGCGACCAGGGAGATGAATACGTACGCTTTGCACTGATCGAGAACGAGGCGCGGATTCGGCAGGCTGTGCGGGGGATCCGCGCGATGTTCAAGACCGATGGCTTGCTGAAGTCGGTGGCGCCAGCGGCTGACTGAGTCGGATGAAGCCGCCGGGAGACAGCGCCGTGCGGCGGGCCAGGCCCGGTCCTGCCGTGAAGTAGGGACAAGGCTGATGCGTGGTGGTGCAGTGTTCGGACATACTCGCACGTCATGCCCTTCCTCTGCGCAGTCCACGTCCTCTCGTCCCATGCCAGTGCCTAGCCAGCTGCCTCAGCGGCTGTCGCTGCGCGAAGACCCCAACTCCCCGCGCCAAGCCAAAGCGTCGGTGCGGTGGCTGCGCCTGCTGGCGCTGCTCAGCATCGCGGTCCCGCTGTTCATCTACCTGGTCTTTGGTGTGGGGCGGTATCTCTCGGCGCAGGATGACATCGAAGCGCGTGTCAACCGTTCTCAACGGGTGGCCCATGAGCACACCACCAAGGTGATTGCAGCCTCGGTGGCTTTGCAGGCCAAGGCGCTGCCCCTGGTCAACGGCAAAGATCCGCGCGATCTGCGCAACATGGAGGGCACATTGCACGAAGCCCTGCGTGCGCTCACCATCGACCAGCCGCAGATCCAGTCCATCCTGATACTGGACGCGCATGGCAGAACCGTCGCCAGCAGCCGCCTGCTGCCGTTTCCCGTGGTGGATTTGTCGGATGGCGAATACTTTCGCGTGCACCGCGAAGGTCTCCGTGCGACACATCTGTCCAAGCCCATCGTGACCCGAACGTCGAACGAACGGGTGATGAACCTGAGCATCGATTTTGAGGACCACCAAGGCCAGTTTGGCGGTGTGATCAACGTCAGCCTGCTGGCTTCGTACTTCAACAACTATTTCGGCGACATCGTGGCAGGTGACCCGGAGCTCACCATCAGCCTTTTCGGGCAAGGTGGAGAGATCTACACCCGCTGGCCCAACCTGCCGGAAGGCGGCGACCAGCTGTTGCCCTATGGCGCGGTGATGCAGCAACTGCGACATGGGGACGACTCGGCACAGTTGCATGGCATATCGGCCATTACCGGCAAGGACAGCTACATCGCTTACCGCAAGGTGGGCAGCTACCCGCTCTACATTGCTGCCGGCTGGAGCCTTACTGCACTTCGCGACGAGGTGCTGCGGGAGTTGGCCGTTCTTTTCGCCATGGCTGCGCTGCCCGTGGCCGCGCTGTTTTTGACCGCCACGATCGCGCTGCGCAACGCACGCACGGCGCTGCTGACGATGGAGCGGCTGGAGAAAGAGACGGAAACCCGCCACCGCGCCGAAGAGGCGCTGCTGCAGGCGCAGAAGCTGGAAGCTCTGGGGCGGCTGACCGGCGGCGTGGCGCACGATTTCAACAACGCGCTGATGGTGATTACCAACAACCTGTTCCTGCTCAAGCGCGCTGCGCCCGACCTGGGTACTAAACAGATCGAATCGATATCGCGTGCGGTGAAGTCGGCCACCAACCTTACGCGGCAGCTGCTGGCCTTCTCGCGGCGCCAGCCGTTGGTGGCGGAGCACGTGGCGCTTCAGGACAAGCTACCGCCCATGAAGGACTTGGTCACGCCAGTGCTGGGCAGCAAGGTGCAGCTGACCGTGCAGGTGGACCCCGACACCGCGCCGGTGGTGCTGGATGTGGCCGAGCTGGAACTGTCCCTGCTCAACCTGAGCATCAATGCGCGCGATGCCATGCCTACGGGGGGCACTCTGGCGATCCGCGCACGCAACGCAAGGGACGACGAGTGCCCGCAGGGCGCCACGAACATGGTCGTGATCGAGGTACGCGACACCGGCTCCGGTATTGCGCCGGAGCTGCTGAGCAAGGTCTTCGAGCCGTTCTTCACCACAAAGGCTGTGGGCGAAGGCACAGGGCTGGGCCTGAGTCAGGTGTATGGCATGTGTGAACGGATGGGAGGGCACGCCCGGATATCGAGCACTTTGGGGGCGGGTACCTGCGTCAGCCTCTACTTCCCCCGTGCGGAGCACCTGCCCGTGACCGCCGAGCCCGGCCCCGCGCCCGTGCTGGAGCCGCTGAACCTGAGTGTGCTTCTGGTTGAAGACAACGACGAGGTGGCCGCCTCCGTGGTGCCCATCCTCGAATCGCTGGGCTGCCGTGTCACCCGGGCGGACCGGGCTGACAAGGCGCGGCAGCTGCTGGACCAGGGTGCGCGCCCCGACCTGGTCCTGTCCGATGTAGTGATGCCCGGTGCAATGGATGGTGTTGCGCTGGCAAAGCATGTCCGCCAGGCATGGCCCAGCCAGCGGTTGCTGCTGATGACGGGTTACGCCGAGCAGCTGGAGAACATAACCCGCCTGGGGTTTGAGGTGCTGCCAAAGCCCTGCACGCCGCAGATGCTGTATTCAGCGCTGGTGAAGGTCGCGGGCAGCGGTCACGGTAACGAGTAGGCGGGTTGGGGGATTTTGCGGAGGTGGGTTGGTGCGCCGCCGCGCCGCGGACGGCGCCCGTGCAGCGCCTGTGCGATTCGATACCGAAACTACATGTCTGTTGCCCCTCGTCTGTAGGGTCACGGTTTAGACTGGTTGGTATGCATCTCCTGGACTACAACCCCGACGACCTCGATCTCACCATCACCGAGCTGCTGGTGGCCGCCAGCGACTCCTCGGACGACGCGCTGCCGCCTGTGGTGCCCGCCGTGCTTCAGCTGCTGCGCAAGCGCCTGGGCATGGACGTAGCGTTTGTCTCGCAGTTCGTGGACGGCCGCCGCTTGATCCAGGCGGTGGACAGCACTGCAGACTTCTCTCCGCTGGCGCCCGGAATGTCCGATCCGCTCGAAGAGAGTTGGTGCCAGCGTGTGGTGGAAGGCCGACTCCCGGAAAAAATCGACAACGCGGCCCCCTATGTCGCCTCCGGCAAAGCCCCCGATCCCGGTTTCCCCATTGGCACCCACCTCAGCACGCCGGTGCGCTTGGCCAATGGGCGGGTCTATGGCACCTTGTGCTGCTTCAGTCGCGGCGTGCAGGCGGATGCCGATATCGAGCGCCTGCGCTACACCGCGAATTTGCTGGCAGAAAAGCTCTCGCCCCACGGTGTGCCGGGAGCTTGAGTGAACGCTGCTGCCCGATGCGGCACCGTTCTCAAAGCGCCGTGTAAACAGTGTCCATGGGGATGAGTTGCACGGCCCACCCGCCTTCTTCCCCTAGCTGAGCAGCCGGATGCAGGGACGCGATGCGAATCGCTTCCTCGCGCGTGTCCGCCTCGATGATGAACAGGCCACCCACCACCTCCTTCGACTCGGTGTAAGGCCCGTCGCTGATGCGCGGCGTGCCGCCTTGCGGGCGCAGCGTGACCCAGCTGTGCTGCTCGCCCAACGATGCAGACACCCTCACCTTCCCGGTGGCGCGCATCTTTTCGTCCAGCGGCTGGCATTGGCTCACCAGGGCCAGGACATCGCCGGGTGGCATGGCGGCAAATTGATCGGGGCTGTAGTAGGCGAGGCCCAGGTATTTCATGCGCGGCGCTCCAGGTTGGGATGTATGTACGACGAATCAGAGGGCTGCCGATCGACATGGACGCGCAATATTTTGAGAGGTCCGGCCTACATCGCCCAGATTCTGGGCGCCACCCCCTGCAAATCCCACAGCACCGCCCGCCAAGCCACCCGCACCGCCTTGAGCAGTTTCATCGCAGGCTCCACCTGCGGCGCCAGCACGCGCACCACCACCATGCGGTCGTTGGGGCTGGTGGCGCCTGCGGTGGCTTTGACCTGGGGGTGCTGATCCATCACTGCGCGGGCCGCGTCCAGGGCCGCGTCGCGGCGGGTGCGGTCTAGCGGCGCGCCTGCGGCAAAGAACATGCTGGCCGTGCAGCGGTGGCCCGCTAAACCCAAGGGGCTGCTCAGCAGGCGGTCATCGGCGGCGTCGATCACGCCGCGCTCCAGCCACAGGCCGGGCACTTCCAGGTGCTGGGTGAAGCGGCCTTGTTCAAACGGCTGGCCCGCGTGCGGCAGGCCCAGCGCCGTCACGTCCCAGGCGATGCATTCGGCGCCGGGGGCGAGGTTCAGCGTGAGGTGGTTTTCAGCGTGGCAGGCGCTGTAGCACAGGGCCTCCAGCGGCAGCCATTCCAGGCGTGCGCCTTCAGCCAGGGTGAGGTGGCTGCGCTGCAGCGCCAGCGGGCCGGTGGAGCGGTAAAAGCGCGTAGCGCCGGGCGTGGTGACCAGGCCGTGGGCGCCGGGGCCCACGGTGGTGGTGATGTCCAGCGTGTCGCCGCCCACCAGGCCGCCGGGCGGGTGCACCAGCACGTTGTGGCAGATGGCGTCGCCCTCGGGGTACAGGCTTTGCAGGATGCGCAGCGGCCCGTTGTGCTCGTAGCGGGCGACGGTGCGGGCGTTGTGCTCTGCCGTGTAGTCGAGCTGAAGGCGGGCGTGCCAAGGCATGGGGTGATGGTCTGCTACGAAATGAGTAGCTGATTATGCCCTGCAGGCAAGCGTTAGAGGCCTACGGGTGGGTGCACGCCACCCGTTTCCTCTACGCTGTTTGGCGTACGGGTGTCTGCGCAGGCGCCTCCACGGGGGATGTCGGTTCTGCCGTGTACCAGCTGCGCAGCTTGCCGGGGTTGAGCAGCCCTTGCGGGTCGAAGCGGCGCTTCATGCCCACCACGGCCGGGTCCAGGTTGTTCTGCTTGCCGTCTTCCACGATGTACACGTGCGGGTTGTTGATCTGCACGCCGTGGTCGCGGTAGATCTGCATGATCTGGTTCAGGCGCTCTTCGGTGGTGTAGCGGATGATCTGCAGGCCGCTGCAGTTGAAGGCGCCTTCCTTGGTGCGCAAGAATTCCAGATGCATCATCACCTCGCCTTTCAGCGCGGCCTCCAGCGCCTTCACCTGCTTGAGGCGGTGCATGGGGTTGAAGCCGCTCTGGATGTAGGTCAGGCCCTTGTCCACCTTGAGGGCATGCAGGGTGGTGTGGTTCCAGGTGTATTCGAGCAGCGTCTTGTGGCTGCTGGCCACTTCGTCGGCCGTCTTGCGGTAGGTGACCTGGCCGCTGTGCTGCGCCACCATGTCGCGCATGCCGGCTTCTGAGTGCGGGGCCACCAGCAGCAGCACCGCGTGCTGGTCGGCGGGCAGGTGCTCGGCCAGGCTGGTGAAGTACTGCGGGATGGGGGCGGCTACAAAACACACCTCCTTTTTCTCCAGCCCGGGTGCGCTGCCAAAGCGGTCGGCAAACTCCAGTGCGGCGTCAAACTGCTCGAAGGTGGCGATGCATTCGGTCCATGCCACGGCGGGGGTCAGGGCCACTTCCAGCTCCAGCACGATGCCGTTGGTGCCGTAGGTGTGGTGCAGCAGCATGGCCTCGGGGCCGCGCAGTTCGATGACTTGCGGCTCGGGCTCCACCGTCATGGCGCGCACGGCCAGCACATTGCCGGGCGCGGCCAGCGGGCCGTGGTTGATGGAGCCCGCACCGCCAAAGCCGCCGCCAAACAGCCCGCCCAGCGTGGCGCTGCGGTAGGTGCTGGGCAACCAGCGCAGCTCTTGCCCGTGGGGCTTGGCCTGCGCATCAAAGTCCGCCAGCCGGATGCCCGACTGCGCGCGGCCCACACCGCCGCGCACCCAGCCAAAGGCGTTGTAGCCCGACAGGTCCAGGATCACGCCGCCGTGCAGCGGTGTGCTCTGGCCGTAGTTGCCGGTGCCGCTGCCGCGCACGGTGATGGGGATGCCCGCGCTGGCGCAGGCGGCCACCACCTGGCGGATTTCTGCTTCGGTGCGCGGGCGCACGGCGATGTCGCCGCGCTTGCCCGTCAGGTCGCGCTTGAGCACGGGGCTGAACCAGGCAAAGTCCTGCGAGAGGCGGCCCACGCGCAGCGGGTCGGCAATCCAGTCCAGGTCGGGCAGTAGGTCGGGCAGTTGTTGGGCGGTGGTGGTCATGTCGGTATCTCCTTGGCCGTTGGTGGCCGTTTGGGGCAAAAGGAAGCCCTTGCCGCGCGTGATCGAGCAGGGCGGTAGTCGTGGAAGGATGGCTTGGTGGTTCAAAGCGTCACGCGCCACCCCAAGGCGTCGAATGCGCGGTCCCTACCAGTGCCGCCGTGCAAGGGCCGCCCCGCCGCAGGGGCGGCGTCCCCCTGGGGGAAGACGCGCAGCGGCTCAGGGGGTTAGTCCATGCTGTTTTCGCTGGCGTGCCAGCCACCCAGAGCGATGCGCGTCAGCCACGCCATCAGCACGAAGAGCGCGACACCGGTGAGCGAGATCAGCAGCAGCGCAGCAAACATGCGCGGGATGTTGAGCTGAAAGCCCGCCTGCAGGATCTGGTACGCCAGCCCCGCACCCTGGCCCCCGGTGCCCGCCACAAACTCCGCCACCACAGCGCCGATGAGCGCCAGGCCGCTGGAGATGCGCAGCCCGCCAAAGAAGTAGGGCAGCGCACTCGGTATGCGCAGGCGCAGCAGCGTCTGCAGCCGCGTGGCGCGGTTGAGCTGGAAGTAGCTTTGCAGATCAGGCTCCACACTGCGCAGGCCCAGCGTGGTGTTGCTGATGATGGGGAACAGGGCGACCAGTGCGGCGCAGATCACCATCGAGGCCGTCGGGTCCTTCACCCAGATGATGATGAGCGGCGCCACGGCCACGATGGGCGTGACCTGCAGCAGCACGGCGTAGGGGAACAGTGCGGTCTCGATGCGTTTGCTCTGCACAAACAGGAACGAGATCAGCACGCCCGCCACGGTGGCTACCACAAAGGCCAGCACCGTGATCTTGACGGTGACCCACAGCGAGCCGCCCAGGGCGGCCCAGTCGGTGAACAGCGTCTTCATCATCAGGATGGGCGATGGCACCAGGTAGGGTGGCAGCTCCATGGCCGTGACCAGCCCCTGCCACAGCGCAATCAGCACCAGACCGACCAGCACGGGGTAGACCACGCGCTGCACGCGGGGTTGGGCCATGAGCGGCGGGCGTTTGGGTGTGGCCTTGGCAGCAGGTTTGGCAGCGACGGGTGCAGGCGCTGAGCGTGGAGCGGCTGCGGGGTGGGCGGTGACCACGGGCGACGCCATCGGTGCGGAAGGGAAGGGGGTGCTCATGCCACGGTCTCCTCGGTGTCCACGCTGGCGCGCAGCAGGCTGTCCTGCAGCAGTTTGGCGTAGCGGCTGAATTCGGGCGACACCATGAAGTCGGCCGTGCGGGGGTAGGGCGCGTCGATGCGGAACTCTTCGACCACGCGGCCGGGGCGCGCGGCCATCATGACCACGCGGCTGGAAAGGAACACCGCCTCGTGGATCGAGTGCGTCACGAAGATCACGGTGAGCTTCTTCTTGCGCCACAGATCCAGCAAGTCGGCGTCCAGCTTGTGGCGCGTGATCTCGTCCAGTGCGCCAAAGGGCTCGTCCATCAGCAGCAGGTCGGGCTGGGTGACCAGGCCACGCGCAATCGATACCCGCATCTGCATGCCGCCCGACAGCGCGCGGGGCAGGGCGTTGGCAAATTTGGACAAACCCACCAGCGCCAGCGCTTCGGTCACGCGCGCATCGGCCTCGGCACGTGGCACACCCGCAAGGTCCAGCGGCAGGCGCACATTGGTCTGCACACTGGCCCAGGGCATGAGCGTGGGTGACTGAAAGACAAACGCCATCTTCTTGCCGCTTTCGTCCAACTGCGCCACGGGCTTGTGCCACAGGTGCAGGCGGCCGTCGGTGGGCTCCAGCAGGCCCGCCACCATTTTCAGCAGCGTGCTCTTGCCGCAGCCCGAGGGGCCGAGCAGGGTGACGAATTCGCCTTCCTCAATGGTCAGGTCCACCGGCAGAAGGGCCTGCGTGCCGTTGGGGTAGGTTTTTTCGGCGGAGAGCACCTCCACGGCGGGCGTGGAATGGTGCACCGGTGCCTGGGCGTGTGCCAGCGGTGGAGATTCAGCGGGGGATGTCATGGTCGCCTTTCGATGGATGCGGCCGGGCGTGGGAGGGCTGCGCACCGGCCGCTGTTTCAGGGCTGTCAGGGCTCAGGGCAGAACCTTGAGGTCTTTGACGAAGGCGGTGGTGTAGGTCTCGGTCAGCTTGACCTTGGCGGGGTCGATGAGCTTGGCGTCCACCAGGAAGTCGTAGCTGGCCTTGGCGCGCGCGTCGGTCATGATGCCGATGCCCATGGTGGCTGCGTCGCCCCCGGTCGCCATGCCCATCTCCTTGAGCTTGGCCACGCTGTAGGCGAGCTGCTCGTCGGTCATGTTGGGGTTGTCTTTCTTGATGAGCGCGTTGGCGGGGGCCGGGTCGGCCAGGTAGCTCTTCCAGCCTTCCATCGACGCCTTCACGAACGAGGCTACGGCGGCGCTGCGGTCCTTCACCGTCTTTTCCATGCACGAGATGGTGGTGGCGTAGGCGGGGTAGCCCTGGTCGCTGAACATCAGCGTGTTGGCCTTGACACCCGCCTTCGCAATCGCAAACGGCTCGGAGGTCAGGTAGCCCTGCTGGGCGCTGTTCTTGTCGGCGACGAAGGGCTGGATGTTGAAGGTGTAGGGGCGGGTCTGCGAATCGGTGAAGCCGTACTTGGCCTTGAGCCAGGGCCAGTAACCGCGCTGGGCAGACGATGCGATCAGGATGGTCTTGCCCTTGAGGTCTTCGAACTTCTTCACGTCCTCGTGCGCGATGAGCACCTGCGGGTCCTTCTGGAACACCGCGGCCACGTTGACCACGGGCACGCCGCCTTCACGCATCTGGATCATCTGCAGGTCGCTCGATCCCATCACGCATTCGGCCTGGCCAGCGGCCATCATCTGCACGATGTTGACCTGCGGTCCGCCCATCTTGATGGTCACGTCCAGCCCGTATTTTTTGTACAGGCCCGTGGCCACCGCCTGGTAGAAGCCGCCATGCTCGGCCTGCGCGTACCAGTTGGTCATGTAGGTGAACTTCTCTTGCGCGTGGGCAGTGCTCGACATGGTGCCGACGGCACCAACAGCGAGCAGCGCGGCTGCACCAATTTTGGAAAGGCGGGAGGCGATCTTCATCATGGTGGTACTCCGGTAGGGGGTGGAGGTGGAACGAAGGGACAACGAAGGGAACGCGAAAAGGATTGGTGGTGGCGTTCGCAGGTTTCAGGCCAGCGCGGACGGGTGCTCGATGTGGCCGGTGTGTTGGGCGCGGCCCCAGGTGGGCTCAACGCGCGGTGCCCACTGCAGCTTGTGCAGTTCGGTGATGGCAGCGGCCCAGCTCACGGCCAGCGATTCGAGGATGGCGTGGCCCTGCTCGGCCGTGGCGGGCAGCGGGTCGCCAATGATTCCGCTGGGGCCGAAGTCGCGGGCACTCCAGGCGCAGGCGGGGCGGCCGTCGGGCGAGAGCAGGGGCGAATCAAATACGGGCGGGTAGTTGACCACCGCGCGCTCCATGTGCACGGTGTCGGGGGCCAGGGCCAGCATCAGTGCGGTCTCGGCGTGGCCTGCGTGCATGGCCAGTTTCTTTTCGGTGTCGGACAGGTACTTGCCCGCCACATGTGGCACACGCCAGGTGAAGCTGGGCACCACAATGAAGTCGCCATGGCGCAGGCGCTGCTCGCGGGCGCACATCTCCATCACCTGTGGCTGTCCGCCGTGGCCGTTGACGAACAGCAGCTTACGAAACCCCGCGCGGTATACCGACTCGCCCACCTCGTTCATGGTGGCCAGCAGGGTCTCGCCGCTCAGCGTGACAGTGCCGGGGAAGTGCAGGTGTTCTTCGGACTTGCCGTAGGTGATCGGCGCCATCGCGAACGCAGGCACCTCGGCCGGCAGGCGCGCCAGCGCGTGGCCCACCACGCCCGCGCTGATCACCGTGTCCACCGCACAGGGCAGGTGCGGGCCATGCTGCTCGGTGGCGCCGGTGGGCAGCACGATGACGGTGTTTTCCTTGTCTGGCAGGTCGGCGATCTCGGTCCAGCTCAGGTAGGGCAGGTAGCGGTGGGGCGGGTTGTAGCCGTGCAGCATGAAGGACTTTCGTGAAGGTGTCGGGGGTGGATCAGCGCTGTGACAGATAGGCCGTGGCTTCGACCTCGATCAGGATGTCGGGCGTGGGCAACATGCCGCTCACTTCCACTACGGTGGATGCGGGGGGCTCGCCGGGGAAGAACAGCTTGCGCACGCGGCTGTACTGTGGGAAGTGGTCCAGGTTCTTGAAGTACTGCACCAGCTTGAACACGTCGGACATCTGGCCGCCTGTGGCCTCGATGGTCTGGCGGATGCGGTCGAGCACATACCAGCTCTGCGCGAGGATGGGGCCCTCCTTGATGTCGCTGCTGAATTCGCCGGTGCGGCCAATCAGCGTGGCGGCCTCGTCGGGGATGTCGGCATAGCCGCGCACGATGCGGCTGGCTGCAGGGTCCACGGCGATGATCCCGCTCAGGTAGATGAAGTCGCCTGCGCGGCGCCATGCGGCGTAGCGGGCCAGGGGCTGGGCGATGCCGGGCGCCGGTGCGATTGCGGATGCGGGGCTCATGCGAGGCTCCTTGCGGTTTGGGTGGTGGGCACATGCCAGGCGGCTGGTGCGTGGCCGCTGGCGACGCGGCCCTGGCGCAGCACCACGCGGCCCTGCGCGCCTTGTGTGCGCGATGGAAAGCCCCAGTGGTCGGCCTGGGTGAAGACCAGCAGGTCAGCCACCGCACCGGGCTGCAGCGGCAGCGCGGTGGGGCCAGTGCTGCCGGAGCGCAGCCAGTCGGTGCGGCACAGGGATTCGCTCCATTGGTCAAAGGGTGCCTCCAGCTGCGCCGCCAGCACGCCCGTGGCCAAGGCCTCCAGCGGGTCGAAGCTGCCCACAGGGCAGAACGGGTCTTGCACGTTGTCGCTGGCCACCAGCACCGGGATGCCGCGTGCACGGGCCTCCTTCACCAGCGTCAGGCCACGCTGGCGCGGCGTGCGGCCGGTGGTGGCGTCCTGCAGCAGCAGGTTGGTGATGGGCAGCGTGACCAGGGTGATGGGGCTTTGCGCGACGGCGTCGAGCGTGGCGAGGGCGGTGGCCTCGTCCTGTGCCGCCAGCGCGCACGTGTGCCCGCAGACCACATGGCCTTCAAAGCGCAGCTCCTTGAGCAGTGCGGCCGTGGTCGCCAAGCCTTGGGCGCCGGGGTGCAGTTCTTCGTCCACGTGCAGGTCCACGTTCAGCCCGTGGTGTTGTGCGGCTTCCAACAGGTGGCGCAGCGCCTGCGGGTCCCAGTTGGTGGAATGCACAAACCCGCCCAGCAATGCGCCCGGGCCGCTGGCGGCCACGGTGGCGGCCAGTCGCAGGGCGGCGCTGCGGTCCGTATACAGGTGCAAGGGGATCAGGCTTACGCGCTCCAGCGTGATGCGGTCGGCCCAGTCGTGCGCCAGTGCGCGCAACACGTTCCAGGCCAGTGGCTGTGCGTCGGGCTCCCACCAGTCGCAGTGGCTGCGCAGGTGCACGGTGCCCGCGTCGTAGGCCCATTGCAGAGCGCGGCTGGCGCGGGCGTGGATGTCGGCTTCGGTCCAGCCCTGGCGGTCCACCATCATGGCCTCGATGGCGCCCAGCAGGCCGGGCTTGACCACGCCCATGCGGGGCAGGGTGAAGGCCTTGTCCAGGTGGGTGTGTGCATCCACCAGGCCGGGCAGCACCAGCGCGCCTGCCACGTCCCACACCGTGCCGTGGGGCGCTGGCTGGGTGCCATGGGGCAGCACCTGCACGATGCGGCCCTGGGCCAGGTGCAAATCGGCCAGTGCGGGCTGGTGGCCCTGCTGCGGCCACGCGGCGGGCAGCAGCCAGCGCGGCAGCCGGGCGCGCAGGA
Organism: Acidovorax sp.; assembly: GCF_046294525.1. Taxonomy (GTDB): domain Bacteria; phylum Pseudomonadota; class Gammaproteobacteria; order Burkholderiales; family Burkholderiaceae_C; genus Acidovorax. Next base: position 83,407 of record NZ_JBKBKQ010000009.1, read on the forward strand.
TGTGGTCGGGGGTGCTGGATGCGTGCATGCCGTGGCCCTTAGAAATTGGTTTTATGCAAAGCGCGCCATGGCCTGGCCCACGCGGGCCTTGAAGGCCGCCAGCCGGGGTGGTGTGGCCACGTTCATGTGGTAGTAGGCGTGGTAGTCCACCCGCGCCTTGCCACCGGTGAGCAGGCGCATGTAGCGGGTGATGGACTTGCGTGGCGGGTCGCCCATGAACAGGGCCGTCCAGCGGGGGCGGCCGTAGGTGACCACGGCAGAGATGCGCTTGATGTGTGTGAGGGACGGCTTGACGTTGTGCGGGTCGCTGATGTCAAAGGCCACGCCGGGCATGAGCACGCGGTCGAAAAATCCCTTGAGCATCGCCGGCATGCCAAAGCACCAGGTGGGAAAGCAGAACACCACCGCCTCGGCCCAGAGCAAGCGGTCCACATAGCCCTGCACGGGCAACTGGTTGCTGGGTACCTCGTGGTAGCCCAGGCGCTCCTCGCGGGTCATCACGGGGTTAAAGCCCTCGGCGTACAGGTCGCAGTCGTCCACCTCATGGCCCGCACCGCGCAATTGCTGCACCACCTCGGTGTGCAGGGCGGCGTTGTAGCTGGTCTCTACCGGGTGGCAATAGATCACGAGGATGCGCATGGCGGGTGTCCTTCGGGTGGGAGGGATGGGCGGAGCCTAGAGATCCAGCGTTAGCGTGGTGCTGTGGCTGCGTGCGCAGCACACGGCGACGTGGGTGGCTTGCTCTGCGGCGCTCAGGCAGCTGTCGCGGTGGTCGGGCTCGCCGTCCAGCCAGCGGGTCACGCAGGTGCCGCACACGCCCTGCTCGCACAGGGTTTCCAGCGGCACGCCAGCGAGCTGCAACACGTCGGCCATGCTCTCGCCGGGGCCAACGGGCAAGCGCATCTGGCTGCGCTGCAGGATCAGCTCGAACGTGTGTTCTGTGCGGGTGGCGCTGGCGGTGTCAGGGGCTGTCTGCATTTTTGACCATGTGATTTGATCGATTGGTCAAACTATTGCAAAGGCTGTGCCAGCCACAAAAAGCGGTCAAACGTCTTTGTGGTGGATCAACGCGGCCTTATCGCGACGGATTTGCGCCGCGTGCTGGTGCGCATCGCGCCCCTCAGGCCCTTTGGTGCGCAGACCATGCCCAGAAATGGGCATGGGGCTTTAGGCTGGTGCGAGGCCGCAGCCCAGCAGCACAAAGCTGGTGAGTTCGCGCACGATGGGCTCGCGGTCGATGGGCTCGTCGGGCGCCAGGCCCAGCATGATGTGCACCTGCACGCCGTAGTCGGCGTAGTGCTGCGTCATGCCCCAGATCTGCATGAGCAGCAGCGTGGGGTTGACGGCGCGCATGCGGCCTTCGGCAATCCAGCGGTTGATGAGGTCCACCTTCTGCTGGGTGGACTTGACGGCCACGGGCCAGTATTTGCCCAGGTTGCGCCCACCGCCCAGCACCTCGGTGGTGAAGATGCGCGACAGCCCCGGGTTGTCCAGCGCGTAGTCGAGCTTCTTGCGCACGTAGTTGCTCAGCACCGTCTTGGGGTCGTTGCTGTTGGCATCAAAGATGAAAGCACCCGACCAGCCGTTGAGCACCGAGTACAGCAGTTCTTCGTACAGCTCTTCCTTGCTGCTGATGTAGTAGTGCAGCTGGGGCTTGGTCAGGCCGGCTCGCTCGGCAATGGCCTTGGTGGATGCCCCTTTGAACCCATGGCGGCTGAACTCGGCAATGGCCGCTTCACGGATGGCGCCCAGGATGCGTTCGCGCCCCTGTTTGGCGCGGCTGAGCAGCGCGCCGGAGGCGGCTTCGGCTTCGAATTCGGTCATGGCTTTGGTGCGAGGCACGGGGAGTGCAGAGTGTGCGCTGCAGATTCTGCCCGCGCGGGAATGGATCAGACTTTCCAGAACCCGATATGGGGCGCGCTGGCTTCTTCGACCAGCGCCGGGCCGATGCACTCGATGGCGTGGGGGGAGGCGGCAAACACGTCGCGGCACGACAGTTCGGCATCGCGCTGCTCGGCCCGCTCGCCCCGGAATACGCGCAGGCGCTCGGCATCAATGCCGAACACCACGCGCCCAATGCCCGACCAGAAGATGGCGCCCGCACACATCACGCAGGGCTCGGCCGACGAATACAGCGTGGCCTTGGCCAGGGCATTGCGGCCCACGCGCGGGCTGAGCTGGCGCACCGCATTGGTCTCGGCGTGGCCAGTGCAGTCGCCCGTTTCAGTGGCATTGCAATAGGCCTCGGCCAGCACCTCTCCATCGGCGCCGACCACGACCGCGCCGAAGGGCCGGTTGCCGCGTGCACGTGCCGTGCACGACCAGGCGATGGCCTTGCGCAGGTAGGTGCCATCGGTGTCGTCGAGGTCGGCTGGCTCGTCGAACGGGTGATGTGGCACGGCGGCCAGCAGGGCATGCATGGAGTGTCTCCGTCAAGGTGATTGGTTGCTGTCGCCACCGCTATGCATTTGGCATGCCATGAACAATGTGTGACATGTATGCATGCCTTTCGGCATGCACGCATCCTCATGTTTTCCATGCCCCCTGGTGTGAGGTGGACGACTCCTCGATCAGCGCGGGCCCCAAGCACTCGATGCGGTGGGGCGAGCTGTTGAACACATCGCGGCAAGACAGCTCGGCGTCGCGCTGGTCCAGCCGCTCGCCGCGGAACACGCGCAGGCGCACCGCATCGATGCCGTAGACCACGCGCCCGATGTTGGACCAGTAAATGGCGCCCGCGCACATCACGCAGGGTTCGGCCGACGAGTACAGCGTGGCGCCAGCCAGGGTCTCGCGGCTGTGCGCGGGGCTGGCCAACCGAACGGCCGAAGTCTCGGCGTGTGCTGTGCAGTCGCCGTTTTCGCCGGTGGCGTTCCAGGCCTCGGCCAGCACGCTGCCGTCGGCCCCAACGATCAAGGCGCCAAAAGGCCGGTTCCCGCGCGCGCGGGCCTTGTCAGCCAGGGCAATGGCCTGGCGCAAGTACTTGCCGTCGGGTTCGCCCAGCGCGGCTTCTTGCGGCAGCAGGTCCTGATATGCCGTGCGGTTCATGCCACCACCTTGCGGTCGGCCAGCGCGGGCAGGAAGGCGGGGTTGAACACGCGCTCCGGCGCGGGCTTGCGCGCCAGGTTGAACACGGTGTGCACCTCGTCGATCTGGTGCGCCAGCACGGCAGGCTGTACGCCGCCCAATCCCACGGCTTGCGATTCGGCTGTTTGCAGGTACTGGCGCGTAATGCTCCAGCGCTCGCGCTCCACGTCCATGTTCAGAATGGCCTCACGTGCCTTGATGGCGGCAAACGCTGACTCGGGGTTGGCCAGCGTCTCGCGCAGCGCGCGGTTGCTTGCGCGCAGGAAGGCCTTGGCCGCCTCGGGCTTTTCCTGCAGCAGCTTGCCGGCCAGGATGGCGTTGCCGTACAGGTGCAGGCCGGCTTTGCTGTATTCGAGTACCGCCAAGTCTTTGGGCGGAACGCGTGCAAACAGTGACACGGCCGAGTCGTGGAAGTAGGTAGCGGCATCGACATCACCGCGCACTACTACGTTGTCGCGTGCGCTGAAATCGGTGGTCACCCAGCTGAACAGCTCGGGCGTTGTCTTGAGTGCACGGGCCACCATGGGCCAGCTGCGGCGGGTGGATTCCACCGCCGCCGCCGCCACCTTTTTGTCCTTGAGCGATGAGAAGTCAGTGGTGATGCCCCGGTCCCTGCGGCCGATGATGACAAACGGCGCGCGGTTGTAGTACTGGTAGATGGCCTGCACCGGCGTGTCGGCGTTCTGTGCGTGGAACTCAGCGAGCGAGCTGATGTCGCCCAGGCCCAGGTCATACGCGCCGCTGGCCACGCGCGTGATCGATGCGACCGAGCCTGCGCCCACGTCGATGCTCACGTCCAGGCCTTCGTCCTTGTAGTACCCCTTGGCCTGCGCCAGGAAGAAGGGCGAGGTCTGGCTTGTCACGCGAAAGTCCAGCGTGAACTTGAGCGGGATGAGCGCACCCTGCGCGTGCACGGCAGGCGCGCCCAGCGTGGCGGCGATGGCGGAGGCGAGGGTGGTGGTGAGAAAGCGGCGGCGTTGCATCAGCATGGTGAAGGCCCAGATTCGGTGGATAGCACCGGGCCCGCAGGCGTGTGCCGCCGCAGGACCGGGTCGAACTGAGCAATTTCCGGGCGCCACCATCTCGCATGGGCGGCAGCGCTGAACGCTTCTACTCGGCAAGGGCTGATGCAGGATGCGTGCCCGGCGTGGCTAAAACGCTGCGGCGCGTGCCGTAGGCGGCGTTGGTTGCGCTGGCGTTGCCTTGGCGCAAGGCGGCAGTCCGACCAGTGTGCAAGGGCCGCTGACCGGGCTGGCCCACGCTGCAGTGCGGCGCGGCTGCGCTGCCATGGTGCGGCCGTGCCCCGGTTTGGTGATGTCGTGGGCCGCAACGCGCGCGGGCCCTGTGATTGCCTGCTGGCCCGCCGTTTGCTTGCTACCTCGCCAAGAGTAGAAGCGTTCAGCCCAGCCCCATGCATTGCGCAAAACAGCTGGCGGGTCATTGCTCTTGAAGCCGGTGGCGGCCTGTGTGCGGCGCGTGTGCCTTTCTTTGGAGGGCCTGCGCAGTCTGCGGGTCGTTGCCATCGTTCCCTTCAAGACCACATGGCGTGGTGCCGCTGCTTCGCTACCCTTTGCGGCCTGCCGTGTGCCTTGTTTGCCATTGATCCTTCAAGGAAAACACACCATGCAGAGCATCGCTATCCCCGCCACATCCACGGCGTCCCCCGTCTATGAACCCACCGTCGCCCCGGATGTGCTGGGCGAGCTGGAAAAAGAATCGCGCATGGGCAGCGCGATGGACGGCGAGACCTCCACGCGAGAAGTGCGCTGTATCGACATCTCCAACTTCGAAGCGCGCAAGCACGAGATCGCCGAGCAGTTGTGGAGCGCCTCCGTCGATATCGGCTTCTTCCAGGTGAAGAACCACGGCATTCCCATCGACGACATCCGTGCCGCCTTTGCGCGCGCCGAGGCCTTTTTCGACCAACCCAAAGACACCAAGGCCCAGTGGCCCCTGTCGCGCAACGCGGGCTGGGAGCACAAGGCGCAGATCCGCCCCTCCACCCGCACGCCAGACCAGAAGGAGTCCTACCAGGTCACCCGCCCGCGCATGGCGGGCCTGTGGCCTACCGAGGCCGAGCTGCCGGGTTTTCAGGCCGCCACGCTGGCTTTTGAGCGCCAGTGCTGGGAGATGGGCATGCGCCTGCTGTCGTGCTTTGCCTACAAGCTGGGCTTTGACGCGAACTTCTTCACCCGCGCCCACAACCCCGAGCTGCCCACCTACCAGAGCACGCTGCGCATGCTGCATTACTTTGCGGTGGACCCTGCGCTCAAGGACGAATTGGGCCTGTGGCGCGCCGGTGCCCACACCGACTTCGACTGCCTGACGCTGCTGTTCCAGCGCCCTGGCCAGGGCGGCCTGCAGGTGCTGCCGGGCAAGGAGGCTGAGGGCCGCCTATGGACCAGCGTGGAGCCGGCCGAAGGCGTCATCACCTGCAACATCGGCGACATGCTCATGCGCTGGAGCGACGATCTGCTGCCCAGCAACTTCCACCGCGTGCGCAACCCCTTGCCGCACGAATACCAGGGCGCGCGCTACAGCCTGGCCTTCTTTTGCCAGGCCAATGAAGACGCGGTTATCGAAGGCCCCGCCAAAAAGTACCCGCCCATCACCGGCGCCGAATACCTGCGCCAGCGCATCAGTGCGAACTTCTCCAATAAATATTGATGAAAATGGCCTCTGGCGCTTATCCATAAAGCGCTAGTAGCTATCAAATGTGTAGCAATTGTTGCTTCATCGGCGCGGTGCGGTGGACAGCAGCTGGACCAGCCGGTCTTGGTAGAAGTGCGCCTGGCACACCGTGCTGTGGCCGGTGGTGTCGGCGCTGGCCGGGATCACGTACGCGTGTGCGTGTGCGTGCGCGATGCGGGCCAGTGCGCGTTCCAGCACACCCAACTCGGGTGGGTTGCGTTCGTCGTCGGCCGAGTTGATGGCTAGCACGCGCGCAGTGATGCGTTCCAGCCCGGGTTCAGGGTCGTAGTCGCGCGACGCCTCCCACTGGTAGATGTGGTCGTTGGCATCGCCTTCGAACGGGGTGTTCAATCGATGGTCCAGCAGCGCGTCGGCCGCCGCGCGCGTGGGCGCCAACTTTTGCAAACCTTGGTGGCCGCCGTTCGTGCCTGTGCCAAAGAACACCGAAGCGAGCTGCAGGATGCGGGGTTGGCGCGTGTAGTTGCCACCCTGCCATTCCGGGTCTTGGCGGATCGCCTCGATCAGCAGGCGGCGCATCATCCAGTTGCGGCCCGACATCGGTGCGGGCAGCGCAGCCATGGGCACGGCGATGTCCATGGAATCCGGGTGGCGCTGTGCCCAGAGCCATGCGTGCATCCCGCCCATGGAGTAGCCGATGATGGCGCGCAGGTGGCGCAGCCCCAGGTGTTCGGTAAGCAGCCTGTACTGCGTAGCCACCATGTCGTCGTAGTTGTAGGTGGGGAAGGCGGTGCGCAGACCATCCGAGGGCTTGCTGGACCGCCCTGTGCCAATCGCATCCGGCAGCACGATGAAATGCCTGCGCGCGTCCAGAGGCTGGCCGGGGCCGAACAGTGCGCCCGCAAAACCGGGGGTGAGCATGCTCTCGGCCGAACCATTGGTGCCATGCAGCACCAGCACCGGCACCCCCGTGGGATCACCAACCGTGGTGTAGGCAAGCCTCAGTTCAGGAAGCACCTGGCCGGTGTGAAAGCGGAAGTCTTTGACAACCCATTCGCCGTGCTTGGGGGCTGGGTAGTCTGCGAGGGAGGCTGGGCCCTTGGGCAGCACACCCCGCAGCACGGGGTCGAACGCTTTGCCCGAAGCAGAAAGGGTCATGGGTTGTCTCCTTGTGTGTGTTCTTTCAGCCGCGCCCGGCCACGGTGGTGCACCCCGCAACCAGTGCCACCCCCACCTCGGCGCTATTTCTCGATCTGTGGAAGTGTGATTCTCTGGAAGTGTGACGGGGAAAAGCGGGCGCGTGCGTGTCCGCGCCTTCGCCACGCACAGGTCCGCTCGGGCGCGTGCGACCCTCTGGGAAAATATGTCAGCGTTTCCACCGGTGCCCGATGTCGAGGTAAGCGCTGTAGAGCGTCGTGCGCATCCAGTCCACTGAATCCGAGAAGTCGGCGGTGCGTGAGGGTCTGGCAAGGCCGCAATCTAGGCGCATAGCGCGGCCCCGGCGCACCGCCGATTTCTCGGATTCAGTGGACTAGGCCTGGGCCGCAGCGTGTCACCGCGGCATGCCCGGCCGGCTCAGCGCCAAAAGCCCCGGTGGGGGGCAGTGAGCTCCTCTTCCAGCTCCGCCACCGGGCCCACCACGTCAGTGGTGCGCTGCCCGGCTGTAAACACGGTGCGGCAGGGCAGATCCAGCGTCGGGTTCTCGGGGTGGTTGCCGGTCAAGGCGCGCAAGGCCTTTTCGTCCGCGCCGTACACCACGCGGCCAATGCCCGCCCAGTAGATGGTGCCTGCACACATCGCGCAGGGCTCGAAGGTTGTGACCAGCGTGCACTGCGCCAGATAGGCTCCGGGATAGTTCGCTGCCGCCGTGCGCGCAAGCGTGCTCTCGGCATGGTTCACGGTGTCGATGTTGCCCTGCTCGGCCAGCACCGTGTCGCCATCGGGCGCCACCAGCAGCGCGCCAAACGGGTGGCGGCCCATGTGTTTGGCCCGTTGCGCCACGGTGTTGGCGCGGCGCAAATGCAGGGTAATCTGGTCTGGGGACAAGGCGGGGGCGTCAGGCATAGGTGGACAAACGATATGGCGATTTGGCGGAGTGGCCGACAGTGCGGCATCGGCGCAGAGAGGGTCGCAGTTAAGCGGTCAACACACGGCGCTGAACCAGCAGACGCTCGACCAAAAGCAAGCTCCATTCCGCACACCGCGCAACCGGCTGTCGCGACTGTTGCACAAAGTCTCAAACGCCTGTCTCTCACGCTGCCTACACTGCGGCCTCCCTTCCCGGGGCCGCATGCCCCATTTTCCTGTCCCATGGTCAAACCTGTCATTCCCGGCACCATCGTCGCAGGCGGTGAACTGAGCCAAAGCACCATTGCCGCCGTCAATCAGGCAGCTGCAAGGACGCCCGCGCAATGGCGCAGATTCATTGCTTACGCCACCACAGTCAAGGTCGGCGGCTCGCTCGCATGGCGCGCCAACAATCCTGGCAACCTGCGCGACTCGTCCCTCAAAATCGGCAATGTCACGGGCGCCGTAGGCGTGTTTGCCGTGTTCTCCACCATGGAGGACGGCCATGCAGCCCAGAGGGCGCTCTACATCAACCGATACGGAAGCATGAAGGTGCGCGACGCGATCTCCAAACTCACGCCCCCGAGCGAGAACGACACCGAACGCTACCTGCGCGACCTGGAGCGGGCTGGCGTGGACCTGGACAAGGACGTGAACTCGCAGATCAACGTCTTGATGCCGGCCGTAGCGGTGAGCGAAGGCGTCATCGCAGGCATTGAGGTGCGGCGGTCATGACGCGCGGGTGGTGCCTGGCGCTCATCGCACTGGCTTGCTCTGTGGCACGTGCGCAGATCGAGGTGTCAGTGGGCTGCAAAAAAATCCAGCTCGTACTGGACGAGCAACTGGCGCCCGCCGAACGGGACCGCCTGTGGGCCACTGGCGAAACCATCGCTGCGGCGCCTGCGGTACTGCAGTTGCGCGACTGCGGCGGCGAGGTGCTGGAGACAGTTCCCCTGGAAGCGCCGCTGGCACGGCTGGATGCAGCGGTGCTCCAAGGGGCCCCCCATCCCACGGTACTTGTCACCGTGGACCTCACTGCAGAGGCAGGCACTTACAACGGGCCGCTGACACGGCCTTTTGCGCTGCGCGGCAACCGCCTGCAGCCCGTCCAGGCCAAGGCAGCCAATGGCCGGACTGGGCCCATCCTTTTGCCACTGACGGGCAAGGCGGCGTGGAAAAAATTGCGGGTGGGTGGCAGGGACCAGCTCCTCGCGGTCCGCAGCGACTGGGTGGATGGCCGTTTCATCACCCGTTTTAGCCGCTATGTGCCTGCGCGCCAGGAATGGAGCGTTTACGTGCGATCGCAGGCTGGGTTGTGGGAGTCGGATGGGGGGTTTCCTTCGCCGAATCGTTTTCCTACGGGTGCGCGTCCGCATCGTTGATCGCCCATTGAGAAAAAGCGTTTGGCGAAATCTGGATGTGGCGGGTGCGGGTGCTTCTTGCTTTTGCCGTAGTCATCCTCGTCGGCTGTGCGGCGCAAAGAGAGACGGTGACACGGTGCGAACCCCTGTCCTGAGAGATATCGAAAGCTACGCTATCGCAGCTTGCCTCTCGGGCCAGTCGGATGCGCATTTGAAGGACCAGGGCGATGCATGGGCATCGGTGATCGTGCAGCGCATGCGTGGCGACGTGGAACGGCTGAAAGGAATCGCGGCGCAGATCAAGCGTGAAACGCACTCGGAGATATGGCCGTGATTCGCGGTGAGTCACAGCCTCAGAAAGGAAAGCCGCTTCCCCTGTTGCGTTGCGGTGAAGTCATTGACCGGCCCGCAGCGAGGGAGGGAATCGAGAAGGCGGTGAGCGCACTCCGTCCCGCATACGCGCAGCGGTAGCAGAGCGCACCAACGGTGTTTTGCGCTCCTTCAAGAGGAGGCCGAGACGCGGTGCACCATGGATCGCGTCATCGGCCCACTCCTGTTCCTATTCCCCTTGCGACCCCCGGTGCGCCCACCCCGTGGTGCGCTTTTCCACCCAACTGAACAGCTCGTACATGGCCATGGCCATGGCGCCCACCACCATCAGTCCCGCAAAGGCCAGACCCATCTGCATCGACGAGCCGGCGCTGATCAACAGGTAGCCAATGCCTTCGTTGGCAGCCGTCATCTCTGACACCGTGGTGCCCACAAACGCCAGGGTGATCGCCACCTTGAGCGAGCCGTAGAAGTACGGCATGGAGCGCGGCAGGCCCACCTTGGTCAGCACGTCCCAGCGCTTGGCGCCCAGCACGCGCAGCACGTCTTCCAACTCGGGTTCCAGCGTGGCCAGGCCGGTGGCGATGTTGACCATGATCGGGAAGAAGCTGATGAGAAAGGCCGTGAGGATGGCGGGGCCCACGCCGATGCCGAACCACACCACCAGAATGGGCACGAAGGCGGCCTTGGGCAGCGCGTTGAAGGCGGTCATCAGCGGATACACGGCCGCATAGGCCAGACGCGAGCTGCCAATGAGGAAGCCCAGCAGCACGCCCACCACGATGGCGATGCCAAATCCGGCCATGGTCACCCAGAAGGTGCGCCAGGCGTGGCCGGCGATGACGCCGCCAAACTCCACCAGTTGCGTGCCGATGGCCCAGGGGCTGGGGAAGATGAACTCCGAGACGTTGAAGGCCGAGCAGATGATCTGCCACAGCAGGATGGTGGCCGCCAGCAGTATCCAGGGCGACCAGCGTTCCACGGTTTTCTTGTGCATGGTGTCTGAGGGAAGGTGTTGCGTGCTTGGTTGCGTGGTTGCTTACTGCTGGATGGGCGCGCCGCTCTTGCGCATGGCGCCGATGTGTCCGCGCAGCTCGTGCACGATGTCGGTGAACTCCTTGGTGTAGGTGATCTCCAGGTCGCGCGGGCGGGGCAGCTCGATGTCGCGCTTCACCACAAAGCGGCCGGGACTCTTGCTCATCACATAGACGGTGTCGGCCAGAAACACGCTTTCGCGCAGGTCGTGCGTGACCAGGATGACGTTGAATTTCTGCTCGGCCTGCAGGTCGCGCAGGATGCACCACAGCTCTTCGCGGGTAAAGGCGTCCAGCGCGCCGAAGGGTTCGTCCAGCAGCAGCATCTTGGGCTCGTGGATGAGCGCGCGGCAGATGCTGGCGCGCTGCTGCATGCCGCCCGACAGCTGCCAGGGGAACTTGTCCTCGTACCCGCCCAGGCCCACCTTCTGCAGCAAGGCGCGGGCACGTGCTTCGTAGTCCTTGCGCCTGGCCTTGAACTGGCTGCGGTGGGGCTCCACGATTTCCAGTGGCAGCAGCACGTTGTCCACCGTGGTGCGCCAGGGCAGCAGCGACGGCGCCTGGAAGGCCATGCCCGAGATCTTGAGCGGGCCGGTCACCGGTTGCCCATCGATCAGGATCTTGCCCATGGACGGCATCTTGAGGCCCGTGGCCAGCTTCATGAAGGTGGACTTGCCGCAGCCCGAAGGGCCGACTATGGCGATGAACTCGCCTTGGCGGATCTGCAGGTCGATGGCCTCGACAGCGAAGTGGTTCTTGGCGAGCAGCTCTTCGTTGTACGCGAGCCAGACATCTCGTAAGTCCACAAAATAGGAATCGGCAGCCTGCATGGAAGACAATTTTTAGATGAAATAGGCTGCTAGCGCTTATCTGTCAAGCGCTAGCAGCTATCAGTTTTATAGTAATTACTTTTTCGGGAGAACGTTCAGCTCTGCATTGCTGGGCAAGAAGCTGGGGTTCCATACATCGTCCGCGTTCACGCGCGTCTTGGTGTTGAAGGCGTCGGACACCTGCGACGCCATCAGCGACAGGCGACCCGGCACGGCCTTGCCAAAGCCTTCAGCGCGCGCGTCGGGGCTGTTGATGACGGTGTCGATGGCCAGCTGCAGGCGGCGGGTTTCCAGCGGCACGTTCACGATGCCGTCGCGGGCCTTGACGTGTTCTATCGCAGCAGCGGGGTTGGCCATGACTTCCTTGGCGCCCTTGGCAAAGGCGGACAGGAAGGCTTTGATGGCGGCCGGGTTCTCCTTGATCATCTTGGGGCTGGCGATGATCACGTTGCCGTACAGCTTCACGCCGAAGTCGGCATAGGGCAGCACCACCACGTCGGCGGCCTTGGCACCGCGGGCCTCCAGGTTCAGCAGCGATGTGAAGGTGAAACCGGTGATGGCGTCCACGTCACCGCGCACCAGCATGGTTTCGCGCAGCGGCGGGTCCATGGCCGTCCAGGTCACGGCGCCAATGCTGTTGGCTTTCTGGAAGATGGGGAACGCGCGGCGGCCTGCGTCAAACACCGGCGCGCCCAGCTTCCTGCCGGCCAGGTCGGCGGGCTTGGTGATGCCGCTCTTCTTGAGCGCCATGACTGAGGCGGGCGTGTTGTTGTAGACCATCATCACCGCCACGGGCTTGTTCTGCGCGTCGGGGTTATTGGCGTGAAACTCCATCACCGCAGCCAGGTCGGCAAACCCCATGTCGTACGTGCCCGAGGCCACGCGCTGCACGGCGCCGCCCGATCCGTTGCCGGCGTCCACCGTCACGTCCAGGCCGGCAGCCTTGAAGTAGCCCTTGGCTACGGGCTGCAGGAACAGGGCGGAGGGGCCCTCGAAACGCCAGTCCAGCTGGAACTTGATGGGCGTGGTGGCCTGGGCCTGGGCCTGGGCCTGGGCCTGGGCCTGGGCCGTGCTGAAAGTGCTGGCCGCAGCGAGCGCCAGGGCGGCTTGCAGGAGGGTGCGTTTGTTCATGGATAGATTCCTGTCAGAAGGTGGCGAGGAAGAAAAAAAGCGGTGGCACAACGAGGCAAGAGCGGCGGCACCCCAGGAGCGCCAGAGCGGCCCCGTGGTTCGCCACCAAGCCTTGGTGGACCAGTCAGCAAAAACGATGCCTGGTTTCACCGGGGCGGGGAGGGGGTGTGCCCTATTGTTCGCCACTTTGGTGCATGCGGTTCTACAGGCTTTCCCGAAATGGTGCAAAGCTGGAGGGGCGGGCGGGCGGCGCCGTGGGCCCGGGGGCGGCTCTGCATCTGGCTGGTGCGTCCAGCCCTCCCGTTCTGCTCAGGCCGCAGGCGCGCCCAACAGGTGCCAACGTGCAGGGATCGCCTGATCGCCACCCTGAACGACGGTGGGACTGCGGGGACGTGTCGGTGCGCTGAGCCCGAATAAAAAAGAAAGGCCCTGCCGGGCCTTTCTTCATACGAGCGCTGTGGGTCAAGAGGCGCGTGCAGCGGCACTGGCTACCGCCAGCGCTGTCATGTTGAACACCCGGCGCACGGTGGCCGCAGGGGTCAGGATGTAGGCGGTGGCGGCGCTGCCCATCAGCACGGGGCCCACCGTCACGCCGCCGCTGGTGGTGGTCTTGAGTACGTTATACAGAATGTTGGCAGCATCCAGGTTGGGGCAGATCAGCAGGTTGGCCGACCCGCTGAGCGAAGCGTCCGCCTCGGCCATGTAGGTCTTGCGGATGCCCGGCTCCAGTGCCGCGTCGCCGTGCAGCTCGCCGTCGCACTCGATGTCGGGGTGGGCGGCCACGAACAGGTCGCGCGCCTCGCGCATCTTGCGGGCCGATGCGCGCTTGGATGAACCGTAGCTGGAGTGCGACAGAAACGCCACCTTGGGCGGCAGGCCAAAACGTTGCACCTCCTGCACCGACATCCAGGCGATGTCGGCCAGCTGCTGGGCCGTGGGGTCTTCGTTCACGTAGGTGTCGGCGATGAACAGCGTGCCGTTGCGGTCCGTCATCAGCGCGTTCAGGGCGGCGTAGTTGGTGGCGCCTGGTGCGTGGCCCAGCACGTTGTGAATGCGCTCCAGATGCGTTTCATACGTGCCCACCAGGCCGCAGATCATCGCGTCGGCATCGCCCAGCTTCACCATCAGCGAGGCAATGAGGGTGTTGGAGCGGCGCACGGCGGCCTTGGCCACCTCGGGCGTCACGCCATTGCGCATCATCAGCTGGTGGTAGGCCTCCCAGTACTGGCGAAAGCGCGGGTCGTCCTCGGGGTTGCACACCTCCACGTCCTTGTCCAGGCGCATGCGCAGGCCGGCTTTTTCGATGCGGGCCGCAATCACGGCGGGGCGGCCGATGAGGATGGGGTGGGCGATCTTGTCGTCAATTGCCATCTGCGCGGCGCGCAGAGCGCGTTCGTCCTCGCCATCGGCATAGGCCACGCGCTTGTTGCCTTCGGGCAGGGTCTTGGCCGCGTTGATCACGGGGCGCATCAGCATGCCGGTCTGGTACACAAAGCGCGACAGCGTTTCCTTGTAGGCCTCCATGTCGGTGATGGGGCGGGTGGCCACGCCCGATTCGGCCGCTGCCTTGGCCACCGCAGGCGCGATCTTCAGGATCAAGCGCGAGTCGAACGGTGTGGGGATGAGGTAGTCGGGGCCGAAGGTCAGCTCCTTGCCCGCATAGGCGCTGGCCACTTCCTCGCTGATGTCGGCCTTGGCCAGATCGGCAATCTGGCGCACGCAGGCCAGCTTCATGGCCTCGGTGATCTTGGTCGCGCCGCAGTCCAGGGCGCCGCGGAAGATGTAGGGGAAGCACAGGACGTTGTTGACCTGGTTCGGGTAGTCCGAGCGGCCCGTGGCGATGATGCAGTCCGGGCGGATGGCCTTGGCCAGCTCGGGGCGGATCTCGGGCTCGGGGTTGGCCAGCGCCAGGATGATGGGCTTGGCGGCCATGGTCTTCACCATATCGGCCGTCAGTACACCGGGGGCCGAGCAGCCCAGGAACACGTCGGCGCCATTCACCACGTCGGCCAGCGTGCGCGCATCGGTCTTTTGCGCGTAGCGCTGCTTGGAGGCATCCAGCCCGCCGGGGCGGCCGTCGTAGATCACGCCCTTGGAGTCCACCATGTAGATGTGTTCGCGCTTCACGCCCAGGCCCACCATCACGTCCACGCAGGCAATGGCCGCAGCGCCCGCGCCGGAGACGGCGATCTTCACCGCGCCGATGTCCTTGCCCACCAGCTCCAGGCCGTTGAGCAGCGCGGCGCTGGAGATGATGGCCGTGCCGTGCTGGTCGTCATGGAACACGGGGATGTTCATGCGCGCGCTCAGCTGCTGCTCGATGTAGAAGCACTCGGGCGCCTTGATGTCTTCCAGGTTGATGCCGCCCAGCGTGGGCTCCATGGCAGCGATGATTTCGACCAGCTTGTCCGGGTCGCGCTCGGCCAGCTCGATGTCGAACACGTCCACACCGGCAAATTTCTTGAACAGGCAGCCCTTGCCTTCCATCACCGGCTTGCCCGCCAGTGGGCCAATGTCGCCCAGGCCCAGCACGGCCGTGCCGTTGGTGATCACGCCCACCAGGTTGCCGCGCGAGGTGTAGTCGAACGCCTTGGACGGATCGGCCTGGATGTCCAGGCAAGGGTAGGCCACGCCCGGCGAGTAGGCCAGCGACAGGTCGCGCTGGTTGGAAAGGGGTTTGGTCGGGGTGACGGCGATCTTGCCGCGCGTAGGGTTGCGGTGGTATTCGCGCGCAGCGTCGCGCAGGGCCTGCTCGGCCGCGGAAAGGGTCTGGGTCATACGGAAATCCTGAAGGGGAACGCATCCATCCTGAGCGAATGCAAAACAAGGGTACCCGATGGCACGGCCAGCGCACATGCTGACTTATGCCTATCCCGCATGGAGCCATCGGTGGTGTGGGGCAGCGGGCCAAGGCGCTGGTGGGCGCGGGCCGCGCGTGCGGCGCGCTCTGCCGCGAAGGTGTCGCGGTGGGGCGCCGGGGGACGGGTGGTCCAGGGTTGCGCGGTGGCGTGGGGGGGTGAGGATAGCCGCTTTTTGTCTGCCGCAGCGGCCGGTTGGGCGGCTCCCTCTCCCGAGAGGGGCGAGGGAGTATCGGTGCGATCCGAAGAGATGCCTGTTTGCGGAGGTGGCTGTGGTCTATGCGCTCAGCAGATCACACAGCGCGCGCGCCACCACCTTGGTCGCCCGGCGCAAATCCTCCAACTCCAGCCGTTCGTCCGCGCGCTTGGCGTGGGATTCGAGCACCGTGCGCGGGCCCGCGCCGTAGATCACGCCGGGGATGCCGCGCTCCACATACAGGCGCACGTCGGTGTACAGCGGCGTTCCCACCGCGGGCACCGGTTCGCCGATCACGGCCTGGGCGTGCTTCTGGATGGCTTCGACCAGCGGTGCATTGCCCGCCAGCGGCGTCATCGCATTGGCCAGCAGCAGGCGCTTGATCTCCACGCGGATTCCGTCGCGCTCGCCCACCGCCTGCTCAATGATGCGGCGGATGGACGCTTCCACTTCGGCCGGGTTCTCCTCGGGGATCATGCGGCGGTCGAGCTTGAACACCACCTTGCCCGGCACGACGTTGGTGTTGGTGCCGCCTTCGATGCGGCCCACGTTCAGGTAGGGGTGCTTGATGCCCGCAACCTTGGACGTGACCTTCTTGTACTCATCGTTCTGCGCGTACAGCGCGTTCAGGATGTGGACCGCGCCCTGTAGCGCATCCACGCCCGTGTGGGGCACGGCGGCGTGGGCCATCTTGCCGTGCACGGTCACTTCCATCTGCAGGCAGCCGTTGTGGGCGGTCACCACTTCGTAGCTGAAGCCCGCCGCAATCATCAGGTCGGGCTTGGTCAGGCCGTTCTTCAGCAGCCAGCCGGGGCCCAGCTCGCCGCCAAATTCTTCGTCGTAGGTGAAGTGCAGTTCCACCGCGCCCTGGGCGGGCTTGGCCACGGCTTCGAGCGCGCGCACGGCGAAGGTGAAGGATGCAAAGTCGCTCTTGCTCACGGCCGTGGCGCGGCCGTACATCTTTCCATCCACGATCTCGGCGCCGTAGGGGTTGTGCGTCCAGCCTTCGCCGGGTGGCACCACGTCGCCATGGGCGTTGAGGGCGATGGTCCTGCCACCGTTGCCGTACGGTCTGCGCACGATGAGGTTGGTGATGGATTCCATGCCGTAGGCCTGCACCTCGGCAGCGGGCACGGCGTGCTTTTCGGCCTCGTAGCCGAAGTCTTTGAGCAGCTCGGCCGTGCGCTCGGCATGGGGCGCGTTATTGCCGGGGGGCGTGTCGGTGGGCACGCGCACCAGGGCCTGCAGAAAGCGCACTTCCTCATCAAAGTGCTGGTCGATCCAGGCGTCCAGGGCGGCGTAAGAAGAAACCTGTGTGGGGGCGGTCATGGCTGTTGTTCCTCGGCAAGCTGCTCCAGCACCAGGGCGAAGGCCTCGATGGTCAGCTGGATGTCGTGGTTGGTGGTGGATTCCAGCGGGTTGTGGCTGATGCCGGAGTTCTGGCCGCGTGTGAACAGCATGGCCTGCGGCATGATTTCGTGCAGCTTCATCGCGTCGTGCCCGGCGCCGCTGGGCATGCGGAACACGGGCACACCCAGCGTGTCGACAGCGCGCTCCCAGTGGTGCTGCAGCGCGGGAGCGCTGGGAGCGGCGGCGGCGCGCATGGATTCTTCCAGCGTGTAGCGCAGGCCGCGCCGCTGGGCGATGCGGGCGAGTTCGTCCAGCACATCGCGCACCAGGGCGTCGCGCTGCGCGTCAGTGGGTGCGCGCAAATCCAGGCTGAACTGGCAGCGGCCGGGCACCACGTTGATGGAGCCGCCCGGCACGTTCAGCAGGCCGATGGTGCCCACCGAGTCCCCGTCCTTGGCCGCGCGTTGTTCGATGAACAGCGCGAGCTCCGCCACAGCCACGGCCGCATCGCGGCGGCGGTCCATGGGGGTGGTGCCGGCGTGGCTGGCGGTGCCAATCATCTCGGCGATAAAGCGCACGCCGCCGTTGATGGAGGTGACCACGCCCAGGGGCAGGTCCAGTTCGTTGAGCACGGGGCCTTGCTCGATGTGCACCTCGATGAAGCCCAGATATTGCGCCGGGTCGCGCTGCAGCTTGGCAATGTCGTCAATGCACAGGCCTGCATGCTGCATGGCCTTGCGCAGGGTCACGCCGTCGGCGTCCTTTTGGTCCAGCCAAGCGGGGTTGAAGTGGCCGATGAGCGCGCCGGAGCCCAGGAAGGTGGCCTTGTAGCGCTGGCCTTCTTCTTCGGCAAAAGCCACCACCTCGATGCCGAACGGCAGGCGCCGGCCGGCACGGTGCAGCTTGCGCACGCAGGCCATGGGCACGAAGATGCCCAGGCGCCCGTCGTACTTGCCGCCGTTGCGCACGGTGTCGTAGTGGGAGCCGGTCAGCAGGGTTTTGGCGGTGGGTTGTGCGCCGTGGTAGCGCCCCACCACGTTGCCCACCGCGTCGATCTCCACGCTGTCAAAGCCGCAGTCGCGCATCCAGTGGCTGATGCGCTGCGCGCAGGCGCGGTGCGCGTCGGTGAGGTAGGTGACGGTGAGCTGGCCTTTTTCGGCGAAGCCGGGGTCGGAGTGTTCGGCCAGCTTCTCGTGCCAGTCCCACACGTCGTTGCCCAGCACGGGCTCGGCCGCAAACTTGTCGGCCAGGCGGATCTCGGCGATGCGGTGGATGTTGCGCAGCGCCTCGGCCAGTTCGAACTCGGGGTGGTTGTCCAGCCGCCGGGCAAAGGTATCGATGATCTCGCGTTTGGACAGGCCGGTGCCACGCGGCCCGCGCACGGCCAGGATGAAGGGGAAGCCAAAGCGCTCGTTGTACGCGGCGTTGAGCTGCTGGATGCGGTCGAACTCCTCGGGCGTGCATTGGGTCAGGCCCGCCTTGCTCTGCTCGTTGGTGGATTCGGCCGTGAGGCTCTTGGCCACCATGGCCTTGCCCGCCAGCTCGGGGTGGGCGCGGATCAGCGCGAGCTTGGCATCGAGCTCGGCCGTGCGCACCACGTGGGCCAAGGCGTGCTTGAGGTGGGCCAGAGAGCGGAACGGCCGCTGCGCCAGGGCCTGCTCGGCAATCCAGGGGGAATGTTCGTACAGCCCGTCCAGCAGCGCCAGGGCATCGGCGGGGCTGGCGGCGTTGAGTTGTTCCAGGGTCAGTGGCATGGTGATTGCTTCAAAAAAGTGAGCTGCCAGCGCTTATTGGATAAGCGCTAGAGGCCGATTTCATCTATAAAACCGGTGCTGGGTGGTGCTTCGCCCAGTGGCGCGCGATGTCGATGCGCCGCGCCACCCACACCTTGTCGTGCTGCGCGATGTGGTCCAGAAAACGCTGCATCGCCGTGATGCGCCCGGGCCGCCCCAGCAGGCGGCAGTGCATGCCGATGCTCATCATCTTGGGCGCGTTGTCTCCGGCGGGGTCCCCTTCGGCATACAGCGCATCAAACGTGTCCTTCATGTATTGGAAGAACGGATCGGCGTGCGAATAGCCCTGGGGCAGCGCAAAGCGCATGTCATTGCAGTCCAGCGTGTAAGGCACGATGAGCTGGGGCACCACACTGCCGTCGGTCTTCTTCACCTTCATCCAGAAGGGCAGGTCGTCGCCGTAGTAGTCGCTGTCGTAGGCAAAGCCGCCGTAGTCGGCCACCAGGCGGTGGGTGTTGGGGCTGTCGCGGCCGGTGTACCAGCCCAGCGCCCTCTGCCCGGTCATGCGTTCAATGATGTCCATGGCCTCGCGCATGTGGGCGCGCTCCACGTCCTCGGGAATGTTCTGGTAGTGAATCCACTTGAGCCCGTGGCAGGCGATCTCGTGACCCAGTTCCACCAAGGCGGCGGTCAGCTCGGGGTGGCGCTGCAGCGCGGTCGATACGCCAAACACCGTGAGCGGCAGCTTGCGTTTTTCAAACTCGCGCAGGATGCGCCACACGCCCGCGCGCGAGCCGTATTCGTAGATGCCCTCCATGCTCATATGCCGCTCGGGGTAGCTGGCGGGGTTGAACATTTCCGACAGGAACTGCTCGCTGCCTGCATCACCATGCAGCACGGCGTTTTCGCCGCCTTCCTCGTAGTTGAGCACGAACTGCACGGCAATGCGGGCGCCGCCGGGCCACTGCGCGTGGGGCGGGTTCGGGCCGTAGCCGATCAGGTCGCGGGGGTAGGGGGCGGTGGCGTCGTAGGTCATGGTGGCGTTGGTTTCAAGAGGCCAGCACGGCCGCCAGGTCGCTGGCGGGGCGCTTGCGGTCAAAGGCCAGGCTGGCCTCCACATGTTCAAGGTGGCTTTGCATCAGCGCCACGGCGCGCACCTCATCGCGCGCGGCCAGGGCGGCGACGATGGCGGCGTGCTCCTCGTGCGAATGCTCGGCCGCGCTGGCGGACTGGTACATCAGCGTGATCAGGGCGCAGCGCGAGATCAGGTCGCCCAGCATCTGCGCCAGCACCTCGTTGCCCATCAGTTCGGCCATGCGCACATGGAAGTCGCCCAGCAGCTCGGTGCGGCTGCTGGCGTCCTGGCTGCCCACGGCGGCTTTCTCGGCGGCCACGTGGGCCCGCAGGGCCTTGATTTTGGCGGGGGTCACCTGGCGCGCAAAGGCGCGGGTCATTTCACTTTCCAGCATGCGGCGCACGGCGAACACCTGCCGGGCCTCTTCGGCCGACGGCGTGGCCACAAACGCGCCGCGCGCGGGCTCCAGCGTGATGAGGCGGTTTTGCGCCAGCTGGAACAGCGCCTGCCGCACCAGCGTGCGCGACACGCCAAAGTGGTCCGCCAGCTTCTGCTCGGCCAGCTTGGTGCCGGGCTGCAGGCGGTGTTCTACGATGGCGCGGGTCAGCGCTTCGACAATCGCGCTGGTGGACGAGGATTCCATGGCGGCATCATACGGTGGAAGCCAAAAAGTGTATACACTTTTGGTCTACACGATGCGGCCGGGGCATCCTTGCCGATGCGCCGCACACCCACCTTCAGGAGATTGCCATGGGCCTCAGCACCCACGTTCTGGACACCATGCACGGCTGCCCCGCCGCGGGCATGGAAGTCACCCTATATTCCACCCACGGCGACGTCGCCACCCTCATCAAGCGCCTGGTGCTCAACCGAGACGGCCGCACTGACGAGCCGCTGTTCGACAACGCCAGCCTGCGCACCGGCACCTACCGCCTGCGCTTTGATGTGGCCGGCTACTTCAAAGCCCGTGGCGTGCAGCTGCCCGAGCCGAATTTTTTGAACCAAGTGAGCCTGGACTTCGGCATTGCCCATGCCGACCAGCACTACCACGTGCCGCTGCTGGTGAGCCCCTGGAGTTACTCGACTTATCGCGGGTCATAGATGTGAACCCCCCTTGGGTCGCTTTCGCGCCTTCCCCCCAAAGGGGGACGCCGCCAGCGCGGCTGGGCGGCCCTTGCGCGGCGGCCCTGGCTCTGCGCAGCGCCAGTGCATGGATTGGCGCGCACCCGAACATTCAGCGAGGGTGCACGGTGCCAGCCCCTACAGCTGTCCTTCGGTGAGCGTATCCAGTTGAAATTGCCCACTCTTGTCCCACAGCCACGTATCGGTGTAGGTGACCTTGCCCATGCGGGTCGGCACCGGAAAGGGAGCTGCGGCGCGCACCGTGCGTTCGATCTCGGCCACCACCTCGGGCGCATGCTTGGGGGCGCGCATCCAGTGCAGGCGGGTGACCTTGCCTGTGCGGTCAATGTCCACCTCCAGCACGCCGATCGCGTATAGCATGGGCGGCAGCTTGCCCTTGAAGACGCGCTCCCGGTTCAGGCCATACAGGTGGGTGGCGGCGTCTTCGCGGTAGGCGCGCGGGGTGCTGGCGGCCGATGTGCGGGCCGAGCCCACCTTGGCGGGCACCGGGCCGGTCACGCCTGCGGCTGGGTCGGCGCTGGGGGTGCGGCTGTCCTGCACGGGGGGTGGGGGCTCGGGGGCGGACTTGCAGGCTGCCACCAGGGCCGCCACCGCGGCCATGAGCCCTGCAAGCAGCCAGTGGCGGCTGCGGGTACTGGAAGAGCGCTCGGTGGCAGAAGTCGACATGATGGCTGGGAGGAAGGAAGGGGCTCTGGCGGCCTCCTTACACACGGGGCCTGCCAAACGATGGGATGGAAAAAAGTTTGTGACTGATTTGCGTTTACTGTGGGACGCCCTGGAGCGCTCGCCCGCCTGTCTCGTGAGGGTGGAGTCTACCGAAGGCTCGGTCCCGCGTGAAGCGGGCGCATGGATGGCCGTGTTGGCCGACGGCCGCATCGTGGGCACCATCGGCGGCGGCCACCTGGAGCTGCAGGCCATTGCCGAAGCGCGCCGCCGCCTAGCGGGCGTGCCCGGCCCCGCGCGGCCCCAGGCGTCGCTGCGCTTTGCCCTGGGCCCCACGCTGGGACAATGCTGCGGCGGCGTGGTGCACCTGGGGTTTGAATGCATTACCGCAGCCGACCGCGCCCCCGCCGCCGGCCTGGCCCAGCGCCTGGCGCCGCGCCAGCACCCGGTGGCGCTGTTTGGCGGCGGGCACGTGGGGCACGCGCTGGCGCGGGCGCTGGCGCCGCTGCCGTTTGCGCTCACTTGGTTGGACAGCCGCGACGGGGTGTTCCCGCAGCCCGCACCCGACGGCGTGGCCTGCGAGCACTCCGATCCCGTGCAGCAGGCCGTGCCCGGTCTGGCACCTGGCAGCCGCGTGCTGATCATGAGCTTCAGCCACGCCGAGGACTTGGACGTGGTCGCGGCCTGCCTGCGCCGCCAGCGCGAGCAGGGCGACCTGCCCTTCATCGGTCTCATCGGCAGCCGCACCAAGTGGGCTACCTTCCAGCGCCGGCTGCGCGGCCGGGGTTTTGCACAAGCTGAGCTGGACCACATCACCTGCCCCATCGGCGTGCCCGGCATCACCGGCAAGGAGCCCGCAGTGATCGCCGTGGCCGTGGCCGCGCAGCTGCTGATGACGCTGGAGGCGGCGGCGCCGGGCTCCGGGTAAATCCGGCCTGCTCCGGCAGAGCCTGGGCTGGAATCAGGAACAAATCCTGCATACACTTTTCGCTGTTTGAATTTGGTTTCACAGGTCGCAGCGGTGCCCGGCGGATCATGTCCCGCCAAGGTGCGCGACCAAAATTTCTGCTCAGAGCGCCCGCAGTGGTGAGCAGGTTGTATGAACGTGTTTGCGATCTCCCAGGGGTCGCGCAGCGGTCTTCGCGGGTTGGAGTGCTAGGCGCTGCGATAGTGGATGGCAGAGCTATCCAATATCGCAGCCACGCAAAAGACCGCCCGCAAAGACCACTGCCCGAAGGGTTGGAGCGAAATCGGGCGATTGAACGCCCCGGCTGCTGGCATGGGCATGAGCCCATGCGGCGCAGCCGAAGCATCCACTCGTCCCGATTGCGCTCCAACGCGACCCCTGCCAGATCGCAAACACGTTCAATTGCGGCGCCCCGCGCCGCCAAGGTTGAGAACTCATGGAAAGCTACCTTCTCGACTGGGCCAACCTGCTGCTGCGCTGGGTCCACGTCATCACCGCCATCGCCTGGATCGGCTCGTCCTTCTACTTCGTCTTTCTGGACAGCAGCCTCACGCCGCCGCAAGACGAAGATTTAAAGAAGCAGGGCGTCAGCGGCGAGCTCTGGGCCGTGCACGGCGGCGGGTTCTACCACCCGGTCAAGTTCGCGGTGTCGCCCCCGCAGTTGCCCAAACACCTGCACTGGTTCTTCTGGGAAAGCTACAGCACCTGGATCAGCGGCTTTGCGCTGTTCACCGTGTCGTACCTGTACAGCGCCAGCACCTACCTCATCGACAAATCCAAGATGGAC
The DNA here is from genome assembly GCF_046294525.1 of Acidovorax sp. Taxonomy (GTDB): domain Bacteria; phylum Pseudomonadota; class Gammaproteobacteria; order Burkholderiales; family Burkholderiaceae_C; genus Acidovorax. Next base: position 106,668 of record NZ_JBKBKQ010000009.1, read on the forward strand.
TGGGCGCCCGCCACCGCCATCATCGTGGCGCTGGCGTTCTTCGTTGTGTTCTGGCTGCTGTACGACGCCATCTGCCGCATCTTCGGCCAGAAAAAGAACGGCGACGCCATTGTGGGTGCCCTCGTCTTTGTGCTGGTGTGCGTGGCCTCGTGGTTGGCTTGCCACTGGTTTGCGGGCCGCGCCGCCTTCTTGCTGGTGGGCGCCATGATCGCCACCGCCATGAGCGCCAACGTGTTCTTCTGGATCATCCCCGGCCAGCGCACCGTCATCGCGCAGATCAAGGCGGGCCAGCCCGTAGACCCCATCCACGGCAAACGCGGCAAGCAGCGCAGCGTGCACAACACGTATTTCACGCTGCCCGTGCTGTTTGCCATGCTGAGCAACCACTACAGCTTTACCTGGAGCCACCCGCAAAACTGGCTGGTGCTGATCCTGATGATGTTTGCAGGCGCCGCCATCCGCCAGTTCTTTGTGATGCGCCACGGCTACAAGCTGGGCCGCAATGGCAATCCGCTGCCGTATGCGCTGGTGGGCATTGCAGTCATCTTGGGCGCCATCGTGTGGATGCGCCCTGCGCCACAGGCAGCAGCAGCGGTTGCTCCTGAAACAGGAGCTGTCAGCGCTTTACCAGCAAGCGCTGGGGGCCAAAATGACTACCAATCTCTGCAGCCCGTGCTGGAGCAGCGCTGCTACATGTGCCACGGCGCCCAGGTGCAAATGAAAAACCTGCGCGTGGACTCGCCTGAGCAGGTGAAGCAGCATGCGCAAGCCATCTACCAGCAGGTGGTGGTGCAAAAGCTGATGCCCATGAACAACGCCACGGGCATGACGGATGCGGAGCGGGCGTTGGTGAAGCGGTGGTTTGAGGCGGGGGCGGGGACGGGGCCTTAAGGGTGGGCTGGTGCAATGGCGGGGTGCTAAGCGCAGCCGGTGGATGGGGCTGAAAGGGGACGGGCAATGCTTGACATGAAAGGCATACGACAGGCGGAGCAGGCGGCTGTCCCCTCGATCAAATGGTTAGGCCTATTTGCCCCCTTTGAGAAGAGATGCCAGAAGAAGAAGAGCCTCCTGGTAGTTCATTGCTCGTCTCTGGTGCGCGGTGCTTCGACAGAGCATTCCTGTGGGCCTGTGTCTCAGTCTGACGCAACTCGTCGTTTTCGCAATCATGCAACTTGGCCTGGAGAACTCATACAGGAAGTACTCGAGTTCGAGCTCGTCAGTAGTTATCGCGGCCTCGCACCACTGGGCAGCTCGCACCAACCGAAAACTGATACCTTCACCAAGTCTTCGCCGAAGGGCCTGAGGTAAAGCGCAGACCGCTTCGCTCGAAAGTGGCCCCGACAGTTTCAGCACTGCCGCTGATAAGTCGCCATCCCCGTTACGCAATTCCTCGTCAAGGATTTCGGCCATTGACATGTCAATCCCTGCATCGACACAAGCCTTTATGGCCTCTCCAAGCCACGCTTTGCGGGGGACATCTTCTCTCAGAAGAATGTATAGCTCAGGGGAAACGACTGCTCTTTCCAGGGAGTCAAACACTGGCGCTTCGGCTGGTACCGGTTCCGCGGTTATGAACACAGCTTCCTCCTGGTCTTGGACCAATGGCGGCTTATGGTAATGGATGCCACAATCGGCTCCGGGCCCAAAGCTACCCTGTCGCCGAATCAATCATTTCCCACCAATACCGAGCTGGAATTACGTCTTCCGCGCCACCCTACGCCGCCAACACATCCTGCAACGCCCGCGCCGCCGCCAACGCCCCCAGGCCCGATTCCGTAAACCCCCCATGCAGCACCACCCCGGTCGCTGCCTGCTTGGCCTCGTGCTTGGCCACAGCCGCCAGGTTTGCCACCTCTTCCGCATGTCGATAGCGCCCCGGCGCGATGCGTACAGCCCCAACGGCCAGTGTGGTGCAGGGAAAAAACCGCCGCACGCCATGCCGGTCCTCGGCCTCAATACCGCCGGCCTTGCGCGCTGCGTCGTCAAACAGCATGAGCGCCTCGCGCGCAAACTCATCCACGATGTTCTTGCAGCGCTGCAGCCAGTTGCTGCTCTGAAAGATCAGCATGAAATCATCCCCACCCACATGGCCCACAAAGTCGCGCCGCGCGTCGCAGTGTGCGGTGGCCAGGCGGGCCACCAGGCGGATCATCTGGTCGCCGCGCCAGTAGCCGTAGTGGTCGTTGAAGGGCTTGAAGTTGTTCAGGTCGGCGTAGCAGGCCACAAACTCGCTGCCGTTGTCCAGCAGGCGCTGCATGTGCAGGCTGATGGGAATGTTGCCGGGCAGAAAGGTCAGCGGGTTGGCGTGGCGTGCGGCTTCGATGCGGGTTTCTGTCACGGCGCGCACCAGTTGGTCGCCCGTGCCCAGGCCCAGGTAGCGGCCGTTGTCGGTGACGATGTAGCCGTCGTTCAGATACCGCTGGTCCTGCGAGGTGAGGATGCCCACGAGCTGGTCCACATCGCAGTCCAGCTCCACCACGCGGGGCGCCGTGTTGGCAAACGCCAGGCAGGGCTTGCGGCCATGCACCTCGCGGAAGTACAGCGTGGCGTAGTGGTTCATGAACTGCTGGCGGTTGATGAGCGCCACAGGCCGCGTGCCGTCCACCACGGCCAGGGCGTGCAGGCCGGGGTTCTTGTGGAACAGCGTGGCCACGGCGTCGTTGCTGGTGCCGGGCGATGCGGTGGGCGCCTGCACCACCAGCAGGCTGCGCAGAATGCCGGGACGCGCCGTTTGCCCCAGGTGGGGCAGCACGGCCACGCGGCGGTCGTGCATCACCTCCAGCGCGGGGCCGTCCACCAGTTCGCGCGGGGCCGGCGCGGGGCGGCCGAGCAGCCAGCCCTGGCCAAAGGGAATGTCCAGGTCGCGCAGGGCACGCAGGTCGTCGCGGGTTTCAATGCCTTCGGCGATCAAGGTGGTGCCGAACACGTCGGCAATGCCCTTGATGGCCTGCAGCATCTGCAGGTTCTCGGGGTGGTCGCTGATGTCGTGGATGAAGTATTTGTCGATCTTCACGAAGTCGGGCTTCACCTCGGACCACAGCCGCAGGCTAGACCGGCCATCCCCAAAGTCGTCGAGCGCCAGGCGCGCGCCGCAGGCGTGCACGGCCTTGATGGCCTCGCGCAGCTGGGGCATGTCGGTGACACGCTCGTGTTCGGTGATCTCCAGCACCAGCATGCGCGCGCTCAGCCCCAGGCCGCGCACGGTGTGGCCCAGCGCCTGGGTGCCCAGCAGGGCCACGCCGTGCACCAGCGCGTCGGCGCTGATGTTGACGAACAACCGGCCCGGAGCGTCGCAGCGGCCCCATTGCTCCAGCGCGGTAAATACGCACAGCAGTTCAAAGTCCAGCAGCAGGCGCTCGCGCCGGGCCAGGTCCAGCAGCACGTCGGGGGTGTGATATGGGCTGCCCTGCGGCCCGCGGATCAGGGCCTCGTGGGCGTAGATGCTGCCTTCGCGCAAATCGGCCAGGGGCTGGAACACGCAGTGCAGGCCGCCTTCGCGCATCAGCCGGGCCAGCGGGCCGGTGCCATGGCGCACGGCGGGCGACAGCAGCGCCAGCATGGCCTCCCGTCGGGTCCCTTGGATGTGGTGCATGGCGTGGTGTCGGTCCCTGAGCAAGGCGCCAAAGATAGCGGCGAGGTGTGACAGCCCGGTTACACGCAGCGCTGCTGTGCGTGGCACGGCGGCACAATGTGCGCCATGCCTCAACACCCTTCAACAGCCCAGGTCGCCGCCCCGTTGCCCGATGCGCGCACTGCGCCGCGCGAATTTCTACAAGCCTTGTTCGACACCGCCGTGCGCAGCGCGCAGCCGCTGCACGGCATGCGCCAGTGGCTGCCGTCGCCACCCGCAGGCCGCACGCTGGTGCTGGGCGCGGGCAAGGCGGGCGGCGCCATGGCGCAGGCGCTGGAAGCGCTGTGGCCGGCAGATGCGCCCTTGTCGGGTCTGGTGGTCACGCGCTATGGGCATGTGCCGCCGCGGCCTGCGGGCCTGCCCCAGCGCATCGAAGTGGTGGAGGCCGCACACCCGGTGCCCGACGCGGCCGGGCTGGCCGCCGCGCAGCGCATTCTGGACCTGGCGCAGGGCCTCACGCCTGACGACCTGGTGCTGTGCCTGATCTCGGGCGGTGGGTCGTCGCTGCTCACGCTGCCGGGCGAGGGGCTGACACTGGAAGACAAGCAGCAGATCAACCGCGCGCTGCTGGAAAGCGGCGCCCACATCGGCGAGATGAACTGCGTGCGCAAGCACCTCTCGCGCATCAAGGGCGGGCGGCTGGCGGCGGCGTGTGCGCCCGCCCGCGTGGTCACGCTCACCATCAGCGATGTGCCGGGCGATGACCCCTCGGTCATCGCCAGCGGCCCCACCGTGCCCGACGCCACCACCTGCGCCGACGCGCTGGCGATTCTGGACCGTTATGGCATTGCGGTGCCGGATGCCGTGCGCGCCGCGCTGGCCGCGGGCACGCCCGAGACGCCCAAGCCCGGTGATGCGCGGTTTGCCGGCCATGCCGTGCACCTTATCGCCACGCCCTGGCAGGCGCTGCAGGCTGCGGCCGACGCAGCGCGCAGCGCGGGGCTGGCCGTGCATGTGCTGTCCGACGAGATCGAGGGCGAATCGCGCGAAGTGGGCAAGGTGCACGCCGCGCTGGCCCGCGCGGTGGCGCGGCGCGGCGAGCCTTTTGCACGGCCGTGTATGGTGCTGTCGGGTGGCGAGACCACCGTCACCGTCCGCCCGCGCGCACCGGGCGCCGCACGCGGGCGCGGAGGCCGCGCGGGCGAGTTTTGCCTGGGCCTGGCGCAGGCGCTGCAGGGCCAGGCGCAGGTGTGGGCGCTGGCGGCCGACACCGACGGCATCGACGGCGTGGAGGACAACGCGGGCGCTTTCGTCACGCCCGACACGCTGGCCCGCGCCGCAGTGGCCGGCCTGCGCATCGACGACCACCTGACGCGCAACGATGCGTGGGGCTACTTCGCGGGGCTGGGCGACCTGCTGGTGACAGGGCCCACGCACACCAATGTGAATGATTTTCGCGCGCTATTGATTTTGTAGCTTCTAGCGCTTATGTAGTAAGCGCTAGAAGTTGTTTTTGCTGGAAATTTTCTTCTGCATTGCCCGCGCCCCGCCGCGTGGCCGCGGGCGGGCAGGTGCCGGCGCGGCCGGGCTGTTGCGAAGCGCGCAGCGGCCGGCGCCGTGCCGCAGGCCGCACAGCCGCACGTGGTGCGGCTTTGATCTTGCTCAATGCTGCCCGGGCCGGGGCGGGGCACAGTCCGTCCCATGCAGCCTTCCACGATTTTTTCTCTGCCCGACCACACCGAGGTCATTGCCGCCGGTGAGGTGCTGCGCAGGCGCAACGAGGTGCTGACATCGGTGCTGCATCTGGAAAGCGGGCGCGTGCTGCGCGGTGTGCTGGACGACGGCGTGATGCGCCACCAGCTGGGCGCAGTGGAAGGCCCTTTCTGGCTCGATGCAGCATCGGCGCTGCTGGGCCTGCCGTTCCCGGTGGACATGGTGGCCGACACGCGGCTGCAGGTGCGCCGCGTTCCCATGGAGGACTTCCGCCGCAGCCTGGCTGCCATGCCAGACGGTGCGCGCGACCTGCTGCTGGACATGGCGCAGGGCTACCGCCAGCAGTCCGAACTGGCCGTAAGCCGCCTGGCGCAAGATGCCGAGTCACGCTGCGCGCAGTGGCTGCTGCAGCATGCCGAGCCCGCACCAAGCGGCACCATGCAGGTCACCCTGCACCAACGCAAACGCCTCATCGCCGCCCAGCTGGGCATTGCCCCCGAGACCTTCTCGCGCGTGCTGCGCCACCTGCGCGAACTGGGCCTCGTTCACGGCACAGGCAACGTGCTGAACCTGCCCCAGCCGGGCGCGCTGCAGACCATGGCGGGCTGCTGAAAAAAAGACTGCGAGATCAGGGTTTTTACCCGCCTTTGACTGAGGGTTCCACCCAAGCCCCGGGCGGTGGGCGCTGCGTATATTTGTTGGCAACTGTCTGGTCTGACCCGACGCCATGCCAACCGCCCGCCCTGTGTGCCCCCCTTTGCGCCCCACCGGCGCCTGCTGTCCGGAGTGTCCATGACGCCCCAGGACCACCCTGCGCCGCACCCCGATGCGCCAGGCTGGTGGATGCCCGGTGCGCTGGTGCTGCGCCTGGTGCTGGTGGCGGTGATGGCGGTGGTGGCGTCTGGCGCTGTGTCGGCATGGCTGGTCACCCGGGCGTCGGGCCAGGAGGCCATGCGCCGCATGGTCAGCCAGCAGACCGACGAGGTCGAGGTGGTGGCCCGCCTCCTGGCCAGCAAGATCGAGCAGAGCCAGAAGGTGCTGCGCACCGTGGCCGCGGGCATCACGCCGGGCATGCTCGACTCGCCCTCCACGCTGGAATGGCTGCTGCAGCAGGGCCTGCCCGCCGTGCAGTTCTTCGATGCGATGCAGGTGGCCCGCGACAACGGCGAGCTGCGCATGAACCTGCGCGCAGGTCGCCTGCAAAAGGCGTCTGAACTGGACCCGGCCGAGCGCGACGCACTGCGCCGCACGCTGGTGGATGGCAAGCCGCTGGTGTCCGAGCTGATTGCAGGGCGCACCAGCGAGGCGCGCGTGATGTTCACCATGCCGCTGCACCGCGACGACGGCACGGTGCTGGGCGTGGTGGCCGGTGCGCTGCGCCTGCAGTCGCAGGGCTTGCTCCCGCCGTCCATGGCCTTGCCCGCGCGCGAGGATTCGCGGCTCATCGTCTTCACGCGCGACGGCACCATCCTGTCGCACTCCGACCCCACGCGCATCATGGGCCAGGTGCGCGACGAGCCGGGCCTGGCGCCCGTCTATGCCCAGTGGCAGACGCAGGCCCAGCCGGTGGTGGGCCGGGGCGTCACCCACGTGCAGCCCGACCATGTCGTCAGCATGGCGGGCATGCCCCTGCCGCAGTGGATCGTGGCCCGCGTAAGCCATTCGCAGGCGTTGCTGGAACCGCTGCAAGGCGCCCAGCGCGAGGCCTGGTGGCTGGCCGCGGCCAGCATGGCCCTGTGCGTGCTGGTGGTGGCGCTGCTGATGGGCTGGATGGCGCAGCCGCTGGCTCAGCTGACGCACAGCGCGCGCCGCATGGTGCAGCAGCCCTTCACACGAGGCGGCCTGGCGCCGCAGCCGCACCCCGCGCCGGACGACACGGCCTGGCCCCGCGCTGGTGGCGAGGTGGGCGCGCTGGTGCAGGTCTTTCGGCGGCTGTTGCAGCAGGCGGGACAGCAGCAGCAGCACATGGCCACGCTCAACGGGCAGTTCCAGGCCATTCTGGACAACGCCTCGGTGGGCATCGTCATCTCGCGCCAGGGCATGCTGGACGTGGTGGGCCGCCAGGCCAGCGTGATGCTGGGCTACGCGCCCGGCGAGCTTGTTGGCCGCCCGGCCCGCGTGCTGTACGCCACCGACGCCGACTACCTGCGTTTGGGCGACCGCGTCCAGGCCGAGTTTGCGGCGCACGGCACGTTTGACGGCGACGTGTGCTTTACCCGCAAGGACGGCACGCCCGTGTGGGCGCGCGTGCAGGGCCGCGGCGTGCAGCCCGGCGAGCTGGCCGGGGGCACGGTGTGGATCCTGGAAGACATCACCGCGGCGCGCGAGGCCCAGGTGCAGCACGCCTGGGAGCGCAGCCACGACGCGCTGACCCAGCTGTACAACCGCGCCGCGTTCGACGAGCGCCTGGGCCTGTTGCTGGCCGAACGCTCGACCCGCCCGCGCGCGCCTGCTGCGGCGGGCCAGGAGCCCTATGGCGATGGCGTGGTGCTGTTCATGGACCTGGACCATTTCACCGTGGTGAACGACATTGCGGGCCATGACGCGGGCGACGATGTGCTGCGCCACGTGGCCCGCCTGCTGGAGTCGCAGGTGCGGCAGATCGGCTGGGCTGCGCGGCTGGGCGGGGACGAGTTTGCCGTGGTGCTGCCGGGCTGCGCCCTGGCCCGCGGCCAGGCCGTGGCCGAGCAGCTGCGCCAGTCGGTAGCGGCGTGGGAGCCCTCGTACCAGGGCCGCAGCTTCACGCTGGGGGTCAGCATCGGCCTGGTGGTGCTGGACGCCAGCCTGCAGGACGTGCCCTCGGTGCTGTACGCGGCCGACATGGCTTGCTATGACGCCAAGCGCGCGGGCCGCAACCGCGTGGAGATGCGGCACGCGAGCCAGGCGACGGCGTCGGGGCGCATGGCGCTGGGACCGGCGTGAATGGAGACACCCCCCTGAGCCGCTGCGCGGCTTCCCCCCGCTCTCACATCGCTGCGCGATGTGGGCAGGGGAACGCAGCCCTCGCTGCGGGGCGGCCCTTGCTTGGCTGCCCTGGTCTGGGCCGCGCCAGTCTCATGCGCAGGGCCATGGACCACTGACAACTCATACAGGTCAGACCTCCAACCGCCCCAGTGCCCGCAACACGTTCTCCGCCGTTGCAGGCGCTGTCAGCACCACAGGCTGGCCAGCCTGCTCTGCGTTGCGCCCCGCAGCCACCGCATTGCGCAGCGCCTCGTACACGCTGATCGCCAGCATGAACGGCGGCTCGCCCACCGCCTTGCTGCCGCCCACGTTGTCCTCGCGGTTGGCCTCGGGCCACAGCTCCACCTTGAAGTGCTGGGGGATGTCGCCCGTGGCCGGGATCTTGTAGGTGCTCGGGGCGTGGGTGGACAGATACCCCTTGTCGTTCCACACCAGCTGTTCGGTGGTGAGCCAGCCCATGCCCTGCACAAAGCCGCCCTCGATCTGGCCGATGTCGATCGCCGGGTTGATGCTGTGGCCCACGTCGTGCAGGATGTCCACGCGCGTCACACGGCTCTCGCCGGTCAGCGTGTCGATGACGACCTCTGAACACGCTGCGCCGTAGGCGAAGTAATAGAACGGCCGGCCCGTGAGCGTGGCCTTGTCGTAGTGGATCTTGGGCGTGCGATAAAAGCCGTCGCTCCACAACTGGATGCGGTTGGCATACGCCTCCTTCACCACGTCGCCCCACGCGCGCACTTTCTTGGGCGATATCACCTGGCCGCCTTCGAACCGGACGGCGCCCGCGCCGCAGGTGTCGAGCCCCGCCACAAACGATGCGATGTTGTCGCGCACGTTGCGCGCCGCAAACTGCGCGGCGCGGCCGTTCAGGTCGGTGCCGCTGCTGGCGGCCGTGGCGCTGGCGTTGGGCACCTTGCTGGTGTCGCTGGCCGTGACGAGCACGCAGGGCAGCGGCACGCCCAGTTCGTCGGCCACGATCTGGGCCACCTTGGTGTGCAGTCCCTGGCCCATCTCGGTGCCGCCGTGGTTCACCTGCACGCTGCCATCGGTGTACACATGCACCAGCGCGCCCGCCTGGTTGAACAGCGTGGCCGTGAAGCTGATGCCGAACTTGACCGGTGTGATGGCCATGCCGCGCTTGAGCACGGGCTGCACCGCGTTCCACGCCGCAATGTCGGCCTGGCGGCGGCGGTAGTTGGCATCGCGCTCCAGCTGCGGCATCAGCGCGTGCAGGATGTTGTCCTCCACCGTCATCTGGTAGTGGGTCACGTTGCGGCCGTCGGCAGCGTCCTGGCCGTACAGGTTGGCCAATCGCACGTCCTGCGCGTCGCGCCCCAGCGCGCGGGCAATGTCGCCCAGGATGGCCTCGATCACGATCACGCCCTGCGGCCCGCCAAACCCGCGGAAGGCGGTGTGGCTTTGCGTGTTGGTCTTGCAGCGGTACGACGCGATTTCCACATCGCGCAGGTAATACGCGTTATCGGCATGGAACACCGCGCGGTCGGCCACGGGGCCGGACAGGTCGGCGCTGAAGCCGCAGTTGGCCGCCATCTGCAGCTTGAGGCCCGTGATGCGGCCGGTGTCGTCAAAGCCCACGTCGTACTCGTACGCAAACGGGTGGCGCTTGCCGGTGACCATGAAGTCCTCGTCCCGGTCCAGCCGCAGCTTGACGGGGCGGCCCAGCTTGTGGGCGGCCACGGCGGCCCACACGGCCAGGTGCCCGGCCTGGGTCTCCTTGCCGCCAAAGCCGCCGCCCAGGCGGCGGCATTCGACCTTGACGGCGTGGTTGTCTATGCCTAAAGCGTGGGCCACCCAGTGCTGCACCTCGCCGGGGTGCTGCGTGCTGGAGTAGATCCACCACTGCTTTTGCTCCAGCGGCAGGGCGTAGGCGATCTGGCCCTCCAGATAGAAGTGTTCCTGGCCGCCGACTTCAAATGCGCCCTGCAGGCGGTGCGCCGACTGCGAAAGGCCAGCGGTGGCGTCGCCCCGGCGCACGAACACGGGCGGCAGCACATAGCTTTGCGCCTTGAGCGCATCGTGCACCGAGAGCACGGCGGGCAGGGGTGTGATGTCCAGCTGCACTGCCCGCACCGCGCGGCGCGCCTGCATCACCGATTCGGCCACCACCAGGCCGATGACCTGGCCGATGTGCTGCACCGTATCGATGGCGAATACGGGCTCGTCGTGCGCAAAGGCGGCCAGCAGTTGGTCGCCCGGCACGTCCTGCGCGAGCACCACGCCGCGCACGCCGGGCATCGCCAGCGCGGCGCTGGCATCCACGCCGTTGAGCGTGCCGTGGGCCACGGTGGAGAGGATGGGCGCTGCGTACAGCGTGCCCTTCACCTCGGGCAGATCGTCGATGTAGTGCGCGGCACCGGCCACCTGGGCGCGGGCGCTTTCGTGGATGTGGGACCGGCCCATGGCGCGGTGGCTGGCGGGGGCGCTGGCCTGCACGGGCGCCGTGGGCTCGGCCGCACGCGCGTCGGCTGCGGCGGCGATGGGGCTGTCCACCGCGTCGCGGCTGATCGGGTCGGTGGTGGGCGGCAAGGTTTCTCGCTGGTTCATACGGATGCCTCCAGGCGGAAGTTCTCCACGCTCACCGCGTCCTCGCCCTGGCTTTCGAGCCAGAAGCGCTGAAGCAGGCTGGCCAGCACGGTGCGGCGGTAGGCGCCGCTGGCGCGCATGTCGGAGATGGGGCTGAACTCGGTCTGCAGCACCGCTGCGGCGCGCGCCACGGTGTCGCCCGTCCAGGGCTGGCCGGTGAGTGCGGCTTCGGTCTGGCGCGCGCGCGCCGGGGTGGCGGCCACACCGCCTGCACCAATGCTGGCGCGGCGCACCACGTCGCCTTCGATGTCGAGGTTGACGACCAGGCACACGGCCGAGATGTCGTCGTCAAAACGTTTGGAAATCTTGTACGCGCGCAGCGCCTCGGTCACGCCCGGACGGGGCACCACGATGCGCACCAGCAACTCGTCCGGCGCCATCACGTTCTGGCGGTAGCCGGTGTAGAGGTCCTCCAGCGCCAGCGTGCGTTCGCCCCGCGCGCTGCTGGCCAGCACCACCTGGGCGCGCAGGGCGATGAGCAGCGGCATCGAGTCGCCAATCGGCGAGCCGTTGGCTACGTTGCCCCCCAGCGTGCCGGAGTTGCGCACCGGCAGGCCTGCGAAGCGCGTGGCAAAGGTGTGCAGCTGCGGCCACTGGGCGGTGAGGGCGGCAAACGCATCTGTCAGCGTGACCGCCGCGCCGATGGTGATGGCGCGCGTGTCCTGCTGTACCTGGCGCAACTCGGCCACGCGCGTCACGTCCAGGATGCGCGCGTACTTCTTGTGCTGCTTGGTGATCCACAGCCCCACGTCGGTGCAGCCGGCAACCACCTGGGCCTGTGGCTGCGCGGCCCGTGCGGCCAGCAGGTCGGGCAGGGTGGTGGGGGAAATATAAGCAAAATCGGCCTCTGGCGCTTGTGGGGAAAGCGCCAGCAGCTCTAGTTCTTGTAGCACTGCGGCTTCGTCCACTGCCACGGGGGGCAGGGCCGCCATCTGCTGGGCAGCCTCCAGAATGGGACGGTAGCCGGTGCAGCGGCACAGGTTGCCCGAGAGTTCCTGTTGCGCCAATTCACGGGTGATGGGGGCCAGAACGCCCTCCGCAGGCAGCGGCGCGCTCTTGGCGCACAGTGCTGGCACCACATGGTTCTGGTACATGCCGAAGAGGCTCATCACAAAGCCCGGCGTGCAGAAGCCGCACTGGGAGCCGTGGCACTGCACCATCGCTTCCTGTGCGGGATGGAGCGTGATGGCTGGCTGAGCGGCGGGAGCCGCGTTGGTGATCGGCTGGATCAGCGGGTCTTCCGCCAGGTCCTCCACCGTCCACAGCGCCATGCCGTCGATGGAATGCGCCAAGCGGATGCAGCTGTTGACAGCGCTGTAGTGCAGCCGGCCGTCGCGGGCCTCGCCCAGCACCACGGTGCAGGCACCGCAGTCGCCTTCGCCGCAGCCCTCCTTGGTGCCGGTGCAGCCCAGGTCTTCGCGGAGCACCTCCAGCAGCGTGCGATCGGGTGGTACATTGCCCAGCGCCACGGGCTGGCCACGGCGCAGGAATTGCAAGGGGCGGGTAGTCATGACAAAAGCCACTTCGATGTTCTTGAGTTCATGGGAGGGTAGAGCGCAAGCGCGCAGCCGGCATAACCGCAAGCTTATGGCACCCATGCCCCCATCGCTATGAGAGACCACGCGCTTTTCGACAAGATAGACCTCCATCTCATCAGGGTCTTGCACACCGTGCTCACAGAACGCAGCGTATCGAGGGCCGCCGTCCGCCTGGGCATGCACCAGCCGGCGGTGTCTGCGGCGTTGAAAAGGTTGCGCGACCTGTCGGGCGACCCGCTGCTGGTGCGGTCGGGCGCCAGCATGATGCCCACCGATGCGGCGCTGCGCATGGTGGAGCCCGCGGGCGCCATCCTGCGCTCTGCCGAGGCGCTGTTCTCGGATGCGCGGGGCTTTGACCCCCGCACATCCACCCGCACCTTTCGCGTGGCGGCCAGTGATTACCTGGACCCGCTGTTCCTGCCCCAGCTCGTGGCCCGCATCAAGGTGGAGGCGCCCCTGTGCCCCATCGAGATCCTGCCCCTGTCGGCCGACGCGCACTACCACGCCCACCTGGCGCAGGGCGATGTGGACGTGGTCATCGGCAACTGGCCGCAGCCGCCGGACGACCTGCACATGGGCCGGCTGTTTGGCGATGAAGTGGTCTGCCTGGTACGCAAGGACCACCCGGCGGTGCGGCGCGGCTGGGATGTGGAAGGCTGGCTGGCTGCCGAGCACATCGCGCCCACGCCCACCCACCCAGGTGCACGCGGCGTGATCGACGCCCACCTGGACAGCTTGGGCCTGCAGCGCAACATCACCGCACGCTGCGCGCATTTCAGCCTGATTCCAGACATCGTGGCATCCAGCCTGCTCGTGCTGACCACGGGCCGCCAGTACTGCGAGCGCTATGTCGGCCAGCTGCCGCTGGCCATCCTGCCGTGCCCGGTGCCGTTTCCCCGGCTCATGTACTACCAGCTGTGGCATGCGCGCACGCACCACTCGGCGGCGGCCGCCTGGCTGCGCGAATGCGTGAAAACCGTGGCCACGTCGCTACGAAAAGAATAGCTACTGGCGCTTATCCATCAAGCGCAAGAAGGTGTTTTCATTCAAATAACAAGCCACCAAACTGAGAGACAATCCCCCGCATGAGTTCACCTCCTACTTCTCCCGCTCCGGGCACCGCGCCGCCGCCCCGGTTGCAGTTGACGGGCATCACCAAACGCTACCCGGCCGTGGTGGCCAACAGCGGCGTGTCGCTGACGGTGTTGCCCGGCGAGATCCATGCGGTGCTGGGCGAAAACGGCGCGGGCAAATCCACGTTGATGAAAATCATCTACGGCTCGGTCAAGCCCGACGAAGGCAGCGTGTTCTTCAACGGCCAGCCTGTGCAGGTGCGCAACCCGCAAGAAGCGCGCGCCCTGGGCATTGCCATGGTGTTCCAGCACTTCAGTTTGTTTGACACCCTGACGGTGGCCGAAAACGTGTGGCTGGGCCTGGACAAGAGCCTGTCGCTGGCCGAAGTCACGCAGCGCATCACCGCCAAGGCGGCCGAATACGGTCTGGACATCGACCCTCTGCGCCCCGTGCACACGCTGAGCGTGGGCGAAATGCAGCGGGTGGAAATCATCCGCGCGCTGCTTACCGCGCCCAAGGTGCTGATCCTGGACGAGCCGACCTCGGTCCTCACGCCCCAGGCGGTCGAAAAGCTCTTCGTGGTGCTGCGTAAGCTGGCCAGCGAGGGCTGCAGCATCTTGTACATCAGCCACAAGCTGCATGAGATCCGCGCGCTGTGCACCGCCTGCACGGTGCTGCGGGGCGGCAAGGTGACGGGCGTGTGCAACCCGGCGGAGGAATCCAATGCGTCGCTGTCGCGCCTGATGATCGGCGCCGAGCCGCCTGCGCTGGAGCACCGCGACGTGCAGACCGGCGCCACCGTGTTGCGCGTGCAGGGCCTGTCGCTGCCGCGTGCCGACCAGTTTGGCGTGGACCTGATCGACCTGCAGTTCGAGGTCAAGGCCGGCGAGGTGGTGGGCATTGCGGGTGTGTCGGGCAATGGGCAAAAAGAATTGCTTTACGCGCTGTCGGGCGAAGACCAGCGGGCCGAGCCTGCGAGCATCCAGGTCTCCGGCCAGAATGCAGGCCGCATGGGCCCCCACCAGCGCCGTGCGCTGGGCCTGCACTTTGTGCCGGAAGAACGCCTGGGCCGCGGCGCCGTGCCCACCATGGGCCTGGCGCACAACCTGCTGCTCACCCGCACCAATGCGGTCAGCGGCAGTGGCTGGATCAAGGTGGGCGCGCTGCAAAAGCATGCCGAGGACATCATCCGGCGATTCAATGTGAAGGCGGGCGGCCCCAACGCGGCGGCCAAGTCGCTGTCGGGTGGCAACCTGCAGAAGTTCATCGTGGGGCGCGAGATCGACGCCAACCCCAAGCTGCTCATCGTCTCGCAACCCACCTGGGGCGTGGATGTGGGCGCAGCGGCGCAGATCCGTGGCGCCATTCTGGCGCTGCGCGACGCGGGCTGCGCCGTGCTGGTGGTGAGTGAGGAGCTGGACGAATTGTTTGAAATCTGCGACCGGCTGCACGTGGTGGCCAAGGGGCACCTGTCGCCATCGGTGCCGCGCGCCGAGGCCACGGTGGAGCAAATTGGCGAATGGATGAGCGGCCTGTGGCATGCCGACGTACAGGCCCATCTGGCGCGCGAGACCCAGGGCGCGGAGGTGCAGCATGCTTAAGCTGGAACCCCGTCCCCAGGCTTCTCGCCTCTGGACCTATGGCTCGCCGCTGCTCGCAGTGGCATTCACGGTGCTGATCGGCATCGCCCTGTTCATCGCGCTGGGCAAGGACCCGGTGCGCGGGCTTCAGGTTTTCTTCTGGGAGCCCATCAAGTCGCAGTACGCCATCGGCGAACTCATGGTCAAGGCCACGCCGCTGCTGCTGATCGCACTGGGGCTGGCCGTGTGCTTTCGCTCCAACGTCTGGAACATCGGCGCCGAAGGCCAATTTGTCATCGGCGCCGTGGTGGCGGGCGGCGTGGCGCTGCTGGCCGACAAGACCACTGGCCCCTGGATCGTGCCCGCCATCCTGGTGGCGGGTGTGCTGGGCGGCATGGTTTGGGCGGGGCTTACGGCACTGCTGCGCGACAAGTTCAACGCCAACGAAATTTTGGTGAGCTTGATGCTGGTCTACGTGGCCACGCTGGTATTGGGCTACCTGGTGTACGGGCCGTGGAAGGACCCCATGGGCTACAACTTTCCGCAGACCAAGACGTTCGAGAAGGTGACGCAGATCCCGCGCCTGATGCAGGGTTCGCGCGTGTCCATAGGCCTGCTGCTGGCGCTGGCCGGGGCGGCGGCGCTGTGGGTGTTCCTGTTTCGCACACGCGCGGGTTTCGCGCAGCAGGTGGGTGGTCTGGCACCGGCGGCGGCACGCTATGCGGGCTTTTCGTCGCGCAAGGCGCTGTGGACGGCGCTGCTCATTTCGGGGGGCGCGGCGGGCTTGGCGGGCGCGCTGGAGGTGGCCGGGCCCATCGGCCAGCTCACACCGTACGTGCCCGCAGGCTACGGCTTTGCGGCCATCATCGTGGCGTTTGTGGGGCGCCTGCACCCTGTTGGAATGATCCTTTCGGCCATCCTCATGAGCATGTTCTACATCGGCGGAGAACTGGCGCAGTCGCGCCTGGGCCTGCCCAAGTCGCTGACCGGCGTGTTCCAGGGCTTGCTGCTGTTCACGCTGCTGGCCTGCGACACTTTGATTGCCTACCGCATTCGCTGGGTGGGCGCAGCACGCAAAGGAGTGGCGTGATGGAATCGTACGCACTCCTTCTGGGCGCCACGCTCAGTGCGGGCACGGTGCTGGCCATCGCCGCGCTGGGTCTGCTCATCAACGAAAAAGCCGGCATCGTCAACCTGGGGGCCGAGGGCATGATGCTCTGCGCTGCCATTGCCGGTTTTGCCACCGTGGTGCACACGGGCAACACCTGGCTGGGCTTTGCGGCCGGCATGGCAGCCGGGGCACTGCTGGCCGCCATCTTTGGCGTGCTGGTGATCTGGCTCAACACCAACCAGTACGCCACGGGCCTGGCCCTCAGCCTGTTTGGCGTGGGCTTTTCGGCTTTTGCCGGCATCAGTTATGTACAGGCCAAGCTGCCGGAGCTGCCCAAGTACGCCATTCCGCTGCTGGGTGACATCCCTGTGCTGGGCCCGGCGCTGTTCCGCCAGCACCCGCTGGTGTACCTCACCATGCTGCTGGTGGCGGGGCTGATCTGGTTCCTGTACCGCTCGCGCGCGGGGCTGGTGCTTCGCTCGGTGGGCGAGTCGCCCGAGTCGGCCCACGCCCTGGGCTACCCGGTGCGCCGCATCCGACTGGCGGCCGTGGTGGCCGGCGGCGCGCTGTGCGGGCTGGCGGGGGCGTACATCTCCACCGTCTACACCCCGCTGTGGGTCGAGGGCATGGTGGCGGGCCGAGGCTGGATTGCGCTGGCCCTCACCACCTTTGCCACCTGGCGTCCGGCACGGGTGTTGCTTGGTGCTTACCTGTTTGGCGGCGTGACCATGCTGCAGTTCCACTTGCAGGCCACGGGCGTGCAGGTGGCCAGCCAGTTGCTGTCCATGCTGCCGTATGTGGCCACCATCGTGGTGCTGGCGCTGATTTCGCGCAACCCGACCTGGATCCGCGTCAACATGCCGGCCTCGCTGGGCAAGCCGTTCTACCCGGGCTCCTGATCGATATGGGTTACCGCGGGGTAGAACTCGCACCATAATCGCCGTTTTGTTCGCCAACTGTTGTCAACCCTGCTTCTCACAAAAAAGGAAACCGTCATGACTGATCTGCAGAAACGCTCCCTGCTCAAGGTGGCAGCCCTCTCCGCCGTGGCAGCTGCCGCCCTGGTGGGCTGCGGCAAGAAGGAAGAGCCGGCACCGGCTCCTGCTCCTGCCCCCGCGCCCGCAGCCGAGGCGCCCGCGCCCAAGCCCGAGCCTCTGAAGATTGCATTCGCCTACGTGGGACCCGTGGGCGACGGCGGCTGGACCTTTGCGCACGACAACGGCCGCAAGGCCATCGAGAAGGAATTCGGCGACAAGGTGGTGACCAGCTTTGTGGAAAGCGTGCCCGAGTCCGCCGACGCCGAGCGCGTGCTGCGCGACATGGCCGGCCAGGGCAACAAGCTGATCTTCGGCACGACGTTCGGCTACATGAACTCCATCGAGAAGCTCGCACCCGAGTTCAAGGATGTGAAGTTCGAGCATGCCACCGGCTACAAGACCGCCGAAAACATGCGCACCTATGACAGCCGCACCTACGAAGGCGCCTATATGGCTGGCGTGATCGCTGGTGCCATGACCAAGTCCAACACCCTGGGCGTGGTGGGCTCGGTGCCAATCCCTGAAGTGATCCGCAACATCAACAGCTTCACCATGGGCGCGCAATCGGTCAACCCCAAGATCAAGACCAAGGTGGTGTGGGTGAACGAATGGTTCAGCCCACCCAAGGAAACCGAGGCCGCCACCAGCCTGATCAACGGCGGCGCCGACGTGCTGTTCCAGAACACCGACTCGCCCGCCGTGCTCAAGACCGCGCAAGAGAAGGGCAAGCGTGCTTTCGGCTGGGACAGCGACATGACCGCCTACGGCCCCAAAGCCCACCTGGCATCTGCCGTCATCAACTGGGGCCCGTACTACATCAAGGCCACCAAGGACGCCCTGGAAGGCACCTGGACCACCGGCCAAAGCTGGTGGGGTGTGAAGGAAGGCGCGATCGACATCGTCTCCATCGCTGACGACGTGCCGGCCGAGATCAAGACCAAGGTCGAAGAAATCAAGAAGGGCCTGGCCGAAGGTACCTACAACATCTGGAAGGGCCCGATCGTCGGCCAGGATGGTAAGGAAGTGCTGGCCAAGGATGTGGTCGCCGACGACAAGTTCCTGGGTGGCGTGAACTTCTACGTCAAGGGCGTGGAAGGCAAGATCCCCGGCGGCGAGAAGAAGTAAGTAAAGCCACCGCTTCATGGCAACGCGGCGGCGGGCCCCCGGGCTTGCGGGCTGCGTGCGCGAGGGCTGCCTGCGGGCAGCCCTTTTTGTTTGTTGTGATGGGAGAAGCCGATGGTCGAACGCAGTTTGTGGCATCCGGTGGCGCAGGCAGGCGATGTGCAGCAACAAAGCCCCGTGGCCGTGCAGCTGCTGGAGCAGGCGGTGGTGCTGTGGCGCGACGCAGAGGGCGTGGTCCGCGCCTTTGCCGACCAGTGCCCGCACCGGGGGGCGCGGCTGTCGCTGGGCCGCGTCACGACGCAAGGCCAGCTGGAATGCCCGTACCACGGTTGGCAGTTTGCAGCCAGCGGGCAGTGCACGCAGGTACCGGCCTTGCCGGGCTTTGTACCGCCGCCCGGGCACTGCGCGCAGGTGTTTGAAGCGCAGGAGGCCCACGGCCTGGTCTGGGTGCGGCTGGTGCGCGGTGACGCTGCGCTGCCCGCATTCGCGGCGGAAGGCGATACGCGCCTGCGCAAGCTCAACTGCGGACCCTACGATGTGGCTGCCAGCGCGCCGCGCATCATCGAGAACTTTCTCGATATGTCGCACTTCGGCTTTGTGCACGAAGGCTGGCTGGGCAGCCGCGACGCCACTGCCATCGACGACTACCGGGTGGAGGCCACGCCCACCGGCCTGCTGGCCACGGGATGCAAGGCCTGGCAGCCGCAGTCCAACCTGCATTCCACCGCGCCGGCCCAGGTCGAGTACACCTACGAAGTCACCGCGCCCTATGCCGCCGTGCTGACCAAAGTGCCCGAAGCCGGCACCACGGCGGTGGACGGCTGGCGCGAATCCATTGCGCTGTACATCTGCCCCGTGACTCCGGTGCACAGCCGCGTGTGGTTTCGTCTGGCTGTGGCCGATTTCGAATCTCCGGACGAGAAGTTGCAGGCGTTCCAGCACACCATCTTCACCCAGGACCAGCCCGTGCTGGAATCGCAGACGCCCCAGCGCCTGCCGCTCGACCTGCGCGCGGAGTTGCATACCGCCGCCGACAAGGCATCATCGGCCTACCGCCGCTTTTTGCGCCAGCGCGGCATCACTTTTGGAGTTTGCTGATGTTCAAAGTCCCTCCCATTTCTGCTGACCGCCTGCCAGGCCTGCTGCGCGCCATGCCCAAGGCCGAGCTGCACATCCACATCGAAGGCTCGCTGGAGCCCGAGCTGATCTTTGCACTGGCCCAGCGCAACGGACTCACCTTGCCATACGCCGACGTGGAGGCCCTGCGCAGCGCCTACGCCTTCACCAACCTGCAGAGCTTTCTGGACATCTATTACGCCGGCGCCAGCGTGCTGCTGCATGAGCAGGATTTCTACGACATGGCCCAGGCCTACCTGCGCCGCGCCGCGCAGGACAACGTGCTGCATGCCGAGATCTTTTTTGACCCGCAGACCCATACGGAGCGCGGCGTGGCCATCGAGACGGTGATCAACGGCCTGCACCGCGCGTGCGCCGACGCGCGCCGCGAGCTGGGCATCAGCGCCACGCTGATCCTGTGCTTCTTGCGCCACCTGAGCGAGGAATCGGCGTTCGAGACGCTGGAGCAGGCGCAGCCGCTCCTGGACAAGATCGTGGGCGTGGGCCTGGACTCGAGCGAGGTAGGCCACCCGCCGGAGAAGTTCGCCCGCGTCTTTGCCCGCTGCCGCGAACTGGGCCTGCACCTGGTCGCCCACGCGGGCGAGGAAGGGCCGCCCGCCTACATCTGGAGCGCGCTGGATGTGCTGAAAGTCGAGCGCATCGACCACGGCGTGCAGGCCGTGCACGACGCTGCGCTGATGCAGCGCCTGGCGAACGAGCGCATCGCGCTTACCGTGTGCCCGCTCTCCAACCAGAAGCTGTGCGTGTTCCCCAACCTCGCCGACCACAACCTCGGCAAGCTTCTGGACGCCGGGCTGGCCGCCACGGTCAATTCTGACGACCCGGCCTACTTTGGCGGCTACATCAACGAGAACTTCACCCAGGTGTTTGCGGCCACGGGGCTCACGCCCAAGCATGCATACCAGCTGGCTTTCAACAGCTTTGAAGCGAGCTTTGCGGGCAATGCCGACAAGCGGGTGTGGGAGCACAAGCTCAAGGAATTCTTTGAGCGCTGTGTGGAGCACGACTATTGAAGCGATCCGTGCGGCACGGACTTTTTATTTGGCCAAGCGCACTCTTTCAGTGCGATTGCCGGAGCACCATGCACTCCACGAGACGTCCCCGGGCACCGAGTTCAGCAAAAAATCCGGGTAAACCCTAAAATCGTTACTTTTTGTACGCTCGGAACGACCAGAATTGGTGCGTCCGACGTAGGGTCATTGCCACGGCGTGCCCCGCTTTGGCGCGCGCGGAGCGTGCCTCCGCTAACGGGTTTTCTCCATGTTTCTCAATCAACTATCCATCGGCAAGCGCCTTACCCTGGTGCTGGGCGCCATTCTGGCGCTGTTTTTTGTCAGCAGCGTCGTCGCGGTCATCAAGCTCAACCAGTTGGGCTCCGAGATCGACGTCATGGTCGATGACAACATCAAGACCGAGCGCGCGGGCGCGGACTGGCTGCTCAACACCACGGCTGGCGTGCAGCGCGCCGCGGCCATCGCCAAGAGCAGCGATGCGTCGCTGATTCCTTACTTCGCGCCGGCCACGGCGGCTGCGATCAGCGAAACCAACGAGCTGCAGAAGTTCATCGAATCGAAGATGGACACCGCCGACGAAAAGCAGCTGTTTGCCAAGGTGGGCGAGTTGCGCCGCGCCTACCTGAGCGCCCGCGAGGAAGTCAGCAAGCTCAAGCAGGCGGGCGACGCCGATGCGGCGGGCCGGGTCTTTACCGAACGGTTTGAGCCCAACTCGCGCGACTACTTGGCGGGCGTCAAGCAGATGGTGGATCTGCAGCGCACCCAGCTGGACGCGGCGGGCAAGCGCAGCGAGGCGCTGCGCGCGCAGACCACGCTGCTGCTGCAGGTGTGCACGGGCATCTCGCTGCTGCTGGGCGCCCTGCTGGCCTGGCTGTTGGCCAGGAGCATCACTCGCCCGTTGCGCCACGCCGAAGCCATTGCCGAGGCCATCGCCAACATGGACCTCACCGGCGCGCCGCAGCCTGTCTATGCCAACGACGAAACCGGCCGCCTGCTGCGCGCGCTGGATGTGATGCGTGCCGCCCTGCACGGCGCGCTGCAGCAGGTGCGTGGCGTGGTGGACAGCATTTCCACCGCCAGTACCCAGATCGCCGTCGGCAACCAGGACCTGAGCGCCCGCACGGAGCAGACTGCCAGCAGCCTGCAGGAGACGGCCAGTTCGATGGAAGAACTCACCGCCACCGTGCGCCACAGCGCAGACTCTGCCGTGCAGGCCAACCAGCTGGCCGCGTCGGCCGCCCAGGTGGCACAGCGCGGCGGTGACGTGGTGGCCCAGGTGGTGAACACCATGGACGAGATCAACGCCAGCAGCAAGAAGATCGCCGACATCATCGGCACCATCGACGGCATCGCGTTCCAGACCAACATCCTGGCGCTGAATGCCGCCGTGGAAGCAGCCCGTGCCGGCGAGCAGGGCCGCGGCTTTGCCGTGGTGGCCAGCGAGGTGCGCTCGCTGGCCCAGCGTTCGGCC
The DNA here is from genome assembly GCF_046294525.1 of Acidovorax sp. Classification (GTDB taxonomy): domain Bacteria; phylum Pseudomonadota; class Gammaproteobacteria; order Burkholderiales; family Burkholderiaceae_C; genus Acidovorax. Next base: position 128,603 of record NZ_JBKBKQ010000009.1, read on the forward strand.
CAGGCCGCCAAGGAAATCAAGACGCTGATCGGCGTGTCGGTGGAGAAGGTCGAATCCGGCGCCACCCTGGTGCAGAACGCCGGCAGCACCATGACCGAGATCGTGAGCTCGGTGCGCCGCGTGACCGACATCATCGGCGAGATCAGCGCCGCGGCGTCTGAGCAAAGCCAGGGCATCGGCCAGGTGAACGTGGCCGTGAGCCAGCTGGACCAGATGACCCAGCAGAACGCCGCGCTGGTCGAAGAGTCCACCGCCGCTGCCGAGAGCCTGAAGGATCAGGCTTCGCGCCTGTCCGGCGTGGTGGGCGCATTCCGCCTGGGGAATGCGGGGCCGGGCACAGCGTCTGGCATGGCTGGCCTGTCTGGCGCCTACGGGCTGGCCGAACCGCAGTCGGGACCCGCGCTGCGCCTCCGCTGAACGCCTTCGGCTTCATGACGCCATGACGCCATGACGCATTCCGTTTGCCAGAGGCTTTCGCCCCTGCCACCCGGAGCAACACCAATGCTGCCCACGCCATACCCACTATGGGGCGGGCCGTATACAAGCGGCGCGCCCTCCCGCTAAGCTCGCGCCCATGCCCGTCTACCGTTCCGCCCTTTTGCGCTTTGCCGACGATGGCCGCGCCCTGTACGACGAAGATGGCCTGCTGGCCGTGGGCCCCGATGCGCAGGGCCGCCAGCGCGTGCGTGCCGCAGGCGCTTGGCAGGCCCTGTCGCCGCAGTTTGCGGGCGATCCTGTGGTGCACCTGCCGGGGCGCATCCTGGCGCCAGGGTTTGTGGACATGCACATCCACTTTCCGCAGACCGATGTGATCGGCTCGCCCGCCGACGGCCTGCTGCCCTGGCTGGAGAATTACACGTTCCCGCACGAGTCGCGTTTTGTTGACCCGGCTTATGGCGCACATGTGGCCGGCTTCTTCGTGGACGAGTTGCTGCGCAACGGCGTGACTACGGCGCTCACATTTGCCACCTCACACCCCGCCAGCGTGGACGCGCTGTTCAGCGAGGCGCAGCGCCGGCACATGCGTCTCATCACCGGCAAGGTGCTCCAGGACCGCCACTCGCCCGATGGTGTGCGCGACAACACCGAGCAAAGCCTCATCGATACCGAAGCGTTGATCCAGCGCTGGCACGGCGTGGACCGCCTGGGCTACGCCATCACCCCGCGTTTTGCACCCACCAGCACGCATGGGCAACTGCGCGGCGCGGGTGAACTGGCGGCGCGCTACCCCGATGTGTGGATTCAGTCGCATGTGGCCGAGAACCTCGATGAAATCCGCTGGGCGCGCGAGCTGTTCCCCGCATCGCGCAGCTACCTGGGCGTGTACGACGACTTCGGTCTGATGCGCGAGCGGGCGGTGTACGCGCACTGCATCCACTTTGACGACGATGACCGCGCGCTGATGCGCGACACCGGCGCTGTGGCGGCCGTCAGCCCCACGAGCAACCTGTTTTTGGGTAGCGGCTTTTTCGACTACGCCGGTGCCGACCGCGTGGGCTTTGGTTACGGCCTGGCCAGTGATGTGGGCGGCGGCACCAGTTTCAGCCCTTTCAAGACCATGATGGCAGCCTACTACGTGGGGCGAGAGGGCCAGACGAAGCCGGGCCTGAGCCTGTCGCCCCAGCAGCTGTGGTGGCAGCACACAGCGGGCGCTGCCAGGGCGCTGGGCCTGGCGGGCGTGGTGGGCAACCTCCAGCCCGGCTGCGAGGCTGACTTTGTGGTGTTGAACCCTGAAGCGACGCCGCTGCTGGCGCGCAAGACCCGCCAGGCGCGCAACCTGGATGAGCTGTTGTTTGCGCTGATCGTGCTGGGCGACGACCGGGTGGTGGAAGAAACCGTGATTTCTCAAGCAAAATACGGCCCCAGCGCTTGATCATCAAGCGCTAACAGCTACGTATTTAATAGCGCCCGGCGGTTCGTACCCTGCCTGGGCCACAGCGCAGGGGATTGAGCCATGAGCATCAAGAGCGACAAATGGATCCGCCGCATGGCGGCTGAGCACGGAATGATCGAGCCCTTCGAGCCCGGCCAGGTGCGCGAGGCGGAGGGCAAAAAGATCATCAGCTACGGCACCAGCAGCTACGGCTACGACATCCGCTGCGCGCCCGAATTCAAGGTGTTCACCAACATCCACAGCACTGTGGTGGACCCCAAGAACTTCGATGAGAAGAGTTTTGTCGACTTTGAAGGCGACAGCTGCATCATCCCACCCAACAGCTTTGCGCTGGCGCGCACGGTCGAGTACTTCCGCATCCCGCGCAACGTGCTCACCATCTGCCTGGGCAAGAGCACCTACGCCCGCTGCGGCATCATCGTCAACGTCACCCCGTTCGAGCCCGAGTGGGAAGGTTACGTGACGCTGGAGTTCAGCAACACCACGCCGCTGCCCGCGCGCATCTATGCCGGCGAGGGCTGCGCCCAGGTGCTGTTCTTCGAGAGCGACAAGGACGATGTCTGCGAGGTCAGCTACCGCGACCGGGGCGGAAAGTACCAGGGCCAGGTGGGGGTGACGCTGCCCAAGGCCTAAGAAAGCGCGGCTCCCCAATGGTTTAGGGGCTAGGCTGTCAGTACTCTGCCTCCAGGCTTCGGTGTGCGATCGCACGCGTCCTACATCTCCAAGGCCCTTTGGCCGAAATGCAAGCAGGGGTAAGGTTTCTTAGCATGGATGTCACGGTTCCAGCGCATGCTGGAGGCGTGCAGTCTTTGAAAGGAACCTGGCCATGTTGACTTTTGCCCCCCCTTCTGCGGCCCCCTCGGCGGTTGGCTGGATCGGTGCGCTGGCAGCGCCGGTCGCCGCATGGCTGGCGCGCAGTTCCCGCCAGCGTGCTGCCGCGGCGGCGGTCCGCAGCCATCCCGTCGATCAGACCCCGGGCGAGCGCGCCGCAGTGGTGCCGTCGGTCTCGCATGATGAACAGGGCTGCTCCGCAGCGGCCGATGGCGGCACCGGCGCTGCGCACACCTACTGGCCCTGCGACAAGCTCAATGCCTTCATCCTGCGCATGGCGGCGCACGGTCAGTGCGTGAATGCGGACATGATGCTGGGCCACCGCCCGTACGCGCGTGAACGGCTGGCAGCGGCCGGCCAGATGGACGATGACGGCCTGCGCGAACTGGCCCAACAGCTGCAGCACTTTTTCGATGCGCCGCCCGAGGAGGCGGTCCAGACCCTGGACGACGTCCTTCACTGACTCGTCTCAAAGGCGGCTCATTCGGCCGTGCACACCCGGTTGCGACCCTGGCCCTTGGCTTCATACAGGGCCGCGTCGCCGCGCCGCAACAGGTCTGCACCTTGGTCTTGCGCGCCTCGCATGCTGGCCACGCCAGCGCTGACGGTGATCGTGCCGACCACGGGGTCCTGCTGTTGTGCCATGGCATGTACCAGCGCCTGCGCTATGGCCTGCGCCCCTGCCAGGTCCGTGTCTGGAAGCAGCACCACAAATTCTTCTCCGCCAAGGCGGGCGATCACATCCGACGCCCGCAGCCTGTCCTGCAACGTGAGCGCCAGGCGCCGCAGCACTTCATCGCCTGCGTCGTGGCCGTACGTGTCGTTGACCTTCTTGAAATGGTCCACGTCGACGGTGATCAGGCTCAACGGGCGGCCGCTTCGCCGCGCCATCGCCAGCGCAAAGGCCATTTGCGACTCAAACCCGCGCCGGTTGAGCAGGCCAGTCAGCACATCCGTGCGGGCTTGCAGGTCGAGCGCCCGGTTGGCTGATTCCAGTTCCAGCGTGCGCAGCCTCACGGTTTCTTCCATGGCTTCATGCGCTGCCAGCAAGCGGTGCGTCATGCGGCTCAGTGCGCCTGCCAGTGCCTGAACCTCGCGATTGCTGTGGACCGCGGGGATGTCAGCGCCGGGGGTGCCCGCCTCCACCGCACGCGCGGCATTTGCCAGCGCGTAGAGGTCTTCGCTTAACCTGCGCGCCGCCATCCAGGCCAGCAGGGTGGCCAGAAAAGCCGCCCCCAAGCCGATCAACAGCACGTTCCGCTCGGTGCGGTGCGCGTCGGCGAACGCCAGCGCCACCGGCTGGCGTGCGACGATGCGCCAGCCCAGATCGCTGGGCGCATTGCGTGGCTGCAGCTGAGTGGCCGCCGTGAGGTAGCGGCCCCCGTCGGACCACGGCACCACGGTCATGTCCATGCGCGCGTTGTCGCGGTTGTTGTTGATATGCAGGCCCTCTGGCAGGCGCTGCCCGGCAGCCTGCAGCGCACGCGCCTTGTCGCGGGGCGCCAGCACCATCTGGCCGTCGCGGTCGAAGATGAAGAGCTCCAACGCGCTTTCGTCCGACCGGGGTGGTGTGAGGCTCTCCAGCACTTCGCGCGTCCATTCCCAACTGCCGTGGATGCCCAGTACGCCCACCGTGCGGCCACCAACCCGGATAGGGGCAGCGAAGTCGACAAAGCGGTGAGGTTCGCCAGAAGGGAGAGGGGGCAGCAGACTGTCGAGCAGCTTGGCGGGGTGCACGTCGCCCACATACAAGGCCTCCTTGCCACCCTGAAACCATGGTCGCTCCGCCACGCTGCGGCCTTCCAGCAGGCCCCCCGTGGCCGCGCGGACCTGCCCCTGCACATCGGCCACCCCGATCCACAGGCTGTTTGGGTGCATGGCCTGCGCCCGCTGTAGCAGGTAGCGGGCCTCCGGCGAATCCAGACCCTTGTTCCATACCTGTTCGGAGTCTGCCAGCACCTGCGCTTCCAGGCTCCCTTCAAGCAGGCCCTTGGCCAGCAACTTGCCCGCGTTTTCCGCCACTGTCTGCAGCGCAATGCCCGCGTCGCGCTGCAACCGTTGTTTGAACCGGTCTCCCACTGCCAGCGACAGCAGCACCGAAAGGGCGACCACCAGCAGGCCAAAAACCATGGCGATTTGCGTACGCAGGCCATGGTCAGAGAAGCGAGCGTGCAACTTCATGGGCGCACCGGCATGGGTTGGGAATGCGGGTTTTCGGAGCGCAGGGCCAAGCGTGCGGCGGCGAGGTCCCAGCCAGCCCACCCACAGCCTTTGAACAGCACGGGCCCACGCGGCGCCGCCACGGTGCCGCCCACCACGTCGCGCAGCGTGGGAAGGGCCGCCACATCAAGGCCCGCCTGCAACAGGTCTCCTGCCTCATGGGCGGCGTCTTCGGTGTCCACAACGATGTGCCCCTGCCGTGCAAAGAACTTGCACACATCTGCCGACAGCTCGGCCTGGTCCGGCCTGTAGGCGCCCACGGCCGCAATGAAGGCATCCAGCCTGGGCACTGCGCTCAGCACCACCTGCTGGGCGGGGGTGCAGGTGGCGACCAGCGGGCAGTGGGGCAGGGCGGCATCCGCATCGGCCACCACGCGCGCCGTGGCGCCCAGCGCGCGCACCTGGCGCGCCAGTGTCTCGGCGCTGGCTGCGCTGCGCGACGCGATCCAGACCTCCTGCACGCCCAGGCCCTCGATGAAGGCTTGGGCGTGGGCCACGCCCTGCACACCGGCGCCCACCACCAGCAGCGGGCCGTCCGTGCGGGGCGCCAGGCGTTGCGCAGCCAGCAGCGACACGGCGGCCGTGCGGCGGGCAGTGACGGTCGGCCCGTCCAGCATCACCTGGCGCTCGCCCGTGGCCACGTCAAACACCACCACGTCGCCCTGGATGGACGGGCGCCCCGTACCTGCGTTGGCCGGCGTCAGGGTGATCAGCTTGGTCATGGCCATTTGGCCGTCGGCCGCAGGCATGACGAAAAGGCTGGCGCCCTCGGCCATGCGCAGCACGCTACGGGCGGGCACCGATACCGTGCGGTCTTGCAACAGTGCGGCAATTTCATTGGCCAGCGCACGCCAGGGCAGGCGCGCGGCGGTGGCGGCAGCGTCGAGCGTGCCGGAAGGAAGAGAAAGCATGCCGATGACTTTACACAGCGCCCAGCAGACACGTGGAGCGGGCAAGCCCTCAGAGTCGGGGCAAAAAGCCCTGGACTGAGGGACCTTGTTCAGCATCTCAGTGCGTTGCGCCCGCGCCCAGCACGAGGTCGTGTGGCGTCAGCGCCGCGGCCCACAGGGCGGCATGCACGCCCCGCACCATGTCACGCAGCGGCAGGTGGGGTGCACCCTGTTCGGGCATCCAGGGCACATGCATGAAGCCCCCACGGGCGCCGGCAGGGCCCGCGCCGCTCGCGAGCAGGTGCATGAGCCCGTAAAGCACGTGGTTGCATACAAAGGTGCCGGCGGTCTGAGACACCTCGCAGGGCACGCCCGCGCGCTGCGCGGCGCGCGCCATGGCCTTGATGGGCAGGCTGGAGAAATACGCGGCCGGGCCGCCGGGCACCACGGGCGTGTCGATGGGCTGCGCGCCCTGGTTGTCGGCAATGCGGGCGTCGTTGATGTTGATGCCCACGCGCTCCAGCGACAGGGCGCCGCGCCCGCCCGCCTGCCCCAGGCAGAGGGTGATGGCGGGCTGGTGCAGGTCCACCAGGGCCCGCAGGTGCTGCAGCGACGCACCAAACACGGTGGGCAGCTGGGCGGCCAGCACGGTGTGCCCCGCCACGTGCTGGCCCTGCAGCGCCTGGGCGATGAGCCAACTCGGGTTTTCGGTGTCGCCGCCGAAGGGATCAAAACCGGTGAGCAGGATGGCGGGGCGGTGTAGCGGCACGCGGTGCATAAGGGCGACGGGGTTGGACAAGAACGTGCCTTGCAGGGCAGGCAGGCGCCGATGGTACCGGCCTCCCGGCGCGGCGCGCCCGCGCGTAACATGCGGCCCATGCTTCCATGCCGGAGTGAGCGTGAGAGGCAATCTCGGGAGATGCGGTATGAAATGGGAAGGCAATCGCCAGTCGGACAACGTGGAAGACCGCCGTGGCGGCGGGGGTGGCGGTGGGTCGCCGGTGTTCGGTGGGCGCAGCATCGGCATCGGCACCATCGTCATCGCCCTGGTGGGCGGCTGGGTGCTGGGCATCAATCCGTTGACAATTTTGGGTTTGCTCAGCGGCGGCGGGCCGCCCGCGCAGGTGCAGACGCAGGGCCCCGCCCAGCGCCCGCCTGCGGACGACACCATGGCCCGGTTCGTGTCTACGGTGCTGGCCGACACCGAGGACGTGTGGGGCCAGGTGTTCCGCCAGGACGGCGGCCGCTATCAGGAGCCGCGGCTGGTTCTGTTCCGGGGCGCCACGCCCACCGCCTGTGGAACGGGGCAGGCGGCCATGGGCCCGTTCTACTGCCCGGCGGACCAGAAGGTGTACATCGACCTGGGCTTTTATGAAACCCTCAAGAACCGCCTGGGCGCTCCCGGGGACTTTGCCCAGGCGTATGTGATCGCTCACGAGGTGGGTCACCACGTGCAGAACCAGCTGGGCATCAGCGCCAAGGTGGACCAGATGCGTGGCCGGGTGAGCAAGGCTGAATACAACGCGCTGTCGGTACGCCTGGAACTGCAGGCGGACTGCTTCGCGGGCGTGTGGGCCCACCACGCGCAGAACGCGCGCCAGATCCTGGAGCAGGGCGATGTGGAAGAGGCCATGAACGCGGCCGCCAAGATTGGCGACGACGCGCTGCAGCGCGCCAGTGGCGGTGCCGTGGTGCCTGAGAGCTTCACCCACGGCACCAGCGCCCAGCGCCAGCGCTGGTTTCACAACGGGCTGCAGAACGGCAGCGTGAAGGCCTGCGACACGTTTGCGGCACGGAGTCTTTGATACACCCCCTTGAGCCGCTTTGCGGCCTCCCCCCGCTCTCGCAACGCTGCGCGTTGCGGGCAGGGGGACGCAGCCAGCGCGGCGGCGCGGCCCTTGCGCGGCTGCCCGCGCAAGGGCCGCGCCGGTTTCGTGAGGTGTAGGTGGCCTTTGGCGCTATGGAGAACCGAGATGTCCCCTGCTGAGCCTGCGCAGCCGCTGCGGTCGTCGGGCGTGGCCGCTGCGTGGTCGGCGGCGGCGGTCACCGTACCCCACGCGGTGGGGCTGGGGCTGCTGGCCTTTGCGCCGCTGGCGGGCGAGCATTCGCTGGCCGCGTTGGCGCTGTGGTCGGCCGCCCTGCCGGGCCTGCTGCTGACCCTGGTGCTGCCGCGCCCCGGCGTGGTGTACGCGCCGACCACGGTGGTCGCTTTGCTGTTTGCAGCGGTGCTGTCCACCGCACACGGCGCCGCGCCTGCGCTTGGGCTGAACGCGCGGCAGGTGCTGGCCGTGAGCGGCGCGACGGTGGCGCTGGCTTTTGCCTTTCAGTGGCTGCTGGGGGTGTTGCGTCTGGCCTCTGTGGCGCGGTTTTTGCCCATCTCGGTCACGCACGGGTTTGCAGCCGGGGTGGGCCTGTCGATGGTACTGGGGCAGGTGCACAACGCATTTGGCGCAGGCGCGGACGCGCCCTGGGATGCGCGGACGGGCTGGCACGCGCTGGCGGCCGCCGCAGTGGTGGCGCTGGCCTGGGGGCTGCGCCGCCGGTGGCCGCGCATGCCGGGCCTGCTCACGGCCGTGGTGCTGGTAACGCTGGCGGTGGCCGTGGCGGGCTTTTGGGGCCGGGGGCTGGGCGCGGTGTTTGCTCCTGCGGCGCAGCCCAGCGCGTTTGCCTGGCCGCTGTGGCCCGACTGGACGGACATCCCCTGGCTGGCGCTGGCGCGCGAGCAGGGCTCGGCCCTGGTGATGTTGGCGCTGTTGATGGCGCTGGTCAACAGCCTCGAAATCCTCGTCTTCAACCAGGAGCTGGAGCTGGACCACGGCCTGCGCGGCAATGCCAACCTTGCGCTCAGGCGCGAGAGCCTGCTGGGCGCGCTGTGCGGGCTGGTGGGCATGATCCCCGCGTCCACCAGTGCGTCGCGCTCGCGCATCGTGCTGGCACAGGCCGGGGCCGTGCGCGATGCGCCCCCCTGGCACGCCGGCATCATGCTGGGCGTGGCAGTGACGGGCGCCTGGTGGCTGCACTGGGTGCCCATGGCGTGTCTGGCCGGCGGTCTGGTGTTGGCTGGGCTCATGCAGGTGCCGGGCCTGATGTGGTCCTGGCGCTACGCCCGCCGCTCGCGCGTGACCTGGGCGCAGAGCTGGCTGGTGGCGCTGGTGTTTGCGGTCATGGGCGGCGTGGGCGCCCTGGTGGCAGGGCTGGTGGTGGCCACCTTCGTGCTGTTGCACGACTCGGCCGCCAAGGTGCTGCGCCATGTGCGGCTGGACGGCGAGCTGCGCTCGCGCCGCCTGCGCCGCGCCGGGTCGGACGTGTGGCTGGCGCCGCGCATGAACCAGGTAGCGGTGTTCGAACTGCAGGGCGTGATGTCGTTCGGCGTGGCGGCCCACCTCGCCGAGCAGGTGCGCATGATGCTCCTGCCGCGCCACCGCTGGGTCATTCTGGATGCAGGCCGTGTGCCAGCGTGGGACAGCACCGCTATGGCCCAGCTGCGCGCACTGGTACGCGACCTGGGCCAGCAGGGCATTGCGGCAGCCGTGGCGGCGCTGGACGCGGCCGCCGCCGAACACGCGGGCGAGCAGGTGCGCTGCTTTGCCGACCTGGACCGCGCGCTGGAATGGGCCGAGGCGGGCATCCTGTCACAGCGCCCGCTGGAAGAGCGCCCCGCGCGCCCCGAGACCGATCTGCTGGGCGAGATCGGCGAAGGCGTGCCGCAAGCCGCCGCCAAGGCGCTGCTGGCGCGGCTGCAGCACCAGGCGGTGCCGGCGCACGGCGTGGTCTTCAACGCGGGCGACACCGACCACGACCTGCTGGTGGTGCGATCGGGCCACATCACGTTGGTCACACAATGGCCGCCCGACAAAGGCCTGCGCCTGGCCACCGTGGGGCCCGGCATGGCGTTTGGCGAGATGGCGTTCCTGAACGGTGCCGCCCGCACGGCCAGCGCGGGCGTGGAGCGGGGCACGGCGCACCTGGTGCGGCTCACCCGGGCCGACTTTGACGCCTGGGCGGCACAACATCCTGCCGCCGCGCTCACGGTGATGAATAACCTCGCGCAAATCGGGGCGAGGCGGCTGGCCGCCACCACGCGCCAGTTGCGCGCAGTGTTGGAGTGAATTTGATGAAAAAACAGGCTCTAGCGCTTGATGGATAAGCGCTGGTAGCTACAAAAATCATAGTTTTTGCTGTGTGGCGCTTGTACTTTGTACCCAGGCCGTAACACATCCGCGCGCCCCCAAAATCGGGTTTTGGGCCACCGGTGCGACAATAGCGGGCTCAGGCAACGCTGAACAAGTCCTTTGCGCACTGCGCATTTCCCCTGCCGGGGCCCGGTTTGTGGCGTTGTACATCTTGCGGTAACCCCGGTTATCGCTGCAGTTTGCGCCTTGCAGCCTGCCCGCCAACAGCGGGCTGCCACATTGCTCAGACATACTCAGCGTCGCCCACAAACACGCTTTTAATGACTAGTTCCTTTTCCAATCTATCGCTGGCCGAGCCGCTGGCACGTGCTGTGGCCGAAATGGGCTACGAGTCCATGACTCCCATCCAGGAGCAGGCCATTCCGGTCGTGCTCACCGGCCAGGACGTGATGGGTGCGGCCCAGACCGGCACCGGCAAGACCGCCGCCTTCTCGCTGCCCCTGCTGCAGCGCCTGCTCAAGCACGAAAACAGCTCCACGTCACCCGCGCGCCACCCGGTGCGCGCCCTGGTGCTGCTGCCCACGCGCGAACTGGCCGACCAGGTGGCGCAGCAGATCGCGCTGTACGCCAAACACACCAAGCTGCGCAGCACAGTGGTGTTTGGCGGCATGGACATGAAGCCCCAGACCATCGAGCTGAAAAAAGGCGTCGAAGTGCTGGTGGCCACGCCGGGCCGGCTGCTGGACCACATCGAGGCCAAGAACGCGGTGCTCAACCAGGTCGAATACGTGGTGCTCGACGAGGCCGACCGCATGCTGGACATCGGCTTTTTGCCCGACCTGCAGCGCATCCTGAGCTACCTGCCCAAGCAGCGCACCACGCTGCTGTTCAGCGCCACGTTCTCGCCCGAGATCAAGCGCCTGGCCAGCAGCTATCTGCAGAACCCCATCACCATCGAAGTCGCCCGGCCCAACGAAACGGCCTCCACGGTGGAGCAGCGCTTCTACAGCGCCAATGACGACGACAAGCGCCGCGCCATCCACCAAGTGCTCAAGACGCGCGGCATCAAGCAGGCCTTCATCTTCGTGAACAGCAAGCTCGGCTGTGCCCGCCTGGCGCGCAGCCTGGAGCGCGAAGGCCTCAAGACAGCCGCCCTGCACGGCGACAAGAGCCAGGACGAGCGCCTGAAGGCGCTGGAAGCCTTCAAGAAGGGCGAAGTCGATCTGCTGGTGTGTACCGACGTTGCCGCGCGCGGCCTGGACATCAAGGATGTGCCGGCGGTGTTCAACTTCGACGTGCCCTTCAACGCCGAAGACTATGTGCACCGCATCGGCCGCACGGGCCGAGCAGGCGCCTCCGGCCTGGCCGTCACGCTGGTATCGGGCAGCGATGCGCGCCTGGTGGCCGACATTGAGAAGCTGATCAAGAAAAAGATCGAACTGGAGGCCGTCGAGTACGACGAAGACCAGCCCCGGGGCCGCATCAACGACGGCCGCCGCGCCTGGCGGGAAGCGGGTGAGACGGGCGACGGGCGCGATGCGCTGGGCGGCTCGGGCCCGCGCCGCGAGCGTGACCGTGACCACCGCGGCGGCCGCGAATCCCGTGATTCCCGTGAGCCACGCGATCAGCACCGAGGCTTCCGCCCCGCAGCGATCTCGCGCGACCCGTTTTTCGAAAAGCCTTACGAGGCCAATGCTGCCTCCGACGCCGCCCCCGCTTGGGAGGCCGCCGCCAAGTCCGTGCCGCGCAGCAGCATCTCGGCCAACATCAAGCCCAAGCGCAAGGTGGCCGCGCTGTTCAAGGCAGCCGTCCAGCCCGAGACCTCGGCGCAGTCTTGATGCGGAAAATGGAGCCGAAACAGGCTCCAGCGCTTATTCCGTAAGCGCCATTAGCTATTGAAAACATAGCGTTTGCTGGTGCCGCCCATGGCGCAACCTGGGCTTATCCGCCCGGTTGCTGTGCCTGCTCGCAGTGCACCTGCAGCAGCTCCCGCTCGGCCAGGGTGGCGCCAAAGCGCACGGCGCTCAGGCACCCGCCCCACACGCAGCCCGTGTCCAGCCCCAACAGATCGCTGCGGTCCAGAAAGCCCAGCGTGGACCAGTGTCCGAAGGCCATCACCGCTGTGCCGGCGGTGCGGCGGCCCGGCACGTCAAACCAGGGCATGAGGCCGGGTGGCGCGGTGCTGGCGCTTTCGGTGCTTTCAAAATCCATCACCCCATCGGCTGAGCAAAAGCGCAGCCGCGTGAGGGCGTTCACGATCACGCGCAACCGGTCCGTGCCGGTCAGCGTGTCGCTCCAGCGGTTGGGCGTGTTGCCGTACATGGCGTGCAAGAAGGCGGGCAGATCGGGGCTCTGCAGCACGGCCTGCACCTCGTTGGCATAGGCCAGTGTGCCGGCTGCGGACCACGCGGGCAACACGCCAGCATGCACCATCAGCAGCGTCTGCCCAGCGTGCGTGTGGGCGCGCACCAGCGGTTGCTGGCGCACCCAATGCAGCAGCGCGTCGCGATCGGGTGCGTCCAGCACGCTGCCCAGCGTGTCGCGCCGCGATAGTTTGCGGGCGCCGGCCGCAGCGGCCAGCAGGTGCAGGTCGTGGTTGCCCAGCAGGCAGCGGATGGCGTCGCCATGCTGCATGCAGCGCCGCAGCACCGCGGCTGAGTCTGGTCCGCGGTTGACCAGGTCGCCCAGGAGGTACACCGTGTCGCGGCTGGCCGAAAAGCCTATCAAGTCCAGCAGGCGGCCCAGCGCGCTGTCGCAACCCTGGATATCGCCAATACAGTAAAGAGCCATTGTGAAAAGAATAAAGTGTGGAGTGAACGCTCAACACTGATTCTCGGTGTTTTGCGAGGGGATGCTGGTCATATTGGCGGCCATGCGTTGAGTGTTGTCATAACACTGGCAGTAGCATTTTTGCGTGAGAACCGGGCGGGTTGGGTGCCAATGGAGACGCGTTGCATGCGGGGATGCCGATATTAGACCCTGCGAATACGAAGGTCGTCTGATCTCATGGGGCCTTCACAGACGGTATTGAATAGTTAAGGGGCCAGCGGGGTTTGGCGTGTAGGTAATCGCCGCGTTTTGCGACAAATTTTTTGGGCTCCATGCAGAACGACTGCAATATTCCTATAATCTGGCGGTCGTTCACCTTCCCTTTAATGCAGACACCATGACCAGCTACAAAGAACTTTTGAAGCAGCGCGAAGCCCTTGAGCAACAAATCAACGAGGCGCGCCGTCGTGAATTGTCCGATGCCGTGGCCCAGGTTCGCGCACTGGTGGCAGAACATGGTTTGACCGCACAGGACGTATTCCCTTCAGGCAAGGCTGCTGGCAAAACCACACGCAGTTCCACCGCTGGCACCAAGGTGGCCCCCAAATACCGCGACCCCGCCACCGGCCAGACCTGGACAGGCCGTGGCAAGGCACCCAAGTGGATCCAGAACCAGGATCGCGAAAAGTTTGCGATTTAAGGCAGCGTTATTGGCTACCCTTTAAAGGGCGCACGGCCACTCGCCACTGCAATGGCGCCTTTTTAAAAATGCCCGCATCTGCGGGCTTTTTTTGTGCCCGCGGGATTATTGCAGCGACGGGAGTCTGAACGGTTCGCGGCAAGCGGGCAGCCACCGGCCATCGCCCGATTCAGGACGGGGTCTGCGTCATTTCGCGCAATACCTGGGCCGTGAATGCGTCCGCCGGGAAAAACGATTCCACCGCCAATTCCTGCAGTGTCACGTCCACGGGGGTTCCGAATATGGTGGTGGTGCTGATGAGCGAGAGCATTCCGTGCACGCTCTCAAAGCAAAAGGGCATTACCACCCCAAGCATTTCTCCATCCAGCACCAGCGGGCTGGCGTCTGGCGGCGTGGGGTATTGCTGCAATTCAGCCTGCAAGGCAATCAGCGCCGGGTCGGCCGTGGCCTGAATTTGCTGGCGCAGGCGTTCAAACAAGTGGGCGCGCCACTGGGCCAGGTTGGCGATACGGGGCGCCAGCCCGTCGGGGTGCAGGCTGAGGCGGAAGACGTTAATCGGCGGTGCCAACAGCGCGGGGCTGACGTGTGCGGCCAGCAGCGCCTGGGCAGCCTGGTTTGCGGCCACGACGTTCCAGCAGCGGTCCAGCGCGATGGCGGGGCAGGGCTCGTGGCCCTTGAGCACCAGTTCCACCGCTTGGCGGGCGGCTGCCAGCGCCGGGTCGTCCAGCGCCCGCTCGCGGTACATGGGCGCATAGCCGGCGGCCACCAGCAGGGCGTTGCGCTCGCGCAGCGGGATGGCTAGACGCTCGCACAAGCGCAGCACCATGTCGCGGCTGGGGTTGGTGCGCCCGGTTTCCATGAAGCTCACGTGCCGGGTGGAGATGTCGGCTTCGTCGGCCAGCTCCAGCTGGCTCAGGTGCCGCTGCTGGCGCCAGGTGCGCAGGTGGTCGCCAAACGAGGTGGGCCCTGCCGGTGCCACGCGGTGGGGCAGCGGGTGGCGGGCTGCGCGGTGGGGGGAGGAGGAAGGCTGCGGGGAGGTCATAGCCGCCATCCTAGGCGCAAACCGTGCGCGAGCCATTACCTGCCACGTCATCGACGACATGCGGCGGGGCGGCAACCATGCAGCCTTCTTTCATGTGTTTTCACTTCAAGGAGCCTGCCATGTTGAGCTTTCTCTCGTCCCCTTCCGTTCTGCGCGCTACCGTGTGGTTTGATGCCTCCACGGGGGTTCTGTTGGGTGCCGCGCACCTGCTGCTCACCTCGCAGCTGGCCGAATGGCTGGGCCTGCCCGCGAGCCTGCTCATGGGCACGGGCGTGGCGCTGCTGGTCTATGCCGCGCTGGCCATCCGCATCGCCAGCGCGCGCAGCATGCCGCGGGGCCTGCTGTGGCTGTTGATTGTGGGCAACCTGGCTTGGGCCCTGGCCAGCCTGGTGCTGCTGCTGGGCAGTGCGGTGCAGCCCACCCTGCTGGGTCAGGGCTACCTGCTGGTGCATGTGGTGTCGGTGGCGCTGTTGGCCGAACTGCAGTGGATGGGCGTGCGCCGCCTGCCGGGCTTGGCAACGGCATAGCCTGAAATGTGAAATTGCTTCACTATTGATAGCTGCCAGCGCTTGTTGGATAAGCGCTAGCGGCTATTTTTGCTTGAATTTTTGGCGTGGAGGAGCGGCCAGGGCGCAGCAGGAGGCTGCGCAAACCCCCACGATTGCGCCGTCGCGCGAGGCTGCCAGAATAGGCCTTGTTGCCTTCTACAGGAGTTCGCCATGGCCGTTTCCCGCACGTTGTCGCCAAAGCCCGCACGCCACGCATTTGCCAACACCCTCAAGACGTTCAGCACCGCATCCGGCAAGGAGGGGCAGTTCTATTCGCTGCCTGCACTCGCCCGGCAGTTCCCCGAGATCAAACGCCTGCCGGTGTCGATCCGTATCGTGCTGGAGTCGGTGCTGCGCAACTGCGACGGCCGCAAGGTGACACCGGAGCACGTCGAGCAACTGGCCCGCTGGGCGCCCAACGCCGCCCGCACCGATGAAATTCCGTTTGTCGTATCGCGCGTGGTGCTGCAGGACTTCACCGGCGTGCCGCTGCTGGCCGACCTCGCCGCCATGCGCAGCACCGCCGCACGCCTGGGCAAGAGCCCCAAGAAAATCGAGCCCCTGGTGCCGGTGGACCTGGTGGTGGACCACTCCATCATGATCGACCACTACGGCAAGAAGAACTCGCTGGATCTGAACATGAAGCTCGAATTCCAGCGCAACCGCGAGCGTTACGAGTTCATGAAATGGGGCATGCAGGCTTTTGACACGTTTGGCGTGGTGCCCCCCGGCTTCGGCATCGTGCACCAGGTCAACCTGGAATATCTGGCGCGCGGCGTGCACAAGAACAAGGGCGGCGTGTACTACCCCGACACACTGGTGGGCACCGACAGCCACACCACCATGATCAACGGCATCGGTGTGGTGGGCTGGGGCGTGGGCGGCATCGAGGCCGAAGCCGCCATGCTGGGCCAGCCCGTCTACTTCCTTACTCCCGACGTGGTGGGCTTTGAGATGACCGGCCAGCTGCGCGAGGGCGTCACCGCCACCGACTTGGTGCTTACGGTGACCGAGATCCTGCGCCAGCACAAGGTGGTGGGAAAGTTCGTCGAATTCTTCGGCGAGGGTACCCGCACCCTTGCGCTGCCCGACCGCGCCACCATCGGCAACATGGCGCCCGAGTACGGCGCCACCATGGGCTTTTTCCCTGTTGATGAGAAGACCATCGACTACTTCCGCGGCACAGGGCGCACCAAGGCAGAGATCGAAGCTTTCGAGGCCTACTTCAAGGCGCAGGGTCTGTTTGGCGTGCCGCTGGCCGGGGAGGTGGATTACTCGCAGGTCGTGAAGCTGGACCTCGGCAGCGTAACGCCCAGTTTGGCCGGCCCCAAGCGCCCGCAGGACCGCATCGAGTTGGGCAAGGTCTGCAGCCAGTTTGCGGAGCTGTTCAGCAAGCCCATCGCGCAGAACGGCTTCAACCGCCCGGCCGAGCTGCTGCACACGCGCCACCACGTGCGTGCCAGCGAGGTGCCGATGGCGCTGTCCGCGCCCGAGGAGAAGCCTGCCCCCGCTGGCGCACCCCGCTTTCTGGTCGAGATGGAACAGAACAAGCCGACGCTTGCGGCTGCCCATGCCGAGGTGCCGTCAGCCGTTGCCAACCGCACGGGTGACGTGACGGTGGGCAACGGCGACGTGCTGATCGCCGCCATCACTAGCTGCACCAACACCAGCAACCCCAGCGTGCTGCTGGCGGCCGGCCTGCTCGCCAAGAAGGCGGTGGAGGCGGGGCTCAAGGTCAAGCCCCACATCAAGACATCGCTGGCGCCTGGCTCGCGCATCGTCACCGAATACCTCACCGAAACCGGCCTGCTGCCCTACCTGGAGAAGCTGGGCTTTGCCATTGCCGGCTACGGCTGCACCACCTGCATCGGCAATGCGGGCGATTTGACGCCCGAACTGAACGAGGCCATCACCGGCAATGACCTGGTCTGCGCCGCCGTGCTGTCGGGCAACCGCAACTTCGAGGCGCGCATCCATCCCAACATCAAGGCCAACTTCCTGGCCAGCCCGCCGCTGGTGGTGGCCTATGCGATTGCCGGTACCGTGCTCAAGGACCTGATGACCGAGCCGGTGGGCAGGGGCAAGGGCGGGCGCGACGTGTATCTGGGCGACATCTGGCCCAGCAGTGACGAAGTGCATGCGCTGCTGCGGTTTGCGATGAACGGCAAGGCCTTCCGCGAGAACTACGCCAAGGTGGCCTCCGAACCCGGCAAGCTCTGGGAAAAGATTCGGGGCGTGAGCGGCAACACCTACACCTGGCCTGCCAGCACTTACATCGCCGAGCCACCGTTCTTTCAGAAGTTTGCTCTCGAAAAGGTAGCTGCCAGCGCAAGCCCAGAAAGCGCTGGGGGCCAAGATGATGCAAAACTTCCGTCCGTGCTGGGCGCTCGCATCATGGCGTTGTTCGGTGACTCCATCACCACCGACCACATCTCGCCCGCAGGCTCCATCAAGGAAAGCTCGCCCGCCGGCCAGTGGTTGCTGCAGCACGGCGTGATGAAGCAGGACTTCAACAGCTACGGCGCGCGCCGCGGCAACCACGACGTGATGGTGCGCGGCACCTTTGCCAACGTGCGCATCAAGAACCTGATGATCCCGCCGCAGGCCGATGGCTCGCGCGAAGAGGGCGGTGTGACGGTGTTCCAGAACGAAGGGGCGCTGCAGGGCGAGAAGATGTTCATCTTCGACGCCGCCATGCAGTACATGGCTCAGGGGACGCCCACCGTGGTTTTTGCGGGCGAGGAATACGGCACGGGCTCCAGCCGCGACTGGGCGGCCAAGGGCACGCAGCTGCTCGGCATCAAGGCCGTGGTGGCGCGCAGCTTCGAGCGCATCCACCGCTCCAACCTGGTCGGCATGGGCGTGCTGCCGCTGCAGTTCAAGGCGGGCGAATCGTGGGAGACGCTGGGCCTGACCGGCAACGAAGTGATTGACGTGGTGCCAGACCCCGCGCTCACCCCGCAAAGCGATGCCAGGCTGGTCATTCACCGCGCCGATGGCTCCCAACAGGAAGTCACTGTGACCCTGCGCATCGACACCCCCATCGAGGTGGACTACTACCAGGCCGGCGGCATCCTGCCGTTTGTGCTGCGCCAGCTGCTGGAGGGCTGACCCACGCGAGGCGTGGACGCAACATCAAACGGGGCCGAGGCCCCGTTTTTGTTTTGCCTTTGCTTTGGTGAGTAGGTAGCGGACGGCAGGCCGCGGCCGGCGGTGGCCGCACCCCGCCATGCACGGGATTTCACCCGTGGAAAACAGCATGAACACCGGCCCGCTCGTCGATACACTTGCAACGTGACACCCGCCCAGCCCACCCCCCCGCCGCCGCGCCCCGAGCTGTCGGGTGCGCCCGCCTTCACGGTGGTGCTGGTGGTCACGGTGCTGGCCCTGGTCATCGTGCCGGTCGTGCAGATGCTGGGGCAGGGCGACGGCGGGCAGCACGGGCTCGAGCCGTTCATGGAGTTGGTGGCCGTGCTGCTGGGTTTGCTGGTGGTGTCGGTGTCATTGCACACGCTGGATGGGCGCGAACAGGCCCGGGCCAACGTGCTGGTGGTGGGCTTCAGCGTCGCCGCCGCATGCAATTTCCTGCATGGGGTGCTGGCGCATTCCACCCCGGTGCACATGCCGGCCGGTAGCGCCCACATCTCCCTGTGGCTCAGCACGTGGGCCCGCGTGGCCGAGGTGGCGACCTTGCTGCTCACGGCGCTGCAGGTGTCGGCCGCAGGCTCGGCACGCCTGTGGCTGGCGGGCGCTGGGTGCGCGGTGGTGCTCACGGTGGTGTCCGCTCTGGGGCCGTTGCCAGCGTGGTTTGCCCAGGCGGCCGGCGGAGGGTTGCGCCAGGGCCTGGCCCTGGGCCTGGCCGCTGTGCTGGCTGCCGCGGCCACTCTGCTGCTGCTGCGCAGCGCAGCCCGCCATGCGCAGCAGCGCGACCGGGTGTTTGGCTGGGCGGCGGTGGTGTTTTGCGGCGGCGAACTGACCGTGGCGCTGTTGGGCGGGCACACGCCGATCGGTGGGCCCCTGGCCCACGGGTTGCGCGTCGTGGCCTATGCGCTGTTGTTCCAGGCTGTGTTCAACGCGGGCATCCGGTTGCCATTTGCCCGCTTGCAGGAGGCCGAGGCGCGCCTGCGCGAAAGCGAAAGCCGCCTGTCCCTGCTGGGCCGCAACCTGCCGCACAGCGTCTTGTTTCAGATGGTGCGCGAGCTGGATGGCCGCGTGCATTTTGTTCACATGGGCGAGGCCATCGAAAGGCTCAACGGCGTGCGCGTGGAAGAGGTGATGGCCGACCCCGGGGTGCTCTATCGCCAGATCCTGGAGGAAGACATCGCGCAACTGCGCCAAGCAGAGCGGGAGTCGTACCTGAACATGTCGAGCATGGAGATCGCCATCCGCGTGCGCCGCACCGATGGCCAGGTGCGCTGGATGCACCTGAGCTCGTCCCCCCGCCTGCTGGACGACGGCCGCCTGCTGTGGGACGGCGTGCAGACCGACATCACCGCGCACCACCAGGCCGAGGAAGCCGCGCACGCGCAGGAGGCGCTGATGGCCAACCTGCTGCGCCACGTGCCCGGCGGCGTGGCGCGCGTGGGCAGCGACATGCGGGTGCTCTATGTCAACGACCAGCAGGCCCAGTGGCTGGGCCGCCCGGTGCAGGAGGCACTGGGCCAGCGGGTGCAGGACCTGGTGTCGACCGAGCTCATGGCGCGCATGCAACCGCATTTCGACAAGGCGTTTGCCGGCGAAACCACGGTGTTTGAAAGCCGCATCGATTCGCCCGACGGCACCATGTACCGCCACACCACCATCGCCCCGGAAAGCGTGACCGAGCAGGGCGTGCCCGCCGTGGTGCTGTTTGCCTACGACATGACGGAGCTCAAGCGTGTGGAGGCCGAGCTTGCCGAGCAGAAGGCCCACCTCGCGCGGGTGGTCAACGCCATGCCCGACATGGTGTTCCTCAAGGACGTGAACGGGGTCTACCTGTCGGTCAACCCGGTGTTCGAACGGTTTGCGGGGCGACCGGAGCGCCACATCGTGGGTTGCAATGACTACGACCTGACGTCACCCGCGCAGGCAGACCAGTTCCGCAAGTATGACCAGCGCGCCATGCAGGCCTGGCAGCCCCTGGTGTATGAAGAAACCCTCACCTTTGCCGAAGACGGCTACCAGGGTCAGTTCGAGACCATCAAAACCCCCATCCGCGACATGAATGGCCGCGTGACTGGCGTGCTGGGCGTGTGCCGCGACATCACCGACCGCAAACGCGCAGAACAAGAAATCGAACGCCTGGCGTTCTACGACGCCCTGACCGGTCTGCCCAACCGCCGCCTGCTGCTGGACCGCCTGCAACGCTCTATCGCAGCTTGCCAGCGCACCCGCGCCCAGGGCGCGCTGC